>CALLMD010000001.1 GCA_938007935.1 uncultured Hellea sp.
CGCATCCCCGGTGCGCCATTAATTTCTTTTAATTACTACTGTTGACCCTGAAATTTCCTGTAAGAGTCCCTCTCCTGATCTCATTTTTGGGCAACAAAATGAGTTACAGTGGTGCACTATTAGGGATTCGAACCATAACACTTCCCATAGTGAGTTGAGCTGAGTGTCCTTCTTTGGCTGCGGGTTCAACGGGTCGCCGCAACACATTGGCTGAACCGCTCAGCCGGTGTTTCGTAATCAAGCGTCTTTCGAGGACGCTCGTTAAGCTCTCTTGCTACAGCATTTAATTTGGCTTGGCTATGTACAGATAAGTCCGTGCCTTTGGGGAAGTACTGGCGTAGCAATCGATTGGTGTTCTCATTACTGCCGCGTTGCCACGGGCTTTGCGGGTCACAGAAGTACACATCTATATTGGTCTCCATCGTGAACCTCTTATGCTGAGCAAGTTCATGACCGCGATCCCATGTCAGAGACTTATAGAGCTCGTCAGGCAGCTTCTTTGAGTGTTTAATCAGGGCATTCACAAAAGTTTCTGTCTTTCGGTCTGAGAGCTTCATCAACATGACATAACGTGAGTGACGCTCTACCTAACGTGCCTATAAGCTATGATTAGGCCCACAGATTAGATCACCCTCCCAATTGCCCCGGTACCGCACGGTCGTCGGCTTCAGGAGGCCTTTCACTAATAGAGATCGCGCCTTTAATCTGTCCGCGCATGTCAGTCTTTTGCTTTCCATAACGCGAACGACGGATACGCCTCTGGCTGCGCAGATACAGTAATAACTCCTTCTTCAGCGCCCCACGGGCTTGTACGTAAAGAGTTTTATAAATCGTCTCATGGGAGATGTGCATATCCTCACAGTCAGGGTAAGTGCGTCTGAGCCAGGACGCGTCCCGCCATTACGCCCGCGCGATATCTCCTCGCGCTCAGCCAATTTTAATGACAGCCTTGAGCGCCTGCGTTCCGCTGGGCGTAGTCCGCCCGTCTTCATCAGTATCTTAAAAATCGAGGAATGAGGCCGGTCAAACAGACGGCCTATCTCATGGGCCGACTCGCCGCGCTTCCATCTATCCCAAATCTCCGCCCGCTGCTCGGTTGAATAATATATCCGTGGTCTCATCTGCTCACTCCAGTTTACTAAATAACTAAAGTGTTGCGACGACCCGTTGAACCCGCAGACGGTTTAAGACACTGGGAAAAGGTAACAATACCCCCTTAGCGGACGTTAGGCACGATTTCTATTCAGCTTTATTTTCTTTCGTTCTTTTGAACGCTGGTACTTCAGATAATTTTGTAACTCGCGGCGAGCTTGCTACTGAACCGCGCGTTGTGCCCGACCAATAATTAGTATCTGCTATAGACGTTTCACGCCGGCTGCCACGTAGAGGTTATCAATGACAGTCATGTTGGCGATTGCATCCCCACCGCCGGTGAGCGGCTGCGCAGTTCCAGCGAGGACATCCAAAACGTGGTCGAGCTGACAAGCATAGGTCGTTTTGTCTTTGGCAATTTTGTAGTGTTTTTCTTCCTCGGTCGTAATCGTAATCTTATGACCCATATGTGGAGCCAACGGGTTAACGAAATCGATTTGTCCCGCTTCGCCGACGATTTCTAACCGAGCTTCGAGTTTAGCATCCAAAGCCATCGAGCAAACCACTTTGCCTCGTGCGCCGCATGGAAATCCCAAGTGGCCTTCAAAGCTAAGGTCAACCCCGCTTTCACTCATCACCGCCTTGGCCTCTGTAACCGTGGGCTCAGTGCCCATCAATGTGCGCAACAAATGAACCGGATAACATCCTAGGTCCATCAACGCCCCGCCTCCTAGTTCAGGGATATAACGAACCTCTCCATCTACATTGGGAAGTGGTCCTGTGAGGCGGCCTGAGATGGACTGAACTGTCCCAATTTTACCATTGCGCACCTCATCCAATATGAAAGAGAATGCCGGATGAAAGCGATAGTGAAAGGCCTCAATCAGGGGAAGCCCGGTGTCTTGAGCTACGGAAACCATTTTCCGCGCCTCTTTTGCGTTCATGGCGAATGGTTTTTCGCAAAGCACCGGTTTACCCGCACGTAGAGCAGCGATTGACATCGCTGCATGCTCACTTGGGGGTAGTGCATTATAAACTAGGTCGATATCTTCCCGCTCAACCAATGCTTTATAGTCATCGGAAATAGTAGGAATGGAGTGCTTTTGTGCATAGGCTTGCGCGCGCTCCCCACTCCTGCTCGCGACGGCAAAAATGATGGCTCTATCATTATTTGCCACTGGTGGAATAAGAGCATATTCTGCTACTTTGGCAGCTCCCAAAATTCCAATTCTAATCAATGTCATCGCCTGCAGTCCTTTCAAACAACATGGACACCAAATGCTTAGGTATCTTAAGGCTTATTCGGCGTCTGATCAGATGATTATGCCGCCATCGACACGAATAACTTGCCCCGTAACGTAATTTGCTTTGTCAGAGGCTAGCCATGCAACAGCATCAGCGATGTCTTGTGCTGCACCCCAGCGTCCTTCGAGAGGTAGTTGATCACGCATATTGGCAAATGTTTTTTCTCGGTCTACGCCTGCATCAAAAGCAGCTTTCCACATACCGTCATCAATGAGGCCTGGCGCGATAGCATTTATCCGAACACCGACACGGCCAAGGTCTAGAGAGGCATTGCGCGTGAACGCATTCACTGCGCCTTTGGACGTAGAGTAAGCGATTTGACCTACCATACCGGAAAAGGCGGAAACAGACGATATATTGACGATGTTACCCCGTGCTTGCGTAAGAGCCGGCGTCAATGCGTGTGAAAGCATGATGAGATTCCTAACATTGACCATTAAGACTTTGTCCAACCTTGATTCAGAGACGTTTTTTAACGGCTCATGTGTATTCGTTCCAGCGTTGTTGACGAGGATGTCTATAGTCGGAGAGGCCTCAAGGATGCTATTTGATGCCATTTCCCATCCCTTAGGGTTAGAAAGGTCAGCCTCAATGACGATAGGGTCATTTGGTAACTTAGCGGCCAGCTGTTCTAATTTTTCAAGGCTACGCGCAAGAAGAATAACGCGCGCACCATCCTCTGCCAAAGTCCTTGCGATTGCAGCGCCAAGGCCGCGGCTGGCCCCTGTCACAACGGCTGTTTTTCCGGAAAAATCATAAGTCATCGCGTTTGTCTCCAATATGTCATGGCAGTAAGCATTGGTGCTTTGGGAGCAAGACCCAGTCTGCGAGGTTCACAAAAATATTCAATCGGTGAGATACTAAAATGTCGATTAAACAGACGCGTAGATTCCGCCTATTATCGCCATGAGCCTTGGATCTGGCGCGTCAAGGGGTTCGCGCATATAGTTCATCGCATAAGCGACACCCAAGCCATTATCGGGATCGGCAAAACCGAAAGATCCTCCCCAGCCGTGATGGCCGAAGGATTTGGGATTAGGACCATAGACCCCCATGGATTTATTAACAGCAAAGCCGATACCCCATGACATCGGAAATCCTAAAACTAGGTCTAATTTATCAATTTGGATTTCGGTTGCGGCTCCGAGTGCCTGCTCACTTACTATTTCGACGCCGCCCAGACATCGATTAGTTGCTAAAGCCGAGTATATCTTGGCAATGCTTCTCGCATTACCACAGCCTGCAGCTGAAGGTGTGCCTTGGGCTCTCCACGCGCGCTCATTTGGTAAATAGGGACTCAAAGAGGCATGCTCAATCGCAATTTTTTGATACTCATTAAATGCCGAAGGGTCGCCGCCTGGTGGATTGTCGTCATGGGCCATTTCGGCCACGCGGTCATCTTCGCTTGCCTCGAGGCCTATATGAAAATCAATATCAAAAGGTATCGCTATTTCATCGCGAAAATATTCACCAACTGTTTTGCCTATCACCTTTTTGAATAACGTGTCTGCAAGGGGGCCAATTGAAAAGGCGTGGTAGCCTGAACTTTCGCCAATCGGCCATTGTGGTTTCTGGGCCGCCAACATCGCGCCCAGCAGATCTGTATCAAGCACCTGATCTTTTGTAATTGTTTTGTCCGTGCCGCATAGACCGGCTTGGTGAGAAAATAACTGTGCAACAGTGACATGCTCCTTACCATTAGCGGCAAACTCTGGCCAATAGTCTGCCACAGGACGCCCCATATCCAGTTTGCCCTGATCGACAAGGCGCGCGAGGCACAACGCCATCATCCCTTTGGTCGTTGACCACACATTCACCAAGGTGTCTTTTTCCCAAGGCTGAGACTTCGCGGCATCTGAGTGCCCACCCCATAAATCAACAACTTTTTCTCCTTGCTGATAGATACAGAGAGACGCCCCAATTTCACCGTGTTGCTTAAAATTATTCTCGAACGCGCCCGCCAGTGCCTCGAAGCCTGGCGCGCAATCTCCAGTGATAGTCGTGTTTATCATTTGTTTTTTACCAATCGAAATTGTTGGATATGTCAAGAATTAAAAGCGAACCGTTAATTCCGCGCCCATAGTCCGTGGACGATTTATGGCAACGTCGCTCGCAAAAAAGTCGAGTTCACCGCCCGGCGTAAGTGTTGGCGCAGCTAATGAACCCGCAATTGACGTAAATTCGACGTCATTTGTCAAATTCGAGACATAGCCCACGAGCGACCAATTATCGTTTTCAACGCCAAGGCGCACATTCGCGATATTGAGAGCGGCCATCCTGCTGGATGGGAAGTTTACAACCGATGCAAAGCGCGGTCCTGTATAATTGTAGCTAGCATGGCCTATTAACGACAGGTCACCATTCCCAATTGGATGGTTGAGGTTAGCACCTGCGGAGTAGGACCAACGCGGGCTATTCGCCGCCCAATTGCCTTCGCGCAAATCGAAATCAAAGCCGATTGATTGGATGACAGGAGATAAGAGCGCATTGCCTTGGAATGAACTGTCTTGGAACGCACCATTGAAGAACAGATCAACATTATCATTCACCCGCCAAGCTGTCTCTACTTCTGCGCCAATAATGCGAAGTTCGGGGCCATTTTGTACAAGAACAAAAGGTATCGCTGATTCAACCTGAGGATCGTCATATGTAGAATGGAAAGCGGCTATATTGGCGGTTATGTCGCCGTTAAGCCAATTGGTTTTAGCGCCTATTTCATAACTCAAAACATCATCTTCCGTAAACTCCCGAATACTTGTGAACAAATCGGGAGCTCCCCCTGAAGCGAAAAATGCTGAGGATGATGGATTCAAGTTGCCATTTCGGATACCTGTCGCGACCGAAGCGTATAGGAGCACATCATCCGTTGCGTCAAATTCAACCGCGGCTCTAGGCAGAACCTTTTTAATCTCGAAAACACCTGTATTTGACAACCCTGCGCCGACCACAAAATCAGTCAAATTTCCAAGAGCGAAAGGTGGTTCTATACCAAGTGCGCCGCCGCCGAGGGCCAGTGTCGAAAGCGTTGTCGTATTCTCGATCTCTTCGTCGACATATCGCGCACCGCCAATAAGCCTTAAACTATCCGATGCCTCAAAAGTGAATTCTGCGAATGCTGAATATTGTGTTGAATCAATGGCGTTGTTTTGTTCGAATAACTGATCGGATCCAGCGGGAAATACAACAAATTCACCAAATCCTGCAGCCGTTGTATTATTCTCTGAGGTAAGCTCAGTATCCTGATAATATAATCCAGCCGTAAAATTTAGAGGCCCTTCAAAGTCACTGACGAAACGAAATTCCTGGGTGAAGCTACGATCATCAATATCTACTAAGCTCCTCGGCGCAATTGGATTGGGTAAAAACAAGCCGAACGCCGCGCAAGCGCCACAAAAGAACTCAGTTGAGCTCTTCCGGTCATAAAGACTTGTTATTGAGGTTGCGGTTATCGACCCGAAGTCATAATCGATTTTCCCAGTATAGAGCTCAAAGTCATCCTCATTTTCTCCATCGATGGGGGCGTTTGAAACAAGATCGCTAGCTGGCGAAAATACTGGTAAGGCGGCACTATTGTTTTCACCAATATCATCGCGGCCTATAAATGTCATCAACCGGATAGACAGGTCATCATTTGGTTCAATTAACGCAACCAAACGTCCACTTATAGACTCAAAGTCATTAATATTATCGGTGCCAAGAGTCGTATTATCAATATAACCGCTATCATCCCGGTAATTGATAACGCCTCGAACGGCAAATTTGTCTGGAACAACCACAAGTGTGGAAGCAGCAGAAACAGAGTAATTTAAATCACCACCTTTGGTGGTCGATAAACCGGCTTTTAAAACACTATCAGATATAGATTCTCCCGAAAGATCAGGGGTTCGAGTTACATAGCGAATGGTTCCTCCAACAGACCCTTCACCGAAGAAGGTCGGCTGAGGTCCTCTAAGGACTTCAATCCGCTCGAAATCAAACAAATTAAAGTCCCTCTGACTGGCACTAGATTGTGCAACAGGAATGTCATCGAGAAATTGGCTGATTAATGGTCCTGATATGCCTGAGTCTCCAAAGGCTTGGCCTACACCGCTTGAAACCCCTCTAATTCCAACATCGTTTTGATTAGGACCGCGATCATTCAAGTTTAGACCAGCTGTACGATTGGCTATGTCTTCAAAGTCTAAAATTCCTTCGCGCTCAAAGGCTGCACTGTCCAGTGCCGAGATGCTTCCCCCGATATCTTGAACGGTTTCTTCACGAAACCGGGCGGTAACGACAATCTCATCATATACTCTTGTCGCTTGGTCTTCTTGCGGCGCTTCTTGAGCCCAAGCCGACGAGATGGTGATCGTGGTAATTGAGACTCCCGTCAAAAGAGCCATCATTTTGTTTTTGGTGTTTCTGCTACCCTTAAACATAACTTTTCCCCTTAAAAAAGACCGCCAGAATCATTCTTTATTGCGCTGCACGTGTCTAAATTTTAAACTGGTTCAGAGATGGAAGTCGAAACAGGGGCGGTCCTCCCGAGAATGAGCGGACAATATTGGACAGATCAGTTAACGAATTTAATGAAAGTCAAATTTCCGGATAACGGCTGCGATAGGCCGATGGACTTACACCGACCCATCGTTGAAAAGCCCGGCGGAAGCTTCGTTCATCCTGATATCCTAGCATGTAGCCTATATCCTCAATATTTCTGCCCGCTTGAATTAGACTTTTTGCCCGTTGCATCCGAACTTCATTTTGAATTTCGCGAAAGGTGCATCCTTCTTGTTTCAGGCGCCTAGCTAACGTCTTTACAGATATACCCAAATCGAAGGCCATATTCTGCTGGTCCTTACCATGACGAATAGCTGACCGAACTTTGTCCGCAAACATACCACCCGAATCTTCGCGGAAAGTCCCGACATATAAGTCTGAAAAGATGCTGCGTACACGATCTCGCCAAACATCAAGTTCAACCTCAAGAACTGGAATTTCCGCAACTTTTGGTGCAAAAACCACTTCCAAATTCTGACCAGAAAATGTGATGGGCGCCCCCAAAAATTTTAACATTGTTGATGTGGAAGACTGTCGCGATGCAGGCGACTTAATTCTTTGTACCTCAAGCCTTTCTCCGGCCATCCAATGAAATACGCCATAAAAGACTGTTGCCATACCCTCGGCAAAGATTTGATGGGCTTCATTGGTTGGGTCCACAGCAGACCACCGTAAGGAGATTCCTGTTTCGCGGCGGGTAACAGACACATCAATACTGGAAACTAAAAATTTCCAAGCTTCTGAAAATGCGCGTAGAGCATCAAGGATAGTCGCACTCAACAACATACGAGCAACGATCAGATCTGAGGCCCCAGGCCTCAACCGTTGGTCCGCAGCGCCGTGAAATTCGTCACCTATTTGCGCTCCGTGCTCGGCAAAGATACTCCAAGTTAAATCCATTGGAACGATAAAGTCCTCAGGGGATTGGGTGATATCAATTCCATGTACGCCCAACAACTTGTGCAAATGACCGCTTGGTCGACCTTTTAGGCCTAGTGCTGTACGGATATCTTTTATCGAAAAGCCTGGCTCCAAGCTTTTTTTGTCCACTGAGGGGGACTCAAAACTCTGAGCGTGGATCATTATCTTAGGGTTCTAAACACTATCATGAATACGATTGTAGACTAATATAGAGGAATTAACACCCAAATTTACCAATACTAACCTTCGCATAATGGCCAAAACTGTCCGCTCTATTTAACGCAATAGTGACCTTTTTCTGGATTGCTTGGTAATGTACAAAGTCACCTCACAGCATGACAGATGTTTTAGTCCGTGCAATAAGAACAAAGTTCAGGGAAAGTTATCATGAAGAGCCCACAAAAATTGACGCCAAAATATGTTCATGTCCCTCGCTTTGCTGCCGGCTCGAAGGAGAGCATCGAATATCTTGATTCCGAAGGCTATGTTGTCATCGCAAACGCATTATCAGAAACCGAAGCCAACCATGCCCTTGATCTGACATGGGACTTTCTTAAAGAACTCGGAACCGGCGTTGACCGCAATGACGTTGACACATGGGATGACGATCAATGGCCCGTGAACGTCCACGGAGGCATCGTTCCAAGCCAAGGAATCGGACACAGCGCAGCACAATGGTATATACGTTCAGTGCCCGCAGTAAAAAAAGCCTTCGCAACCGTGTGGGACGATGAAGATCTTCTTGTCAGTTTTGACGGTATGGCCCTTTGGCGGCCGACGGACATAAATCCTATGTGGGCCACCGACCGCGGCGGCGCGTGGCTGCATATCGACCAACATCCTATTAGCCGTCCTGGCCGGCAATGTGTACAAGGCGCGGTGACCTTGACACGGACATCTCCCGAAATCGGCGGTAATATCGTCGTCCCCGGATCGCATAAATGGTTTGCCGACATCCACAAGCGCTATGCTGATCGGCTGGCGAGTATTCCGGTAGATCAAGACCATTTCCGTTTCCCGACTGATGATCCGCAGCTCAAAGACACACCGCCGATCATGGCCCATATGGAGCCCGGCGATATGATGTTATGGGATTCCCGTACGGTACATTGCTCAAGCCCAGGAACTGGCCCAGTACCTAAAACTGATCCTGCCGCACCTAAATTACTCAGAGCCGCCAGTCTCGTTTGTATGATGCCGAAGGCTCATTCTAACGAAGACGTTATGGCTATGCGCCGTAAAGCTGTTCTCGATCGTTTATCAACGACTAATTGGAGCGACCGCTGGATTAACGCCGATCAGTTTCCAATGGTGTTGGAAGCAGGTGATCCGACTAAATATCGGTTACCCCCCGTTCCTGATCTGGACGAAAACCAACGAGCAATGGTCGGGTGAGCGGAATAGCCATGAGCCACACCCAACTTACACCCGTTTATACGAAAGTCCCCCGCTTTGCCGCAGGATCGAAGGAAAGCCTAGAGCATCTGGAATCAGAGGGCTTTGTCGTCATCAAAGGTGCTTTGTCGCCAACTGAAGCTAAACACGCGCTTGACCTCACATGGGAATATCTTGAACAGCTTGGTACAGGTATTAAACGTAACGACATGGCCACATGGGGCGATGATCGTTGGCCAATCGTAACCTCGGGCGGCATTGTGCCTGCTCTGGGTATCGGCCACAGTGAAGCCCAATGGTTCACCCGGTCAAGACACTCGATCAAAACGGCCTTCGCCTCAATTTGGAACGACGATGATCTTTTATCTAGCTTTGATGGCATGGCGCTATGGCGGCCGACCGACATTGACCCTGAATGGGAAACGACGCGAGGTGGGTCATGGCTACATGTCGATCAACATCCGATTACGCGTCCAGGTATGCAATGCGTTCAGGGGGCTATCTCATTGCTGCCCACCTCGCCTGCAGCAGGCGGTAATATCCTTATTCCTGGATCCCATAAGTGGTTCACCACTATTCCCAAAACATATGCTGATCGATTGGGTAAGTTGCCCGAATGGCTCGATCATTTCCGTTTTCCAGTAGATGACCCTCGGTTACAGGAAACTCCGCCAATCATGGCCCATATGGAGTCCGGCGATATGATGCTTTGGGACTCGCGCACTGTTCATTGCTCCAGCCCGGGTTTGGAACCTGCAGCAACAAGTGACCCGTCAGAGCCTAGTTTAATCAGGGCGGCAAGTCTGGTCTGTATGATGCCTAAATCTAAGGCCAATGATGGCGTGATTGCAAAACGCCGTGCCGCTGTTGACACCGTGACTTCAACGACAAACTGGAGTGATAGGTTTTTCAGTACTGACCAGTATCCGGAAATGCTAGCTGCTGAAAATCTCTCTAGGTTTAAACTGCCTCCTCCCCCTAAGTTGACTAAAGACCAATTAGCTCTTGTTGGCTAATATCGAGTTCGCTAGCGTCATTAATCGAAGATATCGTCGAAATAAGGAGACAAAACTTGATTGGCGACAGCATCCGTAGCTTTCATATTAGTATTGAGCAAAAAGAGATTGACGATCTTCAAACACGGCTTGCCCTAACGCGTTTTCCGCAAAAGGAAATTGTAGATGATTGGGAACAAGGCATTCCCTTATCCTATGTAAAAGAGCTGACGACCTATTGGCAGGAGACTTACGATTGGCGGCGGTGTGAGAAGGCCTTGAACGCTCTGCCCAATTATGTGGTAGAAATTGACGGGCTTGATATTCATATCATTCATATAAAGAGCCAGAACTCGGATGCGCGTCCCTTGTTGATGACTCACGGATGGCCGGGTTCAATTTTGGAATTTGTGCAAGTCATTGAACCCCTGAAAAAGGACTTTCATCTTGTGATACCGTCTCTGCCTGGCTTTGGGTTTTCTGGCAAACCCGTGGAAGCGGGTTGGGATGTTCCGCAAATCGCGCGGGCGTGGCATCATTTGATGACCCTATTGGGTTATGAACGGTGGTTCGCGCAAGGTGGTGATTGGGGCTCTGTGATAACCGAGACAATCGGCCTGCAGAACTTAGGCGGCTGTGCTGGAATACATGTAAATATGGTCGCTGCACCGCCAAGTCGAAACGAACGGGAAAACCTGACCGAACAAGAAGAGAAAATGATGTCTCGCCTAAAATGGTATGCGCGCAAAGAGACCGGTTTCTCAGTTCAGCAGTCATCGCGACCACAGACTCTAGGTTATGGTTTGTCGGATTCACCGGTAGGACAAATGGCATGGATTGTTGAAAAATTTCACGGCTGGTCTGATTGCCGGAATGACAATAACGTATCCCACCCAGAACATGTTTTTAGCCGCGATCATCTATTAGATAATGTTATGATTTATTGGCTGAACAATGCCTCAACCTCGTCGGCCCAAATATACTGGCATAGCTTTGGCGAGCCGCAAGTCGGTGACATAGAGTTGCCTTTTGGCGGTACCATTGCGCCATGGGATATATTTCCTGCATCACGGCGATGGGCCGAAAAACGCCGGAAAAACATTGTCTATTGGAACGAACTCGACCGGGGTGGTCATTTTCTGGCCATGGAACGGCCGGATGTTTTTGTTGAAGAAGTCCGGCGGTGCTTTGAAACAATGACATTGTAACTTCATCACTCAAATACTGAATCACGTTGTTTTAGTATTTCGCAAAACAGGAAAGTAATTCTTTTGGAAACTCAATTCAAAACCTTAGAAGACGTCGTCACCCATGTGATTACAACAGAGCCTATTTTTGCATTGGACGAGGTGGATATTCGAAATATCCGCTACAAAACATTCGCAAATGCTCCCCGCCACATAAGTGAACTTATGCATAAATGCGATGAATATGGTGACGCGGAGTTTTTAGTTTTTGAGGAGGAACGTTATACTTACAATGAATTCCGAACGGGAGTTAATCGGTTAGCACAAGTCTTAAAGACTCAGTTCGGAATTTCAAAAGGTGACCGGGTTGCGATCTGTATGCGAAACTACCCGGAATATTTAACAGCGATAATGGCCATTGCCTCACTGGGAGGGGTGATTGTGTTCCTGAACAGTTGGTGGACAACGCAGGAGCTGGAATATGGCTTCACAGATAGCAACGCCAAACTCGCTTTTACGGAACCATCTATTGCAAAGAGAGTAGAGCCTTTCGCAAGGCGCCTCGGCATCACTCAAATATTAGTGCGTTATGAAGGATCGTCGCCAAATACCTATGATCAATTGATAAAAGCTATAACAAATGCCGAAATTCCGACCTTGGATGTTGACACCGATGATGACATGGCAATTATGTATACATCTGGATCCACAGGGCACCCCAAGGGCGTCGTGCAGACCCACAGAGGGGTAATATCAGCCTTAATGAGTTGGTTATTAGCTGGACGAATAGCTGAATTAACAGGGATGATGCCGGACATGCCAAAAGACGCCGATGGTGCCGACTTGCAGACCTGTTCATTGGTCACCACGCCCTTATTTCATGTCTCGGCAACACATGCCTGTTTTTTCATGGGACTCGCCACAGGTGCAAAGCTTGTAATCATGAATAAATGGGATGCGGAGACAGCCGTGAACCTCATCGAGAAAGAAAAAGTCACACGCTTCTTTGGTGTTCCGACCATGTCTGCAGATATCCTCAATACGGCTGCGAGTCTGGGCAAGTCATTGGAGACGTTACGGCATATGGATGCCGGAGGTGCAAAACGCCCCGCGAGCCAAGTTGTAAAACTCGCAAAGGCCTTCCCACTTGCTGAACCTCGATCTGGATTTGGTCTCACCGAAACCAATGCTCTTGGCTTAGGTATCGGCGGTGACGATTACATGAACCAACCTGGTGCTGCTGGGCGGTTATATCCTCCATTGCAAGAAATGCGGATCGTTGATGATGCTGGGAAAGACTTACCCATAGGAGAAGTAGGAGAACTTATCCTGAAAAGTGCTGCAAATATGCGGTGTTACCTCAATAAGCCTGAGGCGACGGCTGAGGCCATGAGAGACGGTTGGTTACATACTGGAGATTTGGCAACAGTTGACGCAGATGGATTGGTTACAATTGTTGATCGTAAAAAAGAGATCATAATTCGAGGAGGTGAAAATATTTCGTGCCTCGAAGTCGACGCGGCGTTTTACCTCCATCCATCGGTTTCCGAGGCTGCTGTTTTTTCAATTCCGGACGAGCGTTTGGGAGAAGTCGTTGGAGCTGGGGTCGTCTTACTGCCAGGTCACACTCTAAGCCAAAATGATCTACAAGATTTTTTGCGAACCCATCTGGCAGCATTCAAAGTGCCTGAAAGAATCTGGTTTCGTGCCCACTTACCTCGCGGAGGTACAGAGAAAATAGATCGTCGGGCTCTACGTGCAGAATATATGAGCGAGACCTCCATCAGCTAAGCAGCGCTACACGCATCGAAACTTTTAACATAAGCAGTCGATAGTGCGCCATCAAAGTGAATGCCCGTAGCATTTTAAGCCGCTCTTAGAATCTCCAGCATGTGTCAGAACTTTACCCGCGCCCCAGACGGAACGGCTGTTCATTTGCCTGCTGGCGAGGATAGCATTATTTATGAAGAAGGCGGCGTGGGTTTCCGATAGAGTCTTATCAGGGCCGACGAGTTTAAGTCATGAGTAAAAAACAAGCATCTGAAATAATCGAAATTTTGACTTTGCGGCTGTATTTCCCAAGCCCAAGCCGAGGCGTAATCAAAGATGAGTGCTAAAGCTGATGGCTGTGTTTTACTTCATGATTCGCCACTATTCTTCGAGAGTTCGACCCCTTCAACTTTAGCCACTTTATAAAGCGACCTGCTCTTTCCGGGAGGCAGTCCAAACCATTTTGTATATGCTCGAGTGAAAGCTGCTTGATCATTGTACCCAAGTGAATAAGCAATCTCAGCCAGTGTCAATCCTTGATTTAGCTTTGCGTTAGCAATTTCACGCATAACTCGGTTCTTAATATCCTTAAAACATGTACCTCTTTCCGTCAGAGCTCGCGCCAAAGATCTCTCGCTTAAACCGAGAGCTTTAGCTATAATCGTCTTATTAGGAATTCTATACTCTATCGTGTTTCGTATTTGAAGCTCAACACGATCAATAAGGCTTTCCGTTGCATATAATTCGTTAAGCGCCTTATCCAAATTCACTCTTATCTTCGCAAGAGCGGTTGGGTTGTAAGTGGCAAACGGAGCATCTTTTACTTGATCATTTAACAATATTGAGTATTCCGATTGACCAAATTTTACATCGCAACCCAGCAAGTCTTGATAGTGTTGGATTGGCATAATTGCATCATGTCTAAAACTAAGTTGTCGAACCGCCCCGGCAACATTCCAAGCCAACCAATTTATAGACGTCATATAATTAGTCATTATGAATTCAACGTTTAAGCGATAAAAGTCAATATGTTCTGAGTCGAAGTTAGGAATCCAGATCATACGGTCTGTCCCATTCTCGGAGATAACGCATGAAGAATTACCAACTGTATGAAAAAGTGGACAGTAAGTCCTATAAATTTCGGCAGCGTGGCTGATGTCTTTGCAAAACTTCAATATCTCTGCTGGGCGTGTGTATTGTAGCAAAGGGTATTTAAGAGCGCATTTTATGGCTATTAGCGAGTCGTTTAACTCGTTAGCTGCAAACTTAAAAATACTACTAATAGTATTTGCATCCACCCGACCTGTCCGAGGAATTTCGCTTAAGCCGGTGGCTCTTAAACAATCCTCTTCAGATACATTAAATTGGGTAACAACACTAAAAACTTGCTTGAAATATGTTAATGATGTGTGTGCCATGATTACATTGTAGCATTTTGGCCTATAAAGACAAATTATTGTTTCAAGATAACAATACTCTTAGAAAAAAACCTTTCAGATTAGCATTCAAAATATGGGCGCAATCTTTGGAAGTAATTTGACGGAGTTCCAAACTGCCCTAAATTTTAACTAGGGGGAACCAATGTTAAACAATTTACCTGCTGAAATTCAATCAAAATTAACTAAGTTTGGCACGCCACGAAAATTTAAACCTGGGCAAGTCATTCAGTTCCAAAATGATGATGTCGAATATATTTTCATTGTTCAAGATGGTATTGCGCTCGCACTATTCTATGAAGTTAATGGTAAAGAAAATTGGGTTAATAGTTTTGAACAGGGCGATATTATAGGCATTGAACACCTTCAAATTGGCGGCCCCGCTTTGTGTCAGATAACGGCAAGAACAGAAGTCTCAGTAATACAGTTCAAACGCAAGAATTTCGCTGATCTTATGGCACAATTTCCCGATTTAAATAGCTTGATTGTTAAGAAGCTAATTTCTTATTTAAAACGTATTCAAACTGTACATCTAGAAAATCAAATTCTATCCAAACGCGGCAGGGTAGCCTCCGAAATACGGCGCATGGTCGAACCGAACAATGAAACTTCAAAAGGGTATGTCGTATCTCCCAAGCCTACGTTGACCGATATAGCCTTGCGCTTGGGTATCGCGCGCGAAACCGTCTCTCGCGCTGTGAGCGATTTAGTTAAATCTCAGGTGATAAATAAAAGCCAGCGAGCCTTTATTATACCAGATATTTCGTTACTCGAAGCACAAATGCGCTAGCAACTGTATAGTCAGCAATATCTCATCGTTTAAACACTTCTCCGAATGTCTATCAAACGTTCCTTGGATGTTGGTTGATTGGTTTCATAATAATATTTCATAGAAGCGCAAATCACTTTTAGCTCCTTACTGAGAATGCAATTAAATATTTTCTTCTGAAATCTCACCATAAAATTAATGCGAGGTTGATATAATATAGCTGGCTTGAAATAAGTTTTGTGATCCGCCTCTTCAATATGATAACGAAAATAAAACTCATTGAACCATGGTAAGACCCGCTTACCCTCAATATCTAACTTTAAAGTAAAACCTGTACCATCGTTCCAAGCAATTACTGTTTCGTCAACGACCTTATTTCCTTTATCTAAATATGCTTTACGGCGGGCACCTACCCCCTCTTTCTTTTCGGTAACGATTTCGATTTTATTGACATTGGGAATATAATTATTTGCTAAAGAGATATCCCTTACCTTTTCCCAAGAGCTCGCAATTGGGAGATCAATCATGATTTGGTTTTGAACTGCCAACATAATTTTCACCCCTAAACTGTTTTCAGTACTTGCTCAAAGATAGAGCATGGTAAAGTTTTTACAAATTTTTCTTGAGAATCCGTTGGAAAATCATAAAAATGACTACAATATGGGGCAATATAAACAACATTTAGTTCGAATGCATTGTTCCATCTATCTCGGAACTGATGCTACCAGGGCATCAACGCTGAGTCAGGTATTAACCTGATGAGATTGCTGAAAATTGTCAGTCATGTCGTCGAATAATCACTAAAACATAAATCTAAACGTGAGGAAAATCACAGAAGAGAATAGATTTTTGCCTAAAATACGAGATTTAATATCCAAAGTAGGGGGATAACATGGATTTTAAGGCTTCATCAAAAAAAAACATTGAAGATTTCGAATTGCCTGAAAGTGGGCGAAGCTTTTTCTCAGTGAAAGTCCCTGAAATCGGTCGCGCAATGCTGGCTCAAAAAAAGCGTATACATAGCTATATCCTAAAAGGTCGTCGATTGCGGTGCGAAGAGCCCATTAACATTCATTTCATAGCCAATAATGAAGATGTCATTGAATTTTTAAGAGATCACGAGCGCCTTGACCTTTCTCATTACGATGACTCCTTAAAAAGTGGTGGTGATGGTGCAACCTTTTTTATCACTGGTGAGCAAGACACACTCGAAACACAATGGGAAATATTTAACGAGGCTTTGGGGTTGCGGCCTGAACTTCAGAGATACATGGAGCAAGATTCCGAAAGTAATGATTATTACGACCTTATAGAGGAACAGGCTGAAATGGCCATCCAAGAAGCCATAGTTGAGATTTATAACAGGCGAGAAAACCCTACTCTTTTATCACGTATAAAAAGCCTTTTTGGAAAAACAGACCCCAGTAATGAAGTCGACATCATTCGGGAATATGGGCTGGTTGTTACGCACATTTTTGTCAGAGATTTTTTAGGTTTACGTATCCCTGGGCGCACAGTTTATCGCCAAGCGCAGAGGTTCTATCTCTGGATTGCAATTATGTTCGCAAATTTGTTTGTAAATCCCGGCGGACGAAATACCATACTTAATATCATCTCTACAATCGTGTCAAAAATGTACCGCCGACAGATTCTTATGAGTTACAAAAATCCTAAACAGGGCACGATACTTCACAGGTTAAAAAGGATTGGAGAACTTAAAGTCAGAAATGAGAATGGCGCGTTAGAGAAAAAATATGGCAATTTGGACAAGCCCTTTGAAGAGTATGTTGTCAATATTCTCATGGAAGTTGCCGGTTCATTTCAATACCTCACGGGTTCATCCTTTGGCAGCATCATCAAAACCATAGATGAAAAAGAAAATATTGGATTTTGCAGGAATGAAATTCCTACTCTTATCAAAAAAATAAATAAAAATCCACGTGCCTGGATTGATGAATATTTACGTCACAATTCTCCGACAGGCTTCATTTTTCGAAAAGCCAAAAAGCCTTTTGTCATTGATGATACAGATATTTTGCCAGGTGACATGCTGTGTTTGATCACGAGCGAAGCCGCGAAAGACGAAGATGTTTTCGGTCCCAAAGAGACTCTACTTGGCCCTGAAAAATCTAAAAGCCTTTGCCCTCATCATACCCATTTCGGCAGTCCAGATACGGATCCAAGTAATGGCAAACCCGATGAGCCACATCATCCTTGTTTTGGACAATATTGGGGCCGTACCATCATACGAAATATGCTGGAAGGGCTTCTTTATTTCAGATGGCTACAAGCCGCCAAGGGGGCAAAGTTTAAAATGCAAAACAAGGTTTTTCCTAGTTTCAAAATGACATTCGCCAAAGAAAAAAATACCCAACAATTTATCACAATTTTATCAGAAATACCTAAGGAAAATGGTAACCCAAAGCTAGCTCAACAGATTTTGAACGCATTAGGGCATCACAGCGGAAATGCTTATCACGAACTTGGATTGTCGCATCTAGTACATTTTATGAGCGGGCATGTCATTTGCGGAAAAGAGAACTTGCCTTCAAAGCTTCCTTTCAATCTCCGCTTGCCATTCATACCGCGGCAAGAACCTGATTATTTGGTGATAGAACTCAGCATCGATGGCAATATAGAAGATTTATTACAGAGCTCAGATACAGTCTTTTTCGACTGGATTGCAGATCTTTATCAAAAATCAGGCATTACAAAGGAAAAGTTGTCGACAAATGAAATGCGAAAAAAGCTTTTCGATGATCATGTGACATTAGTGCAATCGATTTGGCCGAGTTTGTTTCACGCTAAATCTACCAACGGCCTCCCTTTTAGCGGGACCCTAGGATTAAATAGCACACGGATTGTAGCCGAAAACGATATCGCGACAAAAGCGGCAAAACTCGTTCGTTATAGAGGGTTTGAGAAGAAGACTTTTCATGGTCGTTTACACGTTATCAGAAAATTACTCAAACAAGAGATGATCGAATCAGCAACCTCCAACCCTGGCAACTGGGCATGGGTTTTAGGAGGGTCAAAAGCGCCATATTTTTCAGAAACCAGGGACGATTCATGGGTAGCGAAAGATCGTCACGAAAACACTAGCATTATGGATTATTTTGGCTTAGCCCGCAAACTCCTACCTCGAATTTTGCTCGTGCCTGTAATACTGTTGTTCGGCTTCTTAGCAGCAGTCTTTCATGACATCCCAGATATAGATCAAGCAGGACTTCATAATTATAGCGCCGCAAAAAGTTTTACCTTCTTCATGGCCGCGATCTTACTCGGGGGTTTGGTGGGGATGTTTGGTCGGCGCTACGGAAAGATTATTGACAGTGAATTGGGTGAAATGTTCCTAGTTTCATCTTTTTATCTGGGATTTTTGATCTTTTGCAATTCCTGGGTTAATAATAAAATGGACGGTGAGAGATTGCCGGACGATAAAATTTTTAACTTTTGGAGCTATCCAGGCCTCGGACCTATTCCCGACGGTATCGCCTTTCCAAGTGCGATAGGTATTTTGAGCTTGGTCATCAGTATATTGTATTATCTGAAATTAAAGCTCTCTCAATCGAAGGAAATTGTCCTTTATAAGCCACACTCAAAAGCTCTAGGAATTCTAATTCTAAGCCTTTTGGTCGGAGCCACCCTCTATTTACATTTGTTTTGGATGTTTCCTGGCGAGTTGATGGATAATGGTGATTATCTAGTCAAAAACCGCTTTATAAGTGGGAGTTTAATGGATCACATATTTTACCCCATCATACATGCAGGCGTCATTATGCTGACGGTCCATGCCTATAGGAAAAGTTTTATTGATCCATCTTGTTCGCTTATGAATCCACTTAACTCCGTGGTGTTCCTCGGCTTTGGTGGATTAATATGGGTCAGCACCTTATTCCCAATCAAAAGCGCGTCTTATGTTATCAAATTATTGCGTGACATCTCGGTCTTTACATTCCTAATTCCACTCATCATTGCGGCGATGCTCTTGATAGTTTTCCGTTTCTTAAATCCAGCAACAGCAGCGAGAGGCAGCCGGAAATCCAACTTTGTTCGCGAAGTCCTAGGGTGGGGCGTTCTTGTTTCAATTTTTATTAATATGAACTCAATCATTAGAGATTTTTGGGGGAATTTGTTCGGGATTACGCCTTTGACTGGTAGAGAAATTGATAGCTATATCCCGCAAATTCTTACCATTACAAAATCCTTCATCATCGCGTTCCCTATTACATTAGTTTCAACTTTAGTCGTGGTCTTGCTCATACAAAAATTTGCCTTGGCAACATCAGAGCAAAACAATACGCCTCATGATTCAGATCCTGGTTTTGAGAATATGAAAAATATGATGAGCCGCGAAAACGCAATAGGCTCTGATCAAAACCACATGGTGAGTGTTCAGCGATTATTGCCAGAATGGTTCCGTATCCGTATTTTATTACCCCTCAGCTTCCATGTCATTAGGCGTATGCTAACGACTGGTATTATTCGGCCTGGATTTTTAGGCAATGTCGGAACGGTCCATTTTGCCCGCTGGGTTCATCTCCCACGCACGCGAAACTATGCCTTTCTCTCAAATTATGACGGCAGCTTTGAAAGCTACCTGGAAGACTTTGTGACCAAAGTTAATGCCGGACTAAACGCGGCTTGGAGTCATTGTGTAGGATTCCCAAAAGTCAAAAATATATTTTTGGAAGGAACACAAGATGGAGACCGATTTAAACGTTGGGCGAGAGGTTCAACACGGCCAACACCATTTTGGTACTCTGCATACCCTAAACTGACAGTCGAAGTCATTCGTCGCAACGCCCTTATTCGAGATGGGCTAGTACGCGCAAGGTCCGCCAGTGAAGCAGAAGCTTGGTTTGATTTATTTAACTCTACTACTCGCCCCGAACATGCTTTGCAAACTGACCAAATCCAGAGTTTTATATTTGGCAGCGCCGGACATTTGAAATCTGGATGCTGTTTGGTAATACAGTCTCAAACGACTGAATTTGGCGACATATCAAATCTTAGAAAATTATTGGATCGGGTACAAACGCAAATCACATTCGGCCAGAACAAACCAAAAGAGCATGCCGTTTACTTCGCAATCTCTAATGCCGGAATTCGTAATTTATCAATCGACGCAGCGGACCGCGATGCACGAATATGGCAAGGGGATCAGAGCCTTAATAGTGTGGACGAAACTAACCCAACATGGTTTTCATCCCCCTTCGTACTCGGCATGGATAATGATGAAAGAGCTAAAGTCTTGGGGGATTTTGACGACAATAACCGACTTAAATGGGATTGGGGTTCATTTGAAAATGAGTCAAAACATGAGTTAGGTGTCCTATTGGTTTATGCTGTAAATGACGACATTCGCGACGAGATCGTTAAAGAGCTTAATCAAAAAACCGATATGACAGCTATTTCATTTCATCAGATAACTTTTAAAACGCATAAAGATAATGAAGAAACAGACGAAACGTCAAAAACTACAAAGGCTAATAAATCAGTAGAAACAGAATCGACTAAAACAAACAGAAAACAAAATAAACTTATTAAAGAACCTTTCGGGTTTGTCGATGGAATTTCTAACCCCATTATTCGCGGAACAACCCGCGCGGCGAAAAGTACTAATTCAATACATTTAGTAAACCCTGGTGAATTCATCTTGGGCTACCGAGATAATCGTGGTTACTTTCCGCCCTCTCCGCAAGTTGCGGCGTCCGATGACATACACCGACTATTGCCAGCGCTTCCTAATCAGCAGCCTCAAAAATATCCAACCTTTGGGGAATCAGATGCGGATGGTTTGCGTGATCTCGGACGAAATGGCTCTTACCTAGTTATTCGTCAACTAGAACAAGATGTCGATAAGTTCAAAAAAAATACGGAGCATCATGCGGAAGATATTTTACAAGACTTAAGTTATAGGACGGGAGAGAATGCCCTCACGGACTGGAATAACGTCTTAATAATGAAATCCATCATACAGGCTAAAATGATGGGGCGTTGGCAAGATGGACAGTCTTTGGTTACGCGTCCAGCCTATGTAAATGAATTTTACAACAGTCTGGGATTGGCCGCGCCAACGGAATCAAAGGATGAAATAACAAAGAAATTCTTGCATGAGGATAATGAATATCTATTCGGGCGCGATGATCCGCAAGGCTATGCCTGCCCTTTCGGGTCACATGTGAGGCGGTCTAATCCTAGGGATAGCCTAGACCCGAATAATCCGAAAGAACTCGAAGTCAGTAATCGCCACAGATTGCTCCGCCGCGGGCGTAGTTACAAAGACGAGGCGTCGAACGCAGAAGGTACATTTTTTATGTGTTTAAATGCTGATATTGATAGGCAATTTGAATTTGTTCAACAAAGCTGGATTAATGGTCGAAATTTCCACGGCCTTCGAGATGAATATGATCCGATTTCTACTAACTCCGGTGATTTCACAATTCAATGTCCAGGGGCTAATTATCAGTTTTCGATAGATAAGTTTGTGACTGTGAAAGGCGGTGGGTACTTCTTTATGCCCAGTAAGGATTCGCTTTTATATTTCATGCAAACTGACATAAGGTCGGCCGCGCAATTCAAAGATAATCCATTCAATAAAAGCATGGCAACAAGCCCGGGTCCGTCAGGTCAAGAGAGTTGAGAGTATTTTCAACAAGCTATTGGATGCATTGTTATGTGTCAAAACAACTAGTATTGTTATTGGAAAGCCCATACGCGTTTACCTATATAGGTTTGATATAAGATACGAAATAGTCCTTTTGCCGCGTCAGTTACGCTATGCGGTTTTCTGGTAACTTTTGAGTGTCAGTGCTTGAAAATTTCGGCCCAGCACTTTCTCTTCATAGACATCATTTGCTTTCAAAAACCTGACAAGTTCGGGCAGGTAATCCGTTTGGATAAATAGGGAGCCACCTTCTATTGCCCGCTTATAAATTTTTTCTAGCGTATTATACCTGGTTTCTTAGGGTTGCCTAAAAACGAGACCTATTCCATATCTTGGTTCAATCCCATTAATGGCGGTCCCTTGCAGCAGGGCACACTCAAAACTGTTGAAGGATCAGACCGTTTAAACATCGGGCTTCCCCCTTTATCTAATGGTCAGGACTGGGTTCTGTTTATCAGGGCCATTGATTGACGCTATAGGTTTAATATTGGCCCAAAACTTACAACAGCTGCATGGTTAAACTAAACGTCAGCGTAATCCTACTTTTGCGGCACTTCATAAACTTCCTTAAACAGCTATGCCCCCGTAAAACTGGCACTCAAATTGCATCAAATGTTACGTGTTTCGAAAAAGAGACCTAACCACTGACAGCCGAAGTCCGGCTCAATTATATGTTTGGAATATCCTATGTCTGGCATCGGTAATACAACTACCTTCGTAAACCTTTCTGGAAATATCTTGATCGACTCACTCCTAACCCAAGGTGCCTGGGCCGATAGTACTGTTAATTACTCATTTGCATTGACTGAGAACGCTTTCAATTATGTTATACCTGAGTTTCTTCCATTGTTTGATGGGCAGGAAGATGCGGCACATTTCGCGCTGTCGGTCAGCCAAGGTCCAGCGGCAAGCGCAGGGTTTTCTTTTGAGGGTTTCACAAACCAAGACGTGAACTTTTTGGGTAATACCGATGAAGGTACGGCGCATTTACGCTATACCGCTACGAACGGTTCAGGCGGTCAAGTTTACGATTTTCCTGTTGATTTCGTTGATGACAACCCTGCCAATAATGGGGACCTTGAGTTAGGAATAGGGCATTCATGGGCCAATGGCGTCTCTATCGAAGAAGCCCAAGCTGGCGATGCCCATTGGCAGCATTTGCTTCATGAAACAGGGCATGCCCTAGGATTAAAACATCCTCATGACAACCTTTTTTCAAGCGGCGTAATGCCTGATGAATTTGATCACTATGAATATACAGTTATGTCTTATCGCCGTATAGAAGGCGCAAGCGGGCGGTCGCTTTCTGAAGTTGCTACGGATGCCTGGCCACAATCCTTCATGATGCTCGACATTCAGGCGCTTCAGTATATGTACGGAGCAAATTTCACGACCAATAGCGACGACACGGTCTATAGCTGGGTTCCGGGCTCAGGCGATACATTTGTCAATGGAGCCGTCGGTATTGATGCCCGCGGTGAAGCTATTTTTGCAACGGTTTGGGACGGCGGCGGTCGTGACACCTACGATCTTTCGGCTTTTTCAACCGATCTTGTCATCGACCTTTCACCGGGGTCGTCCAGTGTATTCGCCCAAGACCAGCTCGCTAATTTAGGCATGTCGAGGGGTGAATTCGCAAGCGGCAATATATACAATGCCTTGCAGTTTGAAGGCGACCCACGCTCACTCATAGAGGTTGCCATCGGAGGTTCAGGGAATGACAGCATCACCGGCAATGATGCCAACAACATATTTGTGGGCGGAAGAGGCAATGATATTATTGACGGCAATGGCGGTAATTACAACCAGGTTGAATATGATGGAGCGCTTTCAGATTATTCATTCACTCAAAATGTCGACGGTTCGGTGACTGTCACCCATCCACTTTATGGAATAGACACATTGACTGATATCGACGGGATTTGGTTTCAAGGCGAAGCTGCTTGGTACTCTATCAGAGACGCTGTGACACTTACGGGTGCCGTCGGCAATGACGGAGAGGTAGATGGTACAATATTTAATGGCACTACCGGACTTGATGTCTTTGTTGGCTCCAATGGCAATAACACCTTTAACGGCGGCAATGGCACAGAATATGACCAAGTCGATTATCAAGGTAGCTTGTCGGATTACACATTCACTCGTAATCCAGACGGCACAATATCCGCCGAAGGTTTTGGTAACACACACACCTTAATCAATATCGAAGGGATATGGTTTAGAGGGGAAGCTGCTTGGTATTCAATCGCAGACGTGGTGGCGCTTACGGATGGCGGTGGCATTATCCGCGGTACGGCTGGCTCAGATACGCTCCTCGGCACAAATGGCAATGATGTGATGGAAGGCCTTGGCGGACAAGATGTGTTTATCGGGTCCGAAGGTAATGATACCTTCCTTGGCGGGGGTGACGAGTATGACCAAGTTGATTATCAAGGCTCATCGGCGGATTATGATTTCATTCAAAATGCTGATGGCTCAGTCACAGTCACGGGTTTTGGCAACACGGACACGCTAGAGGATATTGACGGTATTTGGTTCCAAGGAAGCGCAGAATGGGCCTCTATAGATTGGCTAATCTAGCTCTTGATACCCCAAACGGGATGGTCAGATATTATGGAGGTAGTTTTCGAGGATTTTATTGCGTCATGGGCATCGATATACAGCCATCGATATCCAACCGTGAATACGAAATTCTATCTTTAATGGGATGTTTCTTCAAGGAAACGGCAGAGTGGTTTAAAATCTGATAGCAATGAATAACGGCCTGACGCGCAACTTGAAAGTGTCAGTCTCCATAATCTGCCTAGGACAGCGCGCCAGAACCCTAGAATTAAACCATTGTCGGCCTATGCAATTTGTTGCATAGTTATCCCATGGGCTCTGATAAAAAAGCAGACAAAATATATGACATGGTCATTATCGGTGCGGGGCTTTCCGGTATTGGCGCAGGCTGTCGTTTCCGGACCAAATTTCCAAATGATAGTCTTGCCGTTATAGAAGCGCGCGGCGCCATAGGCGGCACCTGGGATTTATTTCGCTATCCGGGCATCCGGTCTGATTCAGATATGCTTACACTCGGTTATGATTTTAGGCCCTGGGTTGGCGACAAGACGCTAGCAGATGGAACATCCATCCGAAATTATGTCCAAACCGTTGCAAAAGAATATGACATCACGCCCTATATTCAATTTCACTCCAAGGTTACGGCTCTCGACTTTTCTTCCGATACTGACCTTTGGACAATAACCATCAAAGACGCCGGCTCAGGAAAGCTACGCTATGTCAAAACACGTTTCATCATATCTGCGGCGGGATATTATAAATATGAAGAAGGTTACACACCGACATTTAAAGGCCGAGGTGATTTCAAGGGCAATATTGTTCACCCACAACACTGGCCAGAGAATTTTGACTATAAGGACAAAAAAATCATCGTTATTGGCTCGGGCGCAACCGCTGTAACACTTGTCCCAGAGATGGCGAAAGATGCCGCCCATGTCACAATGCTGCAACGCTCGCCATCCTATGTCGCGTCTATTCCCGCAAAGGATAATATCGGTAATTTTTTAAGGCGCGTATTACCCGCAAGAACCGCATTTAATATGAACCGGGCCAAGAATATTTGGATAAGCCGGGTGATGTATGACCGCGCGCGCAAAAATCCAGAAAAAACCAAAGCGTGGTTTCGCAAGAAAACAGTAAAGGCCCTCGGTCCTGACTACCCGGTCGATAAACATTTTAGCCCGACCTATAACCCATGGGACCAACGCGTCTGTATGATTCCAGATGGGGATATGTTTATTGCCATTCAAGAAGGGCGTGCCAGCGTCGAGACTGACCATATAGAACGCTTCACGGAAAATGGCATATTGTTAAAATCTGGCGAAGAGCTCACGGCGGATATCATTGTTACAGCCACCGGACTAAATGTTGTCTTTGGCGGCGAAGCCGAAATCTCGGTTGACGCCAAAGAGATTAATCCTGCTGATTGCTTTGGATATAAGGGCATGATGTATTCAGGCGTTCCCAATATTGTGACAGTATTTGGTTACACCAACGCGGCATGGACATTGCGCGCAGATTTAATCTCACAATTTGCCATCAGAGTTGTGGAACACATGAAGGCCAATGACCAAACCCGTGCCGTGCCAATCGCGCCGGAGGGTATGCCGCGCAATCCCTGGATTGATTTTCAAGCAGGGTACCTCTTGCGCGTTTTAGATCAGCTTCCCTCGCAAGGGGATCGTCACCCTTGGCTGAATTTGCAGGATTATAAGACCGATCAAAGGCTTATGCTCCAAGACCCTATTGATGATGGGGCTTTGACTTTTTCTAAACGCGCTCCTCAAGCCATAGCCGCAGAATGACAACCCAATTTTCTAAAACCTATAACGGTAAAATTTGCGTCATTACAGGCGCGGCCTCCGGGATTGGACGCGCCCTGGCTTTAACACTTGCCAAAAACGGCGCAGTCCTTGCCCTGTCTGATATTAATAAGGCAGGCCTGGCCGAAACTGTGAGTTTGGTCGGCGGGGATAACCGCGTCATGCATGATGTCTTTGATATGGCGGATGCGGATGCCATTGCAAATTATGCTCCCAAAGTTGAGCAAACTCTTGGCTCTGCAGATTACGTCTTCAATGTGGCTGGACTGACCCGCGTCGGGAACTTTATAGATACGCCGCTGGAGTCGATGGAAAAAGTCATGGACGTCAATTATTGGGGCGTTGTCCGCATGTCCAAGGCCTTCATCAATCAACTCATCTCGCGCAAAGGGACATTGGTCAACATCTCTAGCGTCTTTGGGTTTATAGGCTATGCAGGACAAACCCATTATTGCGCGTCTAAATTCGCTGTACGCGGTTTTACTGAAACCTTGGCGCAAGAACTTAAAGGCACAGCTGTTGGGATTTGCAGCGTTCATCCCGGCGGCATCGCCACAAATATTGCCCGCAATGCAGTGGCGGATAAGCTGCCCGATAATGGTATAACCCGCGAAGAAATGGATGCAGGTTTTGACAAAATGGCCATCACATCACCTGAGAAAGCGGCCGAAGTTATCCTCAAAGGCGCGGCCAAAAAGAAGCGCCGCATCTTGATTGGCGGAGACGCCCGCTTCATTTCTATCGTCTCTCGTCTCTTCCCTGTTGGCTATGCCAAAATTTTGGAAAAATACTCTGGCGAAAATGTCGTATTGGGAACCAAGACTTAAGAGTTCGTTTTTCTATGCGTCGATGGAATGCGCGAGAACGCGGCTGACATAAGATAGATTCTCCCCGCTTTCGGCAGTCCACTCATTAAACGCGGCTTGTACCGCTTTTTTAGCTGTTTTTGAGGTGGCTGGTTTATCTATAATACCTGCATGTGTAAGCGCGGCAGTCACATCTTTTGAGAGAATGATACTGGGTACGCCTGAAAACCGTAGCGCAAAACTGGCTGTATTCGCGCCTAAGTGTGAGCCTTGCTTTTGCAAATAGGTCAGCAAACCAAAATAATCTTCACTTGGCCACTCCCGTATAAAGCTATCTGCGCTCCCCGCTTGGGCGGCCATGCCCAATATCATCTCCGCATTGCGGGGAACCGTTTTAATTTTGACCGGATTACGCACAATGGCTTTATCAGATGTCAGACGCTCCATATCATCCATGTCAATCTGAGCGCATTTCCCTGGATCGAAATTCCAAAAAGCCTTTTCAAAACCGTCCCATTTATTCTCGACGACAGACCAGTTAAACCCAGCTTGAAAAATGCGTTTTGAGAATTCAGAGAGCCACCGATCGTCAGACTTTGGCGCAGAAACGGCCTCTAAATCTGTTCCGTAATAATGAGCGGCTAGTTTTTCGCGAAAGGCGTCCTCACCGCCATAACGGTTCGCCGCGCGTTGGAAGATAGTCTCAAACTTTTCCATATCTACCTTTTATCAATGACAGGACGAGGTTTAAAAATTGTCTGATGCGGAGTACCTCCCCCTTCATTACCTTTAGCCTTTACATATTGCGCGTTGTAAACGCCGTCCTGACTAGGTAATTCTCCACTTGCAGCTGCTTTAGCAATATTTGCTCTTTGAGCGGCGACATTTGCCGCGCGGGCACGCCCAAATTCTGTGACCTCAGCTTTAAACCCGGGGTCAGATGACAATGATACAATTTCGAGCTGAGTTTCATCAATCAATGCCAATGGGAACGGCATCACACGGGCAATTGGTTCTCCCTTTTTAAACGTTACAGGCGTTCCTGAGCGGCTCATTTTCCAATTCACCGTAAAAGGAAAAGGCAGCCAATCCGTACGAACAAACGCATCTAATGGTCTTGCATCATTATGTTCATGATTGGCCGGGCCACATATATACAGGCCTAGATCAGGGGATGTTTTGAATAAAAACGGTACATACCAAGTCGCGATACCACTTCCAAAATGGGAACTTGCCGTAAAGAGACCTCGTTGCTGACATTCGATTTTGATATTTTCAATACGGTCGCCCCCATCCCAAATCATTGAGGTATCGACAGGATTTAATAACTCCCACCCCATGGTATTTGCGGCCAAAAGCGGAATGCAGCGATATATGTAACCTGCGGGAACATCATCCATCCAATCGCGCCGAGGCGGCGATGGACGAATATGATCTTCAGGAATAATATTTGCGCCGTCAACAACATGGGCGCGAATTGTGTTGGGCGGTATAGTTAAGGGGTCTGTCATAACTTATGGCATTCTCAAATTATCAATCAACGCGAAAGCCTCTTTACTTGTCCAATCTACTTCGCCTGAGATACGCGCGATTTCTCGTCCATTTCTATCGTATAGAACTGAAGTTGGGAGTCCGGGCAGGATTAGCTTTGAACTGAGGCTAAATGTGCCATCATGCCAGCTCTGTAGATTATCTATTTTATTATCGCGAAAAAACATAGCAGCTTCGGCGGCGGTGCGGTCAAGACTGACGGTGACGACCTCAAAATCGGAGCCGCCTCTTTCGGCTTGTAAAGCATCAAGTGTTGGCATTTCGGCGATGCACGGCGCGCACCATGTTGCCCACACATTAAGTAATATAACCTTACCTTGATAATCAGAGAGTTTCATCTGCGTCTCATCTGGTAAAAAGAAGCTCATCTTGGGCTGTGGCGGCGGGCTTTCTAAAACTATCAATTTTTTAAGGCTGTCTTTAGCAAATAGGTCTAAACCCGTTTTCGGCTGAGAGCAGGATTGCACAATCACAAGCAATATGGCTAGAAGCCCCACCACAACCATCCCTCGGATGGCATTTGATAGCGATATGAAAGATTTACTCATGGCGACCAATCCTAAAGCTAAACGTCCTAAAGCAAAAAGTTCAAAAGGCCAACAGATGTGGGGCGGGCGTTTCAGCGCGTCTCCGGGTGAGCTTATGCAAGCGATTAATGTTTCGATTGATTTTGATAAGCGCCTTGCCGCCCAAGACATTCGCGGCTCCAAAGCCCATTCGGCCATGCTCGCCGCGCAAGGCATCATCACCAAGAAAGATATGCGCGCCATTCATAAAGGCCTGAGAGAAATTGAAAAAGAAATCGCGGAAGGGACTTTCCCGTGGTCGCGGGACCTTGAAGATATTCATCTTAATATTGAAAGCCGCCTGAAAGATAAAATTGGCGAAGCCGCAGGGCGTCTGCATACGGGCCGCTCACGTAATGACCAAGTCGCAACAGATTTCCGCCTTTGGGTACGCGATCATCTGGACCAATTCGATGCCCAGATTGATAAATTACAGCGCGCGCTGCTCGCTCAGGCCGCAGAGAATGCCGATACGATTATGCCCGGCTTTACCCACCTTCAAAGCGCGCAGCCCGTCACCTTTGGCCATCATATGCTGGCTTATTTAGAGATGTTTGCCCGTGACCGTGCGCGTTTCCAAGATTGCCGTGCGCGTATGAATGAAAGCCCGCTCGGCGCTGCGGCGCTCGCGGGTACACCCTATCCAATTGACCGTAGAGCCACCGCCAAAGAGCTAGGTTTTGCGCGGCCTATGGCCAATTCGCTTGATGCGGTCTCGGCGCGCGACTTCGCCCTTGAAGCCCTTAGCGCAGCAAGTATATGCGCCGCGCATTTATCGCGCCTGTCCGAGGAAATCGTGATTTGGACCAGCGCGCAATTTCAGTTCATCAAACTTACTGATGCCTTCACCACGGGCAGCTCTATCATGCCGCAAAAACGCAATCCCGACGCCGCCGAATTAATTCGCGCTAAAGTCGGGCGCATTATGGGAGCGCTGACTAGCCTGACGATAGTCATGAAGGGTCTGCCGCTCGCCTATTCCAAAGATATGCAAGAAGACAAAGAACCCGTCTTTGACGCCTTTGACGCGCTTGATTTGGGGCTCGCCGCGATGGCGGGCATGGTTTCGGATATGCGCCCCAATAAACCCCGCCTCTCAGAGGCGGCTGGCGCAGCTTATTCTACGGCAACCGACCTTGCTGATTGGCTGGTGCGTAAACTCAATATGCCCTTTCGCGACGCCCATCACGTAACAGGCACCATCGTGGCGCTAGCCGAGAAGCAAGGTAAAACCTTGGACGAGATGGACTTAGCCGACATGCAAAAGGTCGAGCCTAAAATCACCAAAGACGTCTTTAAAGTCCTCTCCCCCCTCGCCTCAGCCAAAAGCCGCGTCAGCTATGGCGGCACCGCGCCGCGGGAAGTGAGGAAGCAGGTGAAGAGGTGGCAGAAGGCTTTAAGTTAGCCGCACTCCCGAGCCGCTGCACCAAGGACGTCCATAACCCGCTTGGCGGCGTCTCCGTCATCAAGTGATTTCTTGATTGTATTGGCTTTCCATTTCATCACCCAAGCGCTGGCTTCATTATCCCATTCTGTATTGAGGGCGAGGTCGTCTCCATCTGCGCGGATGAGAATGCGCATGAGGCGGTCTTTCTTGGAGCCTAATGACTTCGATGTCGCATAGTCTTTGTTATCAGCAGCAATAAAGACGGGAATATCGCTCTCGCCAAATGTCATTGACAGCGCGCAAACTTTATTCTCATGCCCGCCGAAATTCGCCGTCCAAAAGACACGTGTTTTCATTGTGTCAGGCGGGGTTGCGGGCATCATCGTGACGGCTTTAAATGCGGCTTCTGCTGCTTGGTCAAAAGCACGTTGGTTAGGCGCGGCGATCACAAGACGGTTGATAATATCAGATGTGCCCTCTTTCACCGAAGATGCGCCCGATTTTACCGTATCTGTCACGGCTTCGGCGGCATTGCCGACGGCGCGGGCGGGCGCTGTCACCACTTTATAAATCGTGGAGCCAACAAAAATAATGAGCCCAAGAGAGACCGCAATCGCAATCCATTTGACCGCGCTAAAGGCGTTATTGGCCGTATCAGCAACGCTGGTCACAGACTCGCGCACTTGATTGGCTTTGCCTAAAACCTCAGCAGCTTTTTTGGTGGGTTTGTCTTTTATAGGTTTATTTTCGGGTGTTTCGTTCATAATTTTGAAGTATTCAACTTTGTAAGCCTGTCTTCAAGCTCTGTCATAACAAAGGCGCGTTTGGCCGGACTATAGCGCGTCCACATGGCGATTTCTTCGCGCGAACGCCCGCACCCTTTGCAAAGGCCATGCTCAAGATCGAGTTCACAGATTAGCTTGCAGGGGCTTTGAATGTCTGGGGTCATATTTAGGGTCACTTATAAAACTCAATCATTGTCATTCCGCCGCGCAGCATTGCTGCGCCCGGAACCCATGCCTTGAATTCCCGTCTAAACGCTATGTCGGAATCTGTCCCAATATATAGGTATGGGCACCGGGCAATCCTACGGATTGCAGCGGTGTGACAGCTAATTTGCATCCCAGCCCCGGTCAGTCATGAGATAGGTCGCGAAGCTCGCGAGCCAGTGACTGCCTGAATAATGTTCATCACTTACGGCGGCCACGCCCGTATCAGCGTGAATTTTCGCCGCGGCGACAAGTGAGGCCTTGCGGGCATCTCCTTCCGGCAAAGCACGCGCAATGTTATAAAGGTTCCATGCCCGTGAGGAGTTAACCCCGTCAAGGTGAACCAATTTCCCGTCGCTAGCATCGGTCACAATGCCCGGCGCAAGCCAGTCACCAGATCCATCCGTGGGAATGCTCGGCATAAATTTTGTCAGCCAATCCGAAAATTCGCCTTGAGAAAAAATCCGGCGCATAAGGTCAGCTTCCATCAAGCAAGGCGATAGAAAATCTTCTCCGCTAGGTTCATAGGCCAATGGACAATTCACATCATCTTTGTGAAAGGCCAGAGAACGCTCGATAATTAAGCGCTCCATGTCTTTATCACCCGCGATGCGCGCCCAATCGAGCATCAAGCCAAAAGCAAAAGCGCTTTGATTATGTGTCCCCAGACGAATGGGGTAAGCCAGCTTGGGAAGCCACGCCTTAAGACTATCAGCAATATCTGTCTCAAGCGGCTTAAGCGTACCTAGCCAAAGCTTGGCTTGGGGGTTATCCCATTCACGTAATTCTGCGGTTAGTTGTAAATACCAAGCGACGCCATAAGGGCGCTCCCATGATCCGCGGGCTGGACGCGCAAAGTTAGCGACCTCGCCAGCCATATTCTCGGCGGTGAAACTTTGATTAAGTTTTGCAATCGCCGCTGCTCGCCACGGCGCATCTTGCGGCCCAACGCGTAACAGCCTGACCAAAAGCCAGTGACCGTGAACGGAACTGTGCCAATCAAAGCAGCCATAAAAAGCAGGGAATATATCTTTAGGGCGGCCAATTGCTTCTGCGGTATCCGTCGTGCGCGAAATTTTATTAGGAAATTCCTGATGCACACAGGCCAGCGCAAGCGCCGAAAACCGATCTGCTAGCTCTGGCGCAATCTGAGTTGGATATTCCAGCGCCGCTGTTGAAACAGCTGGCAAGTCTATTGACGCTGGCCCCATTTCTTGGGCGGAACAGGCCATTACGAGAATTGAGGTCAGAGCGGTGAGATAAAGCGTTTTCATAGCCTTAAACTAACCTTTAAAGAGGCAGATGCAAATTATTCCGTAATCGTATTCGCCGTATCAGCTTTTGCCTCAAGTTCAGCTTGCGCCTTGGCAATATCTTTATCACTAATTTTGAAGTTCGCTTCTAAAATATACTCACCTTCAATTAATACAGTATCAGCCTTAGTCGCTTTTATATCTTTAAGTTTATAAAAGTGAGCTTTGCCGAGTTTAGCAGGCATTGGCGTTTTTACATCAACGCCATTTTTGACAAACCTAATCCTTGGTTGCGCGCCATCCTCATCTTTCGGTTTTACCATAAGCGTTTTTAAACTCGGAACAACAAAGCCAAGACCGCCAGGCGCCAACCCTTTCATAATTTTCGAGCCGTCTTTGGCCCCTTCATAAATATCAGCCATAGCATGGGAGCCGCCACCATCAGGGTAGAGAAATTTGAAACTCATATTCGCTTGGGTGGAATCTTCACCGTCATCTATCGATACTTGTCCATTTACTAATTTGCATAATTCCCCGTCTTTATTAAAGGCAACCGCTTTTTCTAAACCTAACACGCGGCCATCTTTGTCGAGATTCAAGATAACTTTTTCGTCTTCATAACGATATAGAAGCCCTGTCGGCTCAGGGTAATCCCCTATAGCTTTTAGACTTAGATTAAGGTCTACATTTATCTTATCTACGAGTTCTGCTTTGGGCGCATGGAAGCTTTTAACAACATTGATAATGTCTTTCGCTTTGGTGCAATCATCTTTGGCAAAAGCCGTCACTGGCAAACATAAGCTCATAACGCATCCAGCAATGATTTTACTTTTCATTTTCATCTTTCTCTTCTCCCCAGCCAAAACGCTTCATGGTTTTGACACTTACCGTGGGCTGTAATTGATAAGTCCCGCCTTTGATCAGCAGCGCAGATGCCCCCATGTCTTTCAGTTCATCCAGTGACAGAACATGCATATCTTTGAAAAGCTTAGGCGTGATGGCAATTTCTGTTTCACCAATACGGGCAAAGATTTGTGAGGTCAGACGAAAATCATCATAGCGCACCGCCAAATATTTTGTATCGGGCATAAACATACGCGCTGCGGCGGGGATCATTTTTTTATAAAACTTCTTCCCGTCTTTGGCCCCTTTTTTAAGCTCTGCAATCTCGTGCTGTCCTGACCGATTATGAAAAAGTGGTGATAATCCCATTTCAAAATAAAGCCCTTCATCATTTTGCGGACGGCCTGCTCGCGCCTTATCCGTCACACAAATTTCTCCTTTCGCATTCGCCATCGCGGTCTCTAAAAAGGTTGGTGTCGCGCCAGAGGGTTTTTCAATCGGAAGGTCAATTTCCGCACGACTGGTTTTGATAAAAAAACGCTGTGGCCAATCACCACCATCCTTGATTAAAAATTTCGGCTTGAGGCTAACATCGACAACATCACGACGAGAGGCATCAACTTCACCAAGTTTTTCGACAAGCTTAGGCACATGTTTGGCCGGAAAACAAAAAACCTCGCCGCGTAATTTAGGCTCGGCCTGCGCCGCTTGGGAAGTACCAAGTGAGAGGAAGATGGCCGTTAAAAAAGAGAGCTGAATTTTCATACACCAATTAAGCCAAAATTTTAAGCTCCCATCCAGTGACAAGTTTGTCATTTATCAGTCAATTTCACAAAGGTGACTCGACGTAAGGATTTTTCCCTTTTACAAGGCCCTTTCATTCATGGAGCTTGAAATGAAACGCCGCCAGTTACCCCTTCGTCTTATTAGCCTAACCCTAATAGCAGGTTTTGCCTTATCTGCATGCGGGATTCGCGGCGATCTTAAAACGCCGCCGCCGCTATGGGGCGAGGACATACGCACTGACGCCCAAAAAGCAGAGGTCGAGCGCGCCAAGGCCGAGCGAGCAAAACGCGCAGCGGATAAAGCAGCTAGAGAGGCTAAAAAAGCTGCAGACGCACAAAAATAAACCATGCGTCATTTTGATTTCATAAACGGCGAAATGTTTGCCGAAGACGTTCCCTTGCGTAAAATCGCGCAAGAGGTCGGCACGCCTTGCTATGTCTATTCAACCGCTACCTTTGAGCGCCATTACAATGTTTTTGCCGATAGCTTTAAGGGCATAGACGCCTTGGTGGCCTATTCCGTCAAAGCTAATTCAAATATTGGCGTGCTGGCAACGCTTGCTAAACTTGGGGCGGGCGCCGATGTCGTCAGCGGCGGAGAGCTAGCCCGAGCTTTAACGGCAGGGATTGCAGGATCGAAAATTGTCTTCTCTGGCGTGGGAAAAACAGCTGAGGAGATGAAAGCCGGGCTAAGAGCGGGCATTCGCGTCTTTAATGTCGAGAGCTTACCTGAACTTTACGTGCTGAACGATGCCGCGAAAGAGCTCGGCGTCATAGCCCCAATTGCCTTTCGCGTGAACCCCGATGTCACAGCAGGCGGCCATGAAAAAATCAGTACAGGTAAAAAAGAGAACAAATTTGGCATTGCGTGGTCACAAGCTGAACAGGCCTATGCTGAGGCGGCGAGCCTTTCCCATATCAAAGTTGTCGGCGTTGATGTTCACATTGGCAGCCAAATAGATGAGCTCGCCCCTTTCGAAGCCGCCATCGCTAAATGTAAAGACCTTATATCCCGCTTACGCGCGCAAGGCCATATTATTGACAGTTTTGATATTGGCGGCGGCCTTGGCATTCCTTATGGCAATAATAGCAAAACGCCCCCGCCACCGGCCGAATATGGCGCGATGGTCAAAAGACTTACGGCCAATATGGATGTCCAGATGATATTTGAGCCCGGGCGTATGATTGCAGGCAATGCAGGGGTTTTACTCTCAAAAGTGCTCTATGTGAAAAAAGGCGAAGACCGCAGCTTTCTCATTGTTGACGCGGCTATGAATGATTTAATTCGTCCCGCGCTCTATGAGGCCTATCACGAGATAGAGCCTGTCAAAGCCCCCGGCGCGGCCTATTCGGAAATGACCTATGATGTGGTGGGCCCTATTTGCGAAAGCGGCGATACTTTTACAAAATCACGTGATCTACCTGAAATGGAAGCGGGCGATCTTATCGTGATGCATTCTACCGGCGCTTATGGCGCGGCGCAATCCAGCCAATATAATACGCGCCCCCTCGTGCCAGAAGTTATGGTCAAGGGAGACCGTTTTGAGGTCATTCGCGAGCGCCCCGCAATCGAAGACATATTACGAACTGAGCGCCTTCCGAGCTGGCTTTAAGAGAGCTGTAATTTTTACAAGATATCACGTAAATTTAACGCGACAGAAAATTCTTCTGCGTTATAGTTTTTAAATGTCGCAAATCACCGACACATCGACGCTCTCAAAGCGTATTGCAGGCTATGTCCGCCGGGCATGGGCCCAGCTCTATTGGGAGCGCTATGCCCCCGTCTTTGCTCTGGCCGCGGCTATATTGGCGATATTTCTGATTGGAGCCTTTGGCGGTGTCTGGGAACGCATTGGCGATCCTTGGCGTCTTATTCTCTTAGTTATTGCAATTATTTTTCTCATTCGCGCCGCTCTTGCCGCGCGAGCAGTAAAACGGCCAAATCTATCGGCGGCGCGCCGCCGCGTTGAAACCGATTCAGACGTCAAGCACCGTCCTTTGGATGTGCTTGATGACCGCCCCGTTATTAGTGAAGCCGTGTGGCCACTACATTATAAGAGCGCAAAGATATCTGCGGAACGCTTAAAGCCTGCAAAATGGCGTCACGTCCTTGGGCCTATTGACCCCTATTATATGCGATACATCCTGCCTTGCGCGGTTGGACTGGCCATGATGGTCGGGTTTGGTGATAATGCCGAACGGCTTAGACGCGCCCTCACCCCAAGCTGGCAAAGCGCGATAAGCGCCTCGGATGTTAAATTCGAGGCTTGGGTCGATCCGCCAGAATATACTGGGCGACCTCCCCTTTACTTTAAAGATAAGACAAAGATTGATGTGCCTGAAGGGTCTGAACTTGTGGCCCGTATTTCAGGCACTAAAAATGCGCCGCGTCTAAAGTTATCAAATTCTCGCGGCGGTAAATATCTGAGGCTTAAACGCTTAGGACCTAAAAGCTTTGAAGCGCGCACAATCTTGAAAACGAAATCAACGGCGCGCTGGCGCATTGGCAGCACCCAAAAGAAATGGGCGCTTAATGTTCTGCCTGATACGCCGCCTACAATTGAGATAAATTCACAGGTCAAAGCCGATAAGCGAGATCGTCTCGCCTTTACCTATTCATTTGAAGATGATTACGGCGTGGAGCAGCTTGAACTCGATATGCGTTTGCTGACAGATGATATGACTGCCCCCGAGAAACGCTCTAGCGTGACAATTCCGCTATCTTCAGGCTCTGTTAAACGCGCTGAGGACGCCGAGGCGGCACTTGATTTGACCAAACATGAATGGGCAGGCCGCAAAGTCGCCGGACGGCTAATGGCTACAGATGGATTGGGTCAAACGACGTATAGCGAAGACGTCTTTTTTACCGTTCCTGATAAAATCTTTATTGAACCCCTTGCCAAAGCCATCATTGAGCAGCGCGGTCTCGTGATTGAAGGCCATAAAGAATATGCCGCTTTGCCGCCTAAGTTAGATCCTGAAGTTGCGCCAATATTTGATACCTATGAACCTGATTATCGCCTCAACCGAGCGCCTGCCTCGATAGAACGCGCGGCCTTATTAATAGATATTGTCACGGATAAGCCCGCAGGCTTATTCCAAGATCCAGCCATATATATGGGCCTTAAAAATGTGCATGGGCGTCTGCGTTATGCACGTGAGCAAAAAGATTTGCGCGGTATTCCCGAAGACCTTTGGGCTATTGCTATCCGCGCAGAATTTGGTGTTTTAGGCACTGCGCTTGAGGAAATGCGCGAAGCCAAGGCGGCCTTACAAGACGGCATGGCCAGACGCGCGCCGCAGCGCGAAATTGATACGTTGTTTGAACGCTACGATGAAGCGGTCGAGCGCTATATGGAAGAGCTTCGCCGCAAAGCTATCGAAGATGGCAATATACAAGATGCCGAAGGCGGCGGTGAAGGCGGCGGGCGCAACGCAGATGAAATCGAAGCCTTGCTGAAAGCCATTGAGGAGGCCAACCGCATTGGTGATGTCGAAGGCGCGCGTAAAGCGCTCGCGCAACTCGCAGAGCTTTTAGAAAATATGGAAATCCAGCTCACGCGCGGCGGATCAGGTGAAGGCGGTGACTCGCTTCCCGGCGAAATGAGCGAAGAAATGAAAGAATCGTTAGAGGAATTAGCGGACCTCTTAGGAGAGCAGCGCGAGTTACAAGACGAAACGCGCCAAACCGAAAATGAAGCTGAGAACGAAAATGGCGAGCAAGGTGGTGAGCAAAATGGCCGTTCAGAAGGCAGCAACTCAGAAGACGGTGAAGGCGCTTTAAGTCCCGGCGAGCTCGCAAAACGTCAAGGGGCTTTGGAAAAAGCTTTAAAGGCGTTAAGCCAAGCCTTACCCGAAGAGGGTGAAACGCAGGGTTCTCTTATCTCAGAAGGCGAAGACGGTACAGCGGGCGGGACAGAAGAGAGCGAAACGGGCGAAGGCGGCGGCGGGGAAGAAGACCCTGAGAGCGACAATAAAGGCGGCGGCGGAGACGGCGAAGAGCAATCTGCGGCGCAGGCTCTAGCCGAAGCAGGTGAAGCCATGCGCCGCTCTCAAGAAAATTTACAGGACGGTGATATTGCCTCCGCAGGGGACGCGCAGAACGAAGCCATTCAAGCCCTTCGCCGCGCAGGTCAAGCCATGGCAGAAACAGGGCGTCAAAAAGGGCAAGGTGAAGGCGGGGAAGAGCAATCCGCAAATGACGATCCCCTTGGCCGCGACAATAGCGGCGGGAATTCTGACGAGTCAGAAGCTGATCTTGATACGCGCGATAATGCAACGCGCTCACGAGAATTAAGAGAAGAACTCCGCCGCCGCTCATCAGAGCAAGAGCGTGAAAAGATTGAGCGCGATTATCTCGAACGGCTGCTTAAACGGTTTTAAGATTATCTCTTGAAAGTTTGCGGCGTTTCTCCACCTTCTTCTGAAAGAACGCCCGAACTATCCTCAAATCGGTAGCGCAAAGCGACAGCATCTAAAGGCGGATTTGGGTATTCAGAGACAAAGGTAACGCGTCCCTTTTTTTCTAAACTCTCCACATCTGTATCAACAAACCATGACGTTAACTCTTGACCAGACTCGCTATGCAGGGAAAATTTTATCAGTGGCACATCTTGAGCCTTTGTAGAAATATTGCGTACAGCGCCGTTCACAACAAGGACGGTCTTATTCTCGATGAGTGTATTACGCGTAATCGGATCTTCAATCTCAAGGCCGGAGATACTGACCTTAACACCAAGCTGTTTGTATAAAGTTGCAGTCATTGGCCATTGGCTAACAATGTCCTGACGAAATTTATAGGCTAATCCAACCGCAAAACATAAAATCAATAAAGGAATGAGCCAAATCAGCGCGACAGTTCGTAGACGCCGCTTACGGCGTAAATTATCTGCACGGTCGCGAATATCGACATGCGCCCCAAGCTCTGGCTTGCTTATGCCCCTGTCTTTTGTACTAACCTTATCCGTATCAACCGAAGGAATTGCGGCCACTGAAGCCGCCGTTATGGTCTCGACTTGGTTGTCTTTGAGCGCTAATTCATCCATATCAGAGGCGACAAACCATGTTGTTTCACACTTTGTACAGCGTACAGTCCGTCCATTTGGCCCTATTGAACCATCTTTGGTCAAATAACGCGTGGCACATTCTGGGCAGGTGAGTATCATGAGGCCTCGATTCGTTTCCATTATGTGTGCAAATAAATTATTGTGAAGTCCAGCCCTAGCCAGAATAGATTAGCCCAATCTGCAGCATCATTTGATGTTGTACGCTTTGAGCGTGTAGGGGTGAGATATAATCGCGGTCCTGAAATCCTCTCTGATGTCAATATGAGATTGCGCCGTGGTAGCTTTACGTTTTTAACGGGCGCGTCAGGTGCTGGAAAATCTACGCTCCTGAAACTCTGCTATTTGACGCTAAAACATTCCAGAGGTCTCATCAACCTCTTCGAACAGGACGTTTCTGTCATGAGCCGCGCTGAGCAACAGTCAACGAAACGCAAGATCGGGGTCGTTCTCCAAGACTTCCACCTGATAGATCATTTAAGCGTCTTTGAAAATGTTGCGCTTCCGCTACGTGTCATGGAAGAAGTCCGAAGCGAATATACGCAAGACGTTGTCGAGTTATTACAATGGGTCGGACTTGGGCATCGTATGGAAGCCATGCCCCAAACCTTATCCGGCGGCGAAAAGCAAAGGGCCGCTATTGCCAGGGCTGTCATTGCAAAGCCTGATTTGCTCATTGCGGATGAACCCACAGGCAATGTTGATCCCGTTATCGGGCGGCGACTATTACGGCTTTTTTCTGAAATGAACCGGATGGGCACAACTATTCTTATCGCGACCCATGACATAAGCTTAATAAGAGAAATACAAGCAGATATAGTCAGAATCGAAAATGGACAGCTATATGAAGGTTTGAAAGAACCCTAATGGATAACATTGCCGACATCCCAAGTGCCTATCCACTGCTCAATTCGCGGCAGGATAATGCCCGCACCCTGATCAGCGTGTTAGTCATTATGGCTTTTCTCGCCAGCTTGTCGCTTGTTTTTGCACTATCCGCAAAACGGCTGAAAAATAACTGGCAAGATGAACTTGGCAAAAGCGCGACTGTTCAGCTCATGATCGACAATAGTGAGATGAAAGACTTGAAAATCGATACGGCGATAGCTTTATTAAAAGAAGAATATCCAAAGGCGAGCGTTTCCGTTATAGAAGACGGTACCGCTAAAGCCTTGCTAAAACCTTGGCTGGGAAGTGTTGATTTGCCTGATGACCTTCCAATTCCAACACTTATTTCGCTCGAATTTGAGAGCTCAAATATAGTATCTTTAGATCATTTAAAATCCAAATTATCCGATGAAGGTATTATCGCTGAAATTGATGATCATTCGCGTTGGTCAGATCAAATTAGCCAAACAGGTAGAGGTTTGTTGGCTAGCGCCCTTGCCATACTTGCCTTGATCTTTCTGGCCTGCGCGGCAGTATCCGCATTTGCAACACAGGCCGCGCTCTCTGCGCAGAGAGATGTTATTCGCGTGCTCGTCCAAGTCGGCGCAGCGGATAACTTCATTACAAAGCTTTTTATCGGCCAAGCTGGAAAGCGCGGCCTTATTAGCGGCTGCATCGGCGTTATCTTGGGCGGGATAATATCCTTCATCGCCCATCTAAAGCAAAAGGGGGAGACTGCTTTACTCCCAGAATTGACAATGAACTGGACAGACGTCATTTGGCTCATTTTGCTGGCCCTTCTTATTGGTCTTATTTGCGCGGTCTCGGCTGGTATCACCGCGTCAAGACTTTTACGTCAAGAGCACCGCCGTTCATGACGCGCCGTAAACTAACACAAAACGAAAAACGGCGTGGATGGATTAAATTTCTTTTTTTCATGATCCTTCTCAGCTTTATCCTTTTCTCTATGGGGTTCATTTTTTTCGCGCTGAAAGTAGAAAATCTACGCCCGCCAAGCTCTGTTCCCAAAGCTGACGGCATTGTGGTTTGGACAGGCAAAGGCGGAAGCCGTCTTGAAACAGGGGCTCAATTATTACGGCAAGATAAAGGTGAGCGGCTTTTAATATCAGGGGTCAATGAGAAAACATCACTGACCACAATCAAAGACCTTCTCATTCTATCCGATGAAAAAGCTGAATGCTGTATTGATCTGGATTACAATGCCGAGGACACAGTTGGAAATGCCCGCGAAACGGCAAGTTGGGCGCAGACCTTGGGCTATGAACATATTTTACTGGTGACCTCAGCCTATCACATGCCCCGCGCGGAAATTGAAATCGGGGCCGCTATCGGGCGCGTGAAAATAACACCCTATCCCGTCGTGCATAAAGACAGGCAAAGTTGGTATGCAGACAGGCCTCGTTTTAAACGTCTCTTCCAAGAATATGGCAAATTACTTCTGACCTATATGCGAGAACCTGCGAGCCGCGAAAAGCAAGGCGCGCCTCTTCTGGATCAGCTCCCGCAAGAACAAAATGGTGACCCAAAATTTTTAAGCGATGAAGCCTCAACAGAATTAGAGCCAGAAAAAGAGCCAGAGGAATGAAAAAGTTTTTTCTAGGCCTTCTCACAATATTTGTGATTTTTTGTATCTATTGGGCCGCAGGGCGTACGCTGATGATAAAGACGTGGGACAATGAAATTAAATCGTTCGAATCTCAAGGCTATGACATTGACCATAAAGGCTTAACAGCAGGCGGCTTTCCGCATTTATTTCGCTCTACATTCATGGAACCCGATATTGTCTCGCCAAGATCCACAGCCAAACCTTGGTCTATAAAGGCCGATAAGTTGATCCTGAAGGCGTCAACATTTACCCCGCTAAGCTGGACAGCTAACCATCGAGGCAAAGCCCGCATAGATATGCGCGGGCCAAAAGGCGAGCGCTGGCTATTTGACGTTCGGCCGATGTCGCTTGATTTAGATCTAAAAGCTAAAACGGATGGCACAGTTAAGGCGATTAATGCTGATTTAAGCCGCGCGCAAATTCAGGCTGTGATAGGCACCCTCCCCCCCATCGTCGGGGTTGATACGGCTCAATTAGACATCAGGTCACAAGAAGGTGACATGCGTTATGAGCTCTCCTTGACGAATATATTCTTAGAGAAAGATACTCTAGCCAAATGGCAAACCGCCTTCGGCCCCAAGATCGGCGTCATAGACGCCGTAATTCTTGCCAAAGGCCAAAGCTCACTTTCCAAAGAAGGCCTGAAAAGCTGGAAAAATGGTGAGAACATCATTGGCGAGAGCTGGCGCGTAAATTGGAATGAAAACATATTTACGGGAGACTTTGATTTAACACTTACTGATACAGGGTTTGATGGAAGCCTGAGAGCCGAAGTTGAAAACCTGCCTGAAATTATAGACCAATTTGCAAGGGCGGGCATGTTCACACAACAACAAGTCAGCTCGCTCAAAATTGGTGCGCGTCTCCTGCCACAAAACGCCAATGGACGTCAGGAGATAACTTTTAATTTCAGAGATGGATATTTGCTGCTATTTGGACAGCGGCTTTATAAATTTTAATCATCACGTCCAAAATTCGGGGCAGCGCTATCTTGTCCTGCATCGACAATTTTTTTACGGATATCCCTAGTTTTCGCAAAATGCTCCAACAAGGCATCGCCATCTTCCCAGCGAATAGCACGCTTTAGGGCTGATAAATCCTCAATAAAGCGGTCCACGACTTCAAGGGTGGCTTCACGGTTACTTAGAAATACATCGCGCCACATGACGGGATCAGAGGCAGCAATACGGGTAAAATCACGAAAGCCCCCAGCGGAATATTTCACGACTTCATTACTTGTCACAGTTTCCATATCCACAGCCGTACCCACCAAAGTATAAGCTATCAAATGCGGGACGTGAGAGGTCGTCGCCAATACAATATCATGACGTTTAGGATCCATTATCGCGACGTCAGATCCAATCCCTGCCCAGAAAGCTTTTAACGTTTCAACAGCTTTTTCATCGGAGCCTTGGATGGGTGTGAGCACGCACCATCTGTCTTGAAAGAGTTCTGCAAAGCCAGCTTCTGGGCCGGAATATTCGGTACCTGCGATAGGGTGACCGGGAATGAAGTGTATGTCATCGCGCAAATGCGGATTAATTTGGCGTATCACATCCCCTTTAACAGACCCAACATCTGATAAAATTGCGCCTGGTTTTAAAACAGGCATAATTTGCTCAGCTACATTTCCCATGCGCCCGGGCGGCACACAAAGAATTACAAGGTCAGCTTTGGATGCGTAAAATTCAGGCGCATTTTCAGAAACGCCATCCGCAAAGCCAAGACGCTCAATGGCGGCACAAACACTCGCCGATTGATCGGCAACATAGACGGTTTTCGCTTGCCCATAGCTTTTGGCAGCTCTCGCGATAGAGCTACCAATAAGGCCGCAGCCTATGATTAAAAGCGTATCAATGCTCACTGCTAAATCCGTTCTGTTATGTCTTTAAGTCAATTTCATGGGTTTGGGTAAAACACCAATGATTTTTGCGCCCTCTGGTGCGGATGCAAGATAGCCATCGACACTGATAAGCTGATGCTCACCTGCTTCAGCCCTTAGTTTAGCGCCGTCAATTTTGGTGAAATCCGAACAAATCATCAGGGTTTGGTCTTGTCCCGAAGGCTGAATATCTGCCGTCGCGACAGCCACAGCGCGCGGCCAGTCCCGCTCACCTGTTCGCGGCAGTCCCGTAAGAATATGCATATCGGACATCGCGCCTTTTGCACCCAGTGCTGTCCACCAGCTATTCATCCCCCCTGGCGCAGCTAAGACAGCAACACCTTCCTCATCTGCATATGCGGCCGCCAAAGCCGAGCTCGCCGTGGGATAGGACACGGCGGGTATGGCCGCGCCAAAGCGGTCTCTGACCAATGTCCAAACTTCTAATGCATCCCCTTCTAAAGCGATGTGTAATTTCATCGGGCCTTGTAAAGCCAAGCTTGCGCTCATCAGTTCCGCCCAAATCCGCGAGACAAGTTCGGCGGGCGTGTCTTCAATGGCCTGCGCCAGTTCTCTAACGTGGCTCTCTTCACGTGATGGTCGCCAAACGCGCGCGCCTGATTTCGCCCGGCGAACAGCGCCCGCAAGTTCTAGGCGCTCAGCGATTAATCCTAAAAGGGCGTTATCAACACGGTCGATTTCAACACGTACTTGTTCGATTTTGAGTGGTGGTTTACTCATCTCGTTGTCCTATTCGCCCCTGTTCGATTAATGATGGGTTTACCGCTGAAACTTGGCCGCATGACCAACTTCTTTGCATGTCCTTTGGGCTCCGCATAAAGCCGCTTGACCGCTTCTACAAGGACAAGTCCTGAGAAACCCGGCCAAACTGTTTCGCCAAAACGCTCACATCCGCGTGTAAAGCCTGGTTTGACTAATTTTCGAACAGGCGGAACATAAAGCGCGCCCGACCAAACTGTGGGCACAAAGCCCGCGTGATTGAGCGCGCCGCGTAATTGCGTTCGAGAAAAAGGCCGCCCCGCACCAAAGGGGCTCTTATCTGAACGCGCCCACATCCCGCTGCGGTTAGGCGCAATCACAACAATGCGCCCCTCTGGGCGCGTGACGCGCCATAACTCACGCAAAAGGATGGAGAGGTCAGGCGATTCTTCCGCGCCGTGAACACAGAGGACATTATCAAAGCGCGCATCCGAGAAGGGAAGATAGTCTTCTTCTGTCAGACAGGCGATGACTCCGCGGCTTCCTGTGGTTGCGACAGCGCCCTGCCCGCCCGGCATGGCGAGAACGACACGATTGGCCGCGCTCATATAACTATTTAAGTAAGGCCCGCAATATCCAAAGCCTAAAACATCCTGTCCTGATAAATCAGGCCAAAGCGAGCGCAAACGGCGCATGGCCATATCCTGCGTTGCATGCCCCAATCCAGAGGCATAAAATTTTTCCAGTGTGATAACAGTCTGGCGCATAGCCCGACCTTAGCCCCATCTGACTAAGATTTAAACGCCTAAGACGCTTCACGTCTCCAAGCGGGAGACGCGCTAGGAATGCCAAACATATAACCTTGCAGGTAATCAACACCCAGACGCTTTAACAGATCAGCATCGGCGTGATTATCAACCATTTCAGCTACGGTCTTGACGCTAAAGGTCTGTGCCAAATCAACCATCATACGGACAAAGGTTTGATTATTTGGATTGCGCGAGAGGTTTTGAATGAAGCTGCCATCAATCTTTATCGCATCGGCCTCAATCGCCATAAGATTTCTAAAGGTTGTGTAGCCTGCGCCAAAGTCATCAACCGCAAATTTACAGCCAAGGGAACGTGTTTCGACTGAGAAACGGCTGGCCATGGCGGGGTCTTCTAGCGCCACAGTCTCGGTGAGTTCCAATGTGACGCGGTTAACGGCAGGGCCTAAGGCCCGAAGCGCGGCGATATAAGAATCGGCGGCATCTTTATCTTTAATCGTACCCGCAGAGACGTTCAACGCCACATGCACATCTGGCATATTGCGCAATGTTTCACTGGCAAGGGCTAGCGCGCGCCGATCGAGTAAATCCACCAGACCTAACCTTTCAGACGCCATAATAAATTGCGCGGCAGAGACAATCTCGCCCTCCTCGGTGCGCAGACGTAGCAAACATTCATAATGGTGAAGCTCTCGCGTTCGGGCATCGACAATGGGTTGATAGGCCAAAGAAATTCGTCGATCATTAAGCGCGTCTAATATGGTTTCTTCCGTCACTTTATTTCGGGCAGGTTTTGATGCCATCGTGCCCATGTCAGAGCTGTATTTTGAAATCGGTCCAGAAATTGGTCCTGAATTTGGATTTTCCAAGGCGAGCCGTGTTTGAGAGAAGGCGTCAAAAGAAGAATGTGCGTGATCTGCCAACAAAGTGGAACTTATATCATATTCGACATAGAGGTCTCCATGCGGGCTTTTATAAGGCGTATCAGATAATCTATCTCTAAGTCTTTTTTCAAAAGCCTCTAAATTTTCATCACCTGTTTCATATATAATAATACCAAATGAAACCCCGCCAATACGGGCGACCATATCAGGCAATCTTATAGTCTCTTGCAAACGCTCTGACAGTGAGACCAGGAGAAGATCGCCAATTTCATAGCCATAGGTCTGATTTAAATGTTCAAGGTTAGATAGGCGCAGGCGCAGAAATAACGCCGTGCTGCGATTACGTTTTGATAAGCCAATGGCGTGGTCTAAACCTTCGGATAATCTCGCCGTATTCCAGAGCCCCGTCAGCTCATCATGCGCCGCTAAATAAGCTGCGCGGTCAGCTGATGATTTCTCAGACTGAATATTGGTGATGACACCGCGTATATGTGTCGCCTTGGACCCTTGGCCTGCAAATCTCTCGCCGCGTTCTTCAACCCATATCTGTTTCGCGTCCCGCATTGTGATCTGATATTGCACGGCATATTGCGCGCCGTCCCATGTTAGGCCGCGCAGCGCCTTTGCACGCGCTTGAAGCCCTTGCCGCTCTAGGATAGCGCCCCACTCAGAACTTGTCTGAGGCAGATGACCTTGCTTTGCCCGCAAAAGTGTTTTGGTTAAATTGGGTTCAGGCCAGATAAGGCTATCAGTCTCTGTGATGAGAAAAGGCGTGGCTTTGAGTAAGGATAAGGCATGGGTCGATTCCTCACTGCGTAATGACGGAGTCCGCCCCGCAACCGCTTTATCTGGAAGCTCCCTCTTACGCACCACCTTGTTCCTTACTTGCATGCCCTAATCGCATATCTACAGATATTAACTTAAAGTTGCATGAATCGAAGTGATTAATATTTCCCGACTTAATCAACAAAGCCGCCTTCACCCACGCCAAAGTCACGGCGCGCTGCTGCGATTGTCACCATAAAGCCTGCCATCACGTCTAATAGCGACATTAACATGATGAGGAAAAAGACCGATGTCGCGAAAGCCGGAAACATCAAAAACTCGACAATGCAGATGATAAATAAAACCATCGAAAAAGCGTGGTTCATAACGGCGGCCCGTCCTGTTCCCGTTGATTTTAAAAGCTCGAAAAACAGCATAACCAATGAGAGCGTAATTAAAGCATGGCCCGGCGTAATATCCCACGGCACGCCAGAGGCCATATGCACGGACATAAAATCAGTATCTAGGCGCTCCCTAAGGGCATCCACAGTCGAAAAAGCTGACCCGCCCAAGGCCAAAACATTGTAGATAACTACGGGAATTATCATCAATGGAAAAACTGTAAAAACGCGCATGGCGCTCACCCTAAGTTAGATTCGAATCAAGTCTTAATAGAATCTAAATGGCAAAGGCTTGCAAAGGGTTAATGCGCCTGAGTTAGCCTGACTTTACTATAAAGACCTGACAGCATCACAAATTCTCCCTATATAAGGCGGGACGAAAAGAGTGATTTATGACTGACCATTGCCTGATTATCGGCGCCTCCCACGCGGCGGCGCAAGCCTGCGTGTCCCTTCGCCAAGGCGGGTGGAGCGGGAAGATTACAGTTGTCGGCGATGAGCCCAACCTGCCCTATCACCGCCCGCCACTCTCCAAAGATTTCCTCTCGGGACAAAAAGACATAGACGATATTCTTATCCGCCCCCAAAACACCTATGAGACAGCGGATGTCACCTTAAAGCTCAATACACGTATCACGGCCATTAACGCTGATGCCAAAACCGCCCAAACGGAAAGCGGCGAGACGATAAATTTCACCAAGCTTATCCTCACCACAGGCGCGCGTATTCGCCGCCTGCCTGTCCCCGGCCAAGACCTGCCTCATGTTTATTATCTACGCGATACTCAAGATGTCTTGGCGATTAAAGCTGATGTCAGCACAGGCAAACAGGCCGTGATTATTGGCGGGGGCTATATCGGGCTAGAAACCGCCGCATCCCTGCGCAAGCAAGGGATGGAAGTCACAGTCCTAGAAGCCATGGACCGCATTCTACAGCGCGTCACCGCGCCGGAGCTCTCAGCCTTTTATAAACGCGTCCATACCGAAGAAGGCGTGAAAATCCTCGAAAATGTCGGCGCAACAGAGATCGTTGAAACCAAAACAGGACTGGCCGTTAAAACGGGCGATGGTCAATCCCTTGCCGCGGATATGGTGATTATCGGTATTGGCGTTATTCCCAATACTGAGCTCGCCGCCGAGGCAGGTCTGACCGTTAGCAACGGCATTGAAGTCAATGAATTTTGCCAGACCTCCCATCCCGATATTTACGCAGCAGGTGATGTGACATGGCATCACAATCCTATTTATGACCGCCATATCAGGCTGGAATCCGTGCCTAACGCCACGGAGCAAGCCAAGACCTGCGCGGACCATATTAACGGTAAAGACAAACCCTATAATAGCCTGCCTTGGTTTTGGTCAGATCAATTTGATCTCAAACTTCAAATTGCGGGCCTCTCGCAAGGCTATGATGATATTGTCATTCGCGGCGATATAGACGGTAGCCGTAGCTTTGCCGCCTATTACTTCGCAGGCGATAAACTCCTCGCAGTTGACGCCGTAAACGCCCCTCGCGATTTCATGATGACCCGCATGGCGCTTTCCAAAGGTAAGACTTTGGATAAAGCAGTGCTGAAGGATGCAGAGGCTGAACTTAAATCGGCGATGATTTGAACTGAAAACCCAAAAGATTTTTTTATGGAGATTCAAGAAGTTAAGGTACAAATGATTTTGCAACAATTTATTATCTAAGCCATACCATGTCAAAGAAAGACCAAATTTTAAAAGAATACCTTGATATCGTAATATACGTAGAACAACGTACCTATGAAGAATTTGGTGATCCCGATTTTTTTAAAGGTATGCATCTGCAAGCTATTACAATTGCGCAAAAAGAACAGCTCAAACCAAGACTCAGTCAAACGAGGCATTTATTTAAAGATAGTAGAGAAAACGTAGATGCCTTTTCCATCTCATGGTCTAACCAAATTTTAGAAGAAATTGAGTCAAAGTTTGGAAAGCTAGGCACTCATTTTCGCAACAATGAGTTTAAAACCTTTTAATCAATTATTACCCCGCAGGGTCGCTCATAGCTTCCATATTGGCGTCGGCTTGGCGAATGGCGGCCTCTAAGCGATCTTCGGCCGTTTGGAGGTTTTTCTTGGGGTCTTGGTAAAAGGCTGTCAGCTTCATTATTTGCAAGAAGGCCTTATTCATAAAGCGGCCCCAAAATTTCATTGGGCGGTCAAAATCATAGAGTAATATCACCCGCTCTTCATCCGTATCATTCCAAACCTCGTGCTCATAGGTATCGTCAAAGACGAATATCTCGCCCTCTTTCCACGCCGTAATGGTGTCATCGACACGGATGCGGCATTGCTCGCGGTCTTTGGGAATAATCAAGCCAAGGTGCGAGCGCAAAATACCTTTGGTGACGCCTTTATGGGCGGGGATATGATAGCCGGGGGCGAGGATTGAAAACATCGCGGTTTGCAGATTGGGTACGCCCTCTAATATCTTGGCAGTCTTGGGCGCGAGCGAGGCATTTTTCTCAAGGCGCTGCCCGAAGCCGTAAAGCACAAATGTCTTCCAATTTTGCTCTGTCGCGAGACGGTATTGATCGGGCGAGATTTCCTGAAAGCCTGGAATGGCTTCGCGAAATTTCAAGACATCTTTGACTTCGGATTGAATGGTTTCCCAATTATCCGTGAAGTCTTTGAGGAACGGAAAATGCTCATTCGATATTTTGGGCGTATCTGGCACAGTCGATTGCTTGGACTGAAAAGCCGCAATTTTGCGCACAAGCTTTTTCCCCGTCTTTTTAACAAAGGCTCGGCGCTTATTTTTCAGATGCTGCGGTTTTTCAACTGTGCTGGCCATAATGGCGGGGTTTTATGAGAGTTTCCGCTCTTCGTCCATCATATAATCACGTGTTATCGGCAAAGCATTGACGTCTTTAGAGAGTTGAATTTGAAAATTCATATGCTTACCGACACGGAAAGACAGCTCGCTAATGATGAGATAAAATTCCCACATGCGGCAAAACTTTTCATCAAACATTTGGGCGACCTGTTCGCGGTTGGCCTGAAAGCGTTTTTCCCATTCTTTAAGCGTCTCGGCATAATGCAGGCGCAATATCTCGCAATCTGTCACCCATAGGCCTGCCTTTTCAATCTCGGCAAAGGTTTCAGATAGCGCAGGCGAATAGCCGCCGGGGAAGATATATTTGCGTATCCACGCCCCTGTTGTCCCCGGCCCGCCTTTGCGGCCAATGGAATGGATGAGCGCGGCCCCATCCTCATGGAGCAGCTCTTTAATTTTTGAGAAATATTCTAGATAATGCGCGACCCCGACATGTTCAAACATGCCCACAGAGACAATACGGTCAAAGGTCTCGGGCACATGACGGTAATCTTGCAAACGCAAATCCACCTTGCCTTCAAGCCCAAGCTCTTTCACGCGGGCCTGTCCTAAGGCCAGCTGTTCATCCGAAAGCGTAACGCCGACCACATGGCAGTCATAATTTTGCGCGATATAAATCGCCATACCGCCCCAGCCGCAGCCAATATCAAGAACCCTCATCCCCGGTTTCAGATGTAGCTTGGCCGCGATATGCGCTTTTTTGACCTGCTGCGCCTCTTCAAGCGAGATATCAAGGCTCGGCCAATAGCCGCAGCTATATTGCATATCCTCATCAAGGAAGAGCTTATAAAAATCATTAGACAGATCATAATGATGCTGCACATTTTTACGCGAGGCTGAGGTTTTATTGCGCTGATGCCATTTACGGATTTTTTTCAGCCAGCCCTTAAGCGTTTTTTGAAGTGGATGCCCGCGAAGACCGTCACGGTTCGCGCCAAAAACATTGAGCAGCCCGCGAATGCCGCCTTCTTCGCAAATCAAGCGTCCATCCATATAGGCTTCACCTGCTTTAAGCTCTGGATTGAAGAAAAGCTCGCGGTAGAGTTTTTTATCTGTCAGCCGAATGGTTGCATGCGGCTCACCGCCCGGGCCGTGGATGTGAGGATTGCCATCCGCGTCAATTATCGTCAACTGTCCAACTTTGACGAAACGCGCCATCAACGAATTTAGAAGTTTCATAGCCCGCTCGAATTTACTTGCGATTAGATGTGACAATAATCCTGTCGAAATTTTCTATGAAAATTTATAAGCGGCGTCCATAAATATCTTATCACGTTTTATTAATCCTCATTTATCGATAGAACGAAGCGCTTGGTGACTCTCACCATATTGAGTCCGTCGTTAAAAAGCCGCCACCAAAAGTTATTGTCACACCGCCGCAAGTCATAGACTTGCCCGGTGCCCATACCTTAAAGGCAGACATTAATTTAAAATTCCGAGATATGAGTACCGGGCGTCTCCTTCGGAGCCGCGTCGGTATGACAGAATTGAAAATTCAATCCTTAATACAGACGCCGCTAAACCCCTATTTTTCATCGGTTTTAAGAGATTAATCCACGCTATCGAAAGCGGGTCTATATTTCATCTATTGTCGGGAAACCATCCTCGATAATATTTAAGTTTTGACCCATTGTGCATTTTCTTTTCAAGAAATTGCGCAGTGTATTTGTTTTCAACAATTACACGGGACAGGTAAGAGTACGTTACTTGCTGGTGGGTTAGACGATGAGACTGAGCAGCTTGAGTGTATTTGCTGTGTTCATTTGCGAGATGCAAGTGAACTGGCAAACGCACATTACGACCAAGCCTGTGCCGGGTCTTTGTGGCCGGGGCCTGACCGCTGCATTTAGCAACTTTCAAATTGGGTTGTGTACGGGTGTAACTGCGGGAGCAAGAAAGAGGCCGCCACTAAACAATCATCGCCGCGAGGGAAACCTCTCGTAAAACGTTGTTATTTTTAGGTCTCCTTCGGGAGGCAACCCTCGCGGGCTGTCCATTTTATCAAATTGGGCGGAGAACCTTTTGGATTTTTCAAAAAATCCGACTGCCTCCGCAGCACAGAACCATCTAAATTCTGTAACTATATCGCCGTAAAGCGTTTACGCGCCATTTCGCTATTTCCGAAAAGCTCTCGGCATATTTCATAATCTTCTGGCGTATCAAGCTCGGCCCATGTCGAGCCTTTAATATTGGTTGTATCAATATGCACACCTGATTTTGCTAGGCCGTCAATGGCTGAGAGGTACCAATTTTTTGTGCCCGCTTCGAGTTTCATCAAACGCTTTAATTCGTCTCTGAATATCTTTGTGCCCTCATTCATGAAGCGCAGCATACCAATGGACTCGCCATTGGTGTCACGTGCCAAGAGCGTCTTACTAATCGCCGTAAGCTGGGTGCCCTCAAGGGAGACCTTCATATCGTCTCCGTCATATTGATCTTTTTGATCAATGGTCACAGTAATATTTTTAGCAGGCGCGTTAAGTACAGTTTCAAGGAGCTTAGGACTAAATAAGGTATCGCCATTGATTATAAGAAAATCGGATTTCATCTGTTTGCGCGCCATCCAGCAAGAGGCCAGATTATCTGCCACTTGATAGAAAGGATTATAAAGCGTTTTGACGCTAGGGCCTGTTTGCCGCGCTTTAATTTCTTCTCTGACGAGGTGGTCATTAAATCCTGTGACAACGGTTGCCGATGTAACGCCTTGTTTAAATAAAGTGTCGAGCTGAAGGCCTAAAACTGTGCTTACCCCTATAGGCAATAGGCATTTAGGCATATCAGTTGTCAAAGGCAAAAGACGCGATCCGCGGCCCGCGGATAAAATTATAGCATGCATGTGATTTTCCGCGTGCGCGATTACCATTCGACAACGTCGAAGTTTTCGTGTTTTGCGGCCTCCCTCAGCTTTCGATCAGCATTTACAGCTATACCATTGTCTGAAAATCTCAATATATCAAGGTCGGAGTAACTATCTGAATACATTGTGATAATTGTGTTATTTTGTTTCAGCTCTGGATTTTGGGCGAAAAGCAGTTTTACACGCTCCAGTTTTTCAGCCCCGTAACAATTAGCAGAGCTAAAATCTGGCGCAAGTTTACCTGCGTTCCACTTCATATTCGTCGCTACCCAGAGTGAAATACCCAGTTTTTCGGCAATGGGGGCGACAATCAGATCTACAGCGGCGCTAGCGATGATAATCGTGTCACCGCGCTTTCGGTGATGATTTAGCGCCTTTATCGCGCCCGGTCTTAGGCCTGTTTCGACCTCAGAGGCGGCGAATTCAAGCGCGAGCCGCTGCATTTCGTCTTGGGGTTTTCCGGTCATGCTCCAGCGCATCATGGCCTTTTTAACCCGAATGCGCGGGATTTTTCCGCGCTTATAGCGCCACTGCGTTATCCCCGCAGAGATCGCAAGTGGCAGCCAAAGCCAAGGTCTATATTTGACATTTTTAACAACAAAGCGCCCCCACGTCCCTCGTTTCGTCAGCGTATAATCAAGGTCAAAGATTGCAATATCAGCCATACTAGGCGTCCATCCAGCTTTGAAGAGGTTTTTTTGCAAAGGTCCCGACCAGGACAACTAAAATATTAAATGCAATACAAAGCCATGTCCAAATCGCAACCGCATAGAAGCCCCATTTCCCCGCCTCTGGGAACCACGGCATGAGGCAAATCCCGATCATGAAGATAAAAACATTCGGGTTACGGCGGGCGGTAATAAAGCGAAGCGCGGAGTTAATTGGCCGCCAAACATGAATATGAAACCCATGTTGCGCGATGAATATACCTTCAATAATGCGGTCAACAACATAGCCAACCGAGATCGCCACCAAGGCAAGGGTCATTTTATCTGAGAATATATCAGGCCACGCAAATATGCCGCCAAGGCCAACAAACCACGCCCAATACCAGAAAGGCGGATGTATCAAATCTATGCCGTGATCATATATATTACCCCAGCTCGAATAGGTCATGGTGGTGCGGGCAAGCTTGCCATCCACCGTATCCAAAAATGTCATGAGCCAACCCGTTAAAAAGCCCAAGAACCACTGCCCTTGCCAGAAGTAATAAAGCGCGGCAAACATGAGGATCAGTCCAATCGTCGTCACCATATTTGGCGTTAGACGAAGAGCGGCACAAAGCCGCGTGACGTAAAAGGCAGGCACAGGCCACACCCATTTGGTTACAAAATCCGTAATGCCTTTATAGGAGCTCGCAAATTGCCGTTTCATAATTTCAACCGGCGGCGTGTTATCTATGTCCAGTGCGTAAGGCGGCTCTTTCTTGCGCAAGGCTTTATTATATCCATCATCAAGTTCATCTGGCTGTACCGCTATGATATTTGTGCCAGCCAAAGCTGTCTCACTTTGACCAATTAAATTTGTGGCGATATCAGCATTAGCGCCATTAACGGCGATAATTTTATTGCCCGCAATAAGCGCTGTATTATCTCGTGATACAAATGAACGGGCCAAAGCCGATGATAAAACCCAGCTCACTCTGATATGAACATATTTATCAGACGCTGTTTGCGCGGCCCCAGCTTTTTTAAAAGCGCGCTCTTGCCATTTCGCAATCGGCATACCCCAAATTTTAGCCGAGGAATCTCCAATCAAGTTTAGAGTCGGGGCTAAAAATGTCGCGGCTGTCTCACCGCCTGATGTCTGCTCCAAAACTTTGCGCTTTAATGTCGATCTTGCAAGAAAAATTAAGAAGAGAACAGCGCAGGCATTTGCCAATATAGCCGCCCACCCTGGGGCCATTTTTCCGATTGTATAACTGAAAATAAAAAAGGCGAGGACATATATAACAACACCTGTACCGCGCGCATAGATAGCACGTTCAGGTCTATCGGCAGCATAAAGAACCGGATAAAGCGGCGCGGCTATGCCCGTTAAAGCGGCCGCGAGCACTAATAATGATGCCAAAGGCGCAGCTTGGAGATAAGCATCAGAAAATACCACAGACAGAATATATGGACCTGCGAAGTTTACAAAAATCGCCATAATCAGACCAAAGCCTAAAAGCATAAAAGCCGTTTTCGTGACAAGTCGCCAAATTTTAGCCGCTTGTCCTAAGCTGACCATTTTCGCAAGCTCGGGATAGATAACCTGATCTAATAATTTAAACCCTTCAGATAGTAATTTGGCCGCCTCTTCAGCAATACGAAAAACCGCAACCCATGCCGAACCAAAAACACCCATAACCAAGAGAACAGGGAGATGCATATTGGCCGCCCCTAAAGTCGAGTCGATATTTGATTTTATGACAAAAGGCCAAATACCTTTCCGAGGTGAGCGCAAAGACGTACCCGCATTAAATACGGGCGCTAATAAACGTCGTCGTTTCATTTCTAAAATGGCCATGCTTGGCAGGAAAATGTAAGCTGCGAGTGACCCGCAAAACCAGGCTATAAAAAACCCTTTAAACCCTGCCCCAAGTGCTGCCGCAATCAACACACCAATAAAACGGGTCGTGGGCATAACCAGACCTTGAACAGCTAACACATTGAACTTGTCAAATAGACGGAAGAGCCCGATTGACGTACCCCTCTGGCGGAACAGCAAAAGAAGACAATATATACCAAGGAGCTTACCCAATGTTGAGATATCAAAGGCGGCCCAGTCTGAAAACTTCCCAGGGAAATAGCTGGAAATTTTCATAAATATGGCAAAGACCGAGAGCGACAATAAAAACGCAATCACGGCGGCAAGGGCATCTAGCTTTAATCCAAAGTTTAGCAAGCTTGATAAACGCGAGGGGTCATTATCTTTGACGTCATCAGTTCCAAATCGAATGATTGACTGCCACGATTGGAAAGTCGCGACCTCGGAAAAGAAGAGCATATAGGCATGCAAAAAGATTATCGTTCCCAGCTCTGCTGGACTAATCACTTTGGCCGCGATCGAGAGACTACCTAATCCCAACACGGCGGCCATAGCTTTCGACCCCACCATCAGCCCTGTATTGGCCGCAATACGTTTACCCACACTATGCTTTGAGGCAATTGAGAGATCAGGCGACATTGTAACTTCCCGACAATATTGCCTCGACTAAAATTTTATCCGAAGGTTTATCAACATCGATAGCTGCTTCGGCAATAGGAATAAGGACCGGCTTGGCTATAATGCTTAGTCTTTTAGACGCATATTCAAATGCCCCGTCTAGGCTTAACCGTCCCAAGGCATAATTGAGTAAAACACCCCAACCTAAGCTATGTGCGAGCTTTAATGGCTGCTTTCGTAAATGTTGCGCCTGTTTCCAAAACTCAATCGCAGCCAGTCCTTTGTGAGTACGCATATAAAATAAATTGCACCCTGAAACCGAACAATCTGAGAAATTTAAATAAGTACGCTTCACATCGGGGTAAGCTGGTTGAATAATTTTATTAGTCGCGAAACCAACGCAAAAGTCTGCATTAGACTGACGAGCTTGTGTCAAAAAATGCTCAAGCATTTGGGGCGTTAGAAGTGGATGGTCAGCCGTAGTGATCAAACAGGGAAAATTAATACCCGCCCGCAGCGCAGCATCCGTACTATCCGCAGGCCCAGTTCCTGATGGTGATTGTACCAAGCGTTTATCATAGGCCGCATCAAACCCACTAACATGAAAAGGTTGGGTTAGACTTGCCTGCTCTAAAGCGGTTAGGACATAATCAATCATGGGGCGGCCATTAATCGGAATAATTGCTTTGCGCTCCACACCAGCATCCGCGCAAAGAGGGTCGATGACCCCTTCGCGTTGTCCCGCTAAAATTAAAACCGAAGAGCTCATTGTCCAAGCCGCTTTTCATACATACGATAAGTTTTATAGCGAACGGCGCTGGCTTGCTCACAAATAGAAATCATGCCCGGATTATCTTCTAAAATCCAAGACAGCTCACAATGCGTGAACCCTTTTTGCCGCGCGGCCTCAAAGACCGTTTCGCAAAGCTTGGCCACAATAGACAACCCTGTCCGTGTATTGTGATAGTCCTTTCGCAGTCCCATCAAAGGAATACGCGCTTGCTTGACCCCGCTAATTTTTAACCGCCAGAGTAATTTTGCCCAACCAAAGGGAAAGAGACTTCCTTTTAAATCTCTAATGGCTTCATTCAAATCAGGTATCATCCAAATATAAGCAATGGGCTTATCCTTATATTCACCGACCCAAAGACCTTCTTTGAACATAATCGGTTTTATTTCCTTCGCCATATGCTCGATATGCGCATCTGAAAACGGTATAAATCCCCAATTTTCTGACCACGCATCGTTAAAAATATCCATTACTATACGAACTTCATTCATGAAATTCGGCCCCATAGGGCGAATAGTAATATCTTTATTGCGCTCCGCAGATTTAACCATGGCTTGCGTCATTTTCGGGCGAGGATAGCCTGCGTTTAAATCTGCTTGATAGGCCAGCATATTTGTTGCTTTTATAAAGCCCCGCGCTTCGATCATTTCTTGATAATCCGCCCGGCCATGCGGCATCATGACGACAGGCGGATCTGTAAACCCATCCACCAAAAGGCCGCATTCTTCATTGACGCTCCAATGCGCAGGACCAATTATAGTTTCAACCCCGCGACTTTCTAGCCAGTCCTGCGCAGAGGCAAGCAATGCCTGTCCCGTTTGAGCCTTGGGTTCACAATCAAAGAAGCCAAAAAAGCCCGCATTATCATTGTGATGTGCATTATGAGCAGGGTTTATAAAAGCTGCAATGCGGCCAACAAACTGATTCGCTCTTTTCGCCAAAAATAATTGGCGGTTCTCTAAAGCCGCGGCCCCAGGATTTTTATCAGGATTAAGGTGAGCTGCTCGTTCAAACTTTAGTTGTGGGCGCCAGGCCGGATCGTCTGCGTAGATTGCATCCGGCATGGACAAAAACTGACGTAACAGCTTTCCTCCTTGAACAGGAATAATTTCCAACGTTGATGATGGCACACAGCCTCCGCGCAATTTGCGCCGTTGTGCTAATCTTTTTTCTTGGGGTCAACAAGATAGATAGTAATATCTGTACCATTCATGGGAACATCAAAATTCGTTTCGGACCATTTCGGAAGCCGCAAAGACTCTATTTTCGGGTTATTGGAAAGACCAAATGGTTCTTTGGGCTTAAAATCCCATCTCTTATCAAATTTGCGGTCGCCATCCTTGTCATGATAGCTCGAAATAGCATATTGGCCTGGGGCTGGCACATTAACACAGACAATTACAGGCTCATCTTCAGCAGGCACGCGAATTCGGCGAAGTTTACCTGACTTCTTCATGAAGTCCTTTTCACCAAAAAGTTCAACTTTAATGAGGCCTTTTTTCGTCGCACCTATCAATGTTGTTCGAATTTGTAAGCTTCCCGCAATACAATCATCTGCAGCATCACCTTCATATAGTTCCAAACCACGTTCAATCCCAATCTGGGATTGGGGGCCATAAGTCGGATCATCAGCGAAAGTAGCGGCTGCGGCATAAGCTGAAAATGACAAAGCCGCAACAATAGAGAACCCTGCGAAAAATCTGTTAAGAAAATTTGCTTTCATGTTACAGTCTCTATAATGCCTTTTTCAAATGTTTCCGTCCTCTTATGATTATCATATGGTGACGCTATAGCGCTTAGTAAAGGTATATTTGCAGTCTAGTACATATGGGACGACTTAATAGATATCTTATGAAACAAGCTGCCATCAGCATAGGTGGGTTAATCATATTCGCTTGCGTTGTATTATTACTTGAACGTTTGCTCCGTATTTTTGAAATTGTATCAAATTCGACCAATCCAGCCGGTGATGCAGGCTCTATGGTTATTAACTTACTACCCCACTATCTGGGGATGGCCGTCCCCATGGCACTTTTGTTAGGCGTAACAATAACTATTGACCGGTTTAGTCGTTCAAGTGAGCTCACAGCAGCTATGGGGGCAGGTGTATCCCTGTTTCATATGACAAAGCCCTTTATCTTATTATCTATTTTTTTAGCGGGGATCACACTTTTTATAGAAGGCTATATGCAACCTGTTGGTCGTTATAATTATCGCCAAGTCGTACATGTCGTCAAACAACAATCCTTCACCGCAGCGTTACGCGAAGGTACATTTACTAAAGTCGGCAATAGAACCTTTTTTGCGGGAACTGAACTCGAAGGATCTGCCATTGGGCCCATCTTTATATACGAAAGAATGATAAATAAAAAAAATGAAAATATAGGAACTCGCCTGACCACAGCTAGCGAAGGACAGCTCATCGTCAGAGAAGTAACACAAGAACCCGTTCTTCAACTCGCGGCTGGTCAGACCTATCAAATAGAAACGAACCGCAAATTAACGGGCGATTTAAGCTTTAAGAGTAGCGCCGTAGCCGGCGCAGCCGATGTAAACACCTTCCGCTCCCGCGGCGATGATGAACGCGAAATGACCTCGTTGGAACTTTTCAAAAATCGTAACGGGGAGCTATTTGATACAATTGATGATAATACCAATGATGCCGCCCTCCATCTTCGTATTGCGCGCGCTGTCCTCTTAGTCATTTTACCCTTTATTGCCGTTCCCTTTGGCCTAAATTATGGAAGAAACCCTTCATCTGCTGGGATATTTATAGGGGTTGTGCTTTTGGTCTCTCTACAAAAGGCCCTTGAATTTGCCCAAAGTCTGGGGGCTAGTGGTACTATTCCGCCATGGCTAGGGATATGGGGCATCATTGTGTTCTTAGCCGCGTTTGCAGCATATATTTTTAGGAAAAGCGCATATAAAATGGGCCAACCACCCCTAACCTCATTTCAACATTATATTAGCCATATACAAGAACAAGTCGCTCAAAAAATAATGTCTTTGCGCGGCTCAAAGGCGAATTTGAGCTAGTGTTCAAGTTTCTTGCATATCTTTCGAAAACTTTTTTGACTACATGGTTGATGACCGTTTTCGGGTTTTTGGTCTTGATTGGTTTATTGGATAGTCTAGCTAATGGCGGCGATATCATGTCTGGAGATGGCGGATTTTCCGACACTTTTCGATATATGATACTCAGGGCGCCAGTCATATTTGACCGTATATTTATCTTTACAATCGTGGTTGCGATTTTGCTGACATATGTAAAACTTATTCGTCAACACGAACTTGTTGCCCTGTTAGGGTTTGGAATTTCTGTTCCTAAACAAATCATGCTGTTAACGCCTATTGTCTTGGCGGCAGGGTTTTCCTCCATAACGTTAATTGATTACACGATAGCGCCCGCCGTTCGTTCACTTCAGGCCTGGGGCATTGGCGAATATAAGATTAAAAATATCACGCCAGAAACACCTTTATGGCTAGAAGATAATGGCCGCATAGTAAGAGCCGAAAAGCGGGTGAGCTATGAAGAATTAGGCAATATCGAAATTTATCAGCGCTCATCAAAAGGACAAGTAGAAAACGTTATCTGGGCAGAAACAGCGATTTACAAAAATCCTAATTGGGAATTAACCGGCGTCCAATCTCTACCTGTTAAAGGCGCTAACGGAAAATCTATTCTTCCTGTAACTATGGGGTCAACAGGGATATGGGAAACAGCACAAACGCCAATGACAATCGCCAGATTGGCCGCTGAGCCCAGAGATTTGTCGATGTCTGAAATGCGTCAGTTTAGGCGCCCCGGGAATTCCGGCTCCAAACCCCGTTTTGCTTATGGTTTCTGGCATGCTCACAGATTCACACGCCCCCTAGCTGGGTGGATATTATTGCTTTGTGCCGTTCCCCTTATGCAGCGCACTGGCCGGCAGGATACAGGTGATAAAGCCCTTATCCTTGGCATTAGCATGGGCTTTATCTTCCTTATTATTGACGGCGCTATGGCGACTTTCGCAACATCTGGCGGAATGGGCGTAACAAGTGCAATCGCGGGACCTTTGATCGTTTTCGCGATTTTAGGGGCCTATTTATGTTTGCAGGCTGAAAGCCTGTAATTCGAAAACGGTTCTGCTCTCGTGTCCGTTCTCGCAATTTCCAATGCTAATGCTAAAAAAGTTGCCAAGGGCGGCTCTTTGATAACCTCAAACCTTTTGCCTAAAACAGCAATCCATCACCATACTAAAACCCCGTCTGACTTGTTACCTGCTTTTAAACAGGCATTGGAACGCAATATAAAGCATCTCGTTATAGAAGGCGGAGATGGAACCGTTAGAACGGTTTTATCAACCCTGCTAAACAACCATGATGAAAGCCGGGTCTTACCCGCAATTTCAATACTGCCTCGCGGAACAACAAATCAAATTGCGAGAAATTTAGGTGTCAAAAAGCCCGCGGATTTGACGGCAATTTTCAAGGGTAGTTTTCGCGAAATTTCAATGCCCTTAGTTAAAATTAAAACAAAGAGTTTAGAAACACGCTATGGGTTTTTGTTTTCCACAGGCGCGCTGCCCCATGTTAGCCGCTTTGCCCAGGATAAAATAAATGCCAAAGGAGTCGGCGGAGGCACTGCTGTAGTCGGCGCTGTTATTAAGGCTGTAACCAGCGATAAAACCTCCTTAATGCCCCCTGCTAAGCACCGCTTAAAAGGCAAATCAGGGAATGGCTTATATACAATATTCAACCATAAAGGCCCTGCTCTGGGGACAATTATGACGACCCTTCCAACATTAATGATGGGACTAGACCCTTTTTGGGGCCAAGAAGATGCCCCACTTCGTGTCACTTGGGCCGAAGCTGATAGTGCCAAGCTGGGCAGAACGGTAGCAGGTTTATGGGCTGGCCGAAAAATAAATAGGAGCGTTGATGGCTATCATAGTCACAATATTGAAAAATTAAGCCTAAGGACTAAAGCCCCCGCTACATTAGACGGCGACTTTCTCGATATATCAGGACAGAAACTCAAAATTACGGCCTCGCGCCCTGTTACCTTTTGGTTATCCAAATGAATACGTTATCTAATCTTTTGCGCCAAGAAACAGCAGAGCTCCCACTGCGCGTAGAAGCTGTCTGCGATATCATCGAGAACCGACACCCAAACCGCGTACAGGCTTTTATCTATTATGGCTCCTCATTGCGCGAGCTTGATAACCCAGAAAAAATGCTCGATTTTTATGTTCTCATTGATAGCTACCGAAAAACGCATAACTTTATTAGAGCGGGATTAAATGCCCTTATACCGCCCGCTGTTTATTATGTTGAACATATTTGCGCAGATGGCGTGATAAGCACGTGCAAATATTCAATTATGTCTCTAACCGCATTTGAACGGCGCTGCTCGCAAAAAGCCTTTCTCTCCCAAACATGGGGGCGGTTTTCGCAACCATGCGCGCTGTTAAGGTCCAAATCAAATGCGATTACTGAACGAGTAATTTTAGCGCGCGAAACAGCCATCCGGCATATTGCCATGGAGACAGAACCCTTATTCGAAGACAGCCCAACACCGCAAGAATTTTGGGCCCGCGCCTTTTATGAGAGTTATCGTACTGAACTTAGGCCTGAGAGCTCTGTCGAGCGTACGGCGGAATTTGTTGGTAAGTACCTGTCCAGATATGAACATGTGTCAGCTATTTTATATCACCTACAAGATGGCAAGATTGACCTTCCGAAAACTCGCAGAAAAGGCGCTAAACTACGTTGGTTCTTACGCCGTCTTCTCGGTAAGCCTATGACAGCTATTCGTGTAATAAACAGCGCCGCGACATTTGATGGCGGATTAGATTACGTACTCCGCAAAGTCAAAAATCACTCAGGTGTCACGATAAAACCAAGTGCATTTCAACGCAAACATCCAGTTTTATGCTCACCCATATTAGGATGGAAGCTTTGGCGTAAAGGCGCGTTTCGCTAGGCTTGCAATTTTGCGCCCATTTCGGCCATTAACGACCCCTGCTTATCTTTAAGGTCATTAAATGCTTTCAGAATGATATTGATATCTTCCTCGGTATGGGCTGCGGAGAGACTAATTCGGAGCAAACTGGAACTTTGCGGCGTTCCAGGCGGAACCGCGAGGTTCACATAGACGCCGTCCTCAATTAACGCATTCCACTCCATTGCAGCAACCGCCTCATTAGGACGCCGAACCGCAATAACAGGGCTTGCCTCTGCACAAAGGTCATATTGCATATCTGAGAGGCCTTTATGCAGCTGCTCTGATCTCACTTTTAGATTTGCGCGAAGATCTGCGCCGTGTTTGACCTTTTCGACCGCCGCTAAAGCCGCGCAAATATTGGCCGGCGTTGCTGAAGCGGTGAACATGTAAGGTCGCATAACTTTTCGTAAAATCTCAAATTCAGGATGACGAGAGGCGCAAAAACCGCCGACTGACGCCAAAGATTTTGAAAACGTCCCAGATATAAAGTCAACTTTATCCAAAACGCCTTGTTCTTCTGCAAGACCGCAACCAGTTGGACCAAAGACGCCATAGCTATGCGCTTCGTCTATAAAGAGATAACCGCCATGACGGTGCGTCACGTCAACAAATTCATCAATCGGAGCCACATCACCAAACATGGAGTAAAGACCTTCGATCACAACAAGGGCATTCCCGCCTTCTATTTCCCCCTGTCGTCTGAGACGCTTATCTAAATCTTCAGGGTTATTGTGACGAAACCGAATGGTCGAAGCCCCTGTCAATCGTGTACCGTCGATAATACAGGCGTGAGCGTCCGCATCCATAAATACAACGTCTTTATCACCCGCAAGACCTGATATCGCAGAAAGGTTGGTCTGATATCCCGTTGTAAAGACAATGCAGCTCGGCATTCCCAAATGATCGGCTAATGCTTTTTCCAAATCGATATGTTCAGAATAAGTCCCATTGGCTATCCGTGATCCCGTCGTACCTGTTCCATGATTATCAACGGCATTTTTTGCTGCGCTCATGCAGTCTTCGTCGAATGTTAAACCCAGATAATTATTTGTCCCAGCCAATAAAATTTCACGGTTTCCAATCCGGCCACGCGTTGTGCTGATTATATCATCAAATTGAACTCCCAACGCATCCTTACCGATTTTCATCATTACATCTACACGAGCCTGTAGCGGAGCATATTTATCAAAGAGAGACATGTTTTACTCTATTCAGACGTCAATTGAATAATAGCCGAGGTCAGCTCGCCGACAGTTTTGATATCGGACACCATTTCCATCGGGATAGATATATCGTAATGGTCTTCCAGCCCCATAATAATGTCAAAAACAGCGGTTGAATCGACCTCAAGATCAGACATAATTCCGCTACTCATTTCAATCGGGCGATTTTTGGGATTGTAAGGCTCTAAAAGCTCACAAATTTTATCATAGACTTCATTACGTGTCGGCATGGTCGTTTACTTTGTCTTCTTATTTAAATTTATAGGACGCCGCAGTTTCCCGAAGCGCATCAATAAAGGGTGTTGCGCCTTGAATCACATCCTGACTTGACCAGTCCTCATAACGAAACTCTCGCAGTTTGCCTAGCGTCAAGTGACCAAGCCCGAATAAGCGTGAAGTAACAGACGTTATCCCTGCGACTGTTTTTATAATCGGGACGGGCACAGCAATTATGTTGACTGATCGTCCTAAAGCTTGTCCAGCCGTTGAAGCAAAATCAGGCCATGTCAAAGCTGGGACAGAACAGGGAACGACGATTTGCTCATCGTAATCTCCTTGCATAGCTCGCCGCGTAATATCATTGGCAAGGTCTTTGACATAAACCATCGCCATTTTGCGGGCTTGCCATCCTTCTCCGCCGACAACAGGTAATTTGCCTTTTGCTATAAAGTCAAAGAAAGGTTTCGTGGCCTTATCTCCTGGCCCGAAAACCGCAGGGGCTCGAATAATTGTCACTGGCCTATGAAACTTTGATCTAACACCCTCTTCGCCCGCTTTTTTTGAGCTGGCATAGTCTGATAATTGCGGCTGTGCGGCAGTTTGGGAGGAAAGAAGAATAAATCTAGTAACCCCAGCAGATTGCGCCTGCATTGCTAATTGAGTCGTCGCATCTCTATTGGTTGCCATCATTATCGAGCGTGTCTTTGCTTTAATCAACCCCGCCATATGCAAAACAATATCAGCGCCTTGCACAAGCTTTTCATCACAATCACCTAATCCGCCTTGGCAAATTAAGAGGTTTTCGTGAGCTAAATCATCAAGTTTCGTTGGCGTGCGAGCTAAAGCACGGACTTGGTAACCCGCATCTAATAGCGAACTTATGACATGACGGCCAACAAATCCGGTTCCGCCCGTCACGGCTATTAGTCCCTGATGTTGGGGCATGAGAGGCCGTTAGCCTGCCTCATTAGAGACGACAGTTACAGGGCTATCAGCCTGTAAATCAATAATCTCGCCTTTGAGATATTTATCCTTTACACGCGCACGGGAGAGTTTTCCAGACGATGTGATAATCATCGTCCCACGCGGAACGAGTTGCAACCGCACAGGCACACCGACTTCTAAACGAATAGCCGCCATGACAGCTTTATATATTTCATCAAGTAATTTAGGATCGCGCGTGCGGCATTCAATAAGAAGCATAACCTCTTTTTCATCACCTATTCCGCCCATCGCGAAAGAACAGGCGCGTCCACAGCGATGCGGTGCCGCCGCTTGCGCTGCCCATTCAATATCTTGTGGCCAAATATTCCGGCCATGCCATAAAATAAGGTCCTTAAATCGTCCAGTGACAACCACTTGATCATCAAGCCAATAGCCCAAGTCACCCGTATCCAGCCATCCATCAGCGCTGAATGACGCTTCCGTCGCTTGACTATTTCGAAAATAACCTGGCGAGACACTTGGGCCCTTAATGCATATTCTACCAACTTTATTGCCAGCTAATACATTGTCATCAAAGTCACGGATTTCAACTTCATGACCTGGTAGAGCGAGGCCACAGGCTACAAATGTGCGTCTGTTTTCAGGCCTTGTTAGTTCTGTAGCTTCAACCGCTTCCGACGTACGTTCATAGCGCTCCATATCAATCGTATGCTTCAAAAGCCCCTGACCCGTTGGAGCGAAAGTCGCTGCCAAGGTTGTTTCAGCAAGACCGTAACTTGGTTTAAAGGCGCCTTTAGCAAAGCCCATAGGCGCAAACAATTCCTGAAACTCTGTTAGAGGTTCTGGACGCACCATATCGCCGCCAATACCTGCAGCGCGCCAACTCGACAAATCGAGTTCGCGGTCATTACGCCAACGGCGTGTACAAAGTTCATATCCAAATGTCGGAGAATAGGAAAGTGTCCCTTTATGGTCCGAAATCAGCTGCAACCATGTGATTGGACGGCGCGTAAAATCTTGCGGGTCAATATAGTCAACGCTTAATTGACTCATAAGCGGCGCCAACATAAATCCAATTAGACCCATATCATGATATAATGGTAGCCAGCTCGTCGCACGGTCTTCATCTGTCATATCCATACCATATTTGGTAATTGCATGACAATTTGCGGAAACTGATTTTTGCGTCCCGATGATACCTTTGGGAGAGCTAGACGATCCGGATGAGTATTGAATGTAACACAAATCATCTGGCCCAAATGGACGCAGACCATCACCTGCAGGCAAATTATCTAGGTCCTCAAACGTCATGACGGGTATAGCCTGATCATTAAGCGCCGAGCTCATAATAGGTTCCATGGTCGCGGGACAGAATAGTGCATGGAAATCACCCGTATCAGCCATGCGTTGCAATTGACGCTCGTAAGAGCTTCGCCCCCCCAGTGTTACAGGCAATGGCAATGGCGCCGGCACAAGGCCTGCATATTGGCAAGCCATAAAAATGATCGCAAAGTCAGGCGTAGATACGGCAGCCAGACCTATGCGCGAATCCTTATCCGCAAATTTAACGAGGCGTTTAGCAAGCTCTTTAGCTTTCACCTGTAATTGCGCATAAGTTAAAACGGTTTTTAGCTTCGCGCGGCCGTCAAAATAGTTAAACCCAGTGTCACAGGTTGCGGCATAATCAAGGGAATCGCATAATGTTCGAAAATCTGCGTGCCGTATAGCTTTCCCACGAGATGTCGGCGTCGGTTGGGTCATTATGTATCCCGCTTCGCAACGAGCGCCTCCGATTAAACTGGAGGTGGGGCGCTCTGTCAAAAAAGTCCTTTTAAGGCTTTACCCCTAGAAGTAAAGCCACACCTAACACACGAAAAATTACTCCGTTTTCACGCCTTGATACAAAATGTGACACCAAGCCAGCATGAGTTCACGTAATTGTGTGTGACAGTGAGCAAGAAGATCGTTAAAGCGCCTCATATGAATGCACCTATTGATCCGCGTAAATTTCAAAACCCGTCTATCACAGCTAAAGGTGAAAAGCGGGCCTCCGTCTTTTTTAAAGACCTAACCACATTTTGGTTTAATTCTGGATCGCTTTGTAATATTGAATGCGCCAATTGCTATATCAAAAGCAGTCCAACCGCAGATCATTTCGTTTATCTGACCCCAGAAGACATGACGCCATATCTGGATGAAATAGACCATCTTGGATATAAGCCTATTGAAATTGCCTTTACGGGCGGTGAGCCTTATCTAAACCCGCACATGATACGCCTGTCTGAAATGGCGCTAGAGCGTGGCCACTCTCTTTTGGTTTTAACCAATGCCATGAAGCCTATGATGCGCCCACGCGTTCAAAAAGGCTTGCTAGACCTGCAATCACGCTATCCAGACAAAATGACTTTACGCGTTAGTTTAGACCATTTTAGCGAAACAGAGCACGACGCGGAACGCGGCGTAGGAAGCTTTGCCATTGCCCTTAAAGGGATGAAATGGCTGACAGAACACGGATTTACGCTCAATATTGCAGGCCGCGCCATGTTCTCGGAAAGCGAAGAGGCCGCGCGTATTGGCTATGCTGATCTTATCAAAGCTGAAGGCTGGAACATTGATGCCTATAATCCCGGCGCCACAATTTTATTTCCAGAAATGGATGAAACCGCAGACGTGCCTGAAATCACAGTTGCCTGTTGGGGTATTTTAGATGTGCATCCTGACAGCATGATGTGCTCCTCATCTCGTATGGTCGTCAAACGCAAAGGCGAAGACACACCCGCAGTTCTGGCCTGCACGCTTCTTTGGGATGACCCGCAATTTGAGATGGGTAAAACACTCAAAGAGAGCCTCGGACCTGTGAAACTTAACCATCCGCATTGCGCAAAATTCTGCGTTTTAGGCGGCGCAAGCTGTTCGGCTTAAGCTGTAAAGTGTTTTGACAACCTTAGGCTTTGGGCTTGGTAGTGGGAGCCTTTTTCGCCGTAAAGAGATTTTGGCGTTTCGCTCATGGCTTCAAATAACAGCTTAGCCACGGGCTGCCCGTCTCGCATTAAGAACGGCACGTCACGCCCGCGTACTTCTAGCACAGCGCGGGAGCCTGCTCCGCCCGCAGCAGCGACGCCAAATCCAGGATCGAAGAAACCTGCATAATGGGCGCGAAACTCGCCAATCTCTATCGCAATCGGGGCCATTTCGGCGGCTTGGTCCGCCGGAATAGAGACGGACTCTTTGGAGGCTAAAATGTAAAATTCTTCGGGATCAAGCACAAGCTGCCCCGCATCAGTATAGAGCGGTTCCCAGAAATCGCGCGCCTTATGCCCGCCGACATGACCTACATCGACCAAGCCCGCATGCCGCCGCGCGCGCCAACCAATAATCCCGCTCTCATCAAACCCATTCAGATCAAGGCTCACTGTCTGGGTGCTAAGAATTTTCATCTCCCCTTGGCGAAAGCGCATTTGCACCAAACGGTCCCCGGGGCGCACCAGCACGGAGAATGTCCGCGGCGCAACCTCAACATAAAGCGGCCCGCTATAGCCCTTCGGAATCGCGTCAAATTGCGTCGCCCCGTCGCAAATCACCCGCGTAAAGACATCCAGCCGCCCCGTAGAGCTCTTGGGATTGGCCGCCGCCGCAATATCTGCAGGCAAAGACAGGCTCTCTTGTAACGGCACAAGATAGACACACCCCGTCTCTAGGACCGCGCCATTCGTCAAATCAACCTCATGCATGTGAACATCACCGAGACAATCTGTGACGCTGCGCCCCGCCCCCGGCAGGAAACTCGCGCGCAATCGAAACGCTTTGTGTCCCAAGCGTAAATCAAGGCTTGCGGGCTGTATTTGCGCAGGATGGCCATCTTTGCCCATATCGGGCGCGGCAATAACGCCGCTGGCCAGCAATTGCTCGATGGCTTGCTGAGGTAGAATACCCTGTAAAGTCCCCTTATTCATGGCTTTCAACTATCACTCCTTTCCCCTGAGACAAGTATCAACTGTAAATTTCTAGTGGAGACTGGCTAAATGACTTGCGCCTTTCCCCGATACACGGCAATAAATGAGTCGAGAGAGGATGCGCGCCCACGCGCTCGAAAACCGAGTAAGCGCATCAAGGAGGGACGGATGTCGTCAGACTATCCAATGTTTGAGCAGCGCACAAAAGATGTCGTTGTCAGAGTTGAACCAGAATTTTTAGCCGACCAGTCAAGCCCCGCGGAATCGCGCTTTATCTGGGCCTATACGGTCGAGATTGACAATCAGGGCGCCAAAGACCTCACCGTCACAGACCGCTTTTGGCAAATCGCGGATAGCCGCGGCCAAGTCCAAGAAGTGCGCGGCAAAGGCGTCGTCGGCGAGAAGCCCGTCGTCAAACCCGGCGAAGTGTTTCGCTATACAAGCGGCGCGCCGCTCACGGCCCCCTCTGGCATGATGCGCGGCAGCTATACCGTTGCGGAAACAGATGGCGAGAGCTATGACGTCGACATCCCCGCCTTCGTCCTCGACAGCCCCCATGAAGGCTTGGTCTTTAATTAGGGCAATTAGGGCAATTTGACGAAGTCAAAATGCACAACTAGCACCTTACTTATTCACACCCGTCATTACCCGACTTGATCGGGTAACCCATCATGAGGTGCTTCACGCGAATAAAGGCGAGTTCATCAAAGTTCGAGAAACGGATTGCCCGACTGATGCAATTTGATGACGTCAAAATGCACGGGTCAGGCAATGACGAAAGGGGAAAGAACACCCCCAAGAAAAAAAGACGGTTCTGTGCTGCAAGCAGAGTCGGATTTTAAAAAAAATCCGTGAAAAGCGATCTCCTCGGTTGATTTTTTCCTTCGGAAAAATTCAACGAGGACAGTCCGCAGAGTCAGGTACCCTGATGGAGCACCAAAAATAAAAAATGTTTTACAAGGCCCTAACCCTGCGGCGATGATTTTAGAATAACGGCACTAGGTAATCCCGAAGTCTGAGCGGTACGATGGCTGTCGCCACCTGACCCAGCCGGTCTGGCTTCCACGTTACAATGACCCGGCACAACTGTGGTCGTTCGTGCATTTGAAGAGTTCACTTGCATCTCGCAAATGAACCAAGCAAATACTCCACAGCGCTCAGTCTCATCGTCTAACCCACCAGCAAGTAACGATCTCTCACCTGTCCTAGGCAATTGCTTCGTGCAATTGCGTTTCGCAAATGCACTATGCAAATGCACAATGGGCCAAAACTACATCATCGAGGATAGTTTCCCGACAATAGATGAAATATAGGCCAGCTTTCTATAGCGAGGATTAATCTCTTAAGAAGTGTTGAAAAGACAGAAGAATTTGGGAGTTAGAGCGAGGATTGTGCGACGAGCAAACTATTATCCGCAAGGCTGAAAGTTTACTCTATCACTTCAGATATTTTTCGTGAAGTGATTAGGGATAAAACTTTGTGCCAGTGATTGAAGATATTGCTCAGGCTTTCAAGCCTCGATTTCTGAAACTGCTCGAACGAAAAATTGAGGAAACCGTTTTAACTACGATTTCACAAAACATCATAGACAGTCTGCATGATAGCGAGTAGTTTATCTAAGTTCACTTTCTTCTCTGTTGATTTTATCAAGTTTTGCTGCTTTTTAGCGAGAGTAGAATCTAAAGCAGGCATAATGAAGTGATGTTTGTTCTATTCGTGAACGAGGTCTAATGAAATGACAGCCGACCCTAGCTTTGCCTCGATTATTCCCATCATCATAACGCTGATATTATCTTTATTCACACGTAATGTAGTTATTGGGCTGTTCTTCGGAATACTGTCTGGTGTCTTGTTGCTTTATGGCCTCAACCCGTTTGCCGCTATGGATAAGCTCATAGGTCATTATCTCGTAGGACAGGTGTCAGATAGCTATAACGCTTCCGTTATTACGCTTTTGGTGTTTATTGGCGGGTTTATTCACCTGATTGAAAAATCTGGCGGCGGTCCCGCCTTTGCTAACTCTGTTACGCGATACATTAATTCCAAGCGCAAAGGTCAAATGTTTGCATGGATGGGTGGCGTCGTGCTGTTTTTCTCTGATATTGGAACGCCGCTAATTGTCGGGCCCATTTTTCAACCTCTCTTTGACAAGATGAAATTGTCGCGTGAAAAGCTAGCTATGATTGTGGACTCAACCGCTTCACCCGTAGCGATCCTTGTGCCGTTTATTGGCTGGGGCGTGTATATCATGAGCCTGATCGATAACGAAATCGGAACCCTTTACCCAGACCTAAACTCTCTTGAAATATTCGTAGAAGCTGTGCCGTTTCAGTTTTATGCCATTTTGGCGGTGCTCCTCATTCCGTGGTTGACTTTAAGCCTAACCGACATTGGCCCAATGGCGGTGGCTGAACGGACGGCCGCAAAGGGTTTGGCAAGTCGCGGTATGTTACGAGGCGAAGGCGGGAAAGCACCTGAAATTTTCACCCATGAAAAGGCAAGTGCTAGCTTTGTTTTTATTCCGCTTATCCTTTTGGCCGCAACATTGCTCATTGTCATCATTCCACTAGGATTTCCGAGCAAGCCCGTACCCGGCGCAGTTTTTAGAACGGCGCTGGCAACGGGATATTTCTTCGCAGCTGTCGCTATCATTCTATTAATGGCGAAGAACGGCGTCAGGCCTTTAATGGAGAGCATCGGTCTTTATCTCAAAGGTATGAATGGCATGATGCAAATCGCTATCATTCTGGTTCTAGCTTGGAGCTTAAGTGTTATCGGGAAAGATCTGGGCGCCCCCGCTTATATTGCTGGCGTCGTTGAAAATGGATTTCCGCCTTGGCTTCTCCCGGCTATTGTGTTTCTGCTTGGCGGAATAATTTCATTCGCCACGGGGTCATCATGGGGAACATTTGCTTTGATGTTCCCCTTGGTTATCCCTGCAGCAGCGGCGCTAGATGCCCCTTTGGCGGTAGTCGTTGCCTCAGTGCTCTCAGGCGGCTTATTTGGAGATCACTGCTCACCTATTTCAGACTCAACCATTCTGTCTTCAACAGGCGCCGGATGTGATCAAATTGAGCATTTTAGAACGCAGCTCCCTTACGCCTTGTTAAATGGTTGTGTGGCTTTTTGTGTCTTTCTACTGGCGGGAATTTATCCAAACGCCTTAATGTTGCTTCTTGCTATTGCTATTCAAATTGCAGTGTTGTTTTCGGTCACGAAATTGACGGCCCGTGAGTGATAAGTGTCAATGACGTCTCGTATTTTAGCAATTTCACTGGGCGGAACAATTGCGCTCTCTGTAAAAGACGGGAAAGCTGTCGCGACAGATGGCGCTGATCAGCTGGTCAGTAAAGTTGCTTTACAAAAAACTGAAGTCAAATGGTCAACCCATCAATTTCTCAATAAAGATAGCATCGATATCACTCTGGGTGATCTCGCCCGTTTATGCTTTTTTATCAATTCTAAAAGCGCAGAATTTAGCGGCTTTATTGTTACGACAGGCACGGATACGCTAGAAGAGGTTTCTTATTTCCTTCACGAGGCTTTCGGTGACAGGTTAAACATAATTGTTACCGGTGCTATGCGCCCGCCTTATTCGAAAAACTTCGATGGAGCCGTAAATTTCAATTTTGCCACGACGACAAGTCTGTCTCATATAAGCCAAAATCACGGTGTTTTCGTTGCCATTTCCGGACATGTCATACCCGCTATGCATGTCGCCAAAAAAAGTTCTGTGCGATTAGACTCATTCGAGCCAGTCTATAGTCATAACTTTAATGCACATATGAACCCTCAAAGTCGTCAAAATGAGACGTATTTTGAAAATATACTGCCTGATGTTTCTGCTTTTAGTGACATAAATATACCTATTGTGGCTGTTTCAATAGGAACTAAATTTTGCCCTATTTTTTTTGAAGCAGCTGATGGATGCGTTATCTCTTGTCCAGGGGCGTTCTCACTTCCTGAGAGTATAATCCCTAAACTCCAAGAGTTAGCAGTAAATATCCCCATTGTGCTGGCGAGCCGGTGCATTCACAATGAACCGGTGCCAGATGGTATATATCCCGGATATCAGAAAAGGCAGGAAGCCCTTGGCTTTTTAATCAGAGAATATGCAGGATTGTCCCCGCAACAATCCAGATTGAAATTGGTTTTTGATATTCTAAGAACACGCCAAGTAAACGCATGCAAATAGGCCGTATGCGTCAGATTTTAGCTCAATAGAAGCTCTTGCTGATAGGCTATAGCGCTAATGATTGCATTTTTCTTTTCTAATCTTGTCTTTCTTAGCGTCGCTAAAGCTTGCCACAAAAAATCACCCCTACCCAACTCCTCTATTTATGCTATTGAGCGCCCGCTATGAGCACGACTTTAATATCAGAGACGCAGCGACCGATTGCGCCGCCTACCAGTGACGGCCTTATCCGCCTTGTCGGCTTGGGGCGCGCCGAGATTGCGGCGCATCTTTCCGCGCATGAGCCTGTGCTGGGGATAGAGCCTAAGAAAATCCGCATGCGGACCAAGCAGCTTTTCCATTGGATTTATAATTACGGCGTGACGGAGTGGTCACAAATGACCAATATCGCCAAGCCGATGCGCGCCAAGCTTGAAACTGTTTTCTCGCTCGCGCGGCCCGAAGTGATAGAGCGCCAAATCAGTGTGGACGGCACGCGCAAATATCTTATACGCATGGCCCCCGGTATTGAGGTTGAGAGCGTCTTTATTCCTGATGTGTCCAAGACGGGGGCGCTATGTGTGTCCTCTCAAGTGGGCTGTACGCTGACCTGTAAGTTTTGCCATACGGGAACGCAAAAGCTGGTGCGCAATTTAACGGCGCGCGAGATTGTGCTGCAAGTTATTATTGCCCGTGATGATTTAGGTGAATGGCCGACGACGCAGGAAAACCGTAAGCTCACCAATATCGTCTTTATGGGCATGGGGGAGCCGCTCTATAACACCGAGCAAGTGGGCGATAGTCTGGATATTATTTGCGATCCTGAAGGGCTGGGCATTGGGCGGCGGCGTATTACGGTTTCGACCTCTGGCGTTGTGCCTGAAATCGGGCCTATGGGGGCGCGCACCTCGGCGATGCTTGCCATTTCTTTGCATGCGGCCAATGATGAGCTGCGCGAGCAAATCATGCCGATTAACCGCAAATATCCGCTCAAAGAGCTGATGCAGGCCTGCCGTGATTATCCGGGGCTCTCAAACTCGCGCCGTATCACATTTGAATATGTCATGCTTAAGGATGTGAATGATCAGCCTTGGCATGCCAAACAGCTTATCCGCCTGCTTAAGGGTATTCCTGCCAAAGTTAATCTGATCCCCTTTAACCCCTGGCCGGGGACTGATTATGAGTGCTCTGACTGGGAGACGATTGAAACCTTTGCCGATATTGTGAACCGCGCGGGCTATGCTTCGCCTATCCGCACGCCGCGCGGGCGAGATATTCTCGCGGCCTGCGGGCAGCTTAAATCCGAGTCAGAGAAGATGCGCGCGAGTGAAAAGAGAAAATCCGCGCAACAAACGCCTGAGTCGTAAAATTATCACTTTTAAATAAAAGACTTGAGTTTATAGCATCTCTAGCACATTGACTTTTCAGCATAGCGTTGTGGGCGCGCCTTAGTTAAATAGATTAACGGACCACAATATGATACCTGCCCTCGATAGCCTTGCAAATGGGTTTCCATGGCTGATATTTTATCTCTTAGTTGTCACAGCCATTTATCTTTTGGGTCTTTTCATTTACGTCAAACTAACGCCTCATAAAGAATTAGAGCTCGTTCAAAATGGCAATATGGCCGCCGCTGTTTCCTTCAGCGCGCTTGTCATCAGCCTCGCCCTGCCGCTGGCCGCCTGTTTGGTGAATAAATTCAGCCTGTTTGACGTGGCCTTATGGGGCACAATTAGCCTCTTTTTGCAGCTCTTCTTATTCCGTCTGACGGACGCCATATTTAAAGGCATGCCCCAGCGCATTGTCGATGATGAAGTGCCTGCCGCCACGGTTCTTGCCGCCTTTAAGCTCGCAGGGTCTATCATTCTCGCCTTTGCAATTTCTGGCTAGGCGTCTGCTATGTGGCGGAAAATCCCTGACTGGCTGTTTTATTTAATTATCGTTATTCTGATTTATGCCAATTCCAATCGGGCATCTGAAAAAATAGACGCACCTGCCCCGCCGCCGGAACTCGGCGAAATGCTCCCCAGTGAAAGCCCGCGGGATGAACGTGTTATCGTTAATGTGCCCAAAGCCCAGTCAGGTATTGGGACGGCCTTTGCGATAGATAATAAGGGACACTGGATGACAGCGCGCCATGTTGTCGATAGTTGCTCTGAGGTCGGCATTAATATTGGCGGGCGCAAAGTACTAAAAACAACGGCTGAAGTCTCGCCAGATACCGATACCGCGATTTTAACCTCTCGCTGGAAACGTCAGCCTCTGGCCAATGATCTTTATTCAGACCGTCAGATTGGCGAGCGCGGTTTTTTCTTTGGCTTCCCGCAAGGACGCCCCGGAGAGGTAGTGGGGTCTTTGCTAGCAAGAAACCGTATGCTGGTGCGCGGGCGCTATAAATCTGATGAGGCTATTCTCGCTTGGTCAGAGGTCAGCCGTACAAAAGGACTTTTTGGCTCGCTGGGCGGGCTTAGCGGCGCGCCCGTTATGGATGTTGATGGAGAAGTGATCGGCGTTGTATCAGCTGAAAGTCCGCGGCGCGGGCGCATCTATACGGTCACACCTGAAAACCTACGCACCCTCATCACGAGCTACGCGGGTAACCCCAAACCCCTGACCCTGCAAAGCTATGGTCTCCAAGCCGATAAGTTAAGGCGCGATCGGCGCATTGCCCAAGTCGTTTGCATGGTCAATTAAACTTTCCCATAATAGAGTTATGTGGAAACGCTCGGGCTTATTATTTTTTGCTATCATTGCGCTTGCCCTCTTGGGGGCTTTGGGGCTTGACCGCACAGTTGGGCATCATCATTTGCCATGGCGAAGTCTGAACCCCGAAGCGCCGATAGGATTTGCGACCAAGACCCAGTTTCTGCGTCTCGCTGTGTCACCTTCCAAAACCTGCATGGATATGGCGCAAAATGCTAAGCTGCTAAATTCTGTTCCAGCTGAGGCGCATAAACCTAACAAACAATGCGGCTGGAATATCGCGCGTACCTTTTATGGCGACGCAGCAGTGACGCTAAAACCCGGCGAAGCCAATATGCAATGTCCGCTGGCTCTGGGGAGCTATATATGGATACGAGAGCTAAATGCCCTCGCCCAAAAGCATTTTCAGACTGAGCTCAAAAACATCCATCATGTCGGGACATATTCTTGTCGGCGGCAAAACGGAAATAATTCTAGAGCTTGGAGCGAACATGCATTCGCTAATGCTTGGGACATTACGGGCTTTGAGCTAAAGGATGGGCGGGTCATATCTATCCAAAAGGATTGGAAAGGTGATGATAAAACCCGCCGTAAGTTCCTCAGGGATGCAAGAAACAAAGCCTGTAAAATCTTTCGAGTTACCCTAAGCCCAGATTTTAACGACGCTCACTATGATCACTTTCATGTCGATATGGGGCCCAATTTCAGCTGCCGCTAATTGCTTGTCCATTTTTCCCATTTCGGAATAAAGGGCAAATATCCATAAGGCTGTACCGTTTGCAAATCATGCACGGGAGTGAGCTGCCAGTTTTCCGAAAAACCATTTTCAATTTCATTGGCCGTATTATTGGCATATAGATGGCTAGCTGCTCCAGAAAAACGTAGGTCCGCTGTGGTGCCGTTACCCGTTTTAATCAAGAAACTTTGACAAGGCTGGAATGTCCTTACATTACGCACCATCACGCCCGCTCCATTTGTCCCTAAAGTGATTGCATACCAGCCAGTCTCCAAAATCGATGGAACCGAAGGCTCAAACTCCTTATGCCCTGCAACATCGGCAGGATGAGTTCCAAAATCAGCTGCGCGCTCACCAATCTGCCAATTATTACCATCTGCTTCTCCGAGCTTATATATTCCCGCTCGCATTATACTGCCCGCCGTCGAACTTGCGATAGGTTGAGCTACAAAGCCGCCAACAATTTTGGTTGGACGGTCAACATAAACAGGACAGAAATAGACTCGGTTCTTTGCCAAGGTTAAGTTTTGACGCCCATAAAAGCTCGTAGTCACATTCGGAACTCCGTAATGATAATCCGCGCCGCCACTTTCAACAACTGAGCTTCCCATCTTTACGACGTCCGTCCCGCTTGGGAATGAAACGCTTCCGGTTCCTGAATTCGCAATCAGGCTATCTTTAAAGTTAGCCCCATCAATACTCACCTTTAAATGCAGATTATCATCACCCGTCAAACCGAGCTCAGCTTTAGATATATATTGCGTTTGCAGCATGAGACTCGCGGTTTCATCCGTGCCGGATTTGTTAATTTTAAGCTGCTGTCCATCGCCCTCATGATCAAATAATATGGCGGGGCTTCTTACGGATAATCGATTTGTTGTATCCGCTTGCGCGTTAATACCGATCAAGCTTACGTCTTGAATAACGTCTTGCCCAATGAGCGATCGCCAGGATGATCCGTCAAATATGTGAAGATCTGACACGGCTTCTATATAGGCGCGCCACCCTGGTTTGGGCGCATAATATGCCCATGCCCCATCTTGATAGGCTGCAATTGCATTTGCATGAGCTATAAATTCACCTTCTGGCGCGCTTCCGATAATTATGCGCTGCCCATTCACGGGAGAGTCTGGGGGCGTATTTGTCACCAACGTCACCGAAAGCTGCACAATGGCATCAAGTTGTCTTAGCGCTTCATTATGTGTGACATGCTTCTGGGCTTGGGCCGGGGCAAGATAGGGGAGTTTAAGATTGGGGCTGATGAGGTCCATGAGATTTCCTTGTTGATTAATTCAACAAAGATATGACCTCTTAGGTTTGTGAGGATTAATCTCTTTAAATCTATATAATCAGAGCGCTTAAACTAAATTGAGTTAGGGTTAAATCAGATATGACCGTAATCATCTTTGTCCCCATTATGTTTATGCCCATGTTTGTAGGCCTCATGATGTTTATGGGCGTGTGCAGCCTTAAGGCTTGTGCTTTCACGCATCACGTCAACAGTCGCATGATCAATACCAAATTCTGATTTTAGCCGAAGCTTTATATCGCGATTGACGGTTTCCAGACTCGCCTCATCAGATATTATCGCTTCCATCGTCACCATGGGACGCTCAGGCGTTATCGACCAAGCATGTATATGCTCGACCCGCAAAAGGTGCTCGACATGAGCAGGTAAATCCTCACGTATAGCGCGGCGGTCAATATGAGCAGGCGCGCCTTCGAGCAATATGTGGGCACTATCTTTAATTAGAAACCAAGCACTGCGTAAAATCAGAATAGCGACGAGTCCTGAAAGTATAGGATCAATGGGAAGCCATCCCGTACGCATAATAATCAATGCCGCTATAATTGCCGCAACAGATCCTAAAAGGTCTCCTAACACATGCAAAACAGCGCCGCGAATGTTCAAATTCTCTTGATCGGCCCCTGTTAAGATTTTGAACACAATCAGATTGACCAATAATCCAGCAATCGCGACCCAAAGCATGGGTCCTGCCAAAATCTCACCCGGGGCTTGAATGCGGTGAAAAGCTTCCCAGACAATCCAAATCGCGATCAAAAATAAGGTCAGACCATTCACAAAGGCTATGAGAATAGAAAATCGGTCATAGCCAAAGGTATGTTTCCAATTTGCAGGCTTTTTAGCCATTGTAAAAGCGCCCCAAGCCATAGCAAGAGCGGCAAAATCAGTGAGCATATGCCCCGCATCTGCCAGCAAAGCGAGAGAACCTGAAATCACGCCCCCGACGACCTCAGCAATCATAAATAACCCTGTGAGCGCGGCGGCAATGCCAACCCGCATACGATTATTCTCTCCGCCAGGGGAATGGCCGTGCAGACCGTGGTGATGATGGCCATCGTGACTGTGGTTATGATGGGTTCCCATATCTGGGTGATAGGCAGAAAAATTGAGGGGCGCAAATCCAAATCTTAAGCCGTTTCTAACTCTTTATTGCTAACAGAGCCCAAATAATAGACCGGAGACGGCGTGGTGGTTCAAAACCTAACGACTAAAGTAAAACGCGCTCATGAGCTGAGCGACAAAGACCGTAAGGCCTGGGCGGAGCTGCGCGCAGCAAACGCGCAGACCTATAGCCCCTATTTTCATCTTGATTATACGGCGCTTATTTCTGAGCTTCGTGATGATGTTTATATTGCCTGTGTTTATGACAGCGAGACGCCCATAGGGTTCTTACCCTATCAAGGCCAGCGCTTTGCAAGACCAGTCGGCGCGCCTATGACTGATTATCACGGATTTATTTGCAATTATGGTCATTTTGATCCCGCAGATATTATCAAGGCGGCGGGAATTGGCGCCCTGCATTTTAGCGCAGCGGTCAATAGTTCATTGCATAGCTTTGCCCAAAGTGATGATGAGGGTGTTGTTATGTCTATCGAAAATGGCGCAAAGGCATGGCGTGAGGCGCGCGATTCCAGCTATAGGCGTCATCTTAAAAGTAATCGCCGCCGCATTCGCAAAGCCAGTGAAGATATAGGCAAGCCACGTTTTGAATGGATGTCAGCCGATCAGGCGGTTTTTGATCAATTGATGTCATGGAAGAAGCAAAAATTTTCCGAAACAGGAAAATATGATGTTTTGTCGGCAGAATGGACAATGACATTATTAGAAACGCTCTGGTCTAAACAAGGGGATGACCTCAGATGTGATATGCACGCCCTTTACTTTGGCGACCGCTTAGCGGCTGTCGACCTTGGCCTTTCCGACGGCAAAACATTTCATAGCTGGATTGTTGCCTATGACGGCGAGCTTCATAGCTACGCACCAGGTATTCAGTTATTAGAAGCCCTTATCGACGCCTGTGAAACGCTGGGGTATTCTCGTATCGATTTAGGTGCGGGTACTGATGGTTATAAGAGACATTACGCGACCGAAGAGGTCAAAGTCAGCGGCGGGTTTATCGCAGCGCAAGGTTCAGCCGCAGCTCTATCAAACCTTTACAGCAAAGCCGAGAGCTTCGGCCAAAAAGCTCTAAAAGATGCGCCCGGTAAATTAAGGCGGCGTTACAGCCAAATCGCAGCTTGCGAAGATAGCGTAACGGGACGTGCAAAAGCCATGCTCGGCGCGGTAGCGACGAACCGGCGTGGATAAGGCACATAAGCATGCCTAATTTGCTATATAATCACCTCAAGTTTGAGTGTGATATAATTGCGCCAGTCCAAAACAATATGCAAAAAGTTGCACATTTAATGTTTGGCATGACAACTCATATGTGATTAATTAAAAGGCAGAGGAACTCAAAGATTCCGCGCCCAACATTAACACATCGGGGAGATGTCATGAAAAACCTTAAATTCGTATCTGCATGCCTATTAGCTACAACAGCGCTAACCGTGCCAGAAATTGCGGCTGCACAATTTGATGATGAAATCATCGTAACGGCGACGCGCCGTGCAGAGTCCATTCAAGATATTCCAATTGCTGTGACGGCTATCCTTCCTGATGATCTTGAGAAGCAAGGTGTCGTCAATATCCAAAATCTAGGCAGCGTAGCGCCAAGCTTTGCAACATCTAACGCGCAAATCGCATCAGGAAGTGTTGTTCTTCGGATTCGCGGTATCGGCACGACGTCAAACAATATCGGATTTGAATCGGCAGTCGGTATCTTCGTCGATGGCGCTTATCAATCTCGTCCCGGTGTAGCCCTAGGCGAATTTGTTGATGTTGAGCGGGTCGAAGTTCTTCGGGGTCCGCAAGGCACTCTATTTGGACGTAATACATCAGCCGGTGCCTTGAATATTACAAATGTGCGACCTGACCTTGATGAAGCGGGCGGCTTTATCAACGCCACTTACGGCAATCATGATCACAAGAGCCTTCAGGGCGCGGTGAATATTCCGCTAGCCGAAGGTAAAGTCGCCGCGCGCTTAACCGGGGCTTGGCGCAACCGGGATGGTTACGTCGATATTATTAATGCTGCTGGTAATAAAATTGGGGAATCCAATTCTGTTGATCAATATTATTTACGCGGTCAATTAGGCTTTGAAGGTGATGAAAATTGGAAGGGCCGCATTGTTATAGACCACTCTAATAGTGATTCTGTTTGTTGTTCTGCCCTTGAAGTCTTGACATCACCTGTTGAAGCAGGCGGTGTTTTTGGTCTGGTGGGCCTTGGCGCTCGCGGGGGCATGGCAGCGCCTAACGTCGCATCAAGCGCAACTGATTTGGACGGCGCTCAGGCTGCCGTTGATGACCGCATTGCAACATCAAGCCAAGTCCCTAATCCATCAAGCAAACAAACTGGCATAACAGGTGAAATAGAATACGCCCTTAGTGATAATGTCGATGCGATTTATATCGGGTCTTACCGTGAATATGACGCGACTGAAGTATATGACTCAGCATTCTCAGGCTTAGACCTCTTTAATGTTGGCCCAGCAGATAGCGGTGGACTACCTCCTGGCGGAACAGAAATTGATACCATGACCCACGAATTACGATTCCAGGGCAACGCTATGGATGATAGACTCAGCTGGTTGGTTGGCGGTTACTATGCCGATGAAAAAATCGAACAAGCGGTAAATTTCGGACTAGGGACAGACTATAGCAGCTTTGTAGATGCCCTTCTCATTGCTGGCACGGGTGGTGCTTATCCTAATGCAGCCATTCTTGGTCTTGGCGGCGCTTTACCCGTGGCCTCTGGAGGCGTAAATCCCGCCTCAGCGAGAACACAAAACTTATATAAACAGGATAGTAAAAGCTGGTCGCTCTTTACGCATAATATCTTTGATATTACGGATAAATTAGACCTGACAATTGGCCTGCGTTATTCAGACGAGTCTAAGGATGGTAGCTTTTCTCAACCCTTTGCAAATTATCCATCATGTACAAACCAGTTAGCTGGCTTCAACGGAACATTCCCGCCAGCCCCTGCTGCGTTAAATGGCAACCTTGTTGTTCTTGGGTGTTTCCCATTCCTAGCGCCTGCCGACCATCCGCTTTCGGCAGTCCTGCCTCTTCCACGCTCGTTTGACGAAACATTCAAAGACGATGAGCTGATTTACACTGGTAAGCTTGGATATGAGATTAATCCTGATATATCCACCTATGCTGGCTTTACACATGGGTATAAGTCAGGTGGCTTTAACCTTGATTCGACGGCGGCGATTGGCGGGGCTGACCCGCGCTTCGCCTCTGAAGAAGTTGATGCCTATGAAGTCGGTATGAAGTCGAAATTCATGGACGGCATGATGACATTAAACGTTGCGGCCTTCCTAGAGAAATTCACAAACTTCCAAGTGCTTGAATTTACAGGCGCACGGTTTGAGACTTTCAACGTGCCAAAGGCACAGACGAAAGGTGTTGAAATTGAATCTGTTTTACGTCCGACAGACAACTTCACTTTAAATGGCGGCCTAACGCTCCTAAGTGCTGAATATCCAGACGATTGTGCAGGCGATGTAACATCTGCTAACGTGCTCTCCCTTTGTGGCAACACACTGACTAACGCGCCCAAAACCGTTGGTATCCTTGGCGCGACATATAATGGCGAGCTAGGAGGAGATTACACGTTCTTCCTTAATGGCGCGCTCCGTTATGAAAGTGACCGCCGCACATCAACACAAGCTTTCAGTCCTACAACAGGTGCGGCTGTTCCGTTTGATGTTCAAGAAGCCAATACGAAGATTAATCTTCGGGCTGGTATCGGAAATGATGATGCAGGTTGGGGACTTGAAGCTTGGGCCACCAACATCACAAATGAGATAACCCGTGGCGTGACGTTTAATACAACATTGCGTTCTGGTTCACGCTCTGCCTTTATTCAGGACCCGCGCTTTTACGGCATTACAGCCCGTAAAAACTTCTAAGCGCGGCTATAAAGCCTAAGACTTTAAGGCGCAGATTTCGGTCTGCGCCTTTTTTATAAAAAAACAAAAGGTGAGATGATGGTCAGAATAGATTTGAAAGAAAAAAATGTCGGCGAAGCGATCGATTTAGGCGGGATATTGGCAAAGCAAAAAGCAGCCTTTAACGCGCGTCCCAACCCGCCTTGGAGCGAGCGTAAAGCTAACCTTCAAAAACTCGGTAAAGCTATTAAGGATCACAGCAAGGAATTTCAAAAAGCGATTTCAGAAGACTTTGGTAACCGCGCCTATGAAGAAACAACGATTGCAGAACTTCTGATTATTCAAGGCGGTATCTCCCACGCCCTTAAGCATACCAAACATTGGATGCGCACACGCCGCGCGCCAACGGCGATGCAATATAAACCTGCCAGCAATCATATCGTCCCGCAGCCCCTTGGCGTAATCGGGATTATCAGCCCGTGGAATTATCCGCTCCAGCTCGCCATAATGCCGCTTATCGGCGCTTTAGGCGCAGGTAACCGCGCCATGATAAAACCCAGCGAATATACACCGCGCTTATCAGATCTTTTAAAACGCGTGCTGGGAACAATATTCACCGAGGAAGAAGTCTATGTCGCCACGGGCGGCGTAAAAGTCGCGCAAGCCTTCTCTGCCCTGCCCTTTGATCATCTGCTCTTTACGGGTTCGACCTCTGTTGGCCGCATCGTGGCCAGTGCTGCAGCCAAGAACCTCACGCCTTGCACTTTGGAACTCGGCGGCAAGTCCCCGACCATTATTGATGAGAGCGCTAATATGGCTTTGGCCGTGCCGCGCATCGCCAATGGGAAACTCTTAAATGCAGGACAAACCTGCGTCGCGCCTGATTATGTTTTAATGCCAGAAAAAAACATCGATGCGTTCTCTGATGCGATTATCAAACAAGCCGAAACTTTCTATCCAAAAGTTGCGGGCAATAAAGACTACACATCTATTATTGCCGATAGTCACTATGCCCGCCTTCAAACGCTTTTAGAAGACGCAGAAAATAAAGGCGCGCGCATTCGTGTGGCCGGGGATGATGATAAACAGCAACTTGCCAAAGAACGCCGCGTGCCCCTCACCGTTGTGACCAATACAAGCCCTGATATGAAAATCATGCAGGAAGAAATATTTGGCCCGCTTCTGCCAGTTGTTGCATCCGAAACGCTGGAAGATTCCATGTCATATATTCAAAGCAAAGAGCGACCTCTTGCGCTTTATTGGTTCGGTGAGGACAAAGCCAAAAAGGCCAAGGTTCTCAACGAGACAATCTCGGGCGGCGTCTCCATCAATGATTGCGCGTGGCACGTTATCCAAGAAGACATCCCTTTTGGCGGCGTTGGCCCCTCCGGTATGGGCGCTTATCATGGTGAGCACGGATTTAAATCCTTCTCGCATATGAAAGGCGTCTATCAACAAAGCCGCTTCAGCCAAGGCAAAGCGCTCTTCCCGCCATATGGCCCCAAGACGCATAAGATGCTCAACCTCATGAAGAAAATCGTCTAACATGGAAACATATGATTACGTGATAGTTGGCGCAGGCTCGGCAGGATGTACGCTGGCCGGACGCCTTTCCGAAGATCCAAATATATCTGTCTGCTTACTCGAAGCGGGCGGAACCCATAAACATTGGAGCGTGTTTACGCCTGGTATAGCTATTTGGAATATGGTTCTGGGCAAACGTAATTGGCGTTTTGAAACTGAACCACAAGAAGGCCTGAACGGACGAAAAGGCTATCAACCGCGCGGCAAAGTTTTAGGCGGCTCTTCGAGCATTAATGCCATGATTTATATTCGTGGTCACAAAGCGGATTATGATGAATGGGCACGCCTTGGCAATAAAGGCTGGTCTTATAAAGATGTGCTCCCTTACTTTAAAAAGAGTGAACATAGAGAAGCTGGCGCTGATGAATATCATGGTCAAGGCGGCCCTTTAAATGTTGCACAATTGCGTAGCCCTGGCGCGGTGAATGAAGCCTTTTTTGAAGCTGGCCGCCAGAACCAAATGCCTTTTACGGATGACTTTAACGGCGCAAAGCAAGAAGGCCTTGGCATGTATGAGGTCACCCATAAAAATGGTGAGCGCTGGAATACAGCTCGTGCGTTTTTGGATGACCATATGGACCGCCCAAACTTGACGGTTATCACGCATGCCATGGCACAAAAGATTATCTTAGAAAATGGCCGCGCAACAGGCGTGGATGTAAAGGTGAAAAGTAAGCCACGAAAAATTATGGCGGACAAAGAAGTCATCCTTGCAGGCGGTGCCTTTGGGTCACCACAATTAATGTTGCTTTCAGGCATTGGTCCAAAGGAAAAATTAGAACCTCATGGCATCGCCCAAACGCACGACTTGCCGGGTGTTGGCGAAAATCTGCAAGATCATATTGATTACGTGATTTCTTATCAATCCAAGCTGAAAGATAATTTTGGGTTCTCATTCTTGGGAACGTTCCACAGCCTTGCTGAGATATTTAATTACCGAAAAAACCGCAAAGGTATGTTTGCTTCAAACCTCGCTGAGAGCGGAGGCTTTCTCTATACAGATCGTTCCGAGCCTTCTCCTGACATTTCCCTCGTTTTGGTTCGCGCTATGGTAGATGATCATGGGCGTAAGCTGCATTGGGGACATGGTTATAGTTGTCATGTCTGTGTTCTTCGCCCGAAAAGCCGCGGCGGCTTATGGCTTAAATCTGCCGATCCTGAAGCTCCGCCTGCGATTGACCCAGCATTCTTAAAGGATGAGCGAGATATGGATACTTTGGTGCGCGGTGCCAAGCTTATGACTCAAATCATGGAAGCTCCTGCATTTGACGCAGTGAAGGGTAAACCCAAATATATTGCCGGGAGCACCGATACAGAGGACTTAAAAGCCGATATTCGCGCGCGCGCTGATACACAATATCATCCTGTTGGTACCTGCAAAATGGGCCATGATGACATGGCGGTTGTTGATGATCGTCTGCGCGTACATGGGGTTAAAAATCTCCGTGTTGTCGATGCCTCTATTATGCCAAATGTGGTATCTGGCAATACAAATGCACCAACAATTATGATTGCGGAAAAAGCGGCTGACATGATCAAAGAAGACGCAATTAAAACGCAGAAGGCATCAGCGGCTTAATCGCGATTTGCTCGCACTTTATTCACGAAACTGTGCAGCCTTGTTAGGGCTTAGTGACATGCGCTCTCTAATCAAGCTGGTAGGAAAGATTTATCAACCTATCAGCAAACGAGAGTCAGATGCTAAAAATTAAAACAACCCTTATTCTATCCGCCGCAGCTTTATGCTTAAGCGCCGCTCCAAGTTATGCGCAGTCTTCTTATGGGAGCGGTAGTTCATATGGAAATTCTAAGCAGACCCAATCCTCAAAATCCAGCGCTCAACGTAAAGCCGAAAGAAAGGCTCGCAAAGAATTGAAACGTCAGAAAAAGGCAATGGCTAAAAAAGAAGCCATGGAAAAAGAATTAGCCATGAAAGAAAAAGCGGCGAAGACATCATATGGCTCTGGCACGAAAGGCCAAGCTGACACGATGATGAAAAAAGGCGACCATATGATGAAAGATAACGCCATGATGAAAAAAGACGATCATATGATGAAAAAAGACGACGTTATGATGAAAGATAAAGCCCCGTCTTATGGGTCTGGAACACCCGCGCCATCATCATATGGTTCAGGACAAGCTGCGCCTACTGCGGCTACCCCCTCTCTCCCATTAAACTGCCCAACTGGGACGAAACCACAGCCTAACGGAACCTGCATGATTACAAGTGGAAGCTTCCCAACAGGATAAAGTGTAAGATATAAATCGGTATGAAATTCCCGCCTTTCATATTCATCGGAGCAGCTCTCATTGGAGCTGCTCTCTTTTTTATTCGCCATCTCTCGGCAGACTTCTACTTGGGTACGACAACGGCAGACCATCCTTATGTCGTATTTACTGCGGCCCTCATCGTCTCGGGCTTAGTATGGACCGCACTTATCCCCGCCTTCAAAGCTTGGGCTAAGAATTCCGTCCACTCAACCACAACACTGGGCATCTTAATTGCCTTCGGCCTCATCTTTCGTGCCATGTTTTTTGGCTCAACACCAATATATGAAGATGATTGGAACCGTTATCTCTGGGACGGCGTAGTCGTAACCCAAGGCGAAAGCCCATATCTTTATAGTCCCGGAGATATTCTGCAAAATAAAGCGCCTGCCAAGACGCAATCATTAAATGAAATTTCTACCTCTCATGATAATGTTCTGCATAAGATAAATAATAAAAATCTAACCACGATTTATCCCCCTATCGCGCAAGCCGCCTTTGCGCTGGCCGCACTCATCGATCCTGTAAATCTAGACGCCCTGCGATTAGTATTTCTATTCAGTGAAGCCATCACATTGTTTCTGCTTGTCAAAGCTCTCACGCTCTATGGACGCTCACCGCTTTGGGCAGGGCTTTATGCGCTCAATCCCCTATTGATATTTAGCGCCTTTAATGCGGCCCATATGGATATTCTTCTCGCGCCATTTCTCATCGGCACGGTAATAACTATACGTAAACGCCCCTTTATTACGGCCGCTCTATTATCTGCGGCGGCGGCGATTAAAATTTGGCCTTTATTGCTGGCGCCCATTATTTTTCGGCCATGGCGGCGAGACCTAAAAATATATATAAGCTCAGCTCTCCTTGTGGCAGGGCTCTCTCTAGCCCTACTTTGGCCGATGATATCTACATTAGGAGAAACGAGCGGCCTGAGCGCCTATTCCGCGCAATGGCAACGCAGTAGCTTTCTTTTCCCTCTCCTAGAAAAAGCCTTAAGCGTGATAACAGATAATGCAGGCATCATCGCGCGAATGAGCGTGGCGGTGATCTTAATCGGTCTTAGTCTTTGGCGCGGGCTCTTATCGCCTATTGGGTCCTTATCTAAGCGGCCAGCAGAGCTTATGCTCATGACCCTTGCGCTTTATCTTTTATCACCAACAGGCTTTCCGTGGTACCTCATTTGGGCGCTTGCGTTCATGCCCTTTCGTCCGCTTTACGGCCTTGCCCTACTATGTGCGCTAACGCCGCTTTATTATCTGCGTTTCGGACTCGGTGAGTTAGGGCGTTACGAGATATATACGCAGTGGCTTATCCCCTTACAATTTGGCCTGCCAATATTGGTCCTTATCTATGAGCTTATGAAACGAGACCGCATAAATGCCTAAGCCCCTTAAAGAACTGGTTATCAAAGTCGTTATTCCGGCCCGAAATGAAGTTCAGGCCATAACCAAAGTCATTGATGCCATCCCTGATATAGTTTCGGAAATCATCGTCGCTGATAATGGCTCAAGTGATGGTACCGCCGAGGCTGCGCGCGCTGCAGGGGCGAGGACCGTGTTTGTTGAAACGCCTGGTTACGGACGCGCTTGCCTTGCGGGTATCGCCCTCGCAGGAGAATGCGATATCCTTGTTTTCCTCGATGGTGACGCCTCTGATTATCCCGAAGATATGATAGAAATGTTAGCGCCTATTCTCTCGGGCGAGAAAGACTTCGTAGTAGGGTCGCGGTTAAACCCGACTTTGGAGACCGGCGCGCTCACTCTGCCGCAACGCTTTGGTAATAAGCTCGCCTGTTTTCTGATGAAACTGTTTTGGAAAAGCACCTTCACAGACCTAGGCCCATTTCGCGCCATCACAAAACCCGCTCTTGAGCGCTTGAATATGCAAGCGCCTACATTTGGCTGGACCGTCGAAATGCAAACCCGCGCGCTAAAGCAAGGCCTGAGATATAGCGAGGTACCTGTGCGCTACCGTCCACGTATAGGAACATCTAAAATTTCAGGTACAGTGTCAGGCGTTATCCTAGCCGGCTATTATATTCTGAGCACTATTTTCATAGAAGCACTTAGAAAATAAAACCCCGCGAAAAGCGGGGCTTTATCACATTACCAAATTTTGACGCGTTTTTCTGGCGGCAAATAAAGTGCGTCACCTGGCTGGACATTAAACGCCTCATACCACGCATCAAAATTGCGCACGATACCATTGGCGCGGTATTCGCCGGGGCTATGCGGGTCGGTTTTGAGACGATTAAGCAGGGCCGCATCGCGGAACTTACGCTGCCAAATTTGACCAAAGGATAAGAAGAAACGTTGATCACCGGTCATGCCGTCAATGATAGGGGCCTCTTTGCCATTTAAGGATTTCTTATAGGCGGCATAGGCCATCGTAAGGCCTGTCAGATCACCAATATTTTCACCCAAGGTCAGCTCGCCATTAATATGCTCGCCGGGGAGCGGTTCAAATGCGTTAAACTGCTCGACAAGGTCCTTAGATCGCGCCTCAAAGGCCTTGCCATCTTCCTCGGTCCACCAATCACGCTGTTCGCCATTACCATCCGTCTTACGACCTTGATCGTCAAAACCATGTCCCATTTCATGACCAATAACAGCGCCAATGCCGCCATAATTCACAGCCGCATCAGCCGCAGGGTCAAAGAATGGCGCTTGCAAAATAGCCGCGGGGAAGACGATTTCATTCAAATCAGGGCGATAATAAGCGTTCACTGTTTGAGGGTTCATACCCCACTCATCACGGTCAATCGGCCCGCCCAGTTTTTTGATCTCATCATTCCAAGCCCAAGCATTAGCTTTTTTAACCGTGCCAATAAGGTCATTACGATCAACGGTAAGCTCAGAATAATCTGTCCATTTATCAGGATAGCCAATTTTTGGGTTAAACTTTGCGAGCTTGTCTTGCGCTTCAACCTTTGTGGCTGGGTCCATCCATTCAAGGTTTTCAATCCCGTCCTTGAAAGCACTGCGCAGATTTTCAATCAGCTTATCCATTTCAGTTTTAGCGATAGGCGGGAAATGTTTTTTGACATAAACCTTTCCAACAACTTCGCCCAACATGCCATCTATCTGCCCAACGCCGCGCTTCCAGCGTTCTCTTTGAACTTCGGTGCCGCGCAGTTTTTTACTGTAAAACTCAAAACGCGCATCATCTATCCGCTTAGGCAAATAAGCTGCATTTGCGCTCATATAGCTCACGGTCATATAGTCTTTTAACGTCTCGACATTGGCCTTAGCGAAAATCTTTGCTGTGCCTTCAATGGCGTCTGTTTCGCGGACAACAAAATTTGTCTGAGCGCCGAGGCCCGCCTTGGCCAGCATGGCATCCCAAGGAAAGCCGCCCGCCATCTCTTTAAGGCCAATAAGACTACGCTTATTATATGTCAGGCTACGGTTACGGCGCTTCGTCGGTGTCCAGTGAACGCGGGCGAGGTCTGTTTCAAATGCCATAAGCCGCGCCGCGCGCATATCGGCTTGATCAACATCGGCTTCCTTGAGCATTGTCGTCAAAAACGAGACATAAGCCGCGCGAAGATCATCAGACTTTTCACCTTCATCGAGATAATAGCTCCGGTTTGGCATACCCAAACCCGCTTGCGTTAAATAGACGATATAATTTTTTACATCCTTAAGGTCCACAGCAACAAAAGGGGCAATAGGCGTGCGTAGTCCCATTGAAGGATCCGCCATCAAAACCCCGACATCTTCATGAGATTGTGCGCTTCGAATTTTCGCAATGTCAGCTTTTACAGGCTCAAGGCCTGCCGCCTCGATCGCGTCAACATCCATGAAGGCCGCATAGAGATCGCCAATTTTTTGCTCTTCGGAACCCATCGGCGCGTTGGTTGCTGAGGCCTCTTCGATAATGTCCCGCACCCGTTCTTGAGACAAATCAGCAAGGATCGAAAACCCGCCATAATTATCTTTATCAGCCGGTATCTCAGTATTTTTAAGCCATGTTCCATTGACATATTTAAAGAAATTATCACCCGGCTTTACAGACAAATCCATATTCTCTGTCGCAACGCCATATGTACCTCGCACGGGTTTCGTTGGAACCTGAGCCATCTGCTCAATCGCAGTTTCACCGCCTTCAGTGACGACGCTATTATTACAAGCCACCAGGCTAAAGACTAATAGGCTTGTCGCCATTAAGTGATGTAGTCTCATATTATCCCTTCCGATAAAATTAGGATGTGATGTTATTCAGCAGGCGCAGGCGTTGCGACAACGGTTGAGTTATCCTGAATGATATCCTCAGCAAGTTCCATATCGTCCAAAGCTAGCGCCATTTCAGGATCATATGTTGATCCTAGACCTGGCTGTTTTTCACCGCGCCACAAGCCGCGGAAGAAGCGCGTAATGTCGACGCCAATACCATACATGGCCGGCACCAACATAAGCGTTAGGAAAAAGTCGAATAAAACCCCGAATGCCAAAGCCACAACCATCGGTTTGAGAAATTCGGCCTGTGCAGATGTCTCAAACAAAATCGGCGTAATACCAATAAATGTTGTCACAGAGGTTAGAAGAATAGGGCGGAACCGCGCGACACAGGCATCAAGCATAGCTTGATAAGCGCCAACGCCCTTGGCTCTCAATCGGTTTACATAATCGATAAGAACAAGATTGTCATTGACCGCAACACCAGAGGCGGCAAAAAATCCAAAAATCGACATCATACCAAAAGGTACGCCCGTGACGATATTCCCGAAAATCATACCCACGAGAGCAAAAGGAATAGCAATCATAATTAAGAGAGGTTGCGCATAGGATTTAAAGGCAATGGCCAGCAAGCCATACATCATGAATAATATAGCGACGAGCGAGATATTGAGCTCTTTGACAAAATTCGTCTCAATCTCATCTTCACCAACATTTACCTTAGATACTCTCGGGTGACGTAATTCCCATTCCGGGAAAAAGTTTTCATTCAAATCTTTCTTTATCTTTGCAACGTCGCTTTGTTCGCCGCGAATCCGGGCGCCTGTATATGTTAAACGTTTACGGTCACGGCGCTGTATCCGTCCAACGCCTTCTTCAAAGGCCACATCTGCGACCGAGAATAACGGAACTTCTACGCCGTTCGCCGCGCGAATACGAAGTTCTTTAAGACTATCAATAGACTCACGTGCTGCCTCTGGATAACGCACCATCACGCGGACATCCTCGCCATTACGTGGGAGGCGCTGCACTTCCTGACCATAAAACGCCTGACGAACCTGACGCGTAACATCTGATAATTGTAGGCCTAATGTTTCTGCACCTGGTTTTAATGTAAACTGTATTTCGCTCGCAGAACTTTCAAGACCATCCCAAGCGCGGGTCACAGAACTATAACTCTCAATTTCCGCTTTAAGATCTAGAATAGCATCTCTTAACGCTTCCGGGTCAGACGAAGCTACACCATAATAAAGGCCTCCACCTTGACCAGAGCCCCCTTCCGTCACGCCGTAACTAACGCGGTATGCATCTGGAACCGGGCCGACATATTCTTCGAGCTTATCAGCAATATCTTTACTGGATATGTCAGGTCTTTTATTGGGATCAGACAGCCCGAGGAAACCTTCAACGCTGCGACCCTGCGAAACTGTTCCAGCTTCTGTAATAACATCAAAATCTAGTCCAAATTCTTTGGCGCTATTTTCGTTAAGTGATTTTACGCCTTGATCAACTTGTTCACGGACTTGTTCAATACGCTCGAAATTCGTGCCCTCTGGGAAACGCGCACTAAACTGAATCATATCTCCTTCAACCTCAGGGATCATCGCGCTTGGCGCGACCCCTGATCTAAGGAGCATAATAGACATTATGAAGAGTCCCACGAATACCGAAAGCGTCACATATCGAAACTTAATCAGCGCCGCGACAAAAGGACGAAACCTTCTCTGTGCGAAGCTGACCAAGCTGTTGGCAATTTTTGTCTGAAAGCGCATAAGACGCCCTTGCTTGGACGGATCGACTTCTTCCAAATGTCTTAAATGCGCTGGCAGGATGAAAAAAGCTTCGATCAAAGAGAAAATCAGAACCGCAATTACAACCAGGCTAATTTGCCCGAGCATTGCCTGAATAGGACCTGTCATGAGCAAGAATGGAATGAACATTAATATTGTCGTGATGACAGCAAAATAAACTGGCTTAACCACCATATTGGCACCGGCTATCGCGCCGCGTTCGCCCGTTATACCATTCTCGACATGGAAATAGGCACTCTCGCCCACAACAATCGCATCATCAACAACAATCCCGATCACCAGTAAGAAGGCGAAAAGCGAAATCATGTTAAGAGAAATTCCGATATAAGGCGCAACCGCAATCGCACCCATAAAGGCCGCAGCAATACCTATCGTGACCCAAATCGCGACTTTCGGGCGTAAAAATAACATCAAGATTATCAAGACCAGAATCATACCTGAAAGGGCATTGCCGCCTATAAGGCTCATACGGCTGTCAAACATGGTGGATCCATCAAACCAAATCGAGAAGGTCAATCCGGGGGGTAGTTTCTCGTTAATGTCAGTTTCAAATTTACGTATCGATTCTCCTGCTTCAGTCACATTGGAATTATCAGGAGAAAAGACTCTGAAAACCGCCGCATTTTCACCCTTAAATTTGGCGTTAAAATCATCATTGTCGAAACCATCTATAACATTGGCGATATCACCTAATCGTATGACACCCCCACTTGGCGACTGCCTGACAATGATATTTTCAAACTCCGCTTGCGTATTTGCCAATGCACGGGCACGTAGCTGTAATTTTCCGCCCGTTGTTTCAACCGTACCCGCGGACAGGTTTACAGACGCGCCAGATATTGCTTGAGAGACCTGAGAGAAAGTTAAATTATACTGCCTAAGAGCATCCTCGGAGACTTCAATTGTAACCTGTTCGGATATCTTTGAGAGCTGTTCGGTAAGCTGCAATCCTGGGAGCTTTGTTATTTCTAACCGCAGGTCATTAGCATATCGCTGAAGCGTCAGCCGGTCCACATCCCCATGTAAAGCCAAGTAAATAATATCAACCTGAGCATCCCAGCGATAAATTTGTGGGCGGAAAGCATCAGGCGGTAAATTTTGAATACCGTCAACACGCGCTTTGACTTCATCGAGAAGTTTTTCATAATCAATACCAAGCTTCGTTCGAATATTGACACTATAGCTCCCCTCACGTGCAGTGGCTTCCACATAGTCAATACCGTCCAAGCCATCGACAGCCTCTTCAATACGTACAATCATCTGCTCTTCGACATCTCTCGGAGACGCCCCGGGCCACCCCGAAGAAATTGTCATACCATTGATGGTGACTTGCGGAATAAACTCACGCTCAAGATTATTATACCCAAAAATGCCCACCACAAACATGGTGACCATCATAAGATTTGCGGCAACGGGGTTCTTGACGAACCAAGCTATTAGAGATTTCATTGATCCGTCTCCTTCGTCAATTCAGCATCGCTCTCAGAAGTTTCATCAGAACTGTCTTTTTTAGGTGCATCGCTTTTCTTCAAGGGGCGGTCAGATTTCTTCTCACCCTCTTGAGGTTTCTTTTTACCCCAACGCCTTTTTTTCTTCTCATCTTTATCACCGCCTTTTGCCTCGGCTGCCTCTTTCTTTTTAAGCCAATCGGGCTTGGGCGGTTCAACCAAGACTTTTTTAGGATCATTCACGTCCAAAACTTTCAAAGTCATTGTTACCCGAGATTTTTCCATGGGCGAGAGTACAACCAGCTCTCCTGCGGCGACGCCTCCGAGTAAAATTGCACGCTTCGCATCTGAATCCAGCACATCGGCTTTCCTGATTTCGACCTTGCCTTTATCGTCAACAACATAAATTTCATCTTCGGGCCTAAGACCATCACGCGACAACACAATAACATCTTCATATAATTTGCCCGCAATCTCCGCGTCGACAAATAACCCAGGCGCTATTGGGACACCATTTTGAGACAGACCTTTTCCGTAGGGGTCATATATTTCAGCAATTGCAGAAAGCGCACGCGTTTGTGGATCATAGGCACTATCAGTCCGCATGATCTTGGCATCCCAATATTGCCGCTCTCCAGCAATAATTGCGCTCAGTTTAACGTCGGGCGCAGATGCGCGATCTTTAGCAACATAGGCAATGGGTAAATCCATTTTTGAAAAATCATTATCTGTCAGAGGCAGACGCACTTCGAAAATATTCGTCGAGAATATACGGCCTAAAGTACGGCCCGGAGATACAAATTGCCCAAGGTCAGAACTTTTCGTCCTCACGCGGCCTGTGAAGGGGGCTTTGACCTCTGTTCGCGTCAATTGTAATTTTGCCGACTCAAGCTCAGCTTGGGCCAGTTGCAAAGCAGCCTGCGCTTGTGCCTGCTGAGGTTTACGTAGGGCTAACGCCGAAGCTTCGCCGCGCCCTAATTCTGCATAATCTTGCCGCGCTATTTCGCCTTCTGCCTGTTCACGAATTAGGACTTGCTCAGCCTGCGCTATACTTGCCTGCGCCCGAACAACAGATACCTGATAATCTGCATCTTCAATGCGTATCAATGTTTCGCCTTTTCGAATAACGCCGCCTTCAACGAAATTCGGGGACACATAAATAATTTTGCCGCCAACTTCAGGGACTAAGTCAATTTCTATCTGAGGGCGCGACTCGCCTTGCGCCGTGACTTTGAGCTGTACATTATCCTGAATCGCATAATCTGCCATTACGGCCAGCGTGTTAAAGGCCCTCTTTTTCTCTTCCGGTTTTTTATTCAGTTTAATGATAACAGATGCACCAACAATAAAACCAATCACAATGAGTATTGGAATTAGGACAACCAGCAATTTTCGTAAAAATCCGCCGCTTTTCTGAACGCCGAGACTATTGGCTTTGTTCACCATTTTTCTTTTTCCATTTTAAGGCGTAGCGCCGCTATTGTTAAGTCGGGCGAGTGAATAAGCCCTAGGCCCAATATCTGACTCAAATCCACCGCCAAGTGCAACATGCATACGCACACGATTGGCCAAACGTTCTTTACGGGCACTAATAAGTTGCCCTTCAGCCGAAATTCGGCGTGATTGTGCGTCTAATAGCTGCAATATTGTTGCAAGCCCTTCAGTATATCGAAGCTCCAAGCGCTCTTCCGCCTTTCTAGCTTCATCGAGTGAAATCCGCAAGGCTGCTTCTCGCTCAGAGAGGCGCTGTTCGCCATCAATCGCATTCTCGACATCAAGGTAAGCTCCGAGCGCCGTACCCGCATATGTCTCTAATTGCTGACGCAAGAGCGCTTCTTGCGTTCTTACATTTGCTTTTAGGCGGCCGCCCTGAAAAATCGGCGCAGTTAGCCCGCTGGCCAAAGACCCGACCAAAGCGTCAATATTAAAGAGCTTATTTAATCCTCCAGCCGCAAGTGACCCACTTCCATCCAGCGTTAGGCGCGGAAGCAAATTTTTGCGTGCGACATCAATTTGCAGGCCTTGAGCTTGAAGCCGTCTCTCTGCCGCGAGTAAATCTGGGCGCTTTCGTAAGATATCTCCCGGCGTGCCGACTCCGCTCAGCACAGGTAAATTCGGAAGGTCTGCTGCAGCTTGAATTTCTTCAGCTGGGTAGCGCCGTAACAAAACCTCTAAATTGCGCGTAATGGCTGATAAGCGCTGTTCGCGCGAGGCGCGCAAGGCTTTTGAATTGGCCACAGAAGACCGGGCTAAGCGCACATCGCTTGACCCTGTTACGCCGCCCTCAAAGCGGCGCTGGGTCAGGCGCAAAGCCCGCTCCTGTGTCTCGACATCGCGCACCGATAATTCCGTTAAAAGCCTCGCTTCAATCAAATCAAACCAACTCTGCGCGACTTGACCCGCAATAGACAGGCGCGCGCCCGCATAATCCGCAGTCGTCGCGTCAGCTTCCAACTCACTCGCCCCAATTCCATCTTTGATGCGGCCCCAAAGGTCAGCTTCCCAGCTTGCAGACACGCCGCCTGATAAATTTGTTGAGCTTGGGAATGGTCCTGCATTTTCATTGCGCGCGGCGCGTGAATTCGCATTCAAAGAGGGCAGCCTGTCCGCCGCCGCCGCGTCGGCTCTGGCAAGAGCGGCATCAACACGAGCAGCCGCAGACCTGATATTTGTATTGGCGTCTAAAGCCTCGCTTACGAGACGGACAAGCATCTCATCAGAAAAGCTTCCAATCCAATCCGTGCTGGGCAAATCTTGCGGGGCAGGTTCATCCCAAACTGGTTTTTGCGGCGTAGCCTCTTGAGCACTAACAATCGTTGCTTCTGGCTTTATTTTTGACAAACCACCGAGGCTGGCACACCCTGAAAGGCCTATCACGCTCGCCGATAGTAAAATCGTTAAACGCATTTTTGTCTCCTTATTGGCTTTTCATAAGCGATTAATACCGAAAGTCAATCAAACTTTATTGAAAAACAATAAATAATATAATCTAACTATACATTCTTATACGTGTGAAATGAGCTTTTCCTGTCAAAAAATCACGTTAAAAACTAGAAATTTGAACTAAGTAAAGCTTTTATAAAAATAATTACGAGAGCGAATAAAAAAGGCGGCCTAAGCCGCCTAGAGTAAAACGTTCTTAAAAGATGTCTTATCTCAATCGTTTCCGGCTTGTTGGGCTTGGGCCTAAAGCGCGAGTCGTACTGCCCCGGCGACGGCTAGCCTGATAAGCCACAGAAGAATGAGCAAGACAATAAGGTTCATCTTTATCTTCGGTTTTACGGCCACAGAACCTAAAGTCCGACGTACTTGGGTCGCCAATTGGCCACTTACACATATGATCTGAGATCGTTAAAATTGTTGCGAAGCGGCCATCAGCCATCGGCAGAGCTTCGATAGGCGGCGGCGCAGGCGGCGCTTTCACGACAGGACGCGGCGTGCGCGGCGCTGATGGCATACGCGGTTGCCGTGTTCGCGCCGTTGTTTTGCTACGCGCTTTCTTTTTCGCAGGATTAGAAGGCTTGGCGCGGCCTGATAAACCCAATCGATGCACCTTACCAATGACGGCGTTACGTGTGACGCCGCCTAATTGCTTAGCAATTTGAGACGCACTTAGACCTTCAGCCCATAATTTCGTCAAAACCTCTACCCGGTCTTCTGTCCACGCCATCGCGTTTCCCCCTCATTTCGTATCATTTGGAGGCCAAAGCCCCAGATGAAATATTATACTTAAAATCGAAACACTATATATAGTGTGAGACCATGAAGTCTCTTCTCATTCTACACAAGATAATGTAGCCATATCCCCGTAAACCACAAGATAAAGTTTTTACCTATCCACAGAAATCAATATGTTGTGGCAATATACAAAGGGAAATTTTTCTAATAATCCAGAGATTACATGGCTTGGCTTGCAAAAACCGCCATGTTACGCCGCCTTATGACTCAGATGACCGACAGCCTTACAAAAACCCCGCCCACTGCCCGGCAATTTGGCGCGGTGAACTGGATGGGACTGGCTACGCTCTATAAAAAAGAGTGCCGCCGCTTTCTAAAAGTCTTCCCGCAGACCTTACTCGCGCCGATTATCTCCAATCTCTTATTCATGACAGTCTTTGTGCTGGCCTTTGCGGAACAGCGCGGCGGCGGTAGTCCTGAATTCATTAAATTTCTTGCCCCCGGCCTTGTCATGCTCGGGATCTTAAATAATGCAGCGGCCAATAGCTCATCTTCTATGATGACCAGCAAAATGAATGGCAGCGTGATTGATGTTCTCATGCCGCCGCTTTCTTATTATGAGCTCGCCCTTGGTTATATTGGCGGCGCGATGACGCGAGGTATTGTTGTGGCAATTGCGACGGCCATAGCTCTCTCCATTTTTTTCACCCCGCTTATCCCGATGCATTGGTGGGCCGTGATTTACTTCAGCCTGTCAGCGGCGGCGGCGCTTGCCATGATCGGCACATTATCTGGCATATGGGCAGAAAAATTTGACCAACTCGCTGTGGTCAATCAATTTATCATTCTCCCGCTCTCTTACCTCTCGGGCACATTTTATCATATCGACATCTTGCCAGAGCTGTTCCAAAAAATCTCTCTCGCCAACCCGCTCTTCTATCTCATTGATGGTTTTCGATATGGCTTTTTGGGCGAGTCAGATGGCAATGTCATGACGGGCGTCATTTTAATTGCCATTATCAATATCATTTTATTTGTGCTTGTCCTGAAAGTTCTAAAATCAGGCTGGCGGCTCAAAGCTTAAACTCAAATCAAGGACCTTCCCATGGCACATGATGACAATCTCTATGACTGCTACAAACCGCCCGCGCAGGAATTTGTCCGCGGCGAAGGCGCTTATCTCTACACAGAAAATGGAGATAAATATCTCGACTTTATTGCGGGCATTTCCGTCAACTGTCTGGGTCACGGCAACCCTATCACGGTGAATGCCCTGAAGGAACAGGCCGATAAAGTCTGGCATGTCTCGGGTATGTTCCAGCTCACAGGCGCAAAACAGCTCGCCAAGAAATATTGCGACGCCTTGCCCTTTGCGGAGAAAGTTTTTTTCACCAATTCAGGCGCAGAAGCCATTGAATGCGCGATGAAAACAGCGCGTAAATATCACTATGATAATGGCAACCCGCAGCGCTATGAAATTATCACCTTCCAAGGCGCGTTTCATGGCCGCACATTTGCGACGATCAATGCAGGCGGTAATCCGAAATACCTCAAAGGCTTTGGACCCAACCTACCCGGCTTTGTGCATCTACCCTTTGGCGATCATGACGCGCTCAAAGAAGCCATCTCAGACAAAACAGCCGCAATCCTTGTTGAGCCCGTTCAAGGCGAAGGCGGGCTACGCCCGCTACCCGAAGTCTGCCTGCGTAGCCTCAGAGAGCTTTGCGATGAAGAAGGCATACTTTTGATTTATGATGAAGTGCAATGCGGGGCTAGCCGCACAGGCAAACTCTTCGCCCATCAATGGGCTGAGAACGCAGAACCCGACATCATGGCCGTCGCCAAAGGCGTGGGGGGTGGTTTCCCCATGGGCGCCTGTATCGCAACCAAAGCCGCAGCGGCGGGCATGGTGCCAGGCACACATGGGAGCACATATGGCGGCAACCCGCTGGCCATGGCGGTTGGCAATGCTGTCTTTGACGAAATTTCAAAACCAGAATTTCTTCAGCACGTTGTAAAAGTCTCGAACTTCCTCAAGCAACAATTTGAATCTCTTAAAGACGAGTTTCCAGATGTGGTTGACGAACTACGCGGCAAAGGCTTGCTCTGCGGCATGAAACTTAAAAAGCCTGCTCTTGATGTGCGCAAAATGGCGCTGGAACATGGCCTACTTGGCGGCAGCGCAGGTGACAACACGCTGCGCCTCGCCCCCGCCCTCATCATCACAGAAGACCATGTTCGTGAAGCGGTGGGGATTTTACGCAAATGTTTCAAAGAAGCACAAAGCTTAGATGATTTTGAAGGGTAGCTACGAAATTAACAGCGCCGCTTTTAAGCCAATATAATGCCTGATTATCGGCGACATGCGTGTTGGTTTGAACATAGTCTGTTTCAATGACATCAAACATAAACCAACAAATGAGCCTGACCGATATTCTCATATTGGTTACGCTGTCTATTTTATGGGGCGGGTCATTTTTCTTTATTGAAGTTTTAGTCGATCATCTTCCGCCTCTCACCATTGTAACGGCCCGTGTAGGGCTCGCCGCATTTGCCCTTTGGGGGATTGTCTTGGCGCGCAAGCTCCCATTGCCTAAAACCAAGGCGCAATGGAGCGCGCTTTTTGTCATTGGGTTTTTAAATAATGCACTGCCCTTTTGCTTAATTACCTGGGGGCAAACCCAGATTAATTCAGGACTGGCCTCCATCTTCAATGCGACAACACCGTTTTTCACGGTTCTAGTTGCGGGGGCGCTCCTGACCGATGAGCGGATAACCAAGCCAAAACTAGCAGGCGTCATTATCGGGTTACTCGGCACCGCCGTGCTTATCGGCCCTGATGCGTTAAAAGGCGTGACAGGCTCTATGCTAGGACAGCTTGCCGTTATGGGGGCGGCGATTTCCTATGCATTTGCAGGGACATATGCGCGGCGTTTTAAAAAATGGGGATTATCACCTTTGATCGTAGCTACGGGACAGGTGAGCATGGCGGCACTTATGCTCTTACCCCTTATGCTTTTTATCGACAGACCTTGGGTGAATTTCGCTATGCCTTTTGACGCGATTTGGGCCATCGCCGGTCTCGCCTTTTTTAGCACCGTTATCGCCTATAACCTCTATTTTCGGCTTATCGCCTCAGCGGGCGCTACCAATGCCGCCCTTGTGACGTTCCTCATTCCGATTTCCGCAATTTTATTAGGCGTCACGATTTTGGGTGAGAGCTTTACGCGGCTTCAAGCCATTGGCATGGGGTTAATTGGCGTGGGGCTGCTAGTGATGGACGGGCGGGTGTTTAGTGGCACCAAGCAATAGATGATTTTACATAGAAATACTATAGATAAGCGCCAATATATTAGAAGAGAAATGTGCTATCACACTATACCAATAAGACAGCCTTGGAGACTGACTCTTAGTTAAAAACAAATAGAACAGACAAAAAACAAAGAAACCGCTAGCACCATTTATTCCATGAACTTGACCCCCATGAAAGAAAAATGCAACGGTAGTTATGGAAATAATGATGAGTAAATTCCTAGACTTAAAAATAAGCTTACATAATGGAAATATTAAATTTTCAAGAATTGGAGCAACTATCAATACTATGAACAGACGGTATAACGAATAATTCCACTCGTAATTATCTTTTAGGCCAAGTAATGAATTTGGGACCGAAGTGTCCAAGCTAACAGACTCATATGGAAAATACTCAGCAGTTACAAAAATGAAAGCGTAGACTATTGCGCCGAATAACTTGGCTACAGCTCCCACTAGTAGCGATGCCAAAATCAGCCGAGATGATATTCTTTCTTGCTTATCCATAATAACTAAACATTCAAACAATCGTAATCCCAAAAGTCAAATATAGGCAACTAACGAGCAATATTTCGGATAATAGCAAAGATAACTAAACAACTAAAATCACTCAGTTTAAATTAACCGAACACAGACCTTATAACGCGCCAGTTTGATAGAGCCATATCTTGAGCCCGCCATGGGGTATAGGCGCGCTGGGCGGGAGCCACGGCAGCTTTGTCGCCTCTGCGAGGGGTTTGTCGGCCACAATCATGCCCACGCGCCAGCCCGTAAAATGGGCGCGCATAACCTCGCCAAAGCTTTCATAAAGCGCGAAAAGCTCTCTCTTATTGCCAATGCGAATGCCGTAAGGCGGGTTGACCATCACGAGGCCGGGCGGCCCTTCTGGGCGCTTAAGTTTTGACAAGGATTTCGCCGTGAATTGACAAACCCCATCAACACCCCCGCGGGCGGCATTAGCGCGGGCTGATTCGATAACTTTTGCATTGCGGTCAAAGCCGTAAAATTGCGGCTTTATCTCTCTTGTAAACCAAGTCTCTTTCATTGCTTGCACGGCATCCGCGTCATAACTGACCAATTTTTCAAAGGCGAAATGGCGATCGCGCCCCGCCAGTAAATTGGCGGCAATTTCTGCGGCTTCTATCGGGTAAGTGCCAGAACCGCACATAGGGTCTAGCACAGGCTCGCGCCGATTATACCCACAGGCCCTCAGCGTCATGGCCGCGATTGTCTCGCGCAAAGGCGCTTTGCCCATAGCCTGTTTATGCCCGCGTTTATGCAGCGGCGCGCCTGATGTATCGATTGAAAGGCTAACAACATTACGCGCAATGCGGGCTTTAATCAGTATATCGGCCTCCTCAAGTGAAGTCGCAATTGGCGCGCCGAGGCTACCTTGAATAGCGGCTTCAAGGCGCTGCGTGGCCGCGCCTTGGTGATAGATTTTACTCTGACGGTTCGTGCTAACCTCGACTTTAACGGAATGGGCGGGGGTCAGGTAATCCGCCCATGGGAACTGGCGCGCGCGTTTATCGAGCTGTGCCAGATGCATTGCGCGAAATTCACCGATACGCGCAAGCACTTTTGAGGCCCCGCGCAGCACCAGATTGGCGCGCCAGACATCCCTCCATCCGCCGCGAATGGTCACGCCGCCGCTCATCTCTTTGGGTTTACGAAAGCCTTGTTCACACACTTCCGCGTAAAGATAGCTCTCAAGGCCCGGTAGGGTCACAAGTAAAATTTCAAAATCTGATTGCGGCGAGCCAGTCATATAAGCCGCCCTATCATGGCTTGATGCGTTGGCGCAGTATAAAATTTCTCTTCCCTCTGCGCCGAGATTTCGGTAAAGGTTCTTTTTGCGCGAGGCTGAGATGTCCAACCCAAAACACTTTTTATCGCTCGCCGATGTCCCGGCCAGTGAGCTACGCTCAATATTGGACGAAGCCCACCGGATTAAAAAAGCACGTAGTGGATATCCCAAAGGCCGCATTGATGCGGACGCGCCCTTTACCGGCGAAACGCTCGCGCTCATTTTTGAAAAATCCTCGACCCGTACTCGGTTTAGTTTCGATATGGGGATGCGCCAATTAGGCGGGAGCTCTATCACCGCGACAAGCAATGATATGCAAATCGGGCGCGGTGAAACCATTGAAGATACCGCCAAAGTGCTCTCGCGGTTTGTTGACGGGATTATGCTGCGCGCCAATAGTCATGAGACCCTCACGGCTTTAGCGCATAATGCGAGGATCCCTGTGATTAACGGCCTGACCGATTATAATCACCCTTGCCAAATCATGGCCGATCTCGAAACGCTGGAAGAGCGCGGCGGCGCGCTCTCGGATATGACCTTAACATGGGTGGGTGATGGCAATAATGTCGCCGTAAGCTTTGTCAACGCAGCGGCCAAATTTGGCTATAAGCTGCGCATTTCCTGCCCAGATGGTTATACCGTACAAGGCCAAGGCATTGAGGCCGCGCGCGGCCAAGGGGCGAGCATTGAAACTATCACAGATCCGCTTAGCGCCTGTAAAGATACGGATGTTGTTATCGCGGATACATTTGTCTCTATGGGCGATACGGACGCCGACAAACGCCTCTCTGACCTTATGGGTCATCAGGTCAATGACGCCCTTATGAACGCGGCCGCCAAAGACGCTATTTTCTTACATTGCCTGCCTGCCCACCGCGGCGAAGAAGTCAGCGCCAGCGTTATTGACGGCCCACAAAGCGCGGTCTTTGACGAAGCCGAAAACAGACTTCACGCGCAAAAGGCGATTATCCGTTGGTGCTTTAACGCTTAGGGCCTGAGGACGCTTAAGGCGTTTTCTCAAAAACAGTTTCGCCGTTAATGACTGTTCGCAAGACAGAAATATTTTGAATATTTACGGGACTAACGGCGCGCGGATCATTTGATAACACAACGAAGTCAGCGCGTTTCCCCGCTTCTAATGTACCCGACACATCTTCTTCGCGCATGGCAAATGCGTTAGAAACTGTATAGGCCGTCATCGCCTCTTGGGCGGTTATCTTTTGTTCGGGTATCCAGCCATCTGGATTAGCATCATCTGTCGTGCGCCGCGTTACCGCTGCATAAACGCCTTTTATCGGAGAGAGCGGCGCGACTGGCCAATCAGAGCCAAATGTCAAAATTGCGCCTGCATCCACAATAGACCGAAAGGCATATGTCGTCTTTGCCCGCTCAGCTCCAATACGGCCCTGTGCCCAGCGTCCATCATCAATTGCGTGATAAGGCTGCATCGACGCGATGATGCCGCTATCGGCAATCGCTTGGATAGCATCGGCGCTGGGGTGCTGGAAATGCTCTATCCGGTAACGGCGCGCGGCAATATCGTCACCCGCAATATCACGCATGGCGCTAATGGCGACATCTATCGCCTTATCGCCTATGGCGTGGATAGTTAGCGGCATGGCGGCATCATCGACGGCGCGCATCCAATCTGCGAAGGTCTTTGGCTCAACGATAGGAAAGCCTGAATTATCAGGCTCATCACTATAAGGCTCGTAGAACCATGCTGTACCCGACCCAAGCGAGCCATCAATTAAGCCTTTAATTCCGCCTAGTCCCAAAATATCATCCCCGCGGCCACGGGCCTGCACCGCCTTTAATCCATTTTCCCAATCTTCAATCGGGGTCGAGACGAACGCCCGAATTTTCATAATATCGCGCGCTCTCGCCATTTCAAAAATATCGCGCATTGTCGTCTCGGTCGGATAACCCGTAACGGCGTGAACTTTGGTCAGGCCGAGGCTAAGCGCGTGTGTCTGCGCATTTTCAAATTGCTCCATAAGCTCATCATCGGAGGGCGGCGGAATGATGCTCAGCACCATATTAAGGGCATTATCTTTTAACAGGCCCGTCGGCTCACCGTCTGGGCCGCGCAATATTTCGCCGCCTTCTGGTGCTTGGGTATTCTTATCAATCCCTGCCAACCGCAAGGCCGCAGAATTGGCCAGCGCCATATGCCCGTCCAGCCGAATAACATAGACGGGAATATCCTCTGTCTGCGCGTCAATCCAAGATTTATGCGGCAGCTCCCCGCCCCATAATTCATGATCCCAATTCCCGTTTAAAACCCATGCGCCCTCTGGCCGTGTCTTGGCATAATCAATGATGCGTTTTGAAAACTCTGCGGGGGTCTTGGCATCACGCAAATCAACAGAGGATAAAGCCGCGCCGCCTTCCATAAAATGAACGTGATTATCTATGAAGCCTGGCATCACAAACCGCCCGCCAAGATCAACAACCTTATGCGCCTCAATAGGTTTGGACGCGCCGGCATATAAAATATTTCCGGCTTTTACCGCGAGCCTATCAACAGGCTCCGCGCCCTTAACACCCGTCCAAATATTGCCGTTCACATAGAAGGTGTCAGCCATGTCAGCTTTGACAGTCGGATTGGAGCAAGCAGAAAATGCGGCCATGAGCGCAAGCAAAAAAATGGAGAGGATGTGTTTTATCATTGGTCAATTATGGGCGAGACGTTGACAGGCAGCAACACAAAACCTACATCCCGTCCTTCATGCATTATTTAAATAGCTTTCTTAGCCGCACGTCTTTCCTGTTTTTATTTTTATATTACGCCCTTAAACCGCAAACCGTATTCGCCGCAGATGGCATCGACGCCGCTATAAACAAAGCGGTGCAGCCGCTGACAGACGCGCTTTCCAGTTTTATTTTTTATGCGGTCAAAATCGGAAATGCTGAGCTGCCCCTTATTGTTGTCTGGCTGATTTTTGCGGCGTGTTTCTTCACGGTTTATCTCGGCTTTATCAATATTCGCGGCTTCAAACACGCCCTCGATATTGTCAGCGGTAAATTCACTAACGAAAGCGCTCCGAAGCAAAACGGCGAAATCACCCATTTTCAAGCCCTCACGGCGGCTGTCTCTGGCACAGTCGGTATTGGCAATATTGGCGCGGTCGCTGTTACGGTTTCACTTGGCGGCCCAGGCGCTATCTTTTGGGTCGCCGTTGCAGGATTTGTCGGCATGACAACGAAATTTGTCGAATGCACATTGGGCGTTAAATACCGCGTCGTAAATCCAGACGGCAGCGTTTCGGGCGGGCCGATGTATTACCTACGTGATGGCCTGAAAGCCAAAGGCATGGGCGGATTTGGCAAATTCCTAGGCATGTTCTTTGCCGTCAGCATCGTCATAGGCTGCCTCGGTATTGGTAATATGTTCCAATCCAACCAAGCCTATGTGCAACTTGTCGAGGCCACTGGCGGTCAGGCCAGCGCACTACAAAATAAAGGTTGGCTCATCGGCCTTATCATGGCCGCTATGGTGGCGGTGATTATCATTGGCGGCATCAAATCGATCGCAAATATCACCTCAAAACTTATCCCTTTTATGGTCCTGATTTATTTAATCGGCGCATTGATTGTGCTCGGCATGAACGTTGCGGAATTACCGCGTGCCTTTCGCGAAATCTTCACAGGCGCCTTCTCTATGAAAGGCGCAACGGGCGGCATTCTTGGCATCATGATTATTGGGTTCCAGCGCGCAGCCTTTTCTAATGAAGCAGGGCTTGGCTCTGCTGCTATCGCGCATTCCGCAGTCAAAACAGATACGCCCCTGACTGAGGGTTTTGTGGCTCTGCTAGAGCCTTTTATTGATACTGTTGTTATCTGTACGCTGACAGGCCTTGTGCTGGTGACATGTTTCCCGACAGAGACTCTAATGGACGGCGGGCTCTCTGGTATTGAGCTGACCTCGGCGGCTTTTGAATCTAAAATATCATGGTCGCCAGTACCGCTCTCCTTTGTGGCCTTTATGTTTGCCTTCTCGACCATGCTGGCTTGGGCCTATTATGGCACAAAAGGCTGGACCTATATTTTCGGCGAAGGCAAAGGCAAAGAACTGATATTTAGCCTCATCTTCTGTATCTTCATCGTTATTGGGGCTTCAGTGCAGCTCAGCGCTATTCTAGATTTCGCTGACGCGCTTATTTTTGTCATGGCCATTCCCAACCTGATTGGCCTTTATATTTTCGCGCCAGAGATAAAGCGGGATTTGGTCGAGTATTGGAAAATGCGTGAGAGCAAAACCTGACAATAAGCGTAATTCTGCCTTGCATATCCTTTAAGCTTTATCACATATAGCCCAATATATGACGCCCTAAATATAAGACAAACTAATTGGTCTTAAAGGATATATTATGCGCCCAGATACACTCTCTGACACCCCCAAAGTGACGCGTCTTGCTGATTATACGCCGCCTAATTTCAAGATTGAAACTGTCTTCCTCGATTTCGACCTCAGCCCGAAGGCCACAATCGTAAAAAGCAAAATGAAGGTGCGCCGCATGAGCGCCGGCCCGCTCATGCTGGATGGGGATGAGATAAAACTTAAATCTGTGAAAATAGATGGACGCGCGCTCAAACGTAGCGAATATCGCCTTACTCAAACCCATTTGGTCATAAACGAACTGCCCGATAGCTTCACGCTTGAGATTGAAAATAGCTGTAACCCCGCCGCCAACTCCACCTTGATGGGGCTTTATGTATCTAGCGGACGCTTTTGCACGCAGTGCGAAGCCGAAGGCTTTCGACGTATCACTTTTTACCCCGACCGCCCCGATGTCCTCTCTGTCTTCACCGTAAAAATAACAGCTGATAAAAAAGAAAATCCTTACCTGCTCTCTAATGGGAATATGGTGGATAGCGATGACCTGCCAGGCGGGAAACATTTTGCCATTTGGGAAGACCCCTTCCCTAAACCCTGTTACCTCTTCGCATTGGTTGCAGGCGATTTTGATTTATTAGAAGATAGTTTCAAGACCATGAGTGGTCGAGATATTCCGCTCACAATTTATGTCGATAAAGGTGATGCGCCGCGAGCCGAATATGCGATGGACGCGCTTAAACGCTCCATGACATGGGATGAGCAGGCTTATGGTCGCGAATATGATCTCGACCGGTTTATGATAGTCGCCGTGCGCGATTTCAATTTTGGCGCAATGGAAAATAAAGGCCTGAATATCTTCAACTCCTCACTTCTGCTCGCTGACGGAGCCAGCGCGACAGATATGAATTTTGAGCGTATCGAGTCCGTTGTCGCGCATGAGTATTTTCACAATTGGACAGGCAACCGTATTACCTGCCGTGATTGGTTTCAACTTTGCCTCAAAGAAGGCTTCACCGTTTTCCGCGATCAGGAATTTTCCGCAGATCAACGCGGCGCGGCCGTGCAGCGTATCAAAGATGTGCGCGCACTACGCGGACGTCAATTCCCAGAAGATGCTGGCCCCCTCGCACATCCCGTCAGGCCTAATGCATTTGTGAAGATTGATAATTTTTACACCGCAACGATCTATGAAAAGGGCGCGGAGCTTATTCGGATGCTAAAGACAATTTTAGGCGCAGATGAATTTCGTAAGGGCTGTGATTATTATTTCGAGAGCCTAGACGGCACTGCCTCCACCGTAGAGCAATTCATCGCCTGTTTTGAAAAAACATCAGGGCAAGACCTCTCCCAATTCATGCGCTGGTATGAACAAGCTGGCACGCCCGAACTGTGCGTAAGCCGTAACGGGGGGCGCGTTACCTTCACCCAGTCCACTGCACCAACACCTGGCCAGCCGAAAAAATCCGCCCAGATTATGCCCGTGCGTTGGCAAGTTATTGGCGATAATGGGCCACTCGGTAAACCGCAATTGACAGTATTGACAGACAAAACAGAAAGCCTTGAACTTCCAAATTACGGGCAAGATTATAGCCTGTCTGTGCTGCAAGATTTCTCTGCTCCCGCAATTTTAAAAAACGGACAATCATCACATGATGCCTTGCGGTTAATGGCCAATGACCCCAATGCCTTTAACCGCTGGGAAGCAGGGCAAAGCCTTGCGCGCGAGCTTTTAGGGCGCATGACGAAAGCTATTGAAGCAGGTAAAACGCCCAAGCCTGACCGCGCTTTATCTGGTTATGTGACCGCCTTAAAACACACCCTAAATGATGCTGAATTTGATGATAACTTCAAGGCTTTGGCCCTCACGATCCCAACAAATACTGAGATTCAACAAAGTTTAATACAAGCTGACCCAATAGCAATTGACCTTGCTGGTGGATGGCTTCGCCGCGCCATTGCTGATGGCACAAGCAAAGACTTGCTTGAGCACTATCATACCTTAAAAGATACGGGTCCCTTTAGTCCTGACGCCGCCTCTGCGGGACGGCGGGCACTAAAGAACCGCTGCTTATCTTTACTTGCCTCTCGTCAAGATCCACAGGCAGCCCCGCTGGCCATCGCACAATTTAATTCTGCAACAAATATGACGGATGAATTATCAGCGCTTGTAGTTTTAGAAAAACTGGGCGGACGCCGCGTCGATCAGTCAATGGCAGATTTCTATACAAAATGGGAAAAGAATCCGCTTGTCATCGATAAATGGTTTGCGGTTCAAGCTGGCCGAAATCACCCTAGCGGCGTTGCGGCGATCAAACAGCTCACCAAACATACTGCCTATGATGGACGTAATCCCAATCGCGTCCGCGCGCTAATCGGTGGTTTTGCGATGAATAACGCGCATCTCTTCCATAGCATAAACGGAACGGGTTATCGTTTCTTTACAGATCAAGTTCTGGATATGGATAGCCGTAATCCTTCCGTTGCCGCGCGGCTTTTAGGTGTTTATGAGATTTGGCGAAAATTGGACACGCCGCGTCAGGATATGATCAAAGCAGAGCTCAAGCGCGTCATAGACTCAAAACCCTCGAAAAACGTGCTGGAAATCGCAGCTAAAACTTTAGGATAATATTTATTCCCGTCTGCTAATGCATAAGAATGGTAGATATTCGCACTGCAGCAGGGTTTCGCACCCATATTTCCGAGCAACGTTACTCGGTTCTTCGCCAACCCATTGTCGATTTGAACGATGGCCGCATTCACCATCATGAATGGTTGGTTCGTTTTGACCAAGACAAGGAACTTGAAGGGGTACTTCGTCCCGCAGAAGTGTCAGGCGTTATTCGTGATCTTGACCTCTCAATGCTGGCTCAGGCTATTTTGGTTCTCAATGATCATCCAAATGATACGGGTATAGCGATTAACTTGTCTGGGGCCTCTGTTGATAAATCAACGTTTAAAGGCTCAGTTCTGGCCTGTCTGACAGCGTTAGAAGCCTCCCCCACCAAACTGGTAATTGAGCTAACGGAAAGCTGGGACATGCATGACCTTGCTTTGGCCGAAAGCCTATTATCGGAATTGAAAACCCGCGGGCACCCTGTATGTTTGGATGATGTCGGCTCAGGTGCTGCCTCCATAAGATATTTGCGCGCTTTGCCCGCAAATTGGCTCAAAATAGATGGTGGCTTCGTGGCAGCGGCCTATAATTCCGCCCGAGACCGCGCTATCTTAGAGGCGCTATTAACCTTACGCGGACCTTTAGATGTGCGATTTATCGCAGAGGGTGTCGAAACTGAAGATATTAAGGATTTCGTCATAAAATTAGGCTTCGATGCCGCTCAGGGCTACGCAATTGGAAAACCGGAGCCAGAAACACGTATTTAGGCGCTTTTAAACCCGCTTTTTTGGAAAATTAAAGGCAATATTAACTACGTTTTGTTCGACTAATGAAAGTTGGCAAATTACTGTTAACCCAGTGATTCGAAAAAGGTAATAGCGTGCAAACAGGGTCTGTAAATCGACACATGCCAGTTCCGCCGCAAAGAAATGTGGCGCAGCCGCAACACTATCAGCCTGCTAGACAGCAACGGCCACCGGCCATACCGCCCTATGCGGCAGGGCAAAGAGGGACGCCCCCTCCGCAACAGCCCATTCAACGCCCCATTCAACGCCAAGCCAATGTTGAGTTCATTCCAGAAAAACCTAATCGGGGTAGTTTAAGCAAAGGGATAAAACAACTTTCTAAGGATATGGGAGCGGGATCACTACGCAAAATCCTCGTCAGTTCAGTTGCTTTTTTTACGCTTTTTGCCGTGCTTGCCATTACAAAATCCTTTATGGATTATAATGACTTCAAGTCCTCACAAATTGAGACCCATGACAACGCAGCTAGAAGCAAAGCTAATGACATTGCGCGCATTCTAGATAGTCAAATTGCCTGGATGGACACAGCTTTAGGCACTAATGGTAATTCACGCACGGTTGTTAATTTAGTAGGCCGAGGGCAAGGCATTGTGGCGGCAGCCCTTATTGACCAATCTGGCAATATTTTATCCGCAACATCTGGTTCTGGCGAAGTTTTAAAACAGGTCGACAGACGCAACTTTCCTAAAGGGGGCGTACAGGTCTCCTCACTTATTAACAAGAACGGAACAATCACGCCTGTTGTAACGCGGCGCAGCAATGAAAATTTTCTGACAATAGCCTTAGCCCCGGGCAGTCTTTTGGACGTTAAGTCACAAGGTATGTCAGTTATTCTAGACGGTGGGCGCGTAATAGATGGCCCCGTAGAATTAGGTACTGATGGTGCAATAAAATATTACGGATTAACTCCCGGTAAGTTAAAAATGTTAACGTCACCTAATGCATCAGGTGTAGAGTCGCATAAACTTGACGGTCAAAAACTCTGGCTTACCTCGGCCAACGTTCCAAACTCTGCACTAACAGTTCTGGAAACGCACCCTAGACAACTCCCGCCAAGTTTAAAGAATAACATCATTATGTTTTCGCTTCTCATTGTTGGCACAGCGTGGCTCATCTGGAGCTTGATTAAAACGATGATTAACCAAATGTCGGTCTTGCGCGCTCAAAAAACGTCTGAAGAAGTCTCACAGCAACGCTATCGGGCAGCAATTGATGGCTCAAGAGGCGGCGTATGGGAAGTCGATTTAGGTAAAAACCAAGCTTATATCAGCAAATCATTTGCAGGTTTGCTAGGGCTTCCTGCAAAAGAACAAATTTTACCGATGCCTCAGTTTTTAGGGCTGTTTGGGTCAGCGGATAGAGAAAAGCTTTTATCTTTTATCCGTAGAGCCCATGTTAACGGAGAATTTGAACTGGACGTTAGATCAGCTCACTTACCCATATCTCTTGCCTGTAGAGGCCGCCCTTCCGTTCGGGGGTCTGATCAAGCAAAAGTCGTTATTGGTATGGCTCTTGATGTGACTGAAATGCGAGGCGCACAAACCCGTTTGCAAGCCGCAGAAGCAAGGCTGTTTGACGCTCTAAGTTCCATGAATGATAGCTTCGTGATTTGGGATCAAATGGACCGTTTGGTTTTATGGAACAATAAATTTGCTGACTTTTTTGGGTTTGAACCTGGAAACCTGCAACAAGGCTTAGATTACGCGACAGTTGAATATCATGCCAATAATGCAATTGAGAATATTAATATCTTAGATGATGGCACGGGATCTGAAATCCAACTCAAAGATGGCCGCTGGATTAGGTACTTAGAGACACATACAGCAGATGGTGGTCGCGTGAGTATTGGTACAGATGTCACGGGCATCCGAACGCGTGAGCATCAATTACAAGTCAATCAAGACGCGCTTCAAAAGACAATTAGCGTCCTTAAGAAATCTCAAGTCCGTATTGTGGAACTTGCGGAAAATTACGAACAAGAAAAAATAAGGGCCGAGGAAGCCAACCACTCTAAATCAGAGTTCTTAGCCAATATGAGCCATGAGCTTAGAACGCCTCTTAATGCGATTAACGGTTTTTCCGATATTATGAAGAAAGAGATGTTCGGCCCCCTCGGAGACCCGCGCTATAAAGAATATGTAAATGACATCTTATTTTCAGGCCAACATCTGCTCTCATTAATCAATGATATTTTGGATATGTCCAAGATTGAAGCGGGTAAAATGACGCTTAATACTGAATCACTGCAAATGACAGAGATGATTGCCCAAGTCGTGCGTATTGTACGTGGGCGCGCAGATGATGGGCGCTTGAAACTTGTCTATGACGAAAATCCAGTCCCTGAGATTGAAGCCGATCCGAGGGCTGTAAAACAAATCCTACTTAACCTTGCCACAAATGCGATTAAATTTACGCCAGAAGGCGGCGTTGTGACAATTGCTGTCGAAGCTAAATCCGCAGGGCTAATCATGCGTGTCTCTGACACAGGTATTGGTATTTCAGAAGAAGACATTCAACGACTTGCCCAACCTTTCGAACAAATTGACAGTCAGCATTCTCGCAAACATGAAGGTACGGGCCTTGGGCTGGCCCTCTCTAAATCACTTGTTGAACTTCATGGCGGAAACTTCAAAATTCAATCCGTCGTTGGTCAAGGCACAACAGTTATCTTTACGCTTCCCAATAAGCCAACTGTCGCCAAACCAATTAAGAGCGAGACAGAAGTTGGTAACGAAATTTCTCGCTTGGCTCAAGATATTGCAGATGTCTTAGTTGCAGGCGAAATGGGAACAGTTAACACTTCGCCTGATGCACCTAGCACGCAGCCACCGCCACCTCCAACACCCGCTCAGTTCATTCCACATGATACGCCAGGTGAAGCCAGCGTTACGCCAGCGCAATTTATAAATCCAGCCGCTTAACAAAACCTAGGTCTTTGTCCGCATATTCCGTCTTCTTGGAAAGATAAGTGAAGCGTTCAGCCCTGGCCGCTCCGGAGTTTTACCAATACCCTCTGACATATTGAAATCTGCGCGGTGAAGATCAGCGACGGCTTCAACCAATGTTAAGCCCAAACCACTACCGGGCAGAGTTCTACTTTTATCTAACCGCACAAATCTTTCTTTAACGCGCTCACGATCAGATTGCGGAATACCGGGACCATTATCAGCAATGGAAATAACAGCACGCCGCGCCGTGTTTTTCGAAAGAGAGAGATGAATGCTTCCCCCGGCCGGTGTATATTTAATCGCATTCTCAATAAGGTTAGACACGGCTTGAGATAAAAGTCCGCGATCCGCCACAATTTTAATCCCTGAAATAATATCAGAGGTAAAGGTCAAGCCCGAATCTTCGCAGGCGGGTTCATAAAGCTCCGCCAAATCATCCAATATAGGCTTTGGGTCAATATCAGTTAAGAGTTCACGGCGCTCGCCAGCTTCAAGCCGCGCAATTCGTAAAACACTATCAAAGGTTTGAAGAAGTTCCCCCGCATCACCTGCCGCCGCAAATAATGTCTTCGCCTCCTCGGTATCGCCAAGTTCGACAGCCGCGCTTTCAAGCCGCGTTCGCAGTCTAGTTAAGGGCGTACGCAAATCATGCGCAACACTATCACCAGCATAACGCATCGCCTTCATTAGCCTATCAATATGATCAAGCATCGCATTAAGATGTTCGGCAAGCATATCCATTTCATCTTCAGAATAAGTGCGCGGCACGCGCCGATCGAGATTACCTGCACGCACATCATCCGCAAGTTTGTTAAAGGCTTCTACGCGCCGCGTGAAACGGCGCGACACGAACCAACTTGATATCAAGCCTAAAATAACGGCAATCGCAGACGAGGTCAAAATAGCGGTGCGCACACGTGCCCCTGTTCGCATTGTGGCTTCAACATCGCGGGCGACAAGCAAGAGGCCCGCATTACCTTCTTCAGTTTTAAGCGGTCCAGCCAGACCGCGTGCGCGGCGGTCTTGAAAATCAGGGTCCGTGGTTTCAGGATTACTATATGTGAACTGTATTTTCTGAAAGTCCTCCTCGGACTCAACGGGAATTAAACTCTCTGTGCCGTCTTGGGTTTCAACCTTTTGAAAAGCTAAGTTCCCAGCGACGATGTTGCCAGCAATCAGGATATACCACCCTTCAGAACTTGCTGAGCGCAGAATAACTTCTCGGTCAACACCTTGAAGGCCCTTTTCCTCGAAAATGGTTTGAAACTCTGAAAACTCGGCAACAAGTGCTTTATCTACGCGCCGCAGCTCTGACTGAATTGTTGCGAAATAAACATAGCCCATCGCTATAAAAAGAGAGCCTACAAATAAAAATGCGCCCAACAGAGATAATCTGAAGAGCGTATTTTTATAAAGCTTTCGAATGGCCTCTAACATGGATTATGAGGCTTAAGGATTCAGACCTAAACCTGCAAGCGGTAACCTGCGCCGCGCACTGTGTGCAGAAGCGGTTCGTCAAAATCTTTATCAATTTTTCCGCGCAGGCGCGAGATATGAACATCAATGACATTGGTCTGGGGGTCAAAATGATAATCCCAAACTTTTTCCAAAAGCATGGTGCGTGTCACGACGCGTCCTGCATTGCGCATCAAGCATTCAAGCAAGCGAAATTCACGCGGCTGCAAAAGAACTTTCTGTCCAGCTCGGCGCACTGTTCTGGCAAGTAAATCCATTTCAAGATCACCCACTTTTAATTTCGTGACAGCAGCAGAAGGGTCTGAGCGCCGTCCAATCGCTTCTACGCGAGCCAAAAGCTCAGTGAAGGAATAAGGCTTAGCAAGATAATCATCTCCGCCTGCTCTTAGGCCTTCAACTTTATGATCAACCTCACCAAGAGCTGACAGAATTAAAACAGGTGTCGCATCTCCATCTTCACGAAGTTCACCCAAAACCTCAAGACCGTCACGTTTAGGAAGCATACGGTCTAATATCAGAGCATCATAATCGGCAGCGCGCGCCATCTCTAATCCAAGGTCTCCATCAGGCGCCAAGTCTACAACGTGACCCGCTTCCATAAGGCCTTTACGGACATATTCCGCTGCAACCTCATCATCTTCAACGACTAATATTCTCATATGTTTCTCCTAGAAGTGGATCCCCATCCCAGTTTTTATTTATTAGATTTTTCTCATTCGAGCGGTAGCACCATAAATGTTTCACGTCCGTCTTTGAGGCGAACATTCATGACAATTCCATCCTGCTTTGCGAGGCGCGCATTGAGCACAATAGAACTCATCGATTTCACTTCTGCAATAGGCTGCGCGTCAGCCTCCAAAAGCACCATACCCGTTTTAAATCCGCCATTTTCCGCTCCGCTGCCGGGCGTAACAGACTCGACATAAACACCGACTTGATCAGATCGCATCCCGATTGCTGATCTAAATTCAGGACTTAAATCAAGTAGCTGAAGACCCGTATCAACATTAATTTTTGGACCTGCTGGCCGTTTTGGCGGGGGCGGAGGCAAGCCTTGCGCAATCGCAGAGGCGCGCTGAATATCAGTTTTTTCAGGCCGCTCGCCTATTGAAACATTGAGAGAATAGGTTTTCTCATCCCGTTCATAAATCATCTTTGCGACATCACCCGGACGCATACCGCCAATCGCGCGAGTCGCCTCAACAGAGTTTCGCACAGCCTTGTCATTTATTCTGAGGATAATATCATCAATTTGTAGCCCATATGTCTCGGCAGGGCTTCCGGGAACAATACTTGTAATCGTCGCGCCGGATTTATAAACGCCATTGCCGTTTTCAATTTCAAATGTTGCTGTTCGAAGCCCCGCGCCAAGATAGCCGCGCCGGACTTTCCCATCTTCGCGAATAGCAGTGATTATATCTTCTGCCGTCCCGTGAGGGATCACAAATGCAATACCGACGCTGGCACCTGTCGGAGAATAAATAGCCGAATTTACACCGACAACATCGCCCTTAAGATTAAACAAAGGCCCGCCTGAATTCCCGCGGTTAATAGTGGCATCTGTTTGGATGTAATCCACATAAGAGCCACTATCGACTCGCGAACGTCCAATCGCGGAAATAACGCCAAGACTCGTCGATTGACCAATTCCAAATGGGTTTCCGATGGCCACCACCCAATCCCCAATGCGGGTTTTAGTTCCGTTATGGAAATTGACATGGGGGAAGGACTTTGCACTTTCTATTTTAAGCAAAGCAAGATCTGTTTCTTCGTCCGTTCCAATAATGCTTGCGGGAAATTTTTGACCATCATTAAATTCTATTTCAATATTCGTCCCACCATCAATCACGTGATAATTGGTCACAACCTCTTTGTTGCGGGAAATAATAAATCCAGATCCTTGTCCTTCGGATGTTGTTTCGCCGTCTTCCGTGGTCACGATGATGTTCACCACTGAGGGACTCACTTTATCAACGAGATTAGCAATTGAGGGCAATGATGTAATCGGGGCTTGATATAGATTTCTAGGCGCTTGTGTTTGAGGCGTAGCTAACGGAGCGGGCAAAGTTGTTGTTTGTGGTACCGTAATATTTGGCTGTCCAAAAGGCTGAGCTGGGGCTGTTAAACTCTCGGGTAAGGGCGGCGCAGATGACGAGAAAGACGGCTCGCTCTGCACTGTCCCTGATGGCGCATCCTGTTCACGCAGGGGCGTGAATATCTCAACAGATTGAACGTCTGTTTGCTGCGCAACATCATTGATTGTTGGAATGACGCTTTCTTGCGCAGCAGCTGGAGCTATAACACATAGCACAGCCATAGAGGTCGATAGCAAAGCCCCAAAACGGCTAATTTTTACTTTTGAAGACACAAATCACTCCAAGCTCACATGCAGTTGTGACAGACCACATATATCCTAATTCTGTCCAAAACATGACAAAATTGTCATACTTGAGCCCATTCTAAAAGTTCTTCAAAGAGTGACTATGATTTCGTAAAAATCAGAAGTCTGTTTTCTTTAGGCATCACGATACGGGCCGTATGATTAAACCCCTGTTCACTAAATATATGCTTAACGGCGCTTAACTTTCTTACGCCCCATTTCACATTTCTAGCCTTTAAATTCTCATTAAACGCCAAATTAGATGGCGCGGTCTCCTCCCCTTCCAAAAAAGGGCCATATAAGAACACATGTCCCTTTTCCAAGAGAAGATGTTTCGCACCCTCTACTAATCCAAGAGCCGCTTCCCAAGGCGCGATGTGAATCATGTTCGCGCAAAAAATAGCGTCTAGATTGCCTAACTCTGCCCACCATTGCTCCTGCATAGTATCTAAGGGCAATGCGGCCAAAATTTGTTCAGGATACTCTTTCGCCCAATCATTTTGAGAAGCCCGCGAGCCTTCATCTGGGTCAGAATATTGCCAAATAATATCAGGCCGTAAGCTACACAAATGAACCCCGTGCTCACCAGAGCCCGAAGCAATTTCCAGAACTTTCGCATTTTGGGGAAGGTACTCTGACAAACCCTTCCCGATAGGATCTTTATTTCTGCTCGCAGTTGGCGAATATAAACGTACGCCTGTTTTCGTGCGCTCTTCAAGGTGAATAGGGGACTTCATCTCTTGTCCTGACTATAATCGGCGCGGCAATTCTAATATGGACTTTAAGCCGCCCATATCCGATTTGCCCAAAGTTAGGCTACCTTTATAAGCGCGAGAGAGATCATCAACAATAGCGAGGCCAAATCCGCTACCAGGTGTGGCTTCGTCAAGACGCGCCCCGCGCTTGATAGCTTCTTTATATTGATCGGCCGCCATGCCGGGACCGTCATCTGAAACCTCTATAACAAATTGATCTCCCTCTATATGCGCCTTTACGCTTATAGCGGACTTCGTCCATTTGCAGGCATTGTCCATCAAATTACCGGCCATTTCTTCTAGGTCGCGTTTTTCGCCGCGAAACACCAAATCTGGCTCCAGATCAATATCAAAATCAATGCGCTTATCTCTATAAATACGGTCTAGTGTTCGCGCCAACCCTTCTAACGTCTCATTTACTGGTGAAGACACGCCGATAGCTTGCCCCCTCGCCGCAGCCCGCGCACGGCGAAGATGGTGATCCACTTGGTTCTTCATGGTCTCGGTTTGACGGCCAACGACATCTGAGAGTTTCGAATTGGAGGATTGCACCTCATTTTGCAAAACTGCTAAAGGGGTTTTAAGCGCATGAGCCAGATTACCGACATGGGTTCGCGCACGTTCAACAACGTCTTTATTATGTGTAATCAAAGAATTGAGTTCTGTCGCAAGGGGCTGGATTTCGCTCGGATAATTTCCGTCAACTTGAGCCGCCCTGCCCTCTCTTACATCGGCAACTTTGTCTGTTAAATCGAAGAGAGGTTTAAGTCCTGATCTAACTTGCGTAACAACGGCGGTAATAAGTCCGAGTGATATTAAGAGCATTAAGCCGACAGCAATAAGAGCGAAACTCAATACACTTTGACGCGCAGGGCCGCTATCCGCGGCTGCGAGAACAACTACGGGCGCCTTCATATTAGGTAAAACAACTTGACGAGCGACAAGACGTAATTGCTCATCCTCATCAGGGCCAGCCGCGTGAGAGCGTATTTCCTCACCTTGCTGACTTTGCAAGCGAACAACATCAGCCCTGGGTAGAGTTAATGAGGTGTCATATAAGGACCGCGAGCTAGAGATTGGTTCTATAACGCCATCATCTTGCAAAAATCCGATTAACCAGTAACGCCCCGATAGCGCCCGCTGATATCGCGGATCTAAGGGTTTACGGCTCAGGCTTAACGTTCCATCACCAACTTCTGCAGAGGCAATGAGTGAAGTCACGGCGCTTACAAGAGGATCATCAAAACTTCGATAAGTCGTATTGCGATATAGCCAAGTTAAGGTCAAAGCCGTTAGCAATAAAAGCGGTAAGGCCCAAAGTGCGGCGCCGCGGACAAGGCGCATAACCAAGGATCGGTTGGCACCGGGAACGGTAGGTAATGGGGCCCCCGTATCTGTCATGGGTTACTCGGCCTTTGCCTCATCTGGGTCCGTCAAACGATAACCAAGCCCGCGTACTGTTTCAATGCGGTCAGTGCCTATTTTTCGGCGCAGGCGTCCAACAAAGACTTCGATAGTATTAGAGTCGCGGTCAAAGTCTTGATCATAAATATGCTCAACCAATTCGGTGCGCGAAATTACGCGGCCTCGATGAGTTGCCATATAGCTTAGCAAACGAAATTCATGCGACGTCAGCTTGATAGACATGCCATTCACAAAAGCGCGTGCAGATCGATTATCGACGGAGAGCTCTCCGATATCAATTGTGTCTGTTGTGTGCCCCGCTGCGCGGCGTAGAAGCGCGCGCAATCTCGCCATTAATTCTTCGGTGTGGAAAGGTTTAGTCAGATAATCATCTGCGCCCGCGTCAAATCCCGCGACTTTCTCGCTCCATTGATCTCTGGCTGTTAAGATAAGAACAGGGAAAGCTTTCCCATCAGAGCGCCATTTTTGCAAAACACTCACGCCGTCAATTATCGGAAGGCCAAGATCAAGAATTACCGCGTCATAAGGCTCGGTATCACCCAAGTGATGACCCTCTTCACCATCATTTGCGATATCAACGGCGTAGCCGACATCGGTCAATGCATCTTTGAGTTGGCGGGATAGATCTGGATCGTCTTCGACGACAAGAATACGCATATAAGCCTCACATTTTATAGGATGGAAGAACGAATCCTAGAGACTTATCTTTTGACACGTCCAGTGTTCGCGTCAATCAAAACATCAACGACACGACCGTCTTTTGCGATAACACGCACGCGGTACGTATCGCCTCTGCGCGATATATCAACAACTTCACCGCCTTTAACACGGCGGCGCGCAATTGATTTGGCCTCAGCCGCAGAAATTTGGCTCTGAACCATCTGAGGATAAAACTGTTTTCTCGCATTGAAATTCCGCTGCTGTGCATGGTTTTGAGATGCATAGCTTTGATGTGGGTGCGCTTTCCATTTTCCGGGTTTCGCACTCGCAGGCATAGCTGGTGCACCGAGCATTAAAGCCGCGCTTAAAGCTAAAACGATATGTCTACGTTTCGTTATCATGCAGTATCTATAAGCACTAGCAACTGAACCCAATCTGAATATGGCGTATATTTTTCGTTTATGTTGACTAAAATTTATGCGCGCCCAAACATAACAATTATCGTCTTAAAGCCAGACGTGGATCAAAGCTTGGTGATATAGATGATTTTTTTGCCCATTTTTTCAATGACTTAGCATCCTCATCATCCAAAACGACTTGCAAGGTTACGACAAGATCGCCCCCATTAATGCCTTTTCCCTTCAGCCGCATTTTTTTTCCCGTGTTACTCTCTGCAGGAATTTTGAGCGTAACGTCTCCATCTGGCAGAGGAATCGCTATTTTTGCGCCCAAAACAGCTTCTTTGAGAGAAACAGGCAGAATCAAACGCAGCTTATTTCCGCTACGGCTAAAATAGCTATGTGGTTTTATAGAAATTTCCACTTTAGCATCGCCCATAGGGCCGCCGCCTGTACCAGGCTTGCCCTTACCCGCAACACGCAGGACCTGACCATCCTCTACGCCCTTTGGAATATTTACAGTCAGGCCATTACGAAGCTTTTTTGTTCCCCCTTTTAGAGCATCCACAAAAGGTAGCGTCACCTTATAGCGTATATCCGCGCCTTTACGCGGCGCAGCGCGGCGTTGGTTCATACCCCCGCGCATACCGCCCATATTCATCCCAAAAAGAGACGAGAAAAGCTCAGCCATATCTTCTTGGCCGCCTGCTTGTCTTCGGCGTCCACCGCCCATGCCGCCAAAAGGGTTCTGACCGCCAAAGCCCCCCGCAAAAGGATTTTGCTGCTGGCCAGACCCATCAACTTGCCCACTATCATAGCGCCTTTTCATATCCTTATCGGAAAGCAGTGAATAGGCGGCGGAAATCTCTTTGAACTTTTCCGCCATTCTCGGATTATCTTTATTGACGTCAGGATGATATTTCTTCGCAAGGCCGCGATAAGCTTTGCGAATTTCTGCATCAGAGGCCGACTTCGGCACGCCAAGTAATTTATATGGGTCTTTAGCCATATAATCTATTTAAGCGCAAAATAGTCTCAGGCAAGGGACGGTATGTCGATAATCGCGCGGGCGCCCCACCCAAAGGCGCGGCTGCCTTGCGCAATAGCAATTTGGTCGGATATTTCCAAACCAGATTGGGGCAAAGTGATTTGCGGCTGCGTAACTTCATAGTCTGACATAATGTTTCCGCCTGAGAGACATTGAACCCGATATTGTTCAGTCTCTTCACCTAATGGCACATCCATCCCTGCCCAGCTTTCACCGCCAATACGGCTCTGTCGTATCCACGAAACTGTTCCCTGTTGATCAGAAAATTCAAACGCAATATGGACAGGTGCAAGCGGACGCAAATGCTGGGCAGAATAAGAAAACGCCGCAGGGGAGCTTTCACGGCCAGCGACCTTGGCAGTTAAGGTAACGCTTTCGCCAATATAGGTTTCAGGCAGTGGAAAACTTTGCCAACCGCTTCCCAAAAATGTCACGCGAGCACCTGCGTTAATACTCTCAGCCATATTAGCCGCGCTACCCCCTAGCCCGCGTAGCAACTTGGATAGCCTATAACTATTCTGCCCAATCAATTCAGCCTTGGCGGCTTGAAAAACCTCCCAGCCCGTTTCTGTTTCGACAGCAAATTTGTTACCCCCGTCAAATATGGCCGTGTCTGAGAGAGATGAAAGCTCAATTTGAGGCAATAAAATATCGATTATTTGGCTACTATCCCACCGCCCGATTGGGGCGCGTGCCATGGGCGTTAATAGCACCCCCATTTGAACAGGAGAATTTAGGGCTACCTCAACATCTGGCCCCGTAACGCTTACCACAGAAAATGTATCAGCGATTACACCGACCAATGGGCCTTCATATGGACCTGGAATGTCTAACATAAAGAGGACAGGCTTCGCGCTCCATAGTGGCTCGCTTGTTACCGCCGGTACAGGTCCTGATAAAGGCATATCAAAGTGTCGAGGCGCAAGGCTTGCGCTAACACGCATCGTCGTCAACCCTTCCAGACTTTGGATTTGCCACTGACCTGCTAAGTCAGGGAGAGACAGATAGTCTCCGACTTCTAAATCAAGACGATGGCTAGCCAAGCTAAAGGATAAAATTTCATCACTTTGTATATTACGTACCAATAATCTCTCGGCGGCCAGACGCGCAAAACTTCGGTCCATCACTATGGGAGCATTTATATCGGCTATCCGCACCGTTTCAGCGCTAAGATCTCGCGCGCTTGCAAGGCCGAGCTGATAATCATTTGAGGCGTCAATAAAATGAATACGGGCATCTTTCAGGCGCGCTTCGGGGTCGGCTTTTATAAGCTCAATAGCGTTAGAATAATCGTCTACAACATCTTCTAGATTAAGGTTCATCACGACCGCCGTCGTTTCACTGACAAAGCGTAACCCCTGACCCGTCTCTATAAGGTTAAATCCATAAAGCGCCGAAAGCGGTGTTAAGGCCGCTCGGCCCGTCATAGGTCGGTCAAGATGATACCCTTGTACAAGCCCAGTGACGTGGGATGTATCAACTTCATCTAATCCACTTTGAAAACAAATATCTGATACAACATCAGACAGCGGGACAAGACCCATGCGCCCTGAAAGCCAATGCCCCCGTTCCCAATTCTCACCATCTGACCAGATGTTGCTGCGAGCGGGAAAATCAGGAAATGGCCGCGCGTCCCACGCCCAGACATTTATCATATCCAGATCAATCATCGCCCCGCCATAAATCGTTGAGGTCTGATTATTGAGCGTCCAATAGTCGATAAAGGCTTCCAGATAGCTCCGCTGAGTCAAATCATCCCGCGCGCCATTTGAAAAATACGGGATATTCGTTTCTGAAGATTTGGCGTCATAAAAGACATTAGGCTGATTAGCGCCGTTATTAATGGCGGGGCAGCCAATTTCCATGAGCCATATGGGTTTGCTTTGCGGCGTCCAAGCCGTCGGTGTTTGAACCTCAACACCGTTGCGGCGGTTATAATGCATCTGGTTCCACCAATTACGAATATCTTTATAACGAAAGACCCATGGCTTTGCGGAGGCACCATCTGTAATCTCTATACGGTCCTGTGTTTCACGATCAATTAGAGAGCCGTAATAATAATCATAACCTTCCCCGCCCTCCATCTGACTTTGCAGATAGGTTTTATCATAAGGGTCATCCGCAAGCGCGGCATCCAGATGCGCTCCGCCTTCGCGCCAATCTGACAGCGGAAAATAAGCATCAATCCCAATGGCGTCTATCGCGCTTGAGCTCCAAAGCGGGTCAAGATGAAAACTGACATCCCCGCTTCCGTCTTGTGGATGATGCCCAAAATATTCTGACCAATCCGCTGCATAGGTCAGCTGGGTTTGCGCCCCCAATAAAGATTTCACATCATACGCTAATGCTGTCAATTTTTGAACCGCAGGGTAATGACTGACGCTATCGCGAAGTGTGGTTAGCCCGCGCATTTCAGAGCCAATAACAAAGCGTTCAACGCCGCCTGAGATTTGCGCAAGCTTGGCATAATGCAAAATAAACCTGCGGTAAGAGAACTCATCGGGACCTGTATAATTTGGCAAGCCATCCATAGTGCCAAAATGCCCAGCGAGAGCGCTCCCAAAAAAATTATTGATTTGCGCAATCACAGCATCCGTTTTCTCGGCAGATTGCGGATAACAGCCAATCCGTCCGCGCCACGGAAAAGCGGCTTGCGCGGACCCGCCATAAGGGTCAGGCAAATTATTGCCCGTTGGAATATCCATCAAAATAAAGGGATATAATGTGACTTTATAGCCGCGCGATTTAAGCGCTGATATAGCTTCGAGGATTGAACGGTCCGAAGGCGTGCCGCCATAATGGGGACGGCCATCTGCGTCTTGGCTCACTAGATAAGCCGTACCGCGTTTTACGCCGCTGACCTGCCAGCTAACATCGGGGGTTATACGAATTTTGCGCTCAACCCCGGGATGGATTTCACAATGCCCGCAGCGTAAATCAGTCCCAAACCACGCCGTAATAATCGATACATTTTTGATATTAGGTAGCTGCGTTTCAAGTTGATCTAAGGCCAGCTCAATATCGGGCTTACCCGATAGGTTATTCATATTAAGGGGTCGAGCGGAAGTCGGGGTCGGTGTTTCTTCGGCGATTTGGGTGGCATAGGCAAATTCACCCGAGGCAGGCAGTAAATTGACCCCGCGTATCATTGTTTCTAATCGCGGCGCATTATCAACCGCATGCGGAACGCGAATGACTTCAGCATTTATTTGCGGCAGACGCGCGCCAAAATCATCAAGCGGGAAATCCTCAAAGACAATATAGGCGGTGCCGCGAAAGGCGGGCGCGGACCCTTCAATGGCGTTGATAATTGGATCGGCTAATTGCGTGTCTGTGCCTTTATAAATGCGCGTCACTAGCCCTGGGATATTCAGCGGCGCGCCATTGGCCCAGAGCCTATCAATGCCTAGTATCTCACCTTCGCAGAGGCCAATGGCAAAACTTATCGTATAGCTATAATTACGCTGTGTTGGGCCGCCGCCTTTACCGCTTTGGACAGATTCTTCCTTAACATTTTCCTTAAGCCGAGACGCCCATATCACCTGTCCCGCTAATCTGATACGGCCATAGACACGTGACATGGGCGCGCCATCGCGTGAGGTTTGCACATGAAAACTCTCAAGACGCGGGCCCTCAAATGTGCGGTTATCAAAAGCGCGCGTAATCGCGCTATTGGCATAAGACAGCGCGGCGCTACTGGCGGTTTGTACAAGGGCGCTACCAAGATGCTGCGCGCCAGCAACGATTAATGTGGTCATGTTATCTCTATTTCTGGAAAAGCAAAAGAAAAGGCGTGGCGGCGTGTCCAGTAAGGCACAAGAAAGCTCTCAACCACAGCGCGGCCCCAATAGGCGTGGATGATACGGTTATCCCCGCTCATAATGGCGATGTGTTTACACGGCACTTTCGGCGCCATACGAAAGATTAAAATATCGCCTGCTTGGATGTCTTGATTGGTAATTGGGGACAGGCAATGTCGCGCAGCATCTAAAAGCGTTTCCTGCCCTAAGCTTTCAGCCCAGTCAGGCGTATACGCTGGAGCCTCCAAAGGTTCCTGACCGTAAATTTCGCGCCAGATACCGCGTATAAGCCCGAGGCAATCACAGCCCGCGCCCTTCACGCTAGCCTGATGCTGATAGGGCGTATCAACCCAGTTATGCGCCGCCTCTAAAATCGCTTTACGCGGGATATGAAATTGGCTCATTTATAGCGCGAGCTCCCATCACGGCGCTCACCTATTTGCGGCGCGGCTTGCAAAGCGTCATCGCCCAGTAAAAAAGGAAAGCCGCGAAAATTCAGACTATTGTTAAATTGGCTCTGACAGGCTTCAAATGTGCGCGGACAATGCGTGCCATCTGGAAAAGCCTCTACCTTAAGGCCGCAGCGTCTATCCCCAAATTCTGCGTCACAGAGTTTTGAAAAAACGCGGCCAACAGACCGATCAAGCAAGACAGATTGCCCAACCCATTCAGCCTCGAAGCTATCACCTCTTTGCCGTATCGTGCCAAGCCGTCCCGTTGCCATGTGGACGGCTTGATCTGGTGATTGCCAATTCACGCGGTAGCTCTCAATCACGGCCTGCGCATAGAGGCCGGCGTAAATATCCTCGGCCGTAATACGCTCGCTCTTAAAGACGCCTTGAACCGCCCCATTATCCGCCGCAAACCCAAGGCGCTGATCCGTTTCGCTTGGATTAAGACCTGAGCATATTTCATATCTCACATCATCGATTTCAAGTGGACGGTCATGATCGGTAAATCCAAGCACAACGCCATCACGCCGTGTTATTTTCCATAGCCAGCATAATGTTGTACCGCCGCCCGAGAGATGTTCTTTTAACGCGCTCGAAATATTACGCATGTGGCAATACCTCGATGAGAGGAATATTGGCAGCCTGCCCCGCCCCAAAGGCTTCTAGGGCCAAGTCCAACTGATCGGTGTCAAAGCGCACTTGCACATCGAAGATAAAACCCGTTGTGATAACGCTTCCAGAGGTAGGCGGCGTTTGAAATGTTACCTGTCCTGTCTGGGCGTTCACGCTATATTGCGGCGCAGGCAAGAGGCTTCCGTTTAAGGCAATCACAACGCTGTCCATGACGGGTTTAGAAATAGGCCGCTCATAGCTCCCGCCAGCATCTTCATAAGTTTTGATTAAATGAAATAGGGTTTCTTCGCCGTCGCCAATACCAATAAATTGATCCGTGGCTTTAGGCGTTTCGCTCGGCTTGCAAGATTGAAAATCAAGCGGGTCGCGAAAACGGAAACTATAAAGCTGTCCGAAACGCGCTTCAAAAAATGAAATGAGATCATGAAGCTGATCCAATGAGGTTATCCCCGCACCTGCATTATAGCGGCGGCGCGAGAGAGCATGGGGCGCATTGCGATGCTCCGCCCCGCTGGCAAGTTGCGTTATCTCTGTCGTGCGGCTCGGGCCGCCACTCGCTCCAAAGGCAAGCGACAGCGGAAAGGAAGTGTCGTGAAATTCTGTCATTGATAAACCTAAATAAAGCGCTGGCCATCGGCGACAGCGCGGGCAAGCCCTGCCGAAATCTGGCCTTGAGATTGTTTGAAACTATTGGGGTTGGACACACCTGAGATGTTCATATTCACGTTGACCGGAGGCTTTTGCGAGCCACCCGTCAAAGACTGTCCCAAAGATTTTGTGAGCCCGCCAATGGCTTGCTCAAGGGGGTTAGTAAAAAGCTCGCTTATGGCGAGGCGCGCAAGATCGCGCGTCACCGAATCTGCCAAGCTATTGAAAGAAAACTCGCCTGATTTTGCCGCGCGTTCCAAAGCCGCCGATATACGGTCACCTGCCAGTTCAAAAGCTTTGGCCATATCTTCGGCCGTGTTTATGGCATCACCGTTCGCAAAATCTTCAAGCGCGTCAGCGGCTGTATTATGTGTCTGCATAGTCTTGTTCCAATTTTAAAAGTGTGTCTTTGCCCATCGGCGCAGGCGTTGATTTTCGTGTCAGCGCAAACCAATCAATGAGCGATAAATTCCAAAACTCAGTTGGCGTCAGGCCTAATTGCATCACGGCTAATTTTAGCCACGCCTCAAAGGGCCAGCTTTGATATTCACCTGCATTATCCATCTGCAAATGCGTCCTCAAAAAGCGCGCAGACTTGCGGCATTATCTTCGCGATTTCTGCATCCGAAAAACTTGCTGCTGGCGCGGCGGCGGCCTCGGAAGGAGCACAAGGCCGCATCACACACGCCAGCAGCACACGTGCCTCACTGCTGGACATTTGCCGCAAACGATAGGCGAGCGCGGCAGGTCCCGAGAGAGACAAACGTGTATCGAGTTCAGCCAATGCGCCCATGGTGAGGCGCAGGCCATATTCTGTTCCCGAGACGGTGATTAAACCGTCCCCTTTTTGGTAAATCATGAAAGCTCGCTAAAGCTTGGCGCGCCCGCGCTTTGAAGCGTCACATCATAAGTCGCTTCGCCCTGATAGCTGCCCGCATAGGAGAGAGCGGTTAACAGGAACGGACCTTCAATCACGCCAAAATCAGGAATGATGAATTGATAGTCATTTACCGATTGCTCGAAAAAGGCGCCGCGGGCCAAGGCATCGGACGCGCTATCACGAAAGATACCGGCCCCGCTTATATCCGCCGCTTTCACCCCCGCGCCGGGGAGAAGCTCTTTCCAGCCTTGCGCCGAATCCGAATTGGTAACGTCCACAGTTTTGGCATTGAGGCGAAAGGCCTTTGTCCGAAGTCCGGCAAGAGTGATAAATTCACCCGAACTATTTTTAATTTTGACGAGCATATCCCGTCCGCTTTGTGCGGCCATGAGGCGGCCTCCTTTAAAGAATGAGTGTGTTATCTGTGATAAATGAAAGACGCATGAGCCCGTGCAAGGTCAGCCCATCTGGCGCGCGCATGACGTCCGTATAAACGATATGTTTGCGCACAAGATGGCTATCGCCGAGATCAAAAGCGCCTGTTTGAATAGCGCTGCTTATCGCTTGAATAATAGAGAGCGCCTCGGCCCGCCCGCCATAGCGCGACCAAATATGAAGCGTCATCAAGTGGCTTGAGAGCGCGGCCTCATCGCCGCTAATATCTTGACTGCGCAGTGGGCCATAAGTGACATAGGGAAAGATTGGATCTTCTGGCGGATTATCATAAAGCCGGGGCACGGCGCCCAATAATGCTTGCACATCACTATGGGTGCTCAGCGCAATTTGCAGGGCGCGGGCGATGTCTAAAGCTGGGAGGCTCATTGCTGTTCCTCCTCACAAATTAGATGCAGGCGTTCCTTGCGGTTATCTGGGTCAGAGCTGGTAATGACCCGCAAGATACGGTGCCCCCAGATAAGGCGCGCGCGCTCCGGGAAATCAGCGATAAAGCGCAGCGTCACGAGATAGCTCTGTGTCACAGCAAGGCGGCCATTTTCGCGGGTCTCTGATTGGGTCTTTGGCTCAATATGCGCCCATAAGGCGCGCTGAAAATTCCACTGAATTTGAGTGCCGCCCAGCTCATCCACTGTCTCTTGCGGGATATAAAGCCCAAGGCGGGTGCGCATGTCGCCAATCATAACCGCAGCGTCCGGTAAGGCATGAGCAGGGCATCAACCATCATGGGTACGGGGCGCATAAGCGCCTCATCGCGGTGTTCATAATGCTGGGCCAGCAGCAGGAGAACCGCCTGCCGTAATTGCATCGGCACGTCTTCTGGCTCCGTACCATATCCTGCATCAAGCTCAACACGTATGGCCGCAGGGTCAGGCGCAAAATCGGAAAAGAGCGCGCGTGAATTCACATAAATCGAAACAGGCGTAGCCCGCCGATTGATAAAGAGCTCAGAGATAGGAATCTCAACACCGTTATCATCCCCGTCCAGCACACTAACTGCATGAATATGGCGAATAGGACTGTGATTAATAAAAAGCCGCGACGCGCAGACGCGCGAAGATATATAAGCGCGGCGGCGCGTAATCAGGCTCGCCCGTGCCATCTGCTCAACGCGCTCGCGCGCAACCGTAATTAAATCTGTAATCAGCGCGTCTTCATGGTCGTGATCGACGCGCAAAAATTCTTTCGCGCCCGCGAGAGACACCGGTTCTATCGGCGGGGCGTTTATATCGGATATAGGCATGTCAGGTTGTCCCCTTCAGGATGAAATTGAGAAATAAAAAGACCGCCTCAAAAACCTTCGAGGCGGCTATTAGTGATTTGAAATGTGAGGCGCGGTTAAGAGGCGCTTGTCTTAAGCAGCTTTATCGCGTCAAAATCCTGCACGCCCCCGCCCACACGTTTTGTCGTGTAGAAGAGCACATAAGGCTTGGCAGAATAAGGATCGCGCAAAACCCGCACGCCTTGACGGTCAACGATAAGATAGCCCCGGCGGAAGTCGCCAAAGGCCATCACCACCTCGCCGCTACTGACATCGGGCATATCTTCGACCTCGGTGAGTTTATAACCCAGCAAGGTTGAGGGCTGGCCTGCCTCGGTTGAAGGCTGCCAGATATAATTCCCATCTGCGTCTTTAAATTTACGCACCTCGCCAAGCGTACGGCGGTTCATCATAAAGCTCGCCCCCGCGCGGTAACGGGTCTTGGGCGCATAGATTAAATCCATAATGGCATCGATGGGCGCATCAGTATCAAAACCGCCCGCTGTTCCCGTTGCGATATAGCCCAGATTGCCCCAGCTCTGCGACGCGTTTTCCGCTTGCGTATAAGAGAGGATGCCCTTGGGTTTATTCACCCCATCACCCGCCGCAAAGGCCGCTGTTTCCTGCGCCGCAAAGACATCACGTACTTCATCGGCGAGCCATTGATCAACATCGGCAACGCCGTCATCGAGCAAGATCTGCGTCGCGGCAGGCATGGCGTAAAGCTCACCGGCTGGAAATTCGAGCAGCTCCAATTGCGGAGCCTCGGTTTCCACGCGCGCTTCGGTTTCACCCGCCCAGCCAGAGGCCGCGCCCCCCGCTGATACTGGCTTTTTGAAATAGCCCGCCCCAACACGGCGCACCGTCGCCACGGCGCGAAAAGGCGAGGCCTCAATTAAGGCGCGGTCAATGCGCGATTCCGTTTCAGCGGGCGCGACATAGCCGCCTTCCGCGTCAACGGATGAAGATAAAGATTTACCTTCGAGAGAGGCCAGCTCTGATCCATCGCCTGTGCGGATATAGGAGGACCATGCCGATTTGGCTTCGCTATTGATAGCGGCCCCGCTAAGGCCCGGCCGCGCATTATTTAAAGCCAGGTTCTCAATCTGCTTGGCCTGCACATCAAGCGCGGCGTTAATCCGCGCCACCTTATCATCCAGCAGGCTATCACTTTGCTTGCTCTCTAAGGCCGCAAGCCGCGTATCATTGGCGTCCTTAAAGGCCTCAAAGGTCGAGGCGAAATCAGCCTGCGCAGATTTAACCTCTTTGGTTTGGTGCTTAGTCTGATGCTTAGTTTGTGTTTTCATTTTAGGTTTCATAAGTCGTCCTTTCGACGGTGTTGTGGGCCAAATGCAAAAAACCGCACGCAAAGACGCACGGTAAATCACGGCCAAATGACCCGATTTTCGATTGAATGATTTCAAGAGAAATGTCTGACTATGAGGTCTTTATACCCCAAGCCGCATTAGCGAGAATTAATCTCTGCGATTATTTTATAAGTGGTTGAAAAGTCCGTGTTTTATTTTTCGGTTATTGAGGATTGAGTTTATTTTGCAATCATATTCAAAGCAAAAAAGAGTAACCCCAAACTAATTGCAATAATAACCACAGCATAAATAGTCTTTGTAATATCACTTTCAGAATAATGGGGCATATGCCATTTGAGCCACGAACGAATGTCTTTATCTTCGTTCAACTTTTCCCAAGCTTTGGTCTCATCTTCATCGTTCATACTTTAATTGATAAGACGGATTCACTTGAGGTGTCTACAGTTAAGAATATGTACCTCACACAACCTCCACAATCCGCGCACTCCTAAGCATCGGAAACGCCACAACCGAAACTTCCCATAAATCCAGTTCCAAGAGCGTACGCCCGCCCGCAGCTCTGGGCGTTGCGCGTATGGGGCGGTAGCCGATGGAGAGGCCACTGATGGCGCCTTCGCTCACTAATCGGGCGATGTGGCGGGCGCGTTTATTATCCTTCAGGATACGGCCTGATACAAACAACCCTGTCTCGTCTTCAAAAATGCGGTCCCAAACGCCGATAGGTTTTTGCGTTTCATGGCCAAAGAGGAGCGGGAGCGGATGATTGCTGCGCGCCAAAAGGCTTGCGGCAAAAGCCCCGCGCATGACGACATCACCCGACATATCGGCTTGCCCAAAGAGGCTGGCATAGCCGGAGATTTTCAAATCGGTTAGATGCCCAACGCGTTTTTTCTGTAATTTTAAAGCTGTCATAAATTACTTCTTTTCATCAAGGCGGGTTTCAATGCGGCCAAGTGATTGCCGCGCCATTGTCATTTGTTCTTCGAGTCGGGCGAGGCGTTCCGCTATGGGCGCGTCCACCGCCGCCTGTGTTTCCAGCGTGGCGAGCCGCGCCTCTGCCGCGCCAGCCCAGAGCAAGGCCCCTGCGGTTTGAATTAAAATGGCCAGTACCAAGCCAAAGGTGACGGTACGGTCGATTTGCAAAGGTCTATCCGCCATGGCTCGCCTCCATATTTATGTTTTGGGTTAAGCCCGCCATATCGCGGCGTTCGGCGTCAGTAAGAAAACTCGCCGCGCTGAGACGCGCCCATAATTTCGCGCGCTCATCCGATAGAGCGGGGACTTGATCAAAGTCAGCCATGATACGAAGGTCATCACCAAAAAAGGGCTGAAGCCAAACCTGTAACCCTCGCGCCGTTTTGGACACCAGCGGCAAAATCGTCTGCCGCCAAAAAGCTTGATTGGCTTCTTTGTAATTTGCGTATGTGTTATCGCCGGGAATTCCGAGCAGCATAGGCGGGACGCCAAAGGCGAGCGCAATTTCGCGGGCGGCTTCGCGGCGCGCCTGAATGAAATCCATATCGGTTGGGGACAGGCTCATGGATTTCCAATCCAGCCCGCCTTCTAATACCATAGGACGTCCTGCATGGGACGCCCCGCCATGCTGGCCTTCCAGTTCAGATTTTAAGCGCTCAAATTGTTCATCGGTGAGGCGCTCCATGCCCTCGCCGCCTTTATAGACCAAAGCCCCGCTGGGACGGGCAGAGTTATCCAGCAAAGCTTTGGCCCAGCGCCCGCCTTCATTATGAATGTCAACGGATTGCGCCGCCGCTTCGAGGGGCGAAAAGCCGTAACTATCATCAGACGGGTGAAAGAGCCGCATATGGTGGATGGCCGTTCGCCCCGTGGAAACGTCACGGCGAAAGCGGCGCTTATAACCGCCCGCTTCATAATCATAACCTGCGGGCCAGCCATCACGCCCCGTCAGGACAGATACGCGATCAGGACGCAAAGCATAAAGCGCGCTCGGCACGCCGCCAACAAGGCTGGCCTCAAGATAGGCATTTCCGCCAACTTGGAGATAGCCGTAAAAGCTCTCCATAATTTCGGTTGCTGTCGTCATGGGATTACCGCGCATGAGAAATTTTTCTGCTGGGTCGCCTGTCTCGCAGCGCGCGCCTTGCGAGCTTTGACGCCGCACACATAAAGGCACAGAGGCCGCCGCCTCCGAGATCAAACGCACGCAGCGATAAACAACGGCGTTTTTCTGATAGCCCTCACGCGCCAACGCGCCATAATCGCGCGCACTCCATTGCGCCCGCCCCGCCAGATGTAAGGCGATGAGGGGCTTGGATGTTGAAGCGGAACTCTGTGATTTTTGAGCAAAACTTTTAGACAGACTTTTCTGCGGCCAGGGGCGCCAATGTTTCATAAATTACTTTCGAGGAAATGGCCCAAATAAACAGGCTCTAATGTGACGATGGAGGATTTATACCCCGTCTCGCAATAGCTCGGATTAATCTGCTGAACTTTTCTCTAAGCTCTTGAAACTGAGCCAAAAATAAAATGTATTTATGAGGATTGAGTTTGGATCGCGCACGAACTCATTACCCTGCAAATCAATGCCATAAAAAAACGCCCGTTAAAACGGGCGTGGTTTGATAATTATTTTTGAAAGCGTTTAAGCGACTTTAAACAGGCTTTGTGTTTTTACGCGGTCACCGAGTAAGGCTTTCGCCGTTGAATAATTCTTTTTCAAATCCCGGCGCATCGATTCATCTCCTATCAGCGAAGCGATTGTAATTGCGCCGCGATAGGCTTCCACGGCGTGTTGCAGAGCTTCAGTATCATGGTCCGTACGGCCAATCGTCAATAACGTATCCGCAAGGGCTTGCTGGACTTCAGCATTTTCACGCGGCGTACTGTCGATAGAATAAAGTCTTTCAGCCGAACGCAGCGCAGAAACAGCTTGTATCAGAGGCCCAGTATCGCCTGTCTGAGACGCCAAAAGCACCATTTGACTCGCCAGTTCGCGGTTAAGCTGAGCGAGCGCGTTATTCGTTTTCTTAAGATCTCTTTTTAATGCAAGTTTATTAGCCATAAGATCGTCTCGTTTTCTCACAATTGTGGCAATAAGGTGACAGGGTGAGGTTAAAACATGGTTAAATAGGCGTTAAAGAGGATTAGGGATATGCTAGCACTAGCACTACAATCCATCTATAATCTCTTGCGCGGCATGGGCGAAGTTTTCACCCGTGCGCACGCGCACTAACCGCAATCCAATGGCCTCAAAGATTCCGTCTTTGAGGTTATCTGCATTTTCAGCCTCTTTATTATGGCTGAATCCATCGAGCTCTATAGCGGTTTGAGGAATGCCTTGGGCATTGGTAATCAGGAAATCGACATGACGGCTTTTGACACGCGCGCGAAGCTTCCACCGTCCCTCACCTTGAATATAGGCTTTCACGCGCACAATATCTTCAAGACGTGTTTTACTATGTAGATGGTACCCTTGAGGCAGATTGCGATGAAGCGCATGAAAAAAGGCAAGCTCAGATTTGTTCACAAACAGGCTAGGCACCCGTTCAAACGCCTCATAGGTACGGGCATTAGATGGAAGGGTTTTAGGGGCCTTAAACCCATCACCTTTACCCCGCCTTAAAGCAAAGGCCATGACGCCCAGAAAAATGACCAGAATAAAAGCTGTTTCAATCATGCCCAGAAACTAACCACGAAGCATAAGCGCGGCTAGGGTTTAAAACGGGTCAGATAGCTTTGGATCTGTATAAACTGTTGTCCCTGTTAACGTGCGCATAAAGGCCACAAGAGAGGCTTTTTGTGGGTCCGTTAAATTCAAGTCTTGAAACATACCATTGAAGTTAAGCGTCGGGTCAATCGTGTTGGCAAATACAGTCGTCGATGGATTATTCGTCGTCGGGACGATTTCATCATAATGATTGACGACATCCATCAATGTCGCAAGCGAGCCATCATGCATAAAGGGGCCATTGGGCGCGCCATTTGGTTTTACAACATCGCGCAGGCTGGGTGAGCGCTCATTCGTCAAATCAAATTCTGTTGTTGAATTGGCAACTCCGACCACACCAATATGGCGGCTTGTCGGGAGAATATCAAATTCTGGTGCGCGGTGACATGTTCCGCAACCTGCCCCGCCATTGCCAGGTTCCACAAGAAATAATGTCTTACCTGCATTTTCCTCTGCCGTAAAATTCGGAAAGTTCGTTGCATCATCGGCGACTTGGGCACGGCCAACATCATATTTTGAGTCAAAGGACTGAATACTCTTGACGAATTGCCCTAAGGCAAGTTGCAAGCGCGTCTCAGTAATATTCGCATCACCAAAAACATAGGTGAATAGTTCTTGATAATAAGCTTCGCTTTCAAGCTTAAGAATAAGATCATCAAGGTCCATACGGCCATTCACACCGCTAAAGCCATGTTCATTGACATCTTGAATAGGCTCAGTTGTCTGCGCCTCAAGGCTCGGCGCGCGCTCATCCCAGAAGAAATTTTGATCTTCGCCAAATTGCGTGTTGATCAGGCGCATAGAATGCCGTCCCGTTAAACCGCCCTCCACGCCGCGGCTCACGACGCGCGGGTCGCTAAAGGCATGGTTTTGGCGATGACAGCTAGAACAAGAAACTGTGTCATCTATTGAAAGCGCAGGATCATAAAACAGAACGCGGCCCAATGTTGCACCAGCATCTGTGATCGGGTTACCGCCGGTAATGGGCGGAGCGATATAGGCTGGGACAGTTTGCGCGGCATAATTGGGTAGATTATCCATATCAATTGCGCCCGCAAATTTTGCCTGTATCGCGGACTGGCCAGAAGCCGCTGCCGCAACCGCAATATCAAAAACATCTGCTGTTGAAAAACCCTCAGGGTCGGTGCCAGTAACAGTCACCGAGATAGTCCCCGCTACAGACGGCGTTCCGCTGATTACCCCTGCGCTTTCAGTCAGCCCGCTTCCTGCTGGAGACAAAGCCACCGTATAAGTTATGGCGCCGCCCTCAGGATCGCTCATAACTGCGCCCGCTTGCGTGGCATCATAAGTAAAGGCAATGCCCACAATCGCGCTTTGGTCAGCATTGGCCTGCGCAACAATCGGGGCTTGGTTTGGCGGGGGCGCGGTGACAATATCAAAGCTGTCAGAGACTGTGTCGCCGGAAGCATCAGTAGCGGTAATTGTCACTGTTATTGTTCCCGCAGAGGTGGGCGTTCCGCTTACGACACCAGCGCTGGCCGTTAAGCCATTGGCGTTCGGAGAAAACGCAACCGTATAGGTGAGCATCCCACCTTCAGGGTCACTAAAAGCGCCGCTCCCTTGAGTGGCGTCATAGCTATAAGCCGTCCCTGCCACCGCATTTTGATCGACATTGGCCTGCGCAATAATCGGGGCTTGGTTTGACGCTGTTGGCGGCACAGTTGTCGAACCAATCACAGCAGGTGTATTGGATCCTGAGGAGCCTCCACATGCAGCTAACACAGAAGCGGAAAGGACAGTGATAAGGAATTTTTTCATATCACGGGATAGCCCAAAGAGAGTTTCCAAGAGGTTAAATTTGCCTTTATAGCCCTTAACGAAAGCGGCGGTTTTGTGAGTATTTCGCTTTAACCGTGCGGCCTCCTACATTACCATAATTTATATCAAGCGACAGTTTGCGGACAGGTTGCCAGTCATACAATCAATGCACCTCTGGGGGACTTAATCATGTTTTTAAAATATTTCATCTCAAGCTGCATCTTTGTAGCGGGTTTAGCCGTCTCGGAACCTGCAAGTGCTCAAATCGCAGAACTACGATTTGGCCTCACAGAGTTTGACGAACGGACCTTAGATTTAGGCATTTCGGTTCAATTTGCGAATGAGAATAGCGCCGCCATAAATGGTGAAATTTTGTTTGAGGAACCAGAGTTTCTAAAATGGGCCTTAACGCCCCAGCCCTATATTGGCGGGACGATCAACCTTGAAGGCAAAACATCCTTTGGCGGAGGCGGCCTGCTTTGGCGACAAAGTTTCGGCGATAAATTCTATGGCGATCTTGCGATTGGATTAGTCGCGCATACGGGGACGAATAATATAGAAAGGCAAGCGGGTGAGAGCTTCTTCGATATCTTATCAAGGTTTGACGAAGAAATCGAATTTGGCACAACCATATTATTCAGAGAGCAAGTTGCCCTCGGCTATAATGTTAATCAAAGCTGGTCAGGCGAGATATTTTTTGAACATCTCTCAAATGCATTTTTAGATCCTGATAATGACGGCGTTGATAATCTGGGATTTCGTGCGGTCAGAAAATTCTAATCTTACAAACGTCTGACACGCGGCGTAGGCCTATCCTTTAACATCAATTCTGTGACAGCCCAGACGAGGGCGTCGGCGCGGTCGGGGGACCCTTTTGGCTTTTCCTTCGCCCCCATCAAGCACAGCTCATCTTCAAGCGCGGGAAAGCAAGTAGTATGTTTGATACGGCCTTGCTCATAAAGAAGCGCCACAGGTTCAGCGCGGGCCGTTTTTCCGCGGCTAGCCCGTACCTTTCGAATAGGCGGCGCGCCTTCAATATTCCGTAAAACAGAGCTAACAAGGTCACCGCCCTGATTAACTTCGGCCAATATATAATCCGCGTCCCAGCCCAGTGCCAGATTAACCGCGCGCTTGGCCCAGCCTTCGGGGGAGAGGCCCTGTACAGTCCCGTCATGCAGAATATAGGCAATCGCCGTACGGCCCGTCCCTATACGGCCCGCCACAATAAGACCGCAACTATCGGCGCGCTCCCCCGTCGAGACAGGCGGGTCAATGGCCAGAATTATTTTATCAAATTCATGCTCAGGCGCGCCCGTGATAGTGTCTTCAATAAGCTGACGCGTCCAGAGTGCGCCAACATGATCTTCGAGGAACTCACCGCCGAGTTCTTGCCGTCCTAAACGCGTGCCGCCATAGGCTTCTTCCATCGCAGCCAAAAAATTCGGGGCGAGATTATCTTGATTATCAGAGGTCGCGCCGCGGCTAATTAAAAGACCTGCGCTGGTAAGAAGTTGTTTTAACGCAGGGATAGGTTTAGGGGTTGTCGTAATGACAAGTTGCGGGGCCTCACCGAGACGCAGTGCAAGGCGTAAGTTAGAAAGCGTATCCTCGGGATGTGTCCAGGCGCAAAATTCATCAGCCCAGGCGCAATCAAATTGCGGCCCGCGTAGCCCGTCCGGATCTTCGCTAGAAAAGACATATCCCACCGCGCCATTGGGCCAATCAAGGCGGCGGCGCGAGGAGGCATAGCTCGGGCGTTCGGAGGGGTAACCAATATTTTGTAGCCCACTTTCACCTTCAATCATTACTTCGCGTGCATCCTGATAGGTCGGGGCCACCAGCGCGATACGGCGCATCCCTCTCTCCATCACTTGCTCTCTAATCCATTCCGCTCCCGTACGGGTTTTGCCTGCCCCGCGCCCGCCCAGCAAAAGCCAGATAAGCCAATCCTTCGAGATCGGGATTTGGTGCGGCTTAGCGCGCAGCGGCCATGAGGTGACGAGCAAAGCTAGCGACTGACCCGAAACCTCGCTTAGAAAGCTTTGAAACCTTGCCCTTGATACTAAACTCAAAACTGACAGGGTTAGAGATGGATTACGGCGCATAGGCATATGATAGAGCTACGGCCTTTGGTAAGGATTGAGTTCTTATAAACGAGAGCCCAGATAGCGATGCCGCTATGTCTTGCATCACAATTGGGTCAGAACGTGATGGCGGCTTTGCGCAATATGTGGCCGCGCCTGCCGATGAAACCTTTGCCGTTTCATGTGATTGGAGCGATGCCGAGCTTGCCTCTACCCCCTGCGCCTATTCAACCGCTGAAAATCTCTTGCACAGATTAGGCGTAGGCAAAGAGCGTATTTTAATTTCAGGCGCATCCGGCGGTGTTGGCTCTGCTGCGGTGCAGCTTGCCAAACGGCGCGGCGCTTATGTCATCGCGGTTGCCTCAAGCGCAAAACATGAAGCCGTCAAAGCGCTGGGCGCGGATGAGACCGTTGACCGCCATGATGACACCTAATCAGCATACTCGGTGAGAAAAGGATTGATGTCGTCATCGATGTTGTGGCGGGGCCGCAATGGCCCGACTATCTCGCTCTTTTAAAATTGGCGGACGGGTACGGTACGGTGGGGGCCATAGTAGGCCCGTTAGTTGAGCTTGACGTTCGTACGCTTTATTTAAAAGACTTGACCTTGATGGGCTCAACTTTCCAAGACAAAATCGTATTTGAAAATCTTATCGGATACATAGAACGCGGCGAGATAAGACCTGTTCTTGCCAAAACATACCCTCCGTCAGATATCACAATCGCCCAACAAGATTTTCTCGATAAGAAATTTACGGGAAAGCTCGTATTAATCCCGCCAACATAATCATTATCACGTTTGACTCATTATTTAACATTGAAGCATGAACTTGTTTTGCAATGCTATGCTAAACGCCCTAACACACGCTCATGACTGCTAAACTCAATACCTCCGCTACGCCGCCTGTAGCCCCTAAAATTTCAACTCAAACAACACAACTTGGCTTTACGCGCCATGATGATTATGCGTGGATGAAAGATGACAACTGGCAAGAGGTTATGAGAGACACCTCTAAGCTGGGCGCAGATATTCGCGCGCATTTAGAAGCTGAGAATAAATATACAAAATCTGTCACGGCGGATTTGACAAACCTTAAAGATACCATCTTTGAAGAGATGAAAGGCCGCCTCAAAGCCGACGCCACTGGCGTGCCATCGCCTGATCGGGGTTATGCTTATAATCATCGCTACCGCATAGGCGATCAGCATGGCCTCTATGAGCGCACCGCAATTGATATCACCACCAAAGAACCGCTTGGCGCGCCAGAGACCATTTTAGACGCCGAAGCCCTCTCCAAAGACTATCCTGCCTTTTTCAATCTTGGCAGCGTGAGCCATAGTGATGATCAAAACTGGCTGGCCTATAGTCTTGATGCGAGCGGAGCTGAAAATTACGAAGTCTTTATCAAAGACCTTACAACAGGCGCTATAGCCCCGACGGGTATCACCAAGTCTGCGGGCGGCCTACAATGGGCGCGAGATAATAAAACGCTTTTCTGGGTAGAGCGCGATGACAATCAACGCCCCTATGCCGTTTTTGCCAAAAATATTCACGACGCAAAAGCATCGCCGCGTTTGATCTACAAAGAAACCGATCCGGGATTTTTCGTCTCTGTCGGCGAAAGCGATAGCGGCAACTTTATTGAGATTAGTTCCCATAATCACACAACCACAGAATTATGGCTTATCCCCTCCGATACGCCGGACACAGCTCCGGCCTGTGTCTGCCCACGTCATGAGGGGCGCGAATATAGCATCCACGATCATGGCGATTATTTTTACATCTCAACCAATGCTAACGGCGCAACAGATTTCCAAATCATGCGCGCGCCGATTACCGCCCCCGCTTTTGAGAACTGGGAGCCCTTCCTGCCCCATAAATCAGGTACGCTCATTATTGGCGTCACCGCCTTTGGTAATTACTTGGTGCGCCTTGTGCGTGAAAACGCCCTGCCCCGCATTATTATTCGCGATATGCGCAGCGGTGAGGAACATGAGATTGCCTTTGAAGAGCAGGCCTATGCGCTAGGTCTTGGCGGGAGTTATGAATATGAGACGCCGTGGCTTCGCTTTTCCTATTCCTCTCCGACCACGCCGCGCCAGACCTTTGATTATAATATGGATACGCGGCAGCGTATCCTGCGCCAAACACAAGAAGTTCCGAGCGGACATAACCCCGCCGATTACACATGCGAGCGCCTATTGATTACGGCGCGCGACGGCGAAGAGGTTCCCATCACCCTGATTATGCGCGCAGGCACAGCCAAGGACGGCTCCGCCCCGCTCCTGCTTTATGGTTACGGCTCATATGGCATGACCATGCCCGCAGGTTTTCGCACAAGCTTACTCTCTCTAGTCGACCGAGGGTTTGTTTATGCCATTGCCCATATTCGCGGCGGCATGGCCAAAGGCTATCAATGGTATTTGGACGGAAAGCTTGAGAAGAAGCCCAATACCTTTAATGACTTTGTTGATGCAGGGCGCGCCCTTTGCGAGCTTGGCTATAGCGCCCGTGGCCGCGTGATCATGCATGGCGGCTCTGCGGGCGGATTGCTGGTGGGCGCGGCGCTCAATCAAGACACAAAGCTTTGGGGTGGCATGATTGCGGCGGTACCTTTTGTCGATGTGCTTAACACCATGTCCGATGATACTCTGCCCCTGACCCCGCCGGAATGGCCAGAATGGGGCAATCCTTTGGAGGATAAAGAGGCCTATCAAAACATCGCTGCCTATTCACCCTATGATAATGTGGCGCTCGCTGATTATCCGCCAATGCTGATTACAGGCGGGTTAACCGATCCGCGCGTGACCTATTGGGAACCTGCAAAATGGGCCGCCAAAATCCGCGAGCACCAAACAGGGGATGCTCCCATTATGCTCAAGATAAATATGGAAGCGGGCCATCAAGGCGAAAGCGGACGTTACGATTCAATGAAAGAAACAGCCCTTGAATATGCTTTCGCTGTGAGTGTTGTCAGTTAAATTCTACCCGCATCCTTGCTTCGATACTCTTTATCGAAAGCGGCGACAAAACTTTGACAAGTTGGGTCACCCAGTTTGAAGACCCCGTCAATGAATTGATGTTCATAGGCCCGTTCAATGTCTTTAAAACATTTCTCGATTCTGATCTTGGCCTTAAACTCACACTGCTTATCAAATGTCATACGTTCAGCTTTAACAAATGATATCCACTTCTCTGCGTCAGATCTTTGCCTAGATTGCATCGGGACATTATCAAATGCATTTATCGCGGCGAGACGTCCTTTGGAAATAGGCGCATTTTCCATTTCTTGCGCGCTCATTTCACAGGTCAATTTTTCTTGTTTTTGGACATCTTCATAACGACAGGTTCCGATTAACATCCAGACTTTTGCCGCGTCATAGCCATTATCAATGGCCCTCTTAAATGCCGTTTCGGCCCGAGAGCATTCCCCTTCATTATAAAGCGCTTCGCCAAGTTGGGCATGAAGCTCAGACTTTGTACTAATACGCGTAGCCTCTTCAAGCACAGGAATAGTGCGCGCATATTCACGCGATTGCCGCCAAAGAGATGAAAGCTGCTCAAGTGTATCTTCAGTTTTCCTAATACGCCCTGCATTTAATTCTGCCTCCAGAATTTGTGCAGCTTGATAGGGCATGTCGTAATAGCTGTAATATTGCACGACTTTTAGTAAACTAGCCTCACCACTCATTGCGCCGGTCAAATACCGTAAACGCGTCACTTCAAAGGCGTCTTGATCTTGGCCTGCGGCCACAAATAGAGAAGCCCATACATCCCAAAGCTCTTTATCATTTGGCCATTTCTCAATCATCGCCCTGACAATCTCTGCCTGTTTGTAAGGTTGGTTTAAAGAATGATAAAGAAAGTTCAGAATATCAAAATGCTTCCTCTCTTGAGGCTGCGCGGCATCAAACCATTTATGCGCCCAAGGTAAAGCTTTATCATATTGTTTAGCTTGCACCCGTGCTTGCATAAGCATCTCTACGAATTTGCCGCTATCTGTGCCGCTTCTCGTTAAGTGAATGTCTAAACGTTTTGCCCCTTCCGCATATCGACCGTTAGCGATCATCAACTGGGCAATCTGGCGCTGTGTATTATCCCTGTCCTTCGCGCTAAGACCGTTAGACGTTAAGGCGTTTTCAAAAGCTGTGATACTCTGATCAAGCGCATTAAGATTATAAAAGGCGCTTCCCTGCATTTGATAAATAACTGACCTTTCATAGGCAGTGAGATTATCCAAAGATAAAGCTTGGCTTAATTTTATGAGCGCGTCTTTATCGCGGTTCTCTGTAAGGAAATTTTGCGCCTCCAAAACAAAGCTACCAGTTTTAGACGAAAACTGAGCCGATGGAGGCGAACTATCAGGTTGAGACTGCGCAAAGGCTGGCATTAGACATGCCACCGAGAAAAGAGGCATAACTGTCAGAGCCATAGCTCTGACAGTAGGGGGACGGTTAAAGCGAGTCATATCACCGCCTATTCCGGGATAATCTGACCGCGCTCATCAGTGAGGCGGAAGGAAATTTTGCTTTCTACGCCTGTCCGTGAAACAGCCCGGTTTTTGACGATTTTGGGTTTATATTTCCACCTCTGAACTGATTTAACCGTTGCTGCTTGAAATAATTTTTGAGAGCAGTAAGTGGCATTGATATTAAATGGCGCGCCTTCTGGGCTGACATCAAAACGTACATTACAATGTCCTGACTTTTGCGCTTTAGGCGGCATAATCGGGGCAATTCTAACAAGGGGTTGCGCGTCCCTATCACTTACGCTGATTTCAAATACGCGATTATCAATTTTTGGTAGCTCAAAGACAGGAATTGCGCCTGTAACGCTCGCTATTTTTTCAGCAGGCTTACCTGTTTTCTCCCGCGCAATCATCGGCGGCGGAGGCGGTGTTTCGACGCGCTGTGTTAACTTTGGCGGGGTGCGCTCAATCGTGATTTCTATGTCGGGCTCGACTGGATTTATGTCAAAGCCTAGAGCCTCGCGCTTTTCTTGCGGCGTAAATTCAGCGGCAATCATCGCCGCCATAAATATCCCAATCGCTGTTGTGGTGCCTATGGCTAGCCCCGCACTAGGTACAAATCTTTTGATACTCATATTATCCTCCCAATAATTGTTATGATACAACATAACATAATTGAGATGTAAATGCAATATTATAACACAAAATATTTTGAGCACTAAAAAACCCCGCCTGAGTTAACTCAAACGGGGCTATAAATTTCAGATTGGACCTTTAACCGTCAACGATTTTAACGCGGAACTTGCTGTCATATTCGGCCTTAAAGTTCATGCATTTCGGATCATCAACTTTAAACTCACCAACAAAGACTTCAGCGTCATAGCCTTGCTTGATCTGTTGGTAACAAAGCTCTTTTTCGACAGAAAGTTCAAATTCGCAGCGATTGTCAACGGCTTGACCCTCAGCGCGAATGAACGAAATCCACTTCTTTGCGTTGCGGCCCTCTCTAGACGAACTCGGAACCTGCTCAAAAGCGTTAATGGCGTTAGCGCGCGCTTTTGTAATCGGCGCAGCCGCTTTTTCGGCATCTGTCATTTTACAATTAATGCGCTCATTCTTTTGAGTTTCCTCATAACGGCAGGTCGCAATGAGCATCCAAGATTTACCGGCGTCATAGCCTTTGTTAATCGCGCTTTTAAAGGCAGTTTCGGCTTTCACGCATTGGCCTTCATTGTAAAGAGCTTCGCCTAAATCGGCATATAACTTAGCTTGACCAGAGCTTGATGCTGCCTGCTCTAGGACGGGAATTGCGCGCTTATATTCACGCGCTTGACGGAACAAGGAGGAAAGCTGAACCATTTTATCAGACGAGCGCGAAATCCTGCCCGCATTCATTTCTTTTTCAAGAATTTGCGCGGCCTGATACGGCATATCATAAAAACTGTAATATTGAACAACCTTCATGAGGTCAGCTTCGCTATTTAGAGCGCCGCCTAGATAAAGCATTTTAGTCACTTCAAAAGCTTCTTGCTCTCGCCCGCCATTAGCAAGCATAGAGGCCCAAGCATCCCATAACGTTTTATCTTCAGGCCAACGATTAATCATCTGCTTAACAATATCCGCCTGACGCCCTTGTTGACCAAGGTTGTTGTAGAGGAAGTTCATCAAATCAAAATGCTTACGCTCTTTCGGGCTTGCCGCGCTAAACCATTTTTCAGCCCAAGGCAAAGCCCGCGAATAGTTTTCTGATTGCACCCACGCCTGAACAAGCATTTCAACATATTGAGGCTTCTGCTGACCACCGCGATTCAAGTAATTTTCAAGCGCGCCAGCACCCTCTGCATATTGGCCATTGGCAATCATAAGTTGGGCGATATTTACGCGTAGCGCATCAGCTTCATTTGGAAGTAATCCACCAGCATTAATCGCGTTTTGAAATGAGCTAATGGCAGGGCCATATTGATTAAGCTCGTAATAACTCGCGCCTTGCATTTGATTAATCGTTGAGCGTTCATAAGCATTTAGCGGAGAAATATTCAAAGCATTACTCAGTGATCCTAACGCTGCACTGTGTTGCCCAGAGTTAATCAGCTGTAAGGCCTCATTGACCATTTCACCGGCTTTAGCTGAAAATTGACGACCTTCAGTAGCAGGTGAGGAACTATTACGATTGGCACGTTGTGCATGCGCCGTATCACCAATTACTTCACCTATGAAGCCTACACTAATTAATGCTAATGCTGTGACACCGAGCATTTGTTTTAGCGAGAAAGTTGATTTGGACAGATACATACTGTTCACTCCGTTATTAGGTCCACTTTCAAGCTACCCCTTGAAAGTCTTGGGTTTGAGGCCAGCTAAGCTAGCCTCATGTAATTTACTCAGGTATCGTTCTTCCGCGCTCATCGGTGAGGCGGAAGCTGATTTTGCTTTCAACACCCGAACGAGAGACTGAGCGTCCATCAACAATTTTTGGATTATACTTCCACTTCTGAACAGACTTAATCGTCGCCCGTTCAAATAGTTTCTGCGTACAATATGTTGTTGTGACGTTAAAGGGGGCGCCTTCTGGGCTCACATCAAAACGCACGCGGCAATGGCCTGACTTCTCGGCCCGCGGCGGCATGATCGGCGGAATACGAACAAGTGGCTGCGCGTCACGGTCAGAAACTTGAATTTTAAAGTTCTGACGATCGATTTTTGGCGCTTCAAACTCAGGAATCGCGCCCTCTAGAGATGCAATTCTTTCTTGAGGTTTAGCCGCTTGCTGACGTTCAATAGTCGGCGGTGGCGGTGGCGTAACAACTTTTTTAACCTGCTGAACCTTTGTCTCGCGCTTGATGACTTTAATATCCTCAACCGTAGGGTTGATTTCAAAGGAGGCAGTTGCCAGCTTTTCTTGCGGCTTAAATTCTTCCGCAATCAATGTCATCATCAAGACGAAAAGCCCGATTGTGATAAATGCAGCAACTGGTATACCAAGGATCCAACGAACAATATTACCCATAGATCAATCTCCTAATTCGTGCCTACACGCGTTGTGATACCAAGATCTTGCATCATTTCCTGAACAGACATGACAACCCCAACTTCGCTATCTTTATCAGCATTAATAATGGCCTCCGCTTTTGGATTTTCATCACGCATTGATAAAATCACAGGGCGAATTTCATCCAAATCATATGGCCGCTTATCAATCCAAACTTCATTGGCCGAATTAATCCCGATCAGAATTGAAGGGGCCCACGCTTTTGTTGTATCCGCCTCAGGCTTAAAAGGATCAATACCTGGTGTTTTTACAAAAACAGATGTCACAATAAAGAAAATCAAGAGAATAAAAACAACATCCAACATAGGTGTCATGTTTAGTTCTGTATCTTCCTCTTGAACAATAGTGCTTCTACGACGTCCCATAATGTTACCTTATCACAATTTTATGTGTCATTCAACGCGCAATAACAGTTCTAAGACTGGCTACGAAGAATTTCAATTTTCGACGCTAGACCTTTAGTATCTAGCTCATCCTTTAAGCCAACCAGCAACTCATGGCGCGCGCCTTCATCAAGGCGTAAAATCACACTCGCCCCTGGTTTGTCCGCGAGCAAACGCTCAACACGTAAGGCAACCCGATCACATGTTGTCCGATTTCCATCAACTGAGCACTGATCCCGCCCATCAACATAGACTGTAATGGCTGGCGTAGACTTACTTGGTACATCACTATCTGGGGGCGGAGGTGGCTGCGTTAAATCAACCCCTTTCTCATCTAGAAATGTGGCTGTCACGATGAAGAAGATAAGCATGATAAACACGATGTCGAGCATCGGCGTCATGTTGACTTCTGCATCATCCCCTTGTGAATTTCGACGTCCTCGTCTCATAATTTTATCCTAATTTAGGTCTTAGCCTATTTGTAATTCATCGGAAAAACGTGCTGTTTCACGAATGCTCCAACGCGGTAAGACCGTGGAGAAATATAGCCCAAACAACGCCACAACCATCCCTGCCATCGTCGGGATCGTCGCCTTAAAGACGCCGCCCGCCATAAGACGTGCATTGGATGATCCTGACAATGCCATAACATCGAACACTTCGATCATGCCTGTCACTGTTCCCAGCAGGCCTAGGAGCGGCGCGAGCGCTACAAGTGTTTTGATAATACCAACATTGGCTTCCGTTTTTTCTTTAACTTGGGAGACCAACTCATCACGGATCGCCAAAGCTTTCCAAGATGTTTTATCAGTTCTGGCATTCCACTCATTCTTCAAGCGCGTTTTAGTCGGCTTGTGAGCGAATAGATAATAAGCCATCCGCTCAAAAATGAAGGTCCACATAGCAAATGCCAACAGCATGATCACGAAGAGAACGTTTCCGCCAGTCCCCAGAAATTCCTGGAGACCATTAAATACATTAATCATAATCTGATCCTTTCTGTAAAAGTGGACCGAGGATTAGACGCCGCGGCTTTCGACGTGACGTGCAACAATACCAGCTGACTGCTCTTCAAGAGTACCTTGAATACCGCGAGCCATAGAGGAACAGAAGCTGTGAAGGATAAGAAGCGGGATAGCCGCGATCAGACCCAACATGGTTGTCACAAGCGCGACCGAGATACCACCAGCCATTAGCTGTGGATCACCCGTACCGTAGATCATCATCGCCTGGAAGGTCTGAATCATACCTGTAACCGTACCCAAAAGACCGAGAAGCGGGGCAATACCAGCCATCAATTTTAGAAGGTTTAGACCAAACTCAAACTTCGGCGACTCGCGAAGAATAGCTTCGTCAAGCTTTAGCTCAACCGTATCAGCATCCTTATTCTTAGCGCCATCATAAGCCATCATAACACGGCCAAGTGCGTTAGATTTAGACGCCTGCGCTTTACGCTTCTGACCATTAACGGCCATTTTCGCAAGGAAGAGACGGATCAGGTTCAAAATACCAAAGATAACACCCAAAATCGCCATGATAATAATAATCATACCAATTGGGCCGCCCTGTAGGGCACGCTCTTTAGCATCCGGCACACGCTCGAATGATTTAAGAAGCTCACCCCGTGTTGGGTCAATCGGCGCATAGACCATAGATCCAGCAGAGGCGCCAGCAACTTTGCTCGCAGCAGCGGAAATTGGGCCGCCAGGCTGCTTAGGTAATTTTGAAAGCAGAATTGAATCTTCACCCTTTGGCGCAGAATATTGCAAGAAGTCAGCACTACCCGCTGTAAAGACAGAAAACGGCCCGACACGTGTCACGGATTGTGATGCACCATCATTGACGTTAGCAACAGGCGCATCAAATGTCGCGACTTGTCGCTGTGCTTTAATTTCCTGAAGCATGGTCTGCCAAATGGCGTTCAAGTCTTCCGAACTCGGAAGCGCCTTTGATTCAGCCACGCGCCCTAAGACTTCGCCGCGTGTTGGATATTGCGCTGTGATAAGCGAATTATCCAAAATCGCTTTAAACTCACCCGCTTTAGAGCGGGCAAGACCAAACACTTCACCAAAATCACCTTGAGCCGCACGCAGCTCACCTTCAAGGCGGTCAATCGTGCGCTGGTTAGAATCAAAGTTGCTCTGAACAGAAGAGGCTTTACGCTCAAGTGAAGCAAGCTCACCGCGGGCGCTGCTTAGAAGAGCAGATTGCTCACCCGCACGCTGACGGAACTTTTGCTCACGCGCCTGGTTATCAGCCGCCGTCTTTGACGAGTCTGAACGCACTTTATTTAAAAGATCGCTAATTGAATTAATTTGCGCACTTGCCGGCACGGCAGAGAACATCACGGCAGCGCTTAATGCGACTGCCGTCGTTTTTGTAAAGATTTTCATTGTCTTACTCATTTTAATAAACCCTCGACCTAATTCACAGAGACAGGCGCATAAACAATAGCTGGCGCAGCCTCACCTTTGGAAACACGAATAGCTTGACGCATCGCAAGCGCATCCGCGCCGCTAAGTACATCCCATGACCCATTATCCATATTATAACGCGCGATTTCTGTTTCATCTTTTGTCATATATACAAGTGATGTGCGGCCAAATCGCAGGAAGTTCACGACATTACCCGGACGGCTTGGATGCGCGCCTTCGTAACTATCAATGCCCTGCCCGTAAGAAACTTCAATTTTAAAAGCGTTTAAAACCTGACGATATTGCTCAGCTGGAGACACATCAGGATCAGCCAAAACAGCCTTCATTCTATCAACACGCGCCAGACGCTCTTCGACGTTAAATGGCAAATCTGACTTAATCGCATCTTCGATGGCAATCGCCATTTTCAGCATCATGGGCGACATGCCTTGCTTGATTTGCTCAACAGTTCCTAGCTGACGTTTCAAACTGGCAATTTCAGAATTTTGCGACTGCAAGAATATGTCCTGCTGCGCCACAAAGAGCTGGATATTGTCTTTTTGCTGAAGAACGGCGCGATACTCACGAATGGCAGTATCAGCCTCGTCATCTAGGCGCTCAACACGCTGCTGAGACGCTGCACTGGCAGAGGTCGACGCTTTGGCCGTACTTAGCGCACTTTCAAGCTGTGCCGAAGCTGGCGATGCAAAGAGCATCCCGGCGACTCCGGCAAGCAATAAACGCTTGGCAATTGAAGATTTTAACATGGTTTCCTTCCAAGTTTGCTTTCGTTATTATTTAACTGCCGCTCAGCTCCTGCTTCACGGCAACCCCATTATTCTATTTATTCTTGCAACGCGATTGGCGCTGTAATGACGCCTGGCGCAGATTCGCCCTTGGCAATCCGTACAGAACGACGCGCATTGAGCACGTCAGCACCAGAGAGCTGCACCCATTCTTTACTATCTTTATCATAACGCCACGCCTCAGAACTATCATGCTGAACATAGATAAAGGCTAAGCGGCCATAATGCAGGTAAGACCCGTCTTTGAAAGCGCCTTCATATTCGAAGCTCTTACTTAGCTCATCAACAGATGGCCCATCAGAGATTTTAACGCCGTCTTTATAACCCATTTGCTTTAAAACATCAGTGGACAAACCACAATCAGACGACAATTCATCCGCAAGGCAAGCGGCAAGCCGCGTTCCTGGATTTTTAGGATTGTCACCTGCATACGCTGAAACAGAATTTCCATACCCTAATTCAGCGTCATATAAATTGAGAACCTTGCGCATCTTTTCGCCAACAGACGCAGTGGCATCGCCAACCGTATCTTGCACATCTGCAAGACGGTTAAAACGCTCTGCCTCTTTAAAAGGCAAATCGGAATTCATTTCCGCGTCAATGGCCGCCAACATTTTAGACAGCATAGGCGCGACTGTCTTTTTAGTAGCGCCAACATTTTTGATTTGAGCTCTTAGACTTTCGATCTGATTTTTTTGATTGGCAACATAAGCTTCTTTTTGAGCAATCGCGAGCTTCTGGTCTGCGATACGGTTTAAGACAGAAACATATTGTTCGACTTTAGCATCTGATGTTTGCGCAGATGCTAGAGACGCATAGCCTGAAGCCGACACCACGATTGCAGCAGTCATTAAAAATAATTTACGACAGATTGGTTTATTCACCACTCACGTCCTCCAACTAAAACTTGGTGCTGTTACCCAGCATCTCAATTTCTCTTCAAGCTCGCTTACACGTGCCAGAAACGTTAATCAATGATTACGATGCAGTTCATGCACTTTTTTTTGAATAATATTTATCAACCATAAGCATTTATTATATTATAACATAACTTGCACAGCCTTGCAAGCCTATGAATATCTTTTTCTGTAGAGAGATATAAAGAGATATGGTTGGGGCGGCTGGATTCGAACCAACGATCACGGGATCAAAACCCGATGCCTTACCGCTTGGCTACGCCCCAAATTGACGTGTTTTACATTTGAGCGCGCGTTCTATCTGTTCATATTTGGAAAAGCAATCAGATATTACGCCAATTTGGATTAGAGAGCGCTTTCTTTCGCCCCGCACAGCATTACTGTATTTTATTATCGTTTATCGACGAATATGCTTTTCTTTTGTCCCTAACTAGTGTGTAGTGCGCGTAGCTATCATAGGATTATTTTATGCGTCAATTTTTTGTCACGGTGCTGGGCACAATTGTTGGCATTTTCGCCTTCTTCTTTGTTCTCTTTCTTTTTACTGTTATCTTTGGCGCCATTGGCGGCATTGCGGCAGGTATGAAAGCCAAAGACAGCTATGTCTTATCTTTAGATTTACGTGAACCCCTCCGTGATCATAGCGGTGGTGATAGCCTATTTGGGCCCTCCCCAGCCTCTGTTGTCGATACGGCGCGGGCGTTAAATCGCGCAAAAACAGATAAATTGGTTAAAGGACTATTCATTCGCGCCAATGAATTCGGGATGGTCCCCGCAAGCGCCGAAGAGATTCGCCTTGCCATTGAAGACTTCAAGTCCTCTGGAAAATTTGTCATCACCCACGCTCAGGGCTTTGAAGGCACCTCTATCATGCCTTACCATGCTGTGTCGGCCTCTGATGAGATTTGGCTACAAGACACAACGGGTTTTGCGATTGCGGGCCTACGCTCTGAATCTGAATTTTATGGCGGCGTTTTCGAAAAATTTGATGCCAAACCACAATTTGAGCAGTTCCATGAATATAAGAATGCCGCCAATACCTATACACAAACGGGTTATACAGAGGCCCACCGTGAAGCCGCGACATCTTACCTTACGTCCCTATTTGATAATTCAGTTGCTCAAATATCGAAAGATCGCGGCTTGAGCACGGATCAAGTCAAAGAGGTTCTAATGAACGCGCCCCATAGCGCAGAAGACGCCCTTAGCGCAAAGTTTGTTGATAAGCTTGGGCACGTCGAAGAAGCACGTGAATATGCACGCGAAAAAGCTGGCGGCAAGAAAATCAAATTTAAATCTGTCAAAGCCTATGGGCCCGGCAATAATTACACGGGCAAAACAATTGCCTTTATTGGCGGTCAAGGCGCAGTCATGACAGGAAAATCTTCCAATGGCGCGTCGCCCTTTGGCGGCGGCGGCGTGAGAATGGGCGGCGACACAGTCGCGAAAGCCTTTGACGAAGCCGCAAAAAGCAAAAGCGTAAAGGCAATTGTGTTCCGGGTCAGCTCTCCAGGCGGCTCTCCCGCCGCTTCGGATCAGATTCATGACGCGGTAGCGCGCGCGCAAGAGGCGGGTAAACCCGTCATTATATCTATGGGTCAATATGCGGCCTCTGGCGGCTATTACGTCTCGGCCAATGCTGATAAAATTGTCGCCCTTCCCGCGACAATCACAGGGTCCATTGGCGTTCTTGGCGGCAAAGTCGCCCTTGAAGATACATTTGCCAAAGTTGGTTATAACATAGACGGCATTACAATAGGCGGTGATTATGCAGGTGCCTATTCCGCTGATGAGCCCTTTAATCAAAGCCAGCGCGCGGCATACCGTGGGCAACTCGAAGACATATATGAAGACTTTACGACCCGCGTTGCGCAGGGCCGTGACATACCGCTAGAGCGTGTCAAGGAAATCTCTAAGGGCCGCGTTTGGACCGGCGCACAAGCCAAAGAGATTGGCCTTGTTGACGAACTTGGCGGGATTATGAAAGCCATCGAGGTCGCCAAAGAAGTCGCAGAAATTGACGCTGATACCAAAATCAACCTCAAACGCTATCCCCGCGCCAAAACAACATCTGAGCAATTAGAAGAGCTTTTTGGCGGCTCCGTAGCTATGAGTGAGAACCTTGCCGCCATGAGCGAAATCATGAACCTCCCCGAAGTTCAAGCTGCAATTAAAGCCCGGCAGGCAACGAAGGTTGGACAGGAGCTATCAATAGAGCCTACTAAAATTGACTAATTAATGCCTGAATTAGTCTCCAAAATTATTGACCAAGCCCTATCTTATCACAGGAACGGCAAAATTAACGAAGCTTCAAAACTTTACCTTAAAGCACTGAGCATAGACGATAAGCACCCTATGGCGCTTCATTTCCTAGGCGTTATACACCATCAACAAGGTGATAATATCGAAGCAGAAAGATTGATAAAGCAGGCGTTAAAAATCACGCCCAATGATTTGATGGCGATGTCAAATCTCGGATCTATTTTTCAAGCGCTAGGCAAGCTTAAAGACGCCCTAGATTTATTTTCTAAAATCCTAGCACAGCAACCAAACAACGCACAAATTTATACTAACCGAGGAAATGCGTTTCGGGCTTCTGGGCAAAATTTAAAGGCTATCAAGGATTATCAGGCTGCTATTAAGTTAGAACCTCGTATTTTTGAAGCCGCCAGAAACTTAGGCATAGTTCTTCAAGAAGAACGGCAATATACTCAGGCTCAGCAAGCTCTAGAACACTGTATTAAACTTGCTCCCAATAATCCTGAAGCACGCGTATCATTAGCTAATTTTTACCGTGAGACGGGACAAATTCAATCAGCAAAAATAGAATATGAGACCGCTCTTACTCTAGCTCCGAATATCGCAGGCATTCATTGCGATCTAGCTATAACGTTAAGAGACATTGGCAATCTTACTGATGCCAAATGCCATTATGAAACTGCAGTAAAAATCGAACCTGGATTAGGTCGAGCATGGCGCGGTTTAGCGGGTATAACATCTTACAAAAAGTTGTCAGAAATAAGTACAATGCAAGAGGCTTTATCAAAAGCCCCAAATCATAATGAAAAAATGCACATAGAGTTCGCCTTAGGTAAAGCTCAAGAAGACCTCAAAAATTATGATGCTGCATTCGCACATTTCAAAATTGCTAATGAACTTCACCATAGGACTTTCTCTTATGATTTTGAATCAGATTTTACTTTTTTTAAAAATCTAATATCTAAAATTGATAGTGAATTTTTGAAAAATCAGTCAAGCGTTAAATCCTCGTCAAATCGTCCAATTTTTGTAATAGGGATGCCTCGTTCTGGCACATCGCTTGTCGAGCAAATTCTAGCAAGTCACTCTCATATATTTGGCGCAGGTGAATTAACTGCACTGCCTGAAACGATTGCTAATGTTTTTTCAATGACGGATGATCAGGATTACTCTAAGTCCTTCAAACAAACGACGCCCGCACAGTTACAAGCCGTCAGTAAAGCTTATTTTGAACTTATAAAATCGCGCGTTCCAAAAAACTCACACTTTTTCGTCGACAAAATGCCCATGAATTTTATTCATGTTGGCCTTATATCGCTAACCTTCCCCCAAGCCCTCATCATCCACTGTAAACGCAATCCGTTGGATAATTGTCTCTCTATTTTTAAAAATTATTTACCTGCCAGCGGGCATAGATATTCAGCAAATTTGGAGTCGCTGGGTCATTACTATCGTGGCTATCTACAGCTGATGCAGCATTGGAAAAAAACATGTGGTGATGCAATTTTTGAGGTTGTTTATTCTGACCTAGTCCAAAACTCAGAAAAAGTTACGAGAGACCTCATTTCAGCCTGCAATCTACCATTTGAAGAAGCCTGTCTCTCGCCACATAAAACCCAACGTGTTGTTTCAACATTAAGTGCCACACAAGTACGGCAAACAATTTATAGTAAGTCAGTAGGAAGTGCAGAAAATTATAAAGCTCACTTGAGCCCATTAAACAAAATTCTCACTAAAAGTTATTAATCCAAGCTCTGTACTTAGTTTAACCAACTATTCAAAATTACACACAAAAAATTTGTTACAAAAAAACCCCAGCCGAAAGGCTGAGGTTCCGATTAGAATATCATATCGTGTCTTAGAAACGAACTCTAGCGCTAGAGAAGAATGTTCTTCCAAACACGTCATAAGTTGCAGGGAACGTGTTAGCTTGCTCGTCATTATCGCCGATTACTGGCGGTCCTGAATCCAGAAGGTTATTCGCACCAAACGTTAAGCTAAGATGCTCGCCAAAATCTTTAGTAATTGAAGCATCAAAATAATGCTTTGTACCAATTTCATCTACAAAGTTTCCAGGAGCCTCGTATTCGCCATCAATAATCGCACCATTACGTACAGCGCCGATTAATTGCCATGCAAGTTGGCCACTCCAGTCGCCATTAGACAAGTTACCTGTCACTCTGTGACGATATTTAGGGTCTGGTTCGCCACACCCGGTACCAAACTGGCCCTGACATTCAAAGACTGACGAAGCATCAGTCGTTTGTGAGTACGCTTCAAGGTTAACTGTTCCAAGATATGCAATGCTTAAATCACCGAGATTAAAGGCATCTACAGAGTAATTCGCGGCAATATCTATACCTTTCACACCTTGATTTGCAATGTTAGCAGACTGCGTTGAGACGGCCAGAATAGTACCATCTGCACGACGCTCTACCGCATTACATGCTGCACCACCAACACCACGTGTAGCGGGATCGATATAACAGTTGAATAGAACCGTTGCCGCGCCAACTGCGCCAATTGCTTGGGTAATATCCACATCATAATAATCAACACTTAACGACAATCCGTCTATAAAGTCTGGCGTTAATACTGCACCAAATGTGATTGTTTCAGCTTCTTCAACACTCAGGTTAACGTTACCACCACTCAGGGCACGAACTTGACCTGCAGCCGTGTTCAAAGCTGGCGTTCCGATGACGCCAGCTGGAGCTCCAGTAGCCTGACAAATCGCTACGCCTTCAGCATCAAGAGCACCATTTAGAGAAGCGAACGCTTCTGAACATGGATCTTCTGCTCCAGGGAAGTTCTCTCCAACAGCTGCGAAGAGTTCTCCAATGTTAGGAGCACGTACAGCTGTATTGTAGTTACCGCGTAAACGGAACTGATCGTTGAAAGCCCAATCACCACCAATTTTGTAGTTATAATGAGTTCCAGCAGTACTGAAATCTGATACACGACCAGCAAGGTCAAGTGTAATACTATCAGCAAATGCTTTACCACTTACAAGAGGAACTGACATCTCCGCATAAGCTGAATAGACACCATAATCACCCTGCAAAGCTGGCGCGCCATTAAAGCCAGCAATTGTACTCGCCGCGACATCTTGGGATGGGCGGAAAACAAATGCATTTTCAATGTATTCACCACCAATCGCAACGCCGATAGGGTCATCGGTTATTTTAAGATTGCCGAGATCACCCGTAAAGTTAAGTTGAGCAACTCTTTGAATTGTCTCATCCGTTGTTGAAGCTGCTGTTCTTAAGAAAGCAGCCGCTTCTTCAGAGATGTTTCCTGGTCCGAAAAGGTTAAGCGGCGCACAACCAGTTGTCGCACCATTTGTTCCACCATCCGCACAAGATGGGTTACCATTCGCATCAAGATCAACATTTCCGTCACCATCAGCATCTGCCAGTAAAAGCGCCTGGTCAAAACGGCCGCGGTTTACGTTACCATCTTGGAAAGTGGATGATTGCGTACGACCTTCAGAATAAGAGAGGTCGTAATCCCAATCACCAATAAAATCACCCTTAACACCCGTTAGTATTTGGAAGGTATTACGAGAGTCAGAATTAAATCGTGGCCCAACCTCGACAAGACGGCGACGCAAAAGCGCTTGAGCTGTATCATCGATACCATCTCCATCTGTATCGACGCCAGAGCCGATTGCATCAGAAAGAACTTGTTGCGTAGCAGGATCAATAAATGGGTTTCCGTCTAGGGAGAATTCTGGACCCTGAAAAATAGGTGTAGGCGCCAATTGTGAAGATACTGTGTTATTTGCAAAACGTGCTTCTGCATAAACTTCAGCATGATCATTAATCTCATAATTCGCTGTACCATTCAAGGTAAAGCGTTCTTGCGGCAACTGAATGAAGTTAACAGGCGCGTAGTTGTAGAAATCATTAACATCGCCAGATGTCACAAATGGACGGGCTACGCCTGCACCCTCGAAAACGACACCAAAACTAGGTGAAAAACCACCTAAACCACCAGCGAAGATTGATGTTCCTGGGACACCTGAAGAACCACCAGGCTCTAAGCCCGTGTTGTCGGCATTATCAAAGAACGCAGTTTCAGAGAAATCACGATCGCCTTGGAAAAGAGCAGAACGATCAGTATAACCGATATTAATAGTCGCATTACCACGTCCATCAGCGGTATTCGCGCCCATTGTAACAGACGCGTTAACTGTTTCAGCATCGCCTTGTTCTGTTATTGAACCACCAACACTTGCCTCAATACCTTCAAAGTCATCCTTCAGGATGAAGTTAACAACACCTGCAACCGCGTCAGCACCATAAACAGATGACGCGCCACCCGTTAGAACTTCAACATTTTCAATCATTGATGGCGCAATAGTGTTGATATCGACAACACCACCAGCACCGTTAACCATCGCACGACGACCATTTACGAGAACAAGTGTCCGGTTAGCACCAAGACCGCGAAGGTCAACAGTTGCCGTACCGTTACCCGGGTTGTTTGATGTCCGGTCTAGACCTGGAACAGTTTGTGGGAGCGTATTAAGTAGATTTTCTGTATTAATCGCGCCTGTCCGCTCAAACTGCACAGCATTAACTGTTGCAACTGGTGAGTTTGAGATAAAGTCTTTTTTGACAATACGCGAACCTGTAACAACGATTTCGTCGTCATCACTATCTTGTGCATGCGCAGGCGCAGCAAACGCGCCGATTGTCGCTACTGACAACAATGTTGTCATCAGCATTTGTTTTTTGGTTAAGTTTTTCACTAAAAATCCCCTTCGAACTGAATTTTTTAACTTGCCATTATGGCATCACATGACTCGCGGGGGCGAGACACTATTGCGGGTGACTTACCGACTCCTAAGGCAGGACTCAAGCAGCAATATGAATTTTTCCTAATGTTTATGGCAAAAAAATCAAATATGTTGCAAAAATACACACCTTACATAAAATTCCTCTCATGCTAGGCTAAAAAAATCCTAAGCTCAAAACGAGAACAGAAAAATATCTATATTTTTCAGCAAGTTAAATAAGGAGACGTCTTCGTGCTAGTCATTACGAAATACCGAACAATATGCTTCCTGATAACTTTATGCATCATCATAATCGTGCCTTTGCCCGCAAAAGCGCAAGTAAGTCCATTAAATGCAATTTATAAATGCGCGGAAATTTCTGACGACATTCAAAGACTCGCATGTTTTGATGAAAACGTCCCTATTCTAAAAACCAAGGAAGATAAAAAAGAAATGGTCGCAATAGATGCCGAGGGCGTAAAAGCCATAGAGAGAGACTCATTTGGCTTTTCTTTACCCTCATTACCTAAATTAGGGCTACTAAAATCAAAATCAGATAAAGCGAAAAAGTCAGCCCAAACATTTGATGTCAAATCAATTTCAAAACACCGCAATGGCGTAACATTGACTATGACCAACGGCCACGTATGGCGGCAAATTAATGGAGATATTGGCTATATTCCAAAAGGGAAACTAACAGCAAAAATAAAACCCGCTTCCTTGGGTACATTTTTTATCTCTTTAGAAAACGAAAAGGGTCAAAGTGGTCGCAAAGGTGCGAGATTTAAACGAACTGATTAACGTCAGTGAATAGGACTCTAAACGCTTCGCAGAACCCATGCCGCTGGCAAATCACCCTCTTTGAAAAATAGTTTTTCGGGTAGGGATAATCTAAGGCCTTGATTTATAAAGTTATTTCTAATTTCAAAAATTAGACTTTCAGGAATCGCTGCCTGTGTCATACTCAGCATGCGGCCTTCATAAGCTTGAACCTCCGAGTGCATAGCTTCTAGCCAACTCAAACAATCTCCCAAAGTATATTTTTGATATGTCAGCAAAAGCTTGTGAGTAGACTCGAGCAAATGATACGCGAACCGACCAAATTCTTTTTGCCTAGCTCCTGCTGTTCTTAACCACGCCATTATAGGCGCGGCATTAACATTTAAATTAGACATAGATTGAATAGCTATTTGTCTATCTTCGGGTAAGGATGTTTTTTGCGCCTTATACACGCTCTTAAATGTATCAGCTCCAACTTCAAAAAAACCACTTTGTTGGATGAGCGAAATTTTATCTAAAGCCCCAAAACATTCTTTGGCTATAGCGCCGTCCTTGATATGTGTAACGAGAGCAATTTTCCCTTCTGGTTTTAAAATTCTTCCCATTTCATTTGTTGCTAAGATAATTTTCTTTGCTCCCCCAGCATACTCAAAACCAAATTGGCTTACAATCATATCAAAGCTGTCTAACTCGAAAGGCGTCTTATCTACTGGTCCCACAACACCAACAACATTAGGTATTTTTGTTTTTAAGACATCAATTGCACTTGTGGAAACATCAAGGCCTGTCAAATCCGTTAGGCCCAAACGATTAGCGTGACTTAAAACTGAGCCTGCACCACAAGCAAAGTCAGCTAATTTAGTTGACTTTGGCACCTCTTTGAAAATTTTCTCCCAAAAATTTGTCAAAACTTGGTTATTTTCAATTCCAACACCCAATAGAGCGTTACCAGAGTTTTGAGCAGACCGACCCTCCCAGTAATTATCCCAATTTTGCGTATGATTAGAGGTCATATTTACGGCTTTCCTGTTCCTCTATTAATTGGCAATTATTAGCCTTAAAGCCCGTACACATAAAAAGAGCAAGCGGGGATAAAGCCTCGTTATACACGTGCTGAAATAACAATTAATGTAGAGTATCGGGACTGGCGCTTACCTTTAACTTGGCTTAAATACTCATGGTTATGAGCATCCCCTTTGTTAGAGAATTTGAATTTGAATATGGCGTTTTGGCGCAATTAAGTCCGCTAATTCAACGCGTTATTGCCAATAATCCGGGGCCTTTTACCTATACGGGGACGGGGGTCTATATTATTGGCGATAAAAATGTGGCTGTTATTGACCCCGGCCCAGACCTTGCTGAGCATCGCGCAGCTCTGGATACAGCTTTAGAGGGCCGGCGCGTGACGCATGTTCTGATGACTCATCATCATCTTGACCATTCACCGCTGGCAATTCCGCTTGCCAAAGATCATGGATGTCAGGTCTATGGATATGGCCTCCAAATGCGTCCTCCCAAAGACGGTGAGGTCCGGCTTGAGGCCGGAGATGATCTCTCCTTTAAACCGGATGTCGAGATTAGAGAGGGCGATGTCATTCACGGCGACGGCTGGACCATCGACGCCATTCACACGCCTGGTCACACCTCAAACCATATGTGTTACGGCCTGCGCGAAGAAAACACGCTCTTCTCGGGCGATCATATAATGGGCTGGTCAACCAGCGTAGTCTCCCCGCCCGATGGCCATATGGGAGATTACCTTGACAGTCTTGCGCGCATAAAATCCCGCCATTTTGACAAGATTTGGCCGACCCATGGTCCCTGCATTGAAAAGGTCGATGAATTTGTGCAGGCCTATATAGACCACCGCCTTGCCCGTGAAACCCAAATTATGGCCGCGCTCAAGAGCGGCCTTAGGGACATTATGGATATTGTCGAAAGGCTTTATACGGATATCGATAAGCGCCTTTACCCTGCGGCGGCGCATAGCGTGCTCTCTCACTTAATACATATGCGCGAGACGGGACGAGTCACATCCAAAGATAAAGACGGATTAAGGGCGAAGTATTTCCCCGCCTGACTCTATTTCGACATTTTACCGAGGAAAATGCGGATACGCTGTGCATTTGCGCCCATATCCGATAGGCCCACACGGCTGACCGAGCGAAGATCAATGACGGAGCCGCCCCCTTCGCTTGGCCGGATACGGATAACAATATCATCCTTGAAGCCATACCAAAATGTCGAATCGGTGGCTTCTATAATTCCCGCATTCACATCCTCGGATTTTATCTTCCACCCCATATCCGCCGCAATGGCTCTAGCTTGACCAAAGGCAACGTCAGGAGAGGCGCTTAGAATTAAAGGTCTGACTTTAGGATAGGCCTGGCTTTGCAAAGCTGACACCAACGCCATAACGGGTTTGCCATCGGCATCTTTCTCATGCTTAGGTGCCATCTTTCCTGCATAGTCAACCGTATTTACGCCTTCAACTTGCCCGCGTTCGGACAATATGGCATCGCTAAAGACTGGCACATCCTGGGTGTTTGTTGTGATATCATGGATGAGCGGAAGGCTTGTTACCTTGTTTTTAACGCCGGCTAATTGCCCCAAGCCGACCAAGGGTATAACCAAAGCAAAGGCTCCAACAAAAAAACCTTTTTTTGGCGCCATCAAAGACAGGAGCATAGCAAGAACAGCAAATACGCCACAGGCAATTAAAAGCGCAGGGCCAACCTTTTGTGAGAGGGTCCCAAGGCCGAATTTCCAACTCCAAAGCCCTAATTTAGAGCCAAGGCCCGCCACCATAAATGTGAGCGGCCCTGCAAAGGCTAAAATCTTGGTCAACCGCAACACAATATCGCGAATTTTCCGGCGTTTTACACCCTTAACAGGCTGCTCAACATTGATCACATCAGTGCTCATAATTTATCCTATAATCCTAAATCAGACGGCGAGACTTTCGACAGCACATATAGAACGATAAAGCCCAGTGCCAGTCCTATAAGAAGGTTTCGCGTCGAGAGAATTTCCGCGCCCCCGCGCTGTCCCCAATCATCACGCCTATGACGGTTTTGGTCTTTTTGCGGGGCGTGGCGGCGACTCAGCCCGTAATCTTCACCGCGGCCTGCTTGACGGGCTTTGACTTTACGTTCGGAGCCTTGCTTGAAAGCTTTGTATTTTTTATCCCTGTTTTGTCCCTTATGTGCGCCTTTCGCTCTTTGGCCATAATTGGCAGCATCAAGGCGTTGTTGCAGCGTTAATTTTGAGCCCGGATAAGACTTTTTTTGACGCGCGCGCTCACGGCCGCGCTGGGTTGGCGTCATGTCTTGCCAAGATCCCCCAAGAGCATCATCTTTCCATTCATCTCTGCGCTCAGGGCTTGTTTCAAATTCGTTTGATTGCGCCGCTTTTACTTTGGCCTGTATGTCCGATAATTGTTCACGCGTCACGCCAGATTTTTTGGACGCTTTAGCAATGCCTTTTCCTGCCGCTCTAACATTGGAAAAAATAAACCAAGCAAAGATAAGAAATATAATCAGGCCGAAATCCATAACATCCTATAGACTGCTTTAGCTCAAGGGAAAAGGCGTGATGTTTTCCATCCTGTTTCACTTGCTTTAAAGAGAATACGGTCATGTAAGCGGTAAGCGCCATCCTGCCAAAACTCAATGCTTTGCGGTTTCACCCGCCAGCCATACCAATGAGGTGGGCGCGGGACATCTTGGCCTTCATATTGAGCTTCAACTTTTTTAGTCTCCGTCATAAGGGTTTCGCGGTCATCCACAGGGCTAGATTGCTGTGACGCCCAAGCCCCGATTTGAGACCCGCGCGCGCGGGAGCGAAAATAGTTATCTGACTCCGCCGCGCTCACTTTTACGACTTCACCTCTAACCCGCACTTGGCGGCGCAAACTTTTCCAATGAAAGCAAAGCGCGGCTTTACCTTGCCCGCGAAGCTGCGTGCCCTTTGCGCTCTGGCCATTGGTATAAAAAACAAAACCCCGCTTATCGATAGCTTTCAGCAAGACCATGCGCACATCAGGTAAACCGCCTGCATCCACAGTGGCTAAGGACATCGCGTGGGGATCATTAATCTCAGCCTTAACCGCTGCGGCAAGCCAGTTTTCAAAAAGCGCAATCGGGTCTTGGCTTTGCGTCCATGATAAATCGCGCGGCGCATGCCGGCCCGAAACATCATCCGTCTTATAATCATCAGCGCTCGGAGAGGCCGGAATTATATTGTCTTTAGAGACCATGAGATACTTTCAAATCTGCAATGAAACACAAAATTAACCATGTCTTTCAGCACTTTATTTACCAAACGCGTTCATTAGTTATCATAGATTAAGTATAAAAATAGACAGAAAATTAAGACAAGCCCTATGACACGACAAGAAGCTTTGATGACATTGGGTCTCTCCTCCGCTGCGCGCGAAGCTGACATTCGCGCGGCGTGGCGTAAAAAAGCCAAGTTTTTTCATCCCGATAGCCCCTATGCCAATATCGGTGCTTTCCTCCAGGCCAAATCCGCCTATCACACGCTCATCCCGCCAGCGCCAAAAGCCTTTCGCGTTCAAGCCAGATCACGCGCAGTTTAAGCAAAATCCATAAAATCTAGGCCCAAATAATAGAGCTTGCAGCCAAGACGGCTTTGTTTGAAACTACGTATCAGACACATGCCCAAAGGATAGCTATTGCGCTCGCTTATTTTTAATATTTTTTTCCTTGTGATGACGGTCATTTATGCCTTTGTCAGTGTGATATTATCGCTCCTGCCTGGGCGCAAACTCATGATGGGGAGCCTGCGTCGTTACACACGGCTTATGGTCTGGGGCATGCGGGTCATTGCGGGCATCAAAGTGAATGTAACAGGGCATGAACATATTCCCGCCGAAGGACCGGTAATTATCGCGGCCAAGCATCAAAGTTACGGGGATGGCTTTGTTGTCTTTTCCCAATTTTTCGATCTCTCATTTGTAACAGGTGACGCGATTACAAAGTTTCTTTTTGTCGGCCGTATCCTAACCAAAATGAATGCGGTGGTGATTAATAATTGCGGCGGCGAAGATCAGCGCCGCAAAATGGCCGAGTCGTCACAGCTTGTCCGAGAACAAGGCCGCCGTTTACTCATCTACCCCGAAGGACATTTATCCAAAATTGGTACCCAGCACCGGTACCGCAAAGGCGTCTATCATCTTTATAAAGATTTTGACTGTCCCGTCGTTCCCCTCGCCAGCAATCTCGGGCAGCGCTGGAATCAAAATGACTGGATAAAACATCCCGGCCGCGCCGATCTTGAATTTATGCCTCCTATTATGCCCGGCCTTGGCAAGGACGAATTTATGGAAAAATTGGAGATAATGATTGAGACGCGATCAATTGAACTTTTAGATCTTGAAGATTTGGGACATTTAAATCCCGATGACATTGGTAAAACTGAAGAAAATGAAGTTGCTAAAGCAAAGCGTCTCGCCCGCGAAGCAGAAGATGCAAGTTCACAAGAACCCGCTTCAAAAGGACAAATGACATGAGCGCAAAACAAGCGGCACGTTTACTCACCCAAAGACGGTTCCTACCCCTTTTCACCTTATTCCAAACAGGCACCTTTAACGATAATACGCTTAAAAATGCGCTTATCGCCCTCATCACCTTTGGCGGGTTTGCTTTTCTCTCAGACCTGCCCAGCGCCATCCGCGTCCCTGTCGCTGCGCTTATTTTTACAGGCCCTTTTACAATCCTGTGCGCGATCGCAGGCCAGATCGCTGATAAATTTGACCGCGGTAAAATCTTTCGCTGGGTCAAGCGCGTCGAAGTTCTGATCATGCTATTGGCCGCCTATGGCTTTGCCGTAAAAAATGTGCATGTCTTGGCTTTATGTTTAGGCCTTATGGGCGCGCAATCGGCCTTTTTCTCGCCCACAAAAAATGCTGTTCTGCCACAATGGCTAAATGAGAAAGAGCTGATTACAGGTAATGCTTTAATGAGCGGATTTCAGTTTTCTATCCTTTTGGTCGGAACTGTTATTGGCCTGGGCGTTCTTAAATTTGGCACGCCGATGATTTCTATCTTACTGCTTATTCTCGCCCTGCTTGGCTGGTTTGCCGCCGAAATGACGCCCCCTGCCCCCGCGCCTCAGCCCGATTTAAAAGTCAATTATGAGCCGGTTACGGCTACGCTAAGTGTTTTAAAACAAGCCTTTGCTAATCCTGATGTCCTGCGTCCACTTTTAGGCGTGGCGTGGTTTTACGGGCTATCAACCGTTTTTGTGACGACTTTCCCTGATTATGTGGCCAGCACCATGAAGTATGAGGAAGGCGTGCTCATGATCATGCTCGCCAGTTCCACCATCGCAATCTTAGTAGGATCGCTCTTAACGATGTTTATCGGGGGGTGGAGAATTTGGGGCCCAGAATCCGTAGGCCTTTCTGCATTAGGTATTAGCGGCGTCACACTATTTGTTTTGATGCTTTATCTTATCCCAAGCCCCACATATGCGGGCGCGGAAAAATTTGGTCCCTTATCTGACTTTCTTGCTAATCCCCAAACGCCGCTTTTCATGGTCACCATTATTGGCGCCTCTATTTGTAACGGTTTATTTTTAGTCCCCTTACAAGCCATGGCCCAGAGACGCGCAAACCCGAATATCCGGGCCCAGCTCATGAGCGCGGGGTCCGTATTGCTCAATCTATTTGTCAATCTAACGACATTTGGACTCATTGGACTGGCCGCTATGCGCGTCTCCCCGAAAATGCCATTTTTGATGATTGTCATCGGCAGTGCGATTGTGGCCGCCTATGCCATTTACAGAACTCTAAATCCAGTAACACGCTACGTTAATAAAGAGGTTTAGATGCGAGGATATTTTGGAGTTGGCGTTGAAGGCATTTCTAAATCCTATAATCTGGGAGCAGTTCTGCGCACGGCCAATGCCTTTGGGGCAAGTTTCGCGTTTACGATTGGCGCGACCCACAAAGCTTTAGAAATCCGCCGTACAGATACATCTGGCTCGGATATGCATATGCCCTTTTATGAATGGGACACCGCAAATGATTTGATTCTGCCACGTAATTGTCAATTAGTCGGCGTTGAGCTCACTGAAGAGTCTATTGAGCTGCCAAGCTTTCGCCATCCCATCAACTGCGCTTATATTCTAGGACCGGAGAAAGGCAATCTCTCTAATCACATGCAAGCCCGATGTGACCATATCGTCAAAATTCCAACGAAATTTTGTATCAATGTAAGTCTGGCCGCAGCCCTTACGCTTTATGACCGCACACTCATGTTGGGCGGCTACCCTGAACGGCCTGTGAAGGTTGGCGGCCCTGATAAAAACTGGGTCAAACCCAAGCGAAAAGATTAAGATCGTTTATAAGGCACAAAACCAGCTGTTTTTTACCTGTATTTAACGCGACCTTAACCATAAACCTGCGCTATAGAGCTAAAGACAATTTGGTAGAGATCATGAGACACATCCGTATAACATTTGCGCTTATTGCTGGGCTAAGCCCGCTTCTGGTTTCGCCGCTCGCGCTGGCGCAGTCTAAGCCAAAGCTCGAAGGCACCTATACTGACTGGACTGTCTACTCACGCGGACAAGGCCGTAATAAAACATGCTACGCTCTATCAAAGCCTAAAGTAAAAACACCCAGCTCTGTAAATCATGGCGACGTTTACTTTATGGTGTCAAACTGGAAATCTGGCGCCGCAACCGAGCAACCCAGCTTTCTGGCAGGTTATCCGCTGAAAACAAATCGCGGTCCTGAAGCACGGGTTGGATCGGCCAAATATACGATGTATGCTTCGGCCAATGAAGCCTTTATTGAAAGCAATAGCAGCGAACGCGCGCTCGTCTCCAAAATGCGCGCAGGTGCAACTATGACTATAAAAGCGGTGAGCTCCAGGGGAACTCAGGTCAGTTACCAATTTTCCCTCAAAGGAATTACCGCGGCCCTAAAACGCACAAAAATCGCCTGCGGATAGTATTTACGGTAAAAAAATCGTCAAATAGGCGAAAATTGGGAATATTTTACCCTAAACTGAATTTTTTCCTTGCATCGTTGATAAAAAGCCGTTCTATTTTAGGTGGATTGCAATAACGCAATCAGTTCAATGCGTGAACTTCTATATCTCAAAATCTGTGGGAAACCCGCCTCTGGCGGGTTTATTTTTTGGCAAAACACGTATTGGATTTATTAACCCTATTGTAGCGAATATTCTCTATTATTTCACCAAAAGTGAGTGAAATAATGATGTCCACCGATTCAAAGTCGGCAGAAGTAAGTAAGTTAATCGAGGGCGTCGTGAGTACATGGCGCTCAATGATTGAAGCCAAAGGTGTGACGTTAACCTGTTTTATCGATGAAGCTGTCTCTGGCGAATACAATATTGAAACAAAAAAATTTCATGCCTGTCTAAATACCTTATTATCAAATGCTGCTCATTATACGGATAGTGGCCGCGTACATGTACATGTAACCGCCAAAGATAGACCTCAAAGCACCTCAAAACATTTAACAATCATCGTTGCAGATACGGGTCGCGGCATTTCAAATGAACAACAAATCGACCTTCTTAGGGGTGAAAATAAAACACGGCTAACAGAAGCTATGCAGACGGCAAAAGATCTGGACGGGAAAATTACATTTAACTCGGCCTTAGGCCGCGGAAGTGAATTTACGTTTAAATGTCTTTGTCCTCTTACAAATGTCTTAGAACTGGAAACCGAAATGACGAGCCTCTCCGCAGACTCAGATCAAGAGTATATTGACATTGATATAGACTATGAAGATATCCCCATTCACGCACCAGAAAAACCTGCCCCAAAAATTGAGGCACCCGTCCCAACAAAATTTAATCCCGATAACCTACGGGGTCTCCGCGTTCTCATCGTCGATGACGTTTCATCCAATCAGGATGTTATTAAAATATTTTTAGAACCAGAAGGCTGTGAATGTTTTTGTACGGCTGGAGGTGAAGAGGCGCTTGAGACACTCAAGACTCAAGCGGTAGATGTCATATTGATGGATATAAGAATGCCCGGCATGAGCGGTATCGAAACAACGCAGGCCATCAGAAATGGAGACCTCGCCGCCAAAAATGTGCCTATCATTGCGCTCACCGCAGATGGCTCTGCTGCAACCAACGCCGCCTGTATGGCGGCAGGGGCGGACCTCTTCTTGACAAAACCGGTTCTTTGTCGTGATTTGCTGGAATCCATTCGTTTTGTCAGACGCTATCACGAAGACGTGCCTTCACAAAGCCAAGTCGCCTAGCTTAAGGATTTACGAAACCGCGCTGTGTTGTACCCGCCACACCAACGGCGTCGCGCGGTGAAATACGCCGCAATAGTCCACGTGCTGTGTCTTGGTCAAACTTCAAACGCATTTGCAGATATACGCCTTTGCGAGAATATTCTGCTGCCTCGAAATCATCATCCTTAAAGCCCTCAAAATTATAGCCCGCACTTACCCAAACATTTTTAACCGGCGCAACACCGATGCTTGGGCCGAAGCTATATTTCGTCGTCCCTGTACCCTTGGAAGTCATCATCGACCCGCGCAGTCCAATATCAATGCGCTCGGTCACATCAAAACGGGCTTCACCGCCAAGAAGATGGTTCCAACTTTTAAGCTCCTGACCTGCTAGCTCGGTGCGCACATTCTTAACCCCGTAATTCGCTGTGGCTTGCAAACGATCAGTTACCATTGTGTTGATCGCAAAATTATTGACAATTTTTGTTTCCCGTTCACCGCGCTCATTATGTTTGTGGCTAACGTCAAAACGATCAAAAATTATTGTATCCTCATCGCGCGGACGCCAAGCAACGCCAAGACGCGCATCTAACTGACTTGTCGCGTCATTTGTACCACGTGTTTCATTGAGAAGTCCTCTGGCCGACCCTGCAAAAGATAGTTCTTCCGTCAACTCGCGCGCAACGCCAGCCGTTGCCGTCCATGTATCACCCACAGAGGAATGACGGCCTTCCACCCGAGCTGAACCGCTGGTCTTATCCGTCAGATAGGCAATGCCTACATAAGCTGAGCTAAAGTCCTCATTGACCTCAATCGGGCTAATCGCTGCATCTGGCGCAACTTCAATAAACTCGCCTTTTTGATCCAGGACTGAACGATTGCGCAGGCCTACAGAGCCCGACCATTTTTCTGTTAACTTGATCTGCTGATCAACACCCACTGTTGCGCCAAGTCGGCGGCCCAGGTCATTCGTCAAAAGATCCGTATTAGCTGTGATTGTTGTTCCGCTCCAAGGGCTGGTCGTAATGCCAACTGTTGTATTATTATCCGCCGAATTAGGTCCATCCAAGATTTCGTGGCGTACAGATAAAATGGCTTTATCACCAATATTTTTATCAACGCCGACAGTTGTGCGGCGTGGATAGGCACTCACTTCGTCTTTCCCATTCAATGGCTGTTCATGACTCAGCTGAACTGTTGCGTCCAAAGACGGCACGCGGATGGAGGCTCGGCCAATCGCTGTGATCGATTCGCGGTCATCGCCATTGACAAGTTCATCGCGGCTCGCGCGAAGGCCGGCTGAGAGTGCCAAACGATCGCCTTCATGCGTTGCCAGAACTTCAGCCGTATTACGCGCATTACCTGTTGTCAGGTTTTCTTCACGAAAAGCTTGAGCCTCAATACGGCGGTTACCCCGGCGACCTGTTGCTTCATCTTCAAATTCTTGGACCTTAAGATTTCCCTTAACCCCATAGCGGCGAACGCCATTTGTATTTGATCCCGTTTGTCCCAGCCCGTAGCCAGCTTCTTCTTCGCGGAAGAAAGCTTCACCTGAGAATTTCTCGGAGGTGTGAATGATTTCAGCCAGAATAGCATCGCTTGTGCCGTCAGTCACAGTTCCGATGGTTTCAGTCACAGCATATTCTGCGCGCAGCTGTGTGTTCTCTGTTATTTGGGCAATGACGTCGACGCCGACTTGGTTTTGTTCAACGCCGCCAGATAAGCTGCTGCCATCCTCATGTACAAATGTTGAGCCGATTTGAACTTTTTCATCCAAAATCTGGGTTTGCACACGTCCGCCATAAGTTAGGTTACGTTCGGCGTCTTCAGAAGTTTCATAATCCACAACAATAACATTTGGATTGAAATCTATATCGGACACATCCACTGGCTTACGGAAGATCAGCTGACCCGTATAGTAGTCTAATGTGTAGTCCAAATAACGCACCATAATCTGGCGATTCAAAACAATATCTGGACGGAAACGATCCCGCGTTTCAACAACGACTTCTTCAGACTGCGCTAAGACACGCTGGCTAGAGAGCTGATAAGTTCCGCTTGTGCCATCAGCGGACAATTCATCTTTCGCAAAGCCTTGATTTGTTTCGGCCGCAAAACCGAGAACCTGAAACTTATCCCCTAGATATTCGGCCTTTAAACCTGATAGGCGGCGATTATAAGACGTCAAACGCCCCTCAGTGATATCCGTGTCATAATCCCCAAACATCGCATAGGCTTGACGCTTTTCCAGTTTCACAAAAACGGGATAGCGGCTCGCACCTTCAAACTCTTGATAGCTGCGATCACCATAAAGCGTGTAATAAGCATTGGGGTCAATCTCTTCTAGGAAACCTCCATTTTGATTTCCGGTGCGCTTATGCTTGCTTGTATCAACAGACAAGGTCATCAGCCAGTTACCTTTGACAAGACCCTTCGCGAAGAACGCAACGCGGCCATCTTTGACTACATCTGCACCTTCAACCTCGCCCAAGTCTATCGCATTACCAGAAATATCATCATAACCTACCGAGCCTTCAGCCAGACCCACTAAAATCCAGTCGCGCTTTTCAGGTTCAAGATACATGTAAATCGGCACGCGGCGACCACTATCAAGGGTCGCTATAACTGTAACTTTACCGGTGCGTAGAGTTGGCTCAAGTTTAACCTTTAAAATACCATCCGCGCCAACAGAGAAATCACGGCGCGCAGAAAGCGGGGCCAGTAAATCATGGGTTTGCTCGATAAGGTGGTTCTCACCCGTCTCATCATAAAGACGATATGGCGGCTCAACCTCAATTGTTGTGATACGGCCAGAATGTACGGGGCGTCCCGCTTCATCTTCCATACGGATAGCCACAAGCGGCGCCGTTCGGCCATCGGCCACCAATGTGGATTGGTCTGGCACCGCGATAGCGCGCGAGATATTTTTAACGAAGGAAATTTCTTCGCGAATTGTTTTCACAACATCGCCATTTATATTGCGAATGGTGGCTATAATTTCATTACGGCCTTCTAGCAAATCAACGCCGCGCCAACGGCTAATTAAAACCGAGCGATTACTATTCCCATCTCGTCCGGCATAGTTCAGCTCAGATACGGGTTTCCCGTTAAGCTCCAAACTTATCTTTTGATTTGGGCCATGCTTGATTCCAATATTGGTAGACGGCTTTGACGGCGTACGTGATGTGTCAGGATATACCCATTCCACATCGGCGGACTGACTCTCTAGCCATGTTGTATCGTAATCTTTATGCTCTTTGGCATCGTTAAAGACCTCTTCTTCAAGGGCTTCAGCTTTGGCGCCGACTTGTTTCAAATAGAAATTAGCGCGCCAAATTCCCCCGCCCTGAACATCAACGAATTGCGACTGAATTGAGCCTGCATAACGCGTCGTGTCTTCGCACTCCATAAGCTCATAGCCCTGCGGTAAGGTCTCTTTATCGACCTGCACAACATGAGTGCCTTCGCTTACGCCTTCAAAGTGGAACAAACCGTCAGGGTCAGAGACAACATAGGCCCCTGTTTCCATATATAATCTTACACCTTCAACGCCCTCGCCGCGTGTGACATGGCGCGCCCAATCCTCTTCACCGTCACAGCTTTTTTCGCTGATGCGGCCAACAATAGTTGAGCGCGAGCGCAACAAATCTTCACGCAAACGTACGCCAGCGCGCGCGATATTTGAGAGCTGCTGCCCCGCATTATCCAAGACCACGGCTTCATTGACGGCATCACCCAAAGGCGCGCCCGGACCAATCTCAAGCGCGTAATCCAGTGTCATCGTCTCGCCGGGTTGAATTACGCCCATAGGGAATGTTAGCAGCGTTGAGCGTTCTGAAACCTGCGGGTCATCTATTCTATCTTGCAGAGTTCGAGACGTTCCCGGAACATAGCGAAAGCCAACAGGCAGCGTATCATGTAGCATAATAGGCGCGGCAGCGCCGCCGCGGTTTTCAATCGTCACCGTGTAATTTATGAAATCACCGACATCAGCCAAAGCACGATCAGCGCTTTTATTGACAACCAAATCTGTTTCAGGGTCCAGTGGAATATCAAACCTTAATGGCCCCTCTCCGCTAAGTAAAATCTCTTCGCCGTAAGAGGCGGGAAGAATTACGAATGCATTATCGTTTAAATTTGTTAGCGTCGTTTGATCAACAACCGAGGCAAAACGATACCCCTCAGGCGGATCAACGCGTACAGCATAGCGCCCCGCATCCAGCAACGGATATCTAAATTCTCCCTGCTCAGCTTCATAGGTCAAGCCGCCAGCATCAGCGACATCTTCACCGCTTGTGACTTCGGACGGAAAGGCCGAAAACCCGTCAACGCCGTAAACGACGGCTTCTGAGCCTGTATCGAGATTGACAAGCGTAATCACCGCGCCGTCTACGGCTTCGCCCGTGACAGAGCTAAAGACCCTGTTGAGCGGATTTACTACTGCCGTATCGATGGTAACATCTGTCTGATCAAATGTATCTACATATGTCGCTGTAAGCTGAGTGTTTTCATTAACTGTAATCTCATTGTCATAGAGATCTGTTTTTAATGCCGTCGATGGTAAATATGCCCAAAACTCACCTGAATCAGGATCTGACTCATAGAGGCGTAAAACGATTATGTCGCCATTATCCGCTTCGATTGTAATTTCAACCGTATCTATTTCATTGGAACTTAAATTTTGTCCAATGTCCGTCACGCGGACAAACATAAGCTCGCCAGCAAGATAAGTCGTCGCTGGAATAAGCGGAATTTCGTCATCCAGCTTAACGTTCACACCGCCCGTAGTTGTTGACGGCCCAATGGCTTCGAAGGCGCCCGCAAGGTCCCCAGACGGGCTATAATCAGTGCCATTGATATTTCGCATTATTGGTGATGGCGCAGTCGGTGAATTTCGGAAAAACTCGATAACTGCAGGTGTTGCTGGCGGACGTATTGTAAACGTCGCTTCATTTGTTACAAATGTATCAGACAAGTTACCTTGCGAGTAACTGATTGAAGCTACATTTATAACTTCGGTACCATATAGCTCTGCTGATGCGACACTTGAGCTAGAGACCCAAGCTGTCGCAATCAAAGCTATTGCGCCCATATTATGTTTTATTGTGTTGCTCACCATTCATACCCGCAAGCTCGGACAAACCCCTCACCAAAAGGGTTACCCGAAGGACGGCCTGTTACCTCTAGGGTAACAGGCCGCGGAAGCGGTTACTAAGTTGCTACTTTACGTAAGCGCGGATTGTGACCGTGCCTGTAGTGCTTGTAGCTGGCAGAACTGGCGCCGGTAATGTGGCCCCTGTCAGATTGATAACACAGGCTCCAGATACGCAGTCTGTATTGGCTGCTGGTAGAGCTGGCGATGCAAAAGAGCCGCCTGTGAAATCACCGCCAAAGACAGCTGTTGCAAACTCAAGCTCATCGGGAAGGACATCGTTTACAACGATATCAGTCGCAGCAGCGGAACCTGAGTTTTCAACCGAGATAACATATTCAACACAGGCACCTGGAATACCATAACCGCCTGATGGCGAACCTGGAATTGTGGAACATGTCGAACCATCCTCAGAATGAACAGATACAACTTTGTCACCAGCAATATCTGCAGAGGCAATAACATAGCTACCTGTCGCTGAATGATCACCCGCATTGGCAACTTCATTACCTGTGCCAGAGCCATCAGCAAGGACGTTTTCTGCAGCGCCTGTGAGGCTATTGCCGTCACCATCAGCTGTTACAGGTGTACCTGCACTTGGTGATGAAGCTGGCTCAAGTGTATCGGCAACCAATGTAATATCCGCTTGATCACCATCTGTTGCAGACGTCGGAATATCTTGTGTGACAACGACCCAAAGAACCTCATCTGGTCCTATTTCAGGTGGGTTAGCTGGATCATAAGGGATTGGTGAACCATCCACTCCACCGGGCTCAAATACACCGTTACCTTCTAGACCAGGAGCACCTGGTCCGCCTGCGTCAATATAATAAACAATATTTGATGTTCCACTGGCAGCATCGTCTGTATCGATCGTATCTGGTGCAGCCGTTTCTTCAACAAGTGTCAAAGCATAGGCTTGCGTATCGTTACCTTCGTTTGAAACAGAGAAAACAAGCTCTTCGTCTGTTGAACCCGGCGCAACTGTTGCATCACCATTTGATGTCACGGTCAAATCAACCAAACGGTCTACCGTGAACAGTGTTGGCGTAGCCGATGAGTCAATTTGAGGCTGCACGACACCGCCGACATTATAGTCTAGTGTAAATGTGTTAGAAACAGATGTTCCCGCTGGCGTAAAATTATTTTGCGCCTGGGCTGTCCCTGTTGCGAAGACTGTTAGAGCAGAAGCGCCCAACAATGCCTTCAAGAATGTTTTGGTGTTAGTCATAACCCACTTCCTTTTATTATTAATGGAACATGTTTATCTGAAAGTGGTTAAATCAGCTCAAAGGAAGGTAGTTAAAAATCCCTTTATAAAGGAATAATTTACGTTAATAATTCAGTATATTATCCATATATTTCAATAAGTTAGATAAATTTTGACTCATTGAAGTTAGTTATAAATTTACCATAAGCGATCTTACGCTTTGACGAGATAATTTAGAAAACAAAAAAGGCCCGGTCAAAGACCGAGCCCTTATAAATTATCACTCTTTTGGGTAATTAACGCAAAGTTCCCTTAAATGATAAACTTCCCGTCTCACCAACCGCCAATGGCCCGGGGATTGTCCAACGAATATGGGTGATATCACCAGATGAGGCTGTCTTTAACATACCATCATTATCACGAACTTTAAGCTGAGCGCGTGAGGAAAAGTTTTGACCCCCATCTGCTGAAAAAACGGGCGTCATATTATTGCTTGAAGCTGTGCCTTCCATAAAACGAACTTCGTCTGGGACTGGCATAGTCAACACAAGGTCAGTCGCAGGCTGCGCGTCATCATTGGTAAAGCTTAGCGTGTAAACAATACGTTCGCCGGGCGTCACCATATCAGCGGCTTCACGCGTTACAGATTCTGAACCATCAGGCATTTGAACAACGACCTCACGCTCCACAGTTTGAGATGCAGATAGAGCATATGATGGTGCGGCAACAGCAAGCATGGCCGTTGTAAGCGATGTTAAAATTAGATTGCGCATTAGACCTTCTCCTAATTAGTTTAAGAGAATAATACCCGCGCATAATTAATAGACCTCTAATGAAGGTGCAAAATGCGAAGCTTGTTATATTCCGTTCATCTGCATAATTAAGTTTGCAACACCGATTGCCACGCCCAAGCTAAAGGCGAACCCTAAGATAATCAAAACACCATCTCTCGCCGTAATACCCAATCCAAAAAGCCCAATAATAAAGGCCGGCGCAACAACACCAAAAGGCACCATCCCTAAAGGAACCATCGTCGCAGCCAAAACAATTGAGATAAGCGCCGTAAAAACTTGTGCGGGGCCGCTTGTCATAAATGGCAAACGTGGTTTGATAACATTATCGATACGGCTTAAAACAGGATGCACAACTTTTCGGGTTTTTTCTAATTTTCCGTCAGAGATTTTAATTTTCCGCAAGACCTCTGGCATCCATGGCGACTCTCTTTGGAATAATAGCTGGAGCGCGAAAACAATAATAATGAGACCAAATGCGGCGGGCAGACCCGGAATAGCGCCAATCGGCGTCATGAGAAACAAGCTACATAATATCATGACAGGCCCGAAGGCCCGATCTCCAAAAGCTTCCACCATGGATTTTAAATCCGTTTCAGTTCCCCCCACTGCGTCACGCGCCGTATCCAATATCCCTTCAAGCGGCTTTTCTGTATGCCGTTTTGCTGGGGGGATTTCCGGGTCGTTATCTGATGTTTTTTCAGCGCTCATAACGCGCCAATATCACAAAAATAAAATTACGCTAGAAAAGGATTTCACATGCTTAACAGAGCCGCTTAAAGGATATCTATGTCTTTTGAAGTTTGGCTTGCCCTTGTGGCCTTATTTGGGATTGGCGGACTAACCCCTGGGCCCGCCGTTATGCTCGTCATGGCATCTGCTTTTCGCTATGGCTTTCGGCCGGCTATGTTGCCTGCCTTGGGCATTGCCAGCGCGAATGTTGTCTGGCTCTTACTCGCCGCCTCTGGGGCCGCCGCTATCGCAACAAGCTTTCCTAAAGCTTTTCTCGCTTTAAAAATTATCGGCGTTCTGGTTATTCTTTATCTTGCGCTCTCTGCCATGTTCGGACCCCTTCCTAATCCAGACGCTAGCGCCTCTGACGCTCCGCCTCGTGCAAAGCTTTATTCCAGAGGCCTCGGCTTACAATTATCCTCGCCTATGCCCCTAGTCTATTTCGGGCTGCTCCTGCCCGCCTATTTTGACGCGAGTTACTCTATACCGCTCCAAGTCGGAATCATGTTTTTAACCGTCACCACCACAGAGCTACTCGGTCTGGGCGTCTATGCCTATGGCGCTCAAAAAATACGCCGCTGGTTAAAAAATCCGCGTCAAGCGCGGCTATTTAACATATTTATCGGCTTGGTCATGATTGGTTCAGGGATTTGGGCTATTCTGAGCACAACCAGCCTTTAAGGCTTGCAATCCAGACTTGCCGCGCTAAGAGGCGCGCAAATTATAGTGAGATTCCTAAATGGATATGTCTAAAATTCCACTCGGTGAAAATCCGCCTTATGATGTCAATGTCATCATTGAAGTCCCTTTAGGACAAGAGCCGATTAAATATGAGCTCGATAAGGATTCAGGGGCTATGTTTGTCGATCGTTTTCTTTATACCTCTATGCGCTATCCCTGTAATTATGGGTTTATCCCGCATACGCTTTCAAATGATGGTGACCCGACGGACGTTTTGGTGGTCGGCAACCGCGCGCTCATGCCGGGCAGCGTCATTCGCGCACGTGCCGTGGGCGTTTTAATGATGGAAGATGAAGCCGGCATTGACGAAAAAATCTTAGCCGTGCCACATCATAAACTAAGCCATTATTATGATAATATTGAGCGCCACACAGACTTACCTGAAATCTTACTTGACCGGATTTCCCACTTCTTCGCGCATTATAAAGATTTAGAGCCTGATAAATGGGTTAAAATTCTAGGCTGGGATGACCGTGAAAAGGCCGGAAAGCTGATAATGGGCGGCATTGAAGCCGCAAAAGCTGCCGAGAAATCATAATTTGATGGCTGAACTTGTAATAACAGGGTGTTAATGGCAGGTTCAGACGAAATTATATAGGTTAAGCCATGACATTGAGAATAATTGCATTGGGTTTGGCGCCATTATTCCTAATAGCCTGCCAACCAAAGGTACAAATCGTACCTTCTGAGAAGCCCATTGTGATTAACCTGAACGTCAAAATTGATCAGGAAGTCAGAGTTCGTTTGGATAAAGACGTAGAAGACCTGATTGCTAACAACCCCGATCTTTTTTAGGAGACGGATATGACATTAAAAACAAAGATTTTGACCAGCCTTTCGGCTTTGGCCGTCATTGGAGGTGGATTTTTTGCCCTCACCACTCTCGGCGTTTCAGAGCCTGCTATGGCGCAAACGGTCTCAGCAAAATCTGTTGTTGACGCGGCTAAGGCACGCGGCACGATTGGCGAAACCCCTGCGGGCTATCTCGCTGTCGTTGGCGGAGAAACAGCCGCTGAGCGCAACGCCATGAACGAGATTAACATTGGCCGCAAAGCGCTTTACACACGCAAAGCCCGGGACGAAAATTTACAAATCGAAGTCGTCGCTGCTGTTTTTGGCGAAAAACAAATCGCAAAAGCCAGGCCAGGACAAAAAATCATGACTGCGCGCGGGACATGGCAAACGAAATAACGCTGCAAAAATTTTAAACGGTCTGCCCCAAGCATCTCGCATAGCGCGAATTACTAAGGCGGGCTTTTTTATATAATGACAGCCGCTTTCCTTGAAATAGGAAATCAAAACCCCACCTATCCTAGCGAAAGAGATTCATTCAATCTCGCGATTATAGGAAGCTGTCATGGATATTCAGTCATATACACAGCGCGGGCGAAGCGTCATACAATCTGCGCAAACGGAAGCAGTTACACGTGACCATCAGCAGCTCGTGCCTGTTCACATTCTAGCCGCGCTGTTACAAGAAGATGGCGGCTTACCCAAAAACCTTTTGCAAATGTCGGGCGCGGATATATCTGGCTTGGAACACACCATTGAAACAGCTTTAAGCAAACTTCCAAAAGTTGAAGGCGGTTCAGGGCTATCGCTTTCATCTGCAGCCGCCAAAATTTTTGCCAATGCGGAAAAATCGGCCAAAAAAGCGGGGGATGCTTTTGTCACCGTTGAGCGGCTTTTACTGGCAACCGTTTTAAATGCAGACAAAAAAACAAAAGAGCTTTTAGAACAAACCAATGTAGAGGCCGCGCGTCTTTCTGAGGCGATTAAATCTGTTCGCAAGGACGGGCCTGTCACCTCTGACGCCGCCGAAGATCAATATGAGGCCTTGTCTAAATATGCGCGTGACCTCACTGAGGCAGCGCGGGCAGGTAAACTAGACCCCGTTATTGGGCGCGATGAAGAAATTCGCCGCACCATGCAGGTCCTCTCGCGGCGCTCTAAAAATAACCCGCTTTTAATTGGAGAGCCGGGCGTTGGGAAAACCGCCATCGCCGAAGGTCTGGCTAACCGTATCGTGTCTGGGGATGTCCCCGAATCTATTCAGGGCAAGCGTTTATTGGCGCTTGATATGGGCGCGCTGATTGCGGGGGCTAAATATCGCGGCGAGTTTGAAGAACGGCTTAAGGCCGTGCTTAAAGAAATCGAGGCGGCGAATGGCGAGATTATTCTCTTTATTGACGAAATCCATACCCTTGTCGGTGCTGGTAAAGCAGACGGAGCTATGGACGCGGCGAACCTGTTAAAGCCCGCCTTGGCGCGCGGAGAACTACACTGCGTGGGGGCTACGACCCTTGATGAATATCGCAAGCATTTAGAAAAAGACGCAGCGCTGGCGCGGCGTTTCCTGACCGTCTTTGTGCAGGAGCCATCTGTCGAAGATACGGTCTCTATCCTTAGAGGGCTAAAAGAAAAATATGAAGTCCATCACGGCATTCGGATTTCAGATGGGGCCATTGTCGCCGCCGCCCAGCTCTCTAACCGCTATATCACCGATAGGTTTCTACCCGATAAAGCCATTGACCTCATGGATGAGGCGGCCAGCCGCCTACGTATGCAAGTCGATAGCAAACCCGAAGCATTGGATGAAATTGACAGACGCTTGGTGCAGTTAAAAATCGAAGTCGAAGCGCTTAAAAAGGAAAAAGATAAAGCCTCCAAAGACCGTCTTGAAAAACGCAACGCGGAAATCACTGAGCTTGAGGCCCAGTCAAGCGAGATGACCGCGGCTTGGCAGGCAGAAAAATCAAAACTGGCGGGCGCAACGGATATTAAGGAACAGCTAGAACAGGCAAGGTTTGAGCTGCAAGACGCCACGCGCCGCGGCGATTATGCCTTGGCGGGCAAACTCCAACATGAAGACATTCCAGCCCTTGAAGAGAAAATGGCGAAGCTTGAAAGCCAGACCGAGCAAAGCTCATCTTTGGCGGCAGAGACTGTCACCTCTGAAACCATTGCCGGCGTTGTCTCGCGCTGGACGGGCATCCCCGTGGAAAAAATGCTTGAGGGCGAGCGCGAAAAACTCCTCTCCATGGAAGAGGTTCTAGCCGCGCGGGTTGTCGGGCAAGATAAAGCCGTCACGGCAGTCTCTGATGCCGTGCGCCGCGCCCGCGCGGGATTGCGCGATCCCGCCCGCCCCATTGGTAGTTTCATGTTCCTTGGCCCAACGGGCGTGGGGAAAACAGAACTGACCAAGGCCTTGGCCGATTTCATGTTCGATGATGATAGCGCCATTACGCGGATGGATATGTCCGAATATATGGAAAAACATTCTGTGGCCCGTCTTATCGGCGCGCCGCCCGGTTATGTCGGCTATGAAGAAGGCGGGGCGCTGACCGAAGCCATTCGCCGCCGCCCTTATCAGGTCGTGCTGTTTGACGAAATAGAAAAAGCGCACCCCGATGTGTTTAACGTCCTGCTGCAAGTGCTTGATGATGGCCGCCTGACCGATGGGCAAGGCCGCACAGTTGATTTTCGTAATACGCTCATCATCATGACATCCAATATAGGCGCGCAGCATTTACTCAATCTTGGCGCGGGCGATAGCGTTGAAGGCGCGCGGGTCGGCGTTATGGCGGAGGTCACAGCCCATTTCCGTCCGGAGTTCTTAAACCGCCTCGACGAGATTTTACTCTTTGAACGGCTTAAACCTGAACATATGAGCGCCATTGTCGACATCCAAATGAAGCGTCTGCAAAACTGGCTCAAAGATAAACAGATCACACTAGAGCTCTCCCCCAAGGCTCGTAAATGGCTCGGTGAGCAAGGCTATGATGCCAGCTACGGCGCAAGGCCGCTTAAACGTGTCATACAGAAAAATGTCCAAGACGAGCTCGCGCGCGAAATCTTGGCCGGGCGCATTGAAGACGGCCAAACTCTGATGGTGGATATCGAAAAAGGGCGAACAGTGCTAAAAATACAGTCCTAAAATACAGAAAAAATAAAATTATTTCCAAGGATTGCCATTTCAGATACGTCTTACGCGTAGAATGGATAAAAATGACACGGATGAACAGCTCGCCTCGCGCGCAGCTTTGGGGGAGGCTGACGCCTTTCGCGAACTGTTGCGGCGTCATTATGACCGCGTCTTTCGTGTCGTCTTTAGCGTTCTGCGTAATCAAGCCGAGGCAGAAGATACAACACAGGAAATTTGGGCGGCCATGCCCGGCAAGCTTAGGAACTGGCGCGGTGAGGCTAAATTGACAAGTTGGCTTCACCGTGTGGCCTTAAATGCGGCGAAAGACTCTTTGCGCCGCTCGGCCTCTCGGGCGCGCATGACGGCGGGTTACGCTGAAATGGACAGCCTATCTCGCGGCGAAGCGGAAGATACTCAAAAGCGTTTATCGTGGCTGCATACGGCGCTTGAAACGCTCTCCGAAGATTTACGCGAAACAGCGGCTTTGACCTTAGGGGAGGAGATGAACTTCGCGCAAGCAGCAGATGTTTTGGGCGTGGCAGAAGGCACAATCGCGTGGCGCATGAGCGAAATTAGGAAACGGCTAAAAACATTGGCTTCAAAAGATAACGGATTAGGACAGGAGGCGCTAGCATGAGTGATGATGAATTAGAAAAGCTAGCGCAAGAAATGCAAAATATCAGCCCGTCTGAGACAGCGCGTGAGCGCGGTATGGCCGCCGCCATGGCTGCCTTTGACATGGAATTTGCGCGCGAGGCCGCCGCAGATAGCGTAGCCGAGAACGTAAAAGAAAAAACATCAAACACCTCCCAAGGATTGGCAGATCAGCCGCGTCCTACGGGTCAGAACACACATGAATGGCATGTGCTGACCAAAGGGAGAGATATGATGGCCCGTTTTAGAAACTTTAATTTTACACCCAAAGCTGTGATGATGGGCGGTAGCTGTATGGCCGCGCTGCTCGTCTCAATGGTCTTTTTCGACGCAGGCCAATTTGGAACTGCGCCAATTGCGGCGGATAGTGCAAAGCAAGAGGTTGTTGAGCCTTTAGCTGTTGAACCTCATATCACTGCGCCTGTTATTGAACCCTCCATAAATCTTAAGGATGGGGATATTTCCGTAGCCCCTATCGACGCAACGCCTCCACAGGCTGAAACAATTAATAGCCGCCCACCGCATACTAACTTAAAAAACCCGGGCATTAATTCTATTTCAGACCTACTCGATAAAACTAATGACGATAACGCAAAGACTAAGACAGCCGATACCAAAATAAACACCCCATCCAACACCGTAGTTGTTGAGCGCCGTGTTCTGAAAACACCTGCACGCACTATGGAGCGGGCTGTTCCGGCTGTTACTAAAATGGAGACTCGTCGCCGCGTAAAAACACCCGCAAGTACAGTGGAACGCGTCGTGCCAGCTATTACAAAAGAAGTCACACGCCAGATTGAAGAAAATGGCGAGACTAAAACTGTCACAGAGACCGTCATTGTACAGCCCCAATCCGTTGAATACGTGTCTGTTCCCGCAGAATATGAAACCTACAGCGAAGCCGTAGCTGTGCAAGAAGCTAGCACTGAATTGGTAACTATTCCAGCTACCTTTGACACCGTACGAGAAACAATTGAAATACAAGCTGACGGAACACAAAAAGTTATATCTTCAGAAATTGTCCCGCCTGCGAAAGCGCCTAAACCCCAGGATAGCATCCCGAATTTTGATGTGCCTTTGGCGGCGAAAAAGTCAACGGTTCAACCACGGCCGACTCCGCTATCTAATCCAAGAAGACAGTCGAATACGCTTATGTCTAGCGGTAATAACGCGGCGCTAGATGCACCCCTTCCTGAAAAAATTGCGGGTTTGACCCTCGAAGTCGTTCCATCTGAACCTGTTAGTGGAGGCAGAATAAATACAAATAATAACCAACAATTTACGGTCTTTAATGGGGTGAGTACTGAAGTTCTTCAGTCAACTGAGACGATTGTAGAACAGACAGGTGAAATTTTGGCTCGTGTCATGATTCCTGCTAAATACAAGACGGTTACAAAACAAGTTCTCGTCTCGCCTGCTAAATCTGAGAAAGTTATCATTCCAGCCGTAACCAAAGATATCACAGTAAAGCTCGCTAATGAGGATGGAAGTTTTAGGGAGGTCGTGAAACAAGTCGTCATTGAAGAAGAGCGTATTGACTACATTATAACGCCTGCAAAATATGAAACGCGGACCGAAAGAGTATTAATCGCGCCAGCCCAAGACGAATGGAAGCCCGGGTCTCAAGCTATTTATGCAAAACCTGCCCCACGTAAATATGTTCTACGTGACGATGACGGGAATGTTGTACGTGAATTTGAAAATCGTGACGCCTTTGAAATTTACAAATCAAATTTAACGACCTCCGTCGAAGACACACCTGTCTCGACCTTCTCTATTGATGTTGATACGGCCTCTTATTCTTTCATGCGGGCTTCGCTTAATCGCGGGCAATTACCGCCGCGGGCGTCTATCCGTCTTGAGGAAATGATTAATTATTTCCCCTATGATTACGACGCGCCCCGCTCTGCCGATGAGCCGTTTAAAGCCAATATCAGCGTCACGCCCACGCCTTGGAACGCAGATACTAAGCTCATGCATATCGGGATTAAAGGCTATGTCCCGCCCAAGGCCGAGAGACCGCGCAGCAATCTTGTCTTCCTCATTGATACCTCTGGCTCGATGAACAGTCCCAATAAGCTGCCTTTGCTGATTAATAGTTTTAAGCTGCTACTCAATACGCTGGGCGATGATGATACTGTCTCTATTGTGACCTATGCGGGCCGCGCTGGGACTGTGCTAGAGCCAACCCTAGCCAGTGATAAGCATAAGATTAAAGACGCGCTCACGCGGCTACGCGCTGGCGGCTCAACCGCTGGCGCAGCGGGGCTGGAACTGGCCTATCAAAAAGCGCAGGAAAGCTTTGATGATGAGGCCAATAACCGCGTTATTCTCGCGACAGATGGTGATTTCAATGTCGGCTTCTCTTCTCATGACGAGATGAAAGAGTTCATCACCAAAAAACGTGAGACAGGTATTTTCCTCTCTGTGCTTGGCTTTGGCCAAGGTAATTATAATGATCAGTTGATGCAGGCCCTGGCGCAAAATGGAAACGGCGTCGCCGCCTATATTGATAACCTCAATGAGGCGAGTAAGGTTCTGGCCAATGAAGCGGGAAGCTCGCTCACCACCATCGCCAAAGACGTAAAAATTCAGGTCGAATTTAATCCTGAAACGATATCCGAATACCGCTTGATTGGCTACGAAACCCGCGCGCTTAAACGCCAAGATTTTAATAATGATAAAGTCGATGCGGGCGAAATCGGCGCAGGTCACACAGTCACAGCGATATATGAGCTTACCCCTGTGGGCTCGCCAGCCAAGGTCTTTGATCCCCTGCGCTATGTGGATAGTAAGCTCAAGACAACGGGGTCAAACGAATTTGCCTTTGTGAAAATCCGTCACAAATTACCAGACGCAGACACAAGTACGCTGCAGACCTTCCCTGTTAGCCCGAAGCAAGAACGCAGCCTTAAACGCACAAGCGATGATACGCGCTTTGCCGCCGCCGTGGCCGCCTTTGGACAGAAATTGCGCTCAAGCCCCCATCTTGCGGAGTATAGCTATGATGAGCTTATCGCGATGGCCAATAGCGCGAAAGGTGATGATGAGAACGGATACCGCGCTGAATTCATTCAATTGGTAAGATTGGCAAAAGAGCTGGACGACTAGGCTGGTTCAATCCTTATGAAATCCTTAGATAAGCCCTTCATTTATCTAAGGATTTAAAAACTTAATCCTCACATACCGAACTTGGCCTATATTTCATCTATTGTCGGGAAATCATCCCCGATAATGCAAAGTTTTCATTCATACGGACAGGTAAGAGATCGTTACTTACTGTTGAATGGAACGATGAGACTGAGCAGCTTGGGTGTATCTGCTGTGTTCATTTGCGAGATGCAAGTGAACCAGCAAAGCACATTACGACCAAGCCTGTGCCGGGTCTTTGTGGCCGGGGCCCTGACCGCTGCATTTAGCAACTTTCAAATTGGGTTGTGTACGGATGTAACTGCGGGAGCAAGAAAGAGGCCGCCACTAAACAATCATCGCCGCGAGGGAAACCTCTCGTAAAACGTTGTTATTTTTTTAGGTCTCCTTCGGGAGGCAACCCTCGCGGGCTGTCCACTTTTTGTTGGCAGGTTGCCGCCCGCCAACCCAACCTGCGTTCAGGGTAAATCCGCCTTGTTTTCATATAATGACTTACGCCGCTGTCTCAAACTCTGACATCATATCTCGCGCTTTCATCGTCAGCTCTAATGATAACAGACGTGCATCTTGGTCATGGAAGTTTTTCGCAATGATGATTTCATCTGGCTTGAGCAGATCTCTAAAACGTGAGAGCTGCGCCGCAACCGTATCGACGCTGCCCACGGCGCTGATTTGTAACATGGATTCAAGCTGCGGCGCGATCTGCGCGGGGACTTCGAGATTTTTAACGGGCCGCCGCGACAGGCCGCGTTGATTAGTAATGATACCGACAAAGGCCTGCACGAGGCTTGAGAATTGAAAATGGGCCTCTTCATCCGTTTCGGCGGCAAAGACATTACAGGCCATCATGAAATAAGGTTTATCCAAATGACGTGAGGCGACAAAATCGCGGCGATAAATCTGGGCCGCTTGCATTAAATGTCCCGGTGCAAAATGGGAGGCAAAGGCATAAGGCAGCCCCAAACGCGCGGCGAGCTGCGCCCCGAAAAGGCTAGAGCCCAATATCCACACAGGCACCTGCGTGCCTTCACCGGGAATGGCTTTGACGCCTGTGGGCGGGCTGTCCTCGGGTTTTGATAGAAAATGAATAAGCTCTTCAACATCGCGAGGGAAATTATTGGCGGCGCGCTCATAATCTTTCCGCATGGCGCGAATGACGCCCATATCTCCGCCCGGGGCGCGGCCAAGGCCAAGGTCAATACGGCCGGGATGCAGGGTTGCCAAAGTGCCGAACTGCTCCGCGATTAAAAGCGGGGCATGATTGGGCAGCATAATGCCGCCTGCGCCAAGGCGTATGGAGTTTGTATGAGCCGCAATATGGGCAATTAAAACCGAGGTCGCAGAACTTGCCACGCTGGCGATATTATGATGCTCGGCATACCAGACGCGCTTATAGCCCAGCGTTTCTGCGCTTTGGGCGATTTGAACACTGGCGGCAAAACTATCTGCAATCGTGCCGCCCTCAACAACTTGGGCGAGGTCAAGAATAGAGAAAGGAATACTCATGAGCGTTTATCTTCAGCGTTTAATCTTCTGGTCTTAGGGTCTTGGGCCTATACTTACATATATCCTTGATCGCGCAATTATAACATTTGGGTTTTCTCGCGATACAGGTGTAACGGCCATGCAGGATAAGCCAGTGATGGGCATGGAGCAAAAATTCCTCTGCGGTTACGCGCAGCAGGTTAAGCTCGACCTCATAGACATCTTTGCCGGGGGCCATGCCCGTGCGGTTTGAGACCCGAAAAATATGCGTATCAACCGCCATTGTCGGATGTCCAAAGGCTTCATTCATCACAACATTGGCTGTCTTGCGCCCCACCCCCGGGAGCTTGATAAGCGCGTCGCGGTCTTCGGGCACAACCGAGCCAAAATCATCAATGAGCATTTGAGAGAGCTTGATAACATTGGCGGCCTTATTCTTATAAAGCCCAATGGTTTTGATATGCTCCCGTACGGTGTCTTCACCTAGGGCAACCATTTTTTCGGGTGTGTCCGCTTTTTCAAAAAGCGCTTTGGTCGCCTTATTGACGCCAACATCTGTGGACTGCGCAGAGAGCGCAACGGCGACGACAAGTGTGTAAGGGTTGCTGTAATTCAGCTCAGTACGCGGGGCGGGGTCGAGCGTTTGAAGGTGGCGATAAATGGCGCTGATCTGCGCGCGGTTAAGCTTGGGACGGGGGAGGTCTTTATAGAGCTTCTCTTTGGCCATAATCGCCCCGTTAGGTTTTTTCCGCAATCCGCGCGAGCATGGCGCTCATCATAGACTCGGCCAGCGTTGCAGCGGGCTGCGCGATTAGGTTGCCTTTGGCGTCAAAGGCCTTATCGGAATTTCCGCATCCGGCTTGTATAGGGATAATATCTGCGCCTAGACGGGTGAGGATATATTGGACTTGGCGCATAACCATAATGCCGCTCATCGGGCCGGGCGTACAGGCGGCAATACCGTAAATAGGGCCTTTAATGTGTCCTGTCTCAACTGTGCTCGTCCAGTCTATGGCGTTTTTAAGCACGGGCGGCAGGCTGCCATTATATTCAGGCGTTACAATGATAATGCCGTCACAGGATTTCATTTTGCGGATCAGTTTTTTAACCCCAGCAGGGGTTTTCAAATCGCCGTGATAGAGAGGAAGGTCATAATTGGCTAAATCAATGACAGTGGTTGTCGCGCCTGCTTTTTTAAACCGTTTTATCAGCGCTTTTTCTAAGATTTTATTCGTCGATTTCGCCCGAAGCGAGCCGCAAAGAAAACCGATTTTAGGAGACGTCATGAAATATCCATATGAGGTAATGTCTGTATACGCGGCTTATAGGTTTAAAGTTTGCGCTTCAAGCCTTGCCTTGCGCATTTACATAAAGCGGAAGATTATCCAGTTTTCCCAGCGGCCCATTGCTCATATTCGGTCCGATATTTTATATAGCGGGGGTGGTCCCTCACACTATCTAATCCAGGTTCTATTTTTAGGAGCAAATATATGTGCGGCCCCATAAGAGCCCGCATGCGGGCAATATAATCCATTGCGCGGTCCGGCTCTCCGCAGCGGGCGAAAGCTTCAGCAAAGTCACCGAGCTGCGTAAGCGCGATCATGGCATCATCAGGGGCATTATTTTCATAATCTGCCGCTAAGGCATCAACCGCTTCTAAGTCCTTTAAAAGACCGGGTATAACAACGGGAGAATAAGAAGTCGCGCCTGACCAATCAGTTTTGGATGGCCTGTCAGCGGCGCGCTGCTTTAGCTCGGTTAATTCGAGCTCAGCTGATTTTCCCATTGCGAGCAATCCTTTTATTTTTGCAAGATTATAGGTCTCTGGACTGCCATCGCTTGAGCGTGTCTCTTCGGGCCAAGCCTCTAATGCTGATAAAATTCTATCTGGATTGCGGGTCGCGATTGCGTAATTGACTTTTTGTTGTTGCACAATTGTCCCAGTTGGTATGAGCGCTTTAAAAGCTCCAATCGCGTCGCCTTGGAATTGGAGGATAGCGGCCTCAAAAGCGGCCCCTTGAATAGAGTCGGGGCGCAAGGTCTTTGCTTTGTTAATCATGTCATTGGATTGATCAAACTCGCCAATTAGCGCATAGGTCAGGCTAAGCTCTGGAATAAGATAGAATGATTTAGGGTCTAGGCGATGCGCTTTGGCAAGATCCTTTGCTGACCTTTCAAATCGGCCAAGGCGGCGATCTATAAACGCCTTACCAGCAAGGGCATCAACATTATTTGGCGCAATTTTTAACGCCTTATCAAATAAACCATCCGCAGTTCTAAAATCTCGAAATCCCCAATAATGATAAAAAGCATCAGATAAAACTGTATCTAAATTATCAGGGGCTAGCTCTTTGGCCTTGGTCAGTGAGCCCAGAGCGGCATCTCTATAAATTGTATTGCGCCCGTTAAACCAATATATGCCCATTTGGGCATAGGCTTTTTTGGCATAGGCCGCCCCAAATAAGGGGTCTACAGCAATGGCTTCATCAAAGCTTGCTATGGCATTTATGAAGTCTTTTTCTTTATTGCCATCAGCCCGCGTAAGGAGACGCCCTTGTATATAGGCTTCATAGGCTTGGATATCTTCGGTTGGTTTTGACCCAATAGCGGTTTTATCTTCGCCCGAAATAACCGTCTCAAGAGCCGTCGCGATGACCTGCGTAATTTCCGCCTGAATATCGAAAATATTATCCGTTGTTAAAGCGCGGTCATAATTCTCGGCCCAAAGATGGGTATCATCCTCGCCGTCTATTAATTGCACTGTGATGCGAACGCGGTCACCCGAGCGCTGAACGGCGCCTTCGAGTATAACGGCGACGCCCAATTCTTTGGCTATATCCGGGATTTTCTTTTCCGTCTCACGGTACCCCATCACCGATGTTCTGGAAATGACATCAAGTCCGGACACTTTTGAGAGCTGCGTTAAAAGGTCATCATGAATACCGTCCGCAAAGAAACTGTCAGATTCTTGGGCACTACGATTAGAAAATGGAAGGACAGCGACAGAGTGATCTTTCGCAAAACGAGCGGTTTTAACTGAATTACTGGGCATGAACCTATCCGCAATCATGAGCCCAGCAATAAGCGTCAAGCCTATAATTATCGCGATTTCCAATCTGCGTCCTGTTTTTGCCGCAATGCTTTCTTCATGGCTTACAGCTTCCGTTCGCTTAAAACCTTCAGGCGTGAGTTCAAACGCCCAAGCCAGAATAATTGCAACTGGAGCGCCCAAAATCATAAATGACATGAATAGTGAGTCGAACCAGTCGGGGAGGTGCATTACGGCCTCTAGCGTGTAGGCCGTTTGAACAAGAAACCATGCCCCTACGAAATAGGTACCCGTCACACGAAATACGTTTCGGCGTCTCATTTCTGCAAAAAACTTTATTGGGTCCATCACCCCGCCCCGTACTCTCTTTATAGCCTTGTTGTTCAAGGCACTTATTGTACTTGGCTGTAACATGCTTTACGGAAACTGTCTAAGCTTCATAATTATTCTATAGTCAGAGGTCTTAGGCTTGATATAAATACGGTTTCGTTATTAAATTACATCATGAAAAGTTTTGACGGAATATCCTTTTGGTGGGCCATTGCCTTGTTAGCCGTTATTGGCCTGGTCTATGCGCTTCGGGCCTTTATTGGATACAAGCACGTGGCCCGAGACGCCGAGGCTGATTACGAATATAAATTTCCACAAGGGATGATAGATAGCCGCTTGTCTAAAGCAGGATATATTCGGGCATATCGCCGTTTTCATAATCCAAGAGGCTCTGCTTATGTTGCGGGTGCAATCGCAGCCATATTGATTTTAACAGGGCCAGCCATGGCGGTTTTAGAATTTGTATTAGAACAAATTTGGCAGCTTTCAGGCCGGCCACGTAATATAGAGCCAGGTTTTCTTGTCTGGCAATTCATCATTTTCTTCTCGGTCATTGGCTTTTGGGTCTTTATAGCGTCGAGAGCGGCGCGGCGCTATCACCGCTATGCGCCCGTTACCTTTCGGGATGAAATGCTAAAAGAAATGGGAGAAGATTGATGGAATTTTTACATACTATGGTGCGTATCACAGACATTGATGCAAGCCTGAAATTTTATTGCGACGGTCTTGGTATGACCCAGTTAAGGCGGGTTGATCATGAAGCGGGACGTTTTACGCTTATTTTTCTCGCATGCCCTGATGATGTGAAACGCTCTGGCCTGAAAGGAGATGAATATCCCCTGCCCTCTGGGCTGCCCATGATAGAGTTGACCTATAATTGGCCGGATGAGGATGGAAGCGCCGAGGCCTATGGTGAAGGCCGAAATTTTGGACATTTGGCCTACCGCGTTGATGATATTTATGCGGCCTGCCTAAGGCTTCAAGATATGGGCGTGACCATTAACCGTCCACCGCGAGATGGGAATATGGCGTTTATCCGAAGCCCTGATAATGTCAGTATTGAGTTACTCCAAAAAGGAGAACGCCTTATGCCGCAAGAGCCGTGGGCGAGTATGGAAAATAGTGGGGTTTGGTAAGAAGCGTATTTATGACATCGGCATGGTACATCTGCGCCTTGCCTGGGTTGAACCATGGATTTCATCATCGATAACCCAATCTTGCCTCACCCAAACGAAAATATCATCAGATGTAAATAGCATATTCCATAAATGTGGTTCTCCATTTTTCATTTTTCGTTCCTCATTGTCATATTTAAGAGTTATGAAAGATCTTCGTAGCGAATTATGTCTGCTGAAAAACTTTCGCCCTTTTCTCCAAATTTAGCTGAATACCTTTTAGTTTCCGGATCAATACTAACAATTAGTGGTTCAATTCCGCACTTATATGTTTTTTCTAATTCTTCTGTCCTAAAATCCTCATTTGGAATTAACTCCCATCTCCCTTCAGCTAAAAAAAGCGCTGAAGAATGATTCTGAGCTAGTGCCGGTGAGAACACATTGGCTATGAGAAGGCTGACAATATATAGCGTTTTTCTGATCATGATAAAATTAATGAAAAGCCGCCCCGAAGGGCGGCTTTCAAAGTCTGGGTTAATGAATTAGCACTTATAATAAAGGTCAAATTCCACGGGGTTCGGATGCATTGCAACGCGGTGCACCTCTTCCATTTTCAGGTCGATATAAGCATCGATTTGATCATCATCGAAAACGCCACCAGCCGTTAGGAATTTACGGTCGCTATCCAAAGATTCCAAAGCTTCACGAAGGGAGCCACAAACTTGTGGGATTTTATTCGCTTCTGCTGGCGTTAAATCGTAAAGATCGATATCCATCGCATCGCCCGGATCAATTTTATTTTTAATCCCGTCAAGTCCAGCCATAAGCAGAGCTGAATAGCAAAGATAAGGGTTTGCAGACGGATCTGGGAAACGCACTTCAAGGCGCTTACCATTTTTAGACGCCGTCCAAGGAATCCGCACAGAAGCCGAACGGTTACGCGATGAGTAAGCGAGCATAACAGGAGCTTCGAAACCAGGCACCAAACGCTTATAGCTATTCGTTGATGGGTTTGTTAACGCGTTAAGGGCTTTAGCATGTTTGATGATGCCGCCAATATAATAGAGGCAGTTCTTGGATAGACCCGCATATTCATTACCTGCAAATGTTGGCTTGCCATCTTTCCAGATCGACATGTGAACATGCATACCTGTGCCGTTATCATTCCACATCGGCTTGGGCATGAACGTCGCCGTCTTGCCATAAGCGTGAGCCACATTGTGCACGATATATTTATAAAGCTGCATGTTATCACCCATATTTAGAAGGGTGCTAAACTTCATACCAAGCTCATGTTGAGCCGGGGCAACTTCATGGTGATGCTTTTCTGGCGCTAAGCCAAGCTCATCCATTACGGATAGCATTTCAGAGCGCATATCCTGAAGACTATCAATTGGCGGAACAGGGAAATATCCACCTTTTGGCCCAGGGCGGTGGCCCATATTTCCGCCTTGATACATCGTCCCTGTATTTTGCGGGAGCTCGGTTGAATCGATTTCATAACCTGTTTTATTTGTATCGGTATCCCAGCGCACATCGTCAAAAACAAAGAACTCAGCTTCGGGGCCAAAAAAGACATCATCGCCAACTTTTGCTGAGCGCATATAGGCTTCAGCAGCTTTCGCTGTGCCGCGCGGGTCACGATTATAGGCTTCGCCTGTATCGGGTTCTAAAACGTCACAGAAAACTGCCAATGTGTCTTGCTGATAGAAAGGATCCATCTTTGCAGTAGATGCATCTGGTAACAAGACCATATCGGATTCATTAATATCTTTCCAACCTGATATAGATGACCCATCAAACATAGTCCCATCTTTAAAGAGGTCTTCATCGACCATATCTGAGTGGAATGTCACATGTTGCATTTTCCCTTTTGGGTCGGTGAAACGAAGATCGAGGAATTTTATATCCTCATCTTTCATTTTTTTGAGTAATTTATCTGACATTTTCTGTCCTTTCCCTTATTTGAATTTTATTGTTTGTTTTGAAAATTATAACGCGGCATCGCCAGATTCGCCTGTCCGAATGCGAATGGCTTGTGAAACATCTGAAACGAAAATCTTACCATCGCCGATTTTACCGGTTTTTGCGGCCGTTTGAATTGCTTCTAATGCGCCTTCGACTTGATCATCTGCAACTACGAGCTCTAATTTTAATTTTGGTAGAAAGTCGACGACATATTCTGCGCCGCGGTAAAGTTCTGTGTGTCCTTTTTGACGTCCAAAACCTTTGGCCTCGATAACAGTCATGCCTTGAAGGCCAACGCCTTGTAAAGCTTCCTTCACCTCATCGAGTTTAAAAGGTTTGATAATGGCTTCAATCTTTTTCATGTACATCTCCTAGCTTTCAATCATCGCTAAAATGTTTGACTCACGTATAAGAGTCGAGAGGTGAGCGTAAACTCTTTTAGAACTGAGAAAATTGGACGGAAAATTGCCTGTTTTTTGGACTCTCTTATAGCGCTACGCCTTTTTTTTGGGCGTTTAATTAGGCCCAATCCCGAGTCCAGGAGAATATTAGATTATGTTTTACCTATCCCGATCCAAAATTTAACGTTAAACACGCCTCGATTAAAGAAAACATCGAGTATAATATGCCTAAATTGGAAGTCCGCCCGCCAAAAAAGACTTATATTACAGATCAACAAGCCTTAGATTTTCACGCCCATCCAACGCCGGGAAAACTGTCGCTTTTGCCGACAAAACCTATGGCGACTCAACGCGATCTATCTTTAGCTTACTCTCCGGGTGTAGCCGTCCCTGTCGAAGAAATCGCGCGGGACCCTGATCTTGCTTATGATTATACATCAAAAGGAAATATGGTAGCTGTAATCTCAAATGGAACCGCGATTTTAGGACTTGGAAATCTCGGGGCTATGGCGTCCAAACCCGTCATGGAAGGAAAGTCTGTTCTCTTTAAGCGCTTTGCTGATATTGATAGTTTCGATATCGAAGTCGAAGAGGAAGACGCGCAAGCTTTCATCGAATGCGTCAAGCGGTTTGGGAATACATTTGGCGGGATTAATCTTGAAGATATTGGCTCCCCAGAATGTTTTATTATTGAGCAGGAATTACGTGACCTGCTTGATATTCCTGTCTTTCATGATGACCAGCACGGCACGGCGATTATTGCAACCGCGGGCCTAATTAACGCAGCGCATCTCACAGGCCGAAAGTTTGAAGATATGAAAGTTGTCCTATCAGGTGCAGGTGCTGCCGGACTTTCCGTTTTGGGGCTTATAAAGAGCCTCGGTGTCAAGAAAGAAAATGCCATTGTGCTGGATAGTAAGGGCGTTGTGTATGAGGGACGCCAAGAATATATGGATCAATGGAAAGCGCCTCACGCCGTCAATACAAAGATGCGAACCCTATCTGAAGCTATGAACGGCGCGGATGTCTTTCTCGGTCTGTCTGTTGCAGGCATTGTGACCAAAGACATGATTAAGTCTATGGCGAAGAACCCCATTATTTTTGCTATGGCGAACCCTGACCCGGAAATTACGCCTGAGGAAATCAAAGAGGTTCGCAACGACGCTATTATCGCAACAGGGCGTTCTGATTATCCTAATCAGGTCAATAATGTCCTTGGGTTTCCTTATATTTTCCGCGGTGCGCTCGATGTACGCGCGCGTAACGTCAATGAAGAGATGAAACTGGCCTGCGCGCATGCCCTTGCTGATCTGGCCCGTCAAGACGTACCCGAAGAAGTCGCGGCGGCCTATCATGGTAAGCGGCCTAAATATGGCCCAGACTATATTATCCCTGCGCCTTTTGACCCGCGCCTAATTTCCGAAATTCCGCCTTATGTCGCGCAAGCCGCAATGGATACGGGCGTGGCCCGTAAACCCATTGAGGATATGGATGCTTATAAAAAAGCATTGGCCCAAAGACAGGATCCAACAGCCGCGATTTTGCAAGGAATAGCATCTTCCGTTGTTGAAAATCCGAAAACGATTGTCTTTGCCGAAGGCGAAGAACCAGCCGTTATCCGCGCGGCGCAAGCCTTCCAACAGCGCGGTCTTGGCAAAGCCATTTTAGTTGGCCGTGAAAAACCAATTTATGACAATATGAAATTATTGGGTGTGGAGAAACCCGAAAACTTTACAGTCCTCAATGCACGCCTCTTTGACCGAAATGCTGAATTCACTGAATATCTCTATTCGCGCATGCAGCGCCGAGGATTTTTACGCCGTGACGCGCAGCGCCTCGTCAATAATGACCGTAATGTCTTCTCCGCTTTGATGCTGCATCACGGACTGGCCGATGGTATGGTGACGGGCGTGACGCGGAGCTACGACATTGCCCTGCGCGATGTCCGTCTTGTCCTTAATCACAGAGACGATGAGCGCACCATGGGCGTCTCTGTTGTTGTTAATCGCAACCGCACACTTTTCATTGCTGATACCAATATTGCCGAACTTCCCACGGCCGATGACCTTGCTGATATAGCCGTAACGACAGCTGGATTTGCGCGCCAATTTGGATTTGAACCGCGCGTCGCTTTCTTATCCTATTCAACATTTGGTAATCCCGTGGGCGAACGTATGGAGAAGGTTCGCCGGGCCGTTGAAATATTGGATCGACGTGAGATTGATTTTGAATATGAAGGCGATATTGCGGCCGATGTGGCGCTCGACCCACTACATACTTTGACATATCCCTTCTCGCGATTAACCGGAGCGGCTAATGTATTAATCATGCCCGCTATTCATTCTGCCTCAATTTCAACGAAACTACTAGATACCGTTGGCGGCGCGACTGTTCTGGGACCATTTTTAACAGGTCTTGAAAAGCCTGTTCAAATCTGTCCATTAGGCGCCACAGCCTCTGAGATTGTGCAAATGGCAACATTAGCGGCATTTGCCCCCACCCACAGAGATGATGATTAAACCGATTGGCTTCGCCTTCTAAAACCAATGTCCTAGAAGGCTCTATCACGCGGCATGTACTGCGTATGCTTGGGCCATTTTCAATTGCCATTATTGCGATGATCTCAACGGGGATCGTCGATACGATTTATCTAGGCCGCCTCACAGATGTAGCCCGCCCCAACCTAGCGATTATGGCGCTCGCGGCTTTGGGTTTTGCTTTTCCGCTCACTTTTTTAGGTAATAGCGCCAATATCGGCCTCGGCGCGGGAACAATGTCAGCTGTTTCGCGCGCCCTTGGGCAAGGCGATACTGAAAAAGCCAGACGCCATGCAGCCGCCGCAATCTTACTTGGACTTTTTATAATGACGATTCTCGTCAGCCTGATGTTACTTGTCGCGCCGTCGGTATTGCCATTGGCAGGCGCGTCTGAAGAGGTCGCAAAAATGGCCTTTAGCTATCTAGCCATTTCGCTTCCGGGTCTTGTAGTTATATCTGTGTCCTCAATGTGTAATAATATATTACGCGCGGCGGGAGAAGCGGCTCTACCTAGCTCCATTATGATTATGGGCGCTGTTATCAATATCATTCTTGATCCTTTCTTGATTTTCGGATGGGGGCCTTTTCCGCGTATGGAAGTTGCGGGCGCAGCTCTTGCCACATTAATTGGCAACATTATGGGGGCCTGTTTCGGGTTCTACCTCGTTTTTTTCCACCGAAAGGCTATTAACTTTGTCGGCATGACCTTTGGCTCCATGAGGCGGGCTTGGACCATTATCGGCCAAGTCGGACTACCTGCTGCCGTTACCAACATTATCGTCCCCGCAGCAACTTTTGCAGCCGTGGCTATCATCGGTAATATACTGGGCGAAACCGATGTCGCGGCTTTTACTGTTGCCAGCCGCGCGGAGCTTTTATCCGTGGGTATGCTCTATGCGCTCTCTGCCTGTATTGGCGCGATCACGGGACGTAATGGCGGGGCCGGTAAGACGGAGCGGGTGCGCAAGGCCTTTAAAGTTTGCTATTTGATTTGCGTGATTTGGAGTACAGTGATTGCCGTACTCGTCGCCTTATTTGCCCCGCAAATCGCGCGGATATTTACTAATGACGCTATATTAATTTCCAAGGCTTTACCCTATTTCTATATCGTCCCGATAACCGTTTTTGCTTATGGCTTTGTCTTTGTCAGCGCGGCAGGGCTTAACGCCATAGGCCGTCCTATTTATGGCTTTACCTACACAGTTATTCGCTCGCTGGTTTTATATGTCGGACTGATCTTTATCGGGGTTCAAACGGCGGGTTTAACAGGGGCCTATGTAGGCGTTGCAGCCGCGAACATCATTTCGGGATTGATTGCGATTTATTGGACTTTGAATCGGGCCCCTATGAGCGCTAAAAAGAGTTAGATACGCGCATAAAGGTGCTTGATTTTCGTTTCAAATTCTCCCATATGCCGCTGACCAATCCTTACGTAGTAAGTTCATATCTGTGCGGGTGTGGTGGAATTGGTAGACACGCTAGATTTAGGTTCTAGTGCCGCGAGGCGTGAAGGTTCAAGTCCTTTCACCCGTACCACTTGCCGCTAAGGCGACATTTAGCTTCATGTTTAAGTCGGTTTAATCAACCGTAAAAATCGCTCTTGCAAAGCGGGGTTTGTTTTAAACTCACCTGTGAATTGTGTTGTGATGGTCGAAACATTGGGATGATGCACGCCGCGCGTACTCATACATTGATGAACCGCGTCAATCATCACGGCGGAGCCGCGCGGTTTAAGGGCGCTATCAATCGCCTCCGCGATTTGAGCTGTCATCGTTTCCTGCGTTTGAAGGCGCTTGGCGAATATTTCGACGACTTTGACAAGTTTGGATATGCCCACCACCTTATCCGTGGGCAGATAAGCGACATAGGCTGTGCCTAGAAATGGCGCCATATGATGCTCACAATGACTTTCAACGTCGATTTCGCGCAAGATAACCATATCGTCATAGCCCGAAACATCTTCAAAGACGCGCGAGAGTTCATCTTCGGGCTTCAGGTCATAACCACGAAACCATTCTTTATAAGCATTAACCACACGCTTAGGCGTGTCTTTCAGACCTTCACGATCAGGATTGTCACCGGCCCAGGCGATAAGCGTGCGCACAGCGTCCATCGCCGCCTCTTTAGACGGGCGCGGCGCGCCATTCACTGCTTTCAGAACGGGCTTTTTTGGTGTTTCTTTACTCATGACGGCTCCTTTAGCCTATCTAAGGTGCAAAAAGCCAGCCACAAAAGCGCGCAGGGCTTATACAGATATGTAGGCGATTGATCTAATTTAAACAAAAGACGGATTTACCCTGCCACCTGACTCGGATTTAAAAAAAATCCGCTAATCAGTTGAATTTATCGAAGATAAAATCAACAGAACCTGCCAACAAAAAGTGGACAGTCCGCAGAGTCAGGTACCCTGATGGAGTACCAAATAAAAAAAGTGTTTTACAGGGCCCTGACCCTGCGGCGATGATTTTTGTGTAGCGGTCTCTTCGACTTTCCCGCAGTTACACCCGTACACGATCTCATTTTCCAAATCGCTAAGTGCAGCGGTCAGACTCCTCCACAAAGACCCGGCACCTCTGCAGTCGTAACTCCGCAGCGCTCAGTCTCACCGTCTAACCCACCGCTAAGCCAACGATCACTCAACTATCCGTGCGGGTCAAAACTTACATCATCGAGGATAGTTTCCCGACGATACAAGGAATATAACCCCACTTCGATAGAGTGAGGATTAATCTCTTAATCCCTAAAGAAAATAGGGATTTAGCGGCGTTCCCATTGAGGACCTATTTTTTGATGTCATCCCGGCCTTGAGCCGGGACCCATCCATAAACACCGAAATTTGTCGTTAGGTCCCAGCTCAAGGCTGGGATGACAATCATATGAGTGAGTTTATACTCTAATGACGATCAGGACACTATATATTAATGCTTTTTGTGTAATTGCTACCTAGGGAGGAATTAGGGGTGATATATTTAAGCGTTGCAGCAGTTCTTGGTATTTGTGTTGGTATATTCAGCATTTATCATCAACGGACTTTCATGGTCATTTTACTTGGTCTTCCGCCTATAATTATTGGCTGTATAAATTTCTTTGCGCCAACTTTGATGGTTCTCGGCGTGAATGAAGGCTCTGGAATGTCAGGCGTAATGAATATGTATTATGGCTTGCCGAAAGTCATCCAAACAAGCATCATTGTCTTTCCGATGTGTCTTTTCATTGGACGTATGTTTGCGTGGCTGCGGGTCAGACTTGGAAAGCCGAAACAAGAATGTCCAAAAGCCCGTAAAAAACGTATTCTAAAAGAATATGGATACACTAAAATGCCAGAGTGGCATTAAATCACTATAAGTTTTAACCCGCTAACGGTAATTCAAAATTCTCGTTTTGTGCGGGATGCTGTTGTGGTGATTTAACGTCCGCCGCTTCGCCGCGCCATTTAAAGATAGTGGCCAGAGGCGAACCTACAGGACAATACCAACGCTGAACGGAGGGATCCCAGCGGGCCCCCAGACGTTTGGCAAGTTCCCTATCGGCATATTTAACGTTCAAAAATTTTTTTGCAGGTCTACGTGACATAGGACATCCTATTATATTATTCGAATTGAAATGAGAACATAACAAGAACATGCTAGGAAATCAATCCTAATATGCAGTTATTTTATTCGACACAGAATCAAATGCCTCCTAGTTTTGAAAAACGAATCAATTTGGAGGGGGAGCTGAATGAGTGCGTTAAAACCCGGCGATATCGTTCACCTCAACAGTGGAGGGCCCGCTATGACGTTAGAAACGCTTGGCACGGGTAAACGCGTTATCGCGCGCTGCACCTGGTTTGATGGCCCTAATAAAAATAGCGAGAATTTCGTTGTCACCTCGCTCAAGGCTTACAAGCCTGTACAAAAACCTATTGTTGATCTGGTCAAGAAAAGAGCAAGTTTTTAAGCCCTTCTTTTAAGAGCCATAATATTCTTAAGCGCAGGCTGTTTTGCGGGTTGAGAACGACACCATTTTCTTGCGGGTTTCGCACCACAAAGCCAATCTGACCGTCTTAAAGCTCTGCCATAATGTTAAGCGGCCGACAGTCTTAAGCTCGGGATGTGCTTTTAAAATACGCGGTAATTGATAGAACGGAATACGGCTAGAGAGATGGTGTACATGATGCACGCCAATATTCCCCGTGACCCACATAAGCGGGGCGGGCAAATCATAGTAAGAGCTACCATGCAGCGCTGCATCTTCGCGGGTCCATTCTTGTGTGCGCGACCAATGGGTTTCGTCAAATTGATGCTGGACATAAAACATCCACACGCCAATCGATGCGCCAATGATGATGATAGGCGTTTGAATCAAGAGGAACGCTTTGAGACCCACCCCCCAAATCAAAAGACCATAGAGAATGGCAACGCCTAAATTTGTTGTCAGCGTGCTAATCCACGGCATTTTTCGTTTCATCGCGCCAATAGGCAAGCGATTGGCGAGAATAAAGACATAGGCTGGCCCCACACCAAACATCACAACGGGATGACGGTATAGACGATATTTAAGCTTTTCAAATTTGCTCAGCGCCTCATATTCTTCAACCGTGAGCGTTGTAATGTCATCTCCCATACCGCGCCGATCAAGATTACCGGAACCTGCATGGTGAAGCGCGTGACCGCGCCGCCAATGATCATAAGGGGTCAGCGTCATTAAGCTGATAAAACGCCCGACCCAATTATTCGCATTTTTGTGCGAAAACATCGACCCATGTCCACAATCATGCTGGATGATAAAGAGCCTGACAATCAGCCCCCCCGCAGGAATGACGCCAAGCAAGGCCCAGTAATGTCCTTGCCCGAGAAGCGCCCACATGCCGGCCCAAAGCGCAAGGAACGGAATGAGCGTAATAAGTAACTCAAAAATGGCGCGCCCATTTTCTGCGCTGCGATAAGGCGCTAAGCGGTTAAACCAAAGCTTTGCGCTTGCAGCGGGGTTGGGAAGTGTCATTTATCAGCCTTAAAAATTCATCAGTTGAAAAAGAATCAACGTGAGGAGATTCTGTTACCAATTTATGAAGTCTCAAGCAGGAATTACACCTAAATAATTGGAGAGAAAGCAGTTCGCCTATTGATCAAGCTTTTTTGCGAGTGCTTGGGCGAGTTTCTGCGCGCCTTCATTTTCTGCGCCCTCACCTTTAGCGTGCGCCAGATAAAGATAAGGCTCTATCATTTCAAGCTCGATGAGTTTGAGGCGGCCATCAAGGCCTCGCAGCAAATCCACACGCGCATAGAGCGGCGTAAAATCAAGAGCATTTAACACAGCCCGCGCAGAGGCCCGCTCGGCGCTTGAAGGCTCATAAGTCTCTTCCGTCCCGCCATAAAGAGACTGTATGCGGTAATCCCCCTTTTTAGGCCGTTTGATAAGGCCGTGAGAAAATTGTCCGCCGAAATAAAGAAATGAATATTCACCCTCATCTATCACGCTGGGAAGAAAGGCTTGTATCATCGCGCCTTCGGGCGGGAGCTCATCTTTGCTGGGAAAGGAATCGCCTTTTTTATATAGCACCTGCCGCCACGCCCCGCCGCCAATTTGAGGTTTAATCACCAGCGTGTCCGTTTCCAATTCAGCGAAAGCCTTGTTCACAGCCCTTTCGCTGACCCGGTCCACAGTTATTGTGCCGATAACAGGCGCGCCTTCGTGTTCAAGCTCATCTAAATAGGATTTATTGGCATTCCATTTTAAGGTCGAAAACTTATTAAAAAGCTTTGTCTTAGCCTCTATCTTGGCCATCTCAGCGGTGAATGCGATTTCATTACCCTCAAAATAGTCCCAGACCAATAAGGGCAGCATGGCGTCATATTCATCCGCTTTCTCAGACGCGCCGCGCCAAGGTATAAGATCAAGCGCCATGCCCTGCGCGGCAAAAGCAGGGACGAGCTTTCCCATCTCTTCGTCGCGCTCAAAAAAGTCGGCCCGTTCATCAGGATGACCCGGCATCATATTATCTGAGGCCAGAATAGCTACCTTTTTCATTTCACAAACTCCGTAAAATCCGTTAGCGGGATAAGCCTATACGCTTCATCCAACAAGGACTTTCAAATGAAAACGCAGTATGACGTTATTGGCATTGGCAACGCAATTATGGATATAATATCACCTGTTTCTGAGGCGTTTTTAAAAACACATGACATGGATAAGGGCGGGATGGCGCTTATCGACCAGCCGCGGGCTTTAAAGCTCAATAAGGCCCTCTCCTCTGGAGGTAAAACGCAAGAAATTGCGGGCGGCTCGGCCGCCAATACCATGGTCGGAATTTCGGCGCTGGGTTGCCGCGCAGCCTATATCGGAAAAGTGGCCGATGACGCGATTGGTAAGCGGCTCTCTAAAGGGTTTAATGATGTGAATGTTGATTTTTCAACCAAGCCCATCACGAAAGGCCCCGCCAGCGCGCGATGTATGATTGCTGTCACTCCAGATGGCGAGCGCACCATGAACACCTTTCTTGGTGCCTCCAGCCACTTTACCCCTAGCGATGTTACGAAATCCAAAATCGAAGCCGCCAAGGTACTATATCTTGAAGGCTATTTATTCGATGCCGAGCCCGCCAAAAAAGCTTTCGTGCGCGCCTCTGAAATAGCCCAAGCGGCAGGCCGCCAAGTCGCGCTGACGTTATCGGATAGTTTTTGTGTTGGCCGTCACCGCGAGAGCTTTCGCCACCTTGTGGATAACCATGTGGATATCCTGTTCGCAAATGAAGATGAAATTCTCAGCCTTTATGAGACGGACCGCTTGGATACGGCCCTTGATAACCTCACAAAAACCAAGACAATTGCCTGTATTACGCGCAGTGAGAAAGGCTCTATCATTCAAGACCATGAGAGGCGTTATCTTGTCCATGCTGCCCCTGTGGATAAAGTTGTGGATACAACGGGCGCAGGCGATCAATATGCAGCCGGCGTCTTAGCGGGCCGCGCTATGGGGCTTGGCTGGAAAGATGCTGGCTATTTGGGCAGCCTTTGCGCTGCAGAAGTTATTAGCCATTATGGCGCAAGGCCCGAACGCGAAATCGTTTAAAACTGAGCGCGTTAACCCCGCATTAACCATAAACATGACAACCCTTAAAGATGGGGGTTTTGTAACTTTTCTGAACTCAATATTCAGCCCCTGTTAAACTGGTTTCAGCTAAGACAGGCAAGACTTAGAGACTAATCAAAGGATTCGTCATGAAAAAAGTATTGATGCTGACCGCCGCTATTGCTGTGATTGTGCCCGCAGCCCACGCACAGCTACAACAAGCGCAAGTCCAAATGGCGCAAGCCGCCGCGCCTATGGCCGCTTTTACGGATCCACGTAACGTGCCCGCAGATTTAGCGCGCGTTGACGCGGCCATGAATAGCACAGTCAGCTTTTCTGGACGCTTTGCGCAATATGCCTCTGATGGTTCATTTGCGCAGGGTCAGGTCTATATTAAACGCCCCGGCAAGCTCCGCTTTGAATATGACGCGCCTAATCCGCTTCTTATCGTCTCTGACGGCGTGACCCTGACGCAGCAAGATAAGGCCCTAGAGACCATTGACCGTGTGCCGCTTTCAGCGACGCCGCTTAATTATTTCCTCAAGGAAAATATCAATCTTGAAAATGACACCGAAGTCACCTCGCTCATCAAAACCTATAATGAATGGCGCGTCACAGCCCGTGACGGGTCCGGCGAAATGGACGGGGCTATCACCATGGTTTATGACGCCAATACTTTAGCCCTGAAAGAATGGATTATCGCCGATAGTTTTGGCGGAGAAACAAAAGTTCTTTTATCTGATCTGAAGTATAATGAGCGTATCAATCCAAGGCTCTTTGTCCTGCGGGATGAAAGCCGCCGTGAGCGCCGCCGCAGATAATTCTTCCTAGATAATTCTTGGCCTTGTGAATGAGGTGGGCTAGTCCCCTCTCATGAAAATAAAAGTCGCAACATGGAACATCAATTCAGTCAGGCTGAGGATTGACCAAGTCATTCAATTTCTAAATGAGCAGCAACCTGATGTGCTTGGTCTGCAAGAAATTAAATGCGAGACGGAATTATTCCCAAGCGAGCCCTTTATAGAGGCGGGCTATAACTTTATCGAAGTCGCGGGCATGAAGGGTTATCATGGCTGCGCGACAGTCTCAAAGCTGCCCATGGAGCGCCTTGGCACAAGTTTCTGCCCGCTTGATCACGCCCGTCATGTCAGCACAAAAGTCATAGCTGGCGATCAAGATTTCGAATTTCATAATTTTTATATTCCAGCGGGCGGCGATGTTGCCGACCCTGAAATCAATGATAAATTTAAACATAAGCTCGATTTCATCGAGAATATGCGCTGCTATTTCTCTGAGCGTTTTGCCTTTGGCGATGACCAACAAATCCTTGTCGGGGATTTCAATATCGCCCCGCATGAAAATGACGTTTGGAGTCACAAGCAACTCCTCAAAGTCGTCTCCCATACCCCGCTTGAAGTCGAGGTCTTGAAAACCTTGCAAGAGACGCATGACTTTACGGATTGTTCTCGCCTTTTCGCAGATGATGATGAGAAGCTTTATAGCTGGTGGTCATATCGCGGCCGTGACCCAATGAAAAGTAACCGTGGACGCCGCCTCGATCATATCTGGGTCAGCCCTGCCCTAAAGCCCGCTGTAGAAGCGGGCGGAAAAGCCGCCCATGAAATCCATGTGCCCTGCCGCGTCTGGGCAGAAAAACCCTCAGATCACGTGCCGATGACTCAAATATTGGATCTCTCAGCCTAGCCAGGCAAAGCTAAAACTATTCCCGCTTTTGCCGCCCGTAACGAGGATAGGCTTATCCGTTAGCTCTCCCTGAGCAAGGCGTGCTAGCGTGTCTTCATCTGCGTTCTCAAGCTTGGCATAAAACCGTTCGCCGCCCCTATCCAAGCGCCCAATAATGATGGCGCCAATCGCTGCGCCGCGCTTATATCTAACGATATAGCTTTCAATCTTAGCGGGCCCATCCGCGATATCTGTATAGGCGGCCAAATCGGATGTATCCTGCCAGTCATTTTGCGCGGGCGACCACGGCTTAACCGGCGGGCGGGCGGAATAAATACCAACCGCATGTTTGCTCATCCAGCCGCCATTACCATAAGCAAGACCCATATCATCTGGATTTGCGCGCAACGTCTCTATCAAAGAGGCAATCCCGTGCAGCGTATAATTATTCCCCGGCCCGCCAAAAAAGGGCAGCCCTCCCGTTTGAGTTAGAGGCCTTGGGTCATCATCCTCTATACTCAAAGCGTCTTTCGCTAAGCTCACGACAATCGGAAAACAGCTATAGAGGTCAAGATGTTTAATCTCACTGGCTGTCATACTGGCTTGCGAAAGCGCGGCGCTAAAGGCCGCCTCCATGGCATTTGATTTTGCGATGTTCTCCCGCTCAAGCATAAGCCGTTCTGAGCCCTGTGCATGACCGTACAGAAATACCCATTTTGTGGGCTCTATGCCCAGCGCTTTGGCTTTACCAACTGTCGTCATTATAACGGATGCGCCTTGATTAACGCCGTCTTTGGCCACGATATATTTCGTATATGGCGAGACAAGCGGGCGGTTATCTGTAGTTATCTCGGCCAGTTCAGCGGCGCTATACCCCTTGGGAAACATAGCATATGGGTTTCGCGCGGCCACGTTTGACAGGGGCGCGAGTAAAGCTGCCATCTTATCTTGATAGGCTTGAACGCTGTCTCCGGCCGCAATGCGGCGCGCTGTTTCCATCATGCCGTAATACATAATAGGCTCATGCATGCCGTGATTAATTTCCGTCGCATTGATAATCATGGGGCCATGAAACTGACCACGATCCTCACATGCGCCCTCATGCGTTTCAGACCAGTCAAGCTTTACGCCCGCCCGTTGCCCCGCGCGCATATTGGCCAAGGCTTCCCCGCCCGCAATCAACGCGGTCTCATAAGTACCCGAGATTAACCCCTCGGCGCATTCCGCCACCAAAGTTTGCGGCGTCTGACCACCAATAGAGTCATAAAGAGACGTTACCGGCTTTGCCCCTATCCGAGCCGCAACCGCCAAAGGAAATTTATCCGCGCGCCCAAAGGGGCAAGCATAAGCAGGGCTGGAATCAGAAAATATGCGGGTGCAGGCGATATGATCGACATGCGTCTCTGATATACCCGCATCTTTAAGCGCCGCTAGCGCTGCCCGCCCCGCCATATCCGCGTGGGAAGCCGCAGTGAGCAGGTCGCTTGGGACTTGTTCCACAGATTGTCCGACTCCGATGATGATGGGGGTTTTATCGGGTATTTGTGACATGGTCAGGATGTAAGCACCTCCCCAAACATCGTCCAGCAAAAACTACGGACATGTCATTTAAAGTCTGCTAGTCTATTCAAAAAGAGGAACCTTCATGTCAGACCCCATAAAACTTAATCGCCGCAATCTCATTATTGGCGCGTCTGTAAGCGCAGCCGCCCTCGCGGCCTGTTCTAAATCCCCTGACGCCTCCATTGTAAAAGAGGCCATGGCTAAAGAGAAAGTGCCTCAAGAAAACACCCCTCAAAAGACTTCAGTTGAAACCCCTACTCAAGACAAGATTGATCTGACAGGTATATCAATTTTAATCACGGGCTGTTCTTCTGGCTTTGGCCGCTTAGGCGCAGAGCATTATGCCCGCCTCGGCGCAAAAGTCTTCGCCACTATGCGTAACCTTCCAAGGCCCGAAGCGGCTGAACTTAAAGCCCTCGCCGCGGCGGAAAACCTTGATATCACTGTGCTTGAAATTGACGTGACCAAGGACGACCAAGTCAAAGCAGGTACAGACGCCGCCATAAAAGCGGCGGGCGGCAAACTTGATGTGCTGATTAATAATGCCGGTATGTCAATCGCAGGACCCATAGAAGCCCAAGATATGGCCGCAACGAACCTCATATTTGATACAAATCTATTCGGTCCGCAGCGTATGAGCAAAGCCGTCTTGCCCGCCATGCGCGCCGCAGGTAGCGGATATATCTTCAATGTCACGTCACAGCTAGGCCGCGTTATCATTCCCGGTTTTGGTCAATATTCTCCAACCAAATTTGCCCTTGAAGCGATGAGCGAGCAAATGGCTTATGAGGTCGCGCCTCACGGTATTGACGTGACCATCATTCAGCCCGGCGGCTACCCCACCAAAATATGGCATAATCAAAACGCGCCCTCGGCAGCGCTCAAAGCGCGCCTGACAGAGGACATCATCACGGCCTATCCAGCATTCACAGCAGGCATGGGTAAACGTGAAGCTGGCGGCGGTGAGGCCGACCCTATGGATATTCCCCGCGCCATTGCTGGCGCGATTGCCATGGATAAGGCCGCGCGCCCGCTCCGTATTGCCCTTCATCCCGTCGCGCGGCCTCAAGAAGCTATCAACAAAGTCTCCGCGAAAATGCAACTCGCCGTGCTCGGCAACTCTCCCCTAGGCCCCATTGTAAAAGGCGTTTTGGATTAGGAAATAAAAGCGAAATAAGATTGGGAGCGCAACGCTCTGGCTAGCCTCTTATCTAATATCTCCAACAAATAAAAAAGCGCCGCTCGAAAGCGGCGCCTTTCGCAAGTAATTTAAATTCGTTTAGAGGAATTTCTTGGCGATACCGCCAAGTGCGCCGAGGCCGCCTATTGAATCTAAAAGCGATCCGCCGCTACTGGATTTATCGACCATTTGCGGGATGGCGTCTTTTAGGCTTTCGAGTAATGAGCCTTCATCCGTGCCAAGCTTAGCTGCGGCTTCGGCGACTTTTTCGCCGCCTAAAACGTCTTTAAGCTGGTCAGCAGAAATTTCGGCATTTTCGCCGTCTCCTAACCACGACTCAGCAACATCACCCAAGCCCTTTTCCTTAAGACCACTTAATAAGCTGCCCACATCGGCTTTGTCACCTTCGCCCAATAGGCTCTGCATAACACTACCAATAGCGTCATTATCTGCGCCTAATTTTGATGCCAGCAAACCTGTTGCAAGTTTCATAATATCCATAATCATATCTTTCATTTTGGGTGAGGTTAATCTCGGTCCCTTCCTACATGAAATCACATGAATTGTTTAGCAGCTTCAGCAGTTATAGCTGACAAATAGCAGTTAAATTTGGGTGCTGAGCGCAAAGAGCGCTTGGGCGCCAAAATAAAGCGGCGTTATCGCAAGCGCATTAATCGGCTCTGCTTTAACGAACCTATCACGCGCGACGAATATATCAGAGGCGGCGAACATTACCCCTGCAAAAGCGGGTATAAGACGCCCGCTTCCGAGAGCATAAATCACCATCATCCCGATGATGAGCGCGTAAATCCCGACCATAAGCTGCATCGTGATATTGAGCTTAGGCCGCATATAAAGAAAGAAAGCGCAGACTACGATAATGACGGGCCAAATAATCACATGACTCACCGAAAAGCCATCTATCTGCCTTAGAGCAAAACAATAAATGACGTGGCCGATCGCAAAACTTGCCATGCCTAAAATGAAGAGGGATTGAGACTTGCGCGACAAAAGAAAGACATCGCCAAAGGCGCAAAAAACAAGCCCAGCTAAGATGAGCTGCCCATAAAGCGTCTCGAGCGCGCCGCAGGAAAGCGCCAAGAGAATAAAGCCAAGAGCAGCGAGCGGTTTAAACAGTCTTTGCGCGCGAATATCCTCTCGGTACTCAGCGGCAAGCAGAGCCAATATAATAGCCGCATATAAAAAAAGCGAGATCGTCATGACCCCGCTTTAATCAACTTATGGCATGAATGAAATATCTAACCGAGTTCGAGGCGATAGCCGCCAGGTTCTGTGACCAATAAGGTGGCCGTGCCTTTTTCAGGTTCGATTTTCTGACGAAGGCGGTAAACATGGGTTTCAAGCGTATGTGTCGTCACGCCCGAATTATAACCCCAAACCTCATGCAGCAGCTCATCACGGCCAACGGGTTTACCGCCCGCGCGGTAAAGATATTTTAAAATATTAGTCTCTTTTTCAGTTAGGCGAATGTCACGCGGCGGACGTTCACCTTCTATGGTAGGCGGGGTCAGCTTCTTAAAGGCAGGCGCGAATTCATAAGGGCCAACTTGGAAGACCGCATCCTCGCTTTGTTCAAAGCTACGCAAATGAGCGCGAAGCCGCGCGAGCAAAACGGCAAAGCGAAAAGGTTTGGTAACATAATCATTAGCCCCGGAGTTCAGGCCTAATATCTCATTCATATCGCCATCATTTCCCGTGAGCATAACCACAGGCGCCGCCACGCCCGCGGCGCGCATGAGCTGGCATGCTTCCGTGCCGAGCATATCCGGCAGATCAACATCCAATAAGATAAGATCGAATGTCCCGTCCTCGGTCGCTTTAATACCTTCGCCCGCAGTGCTGACATCTGTGACGTCGAACTCTTTATATAAGGCAAATTGATCAACCAGCTCTTCGCGGAGCGTCTCGTCATCATCGACAATCAGAAGGCGTTTCTTTACGGCCATAATTTTTCTCTCTATCAACTTAGCGCAGTCTTTAGACTTGTTATCCCTATAAGCCTAATGTCAGTATGCTCTCAATGCATCACAAAAATGAGAGTGATAAGTGAGCCTATTCATTAATACGTCGCAAGAAACACTAAAGTTTGATGGCAAGAGCTATCCTTGCCGTATTGGGCGCAAGGGCGCTATACCCGTCGACAAAGGCCGTGAAGGCGACGAGATGACCCCTATGGGGCAATATGTTTTGCGCTTTGGGCTTTACCGTGCTGATCGTTTGCCAGCCCCCAATAGCCGTTTAAACTTTAGACCGCTGCGAGACGATGATGGATGGTGTGACGCGCCGGATGACCCCGCCTATAACCGATTTATTCGCCTACCCTACCCCGCAAGCCATGAACGTCTATGGCGTGAAGATGGCGCTTATGATTTAATAATCGTCATGTCTCATAATGATGCCCCGCCCGTGCGCGGATTAGGTAGCGCAGTTTTTATGCATGTAACCCAACCAGATGATCGTAAAACGCTTGGTTGCGTCGCGCTTGATCCCGAAATATGGGCAAGGCTTTTACCACATGTCTATAGGGGCATGCCGATTCACATCACTTAGCGGCTAAAACTAAAAAGGCCGGCCCGTTGGAGGGAGCCGGCCAATGATGACATAACTATGGTGTCATCAGGGGAGGATGTCGTTAAGGCTGGGAAATATTCTGAGCGAGCCTTATCGTGAGCGCGTTTTTATTGGCAAGGGCTGGCGCGTAATCAGGGCGAAGCTCTAATGCAGCCGCGCAGGCCTCTTGGGCCTTATCCATCATATCGAGCTTTGCATAACTCGCACATAAATTTGACTGCGCAATAGCCGTTTTCCGGCGAGATAATGAGGAGCGCAGCGCCTGTTCATTCATTTTAACAGCGCGCTCATAATCGCCGCGCTTAAACGCTTTTACGCCTAATTTCACAAGTCCATCAGTGGTTGAACTGACTTGAAAGGTTCCTGTTGGCGCTTCGGCGGCCATGGCACTGGCAGCTGGAAGGGTGGCAGAAAAGGTCAGGGCAGCCAGGGTCACAAGACCGGCTCTTTTAAAGTCTCTATATGTCATATCGTTTCCTTTCGTTTGACTATTTCCATATAAATCATTTAAAAAAGAATGGAATTGACATAAATCGTATAAATGCTATACACAAATGTATGAGTACATGGTCAGATTATCCAATTTTGTTAGCTGTAGCTGAAACAGGGAGCTTAACGGCTGCCGGGCGCAAGCTAAATATGAGCCAACCGACAGTCGGGCGGCGTATTCGCGCGCTTGAAGATCATTTCGGCACGCCCCTCCTTAAAAAAGAAGACGGTATTCTTGTCCCGACAAGTTTTGGCCACTCTATGCTCGACCATATCAGACGTATGCAACATGAGGCGAGCGCAATTGACCGCTCTTCTGCTACGCTTGAAACATCACTTGCGGGTGTTGTGCGTCTGTCCGCGACGGAAGGAATAGGCACGGCGTGGCTGCCACGGGTTTTGCAAGTCTTTCGCGAAAGCCATCCTGATATTCTCGTGGATTTGGGCATCGGCTTTCGAAATTATAACCTGGCGCAACGCGAAGCTGATATCGCTATTCGCTGGATGAGCCCAGGTGATCAAAACAGCCTTATTGGCCGAAAGGTAGCCACAGCCACTTTCGGGCTCTTCGCATCACCAGAATATATTGCCCGCAAAGGCGCCCCGCAGTCGCTGGACGACCTTGCCAACCATGACGGGGTCATGGCGACAATTATGAATGATAAACAGCTCTGGCTGATGGAAAACGGCCAGGCGAAACATTTACCCGGACGGGTAACATTTCGCTCCAACTCTATATGGGCCTTTGATGAAGCCGTGAATGCGGGTTACGGCATTGGCGCGCAGCCTCTTTGCGGGGGCTGTCATGGAACTATGAATATTGTGCGCGTCCTGCCCAATGTCGCCCAACAAGAAGATATCTTCCTCGTTGCCCATGAAGACTTAAGGCGCTCTGCGCGCATACGCGCCGTCTATGATTTTCTCGTTGAAGCTTTTGCCCAAGATGCGGCGTTCTTTTTAAATGGCGGACAATCCACCTTTGAAAATAATACATCTAGCATGGCTTGCGGCGGTACTAATGCTGACAATCCGGACCATGTACATGCCCCGGGGCGCCGCATGGCTGATGCGGCTGAGTAGCCTTTTGTCCTAAAATTTCTGCAATATCCTCCGGCGCAAGCACAAGTCCGGCTGGCCCAGGATTTAAAATGGCGTAATGCCCCATTAAAGATGGAAAGAAACTCGCACCCGCAGCCCGCGCGAACCGCGTACCCGCACTAGAAAATTCCCGCAAGCGGGCCTCGGATGAAAACAGCACGGCATGGGGCTGCCCATTTATCTGAATAGAGAGTAGCGAAACCCCGCCCGCCTTCGCTTGTTCCGAAGCGCTTTCTTCAACAGGTAAGAAAAAATCACTGGCGAGCAAAGCGACACTAAAAGCGCGTCTCGCAATGGGGTCATTTGCAAGGTCTTCTGGTTTAGTATCGCGAAGAAGTTTTTCAAAATCAGAAGATGTATCAGCCATACCGAATAGAAAGAGATTAAAACGCCTATGTCAATACAGCAAAAAAACACCCCCAATAAAGGGGGTGAAGTTAAAGAGTAAGGAAGTGCAATGTCACATAACTATCGTAACATATAGGGTTCCATAAACCATAAGGATTAAGCCAGCGATAACCATGTCTTAACGGCCATTAAGCCTTTACCCAATATTCATGATGAATCGCATTTAAGACTTATATCATCAAATTCACAGCTTTTGTTCAGGGAAAAAATGCCACTTATAACCTGCACGTTGTTTCTGGTGACTTAGTCGTGGGAGTGAAAGTTCGTCAAAACAACGTGCATATTAATATCGAAGACGAAGTTTAATTTTTCAAGTTGATTACCGCCTATGTTTCCTAAACCTATCAATGATATTCTTACAATACTCGCGATCACTGTAGTCGTAGATAAGCGGGTATTTGCGAAAGAAGTGGATAGCTTTATCAACTCTGCTAGAAACTTGGATATAATAGAAACGCCTGATCTTGACCTCTCTCCAGCAAAACTACTGATGTGGTTTGAGAGCAATCGCGACGACCTTAAGGCCCGCATGAATCAGGCCCCAAACTTTGAAAAATGGTTTAATGCGATTATTGATAATCTATCTGAACATCCCGCCCGTCATTCAATACTAAATAGAATGATTAAAATATCAAAAGCCGATGGAGAGCTTCATATTAGTGAAAAAGCTCTAATCACCTTAGTGGCGAAGCGCTGGAACATAAAAATCGCCGTATGATCCCTACCTTACAAACAGAATTTTTGACCGCGCTGAGCGACGTTAAATCCGCTGTCTTTGAGCGCCTTTGACTCTGAAGACTTCGGATCCCTGAGCGGGTTTGTGTGATTTATATGAATAAAGTGAACTTTGCTTGGTTGGTGTTTTAGACGCGTCATTGACTCCGTCACGCGCGGGTGCGGAATTTTACTCATATCCCTGCCCGGTAGTTCATTATTATCATAGAATGTTGCGTCGATGAATGCCGCATCAACAGAGCTAACAATGCTCACAATATCTGTATCATATTCACTGTTCCACCTCTCCCAATCATCAATATCAGGCAAAAACAAGACTTTCTTATTTGGGCCTGCAATCACAAACCCAACAGTTTCCGAATATTCGTCACGATGGGGCACCAGATAGGGCGTCACAAGAAGATCATCAGCCAGCTGAAAGGGCTGCTTATCAACCAAGTTCGCATCAAGCTTTATATTCTCAAGAGAAACCAATTGCGCCCACGGTCCATTGGTTTTTAAATATTCAGCCATACGCGGCATAACGGTGACATCCACATCACGCGCCCCCGCAGATTCGCGGCCTAAAAACATGAGGCCCGCATAATGCCCGATATGCGCATGGGTGATAAATATATTTGAAATGCCCAGATTACTGCTAAGACCACTGCCCTCTTTAATCGGGGCTATATCATCCAGCAATTTAAGCTGTTCACGGATATCAGGTGTCGCTTCGAATAGATAACGCGCGCCATTTCGGTGATCAATCAAAGCAGCCGATGCCGCCAATCGGCGGGCCCCTAAATCCAACCAAGCGGCATCATTTGAATTACCAATTTGTGGCGTTCCGGCATCTTGCGAGGTACCCAATATAATAAATTCAACGGCGCAGGCCGCTGATTTTTCTGCTTTATCTTTTTGTGGCCCTAATGTTTGATTAGAGCAAGCGGCTATAAAGCCTATGCTCAATAGCCCCGCAATAAGACTTTGATATTGTGGCACTAGACCGGGACGACCTGCAATGTAGTCCCTTTAACGGATACGACCCGTAATTCCTGACCTGCGGAGGCTGTACCGTCAGCAATAGAAGCACGCCACTGCGTATCGCCAACTTGCACGCGGCCCATACCCGTTTCAAAATCCGCAATGGCTTTTACGCGCATGCCAACCATAGACCGAGCCCGATCGTTAAGGTCTGATGGCTCTCCGCCCTTCATTTTCGGGCGAACAAATTTATGTCCAACAACAAGCAATATCGACGATAGGATGAAGAATAAGAGGAACTGCATTTCCCAGCCAAGCGGAAGAACAAAGGCTATAACGCCAACGATCAACGCCGCCACGGCAGGCCACAAAATATAGGTCGTGCCGGTAACGACTTCGAGGATTAGCAGCAAGACACCGACAATAATCCACTTTGTGCCCGACATGCTCTCCAGCATCTGGACGAGAACATTTGCATCACCGTTCATAATAAAGCCCCTATTTGGTTTTCTTCTTACCGGCTTCAAGCAGCCCTGAAATACCGCCAACGGTCGCCGCCAGTCCCGACAGTTCTGCAGGCACAATAACCGTTTTTTGATTAGGCGATTTCGCAAGCTCTCCAAAGGCTTTGACATAATCTTGCGCCACAAAGTAATTGACCGCGTTCACATCACCCTTGGCAATGGCCGCGCTGACCATAGCGGTTGCGCGGGCTTCCGCTTCGGCTTCACGTTCACGCGCTTCAGCGTCAAGGAAAGCCGATTCTTTACGGCCTTCAGCTTCGCGGACAGCCGCTTCTTTTTCGCCCTCGGCTTTAAGGATTTGGCTTTGCTTTTGACCTTCGGCCATCAAAATGTCAGCCCGCTTTTCACGTTCAGCTTTCATCTGCTTATTCATCGCCTGCGTAATATCAGCTGGCGGTGACAGATCTTTAATCTCAATCCGCGTGACTTTGGTGCCCCACGGATCTGTCGCTTGGTCAATCACAGCCAAGAGCTTGGCGTTAATCGCATCGCGCTTTGAGAGCGTTTCATCAAGATCCATTGAACCGACAACCGTCCGCACATTTGTCAGACAAAGGTTCTTAATCGCATTATCCAGATTATTCACTTCATAAGCCGCCATGCGGGCATCAACCACTTGGATAAAGACAACGGCATCGGCTGTGACCATAGCATTATCTTTGGTAATCACGTCCTGAGAGGGAATATCAATCACCCTCTCCCGCATATTCATTTTATAGCCGATGTTCTCGATAAAAGGGACGATGAAGGAGAGGCCCGGTTTCAAGGTTTTTGTATAGCGTCCAAATTGCTCGACGGTATATTCCATACCTTGCGGCACGGCTTTGACCGCTTTTAAAATAACGACCACTATCAAGACAACCAATACGATTGGTACATAACTTCCGATGTCCATGAGACTCCCCTTTTAAATTATTTTATGTTTAATGTTAGCGCTTACAGATTCTCCAAAAGATAATCAGCTGAAGACACTTTAAATTCTCCGCCCTGTTCAACGAATATATTCTCAACCACGCCATTATCGACGACCATCGCATAACGTTGTGAGCGGCCGCCCATACCAAAGCCTTTGGCGTCAAGCTCAAGTCCAACAGCCTTGGCAAAATCACCATTGCCATCAGCGAGCATAACCATTTCGCCGTCCACGCCTTGGTCTTTACCCCAAGCATTCATCACAAAGACATCATTAACCGATGTACAAGCAATTGAGTCAATGCCCTTGGCTTTTAACGCATCAGCTTGTTCTTTAAATCCAGGTAAATGCTTTGCTGAACATGTCGGGGTAAACGCCCCGGGCACTGCAAATAAAGCAACGCGTTTTCCTGAAAAAAGCTGCTCACTGGTCATGGGTTCTGGCCCGTCTGCGCCCATTGTCATAAATGTTGCGGCAGGGACATTATCCCCTTTTTGAATAGCCATATGTTTCTCTCCCTAGTGGTAATTCATTTACTTATATATGGTACGGGTGCGACATCTTTACAAGACTATTGAAGATGGATTTCGCGCGCTAAGGTAAGGTTATGACGCAAAAGCAGACACCGACGAGCTTCACAGGCAGGCTTTTAATTGCGACGCCCAATATGGGTGACCCTCGTTTTAAACGCGGCGTCATATATATTTGTTCTCATGATGCTGATGGCGCGATGGGTATTATGATTAATAAAGGCCGTGGTGGACGGATGCTCTCGGACATGCTCGTCAACATTGGCATTGAGGGTGATGTGAAGGTTGCAGATGCGCCAGTTCTACTTGGCGGCCCCGTTGATATTGATCGCGGCTTTGTTTTGCATTCGGCTGATTATTTTAAAACGGATACCAGCCTTAAACTCTCGGACACGCTGCACCTCACTTCAACCAAGGATATCTTAGAAGCTTTGGTGATGGAAGATTGTCCTGAAAAAGCCATGCTTGCTGTGGGCTATTCCGGTTGGGGCGCAGGTCAGCTTGAAAAAGAAATTCAGGATAATTGCTGGATTGTCGCCGAAGGCGATGAAGCTTTAATTTTTGATGTCGACCTTGAAGGTAAGTGGACGAAAGCTCTTGGCAGCCTAGGTATTAAGCCTGAGATGCTCTCACAAACAGGCGGCTCCGCCTAATCACCTGAAAGCTTGGCATAGATGTCATGATCTTGCCATTTCCCATTTATTTTAAGGTAATCGCGAGCCACGCCTTCTCGGGTAAAACCGACATTCTCCAAGACTTTTATTGAGGCGAGGTTATCCGGCTGCACGGCAGCCTCGACCCGGTGAAGACCTAATGTTTCAAAACAAAATTTACATGCCGCTGTTACTGAGGCGCGCGCGAAACCTTGGCGTCCGTAATGCTCGCCAACCCAATATCCAAGCTTAGCCGATTGCGCGGCGCCGCGCTCAATATGGGTTATGTTGCAGGCCCCAATAATACGCTCATCAGAGGCTCTAAAAATATGAAACGGATAGGCATCTCCGCTACTCACCATTTTTTTAAAGCGCGAGAGACGGCTGCGATAAGAGAGCCGCGATAAATGCTTGGCGTTCCATTCCGGTTCCCACGGCATAAGAAAATTTTTATTTTTCTCTCGTAGCGCGGCCCAATCGTCAAAATCAGCCCAGCGTGGATGGCGTAATAAAACAGAGCCGCCCTGCCCGACGCCCGAAAGTACAGTATTTACATTTGGTTTTACGACCACGTCAGGCGCCCACTCCGATAATGCAGCATCACATAGATAATAATAAGAATAAGAGCAAAGCTGTACCATGTCAGCATATAATCAAAATGATTATTGCGAATTTCCGGGCTCTTAATCGGCAATAAAGAGGCGTCAGTTATATCCGCGTCAATATCGAGATATATCTGCGTATTAATCGCGCCGTCTTTATCCCAATCACCGGTTTGATTAAATTTGAAATAGCGATTTGCCTTTGGGCTGGCTTTAGACTTCACCCAAGCTTCGATACGCCCCATAGGATAATCCTTGCGGATGTAACCTGCAATCTGGGCTTGGCCTTGAGGCAGGAATGATAGCTCATAGCTATCTTTCTTATCATCCTTTACCACACCAAAAGCGCCGTAAAGCCTTTGACCGCTTTCGCTGAGGGGCGAGAAGGCGCGCCAATAAATACCATCTTTTCGGGGTTGATAGACAAGAAAAGGCGGCGCGATGCTCTCAACATCTGCGCTTAGGCCAATGCGCCGAAAATCAATCGGCTCGTTAGCTGCAACTGCTTTTTCTAAATCAAGGAGAGAGGTTAAAGGCGGGGCAGTTACAGCGGCTTCAACCTCCGCCAATAAAGCCGTTTTCCATTGCAAACGTTTATATTGCCATGTGCCAAGAGCTATGAGTATTGCCACGCAAATCGCGGTGACAACCGTCAGGCCAAGCATGGGCTGAAACCGCAATTTCATTATGTGCTATGGCCCGCTCTAATGAGATGGCCCGCTTCGAGGAGACGAGCCGCCTTAATGGACACCGCCGCCTATTGCGAAGACGATGTAAACAAAGGCGAAAAGGAATAACCACACCACATCGACAAAATGCCAGTACCACGCCGCAGCTTCAAAACCGAAATGCTTCTCTGGCTTAAAGCCGCCCTTCATAAGGCGTGCCCAACAGACAAAGAGGAAGATCGTTCCGATAAGAACATGCAGCCCGTGAAAGCCTGTGGCCATAAAGAAGGCTGAGCCATAAGCATCATTACCAATCCAGGCTTCATGCCCAGTTTCACGTAAGTGATAGAGCTCGGCATATTCGATGAGCTGAAGGAAAGTGAACAAAACACCCAGTGCGATTGTGAGGAATAAGCCCCATTTCGCGCCTTTACGGTCCCCATGCATCAAAGCATGATGGGCCCAGGTCACGGTTGTTCCTGAGAGCAAAAGAATAAGTGTGTTCATCAGCGGTAGGTGCCACGCATTTACCGATGTTACGCCAGGCGCCATTGAATCGGCATAGCCCGCTGCATTTTCTAAAATATCAGGATTCCATGTCGCGCGGACCTTATGGAAAAGGCCAAGTTCAAAGAACATCCAGAACCAACCGACAAAGAACATAGCTTCTTGCATGATAAACATGATCATGCCGTAGCGCAGGCCAATATCAACAACAGGTGTGTGATCACCCGCTTCGGATTCGCGGGCAACATCGCGCCACCAGCCATACATGACATAGGCCGCCATTAAAGAGCCGAGCAAAAGAAGTATCCACCCCCCATTGACAGAACCGTCACCTGTCATAGTTGACTTGAGGCTATCGAGCCCATTGGCGAAGAAAAACTCCATCATGGGGCTCTCGCCCGTACGGTCAACAAGGCCAGCAAAGAAAACAACCATGCCAAGGCCCCATATCATACAGGCGACGCCAGATAGAAACGGCCAAGGGCTTGGCGGTATCAAATGATAGTCATGTTCTACAGCGTGTCCTGCCATGGTATCCTCATATTAGACTAAAGCGTCAGTGTGCCCGCTATAAACAAGCTCTTAGCTTCCTGCAATTAATTTACGGCATCGCGGCGCAAGGTCGCATCTGCCTTTTCTTGGGGTGTTGACGTTGAGTGCGTGACCTCAATCGTCGGGTTTTCAACTTCGAAAAAAGTATAAGATAAGGTGATATCCTTAACATCAGCTAAGCGCTTTTCATCATCGAGTTGCGGATCAACGAAGAAAAGAACGGGCATCGACATCTCTTCACCCGGCTGAATGAGCTGTTCGGTAAAACAAAAACATTCCGTTTTAATAAAATAGGGCGCGGCTTTTATGGGCGTGACGTTAAAAGTCGCCGTACCAACAATAGGACGGTTAGAACGGTTTTTAACCTTGTAATAAGCCAAGCCGCTTTGACCAAGCTGCACTGTCATTTTACGCTGCTCAGGTTCAAAGTCCCAAGGCAGGTCTTTAACGTTAGAGTCAAAGCTGACCGTGACTTTACGGTCCAAAATTTCAGAGAGGTTTTCGTCAGCTGTCCGCGTTGTACCACCATAACCCGTGACTTTACAAAATGTGTCATAAAGGGGTTTGGACGCGAAACCGAGCGCAAGCATCGCCAAGCCAATGCCAATAAGAGTAAATAGAGTTTTGCGGTTAGACGCCACTGGGAATTACCCCTTTAGAGACCATGGTCACAAACACAAAAATCATAAAGAGCGCCAAAGATAGCGCAATCGCGACATTGCGCTTATTACGGGCTTTCAGCTCTTCCGGTGTTGGCTGGTGAAAATCTTTTGGTTTATCGCGATACTCGGCCATTATATCAAACCCTTAAGAACCGTCTCTAAAGCCATAACGCCAAAGATGGCAAAGAGGTAGATAATTGAGAAGGCAAAGAGATTGCGCGCGGCGCGGTCACCCGATTTTACAGCATAAAGCGAAGCTTCATCGGAGCTTTCCGCGGTTTCGCCTGCGCGCGATTTCCAGACTTTAAAGGCAAGCGCCAGAAATGCGAGATTAAGGGCTATAGAAAAGACCGCAAATATAGGGCCGCCTAGGCCTGTGAAAATTGGCGCAATCGCAATCGCTGCCAAAAGAACAGAATAGGCCATAATCTGATTACGCGTTGATTTAGGGCCTTTGACATTTGGCATCATCGGAATACCGACCTTCTCATAATCGCCCGTCTTATAAAGCGCGAGCGCCCAGAAATGCGGCGGCGTCCAGATAAAGATAATCATAAAGAGCAAAATCGAGTTAAGCGTTATATCTCCGCTCACAGCGGCCCAGCCAATCATGGGCGGGAACGCACCCGCAGCGCCGCCAATGACGATATTTTGCGGCGTACTACGCTTAAGCCACATCGTATAAATAACCAGATAGAAAAAGATTGTGAAAGCTAGCAAAGCAGCGGCAACCATATTCGAAGCAATGTAAAGCGTCCAAATAGAGGCCACGCTAATCAACGTCCCAAACCCAAGCGCCGCACTTGGACTCATTTTACCTTGCGGAATGGGGCGCTTTTTTGTGCGGGACATCTTCGCGTCAATATCCGCGTCATACCACATATTTAGCGCGCCAGAGGCCCCTGCCCCCGCCGCGATACAAATTATTGAGGCAATCGCCTTCCAGAGTGGCAAGACACCCGGCGCGCAAACAAGTCCCGCCCACGCGGTAAAGACCACAAGGCTCATGACACGGGGCTTCATTAGCGCAAAGAAATCCGAAGGCTGAGCCAGGCTCAAGCCAGACGGCCCAACACCTAAATTAGCGAAGGCCACATCCGAAGACGTGGCCTCAATATCAGTAATATGTGAGGAACTCGCCATTAGTGTCCGTCATCAGTGTCCTCAATACGGGGAAGCGTATTGAAAATATGAAATGGCGGCGGGGATGGCAGTGTCCACTCAAGTGTGGTTGCGCCTTCGCCCCAGTAATTCTCACTCGCTGGGCGACGACGAATAAACGCCTCAACAAGCATGGCGAAGAAGAAGAAGACCCCTGCGAGCGTGATATAGGCGCCGAAGGATGAGACTTGGTTCCAAAGCTCAAACTCTTCTGGATAATCGATATAGCGGCGCGGCATACCATTTAGCCCGAGGAAATGCTGCGGGAAGAAAATTACATTCACGCCGATAAAGAAGAGCCAGAAGTGAGCGGCCGCAAGCCACTTATTATAAAGATAGCCCGACATCTTACCGAACCAGTAATAGAACCCGCAGAAGATACCAAAGACCGCACCCATAGACAGAACGTAATGGAAATGGGCCACAACATAATATGTATCATGCAAAGCGACATCGACGCCCGCATTGGCCAACATAACGCCTGTCACACCGCCAACAACAAAAAGGAAGATGAAGGCTAAAGCCCACTGCATTGGAATTGTGAAACGAATAGAGCCGCCCCACATCGTCGCAAGCCATGAGAAGATTTTCACGCCAGTTGGCACGGCAATCACGAGGGTCGCCGCGAGGAAGTAAGCCTTAAGGTCAACATCCATACCGACTGTGTACATATGGTGAGCCCAAACAACGAAGCCTACAACGCCGATGGCAACCATGGCATATGCCATTCCAAGATAGCCAAAGATAGGTTTCTTGGAGAATGTCGACACAACATGAGAGACAATACCAAAGGCTGGCAAAATCATGATGTAAACTTCAGGATGACCAAAGAACCAGAAGAGATGCTGGAACATTTCCGGGTCGCCGCCCATGGCCGGGTCAAAGAATCCCGTGCCGCCATCAATACGGTCCGTGAACAACATAAAGAGTGAGGCCGCCAAAACAGGAAGCGCCAATAAAAGCAAGAAAGCTGTTACAAGCACTGACCACGCGAAGAGCGGCATTTTGTGCATCGTCATACCCGGCGCGCGCATGTTCAGAATTGTCGTAATGAAGTTAATCGCGCCGAAAATAGACGAAAAACCTGCCGCGAGAAGCCCTATGATGATAAAATCAAAGGCGGGCCCCGGCGCTCCAGAGGTCGAAAGCGGGGGATACATCACCCAACCACCGCCAAATCCATTGCCAGATGCACTTCCGGGGACAGCAAAGCTAATTAGAAGACAAATCAAGGCCACAGGAAGTAACCAGAAAGACAGGTTATTCATACGCGGAAATGCCATATCTGGCGCTCCGATCATAATCGGAACAAACCAGTTACCAAAACCGCCAATAACGGCCGGCATAACCATAAAGAAAATCATGATAAGGCCGTGCATAGAGGCAAATACGTTATATTGATGGCCTGTATCAAAGAACTGAATGCCTGGCTCAGCCAATTCCATCCGCATCATAAAGGATAGATAGCCGCCAATGAGGCCAGAAATAATACCAAAAATCAGATAAAGCGTACCAATGTCTTTATGGTTAGTTGAGTAAAACCAACGGGCAAAAAATCCCGGCTTATCGTCATCATCATCATGCGCGCCGTAACCGCCAACTTTTCCTTCAGGGATAGCTACCATGATCTCTCTCCTACTCCTGAGCCGCTGTGGCCGTGCCGCCTAAGGCCGCGACTTTTCTAAAACTTCCGCCATTGGCAACCCAACGTTTAAATTCATCTTTACTAACAACTTCAACTTCAATCGGCATTTTGTAATGGTTGACGCCGCAAAGCTCTGAACACTGCCCGTAATACGTGCCTTCTTTACCAGGCAGAACTTCGAACCATGTCTCGTTGATACGACCAGGAACGGCGTCCATTTTAACGCCGAAAGCTGGAACAGCAAATGAATGTAAGTTATTCGAGGAGGTCACAAGAACCTTTATTTTGGTATCAACAGGCACAACTAGCGCAGCATCTGTTTTTAAAAGATAAAGGTCGCCAGCATCGTCTTTTTCAAGGGGATTAGAAATGAAGGCCTCAACCTGGTCTTCTAAATCTGGGTAAGCATATTCCCAGTTCCACGTATTTCCGGTCACCTTAATGGTCATTTCAGTCTCAGGCAGAGCGTCTTGCATATAGAGAAGCTTCATGGACGGGACGACCATGACAAGAAGAATGATAATTGGAACAACCGTCCAAATAACTTCAATCAAAGTGTTATGCGTTGTCTTGGACGGCACAGGGTTACGTTTCTCGCTGAAACGGAACATGATGTAACCCATTAAAACCATAACAAATAATGTGATTGCTGTGATAATCCAGAACACAAAATTATGCAGCTTTGTCAGCTCGACCATCACCGGCGTCGCCGCATCCTGAAGCCAATACCCGCCATCTGTGGGTTTGTTGGCAAAGGCCGCCGATGTCATCGCGAAAAACGCGGCTGAAGCGGCTAAAGTTAGGCGTTTCACACCCATATCAAATCTCTTTCAATCATCAGGCAGACTCATGCCTTGGAATATATACGGCTCTATAGCGAAACAATGCGCGAAAATCAGGCGTGATTCGGCGGGCGGATTGTCGCATTGGGGCTTGTCTATCGCGCCAACAGCCTTAGATAAAGCATTCAATTTTAAAAAGCGCCCAATATGTCCTCAAGCTCCAGACCTGATAGTCCTGATTTTGTCTTTCAAGATTGCGATTTAACCGCAGATATTGCGCAGGCCCATGTCAATGAGGTTATGCATGAGGCTGACGACGGCGAGCTTTTTATCGAACGTAGCGCCTCTGAAGGCCTCACCTTTGATGATGGCCGTCTTAGAAATGCAAGCTTTGATACGTCTCGCGGCTTTGGCCTTCGCTGTGTGGCAGGCGAAACCTCTGGCTTTGCGCAGGGAACGGAACTCACCCCCGCCGCCCTCACCCGCGCCGCATCTGCGGTGGTAATGGCGAAAGATGGATATAATGGCACGGCTGCGCCTTCGCCCAATCGTACCAACAGCCAGCTCTATCCCGATATTGACCCTATCGCGCATCCCAATTTTGGCGTCAAAGTCGAGCTTCTACAAGAAATAGACGCCTATTGCCGCGCGCTTGATAGCAGCGTTGTCCAAGTCAGCGTCACGATAAGCGGCTCAAGACGCGCCATCTCTATTCTAAGGGCTGGAGGTGAGCGCTATGATGACATTCGCCCGCTTGTCCGGCTTAATATTTCTATCACAGCAGAAAAAGATGGCCGCCGCGAAAATGGCTATGCAGGCGCGGGCGGGCGGCAAAGCTATGATAGCTATATTGATCCTGCTTTTTGGAAACCACTAGCCCAAGAAGCCCTGCGCGGCGCGAAAGTTAATCTTGAAGCCGTGCCAGCGCCCGCGGGCCAAATGGATGTTGTGCTAGGGCCCGGCTGGCCGGGTGTTCTTTTGCACGAAGCTATGGGGCACGGCCTTGAAGGCGATTTTATCCGCAAAGGCACCAGCGCATTTGCAGGAAAGCTTGGCGAGCAAGTTGCGGCCAAAGGTGTTACGATTGTCGATGATGGCACATTAATCGGCAAGCGCGGCTCTCTCACCATTGACGATGAAGGCACGCCGACATCGCGCACAACCCTCATCGAGGACGGCATCCTGACGGGCTTTATGCAAGACCGCATGAATGCGCGTCTTCTGGGCGTGCCCGCCACAGGTAATGGACGGCGCGAGAGCTTTGCTCATTCCCCTATGCCGCGCATGACCAATACGTTTATGCTGGGCGGCGAGGCCGAGCCAAAGCAAATGCTCGCGGAATTAAAAGATGGTGTTTACGCAACCAATTTTGGCGGCGGCCAGGTTGATATTACGAGCGGCAAATTCGTCTTCCAATGCACCGAAGCTTACCGCGTCAGAGACGGAAAAGTCGAAGAACCGCTCAAGGGCGTAACACTTATCGGCGACGGCCCAACAGTGCTGACCCAAATCCGCCACGTTGGAAATGATATGGCTCTCGACCCCGGCATCGGCGTCTGCGGTAAAGCCGGACAAGGCGTCCCCGTCGGCGTGGGGCAACCCAGCCTTTATGTGGAAAATCTAACCGTTGGCGGCAGCGCGGTTTAGTTCCTCAAGAGGTTAAAGGCAATTTACCCAAAATTCATAATGAATCAAAATTAGGAGATTCAGCCCCTAATCCTAAGAACATGTTCAGCTTTAACCGCTATATTTAGCCTGTGGAGCCTCAGATTAGAGGCAGTTTGGGAGATGTTAGATGAAGGATTTGTTAGACACTCAGCCTAGTTCAAGTCATATTGAATATGGAATTATATTAGCACAAATCGCCATTGCAGTGATGATAGGCGCGGCTTTTTTCGGATAACTAAGCCTTTTTATCCCAGCCGCCCCGCTCATTTTGCTGATAATAGGCGAGCGTGGCCTCGGTGGTTTTGAGCGTTTTCCAGCGCTTTCGCTCGCGGGCAACGTCACTGTCTGAGCGTCCATTTATCATAATCATGCAGCGCTCAACGCCGTCCATATCTTTAATCTCGGCGCCATCTATTAGAAACACCGCCTGATGCCCCATAGCTGTTTCCGTGGACGCACTCAACGTTATGGGCTGTTGATCAGAGAGCGGTTCATCATCACGCCCATGGGGCAAAAAACTATCCTCCCGGTAACTCCAGAGAAACTCATCCATGGATGCGAGCTTATCCGTTGGCAGCTTAACTAAAGCACGCCAACCTTTTTCGCGGGTCTTTTCCAAAAGGCCAGGCAGAATACCCTCAACTGTCGCGGCTTCGAGATGGTAAAACCAATATTCCATTAGGCTTATTATTTGCCCTCGAAATTATCGGCTATCCATCGGTTGAGCAGTCTTGCGCCAAAACCCGTGCCAAAAGTTGTCTCTCGCGGATCATGACGATTTGACGGTTTCATCGCAGTCCCTGCCACATCAATATGCGCCCATGGAATCCCTTTACCGACGAAGCGCTGCAGGAATTGTCCCGCCGTAATCGAACCCGCCAGACGCCCGCCAATATTTTTCATATCCGCATTCGGGCTATCCAAAAGCTTGTCATATTCGGGGCCCAAAGGCAGACGCCATGTTTTCTCTTTCGTTGTCTCAGAGGCATCAGCGATTTGCTTGGCTAATTTATCATTATTAGAAAATACCCCAGCATGTTCTGTGCCCAATGCAACGAGAATCGCGCCCGTCAATGTTGCGAGATTGATCATCGCTTTGGGCTTAATTTTCGTCGAGGCATAATGCAGACAATCGGCAAGAACCAAGCGGCCTTCCGCATCCGTATTTTGAACTTCAATTGTCTGGCCGGACATAGAGGTAATAATATCGCCAGGTAGAACAGCGTTCCCATCAGGCATATTCTCAACTAAGCCAACAATCCCCACAACATTGGCTTTGGCTTTACGCGCCGCCAATCCACACATCGCGCCGACAACGGCGGCAGAGCCCCCCATATCGCCCTTCATATCCCACATATTTGCGCCGGGTTTCAAAGAAATACCGCCCGTATCAAAGGTCACCCCCTTGCCGATAAGACAAGCGGGTTTATCGCCTTTTTTACCGCCATTCCACGTCATGATAACCATTTGGGATTCGCGCACAGAGCCTTGCCCGACACATAAAAGGGAATTCATCCCCAAGGTCTTCATGCGTTTTTCCCCCAGCACTTGGACTTTAAGACCGAGTTTCTCAAGCTTTTTAATACGCGCTGCATAGGCTTTGGGATAAATTACATTTGGCGGCTCATTGACTAGATCGCGCGCCAATATCGTACCATCGCAGACAGGCCCATGATAATTATTATAACTTGCCCGCGCCTTCGTAGGTTTATCATAAGCAATTTTCAGTTTTTTTAGACTAGGTTTTTTACTCACGGGGAGTTTTGTCCGGTAATTATCAAATCTATAAGCGGCTAGCCGCGCTCCAACAGCGGCGCGCGCGGCTTGATCAGGTGTAAATCCAAGACCGCCAAGGTGAAGTGTAAGCTCACTTTCTCCGTTCATAAGGAGAGATTTGGTGACCTTTGCGCCAAACATTTCGGCATCAAAATCATCCCCTGTGCCAATACCCCAAGCCATAAGCCGATTAACTTTTGAGCCCGCAGGCGCAAAAATAGAGAAATTCTTACCCTTATCGCCTTTGAAGTTCGCAGCCTTCGCAGCAGCCTTAAACTGACCCTTGCTTGCAGCAACATAATCAGCTGCCCCGCCACCTGTTTTGAGACCGTTTTTGACGGCTATAACGGCAATGCCGGACGTTACGGGTGTGTCTGCGATAAAACTAACTTTCACGGAAAGCTCCTGATTTTTATATTTATGATTCTAATTATTTATGTTGAGGTTATTTCATATCTTTGCGGTGGTAAACAACCCCGCAGCGTAATAGAAGTCTAAAAGCAATAGCGCTAGCGACTAACGAACAAATGAGAAAGGAAATTGGGCTGTGACACTCCTACAGCGATATTTTTGGACGCAAGCCCTATGGCCTTTAGTCTTATCTCTTACTGCGCTCGCTTTATTGGCCCTCCTAACGCAAAGTCTGCAAACGTTGGACCTGATTGTTGAGAACCGACAATCCGCCATGACATTTTTTTACATCACCATTCTTGCCTTGCCCCAACTCATCGCGGTTATTATGCCTTTAGCGGTCTTCATGGCTGTCCTCTATGCGCTTAACAGGCTCAATAGCGATAGTGAAATGATTGTCGCCAAAGCATCAGGTGTAAGCCCGTGGCAAATTGCAAGTCCCGTCATGCGATTAGGTGTCTTTGCGATGATTATTCATTTCGTTTTAAATCTGTGGGCTCAGCCTTATTCTTTCAGAGAAATGCGAAGCGAAATATTGAAAGTAAAAACAGATATCGCATCTCAAATGGTACGCGCGGGTGAATTTGTAACGCCGACCCCGGGTCTTACCCTCTATGCACGTGAAATTCACTCTGACGGCGCCATGCAAGATGTTCTGATATATGATGAACGAGATGAAGCTGTGGAGACTATGCATACCGCTAAATCGGGCTTTATAACGAAAAACGGAAACTCAGCCCGCCTGACCCTAGAAAACGGAAATGTACAACAAAAACTTCCTAATGGGTCCTTTGATCTTATCGCTTTTGAAAATTACCAAATAGATTTAACTGACATTATGACCGATGACACAGCCTTGAGATTAAAAGCCTCAGATCGTTATTTACATGAGCTATTACGGCCCAATCCGCGTGAGTATATAAGTGGAAAATTCCGACGAGCTTTAGCCGCGGAAGGCCATTCACGCATCGCTACCCCTTTTTATAATCTTGCCCTCGTCATGTTAGCTCTGTGTTTTATGGTGCGCGGGCAACATCAACGCCTAGGATATGGTCGCCGTATTATGATATGTGCTGCCCTTGGCTTTACTTTACGGCTCTCTGGCTTTGGCCTGGCCTCTGCCGCGGAAAGCAAACCTGCCATGAATTGGGCCCAATATGCCCTTCCCATTTCAATTATAATGTGCTCAGCGCTTTATCTCTTGAGACGGCGAAGAATGCGAGGTTTGGGACGAGTCTTTAAAAAATCACGTATAAAACGCGTAACTCCGATAGCTGCCAATAGCTAATGTTCTCAGTTCTCAATCGATATCTCATCAAACGCGTTATCTTGGGAATCGCGCTCGCCTTTTTGATTGTCATCAGCATTATTATGTTAGTCGATTTTGTCGAAAGTTCCCGCAAATATGGCTCAGAAGAAAATATCGGTGCTGGTACTCTTATTCTACTCACGCTCTTAAAAGCGCCAACATTGATCGAACAAACCGTTCCTTTTGTTATTTTATTTGGAATGATAGGCACATTGCACGGCTTAAACCGCAAAAGTGAACTCATAGTCCTAAGAGCTTCGGGCCTTTCAGCATGGCGTTTTTTGATGCCTGCCATCATCGTTACAGCTATATTTGGAATCATATGGTCGCTAGTACTTAATCCCTTAGCCTCAAAGGCTATGGATACGCACGACATCATGCTGCAAAAGATATCAGGCACGCAAAAACTATCAGTGGATGAAAGCGTTTGGCTGAGGGAAGGAAATGACGTCTCCCAAACCGTCATCTATGCGAAGCAGGCCGATATATTGGGGCACCGCCTGATAGATACAACTTTTTATATTTTTAATTATGACAAGGACGGGACAGCGATCTTTAAACGCCGTTTTGATGCCAAAGAGGCCAAGCTCGTGACCCAAGGATATTGGCAACTCAAAGATGTCATAGAAAATGCGGAAGGCGAACATTCGCAAAAGCAATCCGCGATTTCCTTGCCGACGTCTATAACGACTGATGATATTCGCAATACAGCTGAGAAAAGAACCGCTATTCCTTTTTGGGATATTTGGCCTGAAATCAAAAAAACGGAAAAAGCAGGATTCTCCACAACAGGCCTAAAAATGCGGCTTAATAAACTTCTAGTCCTTCCAATATTACTCGTAGCCATGACAGTCATTGCGGCGGGTGTCTCAATGCATTTAAACCGCGAGGGTGGAACGCTAAGATTACTTATCACGGGCTGCGCGATTGGGTTTTTCGTTTATTTTGCAGATAATGTTGTTAGCGCTTTTGGAGAAGCAACTATCTTACCCATTATTCTAGCTGCCTGGGCTGTACCGCTCTTAGTGCTTTTATGTGGTCTTGTCTACCTTGCCAAGATTGAAGATGGATAAAGCCAGTCAACTAACTGTAGCCTGACTGAAAATTAATATTCGCCGCATAATGGTAAGTTATAATAAAAGCGTAATGTCGAATTGCACTTTTGACCTAGACGCGTATATATCGCCTGAAATGGATATGAATTTAAAATGATGAAACACCTTTATCTCAGCGCTCTTGCTAGCATAATCGGCGCCGGATTGATGAGCGGGACGGCATTTGCCCAAAGTCCGCATGCCATCGCCGCCGTTGTTAATGATGACATTGTCACGACACATGATCTTCGCCAGCGGACATTATTTATGGTGGCGACAACAGGTATCGAGCGTGACGAAAAAAGCATTGCCCGCGCCCAGCAGCAAGCTCTGCGTAATCTGGTGGACGAACATATACAAATGCAGGAATCTAAAAAATATGATCAAACCATCGGCGATGATGAAGTCAATCAATCCGTTGCCCGTTTGATTGGCCGCAACGGACTTGATCCCAATGAAGTTGTTCAGCGCTTGGCCTCCGTTGGGGTCTCTATAGAAACCATGCGCGACCAAGTCCGCTCGGAGATTGCCTGGCAGCGCATTATCAACGGCTTATATGGCTCACGTATCCGTATTTCAGATGCGCAGATCGATGAAACCTTAAACCGAATTTCGGCCAATGCCTCCAAACCGAATTACCGCGTGGCTGAGATATACATTGAAGCCACCGAAGATATTGGCGGCATGGACGGAGCTATAGAAGGCGCTAGAGCTATGATCCAACAGGTATCTGGGGGCGCGCCATTCCCGCTCCTTGCGCAGCAATTCTCAAGCTCACCAACTGCGGCGAAAGGCGGGGATATGGGCTGGGTCAGAGAAGGTGAGCTACGTCCCGAAATCGATAAAGTTATCATGCAAATGGACGTCGGTAATTTATCAACCCCTATTCAAGTCCCGGGGGGTGTTTACGTTGTGGCGCTTTTAGATAAGAAAATTTCTGAAGCCGACACGCTTTATAAATTACAGCAAGTTGTAGTCAAAAATGATGATATTGAGAGCGCCAAATCTACTCTGATTGGCCTGCGCGATACGCTCAATTCTTGTTCGACATTAAAAAATGATCTTGAGTCAGTTGAAGGTGTTAAATCAGCGGATATGGGCGAAATCAAAAGCAGCGACCTAACCGATGACGTCTTGAGAGTTCTTGAGCGCACAGATGTGGGCAGCATTAGCGATCCTATTGAACGCCCCGACGGAGCCGTTTCAATCATGGTCTGCTCACGCGAAGCCTCAGGATCTGATGTCCCCACGCGCGATCAAATTGAAGATCGCCTCATGGATCAACAACTCGCCCAAGCCTCAAAGCGGCATTTACGTGATTTGCGCCGCAAGGCGACAATCGTTGTTCGCTAAGGTGTGTCTCTAAAACCGCTTCTTTTAACCCTCGGCGACCCTGCGGGTATTGGCCCTGAGATAACTGTAAAAGCCTGGGCTGCGTTAAAAGATCAAACCCAATATAGCTTCGCCGTTATTGCCCCGCCTGAAGCGATTTCCAAGGCAGGCGGAAATGTTCAGCCAGTTACGGATCTGGCTCACGTCAAAAACCTATTTAGCCATTCTATCCCTATTTTGCCTATATCAGGAAACGCGGCAAAGCCCGGTCATCCCTCATCCGAACATGCAAGCACCATAACGCATTCCATTGAGCTTGCTGTGACAAAAGTTTTAGAGGGCGCGGGCGCAGCGATTGTGACAAACCCCATCGCCAAAGAGGTCTTATATGACTCTGGATTTAACTTTCCCGGCCATACAGAGTATCTCGGCCATCTAACCGCGCATATTGATCCACCCTATGCACGCGGCCCCGTTATGATGCTTGCTGGCGGTGGCTTACGCGTGGGGCTAGCTACCGTGCATTTGCCTTTAAAAGAGGCCGCGGCGCAGCTCTCAAAAGATACTATCTTAAAAAATGCTCGCGTTATGAACGGCGCGCTGCGCTGTGATTTTGGTATTAAAGCGCCGCGTCTTAGCCTTGCGGGCCTTAACCCTCATGCGGGTGAAGGCGGGGCTTTGGGCCGCGAAGAAATTGAGATCATCAACCCCGCCGCTAAAATCCTACGCGACGAGGGCATTACGATTACCGACGCGCAATCGGCCGACACATTATTTCATACAGAAGCCCGCGCGGGCTATGACGCGGTCCTGGCCATGTATCACGATCAAGGTCTTATTCCGGTCAAAACGCTTGATTTCCACGGCGGGGTGAACATCACATTGGGACTGCCCATTGTGCGCACATCGCCCGATCATGGCACCGCCTTTAATATTGCAGGACAAAATATAGCCCGCCCTGATAGCCTCATTGCCGCGATTAAATTAGCGCGCGAGATTGCGGATAACCGAGCGGCCTTTATCGGAAATAGCCATGTCACTTGAGCGCCTGCCGAGCCTGATGGAGACACTGAAAATTCACGGGCTTTGGGCGAATAAAAATCTTGGCCAGCATTTCCTACTCGACCTTAATATCACCGATAAAATCGCAAGACTCGCCGCGCCACTAGGCGGGGTCAATGTCGCAGAAATTGGCCCCGGCCCCGGCGGATTAACGCGGGCGATTATTCAAAATGGCGGACATGTTCTGGCGATTGAAATGGATGAACGCTTCCTCGCCCCCCTTGACGATATCACCCGCGCAAGCGGTCAGTTAACCGTCCTGAGTGCCAATGGATTAAAAACCGATATCGCCGCTGAATTTAAAAAGCTTGGACAGGACACCCGCGAGATTAAAATTATCTCTAACCTGCCTTATAATGTTGGCACCAAGATGCTGATAAATTGGCTGACCGCTGATCCGCTTTTTTGGACGCAAGCTGTCCTCATGTTTCAAAAAGAAGTCGCGCAGCGTATTGTTGCTGCGCCGGGCGATAATGCCTATGGACGCCTCGCCATTTTAACCCAAAGCATATGCCGCGCCCATATCGCTTTTGAGGTTCCGGCCAAGGATTTTACGCCGCCGCCAAAGGTGGACTCAGCGGTCGTCGTCCTCGACCCTCTGCCTTTAGAGAGCCGCTTTACCAATTTAAAGCTACTTGGCGAAGTGACGATGGCCGCCTTTGGCCAAAGACGGAAAATGCTACGTGTATCTTTGAAATCTATCGCCAAGAAATATGGGGTGGCCCCGATAGAGTGGTGCGAGGCCTGCGATATTGACCCGCAAAAACGTCCTGAAACTCTGCATGTCACAGACTTTCAAAGACTAACATCTTGGCTACCGCATCGCTAAAATTGATTGTCCCATATCCTGAGGCGATAAATTCAAAGATTTTCCAATCATTGATAACCGGTCAATTGTTTTTGAATCCGTATTACCCGTATATTTTGCCATCTCACATAAGTTCCGAAACATTAATCTTGCGGAGGCATGGTTGCCATTAATCGCATATAAATAAGGCTTCACAAGATTTCTTAATTTCGGCCGCGCGGGCATAGACGCTGCGAGAGATTGGAAGGCTTGGCGGCGGCGGCCATCCCCAAGTTTTAAGAAACGTTCCATCGAAACAAGTGTCGCATTATTTTTATTAAACGCAAATAAAGCAAATTTAATCAAAGCGGTCGTTTTAACATCTAGGTTTTCAACCGCAAAATAAGCTGTAGAGCTTCCCATAAGTGTTGAAGGCACTTTTTGATGTGAATGTCCTAAAGAGGTGCCAGTTCGATTTGGCCGCCCTCTGCCTGATAATATTTGTAATTTTTCCATGACATCTACGTGCCAACCTTCCGAAAAAACCGCCCATATCCCAACGCATACGGCCCCCAACATTGTATAAGCTAAATGCTCATTAAATGCCGTGGATATATCGAAATATTTTTGACTATCAAATTTATGACCACCTGAACGCCAGTTCAAAATAATTGTTATCCATGAAAAGAAGCATGCTGGAAGCATTAGAAAAATGAACGCGACCTTCATCTCATGAAAGCGATGAGCGATCAGCAACTTAAAAAAATACGCCAGCACAGCGCCAAAAATTATACACGAAAGACTTGGCATACCTGAAATCATAGCTGAATCAGATTAAAAAATTATTTCATGATTTTATAAAGGTTTAGCTCAGGTAGATTGGATAATCGACTTCACAAATCCGCTAATCCAAGGCTGACGTCGGCGGCGCATACGCTCTGCGGCCACGATTATGCGCAGCTCTTTCAGAGCTGTTTCAAGGTCTTCATTGACGATGACATAGTCATATTCTGCCCAATGACTGATCTCGGCTTCTGACTTTGCCATGCGCTTGGCGATAACATCATCCGTGTCTTGCGCGCGAGTCTTCAACCGGTTTTCAAGCTCTCGCATATTAGGCGGAAGAATAAATATTTTAACCAAATCATCAGCCGCCGCTTGAGTAAGCTGCTGCGCGCCTTGCCAGTCAATATCAAAAACAACATCACGGCCATCACTTAAGGCTTGCTCTACGGGCGCTCGAGGGGTGCCATAAAAATTATCAAAGACTTTGGCATGCTCCAAAAAGGCCTCATCATCCACCATCTCGGCAAATTTGTTCTTAGAGATAAAATAATAATCTGTGCCGTCTTCTTCGCCGCGCCTTGGTGCCCGGGTTGTTGCCGAAACTGACATCGCCATATCGGGGTTTTCTTTCAAAAGCTTACGGGTGAGCGTCGTCTTGCCTGCGCCAGAGGGCGATGACAGCACAATCATAATGCCCCGTCTTTGGGCTTTCATCTCTTCCAGTGAAGATAGGCTGGCCATATCGTCTCTAATTCTTTCTCTTTTGACGTTCAATTTTACGCCATTTATTTACATTATTCACATGCTCTCTATTCGTCTTAGCAAAAACATGCCCGCCTGTCCCATCTGCAACAAAAAAGAGATAATCCGTTTTAGCAGGTTTCAATACCGCCGCTATCGCGTCTTTCCCCGGATTGCATATCGGCGTCTTGGGAAGGCCGTCAATTTGATAGGTATTCCAGTCGGTCTTTCTATCTATTTCCGAACGCCGAATGCCGCGCTGCTTGCCTTTGGAATTTCGCAGGATTTCACCTTTTGAAATACCGTAAATAATTGTCGGGTCCGATTGCAAACGCATGCCAATGCGCAACCTGTTAATGAATACGCCCGCAACAACGTCGCGTTCACTTGAAATTCCAGTTTCTTTTTCCACCACTGAGGCCAAAATAATCGCCTCGGCTTTGCTCTTAATTGGCAGATCTTTATCCCGCGTGAGCCATAATTCATCAATGGCATCTTTCTGGGCTCTTTGCATTTTTTCCAATAGCTGTGAGTAGCTCATGCCGCGCGGCGTCATATAAGTCTCAGGCAGTAATGTGCCTTCTGCGGGCACTTTTGGACGATCGTCTTGCAAGGTCTCAACAGATGAAAAGCTGCGCAATATCTGGGCAGATGTAAGGCCTTCAGGCGCGGTGAATGGATATAAAATAGCCTTGCCTTCGGCAAGCTTATCATAGACCGCGCGCATAGAGGCCGGAGACGAGACTAGAAATTCACCTGCTTTAAAATGAGCTTCATTGCCGCGCATCTTTGTCACTAATTTAAAAAGAAAAGCATTTTTTATAAGGCCTTCTTTTTCGAGCCGCGCCGCAATAGAGGACAATCCGCTCCCGCGCGGTACCTCGAACCTCACCTCTTTCGCCTCACCTTTGGGAGTCGCTTCATATTGATAATTTACAAAAGCATAGGACGCGATGGCGATGCCTGCCAGAAATGTAAGCGCGCCAAAAAAACTAATTAGCCCGAGCGTTCGTTTTTCGCGTTTCGCTAATGTGGGGGGCGCGCTCTTTTTCGCGTCATAAGGTTTAGTGCTATTGGGCGGAGGGTCGACCGCCATTAGGTCACTTTACTAAAAATGACAGCTGCATTCGTGCCGCCAAATCCAAATGAATTTGACATAACGGCGCTGCCCTTAAAGGGTTTTGCTTTAAGCGGAACAAGATCAATGGGCGTGTCGATAGACGGATCTTCAAGATTTAATGTCGGCGGCGCGATTTGGTCGCGCAAAGCCAATATAGAGAAAATCGCCTCTATCGCGCCTGCCGCCCCAAGCAAATGCCCCGTGCTTGATTTAGTCGAGGACATTTTTACATTTTTGGCATGATCACCCAGCAACCGCTCAACAGCTTTCACTTCAATCTCATCGCCCATAGGCGTGGAGGTGCCATGCGCATTGACATAGCCAATATCGGACACATCTAATCCAGAATTTTTCAGCGCCGCTTTCATCGCGCGGTAACCCCCATCACCATCCGGCGACGGGCTTGTAATATGATAAGCATCACCAGATAATCCATAGCCTTTGACTTCGGCATAAATCTTAGCCCCGCGCGCTTTGGCATGCTCATATTCTTCAAGGACAACAGCGCCGGAGCCTTCGCCCATCAAAAACCCGTCTCGCCCGCTATCATAAGGACGGGACGCTTTCTCGGGTGTATCATTATAAGCTGTGGTCATAGCGCGGCAGGCTACAAATGATGCAATGCCAAGACGGTTAATCGCCGCTTCTCCGCCGCCCGCCACCATCACATCCGCATCGCCATAAGCGATAAGACGCGCCGCATCGCCAATGGCATGCGCGCCTGTCGCGCAGGCTGTCACCACAGAATGGTTGGGACCTTTAAAGCCGTTACGTATGGAGATTTGCCCAGAGGTCAAATTAATCAGCATCGCCGGTATAACAAAGGGACTTAAGCGGCGCGGTCCTTTTTCATGCAAGGTAATAGAGGCATCATAGGTGGTCTGAAGACCCCCTATACCAGAACCAAAAACAACACCTGTGCGCTCTTGCGCCTCGGTTTCATCTTCGCTTGGAGACCAAGCAGCATCCTTTAAGGCTTCATCGGAAGCCGCAATCGAGTAGAGGATGAAATCATCAACGCGTTTAGCATCACGCGCGCTCATCACCTTGTCAGGATCAAAGGCCCCTTCCATATCAGGGGACCCGCCAGCACGGCCGTCAACACGCGGCATGACAGCGGCGACCTTGCAACCAAGGTCGCTAACGTCAAAATGCTCTATTTTGGAGGCTCCGGACTTGCCAGAGAGTATATTTTTCCATGCGGTATCAACACCACAGCCGACGGGGGTAACAAGGCCCAGGCCTGTAACTACAACCCGCCGCACAAGCGTAAAGCCGGCCTAGCCGACTTTTTCAGAGATGAACTTTACGGCATCGCCTACAGTTTGGATGTGCTCAGCAGCATCGTCAGGAATTTCAATATCAAACTCCTCTTCGAACGCCATGACGAGTTCAACATTGTCCAAGCTATCCGCGCCAAGATCATCAATGAAATGGGCGTTGCCTGTTACTTTATCTTCTTCCACATCAAGATGCTCGACGACCATCTTTGTAACGCGAGCTAATACGTCTGACATAGTTTATTCCTTATAAGATGCCACGGTGTTTTGTGGCGGTTGCGAGGTGTAAGTAAGCCGTAAAAGCTGAAAAACAACCCCTTTCTGCGACTAATGGGTGGATAGCATAGTTAAAATGGCCTGACTAGGGCGATAAAACCCAATTAAATCATAGCCATACCGCCATTTACATGCAGGGTTTGACCCGTCACATAACTGGCTTCATCCGAGGCTAAATAGAGGGCTGCATTGGCAATATCACTGCCTGCACCTAATGTGCCTGCAGGAATTTTCGTTAAAATAGCCTCTTTCTGCGCCTCATTTAGTGCGTCCGTCATTGGCGAGGCGATAAATCCGGGCGCAATACAGTTAACAGTTACGCCGCGAGACGCCACTTCTTGGGCCAGTGATTTTGAAAATCCAATCATACCCGCTTTTGAGGCGGCGTAATTGGTCTGGCCAGGGTTGCCTGTGACGCCCACAACAGATGTAATGCCAATGATACGGCCCCAGCGCGCTTTCATCATAGAGCGCAAACAGGCTTTGGAGAGGCGAAAATAAGACTCCAGGTTTACTTTTTGAACCAAGTCCCAGTCTTCTTGTTTCATCCGCATCAAGAGGCCATCGCGGGTAATCCCCGCATTAGCGACAAGTATATCAACTGTCCCGCCCATAGCCTCGCCCGCCGTTTTTGGAAGCGCGTCAACTGCGTCTCCATCAAACAGGTTACAAGGCACGACAAAAGCGCGCTCCCCAAGCTCAGCTGCCAGAGATTCTAGCTTTTCTGCCCGTGTTCCCGATAAGGCAACATGTGCGCCTTGCGCATGTAGCAACCGCGCAATCTCACCGCCAAGACCGCCTGTTGCGCCCGTCACTAATGCGCGTTTTCCATCAAGATTAAACATTGCCTATCCTTTTAATTCAGTGGCGAAAGCTTCAAGGCTTTCGGGTGAGTTGAGCGCCGCGCCGTTCATAGCTTTAACAATACGTCTCAGCATAACCGTCAAAACCTTACCACAGCCAGGTTCAGCGAGGGTTTCAAGCCCCTGCTCATGCATCCATTCCACAGATTCGCGCCAGCGAACGCGGCCTGTAACCTGCGCGACAAGGTCTGCGCTTAATTGGTCAGGGTCAGAAACGGGCCGCGCCTGGACATTATTCACAATTGGCACGACGGGCGCGTTAAAGATTACATCTGCGAGCGCGTCGCGCATCGCCTCTGCGGCGGGGGCCATCATATCACAATGAAACGGGGCGGAGACATTAAGCATCATCGCCTTCTTAACGCCCATCTCTGTGGCGGCGTCACAAGCTGCCTGAACAGCGGCCTTCTCGCCTGAGAGTACAATCTGTCCCGTCGCATTATCATTAGCAATTTGGCAAATCCCTTTAGCTTGCCCGGCTTTGGCCGCCGCTTCCGCGTCTTCAACTGACGCCCCTAATAAGGCCGCCATCGCGCCCGCTCCGACTGGAACAGCGGCTTGCATGGCGTTACCGCGAATACGTAAGAGGCGCGCCGTATCAGCAAGCCCCAAAGACCCCGCCGCGCAAAGCGCCGTATATTCCCCCAAAGAATGCCCCGCGACATATTTCGCATCACTTACATCAATATCAAATTCGTCTTTTAGGGCGCGCATAGCCGCAATCCCGCAAGCCATCAAAGCAGGCTGTGTATTAGCCGTAAGCGTTAAGTCCTCTATCGGGCCGTTCCACATTAATTTTGAGAGATTTTGATCCAAGGCATCATTGACTTCCTCAAAGACAGCTTTTGCGCTTGGAAAGGCCTGCGCAAATGCCTGGCCCATCCCTATCGACTGACTGCCCTGCCCCGGAAATGTAAATGCCAACGTCATAAAAACCTCAATCTATAGCCATATGCGATTTAGAGGGTGACTGAATAGATATCCTCGAAGGCGCGTCAACCTGATTTTAGGCAAATGAAAGGCCATCTATTAATAAAAATAAAGACTCTATTAACCGTAGCCGAATACGAATGAGCTATATTGGGATAATTGGCGGGAAAACTGTGCCTTTTTTTAAAAAAAGCAAATCAAGAAAAGATTCCACCGCCGCGCAACGCAGCGAAGTGGACATTAAGCAAGATATTGTCCACATGGATGAAGCGCTCGATTTAGATCAACAACTTGATGATTTAACAGCAAAATTGAACCTTTCTCCAAAAGATGACCTAGAGCCTCCTCAAGAGAATAAAATTTCTGCCATTGCGCCTGGAGCTATAGGCTCAATCAACCAAGGGATTGAAAAGTTTGTCTCCCCTTCCTTCAAAACGACCGCGAAGGATGTAACGCCAACGATAGATGTTACCAGCAAAACTCCAAAAGACGAAGACAAGACTGAACTTGATCTTCCCTCATTTGAGACAGAGAGCCCCACATCAGATCCCAGCCGTATGAATATGGCTGAAATGCGTATGGATGTCGCCCGTATCAGCGCCGATATTCAAGGCGGTGAGGAGCTATATCGCCGCGCCCTGCAGCGCGTCGAAGGCCTAATGGGGCAAGTTGAGAAAGCCGAAGTTGATTTTTCAGTTTTAAACCGGCTAGAGCCTGAAAATCGCCGCTTAAAGGCCCGCCTGCGGACAGCTCAAAGTGAACTTGAGGGGAATAAAAGCAAGTTAAGTTTAGTTACGGCAGACCTTGAAGATCATCAGGAACGCCTTGATGAAAAGACAATTCAATATGAACAAACCCGTGTTAAATTAGTCTCCGCAACGAAAACACTTCATGAATATGACCGCGCGCTTAAACAATCAAAATCAGATGTTGAGCGTCATACGTTAGCATTAGAGCGCAATAAAACAGCGCTAAATGTCGAAGGCCGAGAAAACAAAGTCTTACGCGAGAAAATTTCCGAATTATCGGAAGCTGTAGATGCGCGTCAAAATGAGTTTTTAGAAGCCTCAAAGATGGTTGAATCGCTACGGGTGGATTGCGAAGAATATCGCAAACAAGCCGAAGCTTACCGCTCTGAAGCCCAAGATCTTCGCATAACGCTCAATACGGCTAAGCGTCAGAATAATGTCATGAAAGGCGAAATGCTCGCCCTGCATGACGATATAAAGACCTTTAAAACCCAATATGAGTTTAATGTTATTGATAGAGAAGATCGGGTTACAGACCTTGAAGTCCAACTGGCAACATTATCCAAAGAGTTAGACGTTAAAAAAGATGTTTCTGAAAAACGTGAAGCCGAGCTCTCGCAAATACGGCGAATTCGCGCCCAACAAGACATAGAACGCGATCGTCTTGAAAAAGCCTTAAGTGCAGCAAAAGCAGAAATTAGTGATTCAATTAAACTACGTTCAAATGAAAATTTGGAGCAAGTTTCGCTTTTGAAAAAAGATATTAATGAGCTGCAAGCTGATTTAAGACGCCGAGATGAGCTTACCAACCAACTTCAAAACGAAGCCGATGGATTAAAGCGCAAATTAACCTCGGCAGATTTGGAACGCGAGAAGTTACAAACACAATTGGAAATCCAAGCCAAAGAGCAGGCTAAAGCAGACAATAATTCGCCTATATCTGACCTCGAAGCGAAGATCGCGACATTAACTGAGCAGCTCAAAATAAAAGATGAAATTGTTCAAAGCGCCGCCCATGACTTGACCACCATGCGCCAAGATCGTGAGACACAGACGCAGGAAAATAAGCGGCTGACAGACCTCATTCACGATCAGACCTATCAATTAGAAAATGCGCAAAAAGCTTTACTCGAATCCAAGCAAAATGAAACTGAGCTTGGACAGCGTTATAAAGATGTTGCAGCGGCCCTGTCAGTCAGCAGCGCGCGCCGTCAACCTGAGCAATCTGCCAGCCCTGATATCCAGCCCGATATTTCAGATGATTTATCCGATCTAGACGAAACCGATATTACCGAGCGTATTATGGATTATAAATTCGGTATTTCCGATAAAATCATCTAAGCAGATTTCCCGCGTACAAACCGCCATATTTTGCGCAAGATCTTTTTTATAAAATGATAAGGCGAGCTTGCGATCCGCGTCATGCGTCGAATGCGCCTCCATTTCTTTCTCGCCACAGGTTCATATTCGGGCGTTAAGTAATTAAAGAAAATTTCAGTCACTGTGCTCCAGCTATATTTTTGGGCGTGACGCACAGCCTGCTCTCGGTCAAGCTCAAGACAGCCCAAACAGGCCTTGCGTAAATCTTCATCAACAAGCCCAGCATTACTGTCTGGAATGATATCAATTGGCCCTGTGACAGGAAAAGCAGCCACAGGCGTCCCCGTTGCCATGGCCTCGATAATAACAAGCCCAAATGTATCTGTTTTAGAGGGGAAGACAAACACATCTGCATCGGCGAAATGGCGCGCAAGATCATCCCCAAATTTAGCCCCTAGAAAATGAACATCTTGATATTTACGTTTGAGCTGCTCTTCTTGCGGGCCATCTCCGATGATAACTTTAGAGCCAGGCAAATCGAGCTCAAGGAACCCCTCTATATTTTTCTCAACGGCGACACGGCCCACATTAATAAAGATGGGCCGCGGAAGATCCTTATAAACATCAACAGGATTGAAACGTTTATCGGGACCAAATTGTTTTGTATTCACCCCTCTTGCCCATGGCGCTAAATTCTTAAATCCGCGCGCCGATAGAAATTTTACCATAGAGGGCGTCGTGACCATAACGCGTCCACCGCTATTATGAAATTCACGGACGAATTTATAAGGCAGGGATAACGGGATAAAGGGAAAGCGGGCTTTAATATATTCTGGGAATTTGGTGTGATAGCTCGTTGTAAAGGGCATGCCCCATTTCAAACATAAAGACCGCGCCGCCTGCCCTAGCGGGCCTTCGGTCGCAATATGAATAGCTTCAGGGCCAAATTTTATGATACGGCGTTCCACATCTCTTTTCGCAAAAGGAGCGAGCCGAATATCCGGATAGGTGGGCAGCGGCATAGTCCAATACCCATCAGACGGAGCAATAATTTCAACGATATGGCCCTTTAGACGTAATTCTTCCACAGTCTTCGTCAATGTCCGGACAACCCCGTTCATTTGCGGCTCCCACGCATCTGTGACCAGAAGGATTTTCATCCCAGCGCCCTGATTCTAAAATTCTTATTCAAAGTTAAGCAAATCACGCCTCTCCTGTGACAGAGTTTTTCCAAAAATTCGAGAAAAATGCCCGTTTCAGCCCGGTTTTTAACCTCAAAATTCTCAAGACCATAGTTATTTAGCCGGGCCGCCGCCCTCTTTCGTGGGGTTGTTTCGGAGGCGGGATAAAAAATTCATAACTATCCCAAGGATTTAAGCTCTCATTAACTAAAAATTTCCTTTTTTGGCACACAAGGTATTGACGAATGGAGGCAAATCAACACTATATATAGTATATGAGTTGACGGTATTAACGCCAACACTTCATTCAAGAGAAAAGTTTCAGGCAATGCCGCCACGCGGCAAGGCGGGGGAATTTTGACGCAAAATCAGACCTTAGCGGGGGTGCAAAGGTCAAGTTAAGAGGGGGATTAATATCCATGTCTGAGAATAGTAACGAATTTGTATCAGCCGCTGCAGAGGCAGAAATTGAAGCCCTTGATACCCAAACTATCGTCAAGAAAAAGCCCGTCAATAAAACGGCAGATAATTCCCGTAAAATTGAGGCTGTAAAACAAGTTAGGTCTCGCGATGATCTATTGACAGATTTTGGTAAAAAGACCCTTGTTGACCGTTACCTTCTCCCTGAAGAAAATTATCAGGATATGTTCTCTCGCGTCTCCGAAGCCTATGCAGATGATACGGCCCATGCACAGCGTCTTTACGATTATATGTCTCGGCTTTGGTTCATGCCCGCAACGCCTGTGCTCTCTAATGGCGGGGCTGACCGCGGACTGCCCATCTCATGTTTTTTAAACGCCGTTGATGATAGCCTTGACTCTATCGTTGGCGCGTGGACTGAAAATGTCTGGTTGGCTTCAAATGGCGGCGGTATTGGTACTTATTGGGGCAATGTACGCTCTATTGGCGAACGTATTGGCCGCGCCGGCAAGACATCAGGCATCATCCCTTTCATTCGCGTTATGGATAGCCTCACCCTTGCCATCTCTCAAGGCTCGCTACGCCGCGGCTCGGCTGCTGTCTATCTGGACATTCATCACCCTGAAATCGAAGAGTTTTTGGAAATTCGTAAGCCCTCTGGCGATTTCAACCGCAAATCCCTAAATTTGCATCACGGGCTAAACATCACAGATGACTTTATGGACGCTGTGAAAAATGACGAAGACTTTGGCTTGCGTAGCCCGCATACAGGCGAAATCATCAAAGAAATTTCTGCCCGTAAGCTGTGGCAGAAAATTCTAGAGATGCGTCTGCAAACGGGCGAACCCTATATGATTTTCTCTGACACGGTAAATAACGCCTTGGCGAAACATCAACATGATCAAGGGCTGCGCGTGCAGCAATCCAACTTGTGCGCCGAAATCATGCTGCCTACGGGTCTGGATAAATATGGCAAGCAGCGCACAGCCGTTTGCTGCTTATCGTCTATCAATGCTGAAAAATATGATGAGTGGAAACATGATGAAGGCTTCATTGAAGACATTATGCGTTTCCTCGATAATGTTCTTCAGGACTTCATCGATAATGCCCCAGACAAAATGAAAGACGCAAAATATTCCGCCATGCGCGAGCGTTCTGTGGGTCTTGGATTAATGGGCTTTCATTCGATGCTTCAAAGCAAATCTATTCCCTTTGAAAGCGCAATGGCAAAATCCTTTAACAACCGCCTCTTTAGCCATATTCGCCGCGGCGCAGATGCCGCCTCTGTCAAGCTCGCCGAGGAGCGCGGCGCTTGTCCCGACGCGGCCGAAGCGGGCGTCATGGAACGCTTTAGTCATAAAATGGCGGTTGCGCCCACAGCGTCTATTTCAATTATTTGCGGCGGCACATCGGCGGGGATTGAGCCTATTCCGGCCAATATCTACACGCATAAAACTTTATCGGGATCCTTTACGGTCAAGAACCGAATACTCGAAGAGCTTTTAGAATCCAAAGGGCTGAACACAGATGAAGTCTGGGGCACCATATTAGAAAATGAAGGCTCTGTTCAGTTCATGGATGAGCTCGATGAACATGAGAAAGCGACGTTCAGAACGGCGTTTGAAATTGATCAGCGCTGGGTCATTGAACATGCCGCTGACCGCGCGCCTTACATTTGCCAAGCCCAGAGCCTTAATATCTTCCTTGAAGGCGATATCGACAAATGGGACCTGCATATGCTGCATTGGCAAGCATGGGAAAAAGGCGTGAAGTCTTTATATTATTGCCGCTCTAAATCCATTCAGCGCGCTTCCTTTGCAGGGGCCGAGGATAAAACGGATATGGAAAAATCCATGGAGGCCGCCGCGCCAACAGATTACGAGGAATGCCTCGCCTGTCAGTAACGTGAAGTATAGCGCGCGTTGTAAGAATGTGGTCATAAGCTGCTATTCTAGGGAGTAAAAACAATCCCGTGCTAAACCAGCCCTGTTGACATCGCATAGATATCAAACAGGGTTAGTTGTTGTGTTTCACTCATGTGTCCCCTTATTTACCTTGAGGCTTATGCTGCCCTTTGGACTTGTAGTTTTTGTTTGGATTGATTGTTACTTGAACAGAACAACCTCAAAAGGATGAAGCCTAGCAGACCAGATGCAACTGAGCCCATTAAGACACCAAGTCGTACCGCATTAAGCAATTCATCACCTTCAAAAGCGAGTGTTCCGATGAACAGGCTCATAGTGAAACCGATGCCGGTTAGGCAGGCGACACCATATAGTTGGCACCAATTTGTATCTTTTGGTAGCTTGGCTAAACCAAACTTTACGGCGATCCATGATAGCGAGACGACACCGATCTGTTTTCCTAGGAATAATCCCAGAGCGATACCAAGTGGTAGTGGGGCTAATAGGTCCGCGAGGCTAACGCCTTTCAATGAGACACCTGCATTTGCAAAAGCAAATAATGGAAGAATAAGGAAGGCTACCCATATGTGAAGGCCGTGTTCTGCGCGGTGTAATGGTGAACTATCCTCAGGCGTCTTCCCCTTCAAAGGAACAGCGAGCGCAGTAACAACCCCTGCTAATGTCGCATGTACCCCTGATTTCAAAACACAAGCCCACACAAAGAGACCGATCAAGGCATAAGGGGTAATGCGTGTGACTCCTATTCGGTTTAATATGATTAGACCCAGCGTGCCCAATCCACCCCAACCGAGTGCGACGAGAGACAGGTCTTGTGTGTAAAAAAGCGCAATAATGATTATGGCAGCAAGGTCGTCAATAATGGCGACTGCGAGTAAAAGTATCTTTAAAGATACAGGAACTCGTGAGCCAACAAGGGCTAAAACACCAAGTGCGAAGGCAATGTCAGTCGCGGCCGGAATAGCCCAGCCTTGGATTGCTATTGGGTTGCCCCAATTTAGAAACACGTAAATAGCAGCAGGCGCAATTATGCCGCCAAGAGCTGCAAATAAAGGTAAAGCCGCCTTATCAAGGCTGGAAAGCTCACCTTCTAGAACTTCTTTTTTTATCTCAAGGCCAATGAGAAAAAAGAAAATCGCCATCAGGCCATCATTGATCCAAAGCAAGAGGGGTTTTGCAATCTGAAAGCTTCCGAACTGAACCTCAACAGGTGTAGATAGAAAGCCCGAATACAACCCTGCGAGGGGTGAATTATTCGCCATGAGCGCAAGCAATGCGACGACCATTAGAATAAAACCCGCTGAGGTTTCAAGCCTTAAGAAATCTTGTATTTTTGTCACAATGCGCGTCATAAATTTTCCAATAGAATATAGTTGCCCGGCTCTAGTCCGGGCTAAATAGAAATAGTTTGAGTTTTTAAAAAAAGCTTAGAGTAGGTAAGCTTTGCGAGCCTTAATTAGGGATAAGGCTCTAGGGTGTGGAGGTGTCGATTTTTGACCGAGAGTGGTCAGTTTTGAAATCGCTTGGTTCATCGCGTTATGAATCATAGCTCTGTGCTTGTTTATCCGTTCAGCTGCAGCGATAAGCTCATTTGCTGCACTATCGATGTCATCTTCCTCGAAATGGACTTGTGCTTGATTAAGATGGCTTTCAACAATGCTTGAGTCTAAGCGGTTAAGCCTATCGTCAGGACCAAGGCAACTAGAATGAGCTCCGCCTTCATCCTCCCAACGCTGTCTTTCAATGCTTTCATAACAAATCTCCTTCGGTTGAAATAGGGTTTCAGGTTTTTGTTTGAGAGTATCGACATGAACAATTGAGCGGCTCTGACCGAGGGGAGACGGCTCATCTACCGAAACTTCATCAAAGAAAGAGGGGGAAGTTATCTCAAAAGTCATGTCGAATTCCTCAAAGTGTGTTTAGAACCAAGTCGTGCGGATATTGGTGCCCGACGCGACTGCTAGCCTGCGAGAGCGGCGGCGACGTTTAAATGGTGTTGTAGCAAAGCTTGCTTTAACCATTTGGCTCGGTACATGTTTAGTCTTCACAGTCTTAACTTTAGCCTCAGTGTTAAAACGGCTAAGCAGGCCATCAAGTTTCTGTGGAAGTATTTGACTTTGTCTGACGCGAAACATTTTTATCTCCTTTGTTAACGCCATTTGTATTTAGGAAACTTCTTGTCATAGTTAAAATATAAATATACTATTCTTATCATAGAATAAATTTATATATAAGTTTTATGAAACCAAGTTTACGTCAACTTCAATATTTAATTGCCATTGCTGAAACAGGCACCATGAGTGAAGCTGCAAAGCGTACTTTCGTCAGTCAACCTAGCCTCTCTATTCAGCTCAAAGACATGGAAGATCAGCTTGGCGCATCACTTGTCGAACGCGGACGAAAAGGTGCAATCTTGACGCCACTTGGCATGGAAGTTGTTGCTCGTGCTCGAATTATTTTAAGACAAATTGAAGATCTGCGGTCCCTATCTCGTGAGGCATCTGGAACATTAGCAGGCCGAGTGCGTCTAGGTGTCTTGCCAACCGTTGGTCCTTATTTACTACCCCAAGCGACCCGTAAACTCCATAAAGATTATCCCGAATTACGGCTAACAGTACGCGAGGAGCGTACAGTGGATTTAGAAGCACATTTATCTGATGGGCGGTTTGATATGATTATTTCAACTCCCGAAGATCATCCTGGAACACGTTCTCATGCAATTGTTAAAGAAAACATTTATATTTGTGTGGCGCCAGATGACGTATTGGCAGAAGAAAGAAAACCGATAAATATATCCGAACTTAAAGACCGTGAATTTTTGACATTGGGCTATGGTCATAAATTTGCAACAGTAGTCAATAACTTAGCGGGAATAGCAGGCGCGACCACATCCGGAACTTATGAAGGCACGTCCCTTGATGCCATTCGGCAAATGGCCTCTATGGGTGAAACGATTGCCGTACTCCCAAGCCTATACGCTATATCTGAAGCTAAACGCGACCCTCAACTTATTGTACGCCAAATCATTCATCCCCTCGCCCAAAGGCAAATTTCTTTGATATGGCGAGATACATCACCTATGGGAGCAAAATATAATAAAATAGGTGATGTATTTGAGGACATTGCTCAGGATATCATGTCTTAAACGAGTCGAAGTTACCAATATGGCATCAAAAATAAAAAATAACACCATCGTGACATAGGTCACAGTGGCGTCTTTGCATTTACGCTATCTTAAGACGTGTTAAACTAAAATTAACGTAATTTATGTCTTTCGCTGGGACAATGGATAGATTTTATGGTAAGATTAAGTCAACGTTCAGTCGTGTGGGGCTGGTCGAACGGGAGTATAATAATAAAAAGTGTTTAAATACAAACACATAACACGCCAGAGAGAGGCTCAGAAGCAGATTGCTAAAGTCGTAGCGATTGGCTCGGCTATGGCCATATTGCTGTCTTCACCCGCCACCGCGCAAGATAAAACGACCCCTACAGACGGTTTAAACCTCAATATTCCTACAAATGGCGTCGGATATGAAGGCTTAACTCTAGATATTGGCACACAAATTGAGCTACCTCCAGAAAGTATAGGATCAACATTATTCAAGCTTGATTTGACCAATACAGATTGCCTCACAGGCGGTGAAAATTGTCTACGCAGAGAAGAGACATTAAATCTCGGCTATCAAAAGGCCTTTACAAGCGTAAGTACGAAAGGTCTGGATCTCTCACTCACCCCCAGAGCTGCATTGCGCTTTAATGATGAAAGCTCAAGCGCCGTGGTCGGCGCTGTCGTTGAAATCGGAGAAGATCTGCGCAAGGGCTCCAACCTTGAAAATAACACGTGGTATTTCTTTGCGGGGGCTGACGCCGAAGCGTTATCTTACTCGCCCAGTTCCATTGGCCGCTTAACAAGTGGTCAATTCCACCTTCAAGACCGTATCATTGTCGGCGACGCGCAAGCTGGTCTTGGCTATCGAATTGGTAATGCGGATTTGTCTCTCTCTTACCTACGCCGTGAAGCAACGGCTGAAGATTATAGCTTTAACGAAGACGCAGCGGCGCTCTCCTTTACCTGGAAACGCTAACTTACTTTCCAGTCCAAACTAAGCCTAGCCTCTTGAGCAACCTTTGGACTCTGGATCGGTTTTCTTTGCCGTCCAATTTAGAGCATTCACTAAAATCAGCCTCGCCTCAGCCCCCGCATAAGTATCATGCTGGTGACCCATGGCGGTATAGACACTCCTTGCCTGATTATCCCCATGACAACGTGCCCAAATAATCGGGTGATCTGCTGGCTTTGGCCCCATGCGTAAATCCGAGCGATCACCATACACAGTATTCACAGGGCTATAGCTACTCTCGTCCAAACCCGCGAGGAGAATAAAATTATCATTTGGCGGAGCTTCGAAAGTGTACCATTCATCAACCGCTTTAAACTCTACGGGCACACCCGCCATCACAGGATGGGAGGGCTGTAAGACGTTTACGCTTGCCTCTTGAAATTGTGGAGCCATAGGATGGCTGACAAAGCTCGCGCCCAAAATTTCATTATGATAAAACGCCCAATCCTGATGCGAATTATCCCCAGCCCCGTGAATCAAGACTATACCGCCGCCTTTACCCAGCCACCGTGAAAAGGCGGCTTCTTGCGCGACCGTTAAAGCATCCCCTGTCATATTATTAAAAACGATGACATCGAAACGCGCTAAGTCTTTATCATTAAAGACGCCGCTATGTTCCGTGGTAAAAAATCCATATCCCATATCGCTCGCTGCCTCTATGACGGCGAGGTCCGCGGCGGCTATGCCGCCATCATGTCGCCAATCACGTGTTTCGGAAAAAACGAGCATTGCTGGAGATGACATATGGCTAAATGAGCGTGCATTTGTTGTAGCAACTTCACCCCCGATGTTGTCAGAAAGCAGAGCATCTTGTCCGCTCTCATTAGTTGCTTGCGGTTTGCAAGCGCTAAATAAGATAAAAATTAAAACAATTAGGAAGCGAAGATATCTCATCATGAGAAAGAATATCGGCTTTTATCATTAAGGCAAGAGTAGATAAGATAACTCAAAGCTTTCTCTTTTGGCTTACGCCGTTTAACACAGCCCTATGGAAACTTACGGATTACTCTCGCTCCTGCCCCCGCTTATTGCCATTGGTCTGGCCCTGTGGACACGGCAGGTCTTTCTCTCGCTTTTAATCGGGATATGGATTGGCTTTGTTATTTTAGCAGGCGGCAATCCGGTGAGCGGAACATTTCAAACCCTTGATGGCCTCGTCTCTGTTTTTGAAAGCGCGGGGAATACGCGCATTATTATCTTCACCCTAATCGTGGGCGCTTTAATCGCGCTCATTCAGCGCTCCGGCGGCGTGCAGGGCTTTATCAACCGTATCTTAGGCTGGCTTGAAAAATCAGCCGAGAAAGCGGGGAGCCGCGGCCAAAGAAAGCGCGTGGAGCTTATGGCGCTGTTCACGGGCTTGGTGCTTTTTATTGAAAGTAATATTTCCATTCTAACCGTGGGAACGCTTTACCGTCCCGTCTTTGATAAGCTTAAAATTCCGCGCGAGAAACTGGCCTATATTGCCGATAGTTCCTCAGCGCCTTCTTGTATCCTGCTACCCTTTAATGCCTGGGGTGCCTTTATCACGGGTCTACTCATGGCGCAGGGACTGGATAATGCCTTTGGCGAACTTTTGAAGGCGACGCTGTTTAATGTCTATCCCATGCTGGTGATAGGCACACTTATTTTTGTTATCGTCTCAGGACGCGATATAGGCGAAATGAAAACAGCCGAAAGCCGCGCCCGCGACACAGGCGCGCTGCTGCGCACGGGCGCTGTGCCGATGATGAGCGAAGAAGCCTCCGATGTCCCGATGAAAGAGGGCATCACCCCGCGCGCGCGTAATATGATTATTCCCATCGCCGCCATGGTGTTCCTCATGCCGACATTTTTAATTATGACAGGCTGGGCAGAGGGCGAAGGCAGCGCCTTTAAAGCCCTGCAATCAGGCTCTGGGTCAAAATCGGTTCTCTATGCGACAAGCTTTGCCTGCGCGCTGGCCATCATCATGTATAAGCTGACTGGCAAGCTTGGCATCAGAGAGAGCTTTGATTTATCCCTTAAAGGCATGTCCGCCATGGTGCCGCTCGCCATTTTAATGGTGCTCGCCTTTGCGATTGGGAGTTTATGCAAAGAGCTGGGCACAGGGCTTTATGTCGCCGAGACGGCCAAGGATTTCATCAGCCCCGCCCTCGTGCCCGCGCTCATTTTTCTAGTCGCCTGTTTTGTCGCTTTTTCAACGGGAACAAGTTGGGGGACTTTCGCCATTATGATTGCGATTGCGGTACCCCTTGCCCAAGGCATGGAGACCAATGTCAGCCTCGCCATCGCAGCGGCGCTTGGCGGCGGCGTCTTTGGCGATCACTGCTCGCCGACATCGGACACATCAATTATTACCTCTATGGCCACAGCCAATGATCACATCGATCATATCCGCACGCAGCTGCCCTATGCTTTGATATGCGGCGGGCTGACGACATTATTATATCTCATTCTCGGAGTTATGGGTGTTTAGAACGCTTCTCTTATCTAGCATATTTTTCTCATCCTGCGCGCAGGCTCAAGACCGCCCAGACGCCCAAGACCTGTTTTCTGGGCAATGGATTAATGATCGTAATTCTGCGGTTAGCTTTATGAATAATGACGGGTTACTGTCGGGCTATTATCAAACGGCTTTAGGAGAGCCTGATAAGTCTAAAAAGTTTCCACTCACCGGTTTTGCAGAAGGTGATCAAATTACCTTTACCGTGAATTTTAAAGGCTATGGCTCGCTCACAAGCTGGACAGGGCAGCTCACTGAGGATGAAAACGGGCCGTATATACGCACGCTCTGGAACCTGACCCGCGACGTCAAAGACAGGCAAGAAGATGATGATTTATGGAACTCCATCACATCCGGCGCGAGCGATTTTAGGCGGGTGAATGATTGATAGTGATATGATTGGATGAAAAAAAGTATGAAATTTCAAACCAGATTATATTTGCTAGTCTTTATTGTCGCAGCTTTGCTTATGGCTTGTACCAATATTTACTCAAAAAATGAGGCTAGTCAAAGTTCTAAACCTATCAAGGTCATTCATCACTCTGGCGATGTTTCTGCGGCAAGTCTTATTACCCAAGCGCAAGCCGATAATTTTACAACATCGGGCAAACCCACAAAACGGCGGGACACACCTAATGGGCCAGTGGAAATCTATGATATTGCACAGGACGAGGACGTCGCGCGTGCGATTAGAGACCTATATGCACAAGGCCATCTAACCTTTGGTGATGTCACTCATAGTAATTCCGATAATAATTCTGAGAACTTTTTTTCGCCAGACATAGACGTAACCCCCGCGGCTTTGCTTCTCATGAAAGCCCGTCAAATTGCTTATTATGATCTTTTTCGAACGAGCTGCAAGAAAGTTGAGCGCTCGCCTTGTGGTATAGGTAATGGTTCATTCAGGACAGTATATCACCAATATCAACCATGTACGAATTGCAATTTGGGGAATGCTCCAGACCTTAACACAGAAGAGCTCCGAGGGCATTATGCTCGGGTCGCAGAAAAAACCTTAACAGAAGACATATTGAGGAAAGGTCGTTGGCCGCATTCCGCAGGACTAGGAGACCCAGTTATTATAAATGAATGTGGGAATCCGAAACAAATTCTATTGCCATATTTTTACATTGGTGAAAAATCTGGATATTCCTTGGAAGAAACAAAGAAGATTTTGCTGCATCATGCCTGTGGTGATGAATAATAACATATCCGCAAGGACTCTTTTCTAATTGTGCTTCTAAATTGAATATTTGTTTGTAAGGTACGTCTCAAAGTCGTCCATAATAAAGCGTTGGCATAATAGGCTTAGAACACCTAAATTTCACTTCGTCAGCACATATCCCGCAATTGCGCAGAGCGGCAGCGCTAAGGCTTCTGCGGCGGAGAAGGTATATAGCGAATATTTTAGGCCGGCTTGCACCGCTGATATAAGATTGTGATTGGCTAGAAACGCACCTTTAAAGGCACCTGCAAATGTTGGCGTGGGAATGATACATATCCCCGTCAAAAGGGCCGCGATGACACCGCCTTTGGTCCCTGAAAATTTAGGCGTTATCACTGACCACCAGAAATACGATAGAAACACCGTGCAGATAAAAATCAAGCCGCAGATTTTCAAAATATCCGACACGACATCAGCCTGAAAATTTAGCAAACGATAGGCGAGTATGCCGCCATAAATCGTGGCAAGGCTTGAGAGAATAAATACAAAGCGCAGGCGCTTTTTATCAGCGGTCATATGGGCCGTTCGTAAGTTGATTAATCAACCAACCCTTCCCAGAACCGTTTGGCGCGGCCAAAAAAATTCGCGCTTTCTGGACTGCTTTCATCGCCTGAGACCTCGGCAAATTCTTCAAGGAGTTCACGTTGGCGTTTACTGAGTTTAGACGGCGTTTCGACGCCCAGCTCTACATACATATCCCCGCGCTGTGATGAGCGCAGCACAGACATGCCTTTACCGCGCAGGCGTAATCTTTTGCCTGACTGGCTACCATCTGGGATTTTGATTTTCGAGCGTCCGCCATCAATTGTCGGAATTTCAATTTCGCCGCCTAGCGCCGCAACCGTCATGGGGACAGGGGCGAGGCAAAATAAATTAGCCCCATCACGTTCAAATAGATCATGCGGTTTCACGGAGACAAACACATAGAGATCACCGCGCTGTCCAGCCCCGTTTGAACCGCGCCGCGGAGCGGCATCGCCTTGGCCTGAAAGCCGAATACGCGTGCCATCTTCCACGCCCGCCGGAATAGAGACATCAAGTTCTGTTTGAACGCGCGCCTGACCTTGGCCGTCACATTGGGTGCAGGGATTGGAGACATATTCACCTTGGCCGCCGCAAGTCGAGCAGGCGCGTTCCATCGTAAAAAAGCCTTGCTGGGTGCGTACACGGCCCGCGCCGCCGCAAGTGCTGCAAGTTTCGACAGAGGCCCCCGGTTCAGCCCCTATGCCCTCACAGCGATCACAATCTTCGGCAATCGGAACCTTGATATCAATATCTTTACCCGCATAGGCTTCTTCAAGGCTGATTTCCATTTCATAGCGTAAGTCAGAACCGCGCTGAACTTGCTGTCCGCGTCGTCCGCTACCGCCGCCAAACATATCTGCAAAGCCGCCCCCCGCTGCGCCGCCGCCAAATATTTGCGAGAAAATATCGCCAAAATCCTGAAAGCCTGCGCCGCCGCCCATACCGCCCTGTTCAAAGGCGCTATGACCCATTCGGTCATAGGCGGCCCGTTTTTGGTCATCGGATAAAATCCCATAAGCTTCGTTGAGCTCTTTAAAGCGCGCTTCCGCGCCCGCATCATCGGGATGGCGGTCGGGATGACATTCCATCGCTTTCTTACGAAACGCCGATTTCATCGTTTTTGCGTCAGCGCCTTTATCGACGCCAAGAACTTCATAATAATCACGCTTAGCCACGGTGTGTCCCTTTATCCTCTTTTGCCAGATTTAAAATCTGGCCAATCTGTTTATCCCATAGCAATTCGCGCGCATGGCTCTGGGCTGCCTCTCCCATTTGGTGTGCCAAGGCGGGTTCGTCAATAAGCTGCCTAACAGCATTTGTGACCTCGTCTTGAACCACGCCATTGACCACAAGACCCGTCTGGCCGTGCTTAACGGCATCAGGCGCGCCGCCTTCGCAGCCCGCAATACTGGGCAAGCCATGCAATCCAGCCTCGATATAGGTAATACCAAAGCCTTCACATTGATCGCCCACACGCCGGCCTGCTTGCATGTAAATATCGGCGCTTTCAAATAAAGCGCTCTTACGCCCGCCTTCAACGCGGCCCGCAAAGAGTAGATGGTTTTCAAGACCATGTTTTGCGCTTAAGGCTTTGAGCCGCGCTTCATCAGGCCCAGTTCCCGCAATGATCAATTTAGCGCCGTGATTATTCGCGCGTAGCTCTTTCAGGGCCTCAATCGCGGCGTCCATGCCTTTCCAGTCAATCAAGCGCGCAAGACATAAAAGACGTTTATCAGTCTCTTTAGTCCCAATCTTGGCCCAAAGGGACTGCGCGTAATCTTTATCCTCTTGCGAGGCGGGTGTTGGGGTAGTCACAGGATTGGGACGCACATGTAATTCGGGCCCGTTTTGTTGGGGCCTAAAGACCTCAACCCGTTTTGCGGTTGGATGGGAGACCGCAATGAGATGATCAATACGGCGCAAAGCTTTGGCTATACGATCTTTCTTTTTTACCCCTTGCGCCCCTAATGGGTATTCATTGCCATGGGCATAGGCCAGAACGGGCACTTTTATCGCGTTCGATAAAAGCTCGGCGCTTTTCCAGCTATCACATATTATTTGGCTGACATTATGTGTTTGGCACATTGTCTTTATCGCCTGCGCTTTCTTGCGGCGGCGTAATGGCTTTAGACCTGCAAACCTTTGAACATCATAGGCAGCATTAGAGGCTTTACCATATTCCCGCGCGTCAGATTTTCCATCTGCCAAAACCAAGACCTTCTCAAGGCGTGCCGCCGCTTGAGCGAGGCCCACCATCAAGGTCTGAATACCACCAGAACTTGGCGGAAAGGCTTGCGTTGAAATTAAGATCATAATGAAGGCATCAAATGAAAACGGCCTAACTCTTGGGGAGAAAGGCCGCCTTGTTTCATTTTAGAGACACGCTTACGCTTTATCGTCTTCGACGTCTTCAAATTCGGCGTCAACAATATCGTCATCATCATCTGATGCATCTGCGCCCGCATCATCCGCTTCGCTCGATTGATTAGCGTAAATTGCTTCACCCATCTTCATGACAGCTTCGGTCAGCGTTTGAATTTTCTCGTTAATCGCTTCAGCGTTATCGCCTTCAGCTTCTTCGCGGACGGCTTTGACAGCATCTTCGATATCTTGCTTTTGCTCATCCGTTAGCGCGTCACCATGCTCTTTCACATCGCTCTCAGCTTTATGGGTCAGCGCTTCAGCTTGGTTCTTGGCTTCGGCAAGTTCGCGGCGCGCCTTATCTTCTTCGGCATTAGCTTCAGCGTCTTTGACCATCGCGTCAATATCAGCATCAGAGAGGCCGCCAGAAGCTTGGATGCGGATTTGCTGCTCTTTGCCTGTTGCATTGTCTTTGGCCGAGACATTCACAATACCATTGGCATCAATGTCGAATGTGACTTCGATTTGCGGCATGCCGCGCGGCGCAGGCGGAATACCCACCAGATCAAATTGACCGAGAAGCTTATTATCTGCCGCCATTTCGCGCTCCCCTTGGGAGACGCGGATAGTCACAGCAGACTGGTTATCCGCCGCTGTTGAATAGACTTGAGATTTCTTGGTCGGGATTGTCGTGTTACGGTCAATCATACGCGTAAAGACGCCGCCTTCGGTTTCAATACCTAGAGATAAAGGCGTCACATCAAGAAGCAGAACATCTTTAACGTCGCCTTGAAGAACACCGGCTTGGATTGCCGCGCCCATCGCCACAACTTCGTCAGGGTTCACGCCTTTATGCGGCTCTTTCCCAAAGAATTTTGTCACAGCCTCTTGAACGGCTGGCATACGGGTCATACCGCCAACTAGAACGATTTCATCAATCTGGTTTGCTTTCAGGCCTGCATCAGCCAGGGCTTTCTTACACGGCGCGATTGTGCGCTTAATCAAATCACCAACAAGGTTTTCAAGCTTGGCGCGTGTCAGCTTCATGTTCAAATGTTTCGGCCCTGACGCGTCAGCCGTAATAAAGGGTAAGTTTACTTCGTAAGTGGAGGCTGTAGAGAGCTCTTTCTTGGCTTTCTCAGCTTCTTCACGCAGACGCTGTAAAGCCAGCTTATCGCCTTTTAAGTCAATGCCAGTTTCTTTTTTGAACTCGGCATTAAAATGCTCGACGATATGCATATCGAAGTCTTCACCGCCAAGGAATGTATCGCCATTCGTTGATTTAACTTCGAAAACGCCGTCACCAATTTCCAAAATAGAGACATCGAAAGTACCGCCGCCAAGGTCATAAACCGCAATGGTTTTACCATCTTCTTTATCCATACCATAAGCTAGCGCAGCCGCTGTCGGCTCATTGATAATCCGTAGAACTTCAAGGCCTGCAATTTTACCGGCATCTTTGGTGGCCTGACGCTGCGCGTCATTAAAATAGGCGGGAACCGTGATAACCGCTTGGGTCACAGGAGAGCCAAGGAAGTCTTCGGCGGTTTCCTTCATTTTCGTCAAAATCATCGCAGAGACTTCGGAAGGCGACATGGCTTTTCCGTCGCGGCTCTCTACATAGGCGTCTCCGCCTTTACCTTTGACAATCTTATAAGGCACCATCTTGGCATCTTTTTTAACAGCTGGATCCGTCATGGCGCGGCCAATAAGGCGCTTAATCGCGTAATACGTATGTTCCGGGTTTGTCACCGCTTGGCGGCGCGCGGTTTGACCGATGAGGCGCTCACCGTCTTCGGTAAAGGCCACAACTGAAGGCGTTGTGCGAATACCTTCTGAATTTTCAATGACCCGCGCTTTACCACCGTCCATAACTGCGACGCATGAGTTAGTCGTCCCAAGGTCAATACCGATAACTTTCGACATTGGTTTTCTCCGTTTTTATGGGCCTTATAAAGCGCCCTAAGTGTTTCAAAACTGTTGGAAAACCCGAAACGGGCTTCCGTTGTCTGGGATATGGGGGGGATTTTTGAGGCTTCAAGGGTTTTAAGGCAAAAAGAGTCACTTTTTTGTGTTCTTAAGCCCTTATTTTAGATCAAGCGAAGGTCACCTCTGAAACATCCCTGTAATGACCTATTTTCCCTTTCACAAACGCATTAAACGCAATCACATGACGTGGCTTAGACGACCCGTTACTTTCAACCATATGATTTATGTCCGATGGGAATAATAAAACCTCCCCTGTCTTGGGCGTCACAATATTTGTGGGCGTATTGTATAGGTTATGTCGATCGCTCTCAGGATTGAGCTCAATACGCCGATAAGCCGTGTACCTATCAAAAAACAACCGAGAGGGCGGCTCGGGAAGCTCATCATAATAAAGAGATCCTGAAACAATTGAATTGGAATGTGAGTGGGCGTGCATACCCACACCAGGGGGATTCATAAGGCCCCATGATTGAGTCACTTCTATTTTTTGAGTAATACCCATAACTTTCTGAGCATAAATATCGAGCGATTCTTGGATGGCCTCCGCGACAGATTTCAGCGCCTCATGCTGAAAAATATACAAATCTTCTGTTATAAAATTTGTTCGATTTTGAATCATCTTCAGATCTTTAATATATTTGACCTGTTTTTCGCTTATGGCATGACTGACATTTGCGCGCATATATGGCGTCGCAAATAATGGTTGAATATCAACGTCTGTGACTGTCACTGACATATCCCCCTCCTCAATCTTGGCCTATGACCTAAGATTTATTTTCCCCTATAAGGCTTCTAAATAACGTCTTTCATTATATGAGTCTAGAAAGTTCATTGCTATCTAGAGTCCGGCGGTTTTGCGTGTTACCTCATAACTATGTCTGAATTTCCCCAAGGCTTTGCGCATTTTCCGCTCTATTTTTCGCCCGCTGAGCAGCAAACCTTAATCAGCGCGGTTAAGGCGGGTGTGGCGCAAGCCCCCTTTTACCAACCCACCATGCCGCGTACAGGCACGCCGCTCTCTGTGGTCATGAGTAATTTCGGGGAGCTAGGCTGGGTGACGGACAAAGATAAAGGCTATCGCTATGAGGCCGTTCATCCCAAAAACGGCAAGCCCTGGCCCGTCATGCCAGAGATTTTGCTAAAGTTGTGGGACGAAGTGAGCGCTTACCCCGCCCCGCCCGAAGCTTGCTTGATTAATTGGTATCACAAAGAAAAAACCAGCATGGGCATGCATGTCGATTTAGATGAGCATGAGCTACGCGCCCCTGTGGTCTCAGTCTCGCTCGGCGACCCCGCCATGTTCCGCATAGGCGGCCCCAAACGCGGCGGCCCCACGCAAGGCATTAAGCTCTATTCAGGGGACGTGGTTGTCCTCGCGGGTAAGGCGCGCCTGTGTTATCACGGCGTGAGCAAAATCTTCTTCGGCGAAAGCGCCCTCGTCCCGAGGGGCGGACGTATTAACCTGACCATGCGGCGCGTGAATGAGGTGGGGTAGGTCGCTCTAACGAGCCAAAAGAGTGAAGTATTATTTCTTTATAACTGGAAGATAGCAGAGCATGTAATTTAAAATTGCTAAAACTTGTGTTTATAGTATCCAATATGGATAATCAAAATTAGAGAAACTTGTGAAGCCATCAATTACTTTGATATTAGGAATTTCGGCAATACTATTGTCAAATAATACCATGGCCCATCCACATGGACAGATACCAATTCCACTAGAAGAACAAGAAAAGCCAAATGCGACGACCGCAACTTTGCGTATTGGTGCCATACCCTTAATACCAGCAAAGGCGCGACGAAGTGGATTTTGTTGTATGGTTTATGATGTAACCGCCGATGGTATACCCGAAAATATCTCCACATCCTTTTGTACAAATCCAAAGTTTAGAAAAATATCAATTCATACTTTAAAACAATGGCGATTTAATCCAGCCATATTAAACGGTGTAAACATCAGAGCAACTAATCAATCGAGTACAGTAATTTATCGTCTTAATAACAGAAGAGGTCAGTTTATTCCTGATCGAAAGAAACTCATGGTCCATAATGGAGACATAGAATTTTCTAGAAACACAAGCGATTCCTTGCATGAACGTGTTTGTATCAATGGTGAAAGATAATGTTTTTTGTAAAAAAAATCTTTATCACCATAACTTTAGCGTTTTCTATAATCTCTGTTTCTATCCCCGCATTTGCACAAACTAACTATTGGGATCCTCGTCCAATTCCTGAAGATGAGCAAAAACAGCCCAAAGTCAATTTAGCTACAACTCGAATAATAGCTCCTCCAAAAATGCCCGCTACAGCAAAAGAAAGCGGATTTTGTTGTATGATATATGATGTTACGGACAAAGGACTACCAGATAAAGTGAATGCAACTTTTTGTAGTGCAAAAATGTTTAAAGAGCCCTCAATTGAATCCGTAAAAAAGTGGAGGTTCAATCCTGCTATATCAAATGGCAAAAACACTCGAGCATATAACCAATTTAAACTAATATCATTTCGCTTAACCAATCCAGACGGTTCCATTATTCCTGACAGCAATCGTCTTATTTTAAACAATGGAACTATAGATTTTTCATCTAAGCACCTTTGTCATGCATTGAATGTTTCTTAAGCCCTGCGATTTCTTTAAGCGTTGGACATATATCCATGACCATCACCCTTTATGACACACTCGGCATTATCGGCGTTGTTATTATCCTTATCGCTTATTTTGCTTTGCAGATTGAAAAGCTATCCGTGCAGGATTGGCGTTATTCGGCGATGAATGCTTTTGGGGCCCTGCTTATTCTGATTTCGCTTGTCTTTAGTTTTAATCTGGCATCCTTCATCATCGAAATTGCATGGCTAGCCATCAGTTTATTTGGACTCTTTCGGGCTTTTCAAACGCGCTAGGCCCGTTTAACAATGCGCTTCATTTAAAAGAGGCCTTTATGTCCCATATTTTCATGCCCCTGACCTTGCCCAATGGGCAGATCATTCCCAACCGTCTGTGTAAGGCCGCAATGGAAGAGAATATGGCAGAGGCGGGCCAAGTGCCGGGTAAGGCTTTGGTCAATCTCTATCAGCAATGGGCCGATGGCGGCGTCGGGATTATCTTAACCGGTAATGTCATGGTCGCCCCTGACGCTATGACGGGGCCGGGCGGGGTTTATCTGGGTGCAGAAACATTGGCGCAGGGCGATAATAAAACGCGGTTTCAGACATGGGCCAAGGCCGGTAAATCAGGCGGGGCAAAGCTCTATATGCAAATCAGCCATCCGGGCCGTCAGATATATGCGACCCAAGGCACAGAGCCTGTCTCGGCCTCGGCCACCAAGGTCACAATGGAAGGCCCTGCCGAAAAAATGTTTACCCAAGCGCGGGCGTTATCGGGGGATGAAATACGAGGCATTATTAAACGCTTTGCAGATACGGCCCACGCGGCTGAAATGAGCGGCTTTGACGGCGTACAGGTTCATGCTGCCCATGGATATTTACTGGCGCAGTTTTTATCTCCCCTCACAAACCTTCGTGATGATGAATGGGGCGGGCCTTTGGAAAACCGCGCCAAGCTTTTGCTCCAAGTGGTGCGCGAAATAAGAGCCCGCGTCGACCCAGATTTCGGGGTGGCGGTTAAACTTAATTCCGCCGACTTTCAGCGCGGCGGATTTGATATTGATGACGCGAAACAAGTCGTCGATTGGCTTAACGGCGAAGATGTCGACTTTGTTGAGCTGTCTGGCGGGAGTTATGAGAGCGCGGCGATGATGGGCATGGCCGAAGATGGCCGCGCCCAAAGCACGATTGAGCGTGAAATGTATTTCCTAGAATTTGCCAAAGACATTGGCGCGGCGGCGAACATGCCGCTTATGGTAACAGGGGGCGTGACCAAGCGCGAAACTGCCGAGCAGGCTTTGGCCGAGGGTGATGTGGCCATGATCGGTATTGCGCGGGCTATGGGCTATAATCCCAATATCCCCAATGACTGGAAGGCGGGCACTAATCTACATGTCCCCCTTCCCGTTGTTACATGGAAAAATGATCTCTTAAAAGGTCTGGCCAATATGGCGATGACGAAAATGAATCTCTACCGCATGGGGGATGGGCTACCCCCCAAAACCGCGCCGCGTCCGCTGATCTCGACCATCAAGCAACAACTTAAACAAAGCGCGCAAACAAAACGCTATAAGACATGGTTGGCGGAGCGTTAAACCGCCGCTTAATTTTGACTTATGCGTTTCAAAGCATTTTTTGCATAGGCCCGTGTTTGCCGTGACCTCGACCATACACGCGCCTTCTCAAGCAAAGGGCGGGCGCTTTCTAGTTTTCCTGCCTTCATAAGTGTGTCCGCTAAAACTAAATTTGAATCTATAAAATTACGGTCACGAAAATAATAGCTACATTCCTGAGCCGAATATATCGCTTGCTTAGACAGCTCATCATTTGCCGCCGCATATGTAGACACATACTCAAAATGAGCTGTCATATTTTTGGGGTTAGCGCGCATCGCCTTCTTAAAATAAGACCTAGCCTCTTTTATCACGCTATAAGTTTGCGGGGCCTCTTTAAATTTATAAATATTAAGCTGAATCAGACCGGCTATATGAAGAATCCGGCTATCATCTGGTGCAAGGGCTAAAGCTTTTGTGATTTCTGCAATCGCCCGATCATGGTCTTTACGCTCCGATGCGAGCTGGGCACGTGAAGCCGAAATTTGTGCTGAAGGCCCATCAGCCTCATCGGCTCTCGCATAGTATTTCTCGGCAAGTTCTTGCTGCATCGTCCCTTTTCGAAAACGTCTCACCGCTTCACCACGATGAAACTCAGATTCACCTTTTGTGAGTTTTCGAGACACAATATTTGGAACACTAAACCCGCCATTAAAGTTCATCGTAAGATATAAATATTTATTTTTCTTGTGATAAGCTTTGAGTAAATCACCAAAAGCCTCTGGGCTCATACCAAAACTTTGTTCAAATAAATCTGCTGGCACATCATGCTCGTTAAGCCTCTTGAGATAGGCTCTCATCTTTTCAGGATAACCCTCAGTCGAACTTATATAATGTACCGCGAGCCAGCTTTGCGCATAAAAAATAGCGCGGGCATGCGAGGTCGTTCGCTTATTGTTATTTTTATACGGATAAGACCTGATAGATTTAAGAAGGACATCCATAGGAAACCATTTTATTTGCCCTAAAGCTCTGGCGCGGTTTTGACTGGGCAGGCCCAATTTAACGCGTCCATCTTGCCTGACTTCAAAGGTTGATAAATATTCAGCATAGCCTTCATTATACCAACGCGGATATACATTATTAGAATAGGCAGAAATAATGTGATGTGTGTATTCATGATAAGCAATTTGATGCGCGGGACTTTTCTGTGAAAAACCGCCCTTCACATTTAAAACAAAAACTGGCCCTTCGCGGTTTGTTGTATAAACACCCGCCGCGCCTACATTTCCTGTGATGTCCGTAATCGCTTTAGACGATTTGACCCCATAAATTTTCACGGGAATCACTTCGGGCTCTGGATCCACCCCCATAAGCTTAAATAGAACAAGTCGGTACTCTTCCAATTCCGTGATGATGGCCTTCGCTCTATTTTCGCTAACATCTCCAACGAAAATGAAATTTTCAGACTTAGCTTCCGACCAAGCAGCAAGTGCATTGACGCCCGTTAGCCCCCATATAACTAGAGTTAGAATTGCATAACGGATAAATAGCATCCTTACTTCATTTAAGTATAGAAGATAATTGTCAACACGTCTCTTCAGATAACTTAACTAGCACAAATGGTGATTACGCATTATGTTAAAGCCATGAGATTTTTAATTATGAACGGCGCGGGCAACCGCTTTGCAGTCTTTGATGCGCGCGATGAGCCGGGCTTTGTCATTGCCGAGAAAAAGGTGAAAACCATTTGCGCGCCGGGCTCCTCTGTTATGGGGGAGAAAGGCGCGGATCAGCTTATTATAATGCGCGCGCCGAAGTCATCAGGCGCGGACGTCTTTATGGAAATTTGGAACCAGCAAGGGTTTCAAGTCGATGCTTGCGGTAATGCCACGCGCTGTATCGCCTGGCTTTATATGCGCGATGCGGGCGTCACCTCTATGGTGGTTGAGACAAATGCGGGCTTGCTGCTCTGCGCGGATGCGGGGGAGAAACAAATCGCCGTAGATATGGGCCCGCCCAAATTAGAGTGGCAACAAATCCCGCTCAAAGAAGTCATGCATACCCATCATGTTGACGTCAAAGTCGGGCCGATTGATAATCCCGTTTTGCATAATCCCGGCGCGGTTAATATGGGTAACCCCCATTGCGTGTTCTTTGTCGAAGATTTCGAAAAAGCCAAACCCGATAAAGTGGGCCCGATGATTGAATTTCATCCTCTCTTTCCAGAGCAAGTGAATGTCGGCTTTGCTATTGTTGAAAGTAAAGACAAAATCCGTCTCAAGGTTTGGGAGCGCGGCGTGGGTATGACGCTAGCATGCGGTACTGGGGCTTGCGCGGCCGTTGTCGCGGCCGTGCGCCAAAAACGCAGTCACCGTAAGGTCGAGGTCGAAGTTGACGGCGGCACGCTCTTTATTGAATGGCGCGAGTCAGATGATCACGTTATTATGACAGGGCCTGTAGAGCTTGAGAGCGAAGGCATCATTTAAGGTTCGCGATGACGAGATCTTGCAAACTATAGGGGCTATCGGGCCGCGCCCATTGCCCCTGCTCAATCTTGGTAATTGCCAGCCCGCATTTTTCATAAAGCGAGGTCACATAATCAAGATCAAAGGCGATGGCCGCTTCTGGATTTGATTTCACCGTTGTTTGGCTCACTGGGTCTAAATCATATTTAAAATTTAAGACAGGGTGGCTGCTTTGGCGCGAGACTTCATCAAGTAAAAACCAGGTGATAAGCGCTTTACCATCTGGCCTTAAAACACGAGAAATTTCCGCCAGATAATTTTCCACGTCGTTTGCAAACATATGGGTAAAAACAGAAGTCAAGAAAACACGGTCAAAACTATTATCTGGAAAGGGAAATTTATAATCCGAAGCCGCAACTGTGCCTGATTCATTATAGCGCTGATTAAACACATCGGCGTGGATGAATTCAAATTTATCCAGCCCCGCATATTCACGCTGACACCACGATATACCTGAGCGCACAATATCAAAGCCGCGATAACGCCCGCTGTTGAAAAAACCGATAAGCGGCCGCGCCATACGGCCTTGACCGCAGCCAACATCCAAAACATCCATATCGGGCGTTAGGCCGTGGCGCTTTAATGTATTAAAAAAATTATCTCCAACAGAGATGAAATCCCCGCCGCCAATAAAGGTGTTTCGTCGCGGGGGAACGCGGGGCGCAGTCGGCCCTTGCAAGACATCTTGCGCGGCATAGCCAAGCCATTTCAACTTCGTCCTGACAGCTAGCGGAACTATTTTTTTAACGATGCGCAACATAGCTCGGCGGCATAACAATACTCCTCATACTTGACCAGAGATATAATAAAGACCACATAGCCGTGCATGTCCGCTAAGACCGACAAAACGATGGATAATGAGGCCAAAATCATTACGCTTGGCTGCCGCCTTAACGCCTATGAAAGTGACGTGATGCGCGGCCATGCGCGCGATGCCGAGCTCAAAAACACCGTCATTATCAATACCTGCGCGGTGACTAATGAGGCGGTTCGCGGCTCGCGCTATGCCATCCGAAAAGCCAAGAAAGATAATCCAGAGGCCAAGATTGTCGTGACGGGCTGCGCGGCGCAAATTGACCCCAAGAGCTTTGCTGATATGGCCGAAGTAGACCGCGTTATTGGTAACGGCGAAAAAATGATGGCCGCTAATTTTGACCCAGAAACTTTGCATGGCGGCGCGCCGATTAAAGTCAATGACATCATGCTGGTCAAAGAAAACGCCCCGCAATTAATTAGCGGTAGCAACCGCGCGGCCGAAAAATCACAAAGCCGGACGCGCGCCTTTTTACAAGTTCAAAATGGTTGTGATCACCGCTGTACATTTTGCATCATTCCCTATGGCCGTGGTCAGGCGCGCTCTACGCCGGCCGGCGAGGTTGTTGCCCATGTCAAAGACCTCGTAAAACAAGGTTATAAGGAAGTTGTTTTAACAGGCGTAGATTTATCAAGCTGGGGTGGTGACCTGCCTGGCAAGCCCCCGCTCGGCGATCTTGTCAGGCGGGTTTTAAAACTCGTGCCCGATCTTCAAAGATTGCGCCTCTCCTCCATTGACCCCGCTGAAATAGACCCTGCTTTGTTTGAGGCTTTAAGCACAGAGCCGCGCATGACGCCCTATTTGCATCTTTCGCTACAAGCCGGCGATAATATGATCTTAAAGCGCATGAAGCGCCGCCATAGCCGAGAAGACGCGGTTGAGCTTTGCCAGCGCCTACGCGCCGCGCGCCCTGAGTTTACATTTGGCGCGGACCTCATTGCGGGGTTCCCAACCGAAACCGATGAGATGTTTGAAAACTCGCGCTCTATTATTACGCAGATCGGTATCCCTTGGCTGCACGTCTTTCCTTACTCGGCACGTGAAGGCACGCCCGCGGCGAAAATACCGCCCGTCGATGGCCCGACGATAAAACGGCGCGCCAAGATATTACGCGAGGAAGGCGCGCGCGTGAAAGCCGCGCATTTAGAATCGCGTATCGGGCACATAGATATCGCGCTTTTTGAAGAGACAGGCCTCGGGCGGCTGCCTGATTTCACACTTGTTAAGCTAGACAATCCGCCAAAAGCGGGTAGCCTTGCCAAAGTCGAGATAAGCGCATCCGATAATGAACATGCTTTAGGGATTTTAGTTTAGTGGCTGAAAAGAAAAAGAAACGCGGCTTTCTCTCAAAATTAGGCTTTAAGTCTAAAGAGGAAAAGCTCGCCGAAGAAGCCGCTGAACGCGCCGCCAAGCAACAACTTGTCGATCAGGAAATGGCCGCGCGCATGGCCGCGATTAATGCCGCGGCGCTCAAATCAGCCCGCATACAGGACGAAACGGCCCAAGGCATTGTCACAGACGAGACTGAAGAAGCCAAAATAGAGGCCGAGGAAAAAGCCAAAGCTGAAGCCCAAGCCCTAAAAGATGTCGAAGCGGCCAAGAAACTCGCCGCCGAAAAACGGGCGAAAGAATTAGAAGCCAAACGCATCGCCGAGGAAAAGGCCGCCTTTGAGGCCGCCGAAACCGAGCGCCTTGCCGCAGAGAAAAAAGCGGCGGAAGAAAAGGCGGCGGCTGAGGCCGCGCAAAAAGCCAAAGAAGAAGCCGAACGTAAAGCACTCGAAGCCAAAGCGCTTAAAGAAGCCAAAGCCAAATCAGCCGCCGAGGCCGAGGCGCTAAAAGCCAAGCAGCTTGAAGAGACCCGCGCCCGCGAAGAGGCCCAGGCCCTTGAAGCCAAAAAACAGGCCGAAGCGCAAGCCTTAGCCGAGCAGCAAGCCGAAGAGGAACGTCTCGCCAAACTCGCCGAGATTGAAAAGCAGGCGGCCGAAAAAGCCGCGCGCGAATCTGCCGAGGCTGAGAAAATCCGCGCGGCGCAAGACGCCGAAGATCAACGCATCGCGCAGGAACTTGCCGAAAAACGCGCAGCAGAAGCCCAAGCCCGCATAGAAGCCGAAGGCGGCTTCATGAAGCGCATCTCAAAGGGCCTTCAAAAATCAACAAGCCGCATGTCCGAGCAAGTCTCGGCGGTTTTCACAAAACGAAAACTTGATGATGAGGCCATCCAAGACCTTGAAGATATTCTCATTACATCAGATTTTGGCGTCGGCCCCGCCGCCAAAGTCACCGCGCTACTCGCCAAAGATAAATTCGACAAACAAGTTACCGACCTCGAAGTCAAAATCGCCCTCGCCGATGTGATTTCGGATATTTTAACGCCGCTTGAAAAGCCGCTTGTTTTAACGGGTGCAAAACCCGAAATCATTTTATTTGTCGGCGTGAATGGCTCTGGGAAAACGACTACGCTGGGTAAAATCGCTAAACGCTTTAATGATGAAGGCAAGAAGGTTTTAATCGCGGCGGGCGATACGTTTCGTGCCGCCGCCGTAGAGCAGCTCACAGTCTGGAGCGAACGTGCGGGTGCAGAGATTGTCTCAGGCCAGCTTAATTCAGACGCGGCAGGCCTTGTCTTTGACGCGATTGAGAAAGCCAAGAAAGAGGATGTCGATGTCTTGATGATTGATACGGCGGGCCGTCTTCAAAACCGCACGGAATTAATGGACGAGCTGGCTAAAGTTGTCCGCGTGATTAAAAAGCAAGATGAAAGCGCCCCCCATCATTCTATCTTGGTGCTCGATGCCACGGTCGGCCAAAATGCCTTGATGCAAACCGAAGCCTTTAAAGAAACGGCGGGCGTGACGGGGCTTATCATGACCAAGCTTGACGGCACAGCCAAAGGCGGCGTTTTGGTGGCGCTGTCAGATAAATATAAGCTCCCCATTCACGCCATCGGGATTGGGGAACGTATCGAAGATTTGGAGAATTTCTCCGCCCCCGTCTTCGCCGCAGCGCTGTCTGGTGTGGCTGATGCGATGGATGAGAGCTAAAAAAGCGTGACTAAAATCTTTAGCCACCTTAATTCTGATTAGTGTGAGCACAGCTACTCTCTCAATAATCCTTATTCTCATCTCAGCCATAACCCATGCCTTAGTTGGCGCGGTGATGAAGCGCTCTGATGACAAACTCGTCTTGCGCGGAATTATTGGCGCAACGACGTTTATCATAACTCTTCCTATTGCCTTAATGCTGCCTATCCCGCCTTGGCACGTTTGGAAAATTATAGTGATTGCTGTCTCTGTCCACTATATCTATCAATTTGCGCAAGCCGCCGCTTTTACAAGAGGTGATATGTCTATCGTCTACCCTATCATGCGCGGCTTTGCGCCTGCTCTCATAGCCCTATTTGCTTTTATATTTTTGAAAGAGAGCTTAAACCCAAGAGAGATAACTGGGCTGGCAATCGTTGTTGCCTCTCTTATCGGCTTTGGTTGGCCTCAGAAAATCAAAATAGAGGGGACAGCTTTGGCTATCTCCATTGCTCTGTTTTGTGGTTTACTCACCGCAATATATACCGTCATTGATACTTATGGCATGCGCCTCGCGCCGCACCGCGGGGCTTTCATTGCCTGGTTCTTCATGATTGAAGGATTAGGCATCGCAATACTTGTCAGCTTTATAAAACGCGAGACATTCACGACGCGTGTTCTAAAAGATTATAAAGGGGGTATAATAGCGGGTCTCTTAAGTCTTATCACTTATGGCACAGCGCTTTACGCATTTTCCATCGCGCCCATTGCAGGGCTTGCGGCGCTACGAGAAACTAGCGTCATTTTTGGCGCCATTTTAGCCGTCCTTTGGCTCAAAGAAGATTTCGGTTTCCGCCGTATTGCTCTAGCTATAATTCTTGCCTTCGGACTTATCCTGATGCACACAGCCTAACATGAATAATGAGACACCAAAATCCGCCTCAAAAGAGCCCAATAAATTCCTTTTGGACTTTGGCCCTTTGCTCGCCTTTTTTGTAGCCTTTCAATATTTCAAACGTAGCAATCCTGATGAGGCCATGGTCTGGGCCGCGGGTGTTTTGGCCGTTTTAGCGGCGATTGCGCTTTCTTATAGCTGGCTCAAGCATAGATATTTATCGCCCATTCTTATTCTCTCGACATCCCTTGTCGTGTTTTTCGCAGGTCTTACCTTTTTCACGGGCGATAAGAAGTTCCTCTTTATGAAGCCAACTATTGTAAACGCATTTTTTGGGGTCGGCGTTATTGGCGGTGTGTTTTTTAAGAAAAACGTGATCAAATTGATGATGGGCGAGGCCATAGAATTACCTGATGTAAAATGGAATACGCTAGCTATTCGCTGGGGATTATTCTTTTTCGCCATGGCCATTTTAAATGAAATTATCTGGCGTAATTTCAGTGAAGACTTTTGGGTCAAATTTAAGGTCTTTGGCTTCTTACCTTTAACCTTGATTTTTACACTGATCCAGCTGCCCTTTATTCAAAAACACGGATCCCTGAAAGGCGCTTAAGCCTCTTCATCTTTGTGCGGGTGAGGCAGGTTCCAATGCTTGGCTGCCATAGAAAGTGTATCAGATTCCGTCTTGTGATATTTTTGATCAGATATAGCGATAGCATACATGGAGGATAATATTTTATCTCTATTGGGGTTTTCACCCAGCGCCAAAATATGTTTCAAGATTTGGGTATGACTTTCAGGCTCTTTTAGCCATTTTGCGATATCATCGCGGTGAACGACAAACCAATCAAAGACCATTTTTTTGGAAAAAATCATATCCGGGCTAAGGTTTTCTTTTAGCGCAACAGACTCTGCCACAAAGGTATCAACCTCTTCTTTGTAAATTTTTCCGTCAATAATAACGGTGACAGCCAATAAGGTTAAAATATGCGTCCACTGGCTGGGATCCATGGGGTTTCTCTATAGTAAAGTTTGTTACCATTACCCCCCGTAATGTGTCCTATTCTGTGAGACTCCCCAGATGAACCTAAGGTGAATAGCTTTACCATAAAATTTGGGACAAGGGAAAATTAGCGGCTTTACTCATTTGAGGGCGGTATTTCGCCCAATCACTTCATTCACACATTGAACCCACCGTAACAGGTGCTATAAGCCCGTCACATATTCAAATGAGGTACATCATGGCATCACTCGATAGCTTTAACTGCGAACGCGAAATTAAGGTCCGCGGCGGCACTTATACATATTACGACCTAGCCGAAGCCGAGAAAAACGGTCTATCCGGAATTTCCAAACTTCCGCGCTCGCTGAAAGTTCTTTTAGAAAACCTCTTGCGTCATGAAGACGGCAAAACGGTCAAGAAAGAAGATATTCAGGCTATCGCAGATTGGCTGAAGACGAAAACTTCGACACATGAAATTGCTTACCGTCCCGCGCGGGTCTTGATGCAAGATTTCACGGGCGTTCCTGCCGTTGTTGATTTGGCGGCTATGCGCGACGCGATGGTCAATCTTGGCGGCAAAGCCGATGCGATTAACCCGCTTAATCCTGTTCACCTGGTCATCGACCATTCTGTGATGGTGGATTATTACGGCACCAAGACGGCGTTTAAGAAGAATGTTGAGCGCGAATATGAGCGCAATGGCGAGCGTTATGATTTCCTAAAATGGGGCCAAGAAGCCTTTGATAATTTCGCTGTTGTCCCGCCGGGAACCGGTATTTGCCATCAGGTTAATCTTGAAAACTTGGCGCAAACTGTTTGGACAAAATCAGAAGGCGGCAAGACATATGCCTTCCCTGATACGCTTGTGGGCACCGACTCGCATACAACCATGATTAACGGCCTATCCGTTTTGGGTTGGGGCGTTGGCGGCATTGAAGCCGAAGCGGCGATGCTGGGACAGCCAATCTCTATGCTTATCCCCGAAGTTGTCGGCTTTGAACTGAAAGGCAAATTGCCTGAAGGCGCGACCGCGACTGACCTTGTACTGCGCGTCGTGCAAATGCTGCGCAAAAAAGGCGTTGTTGGTAAATTCGTTGAATTTTACGGCCCTGGCCTTGATCACCTCTCGCTCGAAGATCAAGCCACACTTGCCAATATGGCGCCAGAATATGGCGCGACTTGCGGCTTCTTCCCTGTTGATGAAGACACGCTTAAATATCTTAACGCCACGGGCCGCGATAAGCAGCGCATCGAGCTTGTCGAAGCCTATGCCAAGGCGCAGGGGCTATGGCGCGATGGGACGACGCCGACATTCACAGATACAATCTCTTTGGATGTTGCCACTGTCATGCCCGCCATTTCTGGCCCTAAGCGTCCGCAAGACCGTTTTGACCTCAAAGGCGCGAATGTGCATTTTGCTAAAATCCTCCGTGATGAGTATAAAAAGACGCCTGTGGGCGATAGCGCAGTTCAGGTTAAAGGACAGCCTTATCAGGTCGATCATGGGGATGTCTTTATCGCCGCGATTACATCTTGTACCAATACCTCCAACCCGTCTGTGATGATGGCAGCGGGACTTGTTGCGCAAAAAGCGAATAAACTTGGCCTGACTGTTAAGCCTTGGGTCAAGACCTCCCTCGCCCCTGGATCACAAGTCGTGGGTGAGTATCTTGAGAAATCAAAACTTCAAACAGAGCTTAACCAGCTTGGCTTTGATGTGGTGGGCTATGGCTGCACGACCTGTATCGGCAATTCAGGCCCCCTCGCCCCTGAACTGGCTGAGGCGATTGGCGAAGGCGATCTCGTCTCTTGCTCTGTTCTCTCTGGTAACAGAAACTTTGAAGGCCGCATTGGCCCTGATATCAAAGCCAACTTCTTGGCCTCACCGCCCCTTGTTGTCGCTTACGCGCTAGCCGGGTCGCTACATCATGATTTTGACCGTGACCCACTTGGCGTGGCAGCAGATGGGACTGATGTCTACCTTAAAGACATATGGCCAAGCTCCAAAGAAATCGCCGATGTCGTGCGCAAAGTCATCACACGCAAAATGTTCACAGAACGCTATGCCAATGTCTTTAAAGGCGACAAAGAGTGGCAGAAAATCAAGGTCACAGGCGGTAAAACATATAATTGGGCGCCGGGCTCAACCTATGTTCGCAACCCGCCTTATTTTGACGGCATGACGACAACACCCGATCCCGTCGAAGACGTTAAAGACGCCAATATCTTAGCGCTTTTGGGCGACTCAATCACCACCGACCATATCTCACCTGCTGGCGCGATTAAGCATGACGGCCCGGCGGGGGATTATCTCTCGTCTCATCAAGTACCCAAGAATGAGTTTAACTCTTTCGGCTCACGCCGCGGCAACCACGAAGTTATGATGCGCGGCACATTTGCCAATATCCGTATCAAGAACCAAATGGCGCCTGGGACAGAAGGCGGTGTGACCAAACACATCCCATCTGGTGAAGTCATGAGCATCTTTGACGCCGCGCAGAAATATGCCGCTGACAATAAAGACCTCGTCGTCTTTGCGGGTAGCCTCTACGGTAATGGCTCGTCACGTGACTGGGCTGCCAAGGGCACTATCCTACTGGGCGTGAAAGCCGTGATCGCCGCGAGCTTTGAGCGTATTCACCGCTCTAACCTCATCGGTATGGGCGTACTTCCGCTAGAGCTTAAAGAGGGCGATACATGGCAATCCCTTGGCATGAAGGGCAGCGAGACTGTCTCTATTGAAGGCATTGCAGGTCTAAAGCCGCGCGGTGAGCTGGATGTGAAAATTGATTTCCCAGACGGGTCCTCAAAAACTATCACAGCCAAAGTACGCATCGATACAGATAATGAGCATGAATATTACAAAAATGGCGGCATCTTGCATTATGTGCTGCGTAACCTCGCCACCGAGGCGCAAGCCGCAGAGTAGCTTTTACGACATAAAAAAACATCAAAGCTTCGGAAATCTATTTCCGGAGCTTTTTAGTTTGGCTTAAAACCATATATTACAATACATAATATCTACTAATAGGTGTTGCGTTCTCTAACGACATCGTTACTTAGCGCGGTGTAGGTTTACCTACAGGCCTTCTCCTTAGTTGCCCCACATCAGCTAAGGAGAGGTTGATAGTTCGCTAAATACTTCGGCGAAACTCGCGCAACTCTTTTACCAGAAGCTCTAAGCGGTTTTACGTGGCGCGAATAAGAAAAGTACAAAAGCTATACCCGCATAGCCAAATAGAAAATGTCCATAATCGAGTATCAATAGGCCGAGCGGCGTTCCCGCAAATAAAGTCGCATTGCCAAGCGCAGGCATAACAACCACCGTGGACAGTAAAAGACTAAGCCCGATAAATTGCAAAAAATTTTTGGCCTTTACCCACTTTAAGGCGACATAAATGGCCAAGACCTGTACCAAGCTTATCAGAATAGTGAAAACATCTTGAAGACGGCCGCGCGCAACCGCCATATCGATGAGGCTGGCTTCGCTACGCCCAATGAACCCTTGCCAGATATCATCAAAGACCGTCGCATACCAAATATAGCCCCACAGGGTAAAAGCTATAGTCGCGAGGATAATCGCTAAAATATCACGCCGCATACAGTCACCTTTCACTGACTATCTTAGCAAGTTTACGACCAAAACTAACTGTCTCACTAAAATGTGACACCCTAATAAAGCATGCTAAAAGATTTAATAAATAGCTATTGGCGAAACAGGCGGCGCTTCCTAAGCTAAGCTATGACTTACGACCTACTCTTCTCCCTGATTAATGCTTCTGTCATGCCGGCTTGGCTGCTGCTTATCCTTGCGCCTAAATGGTATGTGACCGAAAAAACCGTGCACTCCATGTTCTATCCGCTTCTGCTGGGCGGGGTTTATGCGGCCTGTATGGTCTTTGCTTATATGGGCCACGGAGCAGAGGGCGGCAGCTTTACCAGCATAGAGGGCGTGCGCACGCTGTTTTCCAGCGATGTCGGCATGGTCATAGGCTGGGCACATTATCTGGTCTTTGATTTATTTGTCGGGGCGTGGGAGGCCCGCGATGCAAGGCGGCGCGGCTTTAACCACTGGCTCCTAATCCCCTGCCTGCTCCTAACCTTCATGCTCGGCCCCGTAGGCCTGCTTCTCTATCTGATTTTGCGCAAGTTTACGGGCAAAGGCGGATGGCAATTGGCTGAGGGTTAAACCTCTATAGGCCTTAACTCACAGTTCGGTATTCGGCTTCGGCCAACTCTTTGAGTTTTGCGTGAGCCTGTGCCTGCGCGTCATTCTTACTGAATTTTGACATCAAGACAAATAACGGCGTCAAGAGCTTGAGAAAGCCTTTCATTTTGATAACCGAGTCCTGCCTCACCTCTGTCTGGGTTGGCGAGAGCCCTTTCAAAATATAATCAACATCCAGATTAAACATATCGCCCAACCACCAAAGCGACCAAGTACTCCACCTAAACAATCACCACGACCTACTCAAACACCCAAAGAAAAAGTGAAGTATAAAACTTTATCATTTTATTGAACTAATAAACAATCATACCCTGTTGAATTTCATTCTCTAACATCTCAACTAACTCCGTCATTACAAGACTTGTTCTTGTAACCCATCATGAGGGGTTTGTTAAAAAGACATAGTTTACAAACTGAAGAACGGGAGATGGATTACAAGGACTGGTGCATTTTGATTTCATCAAATTGCACGGCTTGTAATGACGCGGGGTGAGGTGAGTTTACCCTTAATTGTCAAAGCCTAGAATAAGCTCGTCCCAGTCTGGGTTACTCTCTTCGATTAAATTTATTTTCCATTGGCGGGACCAGCCCTTCATGGTTTTCTCTTTGGAGACCACTCTCTCTGTTTATGGGACCCCTCATCCGCTCTTCGAGCACCTTCTCCCTATGGGAGAAGGACCATTCCTTTCAATTCCTCCCCCCTCTCCCATAGGGAGAGGGTACTCCGAAGGAGGGGGTGAGGGGTTCGGGATTAGATTAATCCTCACTTGTCAAAATATATTCCCCGCTCTTTTCAATCGCTTATAAATTAAATCAACATTTCAATCCTCGCACCTCAATCCTGATATAATCTAACCTCATTGAAGTTCAGAGATAGGCTCTGTTCCGTGCAATTTTGTTTCACAAAAATGCACTAAAATGAGGAGAGCAAAAATTTGGCTTTGATAAGTTCCCCGCATCACAGGACAGGTAAGACGTTGCTTACTGGATTTGGGGACGATGAGATTGAGCACTGTGTAACTGTATTGGCTGCGATCATTTGCGAGATGCAATGAACGCCGTTAAATACACCTAACGCGCACAGTTGTGCCGGATCTTTGTAGCGGGGCCTGACCACTACGTTTAGCGATATTTGGTATTGTATCGTGTACGGACGTGACTGTGGGATTTTCCAAAGAGGCCGCTATACAAAAATCATCGCCGCGAGGGACC
>CALLMD010000002.1 GCA_938007935.1 uncultured Hellea sp.
AGCCCGTCTTAACAGCTCAATATAGCCGCCTTGGACAAAGGCACGGCCACGATCTCTCGCGCGAACAGCGCGGTCTTTAAGCGAGCGATTATAGCCCCATTCCATTGCCACGCGGTCTTGTCCAACAAGCGCAATGGCCACATCTTTTAATGTGCCAGTCGAACTATGACCGCCGTCATATACATCCCAAGCCAGAAGCCCTTCGAGGAGTTTCTCCCGGTTTGGAGGCCGTTTTGCGGGAGCAGGCATACCGCTATCGGATCTATGTAAAGAGAAGAGCTGTTCTATGCTGGAAATGCGTTGCGGGAGGTCACAGCTCCCTGTCAATTTCACCTCAATAGATGTGTCATCATCTAATCTTGTGATGTCTTGGCTCACCATTTGAATCCAAAAATGATGGCCGCCAAGTCGTATATGGCGCTCTCCATCAACCGTATCTAGCACTGTGGGGCAGCATTTTAGAGACGACAAAGAAAACCCGTTTCTAGTTTTTTGCCCCTGCACAGAGAGTGACACCGACAGCGTTCTTCTCAGCAGGTTTGGCCGCCAAAAGACGGGCACTTCACTTGCGCTATGTTCTGGGTCGGCAAAGGTAACAAGACCAAAGACTTCTGCTTCAAGATAGGGCCGCTCAAGCCTTACATATCGCAAACTTGAACGCGCATCGCATATTCGAGGCCGCGCATTATCATATCTCGCCCAAGCTCTACGGTAAGCATGATTACGCCGCAGTCCCTCCCAAGCCCAAGCTGCATCCGATATAAAAACCCTGTCATTTCTGTCCATATTGCCCTCCACAAGCCCTTAACAGGCAAGTAGAACAAAATAGGAACATTTTCCTACAAAAGTAAACAACTGAATCATAAAAAGAGTCAGTATTTCTCAATACTGACTCCGTTACTTCCGAAATTGAGGCATGAAAAAACCCGCATCAGCCAAAGGCCGATGCGGGTGTGTCAGCGTGAATTAAGCGTCTTGCGGGTTCCAGAGGATCGCAAATTCATCCGCCTCTTTGCCGTAAGCCTGACCAAGATTGGCATAGACTTTACGCGGGCCGAGGGTCGGATGGGCGAAGGTGAGCGAGATATATTCTTTCCCGCTGACTTCGCCGGTCTTAAACCAGCCGCCGCCAAGTTCCTGACCGCGATTATCAACAATCCGAAAGTCGGGCTGTTTGTCGGTCTCTTTATTGTCATTTGCGACAATATTGATGCGGGACGCGCCGCCGAGGTTCAGGGTGCCTTGAAAGTTACCCACTTCATTTTTCGTTACATATCCAAGTGCTTGTGCCATGGTTTCAGTCTCCAAATTATGTCAGCGAAATCTCGGGAGCCAATCTCCCTGCTGACAAAAACCGTCCGCTCCAAGTTCTGATATGACGAGGCGCGCAGCGTCCGTAACGCAGTGGAGATAGGCCAAAGGGGCGCTATTTTGTTTCGCGATGAATATGCGTTTGCGCAGCAAACGTAGAGAGGAAAAGAGTGACGCTTAGTGAAACGGTGGCCTATTCGGCAGAGCAGGTTTTGGTGCAGGTTCTAATTGTTCAGCAGGGTATTGGCTCACTCTACATATTTTGTTGATATGATTTTGAGACGCCTAAACTATGGTGCGAGTATTTGGATATGTTTATAACTAAATCTGATGGGGGTCACTTGAGAGGCATCCTTACGCCTTGGCGGCCCTGCTTGCCTCATTAACATTGCCGCTATGATGACAATGAAGAGAGCGGCAAACAGCCCTATACTTGAGGTCTGTTGATAGTCGCGGTCAGGAACTTGGCAGTCTTCGCGGCTGTTTTAAGACCCGCTAAGTCTGCCTTAAAAGACTATATCTCGCTCACCTTCGCCCATCCGACCCTCGGCCCGCGTAAAGTCTACGCCAATCTCGGTCAGGCTTTCGGTAAAGAGGCCATATGAATTTGCCCCTCTGGAACCCACAAGACGTCTTAATCTTTCCGCGCCCCGACCCGTCTCGGCTCACGCTGATGGGCGGTATTTTTAGGGGCGCAATTTACCCGCCCTCAAAGCAAAGCCCCCGCCAGTTGGCGGGGGCTTTTTCTCATACCTTCGCTTAAACTCATGCGGGTTTGAACATCTTGTCAATGCGCCGCGCCCGTTCTGCGGGGGCGCATCCATTGACCGCCTTATAGGGCTTTGCAGGGAAAGCGGCCCATCTCGGGAGCCAGTCGGGACTTGCGTCCTCAACGCCGTGTCCTGCCATGCGGTTCTTGATGATTTGCTTTTGTTGCTTAGCGGTATCGGTAACCGCGCCATCGGCGCAAGACTTTCCGGCAATCTCTTTGACCATCGCATTGATGGTGGGCTTATCGCGCAGAATGTCAAAAAAGGCATCATCAGGCGTCCAATAATCGCCAAAGTCTGGCGCGGTCAGTATGCCGACAGCTTCAACTTCACTGCTATCTACGGCCAGTGTTTCGCTTAGGCAGAAAGCCTGAATGCGTAACACGTCTGCGTCTTCCAGTGTGAGTAGCCGCGCGAATATCTCGCAGACATCATAAGGGCTATGGTGACGGTAGTAGATTTGCGGGTGCTCTTGGGACAGCCCAAGCAGGTCGCAGACCGCTTGGCGTTCCTCGGCCAGTATGGCTTCGGCCTTACTGGCTTCCACACTGGCTTGGGTTTCAGGCTTGCGGCTTCGGGGGCTTTTCCCGTCAATCTTCCAGTTCCGCGCCCCGCATATCATATGCGCGACTGACAAACGGAGTGCCAAGTCTGGCCGCTTGATAAGCTCGGCTCTCGCAATGCTATGACGGTGCAAGTTCATATAATCGGCCATCGGCCCCGACATTTCAGGCTTGCTTGTCGTTGACGTTTTCGCGCCCTCGGCCTCGCCATTTGATAAGGCGCGGCGTATCTTTTGCGCCTCGGCGTCCGTGATATAGCCCTCATAGAACGTGACTTCACCGCTATCTCGGATTTCGACGTAAACCCGCCCGCCTTGCTCTTTGGGGTGCAGAACGTGGTTATATCGGGGAAAGTAATGACCCCGCTCTCCAAGTATGACGTCCTTCCATCCATCGGCTTTATAAGCCTCAACCGCTTCGGCTATAGCCGCGTTCTGACTTTCCCAAAAATGCTCCGTATCGGCAAATTGACCATGCTCTCCGAATAGGTCGGTCAGAATATCGCCGCTATAAGTGCTAACATCAAACAAGGCTTTATCGGTGGTGATAACCCCGCCGCCCGTGAGCCATGATTTGAGTTGGTTGCCTGTTGGGCAATAATCATCCGAATTGAAAAGTGCTATCCATTCGGTCTGTTGTTCTTCCGTGGCCATCGTCAAAGCACGAATAGATGCCGCGTCAATCTGCTGATTGGTATAGGCTTCGCGCACATCTGGAATAAGTGCTCCAAGTGCTAAGCGGCGTTTGACAGAGTTGGCCGTAATACCGAATACGGCGGCAATATCGTCAACGCTCTGGCCTTTATCAGATAAGACTTTGAACGCTTCATATTGCTCCATCTCTGTGGGCGCTAATCGTGCCACGTTCTCAATGATGCTTGTTTCAATGGCAAGCGCGTCATCTTTTGCGTCCATGACGCAACACGGTACATCGGCGATGTCTGTGCCTTGCTCTTCAAGCGTAGCAAGGCAGAAATGGCGGCGGCGTCCTGCAACAATGCCGTATTTCGGTTTCTTGGCTGTGCCACCCTCACGGCGTACGATTAAGGGCTGACGGATGCCGCGCTCTTTCACGCTCGGCAAGATGTCGTCAATGTCGGGGGCCGTATCGGAGTGGCGCATATTCAGCTTTGAGATATGCAATTGGGAGAAGGGAATGAATTTTAAGTTGAAAGGTTTGCTCATGGGAGCCTCCTATTTGTGAGTTGGGATGAGGTCTAACAAGTCAATTTGCGCACGGCCGACCTCGTCGAATAAGCCGTGGTCGCATGGCTTCTGCCCTGCATGGGGGTTGCGTTTGGGAGTCATGGGGTGAGATGTTCGGGCGGTGAGCTTCTCGCCAAGGGTGACGGGGCGAACCCCGTCAATCAGGCTCTGCTCTCCAACCTCTGTGGACTCATATGTGCGCGGCGCAGTCACGCGACGGCCTCGTTTTCACAGAGAATGGCACATTGCCGTTTCCGTTCCGCTTTCGCCGCCTCAAGCGCTTCGGGCAAAAGTTCATTCGCGACTTCGGTTAGATAGGCGTTATCGCTGTCGGGATAATTCGCTTCTATGCCCCAAAGGCTTGCCGCATGGTCGTCCAGAGAAATGCCATCAATCGCGACTGACAGAATGACGCCGCAATAAAACCATTCGTCATTTTTCCACGCGGCCATGACCGCTTCGGCTCTGGCTTGGGCTTTCGCAAAGCGATCTCGAAAGCCATTGCCTGACCCGATAAACCCTGCATCATCTTTATTTAGGCTCGGCCAGAATCCGTCTTGGCGCTCGTCTGGTGCGTCTAGCGTCTCGTCATGGCTAATTCGGGCTGTCACGGTGTAGCCATCAACGGTGCAAGTGATGGTATCGCCCACGCAAACAATGCTATCGAATTTCTGCGAAAAGGTCATGCGACTCTCCGCATCTCAAACCCTGCTTTGTCGCAAAGGGTCTGCAAATGGGCCGCGTCTTGAGCGTCTAGGTCGTCGCCTAATTGCGTGTATATTGTGCCTTGGCGCAGTCCGCTATGGCGCTTGACCACATGGCTCCACCGATACGGGCCGCGCCCATCTTCTCTCGGTTTTACTTGATAACGGGCCATGACTAATGCGCCCAAAAAATGTGAACAGAACCGCTAACTTCAAAGGTCAGAAAGTCGCCTGACTGCTCATAGTCATGTGCCATTGCTTTATAGTCGATATAAGGCGCGAGACGTTCGGGGATTGTCTCGCCGCTCTGCTCGGTCAATTCCTTGGCGTAATCTGCGAGGCTGTCATATTCTCCTGCATATTCATCAAAGCGGGCTTTAGCGTCTTCGATATTGCCGCCGTAATAGTTTAAGACTTGCGCCCCTAACTCGCCGCGCTCTCGGATATAGTCGGCAAGCTCTACGACATTTTCAAAACTAAAATATTCGCCAACCTCCGCGCCCGCAAACCCCTCATAATCATGTATGGCCCATTCTTCGGCGTCTTCCTCAATCGGTGACGCGGCAAGCATATCCTGCACAGCTTGCCAAATCGCGGCCTCGTCCGTGACCTCAATCCAACGCCCATGCAAATGGCCGTTATTATAAGCGGCCAAACACGCCACATAGATGCGGATGGGGTCAGGTGTTGGCGCTGCAAAAATATCAGGCTCTGGAGGCGTAGCGTTTGGCGGTTGGTGGTCAAAGCTGGCTTGTGGTTCGGCTTGGCAAAAGGTCATCGGTCTGTCTCCAATGCCGCTCCCAAAACGGGCGCGCCCCGCGCCTAATCAGACGCGGCACGTTCCCCCCGCAGGGGGGCGGGGGGAAGCGGCAAGAGGCCAGTCCAGCGAGGGGTAATAAGGCGCGCCGCAAGGTTTTTGGTATGAGACTGTAAAAAGACTTAGATGACTATGGCCAAAGGCCTTGCGGCGGGACTGCCCGTCGCCAGATTGGCCGACCGCTTCCCGCCGTCCCCCGAGGAGGAACAAACAAAAAGCCGGCCCATCTTGGGCCGACCTTTTAATTTAATCTATCACCATTTCAGACACTGACATTTAAAAATCTAATCATGTAAGCGAGCGACCCCTCTGGTAAGGCCAGCGGGACGCGCGAGCGTAGGCAGGCGCCAAGCGGCCCTTGGCTCGTCCCCTTGGGGCGAAGCTCAAAGGCTGCACAGGCCCGCAGCCCCGTCGCCGCTTAGAACGCGGGCAGATCCAGCCCCGGCTAAGAGTCGGGATGGTCTGCCCGAGATCGGCTGTCTTCACATTCGCCTCAGGCGAAAATGAAGGGAGCAAGCGTGTGCCGGGATGCGGAATAGTTCGCGGCCAAGCGGACGCCTGAAATAAAAGCCCCGATAGCGGCAAGCGTCAGGGATGAAAGCCGCATGGCCAAGAGCGCAAAGCGGGCTTGGTTCACGACAGCCCGGCCCGTAGCCGCGCGAAGGGAGACGCCCATACCTTCTTATTCTGGCTTCCTTCTCTTTTCCCACGCTCTTCTCAGTCTCGGAAAAACTAGAATTCTTATGGATTATAATCTCTCAACCGCTAAACTCAGCCCATGCTATCCCTACCGCCCTATATCCTCTTACTCGGGGCCTGCACCGCTTGGATTGGCCTCATGCTAAACTGGTCGCGCTATATCCACGGCGTGACAGAGAAACGCCGTCTACAGGCAGCAAAACAAGGAGAGGCTCCCCCCGATATTAAAGGCGTGTCTAACTATGAACGGGCAGAGATCATGGCGCGCGCTCACAGGGCTATGAAAATAACCCCTCTTGAAAAATGGATTGGCAGAGGATTAATGTTCGCTGTGCCGCTCTTAATTCTGACTGTATTTTTAATTAACATGCCGGTAGGATTTAACGGCCTGTAAAGTCCTCTTAAGCTTTGAAAATTGCTTTCTACACACACAAATCAAATTAGGACTAAATTCCTACTTGACTCATGTTCTATTTATGTTCTTTATGTTATATCAACATGGAGACCTCAAATGAAACTGCCTCAGAAACCCCCGCCCGCCAAAGTGAAATTAAAAACCGTTCCGACAAAATCCATGGAGATAAAGACTCCTACTGATCTTATTGACCGACATTTCCTGAGTGAAGAGATCAAAGCACAATCAGACACATGGGACGCTGAAGCGCATTTTATAAAATTTGAACAAGCTCTAGATACACTTGACCTTATCTCGGACGCCCTGCCCGATGATCCAAAGCTCTCAAATGCCTTAAATGGACTCCACAGTAACTTTAGTAAAATATACAAGCAATCCTGGCCAAAATTAATGACGTGAACTTTAATAGTTTAAGTTATAACTTTCACGGCTGACACCAATCAGGCTTTTTTATTATGCCCAATAAACAGGCCAAATCATGTAAATAAAGACATATGTAGGCTCTATATGGAATATATTACCGTATTGACGAAAGTGCAGCTAGAGACCGGCCGAAACCGGAGACACGCAAATACAGGACGCGCCCAAGAGGGGCCGTCTCACTTCACAGGGAGCTGGTGAACTCCACACGCTGATTTGGCAGGCGTGCACGATATGATTACGCTCCCACATGGTATAACTCAAGCAAAAGCGACTTTGAGAATATGACCAAGGCGAATCAATACGCTTAACGAAACCCATGATCTGATGAGTTAATTGAGTCTCTGTGACAAAACCCGCATGGCTGTCACAGAGACTACACATCGGCGCAGTCGCGGCGATGAATGGCGGCAAGCCCCACAGTTTGCCGTCCACTTTATAATCAATTTTGCACAAGTAATTTGCACAATAGACGTTCTCATCTACTGTAAAAAAGTAAATAAACAAGCCAATCCCCTCTATTAATTACAGGGCCAACTACGCATTCATTTATGGTTCATATATGCAGACTTAGACCGCATTTTTACCGATTCTGGGGGTTCATTCATGGCTAAAAAACCTACGGACCCCAAACGCTCTGAAATTACCTTAAAACGCACGGATATCACGCGCGAGCTCCATCATAAAACGGGCTTATCTATCTCGGAGTCATCAGATCTGGTTGAACAAATATTTGGCCATGTCTCTCGAGCCTTGATAGACGGCGAAGATGTCAAACTTGCAGGTTTTGGAACCTTTAAATTAAGACAAAAGCCAGAACGTATTGCCCGCAACCCAAAAACAAATGAAGAGGTCGTGATTGACCCGCGTAGAGTTGTAACATTTAAACCCTCTAATGTCATGAAAGAGCGGGTAAATTCAGCGCTTATCAAAGACAAAAAAATAAAGAAAAGAAATCTCGCGCCAAAGACAAAAACAAAAACAATGTCAAGCCGCATAAAGCCTGGACAGACATTAGAATATAAAACCACGCAATGGATTGCGCTCTTTCAGCTCTTGGGCTTGCTCACCTTTGTTAATGATAAAATTAATGCCAAGAAGTTAGAGGCCTTCACCCATGCCTGTTTTGAACTAAAAATCATAAATGACCCCACGACCCCGATAACAAAAGACTCGACCAAGAGCTGGCTTAAAACCAATCGCAAACGTCTCTTAGCTGCGCGGCAAAGCAAAAATCACAACATGATTACCAAAATGCTTGATCAGCTGTCTCTTGCCCCGCTTAAATTAGACATTATCTACGCCATGGTGAAAATTTCTATCGCAGATGGTCATTACGGCAAATTCGAACAAGCTATCATCAAAAAGGCTATTTTACATTGGGACATACCTGTAAAATTCAGTCATAATATCGATTATGCCTGTTCAGATATGATTTTGAAAACACTCAAATCTGCGCAAAAGCAAGGCTCACAAGTAAAAGAGTAGCAGTATAATAATTTGACTATGCTCTACCCGCCTTATGGCACAACATTATGAAAGCCAATCTTTGACAGCTCATGAGACGCATAATTTAAATCTTAAGTCTCTTCATGAACTTGCGGATCAAATGAAAATAGCTACCGCGTCTTATCATCGGCGCGCAGAGCAAACGGGCATTGTAAGTGAAATTCTCAAAAAGCGGGTTAGTCACGACGCCTATAGGCTGTATCTGAGAAACCTATATCTAATTTATACAGGCCTAGAAAAACCTCTTAAGCGCCGTTCAGATAGCTTTAAAATTGTAACGCCTTTTCTGAATAAAATGGTCAAACGCAGTCAGCCTTTAGCACAAGATCTCATTCATCTATCTGGTGATAATGACTGGCAAAACCTGCCGCTTCTGAGTAGCAGCTTAGCTTACCGCAAACATATTGATCACTTGCATGCTGATGATCCCGTCTCGCTCATAGGCCATATCTATGTGCGCTATCTCGGAGATATGAACGGCGGCCAAGTTCTTGAAAGGCTGCTCAGCGAAAGTTTGAACCTAAGTGATGAGTCTCTAAATTTTTACAAATATCCCGCCATTCATAACATTAAATCTTTTCGGCAATCCTATAGAGAGCTCTTTAATGCGGCCCCCTTAGACGCCCATGCCCGCCGCAGAGTTATAGAGACAGCTATAAAGGCCTTTGAATTTAACATCGATCTATCAGAAGACATAATTAGCGTTGTCACATCTGATGAATAGGCTAGTGTAAAGTCTAAGTTCAACAGGTGAAGATCGGATATATAAGTCACTATGACACAAATTAAATCCAAACTGACATCTCGCGAAAGCCTATCTCTCGAAAATTGCGATAAAGAACCCGTTCATATCCCTGGCAGCATCCAAAACTTCGCGGTATTGCTGGCCACAGATAATAAGATGAAACGCATTACTTATTGCAGCGCCAATGTCTCAGATATTTTTGATAAAACAGCTGAAGATATTCTCGGAACATCGCTAAGCGATCTCTTAGAAAAAAGCGTTATTCACGATTTGAATAATACTTTGAGCTTGTCGTCCTCACTTCTGCAAAGAGAGCGGGTCTGTGACATTCAAATCAACAACATTGACTATGAAATCTGGGCTCATGTCAGTGAAAATATTCCTGTGATTGAATTTGAACCCGTGCAAAATGAACGACTGACGCAAAACCAATCTATCTTAAATGTCCGCTCTTTATTGGCACGTCTAGGGCAAGATAAGGATATCAATAAATCCTTGCAAGAGGCTGTCATTGGCTTGCGCCATCTTTCGGGTTTCGACCGTGTTTTAGCCTATCAATTTGATAATAATGGGGACGGTGAAGTTAAAGCTGAAGCCAGAGGCGCTAATCTAAGTCCCTTTTTGGGTCTAAGATTTCCCAAATGGGACATCCCGAACCAAGCCCGTGAAATCATGAAGAAACTGCCCTTGCGCATGATTGCGGATGTCAACGCAGAGCCAACACCGCTTTTAACCGAAAAAGGGAACACGCACCCTTTAAACCTGACGCTTGCAGCCTCAAGAGGCGTCTCCCCTATTCATATGGAATATCTTAGAAATATGGGCGTTAAGGGAACGATGACATTATCCATTGTCGTCAGGGGTAAGCTTTGGGGGCTTTTTGCCTTTCATCATTCTGAGCCCCGCAATATTGGCCCGGGCCTCAGGGGCGCGGCTGAGCTCTTCGCTCAGTTTTTCTCATTACAAATGGAGCAGCGCGTTGAGATCGAGCTTAACACCGCGCGCGCTAACGCTTTGGAGTATCAATCCACGCTTGTTGATGCGGCAGAGAATGCTTTAAATTTGTCCGAACTTGTCAGCAAAATTGCAGCGCCCCTTTGTAAGCTAGTCGATGCAGATGGCATTGCGCTAATATCCCCTGAGAGTGTTTTCCAATCCGGCAAAACGCCCTCCCCTGAAATCACCCGGCAAATTGGCGAGAGTTTATTGGCCGAGCAAGACGATGATTTCATCGCGACTGACTCGCTTGAAAGAAACGGCTTTGAAGTGTCACCATGTGCGGGTGCTATCGCGCTTCATTTAGATAAAAATACCCAAAATATGGTGATATTCTTTCGAGAAGAAGCGGCTTTATCCGTCAAATGGGCCGGCGCACCTGATAAAGATATCATTGATGATGATAGCGGGCCGAGGTTGAAACCTAGAGGCTCATTTAAAGCCTACACAGAGTCTATTAAAGGCAAGTCCAGGCCCTGGAGTGAAAAGAATATTTTTGCGGCTGAACAGGCCCGTATGGCTCTGACGAAAGCTGATAGCGCTTTGTTCAGACGGCTGAGCCATAAAGCGGAACGTCAACGCAGTATCTATATTGCCGAGCTTAATCACCGAGTGAGAAACATCTTATCTCTCATTCGGTCTCTATCGCGCAGAACACAAGAAACCTCCTATTCTTTAGAAAGCTATGCCAAAGCTTTAGAGCGGCGCATTAGCGCTTTAGGCGCTGCACATGACCTCGCCGCCAATCACATCACAAATGGCATTGTGATTAATGAACTTTTTGAACTTGAAGCCAAGCCATTTGAAAATGAGGATATTCAGCAATTTTTTCTGCACGGGGAAAAATATATCCTGCGCTCAGATATTGCGCCAATTTTTGCGCTCATTGTGCATGAGTTAATGACGAATTGCGTCAAACATGGCGCTCTGTCTATCTCTGGAGGCCGTATAGATGTCTCTATTACCTCTGCTGAGCAAGGCGTTCTAATTAGCTGGACAGAGACTGGAGGGCCCAAAACGAAAAAGCCGACACGGCAAGGTTTTGGTCTTGGCCTGCTTGAAAGCGCAGTACCTTATGAGCTTGATGGCAGAAGCAATATCGAATTTAGGCCAGAAGGTCTCTATGCAGAATTTTGGCTGCCCTTAAATCTGGTCACCCCCTTATCTGAAGCCATGGCCGCCCCGCCCCATCAGTCAACCCGCCGCCGGGCCCAAAAACATCAATTTCCTAAAGATGTTTTACTCGTCGAAGATAGCCTCATGCTCGCGATAGATATGTCGGACATGCTAAAGGGTCTTGGCGCGCAAACCGTTGAAAAGGCCGCGAGTGTCGCGCAAGCCACAGACGCCTTAAAAAAATTCACACCGGACTTTGCCATACTCGATATTAGCCTTCGAGATGAGGAAAGTTTTGAAGTGGCAGAGCGCTTAATTGAGTTGAGCATTCCATTTTGCTTTGCAACGGGATACGGGTCAGAATATCCTGTACCAGAATCACTTAAAGATCATCTTGTCCTTACCAAACCCGTTAATATCAACCTTTTAAGATCGGCCATTAAAGACCTCTATCCATGACAAATATGCGTAAAACTGTGTTGATAATGGAAGACAATCTCGCCCTTGGCCTAGAATGGGTTTCGGCATTTGAACTTAATCTCTGCGACGTCACATTATGTGATAATGTTAGAGACGCGATTGACTTTCTTGAGGAAGGCAATTTCGATCTGCTTATCACTGATTTATTTCTGAATGAGGATGAAGGTGGACTTCATCTTTTAAGACAGCTCACCACATTGGAGACAAAAACGCCTCCTATTATTGCTGTCACTGGCGCTGTCATTCCCAATAGAAACGAGACAGATAGAAATCTATTTCTAGAAACAGCGCGCCTTCTCGGGGCTACCAGTTCAATTCAAAAACCATTTCCAGCAGGTGAACTGGTCCTTATGGCTCATGATTTATGGGAACGTAGTGATGATGAGGCTAGCCTGTCATAGCGGCAGGCTTGGGGTTGCCCCAAACATCATTCATACCGCCTATGACAGAGTTCTCATTCTTACTGCGAATACCATCTTCTGTCAGCGTCATTCTAATTAAGGTGATGATAATCGGTTTTTTATTGGGAAGGCTTTTTAGATTATTTAAAATTGAGCTCAAAGTTTTATCAAAATAAAGACTACTCATTGACCGCGTAAGCTCCTCACGGTTCAAGCTAAGCCAGTCTTCTGCCATTTCAACTGTCAGATTTAGCTCTGGGTAAATATCATCTCGTAAGGACAAAGCCGCTTTCACAAATAGCCTTTTCTCATCACGCGAATTCTCCCGGCTCCCGATAATCATCATTGATAACAGCGTAAGAATATCAGTCCAATTTTGTGCATTCATGTGACCCTCCCAGGTTGCGCGAAGCCTATGGGCGCTAAACTTAACAAGCCGTTAAGAAAATGTGAGCGGGCGATAACGATTACATGTCATATCTGAGCTATGAACGACAAAATAAAAGACCGAAGCCATATCTGACTTCGGTCTATATCTGCTAAAATAATATTTTGTGGGGCATATTATTTTATGCAAATATTCATTTAGTGAACAGTCTCTGGCTTTACGATGAATGGTGGTGACTTCATAAGATCGGCACAGACATATATGATGTCATCAATATGTTTTGCCGGCATATACCATTGCAGGACGGTTTTTTTCGTCAGGGTCTGCGCCGCACGGCTATAATCACCATCCGCGATTACGATTTGCACCATGCTTGTCAGGATATCCACTTTATGACCATAAATACTAATGTCTTGAAGTAAGGATTGAAGAAAATCATCAATGTCAAGTCCATCAAATCGGCTTAGTCCGTCTTGATGCATCTCATGCCAATCTCGAAGTGTCTGACGCCTAATTTTAACCGTGGGATCAATCACAAATTTTAGCTCGATTGCGACATCTAAGAAAGTTTCAAATTTGGCTTTACTGGGATGCCCATCAACATACAGCGCAGCGCCTAATAGACTTAAGACTTGATTCCAATAACGTGAAACAATTGGGTTCTGCGTCGCGGCGGTTACTATAGCTCTCATAATGTTAGCCTTTCAAACTGCTATTGAGGCCGGAGCAGTGAGTGCTCCGGCCTACGGATTGCAGGGTCGCTCGCCTGGGATAGGGATGAGCTGCCTACATTTGGCTGTCTTGCGTGATCCAAGGGGAAACCAGATCAAGCAGCGATACGCTCGTTTAATTCGTTCGCCTGACATGTATTGCCAAATTTTATAGTGTTTTGTGTTGCGCCAGACTGTTTTGCAGGCCGTCCGCGTGAAGGTAGAAAAATAATATTATCTTCTGATATTTCAATGACGGTTTCTCCCGCACGAATGGCCGCAATAATTTCTGTATTGGAGACAAATGGCCCTAATTGATGGAGTAAATCATATTGCGCTTTCATATTTTCAATCGTCGCAAAGGCTGCCGCCTGCTCGAGTGAAATCGCCTTATTATTAAAATGCATAAGCAATTCTGGATGTAATTTGGTTAGGCTGACGCAGTCTTCAACAACATCAATATCGGACTCAAAACGCTGGGCTATAGTCGCATAAGAAACGCGGCTTTGCGCAGCAATAATGATTTCATGCGCAAGCTCAGGTCCTGTCAAAAGCATTGGCCGGCGCGCTACAATCGGCTTTATGTTATTGGCGTCTTGAACAAGACAAGGTACTTTAGCGCTTGAGCGAGAATGCAGTTTGGATTTGGCGAGTTTTCTAATCACATTTAAGCGCTTCTTCCCATCCACAACCAAATATTTAGCGCCCTCTTTAATGACAACTAAGGGATATAAAAGTCCGTCTTGCTCGATACTCTGACGCAGGCGCGAGAGGTCTCTTGGTTTTGCTTTGCCAAAAACAGATAATGTTTTGGGGCCATCTATTAAGGCTTTTAATGGGATCAGCTTTGTCGTCATGCTCGTCATGGCTTTTACCTCTTAATCTGGGAAGCACATAGATGCCTCGTGTGATTCTCATATGAAGGTTTGATTATGAATACGCACAGGCAATTTTAACAACTAACGCATTCATCCACATCACTTCTGACGCTTAATATTTATACAAAAAGAAAAATTTTATAGCAATTACAATAGCTTAGGAAAATCACCAGGGCTATAAAATGGTTAATATCCATTAACTATTTTATAGTTGATGAATTCTTAAGCTTTTTGGTATTCATTATATCAAGTAATTGGGGCTGCAGGCAGAAGACAGTATGTCTTGAAACGATTATAACACGAAAGGTTATAAACGATGTTGCAGAATAACGAAATTAAACTAAGCATGACACTTCCCAAATCGGCGGTCTTTCCTCCCTCTCATTGGAAGCATATCCTTAAATTACTAGGACTTATTATTGTCGCTGATGGCCGGGTGCTGAAAGAAGAAGTTGACACATATCTTGATGTCGTGATGGAACTCAGATGCGTTATTGATCCCTCAGTTGTACTCACAAGACGCATGGCGCGTGATTGGTTTTACTTGAACAAAAAAGACCTCGAGGACGTCATCAATAGCCTCGCTTATGACACTGAACTTCTTACAACACTCAAAGAAATTAAGTCCCTGCCCCATAAATTAGACGTCATCACTGGCATGGTCAAAATTGCGGTATCTGACGGCGTTTATGACAATGTTGAAAGAGGTCTGATTAAGAAGACAATTCTCTATTGGAATATTCCAGCTGGTGGTGATCAGAGCATTGATTATAGCGACGCCAAAGACTTGATCTCAGCCTGAAACTAATAATCGTATTTTTAGCTCGCTATCGCGAATTTTTGCTGTTTTAAGCACTCACTAATGACCCGCACAAATTGAGTCATTGAACTCAGCCCAGAGGGCTTATAAAGATAGCCTTTCGCGCCAGCATCCAGGCAGGCTTTACGATCATGTTTAGCGGATGAGGTTGAGAACATATAAACATTTAAATCATCAAAATGTGGGTAGTCTTGCAGCATTTCTAAAGTTTCAAGTCCGCCCATCACTGGCATGTTCAAATCCAGCAAAAGCACATCTATACTGCCAATGCCACTATCTTTGATGTAATTAAATAGATCTTGCGCGCTATCTAGCCCTGTAAAGCTGACTGGGAAATTGGCTTTTCGAAAAGAAACCTCGGTTAAAAACAGATCGTCTCGATCATCATCTACCATAACAATACGCACGGTCGGTGCTGACTTATTCATGCCCACGATTCCCTAAAAATCCCAATTTTAAGCCCCCAGTTCCTACTTAGAGTTATGAGATATAGCTAGTTAACAGTGTTTTAAAAATCCACTATTTTTTCAAAATATCTGCGTTTGGAATTGAGATAATTACAGATGTGCCCTTACCAGCTTCACTCTTGACCCCAATTTCCCATCCATGGCGGTCACAAATTGATTTACATATCGCCAAACCAATACCAGAGCCGCTATATTCTGATTTAGAATGCAGGCGAATAAACGGATCGAAAACATTGATCGTTGGCTTAAGGCTCATACCAATACCATTGTCTTTGATGATTATCCGAGTCTCGGATTTAAGCGCCTTTGTGGATATAGAAATTCGCGGCTTCTTTCCTGTCTTGGTATATTTTAGACTATTGGAAATTATATTGACAAAGACTTGCCCCATGACGCCTTGATCGCAGGCCACTTTGGGCAAGGGTTTAAGTGTAAAGACGGCTTTTTTATCGTCTATTTTATCAGAAAGATCACTCAGGGCAGATTGGACTAAATCATCTAATGCGACCCAATCTCTATCAAGCGGCTCATTTGCGGAAGCTGAATAAAGCAGTAGATCTTCAATAAGCACACGCATACGGCTAGCGGAGCTCGTCATAATATCTAAGAAATACTTACCTTCTTTATCCAGAAGCTTCCCATAGTCAGAATCTAGAAGCTCACCGCTTTGTTGAATTTTACGTAAAGGTTCTTGTAAGTCATGTGAGGCCAGATAGGTAAAGCGTTTAAGCCCCTCATTGACATCTTCAAGTTCTAATTGGCGTTTCTCTAGGGCTTGAACCTGTATTTTTCGCTCCAAAAAAGCCCCGACTGTTCTGGACAATAATTGTGTCATCGTCCGCTCCATATCCGTAAACTCATGTGTGTGCGGCTGACCGCTTATAAAGGATATGGCTCCATAATGTTCACCGCTTGTGACGGTCCGCAGGCCAATATAAGTTTCCGTTTTTGAATGCTTATAACAGTTTTCAGATTTTAGATGGCTACGTCCCACGTGAGATATAGAGACGGGTTCAAACTCTTTGGGTAAAAAATAACTAAAGGTATCGCCATATTTTAACACAGTTCCCGCAGGGACACCTTTTTTACTCGGATCATAAACATGCTCAACCCTTAAATTATCGCCTTCAATTTTAGCCGATATCGCCGTAGGCAGACCTAGATAATGACATCCGATTTCTAAGACTTGCTCGATAGCACTATCAAAATCAATATCACTTGAATCTTCAACCGCAATTAGCGCCTCGAGCGCTTCGGCATATCTATATTCTTCGGTAATATCCTGAGATGTGCTTTGGAACGCAATGGTATTATTGTCTTTATCTCCAATAAGCCTAATATTCCTTGATAAAACACGGCCCTCTAACGGGCCGTCTTCAATCATGGCTTGTTCTGTAAAGGTGTCACCTGGTTCGTAATTTTTAAGTGAATTAAGTCTAAACTTTGCTCGTTTTGTACCGACGATTTTAGCAAAAGGTTTGCCCATTATATCAGCGGATTTTTTGTTATAAAATTTAGCGTAAACATCATTACACAAGTCAATTTTACCACTCTCGATATTGACCCGAATAACAGCCTCAGACAGATCATTCACCGTGGTCTCAAATATTTCTTTGTCTTTAAGCCTCTTTTTATTGCTTTTCTTGATTTCTGTCACATCAACAAGGGTCATGACGACGCCAGAGGCGTCTTTCACACTTGTCATATATGGTAGCACGCTGAGGAAATATTCCCGGTCATCAACAGAAATTTCTTGCTCTGCCGGCAGTCCCGTCTCATTGACGCGTTTCATAATCGCTTCAATGTCTACCGTATCAAAACGATAGGTTGTATGATTAAAGGGTCGCCCGATATCTTGCGGCAACAGGTTAAAGGCCGCAGTTGCAGACGGCGTAAAGCGCCGTATTCTACGGTGCTCATCTAAGAAAACAATGCCAATTGATGTTGCTTTCAAGAGATGATTCATATCATCGGTAAGCACGGTTAACTCATCAATCTTTCTTTGATGCTCGGCGCTCACGGTATAAAGTTCTTCATTGACTGAATGGAGTTCTTCATTAGTGGATTGAAGTTCTTCATTTGACGCCATGAGTTCTTCATTGGTGGCTTGAAGTTCTTCATTGCTGGTTTGCAGCTCCTCAACCATAGACTGAAGACTTTCCTCAGTGGCTTGCAAATCAGCTTCAAGATCAACAATGCGCTGGCGCAAGAGTAAGGAAGCTTCATTACTATCCAAATATTTTGGAAGGGTTGCTTCACCTTCGCCTTTGGGAATAGACATTTTTTCTAGAGTCAAAAGAACATGACCAAGAGCAAAACTCGTTTCTGTTAAGGACCTAAGCGACACAGTGACAGAGTCATTAATTTCGTTCTCATTGGTTATAATAACGCGCCGCTCGAAGTTACGTTTCTTTGCAGACGATAACTGCTCCAGCCCAGTCGTCACGGCGAGGCGTAATTGTGGGTCAATTAAATCAATGATTTTATTGCTGAATATGCCGCCATCTATTTTAACATATTCGCCCGCACTGCCAAAGACGTGAATGACTTCACCTCTTTTATTGAGCAAGAACCCCGAAGGCGCATATTGCTTGACCAGCAGCTCTAAAGCCTCGCTATGGGCGCGCTGAAACCTTTGAAGCGTGCCATTGCGGCCCGTCAGAAATGGGACATGTAAATCAGAAGGCCGATTTGTTTTACTATCACGCGGGAGTAAAGATGTGGCTTCGAGAAGCCTTGTATCGCGTAATTTTTTGAAAATATTCCAGCGCCGATCTAGCGTATCAAACTCATCTTCTAAATTTCCGAGCGACTCGCTTGGCCCTAAAAACAAGACACCGTTTACCGTTAAAGCAAAATGAAATAGAGCTAATGTTTTGCGTTGAGCTTCTTCTAGAAAATAAATTAAGACATTACGGCAACTGACAATATCCATGCGCGTGAAAGGCGGATCGCGCAGTAAGTTATGCTGACTAAAGACAACTAAGCGGCGTAAATTCTGATTGATCTGATAATAATCGACATGTTTTTCAAAATATCTTTCAATTTGCTCTTCACTTAACCCTTTTAAATTCTCTTTGGCGTAAATGCCTTGCGCGGCAGCGCCGAGGGAGCGCTGATGAATATCCGTGGCTAGAATTTTAACATTAAGCGGCAGATTATTTTCACGCGCGTATTCAGCAAAGGCGATGGCAAAGGAATAAGCTTCTTCACCGCTTGAGCACCCTGGTATCCAGACGCGTATCTGACGGTCATGGGTCATCAGCTTCCCAAGAGGGTGAATAGCGTGCTTTTCTATGGCTTCAAAAGCTTTACGGTCCCGAAAAAAGGCCGTTACATCGATTAAAAGGTCAGCATATAACGCATCCAATTCTTCTGGGTCTTGTTCCAAATTTCTGGCATAGGCCTCTGGCTCGCTACCAGAGAGCTGTGAGCGTCTTTCAAAACGGCGGCGCAATGTCGCCTCTTTGTAATAGCCAAAATCTGTTCCGTACTTATCTCGCATGATATTGAAAGCATGCTTGGCGGGATCCGCGCCAATATCCTCAAAAACCTCGCCCTCGATTGACTTACCAGCTAAGATTCGTTCGATATATGTGGGTAATTTTCCAGGCGGCGCTATTCCATCAAAATTTCCGCTTTCGATAACAGACCTTGGCATGCCATCAAATTTTGCGCTCGCAGGGGATTGCACGAGAACCTTCCCATCCGCCTCTTTTACAAGCGCGGCCCCTCGGGTGCCGTCACTGCCTGTACCAGATAGAATTATAGCAATGGCTTTGTCTTTATACTCGACAGCCAAAGACGAAAAGAAAATATCGATGGGCAGATTAAGCTGATCGCTTTTAGGTCGAGGTGTTAATTTAAACTGCCCGTTTTCCACAATCATGTCTGAACGCGGCGGGTTAAGATAGATTGTATTGGGCTTAACAACCAGACCATCTACAACGCGTTTGATGTCCATAGATGAGTGACGCGATAAAAGCTCATCCATCATGCTTTCAAAATCAGGTGAGAGATGCTGTATTACCGCAAAGGCTAGCCCTGAATCAACAGGCATAGAGTCAAAGAACTTTTCAAAAGGTTCTAGGCCGCCAGCTGAGGCGCCTATTGCGACCATTGGCGTTTGCGTCTGATTTTTTTTAACTGTCTTCCCAGACCGCTTACGCGTTTGGGCTTTGGGCTTTTTAGCCGCGCGACTTACTTTTTCACTCACTCTGTCCCTACCCTGCCCATAGTCAAGTATAAGCAATCTATTCTATTGTACAACAGAAATAGAAGTGGGGCGCCATCCCTTCTGAGGGAAGACGAGACTATCTTTGTTATTTATTGACCTAAAAGGCCCTCATTTATGCGTTTTTTCAAATTGAACTTATCGACAATATCGTAAACATCAAGAATCGTCTTATCCTTCAAATAAGCCGCGTCAATATTACTAGAAATAAGTATGAGAGGAACTGTCTCTCTAATTTTCTTTAAGACCGGCACAGACTCTTTTGCTGTCAGCCCGTAATTGAGCTTATCATCTAGCAAGACAATATCCGTCTGCTGCGTCTTTAGGATAGTGATGGCTTTTTCTAGCGTCTCAGCATAGCGTAAGGTGAAGGGCTGTTTATAACAGTCTTTTAGCATGCGTTCGATTAATCGAAACTCAACAGCATCATCATCCACCAGTAAAATGTTTAACATGGAGCAGGCGTAAAGCTGTTTCTAGCTATTAGCAAGCGCTTCGCGCTTATGCAGCTGTACTAAAATATGAGTTTCTAATATCCGTTGCAACAAGCCGGTAATCTGACTGCTTATGCGGTTTTGTGTAAAATCCATTGGCCCCCTTTTGGGTCGCCATTTCAATATCATCTTCAGAGTGAGAGCCTGACATCATGACGACGTTAAAATCGCGCAATGTCTTATCAGACTTAATTTTATCAAGCACATCCCAACCGCTCATACCCGGCATACGAATATCAACAATGGTAAGCCTAGGTACAACGGAGCGCATGATTTCTAATACATTTTCGCCTTGTGAGAGCTCGACGCAGCGAACACCCTCACAGGCAGATTTCACCGCAGACACAATCATGCGCCTATCAAATTCTGAATCATCGATTACGAGTATGTTCTGCATAGCAGGCCGTTTCTAATGCGCCAGACCCGGCTATATATGTAGGCTACAGATTTCTAGCCGAATCTTAAGAACATGCTTACACTACTTTGACGAGAAAAGATATAGTCAATTTCGCCCAATCAAAATCACTTCAGATTGTCATTGCTGAAATTAAGGGGCGGCCTGTTTAAGTCATTACGGCCCAAAAATGCTGGTTTCGCGCTTGTTTTTGAGACAAGGTGATGTTTCGTCAAATATTTTGCAATCTTAAGCTTCTTAGAGCCCAAAATTCGATTTTGAATTAATTTCATGCTGTTCCCCACCCATAACATCATTCTTGATGACTTAAGAGCCCCTTGCCAAAGCCGTGGTGAATATTAGCTGAATAAGATCATGCTCATAGCTATAGGCAGTTAAGCGCGGGCTCATTTTTTAAAAGCCGGATTTTCTAGCTTTATGCCAAAGTCTCATGGTTTTCAGGCAATCCCCATATCTGGGCAACCTTATATAAAAAAGCTTTCTCCTGCTCATGAAACTCTTCATCCGCGTGAGCAATAATCTGCATGATATTAAAGACGTGCTCCCGGTACAGATAGGTTTTGAGGTTTTCGGCATGGCTGAGCATATATTGCTCTCTATGGGGCGTTTTCATTTCTCGCAGAACATCTTTATAATTCTGTACGAACCAGTTGGCGATAATATCCTTGGCTCTTAGACTTTCGATATCTTCAAACAGGCCTAAAAAACCCTCAATCCTGGCAAAGAAGGCATCCATTTCAACTTTCACCACACGCTTATCAATAAGAACCATGGCGTATAGAAGGCTAAAGATACTATCTTTGATTTCAGTGTTCATAGTATGATGTCAAACTTTCTATTCGCGAGAATATCTCTGTTTAGGTGATGAGATTAGCTTTATAAATTTAAGCTGTGAAGATAAATGCAATCTAAATAGGCCAGAATTTAATTTTATGTGACTCCCTCAAACAAGACGCCAATTACGGCGCTTTTATAAAGATTATTGAATTCAATAATCAAAGAATTGACTCATTACAAATGTTCTATATTTGTTCTTAATCATGCAAAACTCAGTCTTACAAAAACGCAAGCGCTCAATTGCGCGCAAATTGCCCGAGCTACCAAAATATTATTACCACACCAATTTCTGCGACATGCTTACCTTCGTTCAGACCCGTTATGGTCATGTCTTTGAAACAGAGCATTTAAACTTTCTTCAAACTTTTCAAAACCTTCCCCATGGCGCTCAATGCCTCTACATTCGTATAGCTGGCAGAAAAGGAAAGGTATTTGACACGCATAAATTCAAATATCCTGAAATCCCTGATATTGCTTCCGCTTTGCGCGCCTTAGAACAAACAGGCTTTATGGCCTGGCCCAAAGATTACCATTACCATGAATGTCTCCAAAGGATGACGAAGCCAGAATTGATTGCGCTTATGGCAGATCATATCTGCGCCAGCGGTTTTAAACGTTCTTGGAAAAAGGACAGACTTGTTGAGGCCGCCCTGAAACATATGCCCTTTGAACATACATCCTTGCCCTCTAATCTTATCATTCAAGGACCAATGATAATAACCCACCCCCTGATCCTGAAAATTGTGATGAGACGGAGATAGAGACCCTGCAAGCTATGCTAACAGGCGCGCAGGCGGATTTAACCACCCTACAAAGTGATCAGGCCGAGCATGAAGACACGCGAGTCTTTCGTTTGGAGCGCATTGCGCAGATGGAGGCCGAGCTAGAGACTCTGTCAGGCAAGAAGCGCGAGAAGCTAGCCGATAAAATCACGGCTTGGACCGCCAAAATAGATAAGTTGGATGGAAAGATTGCTGATGCCGGTGCGGCTATAGCCGAGCTTGAGGCGCTGATTCAGCAGCTGGAAGCCGATATTGCCGCCGCGCAGGCTATCTGTGACGGGAGTGGCGGTTCAGGGGGCGGAGATAGTCTCTCTGGCCTGACCTTCCTGCACAGTGACCATCTGGGTCGTCCTAAATTTGCAACCAATGCGAATGGAGAGATCACATGGGATGGCGGCATAACAACACCGTTCGGCATTCAAATCACAGCGCTCGGCGCGCAGACACAAGCCTTGATGTTCCCCGGTCAATATGAGGACGCAGAAACAACGGGCGCAGGGGTAACGCTGTCGCATAACTGGCACAGGACATATGACCCGACATTAGGGCGGTACTTGCAAAGCGACCCTATAGGACTTGCAGGCGGGCTCAATAGATATGCCTATGTCGGCGGGAATCCTGTGATGTTGGTGGACCCTACGGGAGAAATATTACCTTTGCTTGGGGTAGTATTATTTAATGTTGCTTTGGATGTTATAATTCAGACTCAAGTCGAGAAAAAATCATTACGTTGTATAAATCTAACTTCTACCTTGGTAGCTGGAACTACATCATTTATTCCAGGGTTATCGCTTAAAAAATCATTAGATGCTATAAAAGCAGCCCGAAAACTTGAAAAAAGAGCTAAAAGTATCTCCCTAGGTTTCGGAGGAGATAAGCTAAAAGATGCTACAGATGGTTTTCTTTTGACTGCGAACCTTAATGCATTAACATTTTCTGCTAGCCTAGAAATTCCGAAACTTTTACCTGAATTTACTATTGGCGATGATTGTGAGTGTCAGTAAACTCGGGAAAGCATTATGTTAGAACGTGTATTAGAATTTATAATTAGAAAGTCACCTAGCGAAAAAGCACTAGATTTCACCGTCACTATTCTTTTCATAATTTTTATGGGGCTTTTTATTGGATCAATATTTTTATTAGCAAAAATGACGTCTTGATAGCAGCAACAACCTCATCACGCTCTCTTTCCTCCATGCTGATCATCTCGGACGGCCGAAATTCGCCACGGATAACGCAGGCAATATTACATGGGATGGCGGCATCACCACGCCCTTTGGCATTCAAATCACAGCGCTCGGCGCGCAGAGCCAAGCCCTGATGTTCCCTGGTCAATATCAGGACGCAGAAACAACTGGCGCAGGCGTGAGCCTATCCCATAACTGGCACAGGACCTATGACCCGACATTAGGGCGATACTTGCAAAGCGACCCTATAGGACTTGCAGGCGGGCTGAATAGATATGCTTATGTTGGAGGGAATCCTATGGGATATGTTGATCCAACAGGAGAAGTGTTTCTTCCACCATTTACAGGTTTTGGACCGTCTATAAATTCCGCATCGGAGCAGGCTTATAATGCGCATATGTACCGCAATCTAATGAATGGAAAACTACCATGCTCACCCCCCCTCCAAATTCCAAGGAATGGTTTGAATTACATGGTTGGGGTAAAGTGGGTTTTCACAGATTTCCTACAAACTTGAATCCTTTTTCGAATTTTGGAAATAGGAAGTTTATTAGTAGCAATGGAATGCGGGAGGCTATTTATTCCCGCGATGGAAAGCTTGTATATCATAGAACTAATGCAGGGACCGCTAACTACGCTAGCCCTACTGATGATCCAGAAGGACATGTTCTGTATGATGTTATACCATATTTCTTATTCGGAAACGGGCCACCACTTATAGCCGCCGATTGTGGCTGTGAGATTTGATAGAACAGTGTTAAGATTACGCTCATTGAGGTAGAACTTTCGTCGAATGCAAAAATTACATTTTATTATTATTGGCGCCATTGTTACTGGAACAATTATTTTACTCAATGTGATTCCATTTCTTTTTCCTAAATATCCAGATTACCAGGATTTTATAAAAGTTTATGAATGGGGTGAAATTGAAACCAGGACAACATCGCACATAATTAATCATAAAAGTAATTATGGTTACGTTGATACCCGTGTAGCTTATTTTCCATATCCGTTATTAAATGAAAATTGTGAGGTGGAACTATTAAATTTCGAAGTTAAACCAACATCAGGTGTTCGTTTTGATGGGGACTTTTGGAAGGGGACTGCTGATTATTACTGGAAAAGAAGAACTCAAGAAAAACTGCCTGCCGTAGTTTCAGGCAATGGATCAAGAAAGGCAAAAATATCTGATATTGAGCTATCTATTAAAGTCAAAACAGGAACAGGTTGTAAGACGGCAGACACCATATTTAACATAAATGAGAAGCTTGTATTAAAGATGCGCCGCCATACTTTGCTAGGATTTCTTTCCGATCTATTTCTCTCTGTCTAAACGCTGAATCTGTCTTGAGAAAAATGTAGGTAGTATATTATGGTAAAGCCTGCATACAGAGCTTTGATGATTAATGGAATACAAGATTTTATTATTCCTTATTTTGAGAATATTGGGTTCTCACTTGAACTATCTAGAAATGTGAAGGTTTTTGGGCCAGCTAAGTCCAGAGCAGTTGTTTCGTCTGCTTTGGGGATCTTGCTCCGATTTCTCAGAGGCAATAAACGCCCAGAATAAGACACTCATTATATTATTTGCTTTCAGAGAAAATTGTGATCTATTGCATCCAGATAACAGGTTGAACCATACGAAATTCAATTTTCTTGGAAAAACTATGATCTGTTTTTTTATTCGGGCAATCGAGAAACATTTTGATGTTCAGATCATAAGGGAATGAATCCCGGTCAAATTCAAAAGGCATACCAGACAATGAAAACTGACCAGTTTTGTATTCGCTAATGTTTTTCGTCATAGGTGAGCCATCTTTAAATGAGGGGGTTTGCTCAATCAGAAGAACGCCGCTATTTGGGTCTTTCATGGAAACGTGATTGACTGTGATGACGCAGTTTTTGTTTCGGACACTTTTCTTGTAGGACATATTAATAAGTAGGTACCCATTGCCAGTTGTTGCGCTCCTTTGGGTACCTTGTACGGTAGACATCCAGACGTAAGCTTTGCCCCAGTTGAATTTTTGCGGCTTCGTTTTATAGGCAGGTACTTTGGGTCCAGCACATCCGGCGAGACAACAGGCACAGATTAAAGCCCCGAGGGTTTGGCCAGTACGTTTCATTTGACAATATGTTGCACGATTCTATAAACCTTCATACAGAGAATTGCTCTCGCGAGCGACTTAAAATCGCCTCAAACAAGACACTCACATTTCAATCAAATCGAATGTGATCTTACTTTTTTGAGTATAACTTAGGGTTCTTAGCTTCAAGTATCGCTTGAAACTTTTCAAGTTCTGCCAGAATTTCACGATAGGTATTTTCTCCGACAATGCCTTTGATATACTCCTGCCTAGTCTCTTTTCTGAGAATTGCCCCCGCAGTAAAAATCTTACCTCCTGCAGACTCCCTTGTGCCCTGATCGCTCCAGATTTCCAGTTTGCCTTTCTTAAACTCTAAGAGATAGTTTCTACCGTCTTTCTGTGCCCGCCATGTTTTCATTTGCACATCCTTTGATCTCATTCCCACTCTATAGTGCGATGGTTTGATAGTTATAGCATTTATCTAAACAACCAAACTGAGTGTCCTAAAATCGTCCAACTAAGGACACTGAGCTGAGGTCTGCTAAGGGGATCTTGCTACGTTTTTTATCCGATTAAAATGAGCGTGATTTTCATAATATTTCTGCTATTAAGGTGCCGGAAGAAGCTCCTGTTGTAAGGATTAATGCTCCAGCGCTTTTGACCGCTTTCGGGTCCAACAATACTAATGGGTATCACCTCATGAATCAAAAACGTATTGATGACACCGTTTTGGCCCTGTTATATTTAGGACGGCATGAAATTTCTCGCATGAGCGATGAGGTCAGAACATGGAAGACATTTGATTGGGACGCAATGAATAGGCTTTATGAGAAAGGCCTGATTGCGGATCCTGTGAATAAGAATAAAGCCGTTGCTTTTACGGACGAGGGATTAAAACAATCCGAGCGTCTGTTTCGAGAGTTGTTTGAAACGCCAGATATTGATGAGTAATATGTGATGGCCCGAAAGACGGCACTTAGTGCAAAGTCACTCGAAGCGCTCGGCCCAGAGCGCCTGGCGCGATTGCTAATGGAGTTTAGTAGAGGCAAGCCTGCGTTAAAACGCCAGCTGAGGATGGCCTTGGCCGCGAGTAAAGGCGGCGAGACGTTAATTGCGTCTATTAGAAAACGTCTAGGAGAGCTTGGAAGAAGCCAAAGTTTTATTGATTGGAATAAAGCCAAATCCTTCACCGCTGAAATCGAAGACTTGCGCCGCATAATTTTTGAAGATGTCGGCAAGGACCATCCTGCTGATGCTATTGATCTGCTGTGGGACTTTTTGGCGATAGCAGCGTCTTGTTATGAGCGCTGTGATGATAGCAATGGCTATCTCGGCGGTGTTTTTCATGAGGCCAGCGGTAATATGGGCATCTTAGCTGAAGAGGCCCAATTGGACGCGCAAATATTATCACAGCGGTTGTTCTCGGCCTATCAGGACAATGGATATGGCCAGTATGATGACTTGATATCTATATTCGCGCCATCACTCGGCAAAGAAGGCCTAACGCATCTTCGAACTTTATTCACAAATTGGCAGGCAGGTTTAAAGCCCGCGAAAGGTGAGAGGTTGGACTCAAAGTCTTATTACGCTCAAATCGCTCTACAGGAAATCGCGGACGCGCTCGGTGATGTTCAAGCTTATAGAGACCAATATAGTCCAGAGATGCAAAAACGGCCCAATATAGCGGCAGACATTGCGCTGCGTTACCTTTCAGGGAAACAGCCCGCAGCCGCCATGCAGGTTTTAGACGACGTGGATGAGGTGCCCGACCTTGCGCAAAAGATCGCATCCGGTAGGCATTGTGATCTCTCATGGCATCGTGCCCGCATTGCGGCGTTGGAGGCTTTGGAAAAGGCGGATGAGGCCCAAGCCGTGCGATGGGAGGCTTTTTTGGCTTCGCTAGACCAGGAAATCCTGAAAGCCTATTTAGACCCCATGAGGGGGTTTGATGATGTTGATGCAGAGGAACTCGCCTTACAACATACGCTCACTTATCCTCACATATACCCGGCATTACACTTTCTCATAAGTTGGCGGCATAAAGAGGCCGGTTACAAACCCTCAAAGGCCTTAGCTCTCGACAAGGCCGCAACGTTGATCGAAACCCGATACGCGGAGATAGATGGCCGCCATTATGAATTACTAGCCCCAGCAGCCTCAGTTTTAGAGGCCCGGCATTTTCTGGCATCCTGCTTATTACATCGCACGCAGATTGATTTTTCCCTGAATAATGCGCGCAGCACCCGATATAAACATGCCGCTCGGCACCTGATGGCCTGTGAAAGCCTGAATGATAGTATTGACGATTATGGCCATTACACGCCCCATACAGAATATCTCGCAGATTTAAAGGATCGCCATGGACGTAAAACGTCTTTTTGGGAGCATTTTGATCTAGCTTAAACGCCAAACTTGAGAAATGTTTTCAATCTTACGAGCGTCCTTCATTAGGCTGCGGATTTAAGGGGTCGTCGCAACACACATACCAAACCGCTCGGCCAGCAGTTTACTTGAGGCGACTTTATACCGAGTCAACAATAATAATAAAAGCATTTGAGAGGCAAGAAACTCATTAAACGTCATGAAACGGCCAGAAACTATAAGAGATAGTAATTTTCTAGTTCATCTGAACTGGGTAGGACACCGGGTAGGACACATTATTTAGACTTGGTTATTTATATATAAATAACAACAGCTTAGCAGAAGGCAGTGGCGGAGATGAAGGAGTTCAAACCTTAAATGCTCTTGAGATAATCAACGATAACCTTGAAATAATTCATCCAGTAGACATTGTAACAACCCTAAAAGTATCAGTGAGCGCAATACTTTGACCAATCAGTCATGAGCTTTCTTCGCTTCTCTAGTGCATTCCGACGTCGGTATGCTTGTTCTACCCTATTTCCTATTTTATGCGATAGAGCAGCTTCAGCTACTTCACGGGGAAACTCCGTAGTATCTCCACACCAATCTCTGAACGATGACCGAAAGCCATGTACTGTTACTCCTTCAATGCCCATCCTCCTCATCAACATGTTCATAGACATATTGCTCAGCGGTCGCCCTTTCTTACCTCCTGGAAATATATATTTTGAATCTTTCATCTCTAAAGCACGTTTCAATATGGCTAAAACCTCATCTGACAGAGGTACAATGTGCTCGACCTTGGATTTCATTCTGTTAGCGGGGATTGTCCACGTCCGTTCATCAAAATTGATTTCGTCCCATAACGCTCCCAAGGCTTCGTTAGATCGCGCGGCTGTATGAATTGTAAATTCCAACGCTAAGGCAGCTGAACCTACCTGCTGAATGAGAGCCTTCATAAAGTGACTAATTTTTTCATAGGGCATAGATGCAAAATTACTCTTCTTCGAAGAATCTCTTTTTGGCAGAATATCTTTAAGGTGCCCCTTCCAGCGCGCGGGGTTTTCACCCTGCCTCCAACCATGAGCAGTAGCATAGTCAAGAATTCTCTCTATTCTTGATCTTAACCTGCGAGCCGTTTCCTCCTTAGTCGTCCAAATTGGTTTAAGTACCCGAAGTACATCCTTCGTATCTATTTGATCAACTGCGATAGAGCGTATAGGTTTGCAATAGTGAGAAACTGTCCTCTTCCACTGTTGTCTATGTTTTTCGCTGGACCAGTCGGCTTTTAAGTTTTCGACAAGATGGTCAGCGACTACTCCGAATGATCGGCTCGTCTTTTGTAATTCACCCTCCTCCCTCAACCGTTCTTCGATTGGGTCTTTTCCTTCCGCCACTAACTGCCGAGAAAATTGAGCTTTGTTTCGAGCGCTGGCAAGTCCTACTCCCGGAAAACCGCCAAGCCCCATTTCACGACGTCTTCCATCGGTAACCCACATGTAAACCCATTTTTTGGCATTGGTTTTTGATGTAACTAAGTATAAACCAGCACCGTCGCTTAAACGTCCAGGCACTTTGTTTGATTCAACTTTTCTGGCTGTTAATTTATGAATAGCAGGCATCGTTTCTTAGTTTCATATAACATCCAAGCAATCAACAGAACTTATCTAGTCCCACTTCTAGTCCCACTCTTAACATGGATTAGCATGAAATAGCAATATACAGCATGAGACAGTATTATATTTAAGTAACTGTTTTATATAGTATATTTTTAACATCATGAAACGGCATGAAACATCAGTTCGACGGAGGGTGGTGCCTCCAATTTGCATTCAGCTGTAGTTTTTTGGTTACATCAATGCCAGCGTCCTATCATCTCGTATTCGATTAGAGCTAGCAATCGAAAAGAGGCTTTCGTAAGCATGGTCGTAAAATATGATAGGATATAATTTGCATGTCGGAAATAAGAGAATATTTTGAAGGTATTCGAATTTCTTGGCGTGAAATCTATGTTGGAACTACGGGCACAACAATTAAAATTGATGTAAGTTTCATCAAAAACCTATGTTCTGCTCTTAAAATAATTGGGTATTTAAAACTTAGGCAGATTAAGAACATTTTTGGACGAACTCGTCACACAACTACCCTCTCTTATTATCCACAAACCCCTGGACCTTGGTTCAATATTTGGCAAGTCACGCGCTTGGCTAACTTGAAGACAATATCGGCCCTTTCACATGCAAATTATATATTTGCCTTTGAAGATAGCACCCATACCCAGTTTAACAAATCATACCTTGAAGGCTTCGGTGTTCCTGTGCTCAATTTGCATTGTAATGATATTTCTAAAGAGCATGTCGCTGATATATTCGAGGCTGTCTTTGGGTATAATCTTCGCATTGATCCACTCGTCCATAACGGCCCCGCTATACAAAAATCTGATGCAAATGGCACTCATGATGGCAGTGTCATTGACTGTCCTATTTCGCCTTCAGAAATCATCAAAGGTCAATCTTATCAGAGACTTGTCGACAGTACTTTTACCGGAAATACAAGCGAAGATTTACGTGTGGCCTATGCGCTAGGAACATTAGCCCTTGTCTATCATAAATATAAACCACTAACTGATCGCTTCGGAATGAATTACGTAAGCGTTAATGTCCGGGCACCCGAAGATGTATTTTCCCAAAAAGAAATATCCCTCATAATAAATTTCTGCAAAAAGATGCACCTTGATTTTGGTGCCATAGACGTTATGCGCGATAAACATGATGGTCGAATATATATTGTGGATGTGAATAAAACCTGCATGCCAGTACTGTCATTAAGCTTAAAAACGCAGATACGGTCACAAAAGATAATTGCACAAGCTTTAAATGCTGGTCTTTTAAAGCTTCGCGACACCACATATTGATCTGAGTAAGCTCAATAAATACTTAGGCTTCGGCCGACTCACGAAAAGCGTCCACGTATGGTAAACATTCCCTCTCTTATCAAAACCCGCATCGCAGGTTTTGCTTTCTGTGTCTTATTGGGCGCATTGGCAATTTATGCTGCAGAACTTTTAGCTATACCAGTTATGTTATTGGCGATTATTATTGGCCTTTGCTTGCATGTCTTTAATCGTGCCAACGCAATGAAAGACGGTATAAATTGGTGTGCTCGGGGCTTGCTCTATGCTGGCGTAGCCTTAATGGGACTACGCATAGATTTTACCGATTTGTCCCAAGCTGGATTAATTGCGCCAGCGCTAGTCCTTCTAACGCTTATTGGAACCTTTTATGGCGGATTCCTCATAGCCCGTGCTTTTGGACAAACCAAAGATTTTTCGATTTTAATGAGCGGTGCTGTCGCTATTTGTGGCATATCAGCGGCGGCGGCAATTTGTGCCTCTTTAGATGATTGTGAGTCACGCAATGAAGAGCTCGCCATTACTGTTGGCGGTATCACGATCTTATCAACTGTTACCATGATTGCTTACCCCATAATTTCTCATTTTTTAAACCTCAGCAATTTAGGCGCCGGGATTTTAATGGGCGGAGGCATTCATAATGTCTCGCAAGCTGTCGGCGCCGGCTATGCGATCTCACCTGAAGCGGGAGATATGTCAGTACTCTTGAAACTTTTACGCGTTTCAATGCTGCTTCCGATTATTATAATCGTTTCAGTCATGTGGGGTAAAAACGCGGCGACGCCTTATCCAAGTTTAAGCGCAAAAATTAGAGCCAATTCTCCGCCCTTTCTAATCATCTTTTTAATCCTAGCTACATTAAGCTGTTTTAACCTTGTACCTACGACAATTACCAAGATTGGGAACGAAGCAGCCCATTGGGCTTTGGTTGTTTCTCTAGTCGCAATAGGAATTAAAACAGATATGCGGCAAGTCCTGACCATTGGGGCTAAGCCACTCATCGCGATGACACTCATCACAATTATCATGGCAGGCATGTTGCTGATAGGCATTCATCTCATCTCATAAAAAAGACCCTGATCATAAGACCAAGGTCTAATTTATGTTGATTAAGCACTTGGGTTAATGACCCATATCGCAACTATACCGTCCATGGTAGTGACTGCCATGGCGTCTACTACCGTAAGCGGACGTCGTTCTCACCGTCCGGAATTGCGGATTATGAGAATAGCTCGAATAGCTAGGTGAGTAATGCGTTGTTCTTGGTTGTGACACATAAGTTGTCGCTGGCGGCGAATAATATGTGGTTGCTGGCGGCGTATATGTTGTCACTGGCGCTGTGTAAGTTGTCGTCGGCGCTGTATAAGTATTAGACACATATTGGCTGTTAGTACCAGATGGTGGATAGGTTGTTGTTCCTGTACTATAGGTCGCACCCTGTGAGATAGCCCCTGCCCCATAATAAGGATCCGAGTAAACGGGATGGTTAGAGACTGTTACACGGTCTTCATAAGTCTGTGTCGTGCCATAAGTCGTTGAACTACCCGAATAGGTTGTTCCGCCAGAATATGTAGGCGACGAAGAATAAGTGGTTCCGCCAGAATATGTACGATGTTCTGGATAAACAGGATCGCAATCAATTGATTTATCGGCAATACCTGCGCCTGCTAAAGCGCCGATTGTACCTGCGATAACGCTACCTTCGGTGCGCGCGCCGCTACCTGCGATCTGCGAGCCGACAACACCGCCAAGTACAGCGCCAGCAAAACCACCTAATATCTGGCGGTTATCTTCTGCGCGCTTACAACGCTCATGAGCGTTCCCGTAATTATTGGCATTTGCTATGGCCGGAGTAAAGGCAAGCGTGGCAACCAATGCCGTGGCTGATAAAAGATGGTTCATATGTACCTCCAAATAATCGAACGAAATGAAAATCTTATATCTTCAGGTTCTTCGCTCTATTCATGCTTAATAGAACGTTAAAATTGAACGTAGTCTGAGGAGGCTCTTAATAAGCCGTTCATATACAGAACAGTCGTCAAGATCAGAATTACAGCCGATTTAAGGGATATTTAACCATGTATGACTAAATTTAACGAAACGGGGGTTTTTCGAACGGAGGAACCGGGCTGTGACACAACTTAGCAAATACCTTTTTGGCCTATTCACAAGCGTATCGTTCATGGTGCCTATAGAAACTTTCGCGCAAGACATTCCCATAGAAGCGCCAGTGGAAATAACAAACCCAACTGTTAAGAAAAACCGAATTATCCGAAAGGTTGAAGCTGTTCCATACTGGGTTGATGCTGATCAGCTCCGCATTCGTGACAATCCAGTTGCAGGTGACGTCATTGGCATGCTTGAACTTGGTCAAAAAATAAAAGCTTATGAGCAATTTGAAAACTGGATTCGAATAAGCAAGGCTAAGTCTAACGCAAAATGGGTAAATACTGATTATCTCACTAATACACCTATAACATGGGCACGTTATGGTAATAATTCGGTTCGCCGTACACAAAGGCGGGCTGGACTTGGTGAAGATGTCAATCTAACCCGCATTAAAGTCAAAGGCAGTAAATCGTCGCGCATATACGCGGCTTCTGTCAAGAAAAGTGCGAATGGCAATCGCGTAATCGTGACTCGTCAAAACTTCCGCTCAGGTCCCTATTTTGAGAAAAGACTTGTTGCTTGCACGGATACCAACGCAACACATGTCCAAATGTTAGGCGAAGGCTATACCTATATGATGATGGAAAATGACGTTCGCGGTTTAACCGTAGACATCAACGCAGACATGCCAAAGCTGGAAATTAGTGCGAATGCTGTTCTGTCGCCTGCAACGATCGCTGTTGCTAATTTTAGCTGCGAAGCCGACGTTTGAACGAGCTAAAGCAATAAATCAGCAAGCTTGCCTTTATGATACCGTGCATCTCCATATTGAGAGGCATTAAATATCGCGCGGCGGCGATAGAGCTGCGCGTCACAGTCATAAGTGAACCCAAAACCACCATGAAATTGAATTGATCGGTCCGCTGCAAAGGACATCGCCTTATCAGCTTGCGCTTTGGCCATGCGCGTAGCTATTTCGCCCTCGCCTTGTTTGGCAAAACTAAAGGCGGCCGCATAAAGGAGTGAGCGCGATTTTTGATAATCAACGAAAGCATCTACTGTTGGATGTTTTAACGCCTGGAAACTGCCGATTAGCTTTCCAAATTGCTTACGTGTTTTCAAATACTCGACCGTATAATCAATACAGGCCTGACACCCCCCTGTTAATTCCGCTGCGCCTAAGAGGTTAGCCACCAGATGGATATGGTTTAAAGTTGCGGAAACCTGTTCTAAATCCAGTAAGGTTTCTTTCCCGACGATTAGACCATCCATTGTCAATTCATAACCACGCTTGGTTTCGTCAACCAAAGTTTCTCTACGAATATTTTCCCTAGGGATAGACGCCGTTGTTACGCAGAATAATGCGATTTGTCCTTCTAGTATTGCGCTAATAATAACCCAATTTGACGCCAATAAATCCATCACAAAGGTTTTCTTTCCGTTCAAACGGTAGTCCTTACCATCTCGAACTGCCTCGGTTTCAACATTACTCAGTTCCCAATCTCCATTAGGTTCTGATAAGGCTATAGTAGCGGCTTGCCCCGCTGAGATTAGGGGTAAAATTTCACTTTTAAGGCTGTCTGCTCCGCCCATAATTAGGGCCTGCGCAGCAATCGTTGTGGAAGAGAATGGCGTGGTTAGCATGTACCTACCAAGCTGCTCTGCAACCGGTGCGACCTCTGTAAGACTTAACCCCACACCGCCAAACTCTTCAGGAATGGCTATTGCGAGCCATCCTAAATCGCCCATTTCTCTCCAGATATTTTCATCATAGCCAAGTTCTGTTGTTAGCTGATCGCGAACCTTATCCATTGGAGATTTTTCTCTACAGAAACTCTCCGCGACCCCCAACATATCGATTTGCGCTTCGGTAATGCCAATTTGAGCACTCATGAAATGTCCTATCGCGTTTTGGGAAGGCTGAGCGCGTGCTCGCCAATAATGTTGCGCTGGATTTGAGATGTACCGCCGCCAATTGTTGCTGAAAATGCGTTTAAATATCCACGGTGCCAATAACCATCATCTATGGCGTTTTCTTCACCGACATAATACCCGCTTTTTGTGCCCTGAAGACTGAGCGCAAATTGATTTATTTCGCGCATATATTCAGTCATTATTAACTTTGACATAAGCGGAATGGCTTGCGGACAATCTTGATTAAGCGGCGGAAGTTTGGCCCGTGCGCCGTTAAGTTTAAAAGCCTGTGCATCAATCATAAAGTCAACGAGCTGTTCTCGAATAACAGGATCGTCTAAAACAGGTTTACCGCCGCGCTTTGCCTTTCGAGCAAGTTCCAAAATCTCTAAAGGATTGACTTCTGTTATTGAATATCCGCCAGCCTGACCGCCTTTGGCATTGCGCTCATACATGAGTGTTTGCATAGCGATTTTCCAGCCATGGCCCTCTTTACCCATAAGCCCGTCCGCAGGTATGCGCGCATCAGTGAAAAATGTTTGGGTAAAACCGTGTTCACCTGTGAGCTTACGTATCTTAACCGTTTCAATACCCTCAACAGTCATGGGCGAGAGGAAAAAGCTTAGCCCCGCATATTTATTTGGCGCATCCTGATTCGTTCGCGCTAGTAAAATCATATATTTGGCGTAATGCCCATGAGTAGTCCAAATCTTGGATCCATTGAGAACATATTCGTCCCCGTCACGCACAGCCTTTAGCTGCGCATTGCCGAGGTCAGAGCCATGTTCCGGTTCAGAAAACCCCTGACACCAGACATCTTCGGCGTTCAATATACCCTTAATATATTTCTTCTTATGCGCCTCTGTCCCTATATCTAATATAAGCGGCCCTGCCCATCCAAGACCAATCGTATTGAACATAATTGGCGCATTATGCTTTCGCATCGCCGCTGTAGCCGCGTCTTGATGAGCCTGTGTTAAACCGCCCCCGCCATAGACTTTTGGCCAGGCGGCGCCCAGATAACCCGCCTCATAAACTTTACGCTGCCAATCACGCAAAAACTCGAATTGTTGATCTGTTCCAACCTCCATAAAGGTTAGAGGCAACATAAAGTCGGGGTCAGCAGGCGTATGCTCCGCGAACCACCCTTCAGCGTCTTTCGCAAATTCTTTTACTTCAGCGCTCATGAGGATTCCTTTTTATCATAGTCTCTAAACGCTCAGCCGCGGCTTCCAGCCTACCCGCGATATGGCTCATATCATCGCGCCGAGGTTTAAATGCCGAGCTATCAACCAAAATTAGGCTCAACAAATCATCAACAAATAAATCTATGTCTTTGCGGCGATCTTTGATCATCATGGTTTTGAACCCATAATCCATCGCCCCGAAAAAAATATCCCGCAATATCCAAGGTGTTATGTTGGTTTTAATGTTACCAGACGCTTGCCCGGCCTTAGCAATTCTATCGAATATTACGACATAGTTTTTATTCAGATCAAAAAGTTCACTTCCGCCATAAGAGTCTATCTCACCATTTATCAGCGGTAACATCTCCAATATGCGCCGCTCTTTCATGATAAGTTCCATATGGTTCGTAGCTAAAAATTTTAACTGCTCGGCGGTAGAGGCAAGCTCATCAACGCCGCTTTGGGCGCTAGCCGTCAGACGTCTATAAAAATCAGAGACAACAGCGCGTGCAAGATCCTCTTTATTTTTGAAGTAGAGATAGACCGTGCCATCAGCGACACCAGACTGTCGCGCAATCTCCGCCATAGTTGTTTTAGCAAACCCCCGTTTCGCAAAGGTACGCCGCGCAGCTTCGATAATCGCATCCTCGCGCTGCTCGACTTTCTCACGGCGGGTTGATGTCTTTAGCTTTTGCAAAACTTGACAATCATTAAATGAGGTGTATTCATAATTTCTGATTATTATTCATTTTTGTCTTTTGTCAAGCGAGTTAAGCCCCACACAATGTCAAGGAAAACAATCAAAATCGGCGGCGCGAGTGGGTATTGGGGTGAAAGCGCCATGGCGACTCCGCAACTCCTTCAAGTCGAAGATTTAGATTATCTTGTTTATGACTATCTCGCTGAAATCACCATGTCGATTATGGCCAGAGCGAAGGCAAAGGACCCATCTCGAGGTTATGCAACCGACTTCGTTGATTTAGTCATCAAACCTTTTGCATCTCAAATCGCAGCCAGCGGCGTTAAACTTATAGCGAATGCCGGTGGGACTAATGCAGAAAGCTGCGCTGAAGCCGTGAGATCAATCGTTAAAGACGCTGGCCTAAACCTAAAAGTGGCGATTATTACAGGTGATGATCTTCTGGAGCAAAAAAGCATAATAGCCGCAAACGCTCCAAAAGATATGTTCACTGGCGCAGCCTTCCCTCAAGAAGATAAAATCGCCAGCATCAACGCCTATCTGGGGGCATTTCCAATTGCTAAAGCCTTAACTGCAGGCGCTGATATTATCATTACAGGTCGCTGCGTTGATAGTGCTGTTACCTTAGGGGCCTGCATTCATGAATTCGGATGGAGCGAGACAGATTGGGACAAGCTCGCAAGTGGATCTCTCGCTGGACATATCCTCGAATGCGGGCCGCAAGCGACTGGTGGAAATTTCACCGACTGGGAACTTTCAGGAGACATATCTGATATTGGCTATCCAATTGCAGAAATATCCAGCGACGGGTCCTTCATCACCACAAAACCAAAAGGCACTGAAGGTGTTGTCAATATTGGAACGGTGTCCGAACAAATGCTTTACGAAATTGGCGATCCCCAAAGCTACCTATTGCCTGATGTGACCTGTGATTTTTCTGATGTTATAATCACCCAACTTGAAAAAAACCGCGTACAAGTATCGCCAGCAAAGGGGCGGCCTGCCCCTCAACATTACAAGACCTGCCTGACCTATATGGACGGGTTTCGCGCTGGAACATACCTAACGCTTTACGGAAAAGATGCTGATAAAAAAGCCAGCAAACTTGCCGAAGCGGCGATAGCGAGAGCCAATAAAGCCCTCCGACTCTTCAACCTTGGCGAATATACCGATATCAGCTTTGAAGCTATTGGCGCAGGTAGCCAAATGGGACAGGCGCGTGCATCTGATGAAGTAATTCTAAAAGCCGCTGTGAAGCATCCCGATATGCGCGGCGTAGGCATATTCCTGAAAGAACTAGCTGGACTAGGCCTCGCAACACCACCCGGACTTTCTGGTTTTACTGGCGCAGGCCGCGCAAGACCCTCACCTGTCTTGCGGCTATTTTCCTATCTTACGCCAAAAGAGAATATCAGTGTGGCCATAGACATTGATGGTTATTCCCTCACCCATAAAGACAAAGTTTCTACCAAAGCTGAACAAGCCTCTCCTCCCCTATTACCGCCGCCTGTTAGTGACACTGAAATAGATGTCCCGCTCATTGATTTAGCTTGGGGCCGGTCAGGCGATAAAGGCAACAAAGCCAATATTGGTATCATTGCCCGCAAGCCAGAATATATGCCTTATATTTGGGCGGGGCTCACAAAGACTCTTATCGATGAAACCTATGCCCACTTCATGGACACGCCAGGCGCGATTGAGAAGTTTTATCTGCCAGGTTCAAATGCCATAAATATACTCATTGATGATGTTTTGGGCGGCGGCGGCCCTGCCTCTCTTCGCAATGACGCCCAAGGGAAAGGATACGCTCAAATTTTACTCGCCCAATCTATTCCGGTTTCTATACAGATAGCAGAGAATTTATAATGGCTGTTTTCAAATCCAAAATTAATGTCAATTCAGATAGTTACAAAGAGAACCGCAAAGACATGTTGGCGCTCGTCGATAAACTCATTGAGCTTAACGCCCGCGCGCCAAAAATATCAGCATCCAAGAAACCCAAATTCGATAAGCGGGGACAAATCCTGCCTCGCGAACGGCTCGCCCGTCTGCTTGATCCCGGAATGCCTTATCTGGAAATCGGCAATATTGCTGGCTATATGCTCGACACCAAAGAAGAAGAAAAATCCATTCCTGGTAGTTCAATCATGGCGGGCATTGGATTCATTGCGGGTGTGCGCACGGCTATCGTAGTCGATGATAGCGGTATTAAAGCAGGCTCACTTACGACAGCAGGCGGTTATCGCCTTATGCGAACTCAGGAAATCGCCCTCGAACAAAACTTGCCTTTTGTCCATCTCGTAGAGAGCGCTGGTGGGGACCTTATGAATTATACTGTAGAGGGCTTCCTAGATGGAGGACGCCTTTTTGCAAACTTGGCAAGACTTTCAAAAAAAGGCCTTCCCGTGCTCGCGATCTTACATGGATCATCGACGGCGGGCGGCGCCTATATGCCGGGGCTTTCAGATTATGTTGTCGGCGTAAAAGGCGGCGGACATGCGTTTCTCGCTGGCCCACCTCTACTCAAAGCCGCAACGGGTGAAATCGCAACTGCAGAAGACCTTGGCGGCGCAGAAATGCACGCCAATGTCACAGGGCTCATCGAATATCTTGCTGAAAATGACGGCGAAGCTGTGCTGATGATGCGCGAAGTTGCAGCCCGACTTGGCTGGAATGAAAACTGCCCTTCCCCGCCAAAACGTATTTGGGCAGAGCCCATTTATGACTCCGATGAAATCGCAGGAATCGTGCCTACCAATTACCGCAAGCCTTATGATGTTAGAGAAGTCGTCGCTCGCATCGTTGACGGCTCTGATTTTTCAGATTTCAAGCCGCGCTACGGCATTTCAACCATTTGCCTCCAAGCCAAAATTTACGGGCAAAAATGCGGGATAATTTCAAATAATGGTCCCATCGACCCAGATGGCGCTACCAAAGCTGGTCAATTTATTCAGCTAATGGATCAAGCCAATACGCCTCTTATATTCCTGCAAAACACAACGGGTTACATGGTCGGCAAAGACTATGAACAGAGCGGGATGATTAAGCATGGTTCAAAGATGATTCAAGCCGTAACAAATACCTCAGTCCCCCGCATAACTATGATGATTGGCGCAAGTTTTGGAGCGGGCAATTACGGCATGTGCGGGCGGGGATATGATCCCGATTTTTTAATGACATGGCCCAATGCTATGACGGGCGTGATGGGCGGTGACCAAGCCGCGACCGTTATGGAAATCGTCGCTAATGCTCAGGCGAAAAGAGCAGGTATCGAGATAGATCAGGAGCTCGCCAAGCAACAACGCGCAAAGCTAACCCATGTCTTTGATAGCCAAGCAGGAGCCTTCTACACATCAGGGCACCTATGCGATGACGGAATGATTGACCCGCGCGATACACGGCAAGTTCTAGGGTTTCTACTTGGTACCGTCTGGGAAGGCAGAAATAGAACCGTCAAAGAAAACAGCTTTGGCATCGCGCGGCTATAGGCAAAAGATATGAGCAAGCTTCCTGAAACAACGAAAATTATTAATGAGATAAATGAAGGCTGGCTGACTATTTGGTTTAACTCACCCGAAAACCGAAATGCCCTGAGTGAAACCTTAACCCAGGATTTCATAGCGACCTTAAAGGCCGTAAAGGATGACCGAAATATTCGCGGCATAACAATTCGCGGTAAAGGTGACATCTTCTGCGCAGGCGGTGACCTTAAGAGTTTCAATGCTGGCCAATCCGGCGACGAGGCAAAAGAGAAATTCTATAAAATGAACCGCGAAGCGGGGGATATGTTTGACCTTGTCTTATCTATGCCGCAAGTCGTTATGGCTTATGTCGAGGGCGCAGCCATTGCAGGCGGTCTTGGTCTTATGTGCTGCGCGGATATAATCGCTGTTGATAAAGATGCAAAATTTTCTCTTACGGAAACTATGATTGGCATTGCACCTGCCCAAATAGCGCCCATTGTGGTCGCCCGAACAGGCATGCCTATCGCGAGACGCATAATGCTAACGGGATCAAGGTTTACAGGCCAAGATACGCCGCAATATAATCTCTCTGATTATGTTGTTAATAGCCCCGAGGAATTTACACAGCTTGAAGCAAAAATAAAAAAAGGCGTGTTAAAATGCGCGCCGGGCGCAGTGGGTATTACAAAAGAAATACTTATCGCGACCCAGCATCTAGACCGCGAGCGTCAAAAAGATTTTGCGGCACATAAGTTTACACAGTGTATAATGTCAGAAGAAGGTATTGAGGGCATTTCTTCTTTCGTTGAAAAACGCAAGCCAAATTGGTCTGTCTAATGCCTGTTAAAATCACGCCTTTTGATACAATATTAATCGCCAATCGCGGCGAAATTGCTTGCCGTATTATCCGCACGGCGAAAACTATGGGGCTGAAAACAGTTGCGGTCTATTCGAACGCAGATGCCAATACCCCGCATGTAAAAATGGCGGATCAAGCTGTAAATATCGGCCCTGCTCCTGTGAATGAGAGTTATCTGCTTATAGAAAAAATCATAAATGCTGCAAAGGAAACTGGTGCACAAGCCATTCATCCAGGATACGGATTCCTCTCTGAAAATGCGGCCTTTGCCAAAGCATGCAAAAAACAAGGCCTGGTCTTCATAGGTCCTGAGCCAGAGGCCATTGACCTCATGGGTGACAAGGCCAAATCTAAACGGCGCATGATAAAAGCAGGCGTACCATGCGTGCCGGGCTATCAAGACGAAAAACAAGACGACAAAACGCTTATTACCGAGAGTAAAAAAATAGGCTTCCCGATTATGGTCAAAGCCGCAGCCGGCGGCGGCGGGCGCGGGATGCGTTTCGTTAATGACCCCAAATCCCTGCCTGACGCGATTAAAGACGCACGCTCCGAAGCTGCCAACGCCTTTGGCTCTGATGTACTTATTCTTGAAAAAGCCATACAGCAGCCCCGCCATGTTGAAATCCAAATCTTCGCTGACCGGGATGGAAACACAATTCATCTTGGCGAACGCGATTGTTCGGTACAGCGGCGACATCAAAAAGTCTTAGAAGAAGCGCCTTGCCCAATCATGACCCCTAAACTTCGCGCTAAGATGGGCGCGGCAGCCGTTAAAGCGGCAAAAGATATTGGCTATATCGGGGCAGGCACAGTTGAATTCATGCTTGAAAGCTCAGGCGAATTTTACTTCCTCGAAATGAACACGCGATTGCAGGTCGAGCACCCTGTGACCGAGATGCTTACGGGCCTTGACCTCGTTGCGCTTCAAATCCGGGTTGCGCGCGGCGAAGCCCTAGGGCTTAAACAAGAAGATATATCACTAACAGGCCATGCCATTGAGGCGCGTCTTTATGCTGAAGACCCTGCGCAAGATTTTCTACCCGCAACGGGGGCGATACATCTTTGGGAACCTGCAATTGGCGACGGCATTAGAATTGATAGCGGCATAGAAACAGGCGGTAACGTCTCACCTTTTTACGATCCTATGATTGCTAAAATCATTGCCCTTGGAGAAACGCGTGACGATGCTCGCCGCAAGTTAATTAGGGCCCTACAAGATACAACTATCTTTGGCCCCAAAACTAATAAACGGTTTTTAGTTGACGCCCTCTCTCATCCCGTGTTTGCTACAGGTGAAGCGACAACAGCCTTTATCAATGAAAATTTTCCACAAAGCGCACTTGCGAATACAGGATTATCTCACACAGAAGCTATAACGGCAGCAATAACGCAATATATTTTATCGCGAAAAAGTAGTCTTGCTAACGCCCTGCCCATTCCTGGAGATTTATTAAATTGGTCAAGTGCCACCAAAATTGGAACGCCTTATCAATTTGATGATTTAAACATAATTATTACCCCTCAACGTGGCCGTGTCTATACGGCCTCAATCAACGAAACAGATTATACGGTATCGCTCATTGAGCATGGTGAGAACTATATCGACCTGACAATAAATGACGAACGGATAAAGGCTAATTTTCATAGCCTTGCGCCTAGTCAGTTGAGCCTCTCAATAGGCGCCAAGAGTTTGTCTCTAACAAACTCTCTCGCTCTGTTCCATCGCGCCGAAGACACGGCAGGCGCAGGAGCCGTATTGGCACCCATGCACGGGTCCTTGTTGGAAGTCTTTATCAAAAAGGGACAGGTTGTGACGAAAGGGACACGCCTTGCCATTTTAGAAGCCATGAAAATGCAGCATGAAATCCTGGCCGAAGTTGACGGCACTATCATGGATGTTCATGTAAAAGCTGGAACCCAAATTGCGGCAGATATGCTTATGATAGATATCAAAGAAGGCGAGACCTAACATGCAAGAAGCCCATGATTTTCAAGAAGAATGCCATTCTGTAGCCGACCTCATAAAAAATCTATCAGATAAGGACTATAACAAGGTAACCCAATTCAAGGATTGGACCATCTATGATATTATGGCTCACCTTCATCTCTGGAATATGGCGGCTGACTGGACCTTGAACGCACCCGAAAAATTCATGGCACTTATGGGAGATGTCATCAAAGTTTTCCAAGGCGGAAAAACCCATCAGGACTTGCAACGTGAATGGGCGGAACGCCAAGGCTTGGACACGGGAACGAAACTCTTTGCGGCATGGAAAACAGGTTATCAAGACGTTGCTGATAAATATGCGGTCGCTGACCCTGAGGTACGAGTCAAATGGGGCGGACCCGATATGTCGGCGAAATCCTGCATTATCGCCCGCCAGATGGAAACATGGGCCCATGCTCAGGCAATCTTTGACGTTTTAGGTAAAACCCGCATCAATGCCGACCGCATCAAAAACGTCGCCCATATTGGTGTCACGACTTATAGCTGGTCTTTCAAAGTCAAAGAATTGGAACCTATTCGCCCTAAACCCTACGTACGGCTAATAGCGCCGAGCGGGGCAGTATGGGAATGGAATGACCCGCAAACTAATAATAAAGTTGAAGGCCTTGCCGAAGAATTTTCTCAGGTCGTCACGCAATGTAGAAACGTTCAAGATACGTCATTAGAAATGACAGGCGATGCCGCCAATAAATGGATGGAAATTGCACAATGTTTTGCAGGCAATCCTGAAACACCACCTTCTAAAGGAAAGCGGCACATTCAAACTTAGATTAAGGTCTCATCTGCACGCTTCACGATTTCCGGATCAACATTACCTCCTGATAAAATAATACAAATCGTTTGAAGTTCATTATCCTGCGCCAAAGCGCCGCCGAGAAGCGCCGCCATAGCCACAGCCCCGCCAGGTTCTAGCTGAACGCCAAGATCTCTTTTTGCAATGGCCATTGCCTTCAGACATTGCTCATCAGTGACATCAAAAACGCCTGAGAGTGATTTCGAATTTATCGGCCACGTCATCTCGCCCGGTTGAGGTGTCATAAGTGCATCACATAATGTGGCTGGGCTTGATATCAGCTTTACCCTCTTGCCAGATTTAAATGACATCTGATGATCGTTATAATGCTCAGGCTCCGCCCCGTAAATTTTGGTTTGCGGCGAAAGCTCATTCAACGCCAAACTGATACCCGCACATAATCCACCGCCACCCATACAAGAAATAAGCGCGTCAAATCTTACACGGCTTTGCACAATCTCGAGCCCAACAGTTCCCTGCCCCGCAATTATATAAGGGTCGTCATAACTCGGCACGATAATGCGGCCTTTCTTCTGACTTATGCGCTGTGCTATCTCCTCGCGGGACTCCGTGGCGCGATCATAAAATATAATCTCTGCGCCATCATTTCGAACGCCCGCAACTTTCACAGCAGGCGCGTCCTCCGGCATAATAATGATAGCTGATAAACCCAGCTCTTTAGCAGCCCGCGATACGCCCTGTGCATGATTACCAGAGCTATAGGCCACAACACCTTTTGCGCGTTCAGCTTCATTCATAACAGATAGCCGATTATATCCGCCACGATATTTAAAAGCTCCAACTTTCTGATTACATTCGGGTTTAAACCAGACCGATTTACCTGTCATATCATCTATTTCATCTGAACGGATTAGTTCGGTCTTTACTGCATGACCTTCAAGCCGCTCAGCCGCTTTTACAACATCCATGTAAGTCGGTAGCAACGTCATATGAAACTCTTTGCATAAGGTTAGTTGACGCTCACCCTATTAGATGGAAATAGAGAGGCAAGAAAAACATATTAAATTACCCGGGAGAACGCCATGCAAGGCCTCATGATGCAACAAGAGCTAATGATCAGCGATTTGATCGAGCATGCTGCAAAAGTACACAGTAACCGCGAAATCTACACGCTCAATGCAGATATGAGCGAACACCGTTACTCATGGGCCGATTGTGCCGTTCGCACGCGTAAACTGGCAAATGCTTTACTTTCTGCAGGTATCAAAAAGGGTGACCGCGTTGCGACAATTGCCTGGAATAATTATCGCCATATTGAAATCTATTATGCTGTCTCTTCAATCGGCGCGATTGTTCACACTATCAATCCACGCCTAAAGCCTGAACAAATTGCATGGATGGTCAATCACGCCGAAGATACATTCCTCATTTTCGATACAACATTTGGTCCAATCATTGATGGCGTCTCGGCCATGTGCCCAAGCGTGAAAAAATGGATTTGTCTAACAGATAAAGCTGGCCTTCCAGACTATAAAACTGAAGTTCAAGATTATGAAAGTTTCATTGCAGATGCGAGCGAAACCATTGAATGGCCGCGGTTTGATGAAAACACGGCCTGTACACTGTGCTACACATCTGGAACGACAGGCGACCCCAAAGGCGTTCTCTATTCGCACCGCTCAACCATCCTGCACGCCATGGCGGGTTCATTTAATGATGTTATCGGCGCAGGATCTCGTGACGTTATTCTCGCCGTTGTGCCGATGTTCCATGTCTCAGCTTGGGGATTAGTTTACTCCGCCGCTATGGTGGGCGCAAAACTCGTCATGCCTGGTCCAGGTCTGGACGGCGCAAATATGTGTAAAATGATCAATCAAGAAAAGGTTACGCTGATGGCGGGTGTACCTACAGTATGGCTTGGCATTTATAACCATGCCAAAGCCAATGGAATTGATCTGCCAACAGTCAAGAAAGCGCTCGTTGGCGGCTCTGCACTTCCAGAGAGCTTGCTACGCGCTTATGAACAAGATCTTGGCATTCCAATGCAACAAGGCTGGGGCATGACGGAAACTTCGCCGCTAGGCTCCACATATGCCGCCCATCCAGATACAAACCTTGATGACTATGACAGCACCGTCTCAGATAAACTTTTAGCGGGGCGCCGTATTTTTGGTATCGATATGCGCATCGTTGATGATGAAGGAAATATCCTCCCGGAAGACGGTAAAGCAGAAGGCCATCTTCATGTGCGCGGGCCTTGGGTTTCAAGTGGATATTTCAAGGGTGCAGGTGCTGAGGCCTTTACAGATGATGGTTGGTTCGCGACTGGGGATGTAAGTAAACTCCACCCTACGGGATTCATGGAAATTACTGACCGCTCCAAAGATGTTATTAAATCTGGAGGCGAATGGGTTAGTTCCATTGACGTTGAAAATGCAGCCTCTGACCATCCGGATGTCGCCATGGCAGCCTGTATAGGTATCCGCCATGAAAAATGGCAAGAACGCCCTTTCCTCATTGTACAGCCAGTCCCAGGGAAATCACCCGATAAGGATGAAATCAAAAAATGCATTACAGCAAAATGCGCAAAGTGGTGGCTACCGGATGAAATTGTTTTTCAAGACGAATTGCCTCTTGGCGCAACGGGGAAAATCCTCAAACGGGAATTAAAGGTCGTATATAAGGACCACTATACTAAAACGGGGTAAGGTTTAAGCCTTACCCGCGCCAAGTTCAAAGAGCTTTCCTCTCTCTGTTATCAAAACAATGCAGAGCGATAAAACACCGAGTCCAATAAAACCAAGAACAATGGGCGATACGGTCCCATTGAACTGGCTTGAGACTAGGAAACCAAAACCGCTGGCAACCGTTGTTGTGGCAAAGCCATAAAGCGCGCTCGCTGTTCCCGCGATTTTGCCTTGGGGTTCCATCGCAATAGCCGAAAAATTAGCGCCCATCATTCCGAAACATCCAAAGGTCAATGCAAAAAGCGGTAGGAAAAAGATCAGCTTCTCACCCGCAATTTGTAAAACGGTGTAATTAGCAACTGACAATACAATAAAGGCAAACAAAACCGCATGGCTCATACGCCGCATGCCATATTTCTCAACCACACGGCTATTGATAAAATTAGCAAAAGCCAATGTGCCTGCAATCACGGCAAACCAGATCGCAAATCTGTTGCCTGCATGAAATACATCTTCAAATATCTGTTCTGCTGCCGCTATAAACGCAAAAAGCGCGCCATAAATGACGCCGCTGGCCGCCATATAACCTAATGTGACACGCGTCGTCAGTACTTGACCAAACCCGCTTAAGGCTTTCGAAACGTTGAGCGCTTGTTGATCTTCTGCCTTAAGCGTTTCTGGTAGACGAAAATGAACCCATGCTAGAATTATAAGTCCTGCTACGCCCAGCACGCCAAACATCCATTTCCAACCCGCCACCATCATAACACCTTGACCAACAGCTGGCGCAATAATTGGAATAATCATGAAGACAGTCATAACTAAAGACATAATTCGCGCCATGGCACGTCCTGCTGTTACGTCTCTCACAATTGAGACCGCCATAACGCGAATCCCGGATGCAAATATCCCTTGTAGAAAGCGAACGAGACATAGAACATAGAAGGAGCTCGTTGCCATACACATAAATCCAAAGACGACATAAGCTATAATACAAAGCCTTAGTAATGTGCGCCGCCCATAACGGTCTGTAATGGGACCAAAGAAAAGCTGCGGGACGCCAAACCCAATCATATATGAATATAAAAGCCATTGTTGCTGGTTGCCCGTGATCTGATAGTAATCCGCGATGATGCCCATGGCGGGCAGCATAATATCAATCGCAAACGCATTTAGCGCCATTAATGCCGCGACCATGCAAACGAATTCCCACAACGGCATAGGCAGCTTAGATGTTGCAACCGTATTAATTTTGATATTTTTAGGCTTAGGACTCACCGCGACTCTCACTTACAAGCGCTATGCGCTCCTGCCATCACTCGCGCAAACAAATTCGCCTACAATTAGTGTTTAGTTTTAACAGCCGCAAACATTGCGAGCCAAGCGGGTAGTTGAATACCGAATAAATTAACCGCTGCTATCAGATCAAAAGGCATGCCCCGCATAACGATCCATATCCAAATATGAAAAGCAGCATGCAGGCATGGCCAAAACGCGCCAAAGACAAGCGCCGTTTTATCTCGTTTTACAACGCCCCAGACAATAGCCAGACCGCTAGCGGAAAAAGCAAGGGCAGCATCTCTTATAAAGTGCAAATTAAAAGGCCCCATCATAGACACACCGGGCGTGTTATCATACCAATATTGCGGCGCGAACCACATCTGTCCTGCCAACCCTAGAAAAAAGATTGCAGAGATAATAAGGATAATCCGGTTCATGTAGGCATCTTAATCAATGAAAGTACTAATTTCTAATAAATCCTTTTTGATAAGGGCATGCTTCGGGACTTTTGCGTCCACAGCAGGATAACCGACAACCATCAGAACAAATGGCTTCTCATTTTTCGGGCGTCCGCAAATATCGCGTAAAAAACCCATAGGCGCCGGTGTATGTGTGAGCGTCCCAAGTCCTGCACTATGCAAAGCTGTAATCAACATACCCGTCGCAAGCCCAACGGATTCTGTCACATAATAGTTCTTCTTATCCTGACCCGCTATTTCCCCGCCGCGCTTTTGTGAGAAGACAGCGATCAACCAAGGCGCATGTTCAAGGAAGGGCTTACTTTCATCAGTACCAAGTGGCGCTAAAGCGTCTAACCACTCTTGAGACGCTCTCTTATTATAAAATTCATTTTCTTCAGCTTCAGCTGCGAGACGTATCTTACGTTTTGTTTCCGGATCAGAGATAGCAACAAAGTGCCACGGCTGATGATTTGCCCCACTTGGCGCAGTCCCCGCAGCTTTAATGCATGTCTCTATAAGCTCTCGCGGAACAGGTTTATCCGAAAAATCACGAATAGTCCGGCGCTTTAACAGCGTTTCCAAAACAACACTCGCGCGAGTTTGCATCTGCTCTTCTGAAAGCTCTTCATAGCCTAACAAAGGTACAAATTCAGCATTCATATTTTCATCATTCCTAACATTAAAATTGACACCCTTCATATTCTATATTGCCTTGAATGAAAGAAGAATAAGCGAAGACCAAAATACACAGTGAACTATTTAGCAAGCTAGGCTAGTAGCACCTATGGGATTTAAGGACTTTCTATTACTATTTACTGTTTGTTTTGTCTGGGGGTTAAACATCGTGATAACCCGCTGGGTCGTCTTTGATGCCGCAGTACCCCCAATATTCTTTGCAGCTATAAGATTCTTCGGCGTAGCGCTTATCCTTATCCCCTTTTTACGTCCGTTTCCAAAAGATATAAAAACGCTATTTCTTATATCCTTATTTATAGGGTCTGGGCATTTTGCTCTTCTATTCGTCGGGCTCGCCTATGCGGAAGCCTCGGCAGCAGCCGTTGTCAGTCAACTTGCCGTGCCCTTTTCCACATTAATGAGCATGGCGTTCTTAGGCGAAACCATTGGGTGGCGGCGAGGCATCGGAATTATGTTGGCTTTTGCAGGAGTATTGCTAATTGCTATCGACCCTAGCAGTTTCAGTATTTCTTTTGGACTTTTATATATCGCGGCCGCAGCCTTTATTGGCTCTGTAGGCGGCATTTTAATGAAGCGCATAAGCCCTATATCAGCCCTACAAATGCAAGCCTGGATTGGCCTGTTTTCATTTACCCCGCTCTTTGTTTTTTCGGGTCTTTTTGAGCAGGGCCAATGGAACACATATATAATAGGCGGCTGGCCCGTATGGATATCAACAATTTTTGCCGTGATCGGTGTGTCCGTTTTTGGACACGGTGCATTTTATCATCTCATCAAAAAATACGATATTTCTCTACTATCTCCCCTTACACTAATGACGCCGATATGGGGTGTCGTGCTCAGTATTGTTTTTTTGAAAGAGGCCATAACTGCCCAACTTATTTTGGGCTCTGTTATTTCTCTTGGCGGCGTCTTGGTTATCGCGTTGCGCAGAAATAAAACATTACCAGAGGCTGGAATGGGTAAAAAACTTGGAAGCGGGGGCTCGTAAGAATACTATCGCATCAATTTAGAAATTTATATTTCGTTCCAATCCAAGATAACCTTACCGCTCTTTCCGGTTTCCATTAAGTCAAAGGCTTTTTGAAAATCACGAGCCGCAAATCGATGAGTTATCATAGGCGACACATCCAGCCCGCTATCAAGCAGTGCCAGCATTTTATACCATGTCTCATACATCTGACGTCCATAAATACCCTTAAGAGTCAGAGCCTTTCCAACAAGCTTACCAAAATCAACGGGAAATGGTTTTGACGGTATGCCTAGCATTGCAATGTTTCCACCCATTAACATCACATCAAGCATTTGATTAAAGGCTGGCTCTGCGCCGCTCATTTCCAGCCCGACATCAAAACCTTCATTCATGCCAATCTCAGCCATGACAGCTTTCAGGTCTTCATTCATGGGGTTAACCATGCGAGTACGCGGAGCAAGTTTTCGCGCGAATTCAAGTCGCCAGTCATTTATATCCGTCAATACAACTCGACGCGCTCCCGATTTTTCAGCAACTGCTGCCGCCATAATACCTATCGGCCCCGCGCCTGTAATAAGAACATCTTCGCCAACAAGATCAAATGCAAAAGCCGTATGCACAGCATTGCCCAAAGGATCCATGATGGCGGCAATCTCTAGCGGAAAATTATCTTTAAGCGGAATGACGTTAAATTCGGGAAGCGCGAGGTACTGCGCATAGGCCCCAGGCAAATTGACTCCAATACCCTTTGTATCCGGATCCAAATGAAATTTACCCGCGCGCGCATTGCGTGAGCGTCGACCAACAACATGGCCCTCTCCTGTGACGCGCTGTCCGACTTTAACGCGGGTCACAGTCGATCCAATCGCCGCAACAGTACCGCCATATTCATGCCCTGTAATAAGCGGCACAGGTACATTTTTTTGGGCCCACTCATCCCATTTATAAATATGCATATCCGTCCCGCAAATTGCGGTACGCTCAATTTTAATCAGCACTTCATTTGCGGCAATAGATGGGATTGGGACATCTTGAAGCCATAATCCTTTTTCAGCCTTGGCTTTTACAAGGGCTTTCATTGTTTCGGTCATATAACGCCAAGCTCCTTGCCAACTTTAGTGAATGCCGTAATGGCTTTATCTATATGAGCTGTTGTATGAGAAGCGCTCATTTGCGTTCTTATGCGGGCTTGGCCCTTTGGAACAACGGGAAAGAAGAACCCGATAACATATATGCCTTCGTCTAATAGCATCGCCGCCATTTTTTGCGCAGTATTAGCATCACCTAACATAACAGGAATGATGGGATGTTCGCCGTCAGGAATCATAAATCCAGCGTTTGTCATACCTTTACGGAACTGTTTGGCATTCGCAAATATTTGCCGTCTCAAATCATCTCCCGCTATAGCAAGATCAATCGCCGTTAAGCTTGCCCCGACAAGAGATGGCGCTAGGCTGTTTGAAAATAGATAAGGCCGAGAGCGTTGGCGAAGGAGATCAACCACATTTTGCTTTGCGCATGTAAAACCACCCATCGCACCGCCAAGGGCTTTGCCTAGCGTTCCTGTTAAAATATCGACCTGTCCCTCAACATTGCGGAATGCGGCTGAACCGCGACCGCCCTCTCCTAAAAATCCAGTTGCATGGCAATCATCTACCATGAGCAGGGCGTCATATTTTTTCTTAAGCGCAACAATCTCACCAAGTTTGGCAATAGTACCGTCCATTGAGAACACACCATCTGTGGCAATCATGATATGACGCGCCCCATCTGCTCGCGCTTGTTTAAGCTGCGCCTCAAGGTCGGCTATATCACTTGTCTTATAGCGGTAACGTTTAGCTTTGCAGAGCCTTATACCGTCAATTATCGAGGCATGATTAAGTGCGTCAGAGATAATTGCATCCTCTGGCCCAAGTAAAGGTTCAAACACTCCGCCATTAGCATCAAAACAAGCCGCATATAAAATACTATCATCAAAGCCGAGCCAGCTTGCTATTTTCTGCTCAAGCTCTCTATGCTGGCTTTGGGTTCCGCATATAAACCTTACAGACGCCATACCAAATCCATGTTCAGTGACGGCAGCTTCTGAGGCTTTGATTAAGTCAGGATGGTCGGCCAACCCAAGATAATTATTGGCGCAGAAATTTATAACTTCACGCGTAGACCCATCCTCAGTGACAATTATATCTGCGGCCTGCTTACTCGTTATCAAACGCTCACGTTTATAAAGGCCATCATCTTCTATCTCTTTTAGAGTATTGCTTATATCTTGATAAAATGTCGTGCTCATGAATCAGGTCCTTAAGGAGGATAATAACACGCTAATAGCTATGAATAGAAAAATCATGCCTAAATCATAAGTGAATTTATAAAACAAAGCCTTTGCGCCGACTCAATAAATAGGGCACAAGCATATTTAGAGATGAAGAGTATATTTGCGTTAAGCATATATACGACGCGCGAGATGCGCCCGCATTAGCGGCTTTTCACTCAAACCGCCAATCGGCGAAATAGAAAGTTACCATGTACGCTGCCAACGCATATTTTAAGTCCGCAAAGGCCAAGGCCGGGACCGTTGCGCGTACCGTAAGACACATGTCCAATACAGGACTTCGTAAAACATCAGAGCCCCTCCTACGTTCCAATATGCGCCACGGGCGCAGTCCTGACATTCGAGCGAGGCTCTTTGGAGAAATAAATGACAAAGAAAATGCTTATCGATGCCTCCCACCCGGAGGAAACACGCGTCGTGATAGTAGACGGCAACCGCGTTGAAGAACTCGATTTTGAAAGCCGCCATAAACGCCAAATAAGAGGCAATGTATATCTCGCCCGCGTCACGAGGGTCGAACCTTCACTTCAAGCCGCGTTCGTCGAATATGGCGGCAATCGTCACGGCTTCCTAGCCTTTAGTGAAATCCATCCGGATTATTATCAAATCCCTCATGAAGATAAGCTTGCCTTGCTCGAAGCCGAAGCGGCGGAAAACGCAGCAGCTCAGGATGAGGAGACTGATGACGAGTCTGAGGATGAGGTCGATGAAAATTTAGACCCAGATGCCGATGACGCGCATGACGAAGATGATGAAGAAGTTGCCGAAGAACAAGTCAAAGTCGCTTCGTCTCGCCGCCGCCGCCAATCCCGTCGCCGCTATAAAATTCAGGAAGTTATTAAGCGCGGTCAAATTCTTTTAATCCAAGCCGTTAAAGAAGAGCGCGGCAATAAGGGCGCAGCCCTAACAACTTATCTGTCATTGGCAGGGCGTTATTGCGTCTTAATGCCAAATACAGCTCGCGGCGGAGGTATATCTCGTAAAATTTCTAATGGAGCAGACCGTAAACGCCTAAAATCTGTAATGAGCGAACTAGAGGTTGCTCCGGGCATGGGCGTCATTGTTCGAACCGCTGGTGCAAAACGCACCAAAGCGGAGATTAAACGCGACTATGAATATCTCTCTCGCCTCTGGGACGAAATCAGGGACACAACTTTGGCTTCTATTGCGCCTGCACTTATTCATGAAGAAGGCAATTTGGTAAAACGGTCTATCCGTGATCTTTATAATAAGGACATTGAAGAGGTTCTTATTCAAGGAGAGGAAGCTTATAAAACAGCCAAGGCCTTTATGAAGATGCTCATGCCGAGCCATGCAAAAAACGTTAAGCAATATAAGGACGATATTCCGCTTTATCTACGCTACAACGTAGAGCGTCAAATAGAAGACAGCCTTAAATCCGTCGTCCAGCTTAAATCAGGCGGCTACCTCGTTATTCATCCAACCGAAGCTCTTGTCTCTGTTGATGTTAACTCGGGACGATCAACGAAAGAACGCAATGTCGAACGCACAGCTTTAAAAACAAATACAGAAGCCGCTATTGAAGTTGCTCGTCAGATGCGTCTGCGAGACCTCGCAGGTCTGATTGTCATTGATTTCATCGATATGGACGAGCACAAAAATAACCGCGCCGTCGAGCGCGCGATGAAAGACGCTCTATCTCGTGATAGAGCCCGCGTACAAACAGCGCGTATTTCGCAATTTGGTTTAATGGAAATCTCACGCCAACGCCGCCGTCGTAGCCTTCTTGAAGGATCCACCGCGCATTGCGATCACTGCGAAGGTGTCGGACGTAAACGCACCATCGAGTCTAGCGCTCTCGCGGCCATTCGCGCGGTCGAAGATATTGGCGTGCGCGGCCAAGCGAAACGTATACGTTTAAAAGTGTCGGCCGATGTGGCCCTTTATATATTCAACGAGAAGCGTGACTTGCTTCAACATGTTGATGATACGTCAGGGCTTTTCACTGAACTTGTCGGTGATGAAGAACTCATACGTCCTAATTATGAAATTGAAGTCATTGAAAAAACTGAAGGTGATACTCCTGATCCCCTAGCAGAGATCGAGGCAGAATTCCGTAAGCAACGCCAGAAAGATCAGCGCGCACAAGAAAAGTCTCGCCGTAAGAAGAAAAAATCAGATGATCAAAGTGAAGAGGATGAAGATCGGCCAGAGTCCAAAGATTCTGACGATGAAGATCGGCCTAAGAAGCGCCGCCGCCGCAGAGGCCGCCGCGGCGGTCGCGGCAAAACTCGTGAGGAGCAATCCGAAAACAAAAGTGAGTCTTCTGAAGACACACCTTCCTCTGACGGAGACACAGATGAAAACACTTCTAACAAGAAGCCAAAACGTGGCCGTGGCCGCCGGAAAGCCCCAGGTAAAGACAGAGGGTCAAATGAGACAGAGGAGTCCACAGCGGCAGAAACAGAAACTGCCTCTGAAGAAACGAAACCAAAACGCAATCGGACAACACGTAAAGCCCCTGGCCGCACCAAGTCTTTAGACGAGTCACAAGCTGAGAATCTTGATGAGACAGCTAAAACTGCGAAACCTAAAAACCGACGGAAAGCTCCCGCTAAAAAATCTGCACCAGCAGAAGAGACAAAAAAGGCAAGCAAAGCTGGTCGTAAAAAAGCTGCAACCCGGAAAGCTCCAGCTAAGAAAGCTAAAGCTGAGGCTGAAGATGACGCGCCTGTAAAAACCAAGGCACGACGTAAAGCACCTCCAAAAAAGGCTGCGACTGCAAAAAAGGCGGCGCCTGCTAAAAAAGCTGCTCCTAAAAAAGCGGCAACAAAAAAGGCGCCAACGAAGAAAGCAAAAGACGAAGAAAGCAAAAGACGAAAAAGCCCCAGCTCAAGCCAAAACGGCGTCTCGCCGCAAAGCCCCAAGCAAAAAAGCGCCAGAAGCTGAAGCTGAAACGCCTAAGGCAAAACGAAAGGCGCCAGCTAAAAAAGCAGCTCCTAAAGCAAAGAAAGCTGCTGAGGCCAAGAAAACGACAGCCCGTAGAAAAGCGCCGTCAAAACCCGAGCCAACTGATAATACGCCTGAAGCGCCAAGCAAGGCGGCTGAAAGTAAGGGCGCGAGAAGGAAAGCACCAGCGCGTAAGAGCGAAGCTGAAAACGATTCTAATGCCCCCTCTACGACAGAAAAGCCAAAGCGCCGCGGGTGGTTTGGTCGCCGTAAGAAAGACTAGTTTTACGCTACTGCGGGAGGCTGGCTTCAGTTTCCCGCAGGCGGTAATTTAACCAGTAAATTTCATAACTATTATTATGCGTGGACTTTGCCGTCTTTAATAGGCTTTCAAGAGCCAGCTTGCGTACTGATAAAGCGGGCGCATTATTGGGCTGAGCGCCAAGCACAATATCCAATAAGTGGAGCGCCTTTAAAGGTTCGCCCGCATCTACATAGCTACCAGCCTTTTCGGTTAATCTTAGCTCGTCGCCAGCCTCAACAATGTCTTTATAAACCGAACTGACGGGTACACCGTATAGCTCCGTTGTTTTATCAAAGTGAAACCAAGTCGCATAATATTCCCAAATCGATTTGACCGCCCAAGAGACTTTGCCGTGTTCTTGAGGCAACGCTAATTCAGGCGGTAGCGTTATCTCTTGCATCAAAGTTTCAACCGTCTTGCCTGCATTCATGCCCTTAATTGTTGCGTCATGCACATAACGCGTAGCATCGCGCATTTTAATCAAGCCATCCATGATAAGCGTCTTATCCGTGACCGGATCTTTATGACTAGGTACAATCATTTCTGGACCCAGAGCGATAATCGCGTCGAGGGAGTTTATATACTCAACAGGTTTTCTAATCTTCTCACCGCGCATAGTGAAAATATTTGGAAATTGCGGAAAAAGCGGACCAAAGAAGTCACCGCTGAGCAGAGTCTTAGATTGCGGAAGCCAAAGCACGATATTATCAGCGCCCTCTGCGCCTGGCAGGGCCATGACTTCAAAATCTACGCCGCCTTGAGAAAAGCTATATGACTGCCCGTTATGTACGGTTATTGTCGGCTCAACACCACCATAGGCAATTAATCCAATGGTCGGCACTTTTTCAGGCATGAACGGGAAAAGTGTTCTATTTCGTCCCCAAAAATAATCTTGAAGTTCAGTCAGATAACGTTGCTCTTCACCAAATTCTACATGGGTAATAATTTCGGTTTTATCATCCTTCCAAAATTTTACGCCCCCCTGATGGTCAGCATGGGAATGAGAAACTATAATATGCGAAAGGTCCAAATCTGGAATCGCTGCTTTTAACGCCTTCATTTGTTTTGGGACCTGCGTTGCGAGCCCCGTATCGAACATGACATCCCCTGCATCCGTTTGAACAATATGGGCATTGGCGACACCCGTCGCCTGCCATAGGCCTTTTGATAGCTCCCTTGCTTCAATCGGAATATTAATGAAGTCAGCCGCGACCGACCCTTTGGCCTCGGGATTAGAGGTCATGCGCTTTACAGCAACATCAGAGATTTTACCTAATGCTTTAATTTGCGCAGATTTACGAGCGCTTTTTGACAGGCCAAATATAAGAGCAAAGCCAAGCGTTATCAGAAGTAACCCAAGCCCAATCCATTTAAGAATTTTACTCATATGTAATCACGCCCTTATCAGTATGCCGCTTTTGCAAAATCTTGGCTCTCATACCAGAAACATAGGTATCATACCCCTCCTCTTGAATTTGGTCTGCAGGCACAACAGTCTTGGCATAGTCCAAAGGCGCTCTCCACCCCGGATGGGGTGAGAGCGCAACACGCACGCCGTTAATCGGATGCTTGGAACGCCATATACGAATTTTTTCAGCCATGCGTTTTACCTGAGCGGGATTTGATTGTGCAAGATTATTGGCCTCACCGGGGTCATTAGGTAAATCAAATAAAAAGTTTTCAACCTCAGTAGATTGCGATTGATGGTCAATGATTTGCACCAGCTTCCATTTCTCTTCCATGACCGAAAGATGATATTTATTAAATATGGGCGAGTTCGACGCGAAATATAAATCACCAGAGCGAGGGTCTTCGCCGCTATTCATAATAGCGTCCCAACGTTTTTGACCATCCAGCTGCTTTGAACTGCCCATAGATATACCCGCAGCCTGAGTAAATGTTGGAAAAATATCAAGAACAGACACAACATCATCTGTTGAACTGCCCGCAACAATGTGTTCAGGCCAGCGCATCACCGCATTGACCCGAATACCGCCTTCGAATGTTTGAAGCTTTCCGCCGCGGTAAGGCCCATTATCCGCGCCAAAGGCTTCGAGCCCGCCATTGTCAGAAAAGAAAAAGATAAGCGTATTATCTGTCAAACCCTGCGCGTCTAACGTCTCCAATATCCGGCCTACAGCTTGATCAAGACTATCAACCATCGCGGCATAGGTGCGTTTGGTAAAAGGCCTATTAGGCCTGCTTTTATATTTATCCTCAAGCGCTTTAGGGGCCTGCATGGGAGCATGGGGCGCGAGGAATGGAACATACATAAAGAAGGGTTTATCGGGGTCACGTAGCTCCGTCAGATATCTAACTGACTCTTCCGCATGTACGTCAGTCGCATAGGTCTCAGGACGCTGCACCGACGCTCCATTTTCTTGTAAGTCATACCCCTTAGCAACGGTGTAATCGTAATAATCAACCTGCGTGTTCAGATGCCCAAAGAAATGATCAAACCCGCGCGATGTCGGCACAAGAGGCTCAAATGTATGCCCAAGATGCCATTTGCCAATCATCGCAGTTTGATATCCAGCTGCTTGAAAACTTTGCGGCATAAAATGCTCTTCTGGTGAAACGCCGCCATTTTGCCAAGGCTGAAACCCCGCATATATTGTCCCGAGTTTCATGGGGTCACGTGCTGTCATCAAAGCTGACCGTGTCGGCGTACAAATAGGCATTGAATAAAAGCGGTTAAGGGTCAGGCCCTCACGGGCAAGGCGGTCAATATGGGGCGTCTCAATATCACTTCCGCGAAACCCAAGATCAGCCCAGCCCAGATCATCAGCGAGGAGAATTATTATATTGGGTTTAGAGTATGATGATACGGACTTAATTAGGGGCGTTTGCGTAGTTTCAGTTTGCACAGTATTTTGAACTTCTTTAAGCTCATTTGATGACGTTTCAACTTGGCAGGCTGACAAAGCTAGCGCCCCGCCAATGACAGTCGTTAGGTGAAAACACTTAACTGTCTGCATAAATTCCCTCTTTATTTATCGTAAAAAAAAGCCGCTCTGAACACTTGCCATTGCAAATAGTTCAGAGCGGCTCTGTGCCCCAACTCCCCTTCGAGTTAGATTAGAATTTAATACCCAGAGATGCGCCGTAACTACGTGGCTGCCCAAAAACTTGTGTGCGGTACGCAAATGTTTCAAACGGAAGACTATCAATGAGGTATTCTTCATCAAATATATTTGTTCCCCATAGAGCAACAGTTGCTGTATTACCATTAGCCATATCAAAATTATAACCTACGCGCCCATTCACAAGATCTACGGCAGGCAAACGCAAGTCGTTAGCTGGAATAGCAAGAACATCATCTTTATGACTATAACTGACATTTCCGAAGAACCCATTATCACCATCATAGTTTACTGATAGTAGATATGAGTTCTTTGGTGTGCCTTGAAGCTCTTCTCGAGAAGATGGATCAATTAGACCTGTAAAGGGGTTAGTAATTTCTCCCGCAGTCCCATCGATATAGGAATAGCTACCTGTTAGTGTGAGTTCTTCTGTGAGCGCGAACTGACCATCAAATTCGACACCATAGATTTCATCATCAACATTCACAATAACGCGCTCAGTGGCAATTAAAGGATTGGTTCCCAAAGTGTTTTGCTTATCTTTGAAGTCATAATAAAAGCCCGAAACATTCAAACGAAGTCTATCGCCAAAATCGCCTTTAAAGCCGAGCTCATAGGCTGTGTTACTTTCTGAACCGAACACAAAATCAGCACCCGCTGACTGACCTGGCAAACGTACCGCAGACGCCGTTTGGTTAAAACCACCTGAGCGGAAGCTTTCTTTATAGCTGGCATAAACCATTACATCATCATTAAGATCATATTCCAGCGTCAATGATGGATCTAAAACTGAGTCATCAAAAGATGCCGTATTTGGAAGTATTGTATTTCCAGTGAGCGTAATATTATCATTGAAGAAAACCGACTTTGTTTGCCCTTGACCATCCTTGCTTTCATCAGAATAACGAAGGCCACCTGTAATGCGGAAATCATCTGTCAGATGCCAAGTTGCTTGCCCATAGAGCGCAAAAGCTGTGGTATCAATGAATAGGTCATTCGTAGTCGTCTGTCGGGCCGCATCTAATGCAACCGACAGTGTCGGCAAACAGAAATTATTAGCAGGCATTGGAGTCATACCTGTTTGCTGACAAGTTGTCCCATTTCCAACGATTTGGCTAACAAGAGGAAAGGCTTGTGGCGCGAGAGGTCCCCGTAAAAAAGAAAGCAGAACACCCGCAGCAGGTATAGGGCCTTGAGCCGCAGGCGGAACACCTAATCCGCCCAAGAAACCTGTGATATTTGGCGCTGTCACGCGAGGATCAAATTGCCCAAGAACAAAAAGGTAATCATTCGCATTAGCAAAATTTTGCCCACCATTAATTCCCGTTTCTTCATCATAATAAAATGCACCGCCCGTAAACTCTAAGCGTCCATCGGCAAAATCACCATTATATGTCGCCTCAAAACTTGTTTGATTATGACCATCCAGAGAACTTGACCCTCCAGGCGGAGATAAAAACAGACCGCGATCTGGAATAGATCCATCAAATTGCGTTCCCAGATCAGGACGCAATGGCTGCCTAGCAGCACCAAAAGCAAACGGTAGCGCTCCTAGAGCTTGGTTGAATCCACCCGTAATGGCATTAATGACACCCGGGTCAGCAGTTGGAATAAGCGTCACAAAACGTCTACTTTCAACCTCTCTATGTGCTGCTGTAAATTTAACATCATGTCCATCCGCGATATCCCAACGGACAATGGCTGACACGCCTTTGGATTCAAGATCACCTGATTCATTTTCAAAGCTGGTTGTTACTTCGTCTTGGCGTCCCGTGGCTGTTGTAATAGCGGGCCCAAAGAGTGGGTTATTTTCACCAAAACCTGTTAAAGATTGATAGAATAGAGGTTCTTTTTCTGTTTTGTTATAGTCGGCAGCAAATTCCAGATTTAAACTGTCACCAACATCAAATCCGACCGCGCCGCGCAAGCCAAACTTTTTTTCGCCGCCAAAGTCAGTCCCAGGACCTGAGTTTTCGACCCAGCCGTCACGATTAAGAATGAGACCAGAAAGACGAGCCGCTGCGCTTCCCCCCATAGGGATATTGACTGCACCCGAAAGCTTGGTGTGATTAAAGTTACCATACTCAGCAGTTAGCTTTCCAGAAAATTCATCAGGGTCGGGACGCGCCGAAACAAGATTAATAGCGCCAGCGGTCGTATTACGCCCGTAAAGTGTACCTTGCGGTCCTTTTAGCAATTCGACCCGAGCCAAGTCGGGCATATCAATCGCTAAACCCTGCGTTTTACCAAGATAAACACCATCCTGATATATGGCCACGCGGCTATCTTGACCGACTTGCGGATCAAATGTCCCGATACCCCTAATACTTACTCGTACGCCATTAGGGTCAGCAGGGTTAGGTGTTACATAGACGCCAGGTGTAAACGTACCAAGATCTTCAATACCTTCAATTCGATTGTTTTCTATCGCCTCTAAATCAAAGGCCGCAATTGATACAGGTACGTCTTGCAGATTTTCAGATTTCTTTTGAGCCGTAACTACAATCTCATCAAGCTGTGCCATAGCTGGAGCGCTTATCGCTAAAATTGAGGTAGAAACTGCGAGAGCTGTGAGACCTTTGAGGGTTCTAGATGACATTTGATAATTCCCCTTACGATGTGCGGCGGCCTTTTGACCGCTTATTAACTTAATATCTAAGCTATAAAAAAAAATGGCGCAATGCAGTAATCGCAAGAAAAATCGCTATAAATGCGCGTTTTGGCCTAAATTAGACCAAAAAATGTCATTTTGCGTAGCATAGTTGCATTTTTGTTACGCATTTGACATGGGTTTTACAAACCGTAACCGCCAGCCACAGCAATCTGTTGTCCGGTAATATACGCGGCTTTATTTGAGGCGAGGAAAACGACTGCATGACCGATTTCCTCTGGTTGGCCCCAACGTTTTAACGCCAAATTCTTTTGAACATCAGCCGTCCATGCTTCATCAAATACGCCCTGCTTTGATAATTCGAGGAACATACCTGCTTCTATAACGCCTATTAAAACGGAATTAGCTCTTATCCCGTTTTTGCCTTCCTCGCGGGCAATGCCTTTAATCAGGCTTTCATTCGCCGCTTTGGGCGCAACAGAAAGGACATCTTTATCAGGCCAACTCAAGTCGCCTGCTGACCCTAGATGTATTATAGAGCCGCCTTCCCCTCTCATATGACGCGTGGCGCTTTGGGCAGCCTCGAAGAATCCGTGTACTTCGACGTCCACCGCTTTGCGCCATTGCGCGCGCGTTGTTTCAGCCACGAAGACTTGCTCTACCAAAGGGCCAGCGCCCCAAACTAAACTATGGAGCCGTCCATGATGGGCCACCGCAGCGTTAATCGCTTGATCGGCCGCGCCTTCAATCGTAACATCACATTGATGGGTACTGGCTTTACGCCCAAAGGCTTCGATTTCATCCTTCAACTCTGCAGCTTGTGTTTTTTTAGAATGCCAAACAATAGCGATATCACTGCCCGCGCGCGCTAATTCAACACAAACAACACGGCCAATTCCGCCTGTTGCGCCAAATATAATCGCAGCACCTTTTGGAAAACCCGACATTGCTTATCCCCTCTACGTATCTTTCAAGAAATGAATTTGCGTATTTTATTTGTTATTATGGTAACGAATATTGCATTTGGAAAGAAACAATCTATCAAAATGCGTAAAATTTGACCCTATTTGCTACGCACATAGAAAGAGATATCGAGTGAATTTAGAAGACAGAATTGAAAAATTAGAATCTGAAAGTGCTATTCGGCAATTAAAGGCGCGTTACCTTAATGCATGTGATCACAAAGATGCAGCGGCCATGAAAGCCTGTTTTACACAAGACGCAGTCATAGACTTTCCGCCCCTTGGAGAGTTTAATCTTGAAAGCCTTGTCGATATTTTCACCCAGATGGCGGTGAACACTCCAATTACCGATGTTCATCAAGGACATAATGCGGAGATCCACATAGAAGGTGATAAAGCCAGCGCGATTTGGAACTTAGGCTTTGCGACTTATAATCCTGACGATAATAGCTTTCGGCTTCTCTCAAGTTTTTACCATGATAAGTATATAAAAACCGATGAGGGCTGGCGCATTAGCTATACTCGGTCTGAACCCCGCGCAATTATTGACGGACATCTTAAAGGTACTGGCCTGACGGCTAAATGGATAAAGGACTAAATATGGGAACTGCAGTCATTACAGGCGCGGCATCTGGCATTGGGGCCTGCGTTAAAGCGCGGTTAAAGGCGCAAGGCTACGACATAATAGGTATCGATCTTAAGGGCGAAGCCATCTCAGCTGACCTCTCAACGGTAGATGGACGGCAATCGGCCATAGATAAGGCCTTGGATATGAGCGGAGGGAAAATTGACCGTCTTGTCCTTGCCGCAGGTCTTGGCGGCCACCTTGAGAATGGCGCTCTTGTAGCGCGAGTCAATTATTTCGGCGCAGTCGCGCTATTAGATGGATTTAAAGAAGCCCTTGCGGCAACCAAAGGACGGTGCGTTGTGATCGGTTCCAATTCGGCGCAAATGCGCACGGACCCCAAAGCGCCAATGGTTGAGGCCATGCTTGAAGGAAATGAAGCCAAAACGATTGAAATCATCGGCGGTTTTCATGCTGCTATGGTGTACGGCCATTCAAAACATGCACTCACCCGCGCAGTAAGGCGGCGTGCAGCCGAATGGGGAGAGCTTGGTATATCACTTAATGTCATTGCCCCCGGACCAACAGAAACGCCTATGTTGGAGGGGGTGAAAGAACATCCTACCATCAGCAAAAGTCTTGAGATGATACCCATCCCGCAGAAACGGTTTGGGCGCGCTGAAGAAATTACAGATATCATCGAATTTCTGCTCTCTGACACAGCGGACTATATGCAAGGCAGCGTTATCTATGTTGACGGCGGAACGGATGCTCAGCTTCGCCCGGACGCTTTTTAAGCTTGAGCAGCGCATTCACGCATTCTGTCAGCCCTATTGACGCCAACCATTTGCTCTATGGAAATTACATTGGGCTTCAATATGTTTTTGAAACGCCTCTGGACGTCGAGGCTTTAACCAAAGCTGTTGAAATATTGATCACTCAATTCCCAGCCTTGTCAGGTATTTTTATTGAAAAATCATTCAGCATTATAGCCGCGCCTACCCATGTCTCTTTGAAAACTCAGCGCCTCAAAAAATCTGTAACACATATCCTTGGAACTACATCACGGCCTAAATGCGTAGAGCAGCCTAGTAGACTTGACGTTCTTAAAGGACGGGAACCTCTTTCAACCTTCACCCTGACTGAGCTTTCAGATGGTATGATACTGGGCATAGCGGTTAGTCATGTCCTGACTGATGCAGCGGGCTTTCATTTACTCATGAAGCACCTCGCTGAAATTTATGGAGCAATACTCTCCAATAAGGCGCTTCCTGTATTTCCTTACGTAACACATTTGGGGGTTTTTGAATTTGGAACAGATAGGTCAAAAACTGATAGCTTAAAGGCATTAAAAAGGCGCGGCCTCCCTAAACCCATACCAATTAAAGGGCTCATTGGGAGATTTATTAAATCTCTCATCATCAAAGCTATGGATAAAAGCCTTAGTAAAAACCCTCCCATAAAACTCCATTTCACCCCCGATGATATTACACGCCTAAAAGACACTGTTTTGACTGAAAGCGGCGAGGACTGGATTAGCACGAATACTGCCCTTTGCGCGCATTTTACCTCTATCGTGGCAAAGCTGAGCTATGGCGAAGATGTAAAAAAAGAAATTCAAATCGGGCAGCTCTTGGACTTGCGAACTCGTTATTTTGAAACTGATCCTATTTCCCAATCTAGCTATGTCGGCAATGCAATCCTCATTCACATTGACAATGCAGCTTTCCCTGATGGTCTGCAAAATACATCTCGTGGTGCGCTCGCGCGTTATTTTAAACAACGCCAAGCCACGACTAAGGCGGTAGATATCCAAATGAGATTGGACTTACTCACTGATTGCCTCAAGCACGGTTACACAAATCCCGAACTTGACGTGAAAAATCCGATTATTTCACTGAACAATCAGAGCAAGATGCCCGTCTATGATGTCAGCTTTGACGGACAAAAGCCTGTGCGCATTTATCCGCAAGATGTCGGCGATAACATCATGTTCTTTCCGGCTTCAGATGGAGGCATCGAGATTTATATTCGCGATATCGTCAATCCGCTGGGACAGCACAAACTACTTTCGCCAGACTGGCAAAGCCAAATTTACAATGTCTGACAGCTTGACTCACAGCCATGCATGGGCTTTTCTGAATGCTGTTCGGAAAGTCAAAGATAACACAATATGGGGACCGAAATGTCAGATCAAAAAACAGCCTTTATAACAGGTGCAGCCATGGGCATGGGCGCTATGAAAGCCAACAAACTCGCAGATCGCGGCTGGCAGGTTTTTGCTGGTGTTTTACCCGGCGCAGATACCTCCGAACTTAACGACAACCCCAACATCATCAAGGTTGAGCAGGATGTGACGTCTGATACTTCCGTAACCCAAAGCGCAAAAACAGTTGCAAAACATCTGGGTGAGCGCCCTTTGGACCTTTTGATAAATAATGCTGGCATTGCCAATAAAGGCACAGGTCCAGTTGAAGGCATTAATATAGAAGAAATGAAATTTCTTTTCGAGGTTAATACATTTGGGCCTATGCGCGTCTGCCAAGCCTTCCTTCCTATGATCCGTAGGGGCGCAGGTAGCTCTCGGATTATTAATTTCGCGTCTGGCGCGGTGCGGGCTAATCCCGTATGCTCTGGCAGTTATAATATGTCCAAATGGGCCGTCGAGGGCCTCACCTGTACCCTGCGCAATGAACTCGCGCCATTCGGGATTGAAGTCACCTCTATCGAGCCCGGCGCGGTAAAAACACATATGACGGCCAATGCCGAAGAAACGACAAAGTCTATCTGGACAGGCATTTCAGATGAAGTGAAAGCGGTATATGAACCGCATCTTCGCGAGACGACAACAACAAAAATGGTCGAACAAATCAATGCAGGAAATGATCCAGATTATGTCACGGACGGCGTACTCGCACTGCTTGAAAAGAAAACGTGGAAACCCCGTTATCTTGTTGGCAAAGACGTTAAACCTATGAAGGTTATGCTGGCCGTTATGTCCGAACGAGGCGCTGAAAAAGCCATCCAGAAAGCCGTCGGCATCCCGCAATATGGTAAAGGCTAAGTCACAATATGTCTGAGATTAAATCCCGTTTCGAAGCCCTGCAAGGCGCAACCCTGCGCCTGCGTAATTCCACTGCCGCAGAACGAACGGCCAAGCTGAAAGCAATTTGGGAGGCTATCGTTGATCGGCAAGATGATCTTTATGAAGCTGGCGCAAAAGAACGCAGCGTACAACCCGTTGACATTGCGGGAGAGCTTATCATGGTCAAAGCCGAGATAGACTTCACATCCAAAAACCTTGCTAAATGGATCAAGCCTAAACGCGTAAAAAACACTATGTTCACGATGGGTAAAACATGTGAAATACGCCACCAATCCAAAGGTGTTGTTCTTAACCTTCCCGCCTATAATGCCCCAACGGCCGAAACCTTTGTGCCAATGATTTCTGCCATGGCCGCGGGCAATGCTATCGTCGTAAAACCTTCTGAACACGCACCGCTCTCGGCGCAAATTCTTGAAGACATCATCCATAAGGCGCTACCTGCTGATGAAGCCTATGTCGTTCAGGGCGGGGTCGAGGTGGCCCAAGAGCTGCTTTCCCTGCCCTTCAACCATATCTATTACACGGGCGGGAACACGGTCGGTAAAATCGTGATGAAAGCCGCAGCTGATCATTTTGCAAGTGTGACGTTAGAAATGGGCGGGAAATCACCTGTCATTATTGACGAGACCGCAAACCTTGAAAACGCCGCTACCAAGGTTGCATGGGGCCGCGTGATGAATGCGGGTCAGGTCTGTGTCGCACCAGAATATGTTATCGCGCATGAAAGCATTGCAGATGCGTTTTCAAAACATGTCGCCGAAAAAATGGATGCGCTTTATAATTCAGAAAAGACAGGCCTCGAAAACTCTGAATTTGTACCCCGTATTATCAATGATCGCCATACTAAGCGAATCAAAGGCTTAGTTGATGACGCCTTGAAAAAAGGCGCCGAAGTAGTTTTTGGCGGCGGATCGAACGATAAAAAGCGTTATATAGAACCCACTATTCTTTCGAATATGACAGAGGATATGGATATTATGCAGGAGGAAGTCTTTGGCCCCGTCCTGTCCTTACTAACTTATAAAGAAAAGTCTGAGGTCATAGACCTAATAGCAAAGCGGCCTAACCCTTTGGCGCTTTATATTTATACCACCAATTCTGCGAGCGCTGAATATTTTCTAACCAACACCTCATCGGGCTCTGCCGTCGTCAATAATAATTGTATACAGGCCGGCGGAAATCCGAACCTGCCTTTTGGCGGGGTGGGCGCGTCAGGTATGGGCCGTGCTGGTGGATATCGGGGTTTTGTAGAGCTCTCAAATGAACGCTCAATCGTTCACCAACCCCTTGATAGGTTCCGCGATTTCATGATGCAACTCCCGCCCTATTCCGAGAAATATACAGGTCTCGTGATGAAAGGGATTAAGAAGTAAAATATCAACGCGCCCAATGACCAGATTTACCGCCTTGCTTCTCTACGAGCATGATATCGCCAATGATCATATGCTTATCAGCGGCCTTAAGCATATCATAAATCGTTAAGCAGGCGACGCTAACTGCCGTCAGGGCTTCCATCTCAACACCAGTTTGACCGCTTGTCTTGGTCTCAGCCGATACCGTTAAACCAGGCAGCGAGTCACTAATTTCAATCCTGACATTGACTTTTGAAAGCGGCAGGGGATGGCATAGAGGAATGAGATCGCTTGTACGTTTCGCGCCCATTATGCCTGCGAGCTCGGCAACTGAAAACACATCGCCTTTTTTATTATCACCCTTTTGAACAAGCGCTAATGTCTCGGCCCCCATTTTGACGTGACCAATCGCAATAGCTTTGCGGTGTGTGATGGCTTTGCCAGAAACATCCACCATTGCGGCGCGGCCTGTTTCATCAAAATGGGTGAGTTTGGACATTACGTTTCTCCAAAACGCGGCATAAGATCAATCATATTACAAGGACGATGGCGGCTATCAAGCTGCGCGGCAATGACCTTATCCCAACCATCTTTAACCGCCCCATTTGACCCCGGGAGACAGAAAATGATAGTACCTTGAGCGAGCCCCGCACAGGCACGAGATTGCAGAGTCGATAACCCAATCGTTTTGAAGCTTTCTTGATGAAACACTACAGAAAACCCATCAATCACCTTATCAAAGAGGGGTGTCACAGCCTCTACAGTAATATCGCGACCTGTTAATCCCGTCCCACCCGTCGAAATAACAACATCAATAGCGGGGTCATCCATCCAGATTTGAAGCTGCGCCTGCACGTCCTCAATCGTATCGCGGATAATTTCGCGGCCTGACACCTTGTGACCCGCGCCTTCAATACGCGCCTGAAGGATGTCGCCAGAGGTATCGTTTTCACGCGTACGAGTATCGGAAACCGTCAAGACAGCTACGCTTACAGGTTTAAAGGGCAGGCTTTCATCAATTCCGGCCATTACAGGCTCCATCTTTTTTTATCACTGATATCCTGCCCGCGCGGTTCAATCCAGTTTTGTTTACCGTCAATGGTTTCCGATTTCCAAAAGGGCGCTTCAGATTTAAGATAATCCATTATGAAGTCCGCTGCTTCAAAGGCCGCCCGCCTATGGGCGCTTGCTGTGGCCACAAAGACGATAGGTTCACCTGCAGTCATAGGGCCAACACGGTGAATAATATGCCAGCCAATTAAGGGCCAGCGTTCCTCGGCCCTCTGTGTTATTTTTGTTATCTCGGCCTCGGTAAAATCTGGGTAATGAGACAAAGTCAATGTTAGATCGTCCTGCCCCTCCCCGCGCACAAGACCTGTAAAGGCTACAATTGCGCCCGCGCCGTTTACGGCTTTGCGAAAGCTTTTATGAGCAAGTTCGGGGTCAAATTCTTCTTTTGAAACTTGTAAAAACTTTGTGCTCATTATCCCCCGCTTAGCGGTGACATAAAGGCCACTTCATCTTTATCTGTTAAGAGTGTGTTTTGCGTGATGATTGTTTTATTTACAGCAATGCGGTTGCCCGCTTTTGCTAGCTCGGCGGCGAGCGTTTCATTCTTCTCAGATAACCATGAGCTTAGGCTATCCGTATCACTAACGCCCTTGGGAAGCCCGCATGACATATTAGCCGAAACATCACCCAAACGTCCGAAAAACAAAATCTCCATTACTCACCTATTTGCGCGTTAAGCCGCTCCAAAGTTTCTGGCGTATCAATATCCCGTGCAGCTTGGTTTGATAAGGGTAGATATGCGGTATTATTATTTTTAAATAATGACTTCGCTCCGATTTTGGGATCTATATTTTCCAATGAACTAAAGATAGATCTTCGAAGCGCCATAGGCGGCATAATCGTTTGATTACATGAGCTTATAGCGCTTTCCTTATCATCTAAAGTTTTGATCAAAGCATATAGATGTGAGGATGGAACAAAGGGCATATCACCCAACATAATACAGATGCCGTCATAATTATTATCTATGGCCTGCTTAGCGGCTAGAATGATTGAACTACCTTGCCCAGATTCTGGCGCTAGGTTTTCAATAATATCAAAGCCATGTCTCTTGAATAAGGCTCTACGTTTTATTGATGTTACGGGTATGATGCCATGCTTTGCTCTAAACGGAACAGGTAAAGCCGTCTGTAAAACATGAGATAAGAGCGGCCGCATGCCAAGATTTGCCATAAGTTTATCATCTTCGCCGTAACGCTCCGAGAGGCCCGCTGCCAAGATATAAAGCGCGCAGTTTTCAGGGTTCATAATTTGCCCGTATCTTGCGCCGCTTTCACAATTTCCGCTAGGGTTGAGAGCGCCAGTAAATTCGCGTCCCGCATAGACGGTATAATTCCAATAGGACCGCGAATGCGGGAAATCTCAGTCTCAGACATCCCTAGGTCTGCTAACATAGAAATCCTGTTTTCATGTGTCCTCGCACTTCCCATTGCCCCGATATAAAAAGCCTCACCTTTTAGGGCCTGAGCCAGCAATGCGCCCTCCCAGTCATGATCGTGAAACATAAGAACTACGGCAGACCAACTATCATCATGAATCTCTGGCGGCGTCGATGGATCAGTTAAATGTTCAACGCGGTCACAACTCTGATTCCCAATATTCATGTCAGTATCAGGCGACTGCATATGCACCTCAAAGCCTGATTGTTTTGCCTGCCGCGCTAAGGCTTCCACGGCTGCCCCGCGCCCAGCAATGCGTAATCTAAGCTTAGGCATGTACCGCCATTCAAAATCAGATGTGTTCAAAATAGCTGCTTGACGGGCCTCAAGCCTGTTTAAAACTTCAGACAAATGAGACAGATCAGGCTTTGGAATGATAAGTACTTCTATCGATCCACCGCATGGCAGAGCTATGTCCTTAAAGGGAGAGCCCTCCCCATATATCAAGCGTAAAGGCGCATCTGCCCTGCGCGCTTGAAAGATAATATCGCCGTCAACACATCCGTTTGAGATATAGCCGGCAACATCTGCTGCCGTCACAGCCATTAACGCGCCCTTGGCACGCATAGACCCACCATTGATGTCTGTTACGCAAACCAAGGCGCAAGGCTCTTTTGCGTTCACAATGAAACGCAGAACATCAACGCCATGATGAAATTTACTATGAAATTCAGACATATGTTTAGAACGGCCTCATTGGCCCTTGGTAAAGCAGATGTTCCGATATATCCAGTCGATATGATTTCAGTTCAAGACGCTATATCCACGATTATAAGCCACCGCGCTAATCAAACTAAGATTATGGTGCCTCTATCGGAAGCATTAGGTGCAATGTTGGCTGAAGATATTACTGCGCTTGTCACCCTACCCCCGCGTGATGCCTCAGCTATGGATGGCTACGCCGTAAAGCTCAATGATGTAAAAAAAGTCGGAGCAAGGCTTAAGATTATTGGCGAAGCCCCGGCTGGCTCTCCTTTTCAAGGTCAGATTAACAGCGGCGAAGCGGTGCGCATATTTACAGGCGGCGCAGTACCCAAAGGTGCAGACCATATTGTCATCCAAGAAAATGTAAAGCGTGAGGGCAACACCTTAACCACCAGCACAGATAATGAAATGGCCCGCCATATCCGCAAAGCTGGTATAGATTTCATAAAAGGTGATAAGTTGATTGCCGCTGGCACTATCCTAACTCCCGCGCATATTGCGGTGGCTGCGGCGGCCAATCATGCGCAGCTCCCTATTTATAAACGTCCTCTTATCGCCTTGATAGCCAACGGAGATGAACTCAAAGAGCCTGGAAGCGCCGCCAATGACGGTGATATTATCAGCTCCAATGCAGCAGGCCTTGGCGCGCTTATTCAGTCTTGGGGCGGCACCGTTATGGATATGGGTATCGCCAGCGATAGTCTGAAGAGCATAAGGGCACTTATCTCAGCCGCGAAAGATGCCGATATCATCGTCCCCATAGGGGGCGCATCCGTCGGCGATTACGACTATATGCGCACAGCTTTTAAGGATGCTGGCCTAGAGCTTATTTTTGAGAAAATCGCTGTGCGCCCCGGCAAGCCCACATGGTTTGGAAAACTCGGCAGCCAAAGCGTCTTGGGCCTTCCTGGAAATCCCGCCTCCGCTACAGTTTGCGCGCATCTCTTTTTGAAAATCCTTGTGGGAAGAGCAGATAACATCGAGATGGGTAAAGCGAGGGTTACTGAGCCCATTTCGGCCAATGGTCCGCGTGAAACCTATGCCAGAGGCCGCGCAGAAACCTCTTCTGAGGGTATAGTACACGTCACGCCTTTCCCGCGTCAGGACAGCTCACTCATGACCCCCTTTGCCAAAGCAAATGTGCTTTTAAGATTGCCACCAAATGCAGGGCCTTGGGCAAAGGATGATATTGTGGATGTGGTCTCGCTTAAGTCTTGAAAATATCAACTTTTGTAAATTGAGAGATTAACGGCAGAAATTACCGTTTTTAGGAAGACTGTTGATAAAGGCAATAATGTCAGATTTTAAAGGCGCGTCCCCATCAAAGTGGCGTGAGAGCAATTTAACAGCATCGGTATGATCAAGCCCGTCATAGATTTTGAGTAAGGCCGTTCCACCGCGTGCTTGTACTTTAGCCGCCAACTTTTGCGCATTTTTTGGGCCAACAGTTGTATCATCTGCGCCGTTCATTAAAAAAAGTGCCGGCGAAGTTTGATCAGCATAGGCAAGCGGTGCATCGTCTTTCTGAAAACGGTCTGGAAAAATCGTTATATAAGGTTCTTTTTTAAGCTCATATGCGCCCGTAGGAGAGGCAAGGCTGATGATGCCTGATATGCGTTCACAAACTGCAATGCCCTCAGCCGCCAAGAATTTTTTATTCATGCTCGCCATAAGCGTATTATAGGCCCCCGCGGAATGGCCCATAACAACTAAGTTACGATTTGGATATTGTTTAGCCGCATAAGCAATGGCTTTGGCCGTATCTTCAATCATCTGAGGATAGAGCGCGTCTGGATAAAGCCGATAATTTGGAACTAAGATATCAAAACCTTCGGAGGTAAATCCTTCAGCTAAAAATTTATAAATATCCTTACTACCCTCACTCCAACTTCCGCCATGGGTAAAGACAATAACAGGCGCTGCCGCGCGGGGTTTATCTGCCTTGTAAATATCAAGCTTGTGACGCTCTAAATCGCCATAACTCACATCTTTAGCCTTAGAGAAGCTAGCAGACGGCGTGATGCCATTAAGCAAACTGACAGGCGCACAGGCCGCCAGAATAGCAACGCCTAAGACGCTAGCGCCAAGGCCAAGAAAAAGCCGCTTTAACAACAAGCGCTTGTTTGACTTGGGTCGGTCGTGAGCTTTGGCGCACCTTTTTTTGTCTCTTGCGGGTCACGACGTCTTACACCACAATCTTGAGCAGGCCATTCAATGCGTTCTGTCACAGGGATACTCGGCTCGACGAGATAGAACATGCCTGAATAAGGCTCGTTTTGAAGCAAATTAAACGTCTTTTCACAAACAGCAGAACGCTCACCACGAATATAAACATGGCCATCATCATCTTTGATATGGCTCCAAGGTCCTTTATAGATAACGGCTTGATTTTTCTCTAAGCACTCGCCTTGCTTGCCTTTATAAGCCAAATAAGTGGCAGAGCGATATTCTATACCCTCAACAATTTGCCATGGATCTTCTTCAAATTTGTCAATTGTGATGCCATGAAAGCCTGCATCTTCAAGTGCTTCGACAAATCCTGTCTCAGTTAAGGCGCCAGAAATACATCCAGACCAAAGCCTGGCGTCTTTTTTAAGCTCTTCAGGACTGTCTTCGTCAGAAATAATATCGGACACCGCAACGCGGCCGCCGACTTTTAAGACGCGGAACATTTCAGCAAAGAGTTGTTTCTTTTTAGAGTCGGAAACGAGGTTGAGCACGCAGTTGGAGACTATGACATCAACTGAATTATCAGGGATCATCGTCATTTCAGATTTCATGCGCAAAATTTCAGCTTCCATACGCTCCATATCGCCCGCATTTTTTACAGGGTTCTTGGCGAGCCAGTCATTAAGCTGATCAAGGTCGAGCTTTAGATCCTCAATATGACCGCGCCTGAATTCAACATTGGCATAACCAACGCGCTCAGCAATGATAGGCGCATTTGTACGCGCCAAATCGAGCATATCATCCGTCATATCAATGCCGATGACTTTGCCGCTCGCGCCGACAATCTGGGAGGCTATAAAACAAATCTTGCCGCCGCCTGAACCCAAATCAAGGACTGTTTCGCCTTCGCGAACATAACGAGAAGGGTCACCACAGCCATAATCACGGTCCAGCACATCTTGAGGAATAATCTTCAAATATTGTGGATCATAATCAATGGGACAGCAAAGGGCCGCCTCGACGGCATTTGCACCCGCAGCATAACGCTCCTGAACATCATCGCGTACATCGGCATTTGTGGCATCAACGCCAGTTAAATCATCCATGGAGTGACCTCGTTCGTTTCGTACAATGTGTTACTAACGAGTTCTACTTCAAATTCAAATGACGGATTCGTGAAAAATGGAAGATATGTCCAGATAATATAAACGCGCTAATAACGAATTCTTGATTTCCAATTTAACGCCCCAAGAGACTAGGCCAAGACATAAAATAGCTATCTATTGAGAGACTCATGTTCAGGACCCCCATAAATAATATTTTAATGGTGCTATTAGGCTTGCTTAGCGCCTGTGCAGCTCAGGACAGCATATCTGTATCTGGGTCCTCTACTGTCTTACCAATCATATCTAGAGCCGCTCAAGCCTATTCAGAAACGGCTGGGCAGCGTATTATTGTAAATTCAGGCGGTTCCGGTGTTGGTTTTAATCAACTCGCAGAAGGAAAAACGGATATTGGCATGATGTCCCGCGATATGACGCCAACAGAGAAAGCTCAATATGCCGAACATAATTTCACACCCGTGGCCATAGGCATTGACGCTGTCATTCCTGTTGTTTCATCTGAAATTTACGAAGCGGGCATTACCGCCTTATCTTTATCAGAAATCGCGGCGATATATAAAGGCGAAATCAATAATTGGTCAGAAGTTGGCGGTCCCAATTTGGATATCTTAGTTATTGATAAAGAAGCGAGCCGAGGAACACGCCACACCTTTATGAAAGCCGTCATGGGGGACGCGACCGCGAAAGCGCCAGGAGCTGATCTTGTACTCGGCGCAAATAACGAGGAACAAACTGCCATGGCACAAAGTGATGCCGCTATTGGCATGATTTCCTTGGCGTGGATAAATGATGATGTCAAAGGCCTTGCGATTAAAGACGGCGCGAATTTCATTGAGCCAAACTTAAAGACCATCGCGGAAGGCCATTATCCAATTGCGCGCGACCTCATCATTGTTATTAGAGATGATATCAAACCAGAGGCTCAAAAATTTGTTGATTATATTCTCAGCCCTAAAGGTCAGTCTTTTGTTGAAGCCGCGGGGTATATAAAAATAAATCCGTGAGCCAATTAGCCCTTAAACCTATAAATAGACCCGCGATAGCCATTCCAAAATGGGATGGATTGAGACGCTACGCTGCTGGGTCGGCACTATCATCTTCAGCCTTTATTTTAATTATTTTGGCCACACTGCTGGTTCAAAGTGGCCCCGCCTTATTCACGAATGATCTGAATCTATTTTCCACAGAGTGGAGCCCAACTGACGGAAACTATGGGATTATTCCAATGATTTTTGGAACCTTGATTGTCATGAGTATTGCCATGATTATAGCGCTCCCTCTGGGGGTTTTATCCGCGATTTATATCGCAGAAACACGGTCCGATAGGTTAAGACGTTTTTTAAAATCTTCACTCGAAGTTCTCGCAGGTATCCCATCTATTGTTTACGGTTTAATAGGCGTTGCCTATTTAAGCATCTGGATCGCCAAAGGGTTTGAACTTCAGACCGGACGCGTAATTTTAACGGCGGGTCTCTTACTCGCGCTCATGATACTTCCGACGATTATGAGCTTATCAGAAGACGCAATCTCCAGTGTATCACAGGAATACCGTGAAAACGCAGCTTCGCTAGGACTATATCATTATGAAGTGATCAAGGACATTGTTTTGCCTGTCGCCAAAACGGATATAATTGGCGCTGGGCTTCTCGCCCTTGGCCGCGCGCTCGGCGAAACTATGGCCGTTATGCTTGTGATAGGATCACTGGACCGCCTGCCCTCACCGCTTTTCAATGTACTATCTTCCAGCCAAACCATTACGTCAAAACTGGGTAGAGAAATTGCGGAATCCGCTTTTGGGTCAACGCATTTTAGCGTCCTCGTTATAATGAGCCTTATACTTGTCGTCTTCACTCTCATTTTGACGATAGCGGCTCAAAAACTCTTCAATAAAGAGCCGCGCCATGCTTAGCCGCGCGTTTAAAAATATACTCTTTGCCAGCGCGCTTCGAAGTGCACTATTTATAAGCCTTGCTATATTGACCTTCCTTATCGGCTCAATTGTATTTGAGGGCATCCAAGCCCTTTCACCTAACTTTCTTTTTTCTCAGGCTCTTGATTTTGGCGCTGCGGGCGGCATTCGCTATCAACTGATTGGCAGCCTAATTTTAATTATCTTTGCAGCAATCTTTGTGCTGCCCTTTGCCCTGGGAACCGCTCTCTACCGAAGTGAATATGTTAAATCAGAGGCAGTAGGACGCCGCATAGATATCGCAATCTTTAGCCTTAACGGCATTCCGTCAATCACCTATGGCTTGTTCGGGCTAATCGTCTTTGTCAATATTTTGGGCATGGGCGTGTCCTGGCTAATCGGGTCAATAATACTCGCCATGATGATACTGCCCACAGTTACAGTCTCGACCTATCAAGCCATGCGCGCTATTCCAAATATATACCGAGAAAATGCCTTAGCCCTTGGTTTGACCCGATCTGAAATGGTGCGCAAAGTCATCTTACCGCAAAGCTGGCATGGTCTTGTAACGGGTTTGCTGATCGGCCTTGCCCGCGCAATCGGAGAAACCGCGCCAATTATGTTTGTGGCCACTGCCTTTTCAGGCGTGACATGGCCGCAAAGCATTTTTGAACCCGTCTCGACGCTTCCAACGCATATACTCGCGCTTGCACAACAAGCCACAAACCCTGATGCCTTACGCAATGCTTGGGGCGCAAGCCTGACGCTAATTATCCTTGTTATGCTCCTTAGCGGATTAGCTTTTATTGCCAGACGCAAACTTGAACCCTATAGGCCCACTTAATGCCCCAACCGAATTTAAAACTCGTCACCACAAAAGAAACAGCGCCCGCCATTAGCCTTAAAGGTTTTCAAGCTTGGTTTGGCGAGAGCTGTGTTGTCCAAGATTTAACACTCGAGCTGCCTGCCAATGGAGTTACTTGTATTGTCGGTCCTTCAGGCAGCGGTAAATCAACGCTATTGCGCGGGATTAACCGTATTAACGAAGACATTACAGGCTATAGCATGAAAGGTCAGTTATTCATCCAAGATAGCTGCGCACATACAGGCTTTAAAGATATCACAGAGCTGCGCGCCAAAGTCGGCATGGTCTTTCAACGTCCCTGCGTCTTCCCTTGTTCCATCAAGGATAATGTCCTTTTTGGCGTGAGAGATAAAAGCCTAAACAAATTAGAGAGGGCCGCCCTTGTCGAAGAGAGCCTGAAATCAGCGGCGCTTTGGAAAGAAGTCTCGCACCGCTTGGATAGTCCCGCACATACCTTATCTCTTGGTCAGCAACAAAGGCTCTGTATTGCTAGAACGCTGGCCGTTAAACCTGAAATCCTTTTACTGGATGAACCCACAGCCTCCGTTGACCCCGCCTCAGCGCGCGCATTAGAAACGCTGATCAAAAAACTCAAAGATGACTATACAATCATTATGGTCACCCATGACACTCGGCAGACACGCCGCGTCGCAGATAATGTTTTATTCCTATGCGATGGTGAGGTCATAGAAATGGGTTCATGCGATCATATGTTCTCTAAAACCGCCAAGCAAAAAACACAGACATATCTCTCCGAAGAATTCTGTGATTGTTAATTCACGCAGTTTTAGCCTATGAGTGGCTATGAGTATTAAATCCATCAAGCTATATCATTACCCTTTGTCCCGTTCTGCGCGCGTGAAATGGCTCTTACACGAGCTTTTAGATGAAGGTTTTGAGACGGAACGCGTGGCCTTGATGCAAGGCGCGCATTATAGCGAAGACTTCCTTGCCAAAAACCCGAACCATGCTGTGCCTGTGCTGGATATCGACTTCACAGACGGCACGTCAAAAACCATGTTTGAGAGCGGCGCGATGATTATCCTTTTGGCTGATGCTTATAAGGAAAAAGGCCTCGCCCCCGCGCCCGAAGACCTCTTGGCGCGGGCCGATTATTTGCAAATGGTTTATTTTGGCGGCGCGTGGATGGATATGATGCTTTGGCAAATCCGCCTCCATGAAGACCTCTTGCCCGAAGCCGTGCGAAGCGAACGCGTGGCAGCCTTCAACCGTGACAAATTTCAAAATGAAGTCGAGCCGCAGCTCAAATCACGCCTTGAAAAACATGCTCATATTTGCGGCGAGGATTTCACCGCCGCCGATTGCATGATTGGCCAAAACATCAATTGGGCGCGCGCCTATAAAATGTGCCAAGACCCGGTGTTTAAAAACTACATGTCCCGCGTGTCAAAACGACAAGGTTTCATCAAAGGCTTTGCGGATGCCAAAGGTTTTGGCTCATAGAATTTTGAAGATCGCCTAAACCTTACCCTCGAAATCAGCCGCGCTATGGCGCTCCATGAGGCCCTTTTCCTTATCCCAGGGACGGTTGACGAGCTGACCACGTTTAAAGGCAGGACGTTCCGCAAGCTGCTTAGCCCAGCGGCCCAAATGCTTATAGCTCTCCACATCAAGGAACCCTTTGGCCTCATACAGAAGCCCGCGCGCCATGCCGCCATACCACGGATAAATCGCAAAATCGGCAATGGTGAGCTCATCCCCGACCATAAACTCATTTTTCTCTAGCCGTTGATCAAGAACATCCAGCTCACGCTTAACCTCCATGGCAAAACGGTTTATCGCATATTCAATCTTCATCGGAGCATAGGCATAAAAATGCCCAAAGCCACCGCCCAGATAAGGCGCGCTACCCATTTGCCACATCAGCCAAGACATGGTCTCGGCCCGTGCTGGACCGCTCTTTGGTAGAAAGACATCAAACTTCTCCGCCAAATAAAACAGGATAGACCCGCTTTCAAATACGCGTTGCGGCGCGCCCTTAACAGAATGATCCATAAGCGCCGGAATTTTAGAATTTGGGTTTGCGCTCACAAAACCAGAACCAAATTGATCCCCCTCCATAATATTGATAAGCCAAGCATCATATTCTGCGCCCGTGTGTCCGGCTGCTAAAAGCTCTTCAAGCATCACCGTGACTTTCACACCATTAGGCGTGCCCAGCGAATAAAGTTGCAAAGGATGCTCTCCCACGGGCAAATCTTTCTGCTCCCGCGCCCCCGCCGTGGGGGCATTTATACTCGCAAATCTATTCCCATCCGCGCCCTTATCCCACGTCCAAACTTTGGGCGGCACATATTCAGAAAGCGTCTGGGTCATAATAAATCTCTATTCGGTTCGCTGGCAACATAGGGCGATTTAGCCCAAGCGCCAATCATAGTTTCGTGATTGGTTTTTTTGGCTGTCTACTATTGTTTGACATAACATTTTCAATGTTAGGCTAAATATTTGCTCGAAGCTACAGCACTAGGAAAAAACGATGCTGTGTTGTTTGATTTACATCCACAATCATTGCGTTTACACCTCTATACAGGAGCATCGGTAATCGGGGATGTGATTAAGGGGTTAGGCAGCGATGACGCGCTCGACGGTCGCACAAACTATAGAAAGTTAAATTATGGCTGTACTTAAACTCTCTTATTTAGATGGCAGCAATGGCTTTGTCCTGAACGGTATTATTGGTTTTTTCGATAGTGGCAGTTCCGTTTCCTCTGCGGGAGATTTGAACGGAGACGGTATAGATGATATCATCATCGGGGCTAATGCAGCCGGGGCGTCGGGGGCAGGCCAGAGCTATGTTGTCTTCGGCTCGGCCGCTGGTTTTGACGAAAGTTTTGAGCTATCGAGTCTTTTAGCGGCGAATGGCGGGGATGGGAGCCAAGGCTTCGTGTTGAACGGCATTGATGGAGCTGACGAGAGCGGCATTTCCGTTTCTTCTGCGGGAGATGTGAACGGGGATGGGATAGATGATATAATCATCGGTGCACGTTTTGCTGGCCCTGGGGGGGATGGGTCTGGTGAGAGCTATATTGTTTTCGGCTCGACTTCAGGTTTTGACGCGAGTTTTGAGTTGTCGAGCCTTTTAGCGGCCAATGGCGGGGATGGCTCCAATGGATTTATCGTAAGCGGTATTGATGTATTTGACATAAGCGGAGAAGACGTCTCTGCCGCGGGGGATGTGAACGGGGATGGGATAGATGACATCCTCATAGCGGCACCTTTTGCTGATCCCGGTGGCGAGAGCTATGTTATTTTTGGTTCGGCAGCTGGTTTTGACGCGAATATTGCGTTATCAAGCCTTTTAGCGGAAAATGGCGGGGATGGAAGAAATGGCTTCGTTCTGAATGAGGGGGACGGTTTTTTTCGTTCCGTTTCTGACGCAGGGGATGTCAACGGGGACGGGATCGATGATATCCTTTTCGGTTACAGCCGTGACGAGAGCTACATTGTTTTTGGCTCGGCCGCTGGTTTTGATGCGAGTTTTGCGTTATCAAGCCTTTCGGCAGATAATGGCGGGGATGGGAGCCAAGGCTTTGTTCTGAACGGTATCGATGTAGGTGATAGGATCGGAAGATCGGTTTCTAACGCGGGGGATGTTAACGGGGATGGAATAGATGATATCCTCATCGGTGCTCCTACTGAGGACCCTAATGGAAATAGTTCAGGTGAGAGCTATGTTGTTTTTGGCTCGGCATCGGGCTTTGACGCGAGTTTTGAGTTATCAAGCCTTTTAGCTGCAAATGGCGGGGACGGCTCAGCTGGTTTCGTTCTAAACGGTATTGATGAGGGTGATATGAGCGGTTTTTCCGTCTCTGCAGCGGGGGATGTGAACGGGGATGGGGTAGATGATATCATAATAGGGGCACCCAGAGACCAGCAGAGTTCTGTTGGGGCGGTAGCTGGTCAGGCTTATGTAGTCTTTGGTTCAACATCTGGTTTTTCCGCGAGTTTTGAATTATCAAGCCTTTTAGATGAGGACGGTGGGATTGGGGCCGCTGGTTTCGTTTTGACCGACTTTAGTGGAGATGCGGGTGGATTTATTACCGAATTTTCAGTTTCTGCAGCAGGGGATATAAACACGGATGGGATAGATGATATCATAATAGGGGCACCTGGCACCGTTCTGAATGGTTCTTTCACAGGCGAGAGTTATGTTGTTTTTGGCTCGACGTCATTTGGTCGGCCATTTGGTTCCGACGACAATATTGTCTCGGGCACAAATGGCAATGATATCATAGATGGGCTTGCCGGAAATGACATCATAAATGGCCTTGAGGGCGATGATATCATAAATGCAGGTGGCAGTAATGATTTTGTCGAGGGCGGCGCGGGTAATGATAATCTGCACGGCGCAGCTGGCAATGATGTGCTTGATGGCGATGATGGTGACGATGTTATCAGCGGCGGTAATGATGAAGACAGCATTGAAGGCGGCAGAGGTGATGATGTAATCCGAGGCGATGGGGGTGATGACACCATCGATGGCGGTTTTGGATTAGATAACATTTCAGCCGGTATTGGCGATGATATGGTGCATGGCGGTAGTAATAATGATATAATCCTTGGCCAAGGCGGCAATGACACGCTTTACGGCGATGGCGGCGCGGATGAGCTTCGTGGTGGCTCGGGCAATGATACGCTTTATGGCGGAGACGCAGCTGACCAGCTCTTTGGCCAAGGTAATAATGATATCCTCTATGGTGAAGGCGGGAATGACACCCTCATCGGCGCTGCTGGTTCAGACCAACTCTTTGGCGGAGACGGCAATGATATCTTAAACGGCTCTATTGGCGCGGACCGCTTAGATGGCGGGGCGGGTAATGATATCCTGAACGGCGGTAATATGGACGGCGCACGAGATACATTTGTTTTCGCAGTTGGTTATGATGAGGACCGTATCAATAGCTTTGATCAAGCGGACAATGACCGCTTAGAGCTTGATGACGCGCTTTGGGCAGGCGCTGGCACCCTCACCGCACAAGAGGTCGTTGATATGTTTGGCAGCCTTAACGCCACAGGCACAATCCTAACGCTAGACTTTGGCAATGGCGATATCCTCGAAATCCAAAACGGCGCTGGTATAGATATGGATACCTTCGGTGAAGATATCTTGGTGATTTAAGGGACGAATGTTGCGTTAGCTACGCGAGCCACGACTGTCGCGTTTCACTTCGCCTGTTGCGTTAGCTTCGCAAGCCACAACGGGCCACGACTAATCAATCCTCAATAACCCGAATTAATTCTCATTTCTTTTCAATCGCTTATTAAAAAATCTAAGAGATTAATCCTCACTCTAACAAAGTGAGGCTATATTTCTTGTGTCATCGGGAAACTATCCTCGATGATGTAAGTTTTGACCCATTGTGCATTTTCTCTTCAAGAAATTGCGCAGTGTATTTGTTTTCAACAATTACACGGGATAGGTAAGAGTACGTTACTTACTGGTGGGTTAGACGGTGAGACTGAGCAGCTTGCGTGAGTTTGCTGGGTTCATTTGCGAGATGCAAGTGAACTCGCAAAAACACATTACGACCAAGCCTGTGCCGGGTCTTTGTGGCTGGGGCCTGACCGCTGCATTTAGC
>CALLMD010000003.1 GCA_938007935.1 uncultured Hellea sp.
TGATTTTTGTGTGAGGGCACTCTTAATCCCGCAGTCACAGCCGTACAACATCTGTCGATGCCTAACTGAGGCGGTTGGGCCAAACACCCCACAAAGACCCGGCACAGGCTTGGTCGTCATGTGCTTTTGCAAGTTCACTTGCATCTCGCAAATGAACCAGCAAATACACCCAAGCTGCTCAGTCTCATCGTCCCATTCAACTCGTGCATATTGTTGAAAACAATTTGCACTAAGTAACGATCTCTTACCTGTCCCGTATGAATGAAAACTTTTCATTATCGGGGATGGTTTCCCGACAATAGCTGAAATATACCCCCGCTTTACATAGCGAGGATTGATCTCTTTGACTCCTTGAAAACAAAGGGAATTTTTCTTGTTTGTATGAGGATTGTTTATGTTTTCGAGATTTCAAAACAGAGTTTAAGCGCGTTTTGATGTCATAAAATTTCTATAAAACACATATTTGAAGACAATAGAGTGTTTATAAAACGATCTTATAATATTAAGTGCCTGTTTAACTTAAGTTTTTCGGGGGGAGCTACTTAATCTGTTTCGGGGTGAGTGTGTTTTAGAGGCCAATATTCTTAATTGAATACTGGTCTCTAAAATAATAATGGGGACGCGCAGTGAAAGACGGTACTAATCTTCAAAGTCGAAATGACTGCATTACAAATGCATCCAGAAATGATAAAGTAAAAACAACGGAAAAGTTGTTTAATAAAAGTGTTTATTCATGCCCAATGGCAATCTTAAATGCCTGCATTCGAGATTTAACGCATCGAAAATTTGATATTAAAAAAATAGCAATATTTGAAGAGCCGCCTCAAGCCATTCTGCACATCAAAGAAAAAAGCTCCACAGAACCTCCAAAGTCTTGGCTCCGTAAATTTAGAAGCGCTAAAGAAACACATTCTGTCATGACTTGCGTTAAACTCTATGTAACCCAAAACTTGGACTCCAAGGCTTCTTTTCATCTTAACTATGAAATTTTACACTCGGAAGCCTTGTGAAAACGTCGACATTTACACGTTCAGACATTTGCAATGCAATACAAAAGGAAACAGGACTTCCTAAAGCAGAAGCATCTGTTTTATTGGAATCAATGATTGATCACATAAGTTCAGCTTTATCTCGTGATGAAGACGTGAAATTAGCGGGTTTCGGTACGTTCTTATGGCAACATAAAAAATCACGTATTGGCCGTAACCCAAAAACAGGTCAGACAATTCCAATCTCAGACAGGCAAGTGGTTGTTTTTAAGCCCTCAAAAAAATTAAAATCCAGAGTTGCCGAAGGATGTGCAATGAAAGATAAATGATAGAGGGCAAAACATATACGCGGGCTGTCGCTTTATCGAGCCTACCAAAATTAATCAAAAAACATGGGGGCCAAGCAAACCTCTTATTTGATGAGGTCGGCTTAGATGTTAATTTGCTTACAAAACCTCAGGCCTTTATTAGTTGGCCTCGAAGCTGTCAGCTTCTTGAAAATGCGGCGAGTACCTTAAATCTTCCCAATCTTGGTCTTTTATGGGCAGCGGAAGTTCCAGAGGATTTTTCCAATACTGGTCCGTCCTTATATTTAGCCAATTTGATGCCAGACGTCATCAGTTTGATGGATATGATTTTAAAATATCAAGAAATTCATACAAATGGCAAACGCTATAGCTATTCACTAGATAAGGTGACTCAAAGGGTCACAGGACACGTGGATTTTCATCCAGAAACCCCAGCTTGTCGGCAATATGCTGAACATATAATGGCTATCGTGCGCATAGGGGTAAGCCGTTTTCTAGGCCCCTCTTTCGACGCCCCGTTAGAAGTGAGGTTTCAACATAGTGAGCCTGATGATTTAACCTTGCATCAGAAAATTTTCGGCTGCCCCATTATCTTTAATGCTGAAAGAACAGAAATGTCATATGATATTCGGATTCTAGACATGAAAATGAGTCAAAGGGGGAAACTTTTAAAACCCCTTTTTGATCTTTATTTAAAACACCAACAAAAGAAGTTGCCTAAGACATCAACGCCCATGACAACCGCGGTGGCAAGCTTGATGCCTTATGTTCTATCGTCAGGCAAAAGTGACATTAAGTCAGTCGCTCACGTTCTCAATTTAAACTCTAAAAAATTACAACGGCTGCTCAAAGAAGAAGGTACACATTATTCGGCTTTACAAGATAGCAATCGCGCTAAAATGGCCAAGCGTATGCTCTTGGAATCTGACATGTCCATTACAGCAATAGCCAATATGCTGGGTTATGCGTCAACCGTCCCATTCGCCATTGCCTGCAAGCGCTGGCATGGCCAATCGCCACGTGCGCTGCGTAAAAGTCTCAGAGAGACATAGCTTAGAGATAAGTTTAGCTTGGCATTTTATCGTGGGCGGGAATATTTGGGTCTAAAATCGTGCAATCCATTTTACGGCCCGCAAAGACATTTAGCTGGGGCTGCACCAGCTCTTGCTCATTAATCGAGCCCCCGCGCAGCGCGATTGAGCCGGGCCGCGCCCCGTTTTTCCCAAACATTTGCGAGCCGCATTTGGGACAAAACTCTTTGGTTAAGACATTACCACTATCCACGCTATGTTCAAAAGATTGAAGCTGGCCTGTAATGCTCACATCCGCTTCTTTCATAAAGACCAAAGTCGCATAAGCCGCGCCTGTAACCTGTCGGCAATCCGTACAATGGCAATTGGCCTGCAAGGCGGGCTCACCCTCGGCAACGAAACTAACAGCGCCGCAAAGGCAATTTCCAGTGAGTTTTGGCATGAGGGGGCTCCTTAATTATTGACTGCTAAAAGCAATGACATTTTGAAAGTCAACGTCGTTCAATTTCAAAAATTCGGCGTTTATATGAATATGATAATCGCAAATTTTCATGTTTGCTTCTATATCGTCTTCGGCCGGATCCAAATCGACCAAACTTAGATTAGTAATAATTTCCGCATTCAACTTATTTACGAGTGTCTCTCCTGCTTTGATATCCACGGGTGACTTTTGATTATCATGAGCAGTTTCGCTAAAATATTTCGCAATAGCCTGTTGTTCCTTTTTTACATAAGACTCAGACACAAATTCAGTAAGATTAGGGTATGGACGTCCATGTAGCTTTTGAGTGCAAACTTCTGGGGCTTTAACTTTCAAACTTTCATACAGCTCAATTGCTACCTCATATTCAGTCTTACGCACTTCAATTGATGCAGATTTTTTCTTTTGTTCTAGTAAGGCAAAAAACGTACTTCTAAATTCATTTAATGTCTTTTGAGTAATTTCATTTCTTCTAACGGCTCTATCAACAGGATAGATCAACTCTTTAAACGCAGCAGGATTCTGCTCCTGAATATACTCTAAAGCTGGTAACCCTTTTACCATCTCTTTTGTATCTAACGGGAATATTCTTGGTAGTTTCATATTTTTGTACAATGCTATTGTACCTTGATATCCCGTAACTATCATTATAACCGCGACGACTCCTACTAAGGCATTATTGGCACCCTCTTTCTTAAATAACTTTCCTATAAAGGACCCCATTGCACCGCCAATCCCGCCGCCCAATGCTGCATAAATAATGGCCGAAAAATCCATATTACTTCACCAACCCCATAAGCGCGCTAGTGCTTGGGTCGTGATCGCCCGCCTCACCTGTTTCCATTTCATCTAAAATGGTGCTGGCTAAGACCTTACCTAGCTGTACGCCCCATTGGTCGAAACTATTCACGTCCCAGATCACGCCTTGGACAAAAACTTTATGCTCATAAAGCGCAATCAGATGGCCGAGGGCGAAGGGGGATAATTCATCTAGCGTAATTGTTGTTGAGGGACGGTTCCCGGGGAAGGTTTTTTGCGGCGCTATCGCGTCCATATCAGCGCGCTCCTCCATCTCCTCTCGCACTTTATATTCTGGCTTACCCAGCATTAGGGCCTCGGATTGAGCGAAACAATTGGCGAGCAGCGCGGCATGATGCGTAGGCCGCGCTTCGTGATCTTTAAGCACAGCTATGAAATCAACGGGCGCGCCGGGCGTACCTTGATGCAGCCATTGGAAGAAAGCATGTTGGCCATTGGTGCCTTCATCGCCCCAAATAATCGGACAGGTCAGGCCTGCGTCCTTGCCGCCGCGTGTAATGCGCTTGCCATTGCTTTCCATTTCAAGCTGCTGGAGGAAGGCAGAGAATTTACGAATGCGGCGCGCATAGGGAATAATGGCTTGGGAGGTAAAGCCCAGCACATTGCGGTTCCAGATACCAGTCAGCGCCATCATCACGGGCAGGTTCTCTTGCAGCGGTTGATCGCGAAAATGCGTATCCATTTTGGCCGCGCCTTTGAGAAACGCATCAAAGACTTTCGGGCCATAAGCAATTTGTAACGATAGACCCACAGCGGACCAGACAGAATATCGCCCGCCAACCCAGTCCCAAAAATCAAAGATTTTATCTGCCGCAATCCCGAAATCTTCTGCGCCCGCGCGGTTTGCGGTCACGGCAATCATATTTGTGCTGGCAAATTTACCTAGCCAAGCGCACACGGCCTCGCCGTTCATTTTGGTTTCTTGCGTGCCAAAGGATTTAGAGACGACAATGGCAAGCGTGTCTTTGGGTTTAAGGCCAGCCGTGGCGTCATTGACCGAAGCCCCGTCGACATTTTCGGCAAAGCGCAAGGTCAAGCTTTGTTCGGCGCTCGCCTCAAACGCATCCGCGACAAGGCGGGGGCCTAAGTCAGAGCCGCCAATTCCGATATGAACGATATTTTTAAACTTACCTTCACTGCGAATTTTATCTGCAAACTTGGCCAAAGTTTTGCGCATATCTTTGACTTGTTTTTGATGCGTCTTGGAGCCGCCCACACCGCGTAGCGCCATATGCAGCACGGCGCGGTCTTCGGAGGTATTGACCTTTTCGCCCGCAAATAATTTGGCGCGCCATTCTTCGAGGTCACATCTCGCCGCAAAAGCTAGCAACGCATCTAGCGCATTTTCAGATATGGCCTGTTTTGAAAAATCAGCCCGCAGCGGGCCTTCGCGCATCACAAAACGCTCAAGGCGTTTAGGCTCGGTTTTAAAAAGATCGGCAATGCCGACGGATTTCGATGCGAGATTTTCAAGGGTCAGATAATGCGATGCACGGTCAGTCATAAGGGCCTCTTTGATGTAACGCCGTTTTAGGCCTCAGAGACATGAGCGCAACAAAAAACCCCGCTACTTTCATAGCGGGGTTTCCTAGGGGTCATAATCCATTGTGGGGCGAATTATGAACCGTATTTGGGTTTATGAGCCATATTTGACGGAGCAGCCATATGGCGCTGTATCTGACTCTGCAACTTTCACGCCAGACTTTAGATCGCTAAGTGCCGCCGTGACGTAGTTTTTCGCGCCGTTAACCGCCGCAGGACGGGCCGAGCGATTATCATCAATTGCGCCTTGATAGACCAAGGTCTGCGCTTCATCGATGATAAACATATGCGGCGTTGTTTTTGCAGAAAATTTACGTCCAGCCTCGCCAGACGGGTCAAGTAGTACAGCCGTTGGCGCAGCATCGCGCGACGTTGTCAGCGCATTTGCCTCCGTGCCAGAGACATAGCCTTGCTTGCCCGGCGCGCTAGAAATAATTGACAGCCACACTGTGTCATCATCGGCTGTGGCCAGTTTTTGCGTCTTTTGCATATTGCCTGTCACATAGTGCTTTTTCACATAGGGACAGCCATGATTTGTCCATTCAAGAACAACTTTCTTTCCAGCAAAATCTGATAGATTGTGAACAACGCCATTGGAATCGGTGACTGTCATATCGCCGACATTGCTGCCAGTAGCAATTTTTGCCGTTGCAGGCGCCGCAATCGCAAGAGCTGAAATAACTGACAGCGAGAGAAAAGTTTTAGATAAACGCATTATAAATCTCCATTATTTTTAAATACGCGCAAAAGCGTCTTTGGGTTTTACTTCCCAGCTATAGCATCCTTTATCACATCATAGGTCAAAACTTGAGGTAAAATTTCAGGAGTCACGGAATTTTGATTATAAACCAGATATAAAGGCACCCCTGCCCGTCCATATTTGGCAAGCTCCGCCGCAATAACGTCGTTTTTATTGGTCCAATCCGCGATTAAAAACGCCGTATTGGTATCTTTGAAAAGCTTCTGTGTCCTCTCCTGCCCCAAGACCACTTTCTCATTGACCTTACAAGTCACGCACCACGCGGCCGTAAAATCCACAAATATAGGACGGCCTTGCGCTTGGAGTTCGGCCACACGCTGCGCCGACCAAGCATCCGTCTCATGGGCAAGATTAGCCTGTGCTGGATAGATAGATATTGGCAGCGCAATCGTCGCAATAATGGCGATAGCGCCCAAGACTTTCGCAATTGCGCTTTTGCCTTTCAGGCACCAAATCGCAAATCCAGCGGTCAGCATTGCGGCGAGTACATAAAGAACGCCGTCTGCCCCCGCTTGCAAGCTAAGCACCCAGACGAGCCAGATCGCCGCCGCGAACATCGGAAAGGCCAGAATTTCTTTGAAACGTACCATCCAAGGGCCGGGTTTGGGCAGCTTGGACATCAATCCTGGAATATAGGCGATGAGTAAAAACGGAAGCGCAAATCCTATCGCAAGTGCCATAAAGACCGCAATGGTCACCAAAGCAGGCGCCGCTAGTGCGTATCCTACCGCTCCCGCCATAAAGGGCGCGGTACAAGGCGTCGCAACCACGACAGCCAAAGCGCCCGTAAAGAACGAGCCTGCCGCGCCTGATTTTTGCGTCAGCTCTGCACCCGTATTTTGAAGACCAGAACCAAATTCAAACATGCCCAGCAAGTTCAACCCAATCACAAAAAGAAGGACTGCGAGAACGCCGACAACTTTGGGCGATTGTAACTGGAACCCCCACCCGATTTCAGAGCCGCCCGCTTTAAGCGCCAAGAGCGCAACGGTTAAGAGTAAGAAAGTCGCGAGTACCCCCGCCGTATAAAGCCAAGCTTCGCGCCGGATAACGCTGCGCTCACCATGGGCAGATTTGGCAATCGATAAGGCCTTGATTGAAATTACCGGAAAAACGCAAGGCATAAGGTTCAAAATAAGCCCGCCAATAAGCGCGCCAATTATTGCGCTCCATAAGCTCACGCCGCCGACAGAAGCGCCTTTGACCGCCACAAGGCCAAGCTCAGCAGACTGCCCAACCGCTAATGTGATTTCTTGGCCCTTGCGCGCACCATTTTGTGTGTAGGCTAGAACGCCCGTTAGCGTTTTCGCCATAGGGCTATCCCACATATAATCAGCGCTTGATGTTATCTCTATTCCGCGTGTTCCGACCCGCACATTTTGCGGGGCGCTATGGCCGAGCACGCCTTGATTATAAGGGAAGAAATAAACGTCTTCCGCTTCCAGCAATTCATCAGGCCCTTCAATACCAATAACAACATTAGCGCCCGTTTTCTTAATCGCCCCTTTAAGCCCAGAGGGTTTTGGGCTGGCGGCTATGGCGTTATTAATCTCTGTCTGCCAGCGCGCATCGACCTCGGCCTCTCCGACTTTAATCGGAAGGCTCGCTTTGCCCTGCTCTGGTATGCAGACATCTTTGCAAACCAGATAATAAAAATCGGCATCCACCATAATGACCGAGCCAACTTGCGCCGTATCAGGCATTGTAAATTCGACGGGAAAGAGCGGCGTGCCTTCAAAACCATAATTAATAATCGGACCTGTTGCGAGTGTTTGCGGCAAAGGCCAGGAAATCTCTCCAATCGCCATGCCCTCGGGCACTTTCCAGTCAATCTGAACTGGCTCTCCGCTATCGCCCGGATTGACCCAATAGGTATGCCAGTGATCATCAAGCTTTGTCCTAAGCGCAATATGAAATTTACCGCCCGGCGCAACACCGTCATGCGAGCTTACAAGCGAGGCTTCAACCTTTCCTGTATCCACAGGGATAGATTGGCTCGCTAAAGCTGGAAGCGCCAAAAGCCAGAGACATATGATGAAAATAAATCTGATCATAAGCTGCCTATAAGCCAAGGATGTAAAGAAATCTAATATGGATTAATAAGGTCACGAGAAGTTGAGCTTAGGTAAAACAAAAAAAACCCAGCGCTGAGGCTGGGTTTAATGATTAACTCTATGCCTACGCGCTTAATTTTTCTTTTTAATCGAGGCCTTTTTCTTCGGCGCAGCTTTCTTTTTAGCTGGCGCTTTTGCAGGGGCTGGCGCTTGTTCGGCTTGCGAGCGGCGCAGCGTCATATTGACCAAACGCTGCCAGTTGCCAAGCGACACCATATGAGCGTGCGCAACAGCCAGATAACCATTATCTGAGAACTCTTTGATTTTTGCTGCGTCTAAGCCTTTCAGGCGATCTTCTGTAATTGCAAAATAATCTGCAATTTTCTGACGTTCAGCCGGAGACCCATCGGCGTTTTGACCTTGGAAATTCATTTCTTTTTGCTCAAACAAATCCAGATCACGGAAGGTCTTAATCATCAAATCAGTGGCTTGACGATCACGTTCAAAATTCTGGAGGAACTGAAAAGCCTCTTGCGTGAAGGCTGAAGTATTCGCGCCGTCAAAGAATTTTTGCTGCGGACCTTTATCTGTAACGCATTCTGCGGCTTCATCAACACAGACAACAAAACGGTCATTTGGCTGATCTGCGGCAAGTACGAATGGATAGCGGCGCGCAAAGGCTGGCATGTAAAAGTCTTGCTCAAAATTTCCCTCGGTCACGAACAGGTTTTCACCGGAGCGAATACCCATAACCGCCAAAGCCGTCCGCTCTTCGCCTGCAAAGATAATCGGGAAAGACGCCGCGGCCGCACCGAATTCAGGGGCTGTGAGCGGCATGAAATGTTGATTTTGCATGAATTCAAAAGGCTTCGCCACTTGCTTGACGCCGAAGCTCGAATGTTTCTCTTGAGAGAGAGGCTGCGGGTTTTCATAAAACATGACATTGCCTGATACGGCAACTGGGGCTTGAGTTTCGGCCATGATGGTCCTCTATGTTAGAATTTACCTATATAGGTGAATTTTATATTTCTGCGCGCCCTCTAACGAATTTTAATCGCGCTTTCAAGCTGTGATTATAACCCTCATTCAGGCTTCAAATTCCTATTGGCGAAGTCTTAGCAAAGGGTTAGTGTAAATTATGAGCATAGATAACCACACGCACACCCTTCACTCCACTCAGGATCGTGTCGACGCCGCCCGAAAAGCCTGTGAAGCCATGGGTGAGCGCTTTACCCCGCTAAGGGCGCATGTTTTTGAACTTATCATCGAAGACGGTAATGCGATAAAAGCCTATGACCTTTTGGACCGCTTAAAACCGGAGCTTGGCTCCCCAAAGCCGCCAACAGTCTACAGGGCGCTCGATTTCCTTTCCAAACACGGCCTTGTTCACCGCGTGGAGGCCCTTAACGCTTTTATTGCTTGCGATCATAATCACGGGTCACATTTGGCGGAGTTCTTTATTTGTGAAAAATGCGACAATGTCGAAGAACGCCACGCCCATGACCACGCTGATTGTAAACCCGATGGATTTCAAATCGCGCGTTCAGTGATCGAGCATTATGGTACTTGTGGGACCTGCGCTGCCTAACCTCCATGGGTGATTTCATAAAAACTTGGGTCGGCGAATGCAGCGCATGGGAATGTGATGGTCTTGGGCATCTGAATATGCGCCATTACATGACCAAGGTTCATCAAGCGCGGCAAATGTTTTTCATTCAGCTTGGCTTGAACGAAGCGTTTAAATCTGATGCCTATTCAACTGTGCGTGTGCGGGATTTACATATTAAATATCTCGGTGAGGCGCGGCCTGATAATCCGCTTTATATTGAAACCGGATTATTAAAACTGGACGAGGCAGATATACGCCTTTGCCATATGATGTTTCACGGCGATGGGCGCATGGCGGCAACGATTGTTGAAAATGTCGAGCACATATCCTTACGGACAAAAGCGGCCTTCCCTTGGAATGTCCGCTTTCGCGAGGCTTCCAAACCTTTTCACGTGGAGCAGCCTGAGCCCTCAAAACCGCGAAATCTTTCCTATGAGACAAAGCCACAAGCACCGAGTGAAGCAACACTAAAAAAACTGGGCGTGAAACAAATCGGCACGGGCGTCTTTCAGCCCCATGAAATGGGACTGGACGGCAGCGCGACGCCGCAGGCTTTAATGGGACGAACAACCGAAACAATATCGCATATGATGGATGGCTATCCTGAATTTCTTGATGCTGAATATCGCGAAGGTGATAAATCGGGCGCTCTGCTTGAAGCGCAAGTTTTCTTAAACCGCCGTGCCGAAGCTGGTGACGGCTATAAATTTTATTCAGGTCTCGCCTCGGGCAATAGCTATACCCGCAAGCTTATCCATAATGTTGTTGATGTTACTACGGGCGAGAACTTTTTCTCTATGATTGGGGATGGATGCCTGTTTGATCTGAAGGCGCGCAAATTACTCAAAGCTACTGAGGCCCAAGTCGCGGTCTTACAGAAAAATGTGGTGAAGGGCTTAACCGCTTAAAGACGATTTATTTAAAGCCTCATTCAATCTGGCAATGGCATAGTCCGGGTCATGCATCGGAAACATATGGGCGCGGGATTTGTCATAGACGACATTTTCAGCGCCGATAATATTGGCCATAAAATTACGGCCCGATTTAAAACTCACCGCGCCATATTTGCCCGCAAATGTGATATGTGAATTATTTCTTGGCAGACTGCGGGCAGCTTTAAAGACATTATGGCCCTGAGCGACGAATATGGCCTGCTCCCAATTTGGGTGACAGGTCAGCTTAACCCCCTCTCCATTTGGAACTAATCCGCCAGTGAGGTAATCGCGCAAGGCCTCATCAGAAAAGCCGCGAAACGCGCCGCGATCTTTATAGCGATCAAAAACGGCCTCGAAGCTCTCAAATTCAAATTTACGCCGCCCTGCATTTCTCGCAATTGGCAAGCGTTTTTTCATAAATAGTCGCCCGCCCGGCAGACGGTTGATAAAGCGCGCAATGCCCGGCACCAATACAGGGTCAAATCCAACAAAGCCGCTCACCTTATCTTTGACTTTAGGCATAGCCAGCATGGCTGTTACAGCGCCGTAACTATGCCCCGCCAAAACGACAGGGGCATTGACATAGCGCTCAAAAAATTCAGTGACATCATCGCGAAATATATTCCAATCCCTGAGCGCAGCGGCGTCTGTCGGCAACTCGCTCATGCCGTGGCCGCGCAAATCCAGCGCAATACAATGCACGCCCAAAGGCTCTAAAATCGTCTTATAGCTGTAGCCATTAAACCCATTGGCATGGAGCATAATGAACTTGACCGGATTAGAGGTCAGCCCAAAATGAACAGCCGACATGCGGCCGCTATCTAGGTCGTAGAATTTGCGAGTTTGTATTAGAGAGGCTTCCATACCCTTAGTTATACATTTTTATTTGGAATCATTGAATTGATTTAACAAATATGTGTGCTGTATTACTAATTAAAGTTGATTCTAGAACTATCAAAGGAAAGTTAGATGGCAACACAAAGCAAAAGAGGAAGCATATTAGAGACCGCAATCAAAAAAGCCGCGGATGAATATGACTTCAACCTTACTCAACAAGCAATGGATGCTATAATTTCTCGTGCGGAAGGCCATATCGAAAATAGAGTTTTTACAGAGCAAGCAAGAAATAATGATGTTGATGAAGCAGTCCGAAATGCTAAACGATTTATTCAAAATTTACGCGCGTATAAAAGTGATGGCACCTTTACCAGCGTTGATTTCAGAAAATTTGTTGAAAGCAGCACAAACTGTTTCTACCCCTTTTGCAAACCAACGAAATGAAACGGTTTGAGGTAGTTATTGATTTATCAAAACAATTAATTTCTCTTGCAACTGCTCTAATTGGCGGCTCCATAGTTATTTCTCCATGGTTCTTCGAATTTATGAATGAAACTGTAGTTTTCGTTTCTTTCATAATTGCTCTAATTTCATGGGCATTATCCATCGCATTTGGTGTTTTCAACATTGGGGCCACCGTGAACCTAATTGAGACCCAAGAAAAAAATAACAAATCAATAGAAATTGAAGACAAATTTGTTTCCGTATTCGATAGTACAGTTGGTCCTAGCTTTGGAATGCTCCAACAAGCCTTTTTTGGAATCGGCGTTCTCTTTTTTGCTTTTGCTTTTCTAGGCGACAAAATTCACTAATTAAGTTCTACATCGCATGAACTTTTTCAGGATCCAGATCATCTTCAATGGCCTGATCGAGAATTTTGAAAATCTCTTTGCGGCTGCGCAGCTTTGTTTCGCGGAAAGCTTTGGCATTTAGTTGACCGAACATTTGGCCTGCCATCGGAATCGCCATCTCCCATTGCTCGGCTGGGACGACGCGATCAAAAAAGCCCGCATGCATAGCGCCTTTGGGGCTGAAAATTTCACCGTTAATCACGCAGCGATTAAAATGGCTTTTCGTCAAATGATAGCGGCCCATTTCGATGCCGAAATTATGCATAGTCATGCCAATGAGGGTTTCATTCAGCCCGACTTTGAAATCGCCTTCTTTAATCATTGAATAATCACAAGCCAGCGCGAGGAATGCGCCCATGGCAATGGTATGGCCCGGCGCGGCCATGATGACAGGACGCGGGAACGCCATTAAGCGGCGCGCAAATTTGGACCCTTTTGACGTAAGTTCCAAAGCATCTTGCGGGCCAGTGCCCATCTCTTTGAGATCAAAGCCGCCCGACATCATACCGTCACGGCCGGTAATGACGACAATGGCGTCAGCCGCTTCGGCCTCATCCAAAGCCGCGTTAAGCTCTGCCCATGTTTGAGAGCCGAGCGCGTTTGCTTTCCCGTCATCCATTGCGATAATGGCAACGCCGTCTTTGATAGTCGTTGTGAGTTTCGACATGACTAAGCCTGCTTTGCTAAAATTTTGTTGATGGTATCTTTTTTCAGATCATCAACAGACGCCTCGATGCCCATTTTATTGGCCAGAGCGACAACGTCTTTTTCAAGCATCTTAGTCAGAGCTGATTTGGTATAGGTTCCGCCATCTGCTTTGCGGCCAAATTTACCGTAAAATGTTTCGCCTGATTTCGCCATCTCGCGAAGTAGCTTTGGCACTTCAAATTGCGGGCCATAGGACTCAAGCAATTCATCAGCGCGAGCGGTAAATTTCTTTGCGCCAATCGTGTCGATGAAGCTGATCGCGCCGCCCGTGAAGGGCGCAAAACCCCAGCCAAAAATTGAGCCGAGATCAGCTTCACGCGGGTCATGGACAATACCTTCCGCCATCGTGCGCGCCGCTTCGATAGCTTGGGCATACATGAGGCGATCTTTGATATCTTTCACATCCGGCTGCGGGTCTTGCAGGCCACCCACTGCAAATTGGCCGAGCTCTGGCCAAAGGTGCTTTTCGCGGCCTTCATAGACATAAAAGCCTTTGCCATTTTTACGTCCATAACGCTCGGCATTATACATTTTATCAATGATAACATCGCCTTTGCCTTCGACATATTGGCTGCCGAGATCATGCTTGGTTTGCTGCATGACCTTATAAGCCAAATCTATCGCGACTTCATCTTGCAGCGAGAGCGGCCCGACAGGCATGCCGGCCATTTTACCCGCATTTTCAATAAGCGCCGGCTTCACGCCTTCGGAGAGCATATTATAGCCCTCTTGGATGTATCGCATGACGCAGCGATTAGCATAGAAACCGCGCGTATCTTCGACAACGATTGGCACTTTGCGAATTTTAGAGACGAAATCAATCGCGCGCGAAATGGCGTAATCAGAAGTTTTTTCACCTTTGATAATTTCAACCAACATCATCTTATGCACGGGGCTAAAGAAGTGAATGCCGATAAAGTTGTCAGGGCGCGAAGACGCCTTGGCCAAATCCGAAATCGGAATTGTCGAGGTGTTTGAGCCAAAGATAGCTTTATCGCCAATGACCTCTTCGGCCATCTTTGTAATTTTGGCTTTTAATTCCGAATTTTCGAAAACCGCTTCTACGATGAGGTCAACATCTTTGAGTTTGGCATAATCCGTTGTCGCCTCAATGCGGTTTATAATCGCGTCTGCTTTTTCCTGCGTGGTTTTCTTGCGCTTCACGCGCTTGGCTTGTTCATCAATGGTGAACTGCTTGCCTTTATCAGCGCCCTCTTGGTCGCGGTCAATCAGGACAACCTCTATACCCGACATTGCCGAGACATAGGCCACGCCTGCGCCCATAAAGCCTGCGCCGATAACGCCGACTTTTTTGATCTCGCCTTTTTCCTGACCTGCGGGACGGGCTTCGCCTTTTTCCAAAGCTTGTTTGGAGAGGAAGAGCGAACGCACCATATTTGCGGATTCTGGACGCAGCATAAGATCACAGAAATAGCGCGATTCAATGCGCAGCGCGGCGTCCATAGGGACTTGGCTGCCTTCATAGACACAGGCCACGATGTTACGCATGGCCGGATAATTGCCAAAGCTTTCTTTACTGACCATCGCATTCGCGCCGGCAAACATCTGATAACCTTGGGCTGTGTAAGGCGCGCCGCCCGGAAATTTAAAGCGGTCCATATCCCATGGCTGCTTGGCCTTGGGGTTATCTTTGACCCATTGTTTGGCTGTCGCGATGAGCTCTGCCGCAGGGACGGCTGCATGGAAAACACCCATGGCTTGCGCCTCGGCTGGGCGAAGTTGCTTGCCTTGCAATAATACGCCAGAGGCGTTCATAAGACCAACCAAGCGCGGCAAGCGCTGCGTACCGCCTGCCCCCGGCAAAAGCCCGATAAGCGCTTCGGGAAGACCGACTTTCGCGCCTTTATTATCAGAGGCCACAAAGCGCCCCGTACAGGCCATAACAAATTCAAAGCCGCCGCCAAGTGCAAGACCATTTAGCGCAGCGGCCACAGGCTTACCGCACGTCTCGAGGTCACGGAAAAGCTGATTTAATTTATAAACATTATCAAAGAGTGCCTTCTTTGCGCCTTCCGGATCTTTAGCCATAGCGGCCCGCGCACCCGCAAGATTGCCGCCCATTTCTTCAAGGTCAGCGCCCGCGCAAAAGGCTTTTTTACCTGATGTAATGACAGCGCCAGTGATGCTCTCATCGGACTTAATCATCTCGGTCAGCTCGGCGATTTCGCCCATAGAGCTAACGTTCAATACGTTCATGGAACGCCCCGGCATATCAAATGTGACAAGTAAAATGCCGTCGGCATCTTTTTCTATTTGAAAATTTTTCATTTTATATCTCTGTTCAAATTTCTCGGATTATACGCGTTCAATAATTGTCGCTGAGCCCATGCCGCCGCCAACACATAATGTAATCAACGATGTCTCTTTGTCTGAGCGTTCTAGCTCATCCACCATCGTGCCAAGGATCATGGCACCTGTCGCGCCGAGCGGATGGCCCATCGCAATCGCGCCGCCATTGACGTTGATTTTATCATGATCAATATTATGCGCCTGCATAAAGCGCAGGACCACAGAAGCGAAGGCTTCGTTGAGCTCATAAATATCAATGTCGTTCACCTCCATGCCCGCGCGTTTCAGCGCTTTTGCGGCCACAAATTCTGGGCCTGTGAGCATGATGGTTGGCTCAGAGCCGATTTCGGCAAAAGCTTTTATACGCGCGCGCGCCTTAAGGCCCATAGCTTCGCCCATTTCTTTTGTCCCGATAAGAACAGCCGCTGCGCCGTCCACAATGCCAGAACTATTACCCGCATGATGCACGTGCTTAATCTCTTCAAGCTCTGGGTATTTCTGCAGCGCCACATAATCCATGCCTGGCATAACTTTACCGAGCGCTTCAAAGGCAGGATTTAACGAACCGAGAGACTGCATATCTGTATTGGGCCGCATATGTTCATCATGGGCCAATATCGTCACGCCAAGCTGGTCTTTGACGGGCACGATTGATTTTTTAAAACGGCCTTCATCCCAGGCTTTTTTCGCGCGCTTCTGGCTTTCCACCGCATAGGCATCACAATCATCACGGCTAAAGCCATATTTCGTCGCAATGAGGTCAGCAGAAATACCTTGCGGCACAACTTGGTGATCAAAGGCAATGGCCGGATCAACGCCCATCGCGCCGCCATCACTGCCCATCGGCACGCGCGACATATGCTCAATGCCGCCGCCAATGGTCATATCGGCCATACCCGCCATGACTTTGGACGCCGCCATATTGACCGCTTCTAACCCTGAGGCACAGAAGCGGTTGATGGTCACGCCCGCCGCGCCTTGATCGTAATTGGCTGTAATGGCGGCGGTACGCGCAATATCCGCGCCTTGGCCTGCAACCGGCGAGACACAGCCCATGATGATGTCATCGACTTTACTTGTATCCAGATCATTACGATCGCGAACGGCTTCGAGCTGTTGCGTGAGCAAAGAGAGCGCCGTTATCTCATGCAGAGCCCCGCTTTTTTTACCTTTACCGCGCGGCGATCTCACCGCGTCAAAAATATATGCATCTGCCATAATGGGCTCCTTGAATATTTTATTTAACTAATTCGAATGTCTTAAAGCGAACGCGCAATGAGAAGTTTCATGATCTCATTTGTGCCGCCATAGATGCGCTGCACCCGGCTATCACGGTACATGCGGGCAATCGGATATTCATTCATGAAGCCATAGCCGCCATGAAGCTGTAGGCAGCGGTCAATGATTTCGCATTCTTTATCCGTCGTCCAATATTTCGCCATTGAGGCAGTGACCGTGTCGAGCTCACCGCGCAAATGTTTCTCCGCGCAATCATAGACAAATGTCTTGGCGATTGTGACGAGCGTTTTACATTCTGCGAGCTCAAATTGTGTGTTTTGAAAATCGAGAATACGTTTGCCAAAGGCTTTGCGCTCTTTGACATATTCAATGGTGGTTTCCAGCGCGGCTTCCATTTGCGCGACGGATTGAACGGCAATGTTCAGACGCTCTTGCGGGAGCTCGCTCATAAGCTGGATAAAGCCCATCCCTGTATCTTCACCTAGGAGCGCGTCAGCAGGAACTTTCATATCATCAAAGAACAGCTCGGCGGTATCTTGCGCGTCCATCCCGACCTTATCAAGAATACGTCCGCGGCGGAACCCTTCCAGATCATCAGTTTCGACAACAAAGAGAGATTTAGAATGCTTACCCTCGCCGCCCGTATCAGCGACAACAATAATCAAGTTAGCCGTCCCGCCATTTGTAATGAAAGTTTTGGAACCATTAATGATCCAGCCATTGCCGTCTTTTTTGGCATTGGTTTTCACGCTTTGTAGATCAGACCCCGTTCCGGGCTCTGACATGGCAATCGCGCCGACAAGCTCACCGCTCGCCATTTTCGGCAGCCATTTTTTCTTCTGCTCTTCTGTGCCGTAATGCAGGATATAAGGCGCAACAATCGCATTATGCAGCGAGAGTCCAAAACCGTCAACTTTGGCTTTGACGAGCTCTTCCATGATAATCATTTCATGACGATAATCACCGCCGCCGCCGCCATATTCTTCGGGGATCGCGCAGTTAAGCAAACCCATTTCGCCGGCCATATTCCAGTATTTCCGGTCAACGACTTTGTTTTTACGGAAGCTCTCCGAATGCGGCGCCATCTCGCGCTCATAAAAGCCATAAACAGCTTCGCGGAAAATATTGATATCTTCCTCATCATACCAATCAGGGTTCTTAAAATCTATTGCGGCCATTGGACCCTCCAAATCAATGCGGCCAGACAAGTGCTGGCCAGACTATAGTTTATTTAATTAAAATGCTGCAGCTTCGAGCGCCATTAGCGGCTCAGCGCCTGTTTTTATTTTAGCCAAATGCGCGTCCATCATTGGCAGCATGCGCAACACGAAATAACGGCCTGTAATGATCTTATTCGTATAGAACTCATCATTCGACCCACCATCAATGGCAGCTTGCGCGACAAGCGCCATCTTGGCCCACATATAAGCGAGCGTCGTCAGACCCATCATATGCATATAATCAACGCTGCCCGCGCCCGCATTATCAGGGTTGGTCATCCCATTTTGCATAAGCCACATCGTCGCCTCAGTCAGTTTTTGTTTTGCGTCCTTTAGGCCATCGATAAATTCTGAGAGGTTTTCATTATCGGAATTTTCTCCGAGGAACGTATCGATTTCTGCATTAAGGGTCATCAAAGCACGGCCCCCTTTGCGGGCAAGCTTACGGCCGACGAGGTCGAGCGCCTGAATACCATTGGCTCCCTCATAGATAAGCGCGATACGCGTATCGCGGACAAATTGGCTCATACCCCATTCTTCGATAAAGCCGTGACCGCCAAAGATTTGCTGACAATCAATTGTTGTCGTCATGGCTTTATCGGTCAGGTAACCTTTAATCACGGGGGTTAGCAGGCCAAGATAATCATCGGCCTTTTCGCGGAATTTTTCGTCCGGGTGAACAGTCTCTAAATCCTCAAGTAACGTTGCCCAGTAAATTAGAGCTCGCGCCCCTTCGTTAAAGGCTTTTGTTTCCATAAGCATACGGCGCACATCAGGGTGAACAATTAGCGGGTCCGCAGGTCCATTTTCATTTTTAGGCCCTGTCAAACTCCGGCCTTGCAAACGTTCTGTCGCGTAAATAACGGCATTTTGATAAGCGACCTCGGATTGCGAAAGGCCTTGCATGCCAACGCCCATACGGGCCTCGTTCATCATCACGAACATCACGCGAAGACCCTTATTTTCCTCACCGATCAGATAGCCTTCAGCTTCGTCATAATTCATCACACAGGTACAATTTCCGTGAATGCCCATTTTCTCTTCAATAGAGCCGCATGATACTCCATTGCGCTCTGCTGGGTTTTCGTCTGCGTCCAACTTAAACTTGGGCACAATAAAGAGTGAAATCCCTTTAACGCCCTCAGGCGCGCCTTCAATGCGCGCGAGAACCAAATGGATAATATTCTCGGACATTCCGTGCTCACCCGCCGAGATAAATATTTTCTGTCCCGTAATTTTATAAGACCCATCAGCGTTAGGAACCGCTTTCGTCTTTAAAAGCCCTAAATCTGTGCCACAATGTGGCTCGGTTAGGTTCATCGTACCAGTCCAATCACCGGAGATCATTTTCGGCAAATATGTGTTCTTTTGCTCGGGGCTTCCGCCAATACGAATAGCCTTGGCTGCACTTCCTGTGAGGCCTGGATACATGGCAAAGGCCATATTAGCTGATGACTGCATTTCGCCAGTGGCCGTACTCCAAATACTCGGCATGCCCATCCCGCCATATTCTGGGGACTCAGACAATCCCATCATGCCATTAGCAACAACTTGTTGATAGGCTTCTTTAAACCCAGTCGGGGTCGTGACAGATCCGTCGTCATGGCGTGTGCAGCCTTCATGATCACCGACAGCATTTAGAGGCGTAAGAACTTCAGAGGCAAATTTACCGCTCTCTTCTAAAATGGCATCGAGTGTATCAGTATCGGCCTCGGCAAATTTTTCATATTCCGTAAGCTGCCCGACATTGAGCATCTCTTGCATCACAAATTTAATATCACGCAGGGGTGGGTTATAAATTGGCATGGTATCGTCCTTTATTAATCACGATCATATTAAGGGTTCGCCATGGCTTTATTGCCAAAAGCGGGCGGTCTAAATTCATCGTCCATATCTTCTATGAATGCAGTTTGAGAAAATTTAGCCTCGTAAGCCCCGGCAAGATCAAAAACACCATCGGCGTCAGGGGCGTTTTCGACATGCGCGTCAATGACCTCACATATCTCCATCATATCTTTGGTTAGGCTTGCTATATCTTCGCGGCGCCGCTTGAGGGACGCAATGACGTGACGAAAGTTCTTTTGACGTCGTAAAAGCTCAACACGGTCTGTGACGTAGCCATCTGTGACATCTAAAACTTCTTTAATATCATCCAATGAAAATCCGAGGCGTTTCCCCCGCATAATCTTTTCAAATCGCAAAAAGTCTTTATGGCCAAATATACGGGCGCCCGCATCCCGCGAAGGGGTCAAAAGACCCTTATCTTCGTAAAATCTGATTGTGCGCGGTGTAACATCGAACATTTTGGCAAAGTCACGTATACCCCATTGGGAATCTTGTTCATTTTGCGATGAAATTTTCTGCATAATCATCGCTTAATTAACGTTAACGTTAACGTCAAGTCTTATTGAGCCAATTTTTTATAAATCTACAGTTATAATGAGGAAATAGTTAACGTCTTAACGGCCCGTTAACCACATATACGCAGAACGGGTCATAAGTGTTCGCGCGTAATAAACGCGCTTGGTTATGTGTCTTTAGAGAGGGTTTCGGGGAAAATGAGTAAATCCACGCCAAAACGCCAGGCAAAAGCCGACTCTACAAAAACAAAAAAAGCTACCACAAAACCAAAGACCGCTTTAAAATCAGTCCAAGCTCAGGCAAAAAAGCCCACGTCGTCTGTATCGAGCACGTCAAAAACAGCGCCAAAATCACTCAAAGAGCTCCATAGCGCGATACAAAGTCTACAAACGCGCATGAAGCGTAACGATACGCTGACCAAAAAAAGTGTCAAAGCCCTGGAAAGCGCTGTTACAGCGCTGGATAAACGCACGCGCCAGAAAAGTTCTACAGACAAGGCAGCTTTAACCCGTAAAGTTAATCAGCTTTCAACCCGCCTAACCGAGATGGTTGAAAAGACACAAAGTTCCGTCAATTCAGAGCTTAAAACCGCGCTCGCCAATCCATCTATTGATAATTTACAGTCAGCCCTTAGCCGAGCCGATCAGAGAGTCACCCAAGCCGAGGCGGCCCAAGCCCAAGCTATTACGAAGATAAACCGTCACCTCGCCTCAATGGCAACGGCGGTTGACGCCCGTATCGCCCAAGAAGAGACAGCCCGGAAAACAGCCATTGACGCGCTCAAATCGGACACAGAACAAAAAATTGAAATCATCGAGCAAGATACAGCCAAGGCCTTTGGTCAGATTGGTGATAAAATTGTCGAACTTTCAGATGAAATTCAGCGCCGAGGTGAAGCCAATCAGCTATCAATACGTGAGAAAATCTCTGAAATTGCCCTGCAAACTCAGACAGAATTCGAACACTATAAGTCTCAAGTTGAAAATCAGATCGAAACCCTATCTCAAAATGTTAGCGGCGCAACAGAGACACGTAGATTAGAGCACACAATCTTTAGCCTCACCAACCGTTTGGAAGAGCTTGAAAATAGTATTGCCGATATTAGCAGCCAGAGTTTTGCGCCCCCTGTCCAGCCGCCTGTGCTCGTTCCAGAAGCTGCGCCAACACCGCCGCAGCTCAGTGTCGTGGAGACAAAGCCTGCCCCGCAAATAGTCGATGCCTTCACGCCAATTCCGCAAGCGGCTCAATCCACGGCCGCCATACCGCCAAACCCTTATTCTGCCGCGCAAGCCACACAAAGCTTGGACACGCAACCTTTACCCGCCCAAGACAATCACATTCCTCAAGAATTTGATCCACGGCAATTCAGGCGCGCGGGCGAACAAAACGCAGCTCAAGCGCAATTTACACCGCCCCCGCAGCCCCTTGCGCCAATCCAGCCCCCTATTGTTCAGCCGCAACACACCGATGGGCCGACAGATTTTGCGTCACTTCCTTATGAAAATCCAGCCTATGCAGAGCAGGATGATACGATGGCGAATGTCCGTATTGGGGGCGATGAAACAAAAACAACATCCTTTAAACCGCCCAAACTTTCAGGCCGTAACCTGCGTGTAGCGGCACTGGCGACTGGCGTTGCCGTCGTCGGGCTTTTGGGCGCGAAAGCCTTTCTCGGTGACAATTCCGACATTGGTCCGCCGCAATTTACTGAAAAAACACCTGCAACTGAAACCATTGAACCTGCGCCAGTCGTTGTTGAACCCATCGGAGAATATGCGGACAACAAAATCACGCCAGTCACAGGCGAAGCTGCAAGTACCTTAAATTCTGCTGCGGGCGCAGGCGACGCTGTCGCCCAGTTCCAGCTTGGCCTCTCTTATCTTGAACAAGGCCGCACAAATGAGGGCGTTGACCTTATTCGTAAAGCGGCCAATCAAAACCAGCCTGCAGCGCAATATCGCCTTGCTAAATTATATGAAGTCGGTGAAGGCGTGGCACAAGATTCGAATATGGCGAGACAGCTTACGGAACGTGCGGCCCGCAATGGCAACCGCATCGCCATGCATGACCTTGCGCTTTATTACGCGGAAGGCCGCGGCGGTGTAAGCGCTGAGCTTCCCACAGCGGCAAAATGGTTTGAGAAAGCAGCTGAACGCGGCGTTGTAGACTCGCAATTTAACCTCGGTGTTCTGTTTGAGAGCGGACAAGGCTTGCCTAAGAGCATGACAGATGCCTTTGTTTGGTACTCTATAGCCGCCACACAAGGGGATCAATTTGCGAAACAGCGCGTCGATGTCCTCACAGATTCTATGCCGCCCGCTGACCTTGCCGCTGCGCAAGCTAGAATTGACGGCTTCAAGCCAGTTAAAATAGATGAAATGGCCAATGGCATTTTTAGAAATGTTGCTTGGGCCAAACCAAGTACGGACAATACAGAGCAAGTCACCCAAATCAAAGACGTCCAAACGCTTCTAACAGACCTAGGCTATGACATTGGCGGCGCGGACGGCTCTATGGGCCCACGGACACGCGCGGCGATTATTAGCTTTGAACAAGCCAATGGCATGCCCGAAACAGGCCGCGTGAACGCAGCTTTACTTGAACGGTTAGAGCTAGCGGCAGGCGCCTAAGCTTTACCGCCTCCTTTTAGAATGATAAGTGCGCGCTATGAGCCCGCAAAGCATCACACTCATTCAAGCAAAATCTGAGGCGGATATCGCCGCTGTCAAAGACATCTTCCTCGAATATATGAGCTTCATCGAAGATTATCTCGGCGAGTCGCTCGGCTTTCAAGGCACAGAGACCGAATTTGCGACCTTTCCGCAGGCCTATGAAGCTCTATGGTTGGCCAAACTCGGCGATCAGCCCGTAGCGGCTTGCGGCGTAAAAAACCACAAGCCCGGCATTTGCGAACTCAAACGCCTTTATTGCCGCCCTGCTGGCCGCGGTCACCAATTGGGCCTAAAGCTGACTGTAGCGGCAATAAATTTCTCGCGCGCCCAAGGTTATACTCAAATGTATCTCGATACGGATCCGGGTCTCAAAAACGCCAATAAGATTTACGAAGATCTAGGCTTCAAAGATATAGAGCGCTATTATGACAACCCTATGGGCTGCTCGCGCTATATGGCGCTATCTCTCTAAAGCGACTCCTGCTTCCAGCATTCATTTCCCTAAGCCTAGCGGCTTATTTTTGAGCGAGTTTAAGTCGTTCAGTTAAGCTCCCAAAACCCACAAACCTAAAGGCGTATCTCAAGTTAAGAGTGCATATTGAACGTTATATCAACGCTCTATAAGTCTAGTTTGAGTGTTGTTTGAATTCAATTTCAATTAATTTTACGGTTTCAATTGACTTAAAGTAATTTAAAAACTCGGACACGAATTTTTTAGTTTCCTCATTAGAAAAGCGCCTAGTAGGTACTCTAGAGCTCTTTACCACAATTATAAAGTTCTCATTCAGGCCTACAGAGGAATGTACCATTACATTCTTATTTTTAGCTAAATAGTAAAAACTGTTTGGTCTCTTAAAAACGGTGTCTCTATCTGAAATTTTAAATTTTAAATTCTGGTCTTTTGAAAATGTCTCAAATTTTGTTCGAATTTCATTGTAAGCTTTTTTATCAGTAGAAAACTCAAGCAATACAGTTGGTTCTAAGTCATATGTACCTGCAGACATGCTACAAGCTGACAAAAGTAAATAGGCGACAAAAACTACAAAAAAACTATATACTCGATAGGCATTACTCACATTGGTTCCACATTCGGGCTAAGCGAACAGTTGCTCCAATGAGATTATAATCGACGCCCAGATTATAACTGCCACAGCTAACACGACTGGTAGGCAAATTATCCACATCACAATCGAATTTTTACGATTTCTCCAGTTTATCAAAAGTGAATCTATTTCTCGATAATCATCATTTTTTTGGGATTTTGGATTACCTTTCACACTCTTTTGTATCGAGAGAAACATTTATAATCAAGCAGCTTGATTGCCTCTACGAACGGTGGCTACTTTAACAAAACGTCTTAAACTGGGCGGCTTATTTGGGCGTTTAAGGCCTCTCATATTTAGGTTGGATGAGCGAGTTATCTGAAAGCAGATTTAATTAGAGCCCTCTGGAATAAAGCGGAAATGCCCGTGAATGGGATAGTCGAACAAGATATCCTCTTGCTTGGGCCCTGCCCCAATATTGTGAATAATGAGCGGCGTTCCCTTGCGGCTGACTTTATCAGAAACAATACCGATATGAGGCAAACGTCCGCCAAGGCGCCATGTCACAATATTGCCCGGACTATAATCCGAGGCCTTTTTCGAGATAGGCAGCGCCATGCCTTGCCGCGTAAGATAGGTTTCCAGATTAGGAACGCGGCGATGATCAATATTTTTATCTGGGCGTTTTAATCCCCAATCTTTTGGATAGGCGCTAAAGTTCGCAGTCATATTTTCATGTACGGCTTTTTGAAAATCAAAGTCATAAGCGGCGCGGTAACTGCGAATAATCACATCCGTGCAAACACCCGTATTGCGCGGCACATCCCCGCCCGGATATTTTAATCCCACATAGGCGGGATCATAGCGCACAAAGACCTTTAATCGATCCTTAGCCGCCTCCACCAAGGCTTCATCTGCTTGCGCGTGACCTGGCACATAAACCGCAGGAAGATAAAATAGAGCTATAAAGATTGAACGCATATCATCTTCTATTTCCTAATTGCGGAAAAATTATGACACCCTAGAGTATAAGAATGAAATTGCTAATTCAACTCTTGGCCTCAGCTTCCATTCTTGCAGCCTGTGCCAGTCCACCTCAACCGTCAACGTCTTTAGAAACGCCTACAAACTCAAAACCTCTTGATGACACCATGAGCTTAAATATCCTGACACAAGGTCACACGGAATTTGCTTTCGATCTCTATCAACAATTACGCGAAAACCCCGACAAAGACGGGGAAAATATCTTCATTTCTCCGCTCTCCATTTCAACGGCCTTTGGCTTGGCTTATGCTGGCGCGAAGGGCGAGACAGCCAAGGAAATGGCGTCCGTACTGCGTTATACCTTAGCCGAAGATCAGCTACACCCTGCCATAGGAAAACTGACAAATGCGGTAGAAAATGACACTGAAGGTCAGCTGTTTCAAATGGCGAATGCGCTCTTTGTCAATCAGGACACGGTTTTAGAACCAGACTACCTCACGCTGACTAAGGCGGCTTACAAAGCAGAGGAAACCCGCGCCAATTTTAAGGCCAAACCCAAGCAAGCAATAGAGATTATCAATGATTGGGTTAAGATCAGAACACGCGGCCTCATTCCGAAAACACTTAAATACTCAAAAGATACGCATAAGATCCGCAATGTCATGGTCAACACAGCCTATTTAAAGGCGGGATGGGCGCGTCCTTTTTCAGCAGCAAATACAAAGTCAGAAAATTTTACGTCGCCAACTGGCAATATAAAAACACCCCTGATGCACCGCACGGGAAAATTGCTTTATACCAAGCGCAGAGGCCATTCCGCAATCATACTTCCTTATCAAGCAGGTACCATGTCTCTGATTGCAATTTTGCCTGATAAGGAAAATGGTCTTCCTAAACTGGAAGCCAAGCTGTCGCCAAAATTTCTTGAGGGTTTGCTTAAGAGCTTCACGCAAAAGACTAGATATGAAGTTGAGCTTACACTTCCAAAAATCGACCTCAAAGATGATTACAAACTTAAAGAAGATTTAGATAAAATGGGAATGCCCCTCGCATTCTCTAATAATGCTGACTTTTCGGGCCGAATTGACCCTACTAAACAACCAGATCGATATTCAACAAAGTTAGGTGAAGTCATTCACAAAACGGTTTTAAAAGTCGATGAAAAAGGGACTGAGGCTGCCGCCGTGACAACAATTGATGAAATCATTACCGTTGGTGCACCACGTAAAAAGCCTAAAAAGGTAGAATTCAAAGCTGACCACCCTTTTCTATTTCTTATTCGTCATAATGAAACTGGCGCGATATTATTTATGGGACGGATAAATAATCCAATAACGAAATAGCCTATTATTAAATTGCGCCGCAATTAAGTCGGCGTTACATCTTCCGCTATGAGTACAGACTTACATATTGGTGTTTTGGGGGCTGATGGCCGTATGGGCGGGGCTATACTTCGCGCCTTAGGCGAAGAGCCGCGCGCGACTTTAGCTGTGGCGATGACTGCGCCAAATTCGCCTCATATCGGAGAAGATGCTGGCGGCGTTGCTGGACTTCATGCCTGTGGCGTGAAACTTACCTCAGACATTAAAGCAGGGCTTAAGAGCTGTGACGTCCTTATAGATTTCTCCTCCCCAAAGGCAGCGATTGACGCAGCGCTGGCCATGCATGATACGCGCTGCCATACGCTGGTCACAGGTACAACGGGATATAATGAGGCTGAAGAAAAAGCGCTGCTCACGGCGGCCAATAACATCACGCTTTTAAAGTCTGGAAATTTCTCCTTTGGCGTGAATATGCTCGAAGCCTTAATAGAACTCGCAACCGCGAAGCTTCGCACGGGCTGGGATATTGAAGTCTTAGAAATGCACCACAAACACAAAGTGGACGCCCCCAGCGGTACGGCCCTTATGCTTGGTCAGGCCGCCGCCAAAGGGCGCGGTGTGTCCTTAAAAGAGACACAAGTCCTCTCACGTAAAGGCGTGACTCCGCCGCGCCGCGAAGGCCAAATCGGCTTTGCTGCCTTACGGGGTGGCGGCGTGATTGGCGCGCATGAAGTGCGCATCGCCAGCGAGCTTGAAATGATTACCCTTTCTCATGACGCCTTTGATCGCTCGGTCTTTGCAAAAGGAGCGGTGGCAGCCGCGCTTTGGGCCGCTGATAAACCCAAAGGGCTATATGATATGAAAGATGTTTTGGGTCTTAAGAACTAATGCCCGTCGCGCGGCTTAATCGATCCGTTTTTCGCCTTTCTGGTGAGGGCGTGGACGCATGGCTGGACGGACTTATTACCAATAGCTTGAAAGAGGCCATCACCTTCACCGCCCTTTTGACGCCGCAAGGTAAAATAATCGCCGATTTTTTTGTGACAAAAGACGGTCATGACCTTCTGATTGAAACGCCGACAAAATTTGCCGAAGACCTCTTTGAGCGCCTGCGCATGTATAAACTCCGCGCGCCGATTGAGATTAAGGACGAAACAGAGAGCCTCAATGTCTACGCTATTTGGGATGGCCAAGGGGATGAAGGTCATGCTGACCCTCGCCATAGCTCGCTCGGGCGAAGGCTTATTAGCCAAGATTTTTTAGATGGGGACGGTGATTATGATGCGCACCGCCTGAGCCTCGGTGTTACCGATAGCGCGCTCGATTTTGAAACCGTCACCACCTTTCCAGCTGATTCCAATATGGACCTCATGAACGGTGTCGATTTCAAAAAGGGATGTTTTGTCGGCCAAGAAGTTGTCTCGCGCATGAAGCGAATGACCACCGTGAAAAAACGTATGCGCGGCCTTATTATTGAAGGAAACGCGGCGAAGGGTGATAAAATCATGGCGGGGGAACGCGTGATTGGCGAAGTTTATCATGTCCATAAAAAGCTTGGCATGGGCCTCATCAGGCTTGACCGTTTGAAAGCGGCGGAGTTAAAACCGACGATCAACGACGCGCCTGTCATGATCATGGACTCTATCGATGGACATAAAACGTAACGACCCTACTTCCCTGCCCCGTTTCGCAGCGCTCAACGCGGCGTGGATTGAGGACATGCATCATCTGGAAGAGAGCGACAAATTAATGGTCGCCCACCCAGAGATATATACGCAAAATGGCAATCATGTCTTCTCGGCGCATATTGACGGTGAAGTCGCGGGCGCTTGCGCGCTTAAGAAACATGACGATGGACGTTATGAGCTAACGAAAATGGCCGTTGATCCTAAATTTCAAGGGCGCGGTATTGGGCAACATCTCATGACCGCAATAGAGACCTACGCCAAAGACGCGCTGGGCCTTAATTATCTCTTTCTTCTTTCAAATACACGCAACGAAGCTGCGCTACGCCTCTATGCGCGAAATGGCTGGAGCGTAAATCACGAAGGCCCGCACCCTGTTTACCAACGTGCCAATATTGGTATGGAAAAACATTTGTGAGCCAATCGCTTCAAAAGTTCTCCCTCGATAACCGTGTCTTTGTTCCCGTGGAGAACTCCGATAATGGCGTGGTAAGCGGCAAAACACGTTTCCATTTCTGGCAAGACGGCATGGTCTTTTATGCCGATTACTTTGGCGGCGATGTGCGCGAAGGCCATATCATTGGCACATTCGATGAGGATGGCGCGGGCAATTTACTCTATCACTGCCTCACCACAGATAAGCAGCTTAAAGCGGGAAAAGCCAAAGCCGTATTTTCAAAGATGGAAGATAACCGCCTTGCTTTCGAGCTTGATTGGGAGTGGATAACGGGCGACCATAGCTGGGGTCAATCGCGCTATGAAGAGGTGGTAGAAAAGGAATTAAAAAAATGACTTATGACGTAATTCCTGACCTACCGCGCTGCGGCTGGGTACCCCCTACTGATCCGCTCTATACGCATTATCATGATACAGAATGGGGGCGCCCAATAAAGGATAGTAAAGCGCTATTCTCCAAACTCATTCAAGATGGCCAGCAAGCGGGATTGGCGTGGATTACAATCCTGCGTAAACGCGAAGAAATGCTACGCGCCTATGACGGCTTTGATCCCGATATCGTCGCGACTTACACTGACAAAGATAGAGAGCGCCTTTTATCCAATGCGGGCATTATACGCTCGAAATTGAAGGTCAATGCGGCCATCACCAATGCGCAAATTTTTGTCAAAATGCGTGATGAAGACGGGATTGATTTCTCTGATCACCTTTGGAGCTTTGTTGATGGCACCCCGGTGCAAAACGCATGGAAAGATTTCAAAGACGCCCCCGTCGATAGTCCTGCCTCCATTGCCATGTCCAAAGACTTAAAAAAGCGCGGATTCAAATTTGTTGGCCCTGTTATTCTCTATGCCTTCATGCAAGCCGTCGGCATGATTAATGATCATAGCACGGGCTGTCATGCTTATGATGCGTGTAAAAAGCTTGGGTAATTAAACCTAGCGAAACCAGCATCACAGCGCTAAGAAGGCGTTTCATAAAAATACCGCAGGGGAAACATGTGAAAGCCGTTATTAGCTCAACAGGTCTTTGGACACCTACCGACTCTATCTCAAATGAAGAATTAGTCGAGAGTTACAACGCCTATGCCGATAAGTGGAACGCAGAAAATGCCGCTGAAATAGAAGCGGGCACCAAAGACGCGCTGACCTATTCCGATGCCGCCTTTATTGAAAAAGCCTCTGGCGTGAAAGCCCGCTACGTTATTTCCAAAGCGCCTATCCTAGACCCCAATATCATGGCCCCGCGCATTCCCGCCCGTCCTGACACTGAACCCAGCATCCTTGCTGAAATCGCGGCCAATGCCGCGCGGCAAGCGCTAGAAACCGCAGGACGCAAGCCTGAAGATGTCGGCGCGGTCATTGTCGCTTGTTCAAATCTGCAACGCGGCTATCCCGCCATTGCCGTTGAAGTGCAATCAATTTTGGGCACATCGGGATTTGCCTTTGATATGAATGTGGCCTGTTCCTCCGCCACCTTTGGCCTTGAGACCGCGCGCGGGCTTATCGTGGGCGGCCAAGCGAAATCCGTTTTGGTGGTAAACCCCGAAATCTGTACGGCGCATTTAAACTTTAAAGACCGTGACGCGCATTTTATTTTTGGTGATGTCGCGACAGCACTTTTGGTTGAGAGCAATGACATCGCGCCGACTGAGCATTGGGAAATTATTGGCTCCAAACTTGTCACGCAGTTTTCAAATAATATCCGCAATAATTTTGGCTTTCTTAATCACTGCGCGCCCGAAGATGACGGCATGGACAGCCCGCGTGGCCGCAAAGGTCTGACCGATAAGCTCTTTGTTCAAAATGGGCGCAGCGTCTTTAAAGAGGTCGTGCCGATGGTCGCAAAAATGATTTCAACTGAATGCGAGGTCAACGGCCTCGACCCGCATGAGCTTAAGCGCATGTGGCTGCATCAAGCCAATCTCTCCATGAACCACTTAATCGCCAAGAAAGTTCTCGGCAAAGATGTCGAGCTTGAAAAGGCCCCAGTCGTTTTGGATGAATACGCCAATACAAGTTCGGCAGGCTCTATCATCGCATTTCACAAGCATAGTGATGATTTTAAAAATGGCGATACGGGCCTGATCTGTTCCTTCGGCGCAGGCTATTCGGCGGGCGCGATCTTTGTGCGCAGGGTCGCGTAATTCATGATCCGCTGGATCCGCCAATGGTGGATGAACCGCCGCCTCGCCAAAGCCCGTGCTAAGCTCAACATCGATGTCGTGACAGATGAGAGCGGCTTGGTCAGCCTTCCCGTACTTGAACCCTATAGCCTTGATTATCGTCCCGTCAGAGGAGAAGTTTTGCACGGGTATCAAAAGCTCAAAAAAGCCGAACTTTATATCACGAATAAAGCTTTTGCCGTGCAAGGCGAGACGAGTTTCCGCAAAGGCTGGAAAAGCATTGGCGAAATTCAATATCACCTTAATGGCTATAAGGTCTATCCACGCAATGGCCGCGCCCGTATCTTTAAGTGGAAAAAATTCGATCCTGAAATTGCGGTCTTAATTGATGTTATGCTCGCCGTCTCGGAGGTGTAATGCGAAAATCATCCCGCCCTCCCCGCGCTTGGCAGCGCATGTTATCTGGACGCCGGCTCGACCTGCTCGACCCCTCACCTTTAGATGTAGAAATCACAGATATTGCGCGCGGCCTTGCCCGTGTGGCTCGCTGGAACGGGCAGACCTCTGGCGATCATGCCTTTAGCGTGGCCGAGCATAGCGTTGTTGTTGAAAACCTCTTCACCACGCTCAATCCAAAGTCCACAAATGCTGAACGCCTGACTGCGCTACTGCATGACGCGGCGGAATATGTGATTGGCGATATGATTAGCCCATTTAAAACCGCGCTTGGCATTGATTACAAAGCGTTCGAAACCCGCCTCGAAGAAGCCATACACTTACGCTTTGGCCTGCCAGCCAAAATGCCCGCAAGCCTTAAGAAGAAAATCAAACAATGCGATCTTTATTGTGCGTGGTTCGAAGCCACCCAAATCGCAGGCTTTGGTCCCGTCGAAGCGGATAAGTTCTTCATCGCCCCGCCAAAAAAACTAACATTAAAAATTAAGCCTCTGGCTGTCAAAGAAGCCGAAGAATTATTTTTGACAAAATTTACAGATCTATACGAAGTCAAATGAGTATAAACATGCGAATTATACATCTAGGATTTATCTTTACGCTTTTCATTTCGGCTTGCACCAAAATGACGGGCATGGATAAAATGCAATCTGAACCTTTACCTCAATCATGGCCTGGGGGCGCAAAGGCAGCGATTGCTTTGACATATGATGATAGCCTTATCAGTCAAATTAATAATGCCCTACCTGCGCTAAAGGCACATGAATTCAAAGCGACATTTTATCTTACCCTCGATACGCCCGGCTATTCCGATCATCTCGAAATATGGCGTAGAGCCGCAAAGTCAGGGCATGAGTTAGGCAATCATACGGTTTCACACCCATGTCAGGCTTCTCTGTCGGGGCGTGAATGGGTCACGAAAGACAAGGATCTTGATTTATATTCTCTTGACCGTATCGCGGCTGAAATCAAGGCTGTGAATAAAGCTCTAAACCGTCTTGATGGCTTAACTGAGAGAAGCTACGCCTATACTTGTGGGGATTTCTTGGCTGGAGGTGTCGATTATACAGACTCCATTCGGTCATTGGTTTCTGGCGCAAGAACAGTTAATGATGATCCGCAAGGCCTGCTGAAAGAAAAATTTGATTTAATGCGTATCCCCTCTCTGGCTGTAAATGAAACAAGCGCCAACAGTATGATTGCATATGTTGATCGTTTAATTTCTCAATCTACGCTCGGCACCATTACATTTCATGGCATAGGCGGCGACCATTTATCCGTTAGTCACGAAGACCACAAAGCCCTTTTAGACTATCTCAATGAAAATAGAGATCTGATTTATGTTGATAGTGTACAAAACCTTCTTGAGATTATTCGTGAGCAAGCGTCTCGCGCTGACAGTATACATTAAAATCCTAGTTATATGCATATCTATCATAAGCGCTAAAACCATTGGCGCTTTTCTTCTGTTCTCCCTATATAGAGCATGAATATCTCTTGGAGGAGCACGCATATGGGTAAGGAACTCATCAATTGGGAAAATGGCCGCTGGATTGGCCAAACTCTTGAGGTTGAGAACGGCGTCTGCGCTGTCCCTGCGACGCCCCAAGGAGATAGCAAAGGCGGCCTTGAGTATAATGATGAAGTGAAAGCGGCCACGGATCACCTTTATGATGAGGTTTCTGACTTTATCCCAAAATTTGAATGGCCTGCTTATGCCCCGCTTGTCCACGCCATTAATACGCTCAAGAAAAAGAAAAACGCCGTAATCCTCGCCCATAATTATATGACGCCAGATATCTTTGGCCTTATCGGCGATTATAAGGGCGATAGCCTTGGCCTTGCCATTGAAGCGACCAAAACCGATGCCGATATCATTATCCAAGGCGGCGTGCATTTCATGGCCGAGACGTCCAAAATCCTCTGCCCTGAAAAACGTGTCTTTATCCCCTCTATGCGTGCAGGCTGTTCTCTCGCCTCCTCAATTACAGGCGATGATATTAAACTGATTAAACAGCGCTATCCGGGTATTCCTGTTGTCACCTATGTCAACACATCTGCGGACGTTAAAGCCGAGAGCGATATTTGCTGTACCTCATCAAATGCCGTTGCCATTGTAGAGCACATCACAAGCGAATGGGGCGTGAATAAAGTTATTATGCTGCCTGATGAGTTTCTCGCCAAGAACGTGGCCAAACAAACCGATGTCGAGGTCATTGCCTGGCATGGCCGCTGTGAAGTCCATGCAAGATTCAGTGCCCAAGACGTGCGTGATATGCGAGAGGCCCATCCCGGCGTAGTGGTTCTGGCTCACCCTGAATGTCCGCCCGAAGTTGTCGCCGAATCCGATTTCACAGGCTCGACCAAAGCCATGAGCGATTATGTCTCTGATAATTCGCCAAAGAATGTTATCCTGTTGACGGAATGTTCCATGTCAGACAATGTCGCTATGGCTAACCCCAAGACAGATTTCGTACGCCCCTGTAATTTATGTCCGCATATGAAGCGCATTACGCTTGAAAATATCTATGAATGCCTACGCGATGAAACCAATGAAGTCTTAGTTGATGAAGCGACCCGCAAACGCGCCTTTAAGGCTGTTATGGATATGATCAATGTGAAGTTCGACGCAGTTAAGGGACACTTTAATCCTGCCCTTCCCGAAGTAGATGTGAAGGTAATTTAGTCAGTGCAATTTTTGTCAAAGACAAAATTTTCACATAAGGCGCAAAAAAACGCGAGGCCTTATCGCGTTCTTTTTTCGCCGACCTGTGGATATAGATTATGCGCCTAGGCGCCCTCGAAACCAAACGCCTCCCTGCTGGTGCTGTCCTTGTGGTCGGCGCAGGTCTTGCGGGTCTTTATCTTGCGCTCAAGCTAGCCCCGCGAGAAGTTTATATTCTCACCTCACGGCGCTCCTCTGTTGGCTCAGCTTCGGCATGGGCTCAAGGCGGGATTGCAGCGGCGCTGGCCCCAGAAGATAGCGCAGAAAGCCATGCCAAAGATACCATTGCCGCAGGTGACGGCCTCGTTGACCCTGAGATTGCCCGCATCCTTGCCACGGAAGGCCCTGACCGCGTTCGCGATCTAGACGCGCTGGGTGTGCCCTTTGACCGCGATGAAAATGGCGAGCTTTATCTCTCGCTTGAGGCCGCGCACGCCATGCCGCGCGTAGCCCGCGTGAAAGGCGATACGGCGGGGGCGGAAATCATAAAAGTCATGGTCAAGCGCGCCCAAGAGGCAGAACATATTACTGGCCTCATCGGCTGGCGCGCAGAGAGCCTTTTAACCGATGCTAACGGCGCGGTAGCTGGGGCGCTGGCCCGAAATGATGAAGGGGCAATGCTTGGTATTGAAGCCAACATTACCGTTATGGCGACAGGCGGCGTGGGCGGCTTATTTGCTGTGACGACAAATCCGCGTACAGCGCGGGGTGACGCCCTTGGGATGGCCGCCGTGATTGGCGCGAAAATGCGCGATATGGAATTTGTACAATTTCACCCAACCGCCATTGATATTGGCCGCGACCCTGCCCCGCTCGCCACTGAGGCCCTGCGCGGTGAAGGCGCGGTACTTACAAACGCCAAAGGCATTCGCTTCATGCCGCGCTATCATGAAAAAGGCGAGCTTGCGCCTCGTGATGATGTCGCCCGTGCAATATTTGCCGAGATTGAAGCCGGGCGGCAACCTTATCTGGATTGCCGTAAGGCCATTGGCGCGCATTTTGATACTGAGTTCCCGACCGTTTTCGAGAGTTGTATGGGCGCAGGCATTGATCCACGAACGCAGCTTATCCCGATTGCCCCCGCTGTGCATTATCATATGGGCGGCATTGCCACGGATAGCTATGGTCAAAGCAATCTTGATAGCCTTTTGGCCATTGGAGAATGTTCAGCCGTTGGCGTTCACGGGGCCAACCGCCTTGCCAGTAATTCCCTGTTAGAGGCCACCGTCTTTGGCGGCCGAGCGGCGGATTATATAAAAGGCCGTGATTGGCCAGAGCGCCGCGCCAGCACCATACGCAGCCAGCCTTGGCTCTCTATGGGGCCAGAGGTCAGTCAATCCCTGCGTAACGCCATGACAATGAATTGCGGGGTGCGCCGCAGCGCGAAAAAACTCAATAGCCTCATTGCGCATATTGACGGTCTCATAGAGCAAGTCGGACGCGCCAACCCGCTTATCGCCTCACGCATTATCGCTTCGGCGGCTCTTGCCCGCGAAGAATCCCGCGGCGGTCATTTCCGGGACGACTTCCCCAAGACAAAGGCGAAAGCTGTGTCGAGCTATATTACCTATGATATGTTGGATTAGTCCTTATAGAATAAGTCTCTAATATTATTTATTTAAATCGTCATATGCTTGGGCATATTTCGTTAACTTTGCATCATCACCCTGTTTTTCACTAATTTGAGTGAGATAATACAGAGCCTGCTTATTCAAACCTTTGGCTCTTAAAACGGCTTCAAATGCCCTTTCGGCCTTTTCAAAATTACCTTTTTCAAATTGGCTAACACCCACTCTATAGTAATAACTCGCGGTAGAGCTCCCATTTAATATTCGCGGTTTTACAGCAGTACCAGAGAAATTTGGGTTAAAATGCTGCCCTCTAATAGAGGAGGATGAATAACTATTATAAGTAGATGAGCTACCATTATAGGAAGTAATGCCGCCATAATTATTGGCATAAGCTGCTGGTGCAAATGCGAATATAAGAATAGATGCGGCTGTGATCGTGTATAAATTAGTTTTTTTAGTCATAACGTCCTCCTAAAAAAACTTTAAGTTCTGTAAATGATAAGTCAAATCACAACTTTGAGAACAACGTATAAAACAAATATCTTAAATCGAAACCTTTGCTATTTTTATATTATCATTTTGAACCAAACCCTTTAAAAGACCCTATATGAGCAAACTCCCTCCCCTTCCGCCCACAGTGATAGAACCCATGGTACGTTGCGCCCTTGATGAGGATTTTGGGAATAGCGGGGATTTAACCGCTAATCTTTTGGTGCCCGCCTCCGCCAAAGGCAAGCTACTGATGCGCGCGCGTGAGGCGGGCGTAATTGCCGGCATGCAGGCCGCGCAAATGACCTATGCTATGGTCGATCCACGCGTAAAATTCACCGTTAAAAAAGGCGACGGATCTAAAGTCAAAAAGGGCGATATCATTGCCACTGTAGAAGGCCCGACGCGGGCGCTTTTATCCGCCGAACGCGTCGCGCTAAATTTTCTTGGGCGCATGTCTGGTGTTGCCACTCTCACCTCCCAATATGTCAAAGCCGTAAAAGGTTGCAAAGGATATAAAAATCCCGTGCGTATCGCTGCCACGCGTAAGACAACACCCGGCCTTCGCGCGGTTGAAAAACAGGCTGTCCTTGCGGGCGGCGGGTTTACACATCGTGAGGGTCTTGCCGCCGCCATCATGATTAAAGACAACCATATTGCGCTTGCCGGCGGCGTCGATAAAGCCCTGAAAGCCATCTCTAAAAACGCCGATCACATGACCCGCGTAAGCGTCGAAGTTGACACGCTGGCGCAACTCAAAAAAGTTTTGAAATATGCCCCAGATGTTGTCCTGCTTGATAATATGAATGCGGCGACATTGGGTAAGGCGGTTGCGATTGTAGATGCCTATGCTGGAAGACGGCCCATTCTCGAAGGCTCAGGCGGCGTGAATTTAAATACCGTTCGCGGCCTAGCTGAAACAGGCATTGATGTGATTTCAATTGGCGCGCTGACGCATTCGGCCCCTAATTTCGACATTGGCATGGACGCCGCTTAAACTTTAAAAACTATCCTTAGCCGCTCTGATTTCGCCTAATCGTTCCGGCGTGCTCGCGCGCATGAACGGGTTGGTTTTCTTCTCCATCGCCACAGTTGTAGGGACTGTTGGTAGGCCTTGCTCTCTCATCTCTTTAGCCCGTTTCACATAATTTAAAAGGTCCTGATTTTCAGGCTCTACTGTCACTGCAAAGCGTGCGTTGGAAAGCGTATATTCATGCGCGCAGTAAAGATTAGTGCTGTCTGGCAGCTTCGCAATGGCCGCCATAGAGCCATACATATCAGCTGGACTGCCTTCAAATAATCTCCCGCAACCCAGAACAAAAATCGTATCACCCACAAAGGCTGCGCCTTGTCCATCATGCGCGTCTGCGACGTAATAGATGATGTGATCAACCGTATGGCCCGGCGTAAATATGACGTCGACCTTATGCGCGCCAAACATGAAACTATCACCGCCCGACACGCCCTTATCAAGCCCCGGGATACGGCCCGCAATTTGATCCGGCCCAGTGATCGTTAGGCCGTGAGTTTTCTTAAGAGACAGGTTCCCGCCCGTATGATCGGGATGGTGGTGCGTGTTCCAAATTTGGGTTAAGCTCCAACCACGCTGCTCGCATGTAGCTTCTATTTTGGAAGCTTCGGGCGTGTCTATCGCCGCAGTTTCTCCGCTTTCTGGGTCATGAATCAAGAGACCATAATTATCCGATAAGCACGGAAATAGTTCAATTTCGAGTGATGACATGAGCTTGAGTTCTATCCGGGCTTAAAAACTATCCGCTGCGTTTGCCCTGTTGTAGCGACCGGAGTCCCATTGATTGTTTTTGGAGAATATTTCTGATTTTTCACAGCATTTAATGCGGCCCTTTCAAACGCAGAATTAAAGCGGCCCATATGATCATTTGTCAAAATACGCGAATTCACAACTTTTCCTGCCGTATCAATATCAAAGGCGACAACGATACGTGCATCAACAAAGTAATTCTTCGCGGCTGCCACCCTCGGATACTCCGCGCGCGCAGGTTTAAGTCTTTTGGCTTCAATAATGACATCTTGAACAGGCGGGATGACCTCAGAAGGCGGCTGCTGTGTAACGTCAATAGACTTTGTGCTTGGCGGCAAAGTTGGAGCCGCGATTGTCGGGGCTTCCGCTTCTTGAACTGTTACCTGCGGCGCGCTGTAACTTTGCACAGAAGGCAAGCTTTCCATTATGACAGGCTCCGTTGGCACAGATGTAACCGTGTCATAAAATACAGGCGCAGAAAAAGACGTTTCAGCATATTGAGGGGTTTCATCAATTGATATTGAAGTGGTTGATGTTTCAGCAATTGATAGAGTCTCATTAGCTTTTGGAACAGTTTCCGTCACAACAACATATTTTTGCGCCTCTTTATGCCGGGTTTCAGCAGTATTGAGGGTTGTTAAAAATTTGCCGGATTTTAATCCGCTCGGAGGCAGTGAATAAAGCTCTTGGAACATCTTTATCGCCTCTTTTGTCTCCTGCGTTTGTTGACCGTTTAAAGCGCCATTATAAAAACCAAGCGTTTGCAACTGCCTTTGTACCCGTGTTGTTAATTCAGGATAGTTTTTAGGTTTCTGAGCTTTCGCTTTTATCGTCTTTTTTGGCTCGACGGGTTTTATAGACGGTTTATCCGCAATGCGTATCTTCACAGGAACATTATCTAGAGGCACATCATCGAGCGCAACATTGTCTAATGACTGGCCCGTCAAAGTGAGATTGGGAAGTGGAATGTCAGGGATGACAGCTTCAACGACTTTGACCTTAACATTTTCGGCACTGGTCTCAAGAGCAGGCTTAGGAGGTATTTGCTCAACCGTAACCGCTTCAGGCGTTTTAATCGCGGGTATTTTAACGTCACTGGCTGCGCTTACAATTTTCGTCGATGCAGGCGAGGAGGATTTCACCGTCAATGTCTGCTTTGAGTTCTTCTGCGTCGCAAGATATCCCCCGCCAAGAATAGCCGCGCCGCCCAAGATAGTTCCGATAGCCAAAAGACTTTTACTATGTCGGCGCACAAACCCCTCTGTTTTGAGTTCAGGCGTTTTGAGGTCAGGCGTCTTGAGGTCAGACGCGTCATCCATATCTTGGATTGAAAATTCGGTCGGAATATCATCGACGTCTTGGGTGACGTCTTCTGCCATGTCAGCCACATCATCAAGACGTACATCTTCGACTTCAATACTAATTTCAGGGTCTTTGCTGCGGGCAAAACTCTGACGCACGCGGCCCATAAGTCCTTTTGATTTTTCTTCGCCTTCCTCATCGTCAAATTCTAATTCAATATTTACATCCCCGTTATTGTCCGAAAAAAACCGCGTTTCTGGATCAAATTCAGGCATATTTTCTGGATTACCACCCGCTTCTAGATGTTTAATCGCATCCTGATGCGCCGCTTGACGCGTACGGCAATCTTCAACAGCTTGCTGCGTGGCTTCAATCTCAAGACGGCTCGTTTGAACGGCGTCAAATACACGTTCAGCATCGGTTTTTAAGGCTTCAATATCCATTGACTTGTTGGTTAAGTCAGCTTGCGCCTTTTCATATTTGGCTTGAAGCCTTTGTGTTTTAAGGCTCGTGTCGCTGACAAGCTGCGACTGTGTTTCTAATTTTTCAGTTAGCGTTTTTACGTTTTCAAGAAGTCTATCTTTTTCTGCCTGTATATTTTCCAGATATTTACGCTTTTCTTCAGCGCGAGCTATGGCCATTTCTGCTTCTTTTTGAGCGGTCAAATAGTCTGAATCCGCCACGGCAACACGGTTACGGATATCCTCAGTTTCAGTATTTAAACTATCGGACTTTACTTTAAACGCGCTCAAATCCTGACTTAAAAGATCCAGCTTAGAAGCGGTTTTCTTGTACGTTTGTTTCGCCGCTGCGGCTTTATTTTCAATAATTTGGAAATCATTTTGCAGCGATGATAATATCTCTACTTGCTCTGACTTCTGCGTTTCAAGCGCGGCTGCATCTGTCTTTAGGCGTGACAAACGGCTTTCAAGGCGGGTCTGCTCGTTTTGCGTAACATCCAATGCCGCTTCATAACGCTCTAATGCCGCTTTGCGCTCAGCTTCAACTCTTGCTGCCTCTTCACGCTTGCGGGCGTCCTCAATGCGGCGGGCTTCTTCAGCTTTGCGCGCTTCTTCTTGGCGGCGTTCTTCTTCGACGCGGCGTATACCGTCTTGCTTAAGGCGCTCCGCCTCTTCGAAAGCTTTTGCCGCGCGTTCCATTTCTGCAATGCGTTCGGCTTCCATTTTAAGCGCAGCTTCTGCTTCACGTGCGGCCTCTAGGGCTTTTGCCTGTGCTTCTTCTTTGGCACGAGCGGCTAATTCCATCTTCTCGCGATAGGTTTCGGCGGCGCGATCAGCTTCTTCCGCGCGTAGTTCGGCTTCCGATTTCGTATTTGTAATTTCCGGCGCCTTAGATGACTTAAACCGTGACAAGAACCCGCCCGCTAAACTCGGCGATGCAGGCTTTGTCTGCGCGATTGGCTGGGTCAAAAGATTTGCCCCTTCCCAAATAATATCTTGCGTTAAATCCAGCTCTGAACAGGTCAGCGTAAGTGTGTCGCCAGTGACCAAACTCTTTGCATATTCAGCAGGAATTTCAATTTCCGTCTTTCCTCCTTGGGAGCGGCAATCGAGCAGCGTTATTTTCTGTTTTTCTGTCCAGCCAACAGGCGAGAGCCATTGACTGCCATTTCGGCATAAGCTGACCAATAGCTGCGAATTATCGCAAGATTGTTCTATTACGAGAACGCTCGCCCCCGTCACATCGCCAATATTTGTACCTTGAATGCCCACCGCGATCTCCCTCTTATGATTAAAAAAGAGAAAAGACGGACTCTTTATATAGGCGCAAGGGCGTAAGCCTCAATCTGTGGATAAGGCGACTTGTCGTCCACAGAAATCGGTCAATCTGTGGATAAAAAACACCTGAGAGGAGTCAGGATAATTAGCAAATCAACTTAACGAAAATACATTTACACGCGCCGTTACCTCGCACGCAACTCTCTCAATCTGTTAAAGCGCTGGAATTGTCTCAGAGAGCTGACCGCCTACGCGTATCGGTTCGGCGCGAATAGCCAATCCCGTTTTATTATCCGTTTCAACAAATAAGCCCGACAATGTGCCCGGGCCTGAAGCGGGTGAAAAGCGGCCTTGGCGCATACGCGTTGTAAAACGGTTCAGCGGTTCTTCTTTATCCATACCAATCACAGAGTCATAATCACCGCACATTCCGGCATCGGTTTGATATGCCGTCCCGCCCGGCCATATGCGCGTATCAGAGGTCGGGACATGTTGATGCGTGCCCACGACAAGACTGGCGCGCCCGTCACAAAAAACCCCCATAGCCTGTTTCTCTGAGGTGGCTTCGGCGTGAATATCCACAATGACCGCATCGGCCACTTCGCCCAAAGGCGCGGCCGATAATTCGCGCTCAACCGCCTGAAACGGATCATCAAGAGCGTCCATAAAGACACGGCCCAAGACATTAATCACCAAAAGCCGGTAATTGCCGATTTCATAAAGCCCCGCGCCTCTACCTGTGACGGTATTGGGCGGGTAATTACAAGGACGTAAAAGACGAGTTTCATTTTCAATAACCCCTATGCCTTGCGGGTTATCAAAACTGTGATTGCCCAGGGTTAAAACATCTGCGCCAGCCTCATAAAGCTCGTCTGCTGTTGCGCGCGTAATGCCAAAGCCGCCCGCTGCATTTTCAGCATTGATAACAACAGCATCTAGGCCAAGGTCGCGGCGCAATCGAGGAAGATGGGATGTCACAGCTTTGCGGCCTGCGCGGCCCACAACGTCACCAAAAAAAGCCAATTTCATTATATCTGTCTCATTTAAAAGGCCTTGAAATAGCGCTCTGTTAATATGCCGTCCAAACGATAATCAAAGTGTTCCGTTGGCAGCGTAGCGGCTTCTTGCCCAGCATAAGCTACACCGCAAGCAAAAATATCTTGTTTTGCTTTAAGCGAGGCAAGCGTTCGGTCATAAAATCCGCCGCCATAGCCCAAACGCTCACCATACCGCGTAAAAGCCAGAAGCGGTACTAAGACAAGCGCTGGATGAACTTCGGGCTGTTCAGGGAATGGCTCCCGCGTATTATAAGCCCCAGCCTTTAAAAGATGGCTAGGTTTCCAATGGCGAAAGGTCAACGGATAGCCCTTACGCGGCGTTGTCGGTAAAGACATCCCATGTCCGGCCTCATGACAAGCCTCTAAAAGCGGGCGGATATCCAGCTCACCAGCCAGCGGCCAATAACCGCCGATAACTCTGCCGCGAAACGCGGCCGCTGGAAAATGCTTTATCAAAGATATGGGTCCATCGGGAGCGGTAACCGCCGCGCGGACTTGTTTAGCTTGAATCCGCGCTCTTGTCTTTTTGGCTTTTATATCCATAGATCCAATCTGCCATGAGGCGGACCAGAAGGCTAATAAAATCATTGAGCACAGATAAAAGTGACGGTCCCGCTGGGTCCGTGGACGCTTAAAAATCCTCGTGAACCTAAGGTTCAAGTGGGTGTCGGAAATAAACAGACCACGATCTGCACAGAGCCAACTCCCGAGGAGTTAATTAAGGTCCGGTGGATTAGTGCGAAACACGAAACCCGCAGTAACCGTCAATCGCTATGTGGGCGTTTCAAGCGCGGGGCGCAAGCCTTATCCGCAACTTCTATTCAGGCTCGCCCGATAAACGCTTCGCCAAACGTTCAATCCGCTCGGCCGCGCTAAGCAGGCTATCTGTCGCTTTTGTTTCCGACCGCGTCGCCGCTCTCAACGCTGTAGCGCTTTCCTTGCGTAGGTCGATGACACGCTTATCGACTTCGGCGTCGACTGACTTATTCATATCATCAAGCTCATCGAGCATTGTAATGCCAGCCATGACCATAAGGCGAAGATCACCTATCTGTCCGAATTGATCCGCCATATTGTTAACGCGGTCATCAAGTTTTTGGCCCAAGCGCATCAAACGTTCTTCTTCGCCATCCTCACAGCCTAGCGCATATTTACGGCCATTAATGTTGATACTAACTTTCGCCATGGTTAGTCCTCCCCTAAGGCCGCGCGGACCTGCCGAATAACGCGGTCCAATTCGACCGTTGTTTCATCCGCCAAGAGGTTAAACTCTTTTTCTCTAAGCTCAAATTCTTCAGAACGCGCCTTCGCCTCATCAAGCTTTGTGGCAAGCTCGGCGCGATCCTCAGAAAGCGTCGCCGCTTCTTTTGCCGATGCTTCCAAAACGCTTACACGGTCAAGTAAAGGGTTTAGCGCCCCCTCAAGTGAGCGTAGGGCATTTTGCAAACGATCAGCAGCCGTTTTCATGTCAGCGCTGTCATGCATAGTTCACCTCGAATCTCGCTTTTACCGCCATAGAATGGCCCAGCATTAATTGTTTTGCAACAAGAGTATAGTAAGCTTGACTCTAAATGTCCTGCGCGCCATTGCGTGCGGGATTTAACTTATCTGCAAAACGCCCTTGGGCGCGGAGTTATACATGACTATCCGAATTGGCATTAACGGTTTTGGCCGAATTGGCCGCCTCGTTGCACGCGCAATCTCTGAATATGATATGACAGATATAGAGTTAGTCGCGATTAACTCTCCTGGCAAAGCTGAAACATCAGCTCATCTCTTACGCTATGACTCCGTCCATGGGCGTTTTGCCCAAACCGTCGAGGAAGGCGAAGGCTATATTGATTATGGCCGCGGAAAAGTCCGCATGACCCATGAGAGAGACCCTGCCAAAATAGCCTGGGGCGAGCTTGACGTTGATGTTGTGATGGAATGCACGGGCGTATTTAGAAGCAAAGAGCGCGTGCAACCCCATTTTGATGCCGGCGCAAAATCTGTGCTTATCTCTGCTCCCGGTGACGGGGTTGATAAAACGATCGTTTACGGCGTCAATCATGAGAAGCTTACGAAGAATGACCTCGTTGTGTCATGTGCCTCTTGTACCACAAATTGCCTTGCGCCTGTCGCCAAAGTTATCATGAAGGCGGTCGGTATTCGCCGCGGCTTTATGACAACAGTACATAGCTATACCCAAGATCAGCGTATTTTGGACAATTCTCATAAAGATCTCTACCGCGCCCGCGCAGCTGGACTGAATATGATACCTACAAGTACAGGCGCAGCCAAAGCGGTTGGCCTCGTTATCCCTGAATTGTCAGGGCTGCTGTCAGGGTCTGCTGTGCGCGTTCCAACTGCTAATGTCTCAATGGTAGACCTTGCCTTTCAACCTGAATTCAAAACAACGGCTGAAGAGTTAAATGCTGTTATGGCACAAGCCGCTAACGGACCTATGAAAGGCGTCATACGGTATAGTGAAGAAGCTTTGGTCAGTTCAGACTTAAACCATGACCCTCACTCCGCAATATACGCAGCTCCGCTGACCAAAGTTCTTGATGGTCACCTCGTCAAAATTATAGCGTGGTATGATAATGAATGGGGGTTTGCGAACCGTATGATTGATGTTGCGCGCGTCATGTCCCAAAAAATAGGAGCCTAAGGCATGGATTTTCGACGTCTCGAAGAGGCAACAAAAAAGAAAAACGCCCTCAAAGGAAAAACAGCCCTTGTCCGCGTGGATTTTAATGTTCCACGGAACAAGGATGGCTCAATATCTGATGATACACGCCTCATGGCTGCCATTCCAACAATCAAGGCCCTCCAAAAGGCTGGCGCTAAAGTCGTTCTTCTCTCCCATTATGGACGCCCCAAGGGCAAGCCGGACCCCAAAATGTCACTCGACTTTATAGTTCCTGCGCTCGTCGAAGCCCTAGACGATGAGGTCAGTTTTAGCGAAAAACTTTCAGAACCCTTGATTAGCACGATGGAACCTGGCGAGGTTTTATTGATCGAGAACACGCGCTTCACAGAGCTGGAAACGCAAGGTGATCGCGGCATGGCCGAATATCTGGCCAAACATGCAGACATATTTGTTATGGACGCATTTTCAGCCGCCCATCGCAATCATGCCTCTAGCGCTGTCGTCGGGGAAATTCTCCCCGCCTATGCGGGCCTCACTATGGAGCGCGAACTCGACCATATTTCACAAGTTCTGGATAATCCCAAATCCCCTGTTATGGGCGTTGTGGGCGGCGCCAAGGTTTCATCAAAAATTGATTTGCTCAAAAACTTAGTGGCCAAACTTGATATCCTCGTCATTGGCGGCGGCATGGCCAATACGTTTCTATTCGCTCAGGGTCACAACATAGGGTCGTCCTTATGTGAAAAAGATTTAAAAGATACGGCCTTGGAAATATTGAAAAACGCGAAAAAAGAAAAATGCAAAATCATATTACCCGTCGATGTCGTGACAGCAAAAGAATTTGCAGCCAATGCTAAGCATAAACAATGCGGCCTTGATGATGTCAAAGGCAAGGACATGATTTTAGACTGCGGAACAGAGACGGTCGACGTGATTATGGACGCGATGGACTCGGCCAAAACTCTTATTTGGAATGGCCCCCTCGGCGCATTTGAAATGAGCCCTTTTGATACCTCGACTGTGGAGGCCGCAAAATATGCAGCTAAGCTTACGAAAGCTGGCAAACTCATTTCAGTTGCTGGCGGGGGCGATACCGTTGCCGCGCTTAAACATGCAGGCGCAGCAGACGCATTTACATTTGTAAGTACAGCAGGCGGGGCCTTCCTCGAATGGATGGAAGGCAAAACTTTGCCCGGCGTAGAAATTTTAAGAAAATAAGACGGAGACACATAATGGATATTCAAGCACTCAACGATATTGCCGTTAAAATGGTAACGCCCGGACAGGGTATTCTCGCCGCTGACGAGTCCACTGGGACAATTGGCAAACGGTTTGATTCAATCAAAACCGAAAGCACCTTTGAAAAACGCCGGGATTGGCGCGAAATGCTTTTCCGTACAGATACGGCCATGCAAAACCATATTTCTGGCGTTATTCTTTATGATGAAACCATTCGCCAAGAGGCTAAAGATGGTACATCTCTTGTTGACCTCATCAAAGCAAAAGACGCAATCCCCGGCATTAAAGTCGATATGGGCGCAAAACCGCTCGCGGGGCGCCCTGGCGAGACCATCACAGAAGGCCTAGATGGCCTGCGAGACCGCCTCGCGGAATATTACAAGCTTGGGGCCCGCTTTGCCAAATGGCGCGCAGTTATTGAGATTTCCCATCCTGACCAATATGTTGGTATGACGCCATCTGATGGCGCGATTAAGGCCAATAACCATGCGCTCGCTCGCTATGCTTCTCTTTGCCAAGAGGCAGGCATTGTTCCGATTGTCGAGCCTGAAGTTCTTATGGGTGGGCATCATAATGTTGCGCGCTGTCACGAAGTCACAGAGCGCGTGCTTAATTCACTCTTTACAGAGCTTTATGAGCAAGGCGTGAAATTAGAGGGTACAATTCTTAAACCCAATATGGTTGTCGCGGGCCTAAGATGCTCTATCCAGCCTAGCATCGAAGAAGTTGCGGAGCGGACAATTAAGGTTCTTAAAGATACAGTCCCTGCGGCCATACCCGGCATTGCGTTCCTCTCTGGCGGTCAATCCAATGAAATCGCCACAGAGCACCTGAACATGATGAATAAAATTGGCGGGTTCCCTTGGAATCTGACCTATTCTTATGGCCGCGCCTTGCAACAATCAGCGCTTTTTGCCTGGAAAGGGAAAGAGGAGAATTACGACGCAGCGCAAGCGGCCTTTAATCACCGCGCGAAAATGAACGGCCTTGCAAGCCTAGGCGAATGGACGCCTGAAAAAGACGCCGCGTCTAACGCATAGACCCGTATAAAAACTACCCTCCCTCAGTTTTCACTGAGAGAGGGACGTCGATCATAAAGCCATAATGGTGAACCCCAATTGGGGGAGGGTATCCACCGACTTTATTCACGCTTCGTTGCACCCCTGCATTCTAGCCCTTAAGGCGTCAAAGACCGGTGTGCTATTCTAACCATATTGTCGGTATCTATGAAGCTGGAATAGCGACTTAGATCCTTTAAGAGGTCTTGTTCCAAAATTTCTTCGAGGGTTGCGCCCTTCAATATTTGTTCTTGTACACGATTTTGAATATCTTTCAATATCTCTTGTGTTTTTCTTAAATCGGCCTTTGTCGCTAAAGGCCCATGACCGGGTATAATCGTGGTTGCGTCATCAACTAGGGATAAAGCCACATCATGAGACGTAATCATACCTTGGAGGCTGCCCCCGCCATCAATGTCGATGTACGGGAATAAACCATTGAAAAAATTATCGCCCATATGCAGAATATTTGCTTCTTTAAAGTAAATAATACTATCCCCATCCGTATGGGCTCTAGGCGTATGAATAGCTGTTACAGTTTGACCATTGAAATGCAGCGTTGCCTTTTCTGAAAAGGTTACTGTTGGCCAAAGAGATGCATCAACCGCTTTTGTAGTTCTGCCAAATGTTTTATTCTCAAACGTCATGCCCATACGTTTACGGACATTTTCATGGGCCATAATTGTTGCGCCAGCCGCTTTCATTTGCGCATTCGCGCCTGAATGATCACCATGATAATGCGTATTGATCACATAACGAATAGGCGCATCTGTGATGCCTTTAATCTGTCCAATGATTTGATCGGCAAAACGCGCAAATTTATCGTCAATAACAAATACGCCATCCTCTCCCACTGACACGCCAATGTTTCCGCCGGGGCCAAGCAACATATACATGCCTTCACTTAATTTTTGAGTCGTGATGTCTTGCTTAGGCGCCGCAGTCTCTGACGTTTTTTCTGTAGAGACTTTTGCTGGGGATGTAGACGCGGATTTTTCTTTACTATGATCAACGGCGGTCGAGCTATCTGCGCCGCAAGCTGTTAGGGCCAGAATGGCGGCTCCCCATAAAAATGTCTTTAACATATCTCTCTCCTATATATCAGGAGGCTTTAGAAAAGCTTGCTCCTGGGGGCAATACACGGTCCGGATAGGCGTGGCCGTCCACTAATGCACGTATGTTTATCATGACCTTTTCGCCCATCTCGCGGCGGCTTTCATGTGTCGCCGAACCAATATGGGGCGCAAGGATAACATTTGGCAAGTCCATCAAATCAGGATGTACCTCAGGCTCATTTTCATAAACATCAAGGCCAGCGCCGCCAAGTTCACCTTTAGACAAGGCGTTGGCAAGCGCAGCTTCATCTATAACCTCGCCCCGAGACGTATTCACAATATAGCTATTTTCGGACATGAGCTTTAAACGCGCCTCATTAATCATGTGATGGGTTGAAGGCGTACTTGGACAACTGATTGATAAAATATCAATAGTCGTCAGCATCGCGTCAAGTTCTGGCCAATAGGTCGCGTTAAGCTCTTCTTCGATAAAAGCAGGCGCTCTACGGCGGTTATGATAATGAACATCCAGTCCAAAGGCATGGGCACGGCGGGCGACAGCTTGGCCAATACGGCCCATCCCGATAATACCGAGCTTTTTGCCTCTAACGCGGTGGCCAAGCATGAAGGTCGGACTCCAGCCGTCAAAATTTCCATTACGCGTACGACGATCGCCTTCAACCAGACGGCGCGGAACAGCCAAAATAAGGGCCATAGCAAGATCAGCTGTATCCTCGGTCAGCACGCCCGGCGTATTCGTTACCATAATCCCACGCTTATGCGCGGCGGCAACGTCAATATGATCCGTCCCTGCTCCGAAATTGGCAATTAATTTAAGGTCCGTTGCGGCCGCTATGACATCAGCATCAATCACATCCGTCACTGTTGGCACTAAAACATCGCAACTCGCAATCGCAGCCTTAAGCTCTGCTGGGTTCATCGGTTTATCGTCAGCGCGCAAAGTTGTTGTAAAGAGGTCGTCCATTCTGGCTTCAATTTCAGAAGGCAGGCGGCGAGTTACAATAACGCGCGGGTTTGAGATAGACGGTTTTACCATGAACCTAATACACGCCTTTTATACTGTTTTTGCAAGACTAAAGCCTGAGATTTTACGCAAAAATTTACCTTTGGTTTAGGCATTACGCGCATGAACACGAAAGATGAAACGCCTTAAACTTATAAGCTTAGTCCTTATGCTGACCTTTGGCAGTAGCGCCAGTGCCGTTGCCCAAGATAAAGTTCGCCGTGTTGTAGAAGACGTTCCAACACTGAAAAATATTTACCGCGTTTCCGCGGCTAAAACGCCGTCAGGCTTTCCTGTTCCGCGCTATGTGAGCCTTAAAGTTGGCCGCGTGAATGGCCGTACAGGTCCCTCAAGGCAACATCCCATTGCTTGGCAATATCAACGCCGCGGACTTCCGCTTGTCGTTGTGGCTGAGACGGATATGTGGCGTAAAGTCAGAGATGTCCAAGGCGATGAAAGCTGGATCCACAAACCTGCCCTTTCCGGCGAGAGGCGCGTCATGATTTTAGAAGAAGCACCGCTGCGAGCCAAACCACGTGAGGCCGCCCGTGTAAAAGCGGTTATGGATGCTAATGCGCTTTTAAAATTGATTGAATGTAATGAGCGACAATGGTGCCAAATTGAATCTGATGACGGGTTTAAAGGCTGGACACCAATTAATAAGCTCTGGGGCGCACACCGGCTATATTAGCTACTGCCCTAAAGCACCCGCTTTGCAATAGCGTCTAGTTTAGCGAGCCGTTTCAGATCACGCTTTTCTGGCGCGGTAATTAACGCCACATCGAGATTGGTTTCAATGCCTTGCGCGCCATTAACCCGCGGGCCTTCGGCCTTAAGCAGCTTGACCATTTCCTTGACGGTATTGCTGGCCTTACTAGCATTCTCCATCAGCACGGCGATGACTGCCGCCACATCGACATTGCCGTGATCTTCGTGCCAACAATCAAAATCTGTCACCATGGCGACGGTCGCATAGGGTAGCTCTGCCTCGCGGGCGAGCTTGGCCTCGGGCATATTTGTCATGCCAATCACGTCACATCCCCAAGCCCGGTACATATGGCTCTCGGCCTTGGTCGAGAATTGCGGCCCTTCCATTGCCATATATGTCCCGCCCTCATGTACAGTCGCGCCTGCAGCTTTGGCGGCTTGAGCAGCGAATTTCGCTATACGTTCGCAAACGGGATCAGCGACAGAAACATGAGCCACTAAGCCTTCGCCAAAGAAAGATTTTTCGCGCTTAAAGGTACGGTCAATAAATTGGTCGACAATAACGAAATCACCGGGCGGATAATTTTCTTTTAGTGAACCGACGGCTGAGAGAGATAACAAATCCGTACACCCTGCCCGTTTCATCGCGTCAATATTAGCGCGGTAATTCACGTCAGAAGGCGAGAGCGGATGCCCGCGCCCGTGACGAGGAAGGAAACGCAGTTTAACCCCGTCCAGTTCCGCAAATAGAATATCATCCGATGGCATCCCCCACGGCGTTTCAATGCTTATCCATTCCGGGTTTTCAAGTCCGTCAATGTCATAAAGCCCAGAGCCGCCAATTATGCCCAATACCCAGTCTGTCATATCATTCTCAATTCGTTATTTGCGTCACAATACAAAAAAACCGCCTCACGTGAAGTGGGCGGTTTAAAACTTATTGTGATTGAGATTGCTTGCGCTAATTCCTAATGCTCAACATCTTTCCAGACACGCTTATAGGAGAACCATAGCAAAATCGCGAGGATGGAGAGATAAAGCATGGCCATAAGACCCGTGGCTTTACGCTGCTCTAATTTGGGGTCAGAGGACCATGCGAGAAACTCGGTGACATCAGCCGCCATTTGCTCGACTGTCGCCGGAGTCCCGTCAGCATATTCAACTAATTCATCCGAAAGGGGCGGTGCCATAGAAATTTTCCCGCCGTCCATGACAGGGTTATAATATAGACCTGGAGTGAGCTCGATATCAGCTGGCTTTTTCGCATTATAGGCCACGAGAAGATTATAAATATAATCTGCCCCGCCATTACGCGCCGCAACAATAACTGATAAATCAGGCGGAAGTCCGCCGCCATTACCTGCGCGCGCCGCAGCTTCATTTGGGTAAATCGCTGGGAATTTATCGGCTGGAACGCCTGGGCGCTCTAAAATATCACCCGTCTCACCATCAATATCTTCAATAGACCAATCCGCCGCAAAGTTTTTCACATAGGGGTTATCATTCGGGTTTGGATAGTTTTTGTCATAAAATGGCGCGCCTTTATCGCCGAGATGACGAAAAGACAAATGCTTAAGCTGATGACAAGAGGCGCAGACTTCGCGGTAGACCTGATAACCACGCTGAGCCGCAGCCGTATCATAAGTCCCAAAGGCACCCTTAAAGTGCCAATGTTTATGCTCCATTTTATAGTCACCCGTTCCGCCGCCGCCAGCTGCATAAGCCAGTGTTGACGCAGCTGCGACTAAAACCACTGAACCTGCAATAAGGGCTGTTTTCATATTCAACGTCATATCCGTCTCCTATTCAGCAGCGCCATGGGCTTTGTCACCCAGAACAGCTTTGGTAATTGAGTCTGGACGGTCCAGAGGTTTCTCAACCATTCCCAAGATGGGGAGGATCGCTAAGAAATAAGCAAAGTAATAGAAAGTCGCGATACGCGAGAGCCATGTAAAGTTCAGCCCCATGGGTTTCATCTCACCGTCGACCATTCTCTCGCCAACAGTAAAGACCATATCATCTGGCGTTTCCGCGCCGCACCATCCAAGGATGAAACAGAAGAAGACGAAAATCCAAAAGAACTTACGCGCAACAGGGCGGAAACGGTTAGACCGAACCTTTGATGTATCCAGCCAAGGCAAGACAAAGAGAACAATAATCGCGCCAAGCATCAACAAGATACCTGCAAGCTTATCAGGTACAGCCCGCAAAATCGCGTAGAAGGGCAAGAAATACCATTCAGGGACAATATGAGGCGGCGTCTTAAGCGCGTCGGCTTCAATATAGTTATCCGCATGCCCAAGCGCATCGGGCTGATAGAAGACGAAGAACGCAAAGATCAACATAAAGATAACCATCGCGAAGCCGTCTTTGACGGTATAATAAGGGTGGAAGCTAAGCGTATCTTTCTTGGTTTTTTCAGTAATGCCAATCGGATTATTTTGCCCAACATGGTGCAAAGCCCAGACATGAAGCCCGACAAGACCCGCAATCACGAATGGCAGCAAGTAATGTAGCGCGAAGAAACGGTTCAGTGTTGCATTATCAACTGCGTAACCACCAAGAAGCCATTGTTGTAAGCTCTCACCGACAACGGGTACAGCGCCAAAGAAGCCTGTAATCACCGTCGCGCCCCAGAAGGACATTTGTCCCCAAGGTAAAGTATAACCTAAAAAGCCTGTGGCCATCATAATCAGATAAATAAGACAGCCAATAATCCATAAAACCTCACGCGGAGCTTTATAGGACCCGTAATAGAGCCCTCTAAACATATGCACATAGACAGCGAGGAAAAACATCGAGGCGCCAACAGCATGCATAGGCTGAATAAGCCAGCCAAAAGGCACGTCACGGCGAATACGCTGAACGGATTCGAAGGCCATATCCACATGCGGGACATAATGCATGGCCAAGATGATACCTGTGATAATTTGTGAGGCGAGTAGCATCGTTAAAATACCGCCAAATGTGTACCAGTAATTGAGATTACGCGGTGACGGATACGTCATAAAGTCTGCGCCCATGCGCACAATCGGTAGACGTTGGTCGAGCCATTTTGTTGGCGCATATTTAGGTTCGTAAGTTGAAGGATGTCCTGACATAACTAACCGACCTTAATCACGTTTTCAGAGATATATTGATAATCTGGTATTTCCATATTCGTCGGCGCAGGCCCTTTACGAATACGGCCTGATGTATCGTAATGCGATCCGTGACACGGGCAATACCACCCATCAAAATCGCCCGCTTCGCCAACAGGAATACAGCCAAAATGCGTACATACGCCGATCATGACCAGCATTTCAGGGCGCAGTTTACCCGCTGTATCAGGAATCAGGCGCTCATTATCTGTTTGCGGATCTGGAAGAACAGCTAACTGTGTATTTTCAGCCTCAGAAATTTCCTTAGCTGTGCGGTGGCGTATGAAGACAGGTTTTCCGCGCCATAAAACTTTCAACTGTTGACCTTCGGCAATTTTCGAAACGTCCACTTCGACAGAACCCGCCGCGAGCGTATCCGCCGCCTTGCCCATTTGCGCAACAAGCGGCCATGCGAGTGAGCCTACACCTGCTGCGGCGACAGCGCCTGTCGCAATGTAAATAAAATCACGTTTGCCTTCATCGACGGTCTCGCCGTGGGCATCTTTGTGCAGAGTATCGGACATAGCCGGCCCTATCCTTATAATAAGTCTTATCTTCCCGTTCGGGTTCTATATATATGTGCTAAAGATTTCCACCGTTTATTCGCGGCAGAACGCCGCAATGCGACCTTAAAGACCAAGATAGAAAATGAGACGCTTTGGATGAAAATTATTCTCTTTCAACCCGATATGGCGGGCAATCTGGGCGCCGTCATGCGCTCTTGCGCCTGCTTTGGCGCGGCTTTGGAGGTGATTGAGCCTTGCGGTTTTCCCTTAACCGCCAAAGCCTTGCGCCGCACCGCCATGGATTACGGCGCGCCTGACACCCTCACCCGCCACACAAGCTGGGAGGCCTATAAAGCCAAAGGCGAATCGGGGCGGCTTGTTTTATTCACCACGCAAGGCGCAACGCCCATGCCAGAATTTAAGTTCCAAGCGGATGATCGGCTAATATTTGGCCGTGAAAGCGCGGGCGCGCCGCAAGAGGTTCATGACGCCGCCGCGGCCCGCGTCATTATTCCTATTGCGCAAGGTGCGCGGAGCTTCAACCTCGCCACATCTGTCGCAATTGCCACCTATGAGGCCTTGCGGCAAACAGCTGGCTTGCCCTAGACACATATTATGGAAATAAAAACTGATACATTTCATGACAAAAAAGAAAAAGCGGCCGCTTGGTTTAAGTCCTTGCGTGATGACATCTGCGCTGAATTTGAAGTCTTAGAAAACGAAGCGCCAGAAAGCCTTTTCCCCGGAGAGCCGGGACGCTTTGAATATGAAGACTGGCAGCGCAAAGTCGAAAATGGCGGCGGAGGGACTGGCGGTATGCTGCGCGGGCGGCTCTTTGAGAAATGCGGCGTACATATCTCTGTTGTCAAAGGCGAGTTTGAAGGCGAGATGCGCGAGAAAACACCCGGCGCAAAAGACGATCCGCGTTTTTGGGCGGCGGGCATATCGCTTATCGCTCATCACCGCAATCCCAATGTACCATCTGTGCACATGAATACGCGCTATATCGTGACAACGCAGGATTGGTTTGGCGGCGGGGCTGACCTGACCCCGACCCAAGCCAAGGACAGAACGCAAAGCTCACCAGACGCCATTGCCTTTCACACAGGCATGAAGGCGGCCTGTGACGCCCATGATGTTGCGGATTATCCCAAATTTAAAAATTGGTGCGATGAATATTTTCACCTCCATCACCGTGATGAGCCGCGCGGCATTGGCGGTATCTTTTATGACCGTTTTAATAGTGGAGATTGGGAGGCGGACTTTGCCTTTACCAAAGATGTCGGGCAGCATTTTCTCAAAACCTATGCCGCAATTGTGCGCAGGCGGATGCACGAGCCCTGGACAGAAGCCGACCGCGAAGAACAGCTCATCACGCGGGGCCGCTATGTCGAATTTAATCTGCTATGGGATAGAGGCACAACCTTTGGCCTGAAAACTGGCGGTAATATAAAGACGATTTTAAGTTCCATGCCGCCGGTTGTGAAATGGCCTTAGCTTTTCAAAGATAATTGTGATGTCGTTAAATTAGGCAAAATCGGCATTTTATGCTATGATCGCGTATGACCCAAATTTCTAAAATCCTCCTCGCAACTGTTTTCTCACTCGGCATGAGCGTTTCGGCCTCAGCGCAAATCATTGTTCAAGGCAATGGCGCGGCGCGTGACTGTTACATGAGCGCAAAAATGGGAGACAGGGGACAACTTGGTACAATTCGGACATGTAGAAGCGCCTTGCTCGATGAGTTAAGTACGCGTGACCTCGCCGCAACACATATTAACCTAGGTGTTCTTTATATGCGCCGCGGAGATAATGCCGATGCACAAACGCATTACAAAAAAGCGATAGACTTACGCCCATCCACTTCCGAAGCCTATATAAATTACGGCGCGAGCCTTATTTATACAGGCAATTACCAAGAGGCGATAAATGCCATAAATAAAGCCATCGAGCTTAAAACTGTTAAAATGCCAGAGGCGCTTTTTAACCGCGCTATGGCCTATGATGGTCTAGAAAATTATAAAGGGGCTTATAAAGATCTCAAGCAAGCCCTCGTTTTAAAGCCAGAATGGCCTGCGGCTTTAAACGCAATTGATAATTATACGGTGACGACCCGCTCAAAACAAAATTAGTGAACGCACATACAGCTTGAGTTTATGCGCTCATCCTTTATCAAGAGCCTTTGAATCAAAGCAGGCTCTGACAGCATGAAAAAAATACAATCCTCATATGATTATGATGACCTGATTATTAGCGGCGAAAAAAGCCTCTTTGGTCCGGGTAATGCCAAATTACCGCTGCCGCCCATGCTTATGCTCGACCGTATTGTCCATATGGCCGATACAGGCGGAGAGTATGATAAAGGCCACCTCATTGCCGAGCTTGATATCAAGCCCGACCTTTGGTTTTTTGAGTGTCATTTTAAGGGCGATCCCGTCATGCCAGGATGCTTGGGTCTTGATGCTATGTGGCAACTCGTCGGGTTCTGGCTTGGATGGACAGGCTCGCCAGGCCGGGGCCGCGCCCTTGGTGTCGGTGAAGTTAAATTCACAGGCCAAGTGACGCAGGATATTAAAAAGGTCAGATACGAAATTGACCTTAAGCGCGTTATTCGCCGCCGACTCGTCCTTGGAATTGCAGATGGTAGAATGTATGCCGATGATGAGCTTATCTATAAAGCCAAAGATCTGCGTGTAGGTTTATTTGTACCAGAAGACAGTAAAGAGGGAGTCGCCTAATGCGCCGCGTTGTTATCACTGGAATCGGGATTGTCTCCTGTATTGGTAATAATCAAGACGAAGTCGCTGCCAATCTAAAAGCCGGCAAGTCAGGCATTAGACATGATGAGAAAATGGCCGAGCTTGGTTTTCGCAGCCAAGTATCAGGCCGCCCAGCCGACACAGCCGAGCGCGCCAAAGAGGCCATAGGTAAACGTAGTCTGCGCTTTATGGCCGACGCCGCAATATGGTCTGCCCTTGCCATGCATGACGCCATTGCTGATGCAAAGCTTTTAGAGGAGCAAGTTTCCAATGACCGCACAGGCATTATCGCAGGCTCTGGCGGCCCCAGCGCGATTGAGATCGTGCGCGCCGCAGATATTACGCGTAAAAATAATTCCCCCAAACGCATTGGGCCCTTTGCGGTCCCAAAAGCGATGTCTTCGACAGTCTCGGCGACGCTGGCCACGCATTTTAAAATTAAAGGCGTGAATTACTCCATCACTTCGGCTTGTACGACATCGCTGCACTGTATCGGGGCAGCCTGTGAGCAAATCCAATGGGGCAAGCAAGATGTTATGTTTGCGGGCGGGGGCGAAGAAGTCGAATGGGCGATGAGCTCTCTCTTTGACGCGATGGGCGCCATGAGCAGTAAATATAATGATAGTCCTGAAACGGCCTCGCGGGCCTTTGACGCCACGCGCGACGGTTTTGTCATTGCGGGCGGCGCGGGCATGCTCGTGCTCGAAGATTATGAGCACGCCAAAGCGCGCGGGGCAAAAATTTACGCCGAAATAACTGGCTACGCCGCCACATCAGATGGTTATGATATGGTGGCCCCCTCTGGCGAAGGCGCAGAACGGGCTATGCGTATGGCTTTGGCTGACGCGAAAACGCGCGGCATAGATAGCGTTGATTATATCAATCCCCATGCGACCTCGACGCCCGTGGGCGATGTCGCTGAAACCAGCGCTATCCATCGTGTGTTCGGCGAGGACGGGCCTTATATCTCGGCAACAAAATGCCTAACGGGTCACAGCCTCGGCGCCGCGGGCGTGCAAGAAGCAATTTATAGCTTGATTATGATGGACCGTGGTTTTGTTGCCCCCTCTATCAATATCACTGAGCTTGATCCCGAGCTTCCCAAAGTCAATATCGCGCAAACAATGGTCGAAACAGAGCTTAACTCCATTATGTCCAATAGTTTTGGCTTTGGCGGCACAAATGGCAGCGTTATCTTCTCGAAAACATCCTAACTCCATCCTCCTAAAAGGTAACAACATGGCAGAGCAAAATTTCCCGCAAGGTCAATTAATGGCTGGCAAGCGCGGCCTGATTATGGGCGTCGCGAATAAGAACTCAATTGCTTGGGCCATTGCGCGTCAGCTCTCCGCCCAAGGCGCGGAGCTTGCTTTTACCTATCAAGGCGACGCCCTGCTTCGGCGCGTTAAGCCCCTCGCCGAATCTGTTGGCTCTGACATATTGTGTGAATGCGATGTCACCAATGACGATACAATGGACGCAACCTTTAAAACCCTTAAAGATAAATGGGGTAAAATCGACTTCCTTGTTCACGCCATTGCATTTGCGGGTAAAGATCAGCTGGCAGGTTCTTTCATTGAAAATACCACGCGCGAAGGCTTTAAGTCAGCGCTCGACATATCCGCCTATAGCTTTGTCGATGCAGGTCGCCGAGCGGCTGAGATTATGAATGATGGCGGCGCTATGGTCACCCTCACCTATCTTGGCTCTGAACGCGTCATTCCAAATTACAATGTCATGGGGGTAGCCAAGGCCGCGCTAGAGGCCAGCACACGCTATATGGCGGCTGATCTTGGCCCGCGCCAAATCCGCGTCAACGCCATCTCGGCGGGCCCGATTAAAACCCTCGCTGCCGCAGGCATTGGCTCCGGACGTCACATGTTCCGCTTCAACAAAGCCGCGAGCGCGATGCAAGATAATACAGACCCGATGGGCGTCGCCGGCGCTGCGCTTTATCTGCTCTCTGATTTAGGACTATCCTGCACAGGCGAAACCCACCACGTCGATGGCGGCTTCCACGCCATAGGCATGCCGCAAGAAGGCCCATTGCGCGAAAGCATGCCGGATTAGCGGCACATAATCAAAACTTAACTACTGAATTCGTTAATCTGCTTTAATGGACTGTAAAGTCAAATTTCACATCGATGTCCTATGACTGCATTATGGGTTTATTCTAACCCTGCTGTGGAGATTGTGATGATAGAACTATATTTAAAAGACGAGTCTGGTGCGACAGCAATTGAATATGGTTTAATTGCAGCCCTTATAGCTGTATCGTTAATCGCCGGCGCTACGGCAATTGGGGTTTCTATCGATGATATATTTGGAACGGTCGAAACATCACTAACATAAATTACCTCGCTAACAGCTCGAAGTGTCGCTGTATTAGATGGTTTTAAAATATCTCGGAGGATAGCATTGGCAGTTATGCCATTACCTGCCCGTTACATTAGCGAGGGCTTTCTGGGAAGGTGAGCATTGACGCTTATGTTGATAATTTTCATGCCTTGCTCATTCAATCAGAGCGACATCTGCGCCCGCCCAGCAAAAGCTAAAGCCATACCTTGGCCAAGCCCTTTTGTTTGTGCCTTTTACAAGGGCCGTTTTTCCAGAAAGGTCAAACATCAATAATTCCACATCGTGCCATCTTCGAGGCGAACAATTGGGTGATAGCGGCGGTCAAAACTATAACGCTTGGCTTCTTTTTCATCAAAATCAACACCGAGGCCCGGTGCTTCACTGACATAGAACATGCCGTCTTTGAGGTAATGCTCAGAGGGGAAAAGAGCGTCACATTCGGGCGTACCCAAAACAAGATATTCTTGAATGCCGAAATTCGGGGCCCATGCATTTAGATGGGCTTGCGCGGCCATAGAAATGGGCGAATGACTTGGCGCGCCGTGGAAACCCGTTCTAACATTATGAAGGCCCGCCAGTTCAACAATCCGCCTGACATGGGTAATCCCGCCCGCATAGGTGACAGAGACCCGAATGAAATCAAGCAGCTCTTCCTCAATCATACCTTTGCAATCCCATATGGAATTAAAGACTTCGCCAATCGCAATTGGAACGGTTGTATGTTGCCGAATAAGCCTGAGCACAGTTTGATCATCAGCAGGGGTTGGGTCTTCCATCCAGAAAAGATTGTATTTTTCGATTTCTTTGCCAAAGGCCGCTGCCTCTCGTGGGCGTAGCCTGTGATGGACATCATGTAAAAGTTTCAAATCAGGCCCGAATTTTTCGCGGACTTTTTCAAAAACGTGCGGCATATATTTGAGATATTTTTCTGTGTCCCAAATTTCTTGGTCGGGCAGCGTGCCGTATTCAGTAATGAAATGTTTGGAGTCCCCGCCTTTTCCTGTCGCATAGCCACCTTCAGGCATATCCGGAATGCCGCATTGCAGGCGGATAGCTTTATAGCCTAGCTCTTGATAATGGGCGACGGAATCGAGCAGCATATCTAAATCCGTCCCTACAGCATGGGCATAGACTAAAGCGCCATCCCGGCTTTTACCGCCAAAGAGTTGATAAAGAGGCAGGCCTGCGATTTTGCCCTTTATATCCCAGAGCGCCATATCAACAGCGCCTATAGCCGCCATAGCAACAGGGCCGCGGCGGAAATAAGCGCCTCTATAAAAATATTGCCAGATGTCTTCGCTATTGCGCGGATCCATCCCAATCAGGCAGGGGATCATATAGGTTTTCAAAAATTCTGCGGGAAGCGTTTCGCGCGTGTTGAGCGTGCCATCACCAATACCGTATATGCCGGCATCTGTCATAATCTTCAATGTGACGTAGTTCTTACCTGGGCCGCCAACAAAAACTTCAGCGCTCGTAATTTTCATTCTTGTCTCCAGCTGTTTTTAATATTGGTGTTAACACGCAGGCTATATTGGTATAGGCCTTTGGTATAAATAGGTTGGAGCGAGAAAATGAGCAAGACAATAAGAGTTCTCGTCCATGGAACAGGCTTTGCGGGGCAAGGTCATGCTGAAGCCTTCAGAGATGTAGGCGCAGAAATTATAGGCATGGTTGGACGCACAGAAAGCGTCGTTAATCAAGTCACCACCGAGATGAAAATTCCCTTTGCAGGACTGGATTGGTCGCAAGCCCTCAAAGATTGCAAGCCAGATATTGTATCGATTGCAACGCCAGGCGGGGCGCATGTTGAGCCTATCAAACAAGCCATTACAGCAGGATGTCATGTCTTTTGCGATAAGCCGTTAACCGCAGATGGCGATACTGCAAAAGAGCTTTATGAACTTGCACAAAGCAAAGGCATAAAGACAGCCTTTGCCGCAAGCTTTAGATATATGCCTGAAATCCTTCATGCCAAAAGATTGGTCGAAGGCGGCGCTATAGGAGACCCGCTCGAAGTTGAATGCATATCCCACTTTAACCTAGAACGAGATATTCCTTTTGGATGGTCGCACCGCAGAGAAGATGGCGGCGGACGACTAAATAATAATTTCACCCACAAACTGTCTATCGTCACCTCTGTTATTGGCGAGACAATCCTCTCTGTTATGGGCGAAGTGCGTAATGATATGGGCCAAGCGCCGATTGTGAAAGGCGTGCATAATTTTAAAACAAGGCGCGAGCATATTCCTGATGATTTGAACGACCCTTCCCTAAAATGGGGAACATCTAATGTTGAGTGGTCATATAATGTGACAGCCAAGCTCCAAAGCCCTTATGCAAAAAACCCTGTCACAGCGTTGTTTAAACATGGCGGTCTTCATCCGCGCTTTCATGAAGATTATATCGCCTTTTATGGCAGCAAAGGCACGATCTATATTAAAGGCCATTACGGTAGCGGGCCTTTATATTTATATGGCGCTAGTAAGGCGTGGGAAGAAATTAAGTTGCCCGCCGACATCGCCGACAATATGCCCGATGTTGAAGGCGATACGGAACGAAACTGGCGATACCTTATTCGCGAATTTGTCAAAGATATAAAAGGCGAAACCGCCTTGCCGTATCAAACCTTTAAAGAAGGCGCGCAATACCAACAGCTCATAGATATTATCCGCGAAAATGATAATTGGACGGATGTCAGGCATCTGTCATAAATGACTTCGCAAATAGACATATCCAATATCGAATATTTCGTCATCATCGGCTATCTTGTTTTGATTGCCGTTGTCGGCATTGTTTTTAAGAAATTTTCTTCCGACACGGATGATTACTTTAAGAGCGGCTCTAAAGGGAGCTGGTGGCTGGTCGGTAGTAGCGCCTTTATGAGCGCCTTTAGCGCTTGGACATTTACGGGCGCTGCAGGCGTTGCGTTTGAATCCGGTTTTTCCGTGATGATTATTTTTCTCGGCAATGCCTTTGGCTTCTTTTTGAATTTCCTCTTTTTAGGGCCATGGCTTCGTCAGATGCGGGTGACAACCTTTCCCGAAGCGATTTCCAAACGCTTTGGCGAAAAAACCCGCATGTTCTACGCGCTTTATGAAGTGCCCATCCGTATTTTATATTCGGCCATGGCTTTATATGGCCTCGGCATTTTTTGCTCTGCAGTCTTTGGATATAATATTTTCCAAGTCATATTGGCTTGCGGAATTATTGTTTTATTTTACTCGGCAACGGGTGGGCGCTGGGCAGTGATGGCAACGGACTTTTTACAAGGTCTCATTTTGGTACCACTCACCATCCTCATTGCATGGCTTTGCATTAACAAGCTAGGCGGTATCGGCAATATGTTCGCGGAAATTGAAGCCCAAGGCCTATCGGAAAAATTCAAGATGGTAAATTCTGCCACACTTTTTGGCGGGGCATATACATGGGGCTGGGCCAGTGCCATGGTCACGAAAGGGTTTTTAGTCTTCAATTCCATGTATGCTGGCCCGCGTTATTTCTCTGTCAAAGATGGACGCGAAGCTCGCAAAGCGGCGCTGCTGGCGTCTGGTTTATTTCTACTGGGCGGTTTGATCTGGTTTCTACCGCCTATCACAGCAAGGCTTTTATTTGCTGAAGACGTCATGGCGCTGGGGATAAGCAAACCTGCAGAAGCCGCCTATGCCATCGCCAGCATTAAACTCCTGCCAACAGGCCTTATTGGGCTGATTGTCGTTGCAATCCTGACCGCGAGTATGAGCACAATGGATACGGGGCTAAACACCAATGTCGCAATTTTAATCAAAGATATTTACCCCAAGATCGCACAACGACTTAAATGGACATTAAAGTCAGAGACTGAGCTATTAAAATATGGCCGCCTATACACATGGTTTATGGGCGTTTTTATTCTTTTACTCGCGCTCTATATGGCGCAGGCCAAAGGCAAAGGCATTTTCGAAATCATGCTCGATGTAGGCGCGCTCCTCATGACCCCAATTCAGATACCCCTGATGTGGGGGCTATTTATTCGCAGGACTCCTTCATGGGCCGCCCTCTTATCTATCAGCCTATCTTTAACCGTCTCTTTCATGGCCTTTATGAATGTACCGCTCTCAACTTTCGGATTTTCGCCGGACGCAACATGGACATTCCAAGCTAAATTTTTCGGCGTATTTATTGCTGGGTCTCTGGGCTTTTTACTATCCATACCCTTCGCCCCTGCAAAAGACTCCGCGCATCGCATTATGGTCGATGAATTTATCACAACGATGAAAACACCCATAGACTTTGACGCTGAAGTCGGACCAGCTAATGATTTAGCGCAGTTAAAGGTGATAGGTGTATTTGGCGCCGTCATTGCCGCTTTTATCGCTTCAATGTTGTTTATTCCTAATTCTATAGACGGCAGATTTACGATTGCAGCTCTTGCGTTGATAATAGGCGCAGTAAGTGGGTTTATGATACGCGCCAGCAAAAGCCCCATTTAACATCAAATCAGTATTATGCTTTGGAATAATGTGAAGTATTTACCTATTTGCATTCCCCATACCCCGCGTTATCACGCTCTATGAGCAATTATCCTGCAATTGAAATACTGGGTCTTACTAAGACTTATGCAAAGAGTAAAAAGGCGGCTGCGAAAACCGCGCTTAAAGGTGTGGATTTGGTTGTGCCGCGCGGTTCTATCTTTGGTCTTTTGGGGCCGAATGGGGCGGGGAAATCAACGATGATTAATATCCTTGCGGGGCTGGTGAATAAGTCCGCAGGCAGCGCTAAAATTTGCGGTTTTGATATCGACACACAAACACGGCAAGCCCGCTCCAGCATTGGTATTGTCCCCCAAGAAATCACAATGGATGTGTTCTTCACACCTTTTCAAGCTCTTGAGCTTCAAGCCGGATATTACGGCGTGCCCAAAGCCGAGCGCCGCAGTGAGGAAATTCTTGCCGCGCTAGGTCTTTCAGATAAGCGCAATGCCTATGTGCGGCAATTATCTGGCGGAATGAAAAGGCGGCTTTTGATTGCCAAAGCCCTTGTCCATAATCCGCCCGTTCTTATTCTAGATGAGCCAACAGCCGGTGTAGATATTGAACTTCGCCGCCAGCTTTGGGAGTATGTCAAAGTTCTGCATGAGCGCGGAACAACGGTTATTCTAACAACCCATTATCTCGAAGAAGCCGAAGCGCTGTGTGATCAAATCGCGATTATCCATCACGGCGAAATCGTCGCCAATGAAAGCAAGACATCGCTCCTCTCACGTCTGGATAAACGCACCTTGGTAATTACGCCCACGAAACCAATATCAGAAATCCCCAAAGAGTTGTCAAAATTAGACGCCAATATAACCGCTGAGGGCCAGCTCGCTATTCATTATCGCAGCGGGACAGATTCGATTTCAGGCATGCTTAATCAAGTCAAAGCGGCGGGGCTATCCATTGGTGATTTGCGCACCGAGGAACCCGACCTCGAAGATGTCTTTTTATCCCTAACTTATGCGAGTGATAAAAAATCCACCTAAACCATTTGGGCGCTTTTTATAATTTTGCTTTCCCCGCTTCGTAATTAGACTTAAGGCCCCTTTATGTCTGGAACGGCCACACATATAGCGCCGCAAAAAGCGGTTATGCCTAAGAGCTGGGGCGGGGAAATGCGAGCGCTATTGGCGCTGGGAATTCCAATGGCCGCGGCGCAATTCGTTCAATTTCTCGTCTTCTTTTTTGATACGGCCATGATTGGCCGCATCAGCCCCGAAGATGTTGCCGCCACCTCTCTGGGCACCGTGATTTATTTCGCGCTTTGGATGCTAGGCTCAGGACCCGTCAACGCCGTTGCGCCCTTAGTTGCGCAGGCCTTAGGCGCAGATCAAAACAGCACCCAAGATGCGCGGCGCTCTGTGCGTATGGCGCTCTGGGTTGTCTTTTTAATGACGCCTATCATTATTTTGCTACTGCTTTTTACCGAGCCGCTCGCGTTATTATTGGGGCAAGATCCTGTGGTGGCCCAAAAGGCGGGTGATTATGTATTAGTCCTAGGCCCCGGCCTTGCTTTTGCGCTAGGTACTATGGCGCTGCGTAATTTTTTAGCCTCGCTTGAGAAAACAATCATTCCCTTTATCTTGGTCTCTATCGTCACCGCACTCAATATCGGGCTAAATTATATCTTTATCTTTGGCAATTATGGCGCTCCGCGCCTTGAGCTTGTCGGCGCGGGTATTGCCTCCTCATTGTCCTATATTTTTGGGTTCTTTTTATTTGCGGCCTATATTCGTTTGGATAAGCGGGCCAATAGCTTTCAAATTTTTAAGAACTTTTGGAAATCAGATTGGCCGCGTTTTAAAGAGGTTATTGCGCTGGGCTGGCCAATTAGCCTGACGACATTTTTCGAAGGTATGTTATTTAATTCCGCTGTCATTATCGCGGGCATTATTGGCGTGATGGAACAGGCCGCCTATCAAATCGCTCTTAATGTCGCCGCCCTGGCTTTTATGCTACCTTGGGGCTTGTCCATGGCGGGCGCAGTGCGTATTGGCCTTGCCGAAGGGGCCCAGAACCACACCGCCATTCGGCGCTGCGCAGGCGTCACACTTATCGCGGCTATTTTTGCCATCATGTTGATGGCTGCGCCTGTGGTCATGATACCCGAAGCCATTACGTCTCTCTATCTCGATTTAGATAAGGCTGAAAACGCGCAAGTCATTGCCCTCGTTTTGGGTTTCCTGCCTATTGCCGCTGCCTTCATGTTATTTGACTCCGTTCAAGTCGCAGCCAATCAATTGCTGCGCGGGCTTAAGGATGTGCAATGGCCGATGGTTTTGACAGGCATTAGCTATTGGGCAATCGGATTTCCTGTCGCCTATATCCTCGCTCTTAAAACGAATATTGGCGTAAACGGTATTTGGTATGGCCTCATGGCAGGATTATTTTCCGCCTCTATTTTATTGGGCGCGAGGCTTAAATGGCGAATTAGCTAAGCGCTCTCAATAGGCTCAGTCAGGAAATGACGGCCCTGACGGTCCTCGATTTCCAGCACCCAAAGATCAGGGTCATCATCAATGCGCGTATTAATGTAATGGTCTATATCGCGCTCAAGCTCTGGCCCTTTGGGGAGCCATACCCGTTCGCCCTCCATGTTACGAATAGGCCGATAAAGCGTGGCCTGCCCGTCCAACGTTCGTACTTTCACAAGACACGCCCCAGCATCGGGATCGCCCTTGCGCACAACGGCGGCAAAGGCCCCCGCATGTTCAGCCGCGCGAATAAGCGCAGTCGTCCAAAATCCGGCTTTTAAACTGGGTGTCATTCATGAGAGCCTATCATAAAAACCTATTGATAAATGCATATGAATACATATCAATTTTATTTGTCAAAATTACTTGGGTCAGGCTAGGTGAATAGAGCATACGTTTATAATTTATGAGCGGTGTCAGATAAGGATATTTATGAGCGCGACACCCTTTGATATTTTTACCACCGCAGATTTCTCGCCCGTCGCTGACGCCTTTAAAGGCAATTTTGATGATGGAGGTGAGCTCGGCGTCCAGTTTTGTGCCTTTCAAAATGGAAGCCTAATTGCTGACCTCAAAGGAGGGTGGTCCGATCGGCGCAAAGAAATCGCCGTTACAGATAACACGCTTTTCTCGGTTTATTCATCAGGAAAAGCCATAGCCGCGCTAGCAATTGCCTATCTCGTTGACCAAGACAAAATCGGATATGATCAACAGCTCACAACCTTTTGGCCTGAATTTGGTCAGCACGGCAAGGAGGCTGTGACCGTAGGAGATGTCATGTCGCACCAAGCCGGTCTGCCCGGTATATCCAACCCCGATTGGACCGGTGAGGATTGGTATGATTGGGACAAAACTTGCGCTGAACTTGCTGGGCAAAAACCATTATTTAAGCCCGGCTCTATGAGCGGCTATCATCCTAACACATTTGGGTTTTTAGCGGGGGAAATCGCCAAAAGAACGGATGGCCGTAGCATCGGACAAATATTACGCGAAGAATTTTGCGCTGATTTAGGTCTCGATATTTGGATTGGGCTGCCCGCATCAGAACATGGCCGCTGCGCAGCAATGGTCAAACCAAAATCCCCGCCAGAACTCGGGGAGATAAATGAAGCCAAAAGATTAGCCTTTTTACGGACAGGCGCGGCCCCTCGCGGGAATCTTTCAAAATGGCGAGAAGCCGAATTTGCGGGTAGCAATTGCCATGCAAATGCCAAGAGCTTGGCGCGCATGATGCAAATTGTCATTAACGGAAAAATAGATCAAACGGTTTTTCTCGCTGAAGATGTTGTCGAAAAGCTTCGCAAACCGCGTATATCGGGACCAAATCTTGTGCTGCCCTTTGAGACGACCTATGCGGCAGGCTTGCTGCTTAATGCGCCAAACTTCTTTTACGGCCCTAACGCTGAAACATTGGGGCATAGCGGCTGGGGCGGATCTTGCGTCTTTGCTGATCCTATCACGGGCATATATGGCGCATATGTTATGAATTTGCAAAATAGCGCCCTCCTAGGAGACCCCCGCCCGCGCCGCATCATAGACGCGCTCTACGAATGCCGCTAATAAGAGTTCCGAATCGAGGGACAAATGGCATCTGACGAATTTATTCAGCACCTTTGGGAAATGGGCCCAACCTTTACGGAGGCCACGCCCCATTCGAAAAAACTCGGGATTAAATTTGTCGCCGTTGATAAAGGGCGCGCAACTATGAGCTTGCCCTATAATGCCGATCTCATTGGTGATCCCGACACGCGGGTTTTACATGGCGGCGCTGTGACGACATTACTTGACCAAGCCTGCGGACTTGCCGCTATTGCTGGCTTTGATGAGCCCAGTGCCTGCGCGACGCTTAATCTCTCAATAGATTATATGCGCGCCGCCAAACCGGGCGAAACAATCATTGCACAGGCCCATTGTTATAAAGCCACAAAACATGTCGCCTTTTTACGGGCTGTCGCACATGACGGAGACGAAAGAGATCCAATCGCGACCGCGCAAGCCACCTTTATGGCGACTGGCCCTCGAAATATGCAGAAGACAGATAAGGGTGAAGGCGCGTGATAAGCTCTGCTAAAATCGAACAAGCTTTAAAGCGTATTCCCTATGCTCAAACATTAGGCGTTAAACCCATTGTCATTGGCGAAGAATTCACCTTGGTTATGCCCTATATAGACAGCAATATTGGCAATCCCGTTTTACCTGCCCTGCATGGCGGCGCGATCTCTGGCCTGATGGAAATATCAGCCATTGCTCAGCTTTTAATATCGACGAATGGCAAGGGCCTACCCAAACCTATCGGCATTAACGTTGACTATTTGCGTAAGGGCAATGCCAAAGACACCTATGCACGTGCTGTAATTTTTAAACAAGGCTCCCGCGTTGCCAATGTGCGGGTGCGGTCATGGCAAGAAGATTATGACAAACCTATTGCCGTTATGCATGGCCATTATTTAACAGCCAAAGCCGAGTAATGTCAGCTGCGGGCGGGATGGCGCTGACCCGCAAATCTGTATTTCATCAAAGCTGGCCCATTATGCTGGCCAATGCCGCCGCGCCAATTGTGGGCTTGGTCGATACATTCGTTATTGGCCGCTATAGCGGAACAACGGCGCTGGCGGGGATCGGATTAGGCGCGGTTATTTACGGCATTGCCTATTGGGGATTTGGGTTTCTACGCATGAGCACGGCGGGCCTTGCGGCGCAATCTGATGGCGCAAATGATCAAGGCGCTGTCCAAGCGCATTTATTCAGAGCTGTTCCTCTAGGCCTGATGATTGGTCTGCTCATTTTTCTATTTCAAGCAATCTTGCTGGCGGGCGCGTTCAAAATATTTACAGCCTCGCCAACAATCGAAAGTTCCGCCGCAACCTATATTGGCGCAAGACTTTGGGGACTCCCAGCCACGCTCGCTTCAATCGCATTAATGGGCTGGTTTGTTGGGATTAGCCGATCTCAATTAGCGCTTAAAATGCAAATCGTTTTAAACCTCGTAAATATAATTTTATCCCCGCTCTTTGTCATTAGTTTTAGCTGGGGTCTGTGGGGTGTTGGTATTGCCTCGGCGATAGCAGAATGGTTCGGTCTTGCGGCGGGACTCTGGCTGGCCTTTGCAGAAATAAAAAACCGCGGCGGCTTAAGGCGCAACGCTTTAACAAAAAAACAGCTTCTGGACCCCAGCGCCCTGCGTAAACTTGGTATCACAAATAGTAATATATTTATCAGAACAATGGCCCTGACAGTGGGCTTTAGTTTCTTTGGAAACGCCGCGGCAACGCAGGGCGTCATATTCTTGGCGGGTTATCATATCTTAATGCAATTTATCACCATGATCGCGCTTGTTCTTGACGCCTTTGCCCATACGGCCGAGGCCGTTACAGGGGCTGCATATGGCGCGAAAGACCGCAAACGCTTTGATAAAGCCGTGCGGTTAACGACGGAATTCTCCTTCATTTTTGCTGTCTTAATATGCGCCGCAATCTTTTTAATCGGCCCCTATTTTATTGGCTTTTTGACCAAAGACCCAGAGGTTATTGCAAGTGCCCGAACATATCTGCCCTATTGCGCGTTAGCGCCAGTTATGGGCTTTGCGGCTTGGCAGATGGACGGTGTGTTCATTGGGACAACAAAAACGCGCGAGATGAGAAATGCCGGAATTGCGGCTGTCATCATATATCTAGCGATACATTATGCGATTACGCCGCGGCTTGGCGGGCACGGCATTTGGATTGCTTTCCTGTGCTATTACATTGCAAGAGCTCTGACTTTAGCGGTTTACTATCCCAATATACGCAAAGATATGGGCGCCTGATTACGCAGTTCATTCAGATTATGTTCAATAGTTATGTGCAATATTCCAAGCTGATATTTTTTTAAGGATGATATTATGCGTATTTCCACATCGACAGTTCTGGTTTCGCTTTTTTCTTTAACGCTGGCTTCTTGCGCCTCCGTACCGCAGCAAGATCAACTTATGGCTGGCATCGACACCTCAAAATTATCGCAAGGGCCTGTGACGAAATTAGCCGTCAGTGACCCTGTCTGCGTCAATTTTTATAACAATGTTACGGACTTTCAGAAGCAAGCTGCAAAATCTAAGGGCGGGCAAAACTTTTTAGCATCTATGGGTATTAACGTTCTGGCGGCCGTCGCTACGCAGGGTATCGTACCTGCAGGTATTAGTAGCACAGCAGGACGGGTTGCTGCTCACTCCGCTGCAAGCTCTATCACGGCGCAAGGTGGACGCATTGCTATCAGAGAGCTAAATTCATCAGATAGGGCTGATGCGAAAATCATCGAAGCCGCTGCGCAGTTGGGCTGCCCTGTTGCGGTCAAACCTTAGCAGTCCTGCCCCACAGCCTCGGCGATAGAGCTAAATCCATCTGCTTTTAAGCGGGCCTTTAAGTCCTGATTGATTTGCGTGACTAATCCGGGTCCCTTAAAAACAAGAGCAGAATAAAGCTGAACGGCGTTTGCCCCAGCCTTTATTTTGGCATAGGCCTCGGCCCCATTACTAATTCCGCCAACGCCAATGAGGTCAATCTTTCCGGCGGCCACCGCATAAAACTCTTTGAGTATTTCGGTTGAAGGATGAAAAAGCGGCGCGCCGCTTAAGCCTCCGCCCTCACCTTTATGCGGACTCTTCAGACTATCAGGTCGCGCAATTGTTGTATTACTCACAATAATCGCATTCATGCCATAGGTGCGCGCTTGCTGCACGATACGCTCAATCTCGCCCATATCCACATCAGGCGCGACTTTGAGGAAAATCGGATAGCTCGGCCTATCCCCTGTCAGCTCTGCCCGCGCTTCGGCGATACGGCCTAAAAGCTCATCCATCGCATTTTCATTCTGCAAATCGCGCAGGCCCGGCGTATTGGGCGAACTGATATTGATCGTGAAATAATCTGAGAGACCCCAAAGCGCTTTCAAGCCTTTGACATAATCCTCGACCCTATCCGTGCTATCTTTATTTGCGCCCACAATACCGTCTTTGCCCTGGCGTTTCACAAGGCGAGATTTGAAATCATCCAGCCCGCCATTATTAAAACCCATACGGTTGATAACGGCTTGGTCTTCGGTCAGGCGAAAAAGGCGCGGCTTAGGATTACCGATTTGCGGGCGCGGCGTAACGGTTCCGCATTCGGCAAAGCCAAAGCCTGCAGCCAGCATCGCATCCGGCACTTCGCAATTTTTATCAAACCCTGCGGCGAGCCCTACGGGGTTGGGCAAGGTCAATCCGCCGACCTGCGTGACAAGCTCAGGTGCCTCAGTTTTTATCGCCACAGGCCCAAGCCCCGCCTTAAGCACTTTGATGGTTGTATTATGAGCGCGCTCTGCCGGGAGCTTGCGCATTGCCGCCGTGCCCATTTTGTAAATCAATGACATATTTAATCCGCTAAAAATTTGCTTAGATATAATTATGGGGCCCATATCGCCCTTTTGGGTCAGGTGACAAGGGCCAGTGTTCATTGACCGCGCTTAAAGGCAGCGTTCCATAAATATGCGGAAACTCTCCGCCGCCGCGAGAGACTTCCCATTTCACGCTCTCTTCCACGTCCGCCAATCGCACTGCCACGAGGATGACCACATCACCCTGAGTATAATGTTTATCTAATGTGCCCTGTAATTGGGCGGCCGTGGACATATGGATAAAGCCATCGCGGGCATCATGGACGCTACCATCAAAGCGACCCTTGCTTTGTAACGCCGCCCATTCATCTTGGCGTAGGATTTTATAAATTATGGGATCGCGCATGTTCTCTCACTCATTGCTAGCGCACAACAATAGAGCAGATTCGAAATAATCGCGCACATAAAATATCCTTACGCGTCACTTTGCCAAGCCCCCGCCCCTAACGACTCGCGCCTCTTAGGCCTTCCACGCCAAAGCGATTTTACGAATAATCTAAGGAAGGGAAATCCTATGCGTAAAATCGCAAAAATAATGGGCGGGGCTGCGGCGATAGCTGCCATACCCGCTTTAGCTTGGGGGCAAGACGCCCCAACACTTGAGAGCCTCGCGGCTAATGACGCCTTTGTCTTTAATACGCTACTCTTTTTAATTGGCGGCTTTTTGGTGATGTGGATGGCCGCAGGTTTTGCCATGCTGGAAGCTGGTCTCGTGCGCACAAAAAATGTGTCGATGCAGTGCCTTAAGAATATCAGTCTTTATTCTGTGGCTGGCCTTATGTTTTGGGTTCTCGGATACAAACTTATGTATGGCGGGGGCACATTCTTTGGCACATTTGAAATCATGAGCTTCACGGCCGAAGATACTGACTCAGGATATTCTTCTTATTCTGATTGGTTCTTCCAAATGGTGTTCTGCGCGACGACGGCCTCTATTGTATCAGGTACGGTTGCAGAGCGCATAAAGTTCTGGCCCTTCATCATCTTCACGGCCCTCCTAACAGGTTTAATCTACCCGATCGTCGGCTCATGGGAATGGGGCGGCGGCTATCTTGATAGTAAATGGGCTTTCTCTGATTTTGCGGGCTCTACACTTGTTCACTCAACAGGCGGCTGGGCAGCTCTAATTGGCGCGATTATCCTCGGTGCACGTAAGGGTAAATATGTTGACGGTAAAGTTAACCCAATCCCGGGATCAAATATGCCGCTGGCAACACTCGGAGTCTTTATTCTTTGGCTCGGTTGGTTCGGTTTTAACGGCGCGTCACAACTCGCTATGGGAACAATCACTGATGCGGACTCAATTGCGAAAATCTTTGTAAACACAAATATGGCCGCTGTTGCAGGTGTACTCGTGGCTGTTCTCTACACACAGCTGCGTTACAAGAAGATTGATTTAACAATGGCCCTTAACGGCGCTCTGGCTGGTCTTGTCGCAATTACGGCCGAACCTCTCACGCCATCAGTCCCATTTGCCTTACTCATTGGCGGGCTCGGCTCATTACTCGCCTGTTTGACAGTTCCGCTCTTGGATAAGCTCAAGATTGACGATGTTGTCGGCGCGATCCCTGTTCACTTGGTCGCTGGTATCTTCGGAACGTTAGTTGTCCCGCTTACAAATAGTGACGCTTCATTTGTTGGCCAATTAGTTGGCGTGATTATGGTCGGTGTCTTTGTCTCAATCGTCTCAGCCATTATCTGGACAATCCTGAAAGTCACTATGGGCATCCGTGTCAGTGAAGAGCAAGAATATGACGGACTTGACTCTCACGAAGTCGGCATCGCCTCTTATCCGGAGTTCGTAAACGGCTAACACATTAGGCGGCGCGCATGTCGCGCTGCACAAACTTTCCCCTCGCGCTTTGTAAAAAATCGCGAAAACTCCCCCAGCTTCGCACAGCATATGTGCAAAGTTGGGGTTTTTTTGTATAAAATATGGGCGCTGCCTGCCATCCCCAAATGATGCACAAGGCTTGACTCCCCCGCCTTAAAATAGGGCGTTATTGGCAAAAGCACTAAATAACGCGAGGGGAATCGCAATGAAACTATTATCAAAAGCCATTTTAGGCGCAGCGGCCTCTTTAGCCGTCCCATCTTTAGCCTTTGCACAAGATGGGGCTATTAATTCAGGTGATACAGCCTGGATTTTAACGGCCACAGCCTTGGTGCTATTCATGTCCTTGCCGGGATTGGCCCTGTTTTACGGCGGTCTTGTCCGCGCGAAGAACTACGTCTCCGTATTGATGAAAGTCTACGCCATTGCGGCTTTGATGTCCGTCATCTGGGTCATAGCGGGTTATTCTATCGCCTTTGGCGGCGCCAATGGTTGGTGGGGCGGATTAGATAATCTGTTCCTTAAAAACCTTGGACGTGACGCAGTCAGCGGCACGATACCTGAATCCGTCTTTCTAGCCTTCCAGATGACCTTTGCGGTCATCACGCCAGCTCTGATTGTTGGGGCCTTTGTGGAACGTGTGAAATTCTTCCCAGTCCTCATCTTCTCTGCGCTTTGGCTTTTAACAGTCTATGCGCCCGTTACCCATTGGATTTGGGGCGGCGGTTGGTTGTCAGAGCTTAATGACGGCGTTATTGATTTTGCTGGCGGCCTTGTGGTTCACGCCACAGCCGGAATCTCAGCCCTTGTCTATGTCTTCATGCTCGGTAAGCGTAAAGGCTTCCCGACTGAGCTCGCTGTACCGCACCGTCCAGCGATTGTGATGATTGGCGCCTCGATGCTTTGGGTTGGTTGGTTTGGCTTTAATGGCGGCTCGCAGCTCGCCGCTGATGGCGGGGCTGGCATGGCCCTACTCGTAACCCACATCTCAGCCTCTGTAGCCACGCTTGTCTGGATTGGTTTTGAATCTATGGGCGGACGCAAACCCACATTGGTTGGCGCAGCCACAGGGACCATTGCAGGTCTCGCCACAGTAACGCCAGCTGCTGGCGTGCTTGGGCCGGGCGGCGCGCTCCTCATCGGTCTTGCAGGCGGTATCGTCTGTTACTTTGCGGTCAACCTTATCCGCGTGAAACTGAAAATCGATGACAGTCTTGATGTCTTCGCGGTTCACGGTGTTGGCGGTATGCTCGGTATTCTTCTTCTGCCATTCCTCTCTGCCCCAGCATTGGGCGGAACAGGTGATGGTGACTTTGTCACGCAGCTTATAGGCACGGGCGCTGTTGTTGCTTGGTCAGCGATTGTCAGCGTCATTATCCTCGCTATCTTAAAAGCCACACTTGGCCTACGGGTCACAGAAGAGCAAGAAAATGAAGGTCTCGATACAAGCCTACACGGTGAATCGGCCTATAATTAGACCCCTCCCCGAAGGGTTAATAAACCTACGCCTGAAAAGGGCGTAGGTTTTTTTTATTTGACGAAATAGGAATATTTCCCTATTACGTAAATATGTTCTCTCATCACGACATATGGGCGGCGCTGGATCGATTGGCTGAGCATTTCTCAACCTCAGCCTCTGGGCTTGCGCGACAGGCCGGGTTGGATCCAACAACATTTAACAAATCAAAACGCATATCAAATAGCGGCAAGAAACGCTGGCCTTCAACAGAGAGCCTTTCCAAAGTTCTGGGCGTTGTCGGGATGAGCTTTGAAGACTTTGCCCGCTTTGCGGATGGCACGCCAAGCCATGGCCCCTCCATACCTGTCATTGGCCTTGCCCAAGCGGGGGATGATGGTTTCTTTGACGATGCGGGGTTTCCTGTTGGCGGGTCGTGGGATGATGTGCGCGTTCCGGGTCTGCAGGATGAAAATGTCTATGCCCTGCAAATTGCTGGTGACAGCATGGCACCAGTCTTAAGGGCGGGGGATAAAATTCTAGTCGCGCCCAATGAACCCGTACGCCGCGGAGACCGCGTTGTCGTTAAAACATTAGACGGCGAAGTGATGGCGAAAGAGCTTCATCAACAAACAGCGCATAAAATTGAACTCATCTCACTCAACCCCGAATATGATGACCGGATATTATCCAAAAAAGATGTGCAGTGGATGGCACGAATTGTTTGGGTCTCGCAATAAGTATCTTAATTCCCGTCTAAAAATTTCGCCGCAAGTGTCTCGACCTGTTTAGGCTTATCATAATGGTTTAAAACCTCAACGGCGCGGCTTTGAACTTTTCTCTCTAAATCTGTACGCGGCCTTAAATCACCAATATTTTCCAACACAGGACGCACATAGTCTGCGTAATGTTTTGCATTTAAAACCAAAAGCGACATTGCGTAATTTGTTTCGATTAAAATATCATCGGGATTATTTTTACGGGCAAGACCATATAACCGCAATCCCTCGGACAATGACGCGCCAAACCATTTGCCGCCATTTTTCTCGCCAGTTTTACGCACGACGCCCATGTGCCAAGCGCCCTCTAAAGCCATACCTAAGGGGTCTTGCGGGTATTCCTGACGAAAACTTTCAATGTTTGCTAAAGTTTTCGTCGGTAGTTTTTTGCGCCAGGCCGTCAAATCACCGCTTGTGCGCGTGACGAAACCATCCGTCAGCGCATATTGCAATTTCGCTTCATAAAGGCTTGGGTTAAGCGCCAAAGCCTTTTCAGATAGGGCCCTTGCTTTTTTAGATTGCTTGTTCAGCTTGTCCACTTCGCCAAGTAGAATTTGCGCTGATAAGCTCTCGGCAGCTAAGGCATAACCTTCAGCTGTGTTCAAGCTTTGGCCCTCTTCATAGGCCTGAGCGTAGTTTCCAGAATCGATAAGGGCGCGAATATCTGCTGCGGAATTCGCCCATGCAGAGCTACTTATTAAGAAAATGAAACTCGCCAGCAACGCCTTTAACATAATCCCATACTACCAGAAAATTCTGGAGAAGGAGAATAAATAAACAGTTACATCTTCGTTAGTAACTAAGCCAGTTTTCCCGCCAATGCCTTTTCAATAAGTTCAGCCGTTTCATTCGGGCCATAAATCGCCACAAATGAGCCAAATCGCGGACCTTGACTTTGCCCGAGACAAACTTCGTATATCGCTTTGAACCAATTACGTAGGTTTTCAAATTCATGATCCTTCCCAACTGAGAATATCAAAGTCTGTAGCGCCTCACCATCTGTTTGTTCAACGGCTGGAACGACCTTTAATCGCCCGACGAGATCGGTTAAGGCCGCGCGTTCTTGATCGGTGGACGCCCGGTAAGACTTATTCGGCTTGACGAAGTCCTGATAATATCTAACGGCAAAATCCGCCAATTGATCCAAGGCTGGATTATCTTTGGGGTTAGCTTCTGGCGCATAACGCTCGATAAAGCCCCAAAGAATATCACGGTCAGAGGCATTGGCCGCGCTAACGAGATTAAGCAACAACGCAAAACTAACCGGCGGAATAGCTGTTGGCGGCGTACCATTATGTATGTGCCAAACGGGGTTATTGGCCTGCGCTTTCGCCTCTTGATTGGGAAAGGCCGCAAGATGCTGAAAATACTCATCCACAGTTTTGGGAATCATATCGAAATATAGTTTCTTGGCCGTCCGCGGCTTTTGAAAATTATAAAGCGAGAGACTTTCCTGCGGGGCATAGGTGAGCCACTGCTCGACTGAAATACCATTGCCTTTAGACTTGGAAATTTTCTCACCCTTTTCATCCAAGAATAATTCATAGACATATTGCACAGGCTGATTGCCGCCGAGGATTTTACAAATCCGCGAATAAATCGGGGCATTATCTTGATGGTCTTTGCCAAACATCTCAAAATCCACACCTAGCGCGGCCCAGCGCATCCCAAAATCAGGCTTCCATTGAAGTTTAACATTACCGCCCGTCACAGACATTGTGACTTCTGTGCCGTCCTCATCATCAAATGTAATCGTGCCCGCTTTTGCATCAGTTGATTTCATTGGCACATAAAGCACGCGGCCCGACGCCGGCGAAATAGGCAAGAAAGGCGAATAGGTCGCGCGGCGCTCTTCCCCAAGTGTGGGAAGCATAACCGCCATAATATCATCGAATTTTTCAAGCGCGCGTAATAAATATTCATCATAACGGCCCTTACGATAAAGCTGCGTCGCGGAAAGAAACTCATAGTCAAATCCAAATCCATCGAGAAAGGCCCGAAGGCGTGAATTCATATGCGCGCCATAGCTCTCATGGGTGCCAAATGGGTCGGGTACATCTGTTAAAGGCTTTTGTAGATAAGGCTCTAAATCAGCTGGGTTAGGAACTGTAGGCGGAATTTTACGCATCCCATCCATATCATCGGAAACACAAATCAGCTTGGTCGGAATTTTTCCATCCGTTAGCGCAATAAACGCATTACGCACCATCGTGGTACGGACAACTTCGCCAAAGGTGCCTATATGGGGTAAACCAGAGGGGCCATAACCTGTTTCAAATGTCACAGGACGGTCGCCGCGCTCAATACCGCGTTTCTTTTCAATATCCAGACGTTTCAAAAGCGCACGGGCTTGCTCAAATGGCCAGGCTTTAGCGCTCATATAATCATCAATAGACATGTCTTATTTCCAGTGAACTGTGATGAGCAGGCGTTAAGCCTTTGCTCCCTCAAGGTCAATAAGACAAACTTGGTACCTAATGGAGGGATAAACACGAGCTATGTTTGGCAAGAACATAATAAACAACTCAATGGTATATTTTATGCAGTGACAGCTGACTGGGCGTGCGATCTTTATGCGCTGATATTTTCAAATTCCCAGCCCTATCTTAGCCCCTCAAATAATCCGCAAAATTGGCACTTTTCTTGCGTTGTTAACCTCAAGTTAATCATGAGGTCGCGGACTATGTCCCAATTCAATACAACACTCCTAAAGACGGTTGCGATAACCGCCCTTCTTGGCGCAGCCGTTATTCCGCCCGCGGCTGAAGCCGCAATGACATCGTCACAAGGACGTGACCTAGTTTATAAAACGCACTTTAACGAAGTAAAAGGGATAGAGGCCGCCGTGTTGGATTGGCGTAATCAATCAGTTGAATTTACTTTTGACATGGAAGATGCCGACTGGACTGATCGTTTGGAATTGTACTTTTCTGCTGATCCGATGGGACGCGTTAGCTCACGAACACCTTTAATGGTCCAGTTTAATAATGGAAAACCTATTCCTATTGTCACGCGTGGCCAAGGCTTTGATACACGCATAAAGTTAGACAAAGCGAAGATCCGTCCACGGCGTAATAAGATTAAATTCACCTATAAAACGCCCTCGGGAGAAACCTGCTTGTTACCTGAACATGGCGGATGGCGTCTGAACTTTAAGGAAAGCTTTGTCGTCGTCAAAGCCCGCGCGAAATCACGAAACTATTATCTAAAAGAAGTCGAAGCCCGCCTTGCTAATGCGACTACCGCGCCACGCTCAGTGAGTATATTGGCCCGTGGTCAGAATACGGCAAAATTACAAGCCCTTGCCGCGCAAGGTATTGGTATACGGATGAAAACGCTTCCTGAATTTAAAACAACCCAATCAAATTCTGAATTTGAAATTATTCTTGGACGCCGAGATGAACTTTACGGCTGGGTGCAGGATGACAAAATTTTGGAAGATACAGGTCCACGCGCATGGGTTCATGAAGGTCGCCCCATGCGGCTTGTAATAACAGGTGATACTGATGCTGAAGTTATGGCCACGGCGAGCGCCTTTGCGACACGCCTGCTACCGACCACGCAGCGCCGTAAAACAAGTCTGGGTGAAATGCAATTCCAAGCCGCCTTTAAAGATGCAAAGACCGTTATCCAAGGGTCAGCTAAGATCTCAGATATTGGGGGAACATATTTCGAAGACGGTTGGGGCCCGAAAGCCAAGCGTATCAAGTTTAATGTTGCCGACCCAAGCGTTAGCCAGGGTGAATTATTACTCCGCTTAGCGCGTAATAAAAACACCGATAAAGACTCGCGTGTTTCCGTGAACCTTAACGGACAATCTTTAGGCTATACGAAACTTGATAAAGCCCGCAAATCCGTGGCTTTTGACATTCCAGAAGGTACGTTACAGGGCGCAGATAACCTTTTAACAATTACACCAGAACTCAATATGGCCAAAGCATCTGGTTGTAACTTCCAACAAGCCCTTCCTGGATTTTATCTTGGTGAGGGATCCAAAATCAAGATCGAGACGCCTTATGCTTCTCCTGTTGCAGAACTGAGCAAGCTCACAGCGACTGGCGCGCCTTTTTCTGTGGAACATGGTAAAGACACGCTCATCGTTCTTCCCGCCGGCGCATCACGTGATTACGGAGCGTCACTTAAAGTTCTGGCCCAGCTCGCCCGCACATCAGGTAGCGGCATGGTTGAAGCTGAATATATGCGCTCGACCAACTATAGTGCGATCTCGCCAAAGAAAAACGTCTTATTTATTGGCCCTAGCGCAACCTTTAAAGGGGCATTACGTAACGCGGCGCCAAAAGGCCTAACTTCTGCCCTAAAGGGCAAAGTCCTGACAGGGACTGGCCGGAAAATTGCCTCTAATGAAATCTTTGCCTCAAATAATGAATTAGAGACAATGCGGATTTACGCTGCCCGTCAAACCAAAGCTGGGCGCATCGGGCAAGGCGGTGTTGCTGCGCTTTATCCCTCTCCGCTTGGATCTGGAAAAGTCATGGGCGTAATCACAAATGTACCAGGTTCAAGCTTTTCAAGAGCCGCTAATCAAATTGTAAAACCAAGTCATTGGAATAGCCTTGAAGGCAGCGTAGCACGCTGGAATAATTCCAATGTTCTTATGGCACAAACAGCTCTTAATGTGCCTGGTTTTGTGAGCCCTAAATCAAAACAATTAGGTTTTGGTGAGCTTAGCTCCGGCTTTAACTTACCGACATTTGAGATGCCATCCCTAGAAGGGTCTCTCTTTGGTATGCAAGACTTTGATCCAGAGCTTGCAAAAGAGCGAATTGCTAAATTCCGTACTGGTCTTTTAACAAAGATTAAGGGTTGGAATATTGGCGGTTCTGCGTCGGTTAAACCAACACAAGAGCAAGCTATTGCTTTACGGCCGTCACAAATTTTTAATAGAAAAGCGGCGACAACAGGCTATGTCTCGCCCCAGACAAATATGATCACGGTTTCAGTTAAAAATCTCAGACGGTCTATTATTAATAATGAGCCCAAAATAAATCTTGAGCTTCGCGGCTTTTCTAAAGTTCGTCCATTCTCTCAAAAATCATCACCAATTATTGCACAATCTAAATCATGGATAATCACAAAAGCTGATAACCTAAAAAGCTTATGGAATAGCCGTAAAAGCGCCGCAGTAAATACAGACAACCAGATAGATTCTGCGATGGACAGAGCCAAAACAACCAAACGTACAATGAGCAATTCTGCTTTATTTCTTATTCTAATATTTGGCGGTATATTCGCTTTGATGGGTTTGTTAATCCCAAACGCAGGGCGCGAAGACAGATAATCTAAACTAGCCCGCCTCAGAATTTTGAACTTCAGCGACCTCTATAACATTCCATTTATATAGGGTCTGCATTACAGAATTCATTGCCCATGGCTTGGATATATATCCATTCATACCCGCATCGCGTGAACGTTCTTTATCGCCATTCAAGGCGTGGGCTGTTATAGCGATAATTGGCGTCATTAAGAGGGAGTCACGAGTTTCTATATCTCTTATCCGCTGAGTAGCTTGGTACCCATTTAATATGGGCATAGAAATATCCATAAAGATAAGCTTTGGTGAGTATGTCTCGAAATGCTCAACGGCCTTTTGTCCATTATGTACAATGAGGTAGCTGACTCCGAGTTCTTGTAAAACATATTCAATATAAAGGCGGTTAACTTCATTATCTTCTGCAACCAATACATCAATTTTATTTGACACATCAGGAAGTGCCACATGATTTGAAGATGATGGATTTAATGTCACAACATTATTTGCGGCCTGAAGGGAAAGATTTGCCTTTATCTCTGGCGCTTTATTCCAAAGAGACTTGATGGTATCAAATAGCAATTTTCGGCTAAAGGGTTTTGTTAGATGAGCATCTAAGCCTTGTTCCAATAAACGCTGTCCTAATTCGGTTTCGAGAACCGAAGTCAGCATTATAATCGGGATATTCTGGAAATCACTATGGGCTTTTAATTTTTTAACAAAAACTTCTCCCGTCGCATCAGGCATTGGGTAATCAACAATAATTAAATCAAATTTAAAGTTTTTCTTTGCCGCCATTTTTAAGGCTAAAATACCCTTCTCGACAGAATGTACCACCGCAGATTTGCAATTCCAGACAGAGAGATGTTCTTTCAAAATATCACCATTCATAGGATTATCATCGAGAATAAGAACCTTGGAGCCAGCGAAAGAGATTTCTTCAATCGCGGAATTCCCTGCATCGCCCGCAACAGGAAGGGCTAACCGAATTTCAAAGCGAGAGCCATTGCCAATTTCACTTTTGGCAGAAATCTCTCCGCCCATAATATCTACAAGCTGTTTAGCAATACTTAAACCAAGGCCAGTACCTTCATATTTTCGAGTGGTACTGCCATCAGCTTGTTGAAATTTATCGAATACATCATCAATTTGTGAGGCTTCGATACCGATGCCAGTATCTTCAATGGCAATGACCAAATTGACGATATTACCAAAACGTTCACCCCTAACATCCATGAGAACGTGGCCTTCATGGGTGAACTTTACTGCATTGCCATAAATATTCGTGATGATTTGTCTCAGACGTCCGACATCTCCAATGAAAGTTTTTGGCAGATCAGGTTGAATTTGAAAAAGAAGCTCAACACCTTTTTCCGCAGCAACGATTGAAAGCAGCGCAATAACGTCATGCAAGCTATCACGTAAGTTAAAGCTCTCGTTTTCTAGAACAATCCCGCCCGCTTCAATTTTAGAAAAGTCCAAAATGTCATTGATAATCGTAAGCAAAGCTTCGCTAGATCTTTGAATAATTCTAACAAAGTTCTGCTCTTTATCACCTAGGTCACATCTCTCAAGCAGTTGGGCCATGCCCATGACTCCATTCATGGGCGTCCTTATCTCATGACTCATATTAGCGAGAAATTCAGATTTACTGCGCTCAGCAGATTCGGCTTTGAGTTGAGCGCGTTTGATTTCAGTTATGTCAGTGATAGTGATGATATTGCCGACAAGTTTTCTATAATTTTGGTGCCTTAGAATATGGCGCCCATCGGAAAGGCTGAATTCTTCTTCCCATGACCTTTCTGACCCAAACCGCGTAGCGTAAAACTCATCAAACCAAATATCAAAATCAATATCTCCAATATTGACGTTCTCATTTTTGATAAAGTTTGCCGTTAATTCTTTTGCATGCATACCCACTTTCACTTCAAACCCAAGAGATTGACAATACTCTTTATAAGCTGGGTTAAAGAGTGTGATAAACCCGCTATCATCAATTAAAAGTAATCCATATTCTAGAACTTCAATAAGATTTTCTTGCGCGCGTTTCGCTTTTTGTAAGTCTTTTGCTTTAACTTTTAAATCTGTGATATCGACACCAACACCCGCAACAGCCCTGTCACCAATCTGATGATGCGTCAGTTTCATCCATCGATTGTCACTAGCTTTCATTTCATTTGCTTCAGAACTGTTAAACGTGAAAATCGCATAATCAGTCGCGCCGCGAAGAACCTCCTCTGGGGCATCAGGAAACAGAGATTGAGACGCTTGGTAAGCTGCTTGTTCTAAACCAACACCTTTGGAAAGTTCTTCATGAAGCTCAGGCCATAATTTTCGCGACGTTTCATTCGCATAAATTATATTATAATCTTTGTCGTAAAGCGTCAGTGGAGAGGGTGAACTATCAATAGCTTCACCGAGTAGCCTGAGGTTTTCAATCGTAAGATTTTTGCTAAGTGAAGCGTTCATAGAGCCACATTAACTTAAGAATATCTACAATCTATTACCAGTTGTTTAAATTACAATAAATCGCCATGATAGTTAATATGTATTTAAGGATTATCCCGACTCAGAGGTAAAAATACATCGACTGTAGTGCCTTCATCTTTTTGACTCGCAACCACGAAGCGCCCAGCATGAAGTTCAGTGAGTGATTTAACCAATGTGAAACCAAGTCCCGTTCCGCGCTCTTCAATCTTTTGTGCGCTCGACATTTGCTGATAGGGTGTCCCTAAGACAGCGAGTTCATCATCCGTCATGCCGCTACCATGATCTTGCACGGTGAGGTTCAACGTATCCCCGACGGCCTTTGCGCCAATATGAACAGCGCCGCCTTTAGGCGAAAATTTAATCGCATTAGACAGCAGGTTTAATAAAATTTGCCGCACAGCTTTCCGGTCAGCATCAATGAGTAATTGCTCGTCATCTTGTATATTAATGTCCAGTCTAACTTCGGCGGCATCTGCTGTCGGACGGATCATTTTTACCGTACTGCGAACAACATCAGAGGCATCAAACATATTGTAATTTAGCTCATATTTACCAGCCTCAACTTTGGACATATCCAACACATCGCCAATGAGATCGAGCATATGCTGCCCGCTATCATGGATAAGGTCCGCATATTCTGCATATTTCCCGGGAAGAGGCCCGAAAAGGCGCGAGCGCATCATATCTGAAAACCCAATAATGGCGTTAAGCGGCGTACGAAGCTCATGACTAACGCCTGCGAAAAAAAGCGCCTTATCATCTGTGGCTTTCAGGGTCACCGCCTGTGTCTGGCGCATGGCCTCAAGGCTCTCTTCATGAGCCGTTACATCTTTGGCATGTAAAACTATATCACCTTCAACAGGTGACGCTTGTAGATCAAGATAAGTAATATGGTCCGCATTTAAGCGGGTCTCGAGCCGCAAATTTCTGACCTCTTTGGATTTACGAACGGATGCGAATAAGAGGCTTATCGCCGAACGCGCATCATCATCATGTGAGATCATTGCATGTAACGGCACCTGCGCCGTACCCTGTGGAACGCCAAAAAGCTCGCGCGCTTGAGTATTTGCGGCAATCATATTGTCATTTGAATCAAAGCGTAAGACGCCGCCATCGATCGCGTTCATCACCCTTTCAGAATCGGCAGGCCCGCTCGAAATCGGACGGTTTCTCGGTGCAAGCGATGCCCCCAATAAAGTAGAAACGATGAGTCCAAGTGTCGCCATTAAGCCCGCCTGCTTACCCCATAGCAATTGGGTTTCCGTTAGAGAGCTTTGCGGAATACGTCCCATACGGCCCGCATAATAAATCACCCCTGCAATGATTGCGGCCATAATAAGCGCTTCGACCACTTTCTCTTTCTCAAACAAGGCGGAGACGGCGGGGGCACAAAGGAATAAAATCGCCATCGGAATAAACCCGATAGTTAGGCAGGCAATAATCGCAAGGGTCAGCCAGGCAAACATAATGAGCAGCTGCGCCCATTCTTTGCGAAGAATAGGTGTAAGCAGTAATGTCAAAACAGCTGGCGCAGCCGCTATAAGCGCCAAAGGCCAAAGCGCGCCAAGGTCAATACCGCGCAAGAGCGCGCCCAAAGCCGCCGCCGCGAGGGCCGCAATCCATATCAAGCTTGGGACAACCAAGCCGTTATATGATGAATTTACGCGCATTTAGGCTCCAAAAAACCAATTTCTATATGTAAAGCCAATATTGGTGCAAAAATCGAGCCAATTCCCCTCAAATCTGTAAGGCTGTAAAAGACTCACGTCATCGTATCATCTTATGCGTAACGACAGAGCTTTGAAAGGGTTGCGCCTGCCCCTTCACCTCCCTATTTGAAGCTCATGACATCACAAACGACATTACCTCTAGATATCCAAGATATGATTGATGATTTCGCATTTCTATCGGATTGGGAAGAGCGCTATACCCACGTCATCGACATGGGTAAAAATTTAGCCCCGCTTGATCCGTCTGAAAAAAATATTGCCAGCAAGGTCAAAGGCTGTGTCAGCCAAGTTTGGCTGGTCTCGGAGCATAGCGGCGATCCAGGTGATCCTGTCATAACCTTTCGCGGAGATAGTGACGCCCATATCGTTAAAGGCCTCGTGGCAGTCACGCTACAGATTTTCTCAGGACGTAAAGCCTCGCTCATAGAAAGTCTGGACGCGCCGCAAATTCTAAAACAATTAGAGCTCGATGAGCATTTATCACCGCAGCGCTCAAATGGACTTAAGGCCATGATTGGCAGGATTAAAACCGAAGCCGCTGCCGCGCTGGCTTAATCGCCAAATGTTTCGATAACGCTCGTCATATTTTCGCCTTCACGCCTGAGCACATAAAGCCGGTTATATTCCGTGGCTTCGACGATGGGCGTCCCCGGCTCTCCGCCCATGAAAGCAGATAAAGGCGGCGTTGTATTTGAATGACCCACCACAAGAATATGGCCGCTCTCACGTAATAATAACGCCGCAAAGTCTTCTAAGGTGCTCGGGTCATAGATACCCACATCAAGACCTTTGGCTTTTGCAATAGGCGCCGCCGTGTCACGCGTGCGAATATAATCGGATGAATAGATTTTCGTCAGGGGGACATCAGCCAAACGCGCGGCGAGATCTCGCGCGCGTTTATAGCCCGCCTCTGTTAAGCCAGGGTCATCTTTTACCTTGGTTTTCTCTGCGTGGCGCACAAGATAATAAACCGCGTCAGCGCTCGATTCGGTAGCTATATCTGGCGCGCTTGTTTTCGGAGAACAGCCCATCATTAAAATCGCGATTCCAAGCCCTGCCATTTTCAAAAACTGGGAGCGCGAAAGCAATGTCATTTACGATAGGCCTTTGAAATAATAACAGGATTTTTTAGAAACTGCCCTTGAGTACGTTCATCCTCAGACGCCTGAACAACCTCGCCCGCTTGGATTTGTTTGACAACATCCATGCCGCTGACAACCTTACCAAAAACGGCGTAGCCTTCCCCGTCGGGATTACGTTCACCGCCATGATCGAGGAAATTATTATTCCCGATATTGATAAAGAAAAAAGCCGCGCTTCCCGTACCTGGCTCTTCCCTCGCTATTGCGACAGAGCCCGCATCATTTCGAAGGCCAGTCATTTTTGTCGACTCATGGGCAATGGGCTTACCCATAGGCTCAAGATTACCGCGTCCGCCTTGTATCAAAGACATGCCCATCTCGCGCGGGTCATTATCGTCCCGCACAACCCGGTAAAATCCTTGACCATGATAATATTTTCTATCGACATAATTAAGAAAATCTCCCGCGCTTAGCGGGGCTTTTTCTGGATAAACTTCAATTTCGATAAGGCCTAATTCCGTCTCCAATATTACATTGGGTGACTTATCAATTTTACTCCCGCAAGCCGTCAAAGCACAAGCAAGAAGCGTTAAGCTGACCCGTCGCGTTAAAGGTCTCATTCGCTGCCATCTTGGTTATCATCGTCAATATTTTTGGTGTTTTTCTTAAACGCCAAATCAAATCCCAAAACGGAGATAGCCGTGGCGAAAATAGCGAAGAGCGGATGACGCAAAGCAAAGAGCACCATAATGCCAATGCCAACGCCGAGAATAAGTGCATAAGGATGTAATTTCATAAGCGCAGACTGGCCCGATTTCAGGTAATTATCAAGCTTCTAATTCGACGTCCCAATAAAGGTAATCCAGCCAGCTTTCATGTAAATGATTAGGCGGGAAGCGCCGTCCTTGGGCCTGTAATTGATGCATATTGGGTTGATAAGGTTTTGTATGAGGATGCATCTGCGCGTCTTTGGGCAAACGCCCACCTTTGCGCAGGTTACATTTAGAACAGGCCGCAACGATATTTTCCCATGTCGTCTTACCGCCCAAGCGCCGCGGAATAAGATGATCAAATGTCAGCTCATCAGGACTATGACAATAAACGCACTCAAAACCATCACGCAGAAACAGATTGAACCGCGTAAAGGCAGGCGCGCGATTTTGAGCAACATAATCCTTTAGGGCAACAACGCTTGGAATTTCCATTTCAAAATTCTCGGAGCGGACAATTTGCTCATAATGATCAACAACATGAACACGGTCGAGAAAGACGGCTTTAACCGCATCTTGCCATGACCAAAGCGAGAGCGGAAAATAGGATAACGGTTGGTAATCGGCGTTTAAAATCAGGCAAGGATAGTTCCCTTGCGCGACAGGCAGCAAATCAGAAGACCTCTCTTCAATCGCGTTTTGCAGTGTATGATCCAAATAACTCACAACGCATCTCGCGATGACATTATGTGCGAAAAAGATTGATGTGAAAAAATCTTAAAACTGAAAACAGCGCTCCTTTACGATTCCGTCACAGCTAACCAAAATGAAAGCGCTATGACAAGGGATGAATTTAAGTGAGTGTTGAGCGGCCAATAAACGTCTCAATATAGTTTTTATAGCGCTTCTGAATATCAGATTGCTTTAACGCGAAATCTTCCAGCGTATATTTATGGGCCGCGCGGTGTTCGCGTTTATTCGCCTCCACCCAGTCGCTCATACCCGCCTCGATTTCAGGACTGAGTGCAATTCCTGCAAATTCTAAAACCTTTTTTCCTACCCCTACTGGATTTGATAGCATGTCATCATAATCAATATCCATGAAGCGAGACGCATCCGTGTTTGCTCGTACGTGCATAAAATTATCGAGCCAATCATGAAGACGTTCAAACCAGTAACTTCCAATATCTGCATTTGAAATCGTGTCTGACCCTAGTTTGTAAAGACTCGCTTCCATGCTGCAATAAGACGGGATTGTCGATGCGGGGTCACGGTGGGTCGTGATAATTTTCGCCTCGGGAAAAACCTCCAATACGGTCCCCAACGCCATCAAATGGCCCGGCGTTTTAAGCACCCAGCTTTTGCCATCTCTATTGACATCTTGCCATTGTAGCGATTGCAGAATTGTTATCAGGTCTTCATAGGCAGGCTTTGGGTTTTGCCCTGACAGCCATGCCGCATAGTCAGGCACATAATAGGTGCTCTCAATCATGGAGCTTGAAAATAGCTGCCCCAGAATAATCACTTCCTCATCTGGCTGGTCGATACTCATCGGGTGAATGGACATAAGCTCTGGAATAGCGCTGAGCATATAATCAAGCACGCCCTTTGCCGCCTCGCGGCGCGGGGCGGGGTCACCGCGAACTTCGCCGTCCAGCGGAACGTAATTTTGCGCCTCATACCACCGCACCGCCGTGAGCTCTGGCGCAGCGGCGAGCATACGGTGCAGCATCGTGCTACCCGTGCGCGGCAAGCCCGTCAGGACGGCTGTGACGCTGACCTCTTCATCCAGAATTTCAGGATACTTCTTAAGCAAGTCAATATGGCGTAAGCGATTGACCAAGCCAGACACAATCATATGCTGCGCGCCATAGACACCGGCAGGGCTCAACTTAGCTTGGGCATTAAGTGAGGGAATAAGCGCGTCAATATTGGCAAAAAACCAGCTATCCCCAAAATCTGATAAGCCCGTTTGCTCGCGCGCCATTGTGATGAGGCTATCTCTATCTGGGAGGCTCATATCTATCCTTGCGTATTAATCACAGTCCTTTTCTACGCATTCTGGCATTCATTTAAAAGATTTTAATTTTGTTTCGTAGAAAACTAAGCTAATCTCTACGCATGTTACTCAAAGATAAAGTCGTCATAATCAGCGGCGTTGGCCCCGGAATGGGCCAAGCCATGGCCAAAATAGCCGCAGCCGAAGGGGCAAAAGTCGGCCTTGGAGCCCGCAATCAGGACTTTTTAGATAAAGTTCTCGCGGAAATTACAGAGGCAGGCGGTCAAGCCATTGCCCTCTCCACCGATGTAACCCAAAGCGCACAATGCGCCGCCCTAGCCGAAGCTGTTCAGAATGAATTTGGGCAGATAGATGGCCTCGTCAATAGCGCCTATAATCACGGTGCTTGGGCCACATCAGATGTTGCCAATGCCGAAGAATGGGCCGCGGTCTATGATGTTAACTGCCTCGGCGCGCTGCGTATGAGCCAAGCGGTGCTGCCCATGATGAAGGCGCAAAAGGCTGGAGCTATCGTTAATGTGTCCACCATGGCCACCGTCAACCCCTTCCCGGGCGAGGCCGCCTATGCCGCCAGCAAAGGCGGGCTTGGGGTCCTCACAAAACATATGGCCAAGGATTTTGGCGGCTTTGGTATTCGGGTTAATGCCTGCCGCATGGGCTGGATCGGCGGCGCGCCTGTCATGGGATATATAGATGCGCAAGTCGCCAGCGGGCGCCCGCGCGAGGAGGTCGTCGGAGAGATTACAGGACGCATTCCGCTCGGCGTCATTCCGCCCGAAGATGACTGCGCGAAAGCCGTTCTTTATTTCGTCTCTGATTATGCCAATGTCGTCTCGGGCGCGACGCTTGATGTGAATGGCGGTCAATATATGGCGCCCGGCTAATGGTACGCAGAACACTATGAAAGATTCAGCGGAGCTATGGCGTAAATTTTGCGCCGACTTAGAACAAGCGGGCACCCATGTTCTCGGCTCTCATTTACAAACAACAGAAACAGAGAAAGCCGAAGGGTTGCGTTATCTCACGCGGCTGCTGCGTATTGGTCTTGATATGCATTTAGAACATGCAGACCCCGCCTTTCCCAGCTTTTATCAAGCCTCTCATGAGACTGCAAAAATTGGCGCGGATAATCCTGATAATTTTTATCAAAACGCGACAATATCAGGTGATTATGATTACCGCATTACAGGGCAGCGCGGCAGCGTTCCCATCCTGAGCTTTGCAACAAAAGCGAACCGTTACGCCGTGGACGGCACCATGGCCTCGACGGGCGAGCTGGACATAAGCGATGTTAAAATGGACCCGGCGGGTAATTTTGAAATTATCATAAGCCATGAAAAGTCTGGTCAGAATTGGCTCCCGCTTGAGAGCGATTCAACCATGCTCATTGTACGCCAAACTTTTTTTGACAAAGAGACAGAAATCCCCGCGCAGGTTAAAATCGAAAGAGTGGGCGCACAGGATGCCCCTGTACCGCTCTCATTTGAGACGCTCTCATCGGCCCTGACCCAAGTCCCAGCTTTCATTGGCGGGACATCAAATATCTTTCATCACTGGGCGGAGCTATTTCGAAAAGAAAACCGTAACGCCTTAAATACGCTAGACCAGTCTATGTTCTCCAAAGCGGGGGGCGATCCGATGATTTACTATCTACATGGGTGGTGGGACCTAGCGCCCAATGAAGTGATGCAAATCACCAGCGAGATTCCAGAGTGCGAGGGGTGGAACTTCCAGCTTAATAATATCTGGATGGAAAGCCTCGATTACCGCCATCACAACATCCACACCAATAACGGCCTCGCAGAGCTAAATGCCGATGGGAGCGTGACCTTAAATATTTCGGCCAAACCGCAGGCCTCTAACTGGATTGATACGGCAGGCCACTATAAAGGGACGATGCTCTGGCGCTGGACGGGCGCGAAAACCCACCCCCTTCCCCATATTGAAATTTTATAAAGCAGGAGTAGATTATGTTTAAAGATGGCGATCCCGCTACAGCCCTCGACCCCGAAGCCATTGTTGTCTCCGAGACCGTGACAATTAACGCCCCCGCCGCATTGGTCTGGGATATTCTTTTGGACATGCCGAAATATGGCGACTGGAATCCATTCTGCGTGGCCTGTGAATCTACGCTTGAAATGGGCGCCGCCGTTAAAATGAAGCTTAAAAACTACGTAAATGCAGGGCCAGAATTTTTCGAAAACACAGAATATATCTGCGCCTTTGAGCCTGAAAAGCAAATCTCTTGGGCGCTACCGCATTATGATGGCTGGCCCTACCCTGCCCGCCGCGATCAATATATCAAAGCCACAGGACCAGAAAGCTGCGAGTATTATTCCACAGATGAATTTAGAGGCCCCAACGGCATTCACGTCATGCGCTTTGCGGGCCCGTGGGTGAAGCAAGCCTTTGACGATACGGCACATGCCTTAAAGGCTCATGCGGAGAAATTGCATAAGGCCGCTTAAGGAACATAAATTAAACCAGGTTCAAATTTATAATTCATACCATTTTCATAGACCTTTACATGTAAAACAAGGTCGGTAGTTTCACCTTTTTCATTGGATAAATCGATTAACACTTCCCAATAACCATCCATCCATTGAAAAATAGAAGTATCCCAACTTCGTTCTGACAGAAGACCTAATTTTTCTGGGTAATCGGAGATATTGTCGAAATTGAGAGTAATAATTTCTGTATCATATTTGGCCAACTTAAACTGAGCATCTACCAATGGAAATTTATTTAAAACAAATGAGTTGGCAAGCGACTCCAAGCTCTCACGCCACATTAAGGGCACGGGCAATTCAAGGTTCTCATCTTTGATTACGAAATTGTCCATTTATTGTAACTCAGTTATTTCTCGAAACATAAGCAATACAATAAAACTCGCAACTATTGATCCTTCTGAGAAACCCCCTCGTCAAATCCTGTTCTTATCTCCATATTAGGTCTATGCGATTCGGCTTGGCCCTATGTTTAACTCTTGCGATTGGTCTCACCGCCAAAGCTGCGCCGTGGGATATTGTACCGACTTCTACAACGGGCACAGCCCAAACAGTATCAGTATCACCAAAACTATCTATGCAGCGCGGGGGCACATCAAGCGCTCTACAAACCGTAGAGGGACTTAGTCTTTTTGAATTTGCCAAAAACCTTGGCAAGATTTCCGCTATGGCCATGTCTGAGGACGGGACGCTTTATACTGCCGATGAAAAAACCGGCCGCATCTGGGTCTTAACCGATCGCGGGCAAGATGGCGCGCTTGATATGCGCCGACCGCTGCCGCAAACCTTTAACACACCCAGCGGCTTGGCCGTCATTGGCAAGACGCTTTATGTCGCCGACAAACAAGCCATTTGGGCGCTTGAGCCCGATGCCGCGCCCCGCATTTTAGCCCCGCTTAATAAGGCGCAAAACCAAGGCAAGGTCTCCCTTATCGCTGAGGAAAACGGCCTCATCTTAGGACTTGCGAAAATAGATAGCGCCCTGATTGTGCGCATTGATACAGATACTGGCGAAGCCGAAAAAATCGCTGAGCTACCAAACCCCGCGCCCATACACGCCCTCTCAAAACGTAAAGGCGCGCCGCTCTGGGTGGCGTCGGGTCATGGTCTGCAATCCATTGACAGCCCCGAGACGGCTATCTCTTTTAACCAACAGGAAATTGCGGGTTTAGCCTTGCCAGGACAATTTACGCCGCCCGCCCATTGGCCTGCCTCTATGAAAGACGTGATTATTGCCTCGCAAATCGGGCCCAAGGCTATGCGCCTGATTGCCATACCAACGGAATTTGGACAGCCGACAGGTCAAGCGCGTGTTCTCGTCGATGGATATTTAAGCGGGAGCGGGCGTAGCGCATGGGGCCAGCCCGGCGCAATTGTCATGGATGCGCGCGGCGTGTTTTTCGCTGATAGCTATAATGGCGTGGTCTGGCGTCTCTCGTCCTCGCCTAAGAAAGAAGTGCCCAAACCCGTTATAAGCAAACCCAAAGAGGTTGAGAAAATCGTCGAGACTAAGCCTAAAAAATCACCCCTGCTTATCGGAAGCGGCATTAAGGGAAGCCGGATAGGCGATGCCAGCATGCTGGGGCCAGCTTCACAGCTTAAGACAGGCTCAACGATTATTGACGCTTATGAAAAGGCGGAAGAAGAAAAGGCAGCGTTGGAAGAAAAAGAAAACCCGTCTAAAAAATCCGGTTCCAAGCGCGAGCGCTAAGACGCTTTACTGCGCGTCTTATAGGTAAATTGCCCCGCATCATTGAGACGGCGCGATATAAGCCCGCGGCCCTTAAGGCAGTTTAAATGCGCAACAGATTCGCCCACCGCCATTATCCGGTTACCATCATTAATCGCGCGGCGAAATAAAACGGAATATACTTCGGTGGACATACGCGGCGTTTCACAATGGGCAAGCAGGCGCTCCAGCGCCTTTTCATGATGCTCGATTAATTTTTCCAAACGTCGATGTGCGCCGTAAAAGGGAATGCCATGGGCGGGGCCAATCAAGACATCTTCGGGTAGTTCTGCGATTAGTTTGTGACAGGACCTTATCCAGTCCTCTAAAGGATTACCCTCAGGCTCTGTGGGCCAGACCGAAACATTAGAGCTAATATTAGGGAGGAGCTGATCCCCTGTCAGGCACAGGTTGAGTTCTGGGCAATAAAGACACGCATGTTCAGGGGAATGACCGCTGCCGATAATAACGCGCCATTCGCGCCCGCCAATCATCCCCAACTCGCCGTCAGTAAGGCGGTCATAGCCTTGCGGCATGGGCGAGATCGCTTTGCCAAATCCGCCAAAGCGCATTTTATAAAGCTCGATTTGTTCCTCGGTGAAGCCGCATTTGCGGTAGAAATTTATACCCGCAGCCGGCGCTTCTTTCCCCGTATCGGCGGCCATTAAGCGGCAGAGAAAATACTCCCCGCGCGTCATTAAAAGCGGCGCGCCAAATTTACGGCATATCCAGCCCGCAAGGCCCGTATGGTCAGGATGTAAATGGGTGCAAATTACGCGGTTTACGGGGCGTCCGCCCATAAGCTCTACAAAGTGCTTTTCCCAAATCTCGCGGCTCGCGCGGTTGCCAATGCCCGTATCCACAACAACCCAGCCATCACCATCTTTGAGCGCCCAAAGATTAATATGATCGAGCCCCTTCATCGGCAGATCAAAGCGCAGCCAGAAAACGCCATCCGCTATCTCGGTTGCAGAGCCCGAAGCAGGCGCGTCATCGACAATAAATTTTAAAAGCCGAGACGAATTATCACGCGGCGCAGTCAGGCTCTCATCAGGGGCCGTTTTTGTGATAGGTTTAGTCATGGGCGCTACATATAGAGGTCATTATCAAATGCCAGAGATAACTACATATGGTTAAGCCCCCCATAACTTATTGTTCCCAAAAATTTATCTTCTCCGCCATATTGGGGCGCACACGTTCCAAAGACGGCGCTTGCGGCTCCCCAATATAGACAAAGCCCGCCACCTGATCGCCATCGCTCATGCCCAGCGCGGCGTGAATATCTTTATCATAAGCATACCATTCCGTGAGCCACTGCGCGCCAAAACCGGCGGCTTGCGCGGCTATCATCAGATTATAACAGACAATACCAGAGCTGAGCTGCTGCTCCCATATCGGCGTAGCGCGTTTGCACTCGACAGGGCTAGAAATCACCCCAACCACGAGCGGGGCACGCATGAACCTTGCGCTTTCAAAAATAGCACGGTCTTGCGGCATATCTGGATTGTTCTTCATAAAGGCCGCGCCCAAATGTTTACCAAAATCAGCCCGCGCCTGACCTGCAAAAATTTCAAAGCGCCACGGCGCGAGCTTTCGGTGATCGGGCACGCGCGCTGCGATACTTAAAAGCTCGGATAGCTCTGCCTCTGACGGCCCCGCCCCGCCCATCATCTTGGCCATATTAGAGCGGCGCATTTTCAAAAATTCAGTCACCGCCTCATTTTTTGACGGCAAGGGCATGACTTGGTCTAGCTCTGGCATATCGAATGTCCTTCATCTATACTCAGCGCATGAGCGCTTTTCCTGACACCTTAACCACGCCTGTGCGAGATGTCATCCAAAGCTATCCGAAAGACGCGCAAAAATACGCCCTCGCGCTCAGAGAGCTTATTTTAGATACCGCCAAACATGACCCGCGCATCGGGCCATTAACAGAAACACTTAAATGGCGAGAACCGTCTTACCTGACCGAGAAAACGAAAAACGGCACGACTCTGCGCTTTGATTGGAAATCACAAAAGCCGTCAAAGATGGGCATATTTGTAAATTGCAAAACAACGCTCATTGCTGGCTTTCGAGACTTATTCGCAGATGAGCTAGAGTTCGAAGGCACCCGCGCTATTTGGCTAAATTTAAACGCGCCCTTGCCGCGCGAAATTCTATCGATATGTATCGGCAAGGCACTGACATATCATTTAGACAAATAGGACACAAAATGAGCACCCCTGACCAAAACCTTGAAAAACTCGGCCTTACTCTCCCTGAGCCTTCTGCGCCTGTGGCTAATTATGTGCCCTATGTGGTGAGCGGTAATCTTGTTTTTATCTCGGGTCAGATTTCTAAAATTGGAGATAACGCCATTGGCGGGCGTTTGGGTGAGGACCTCACCGTTGAGCAAGGCCAAGCGGCGGCAAAACTCTCCGCCCTAAATTTAATTGCGCAGATGAAAGCAGCGTGCGGCGGGGATTTATCGCGCGTCCAGCGCATTGTAAAATTGGGCGGATTTGTGCAAGCCCTGCCTAGCGCGACAGCGGCCGATATTCCCAAAGTTATCAATGGCTGTTCCGATATTATGGTCGCGGTCTTTGGGGATGCGGGGCGTCACGCGCGTTTTGCTGTTAGCGCGCCGAGCCTGCCCCTTGATGTCGCCGTTGAAATCGACGCCATTGTGGAGATTAGCCCCGCCTAAATGGAGCCGCCCGCCTATAGCGCCCGTATCCTTACCCGCATAAGCGAGGTGGATGAAGCCGCGTGGGACGCGCATTTACCCGCTGGCAAACACCCTTTTCTTAGCTGGCGGTTTTTAAATGCCTGCGAGGAAAGCGGCTCGGCCACCGAAGGCACAGGCTGGGCCCCGCGTCACATCTGGCTTGAAGATGAAAAGGGTAAAGCCGTCGGCGCGGCCCCGCTCTATGCCAAAACCCATAGCCAAGGCGAATATGTCTTTGATCATGGCTGGGCCGAGGCCTTACACCGCGCGGGCGGGAATTATTATCCTAAACTGCAAGCCTCTATTCCCTTTACCCCCGCTACAGGGCCGCGCCTTTTAGCCCAAGATAAAAATGCCAAGACAGCCCTCGTCTCGGCTATGGTTCAAGCCTGTGAAGATTGGAACTATTCAGGGGTTCATCTGACCTTCCTTCAGCCCGATGATTTGGACGTCTTAGAGGAGGTCGGCTTTGCGCACCGCGAAGATCGGCAATTTCATTTCATCAATCGCGGTTATGAAAGTTTTGACGGCTTCCTTCAAACCCTCTCATCGCGTAAACGCAAAAATATCCGCAAAGAACGTGCCGCCGCCCAAGATAGCATCACGATTAAGCGCCTGACGGGGGATGATTTAAAACCCGAGCATTGGGATTTTTTCTATCGCTGTTACATGGATACGGGACAACGCAAATGGGGACGACCCTATTTAACGCGTAAGTTTTTCGGCCTCCTGCAAGACACTATGCGTGATGATATATTACTCGTCATGGCCTTTGACGGCGAAACGCCCATTGCGAGCGCGCTTAACTTTATTGGCTCTGACGCGCTTTACGGCCGTAATTGGGGATGCGTGGTGCATAAGCCTTTTTTGCATTTCGAGCTATGTTATTACCAAGCCATAGAGGCAGGTATTGAGCTTGGCCTGCCAAAAGTCGAAGCAGGCGCGCAGGGCGAGCATAAACTCGCGCGGGGTTATGAACCCGTAGCCACGCATTCTGCCCATTATCTCGCCCATCCGGGCCTGAGAGAGGCCGTCAGCGATTACTTGACAAGAGAGCGCCGCGCCGTCGATCATGAAATTTCAATTTTGGCCAAACATACACCCTTTAGGAAAGACATATGAGCATCCAAGGCACCTACGACACGGACAATATTTTCGCTAAAATCATGCGCGGTGAGATGCCTTGCGTCAAAGTCTATGAGGACGCCAATATTCTATCCATCATGGACGCCTTCCCGCAATCGGAAGGCCATGTATTAGTGATGCCCAAAGCACCGTCACGCAACTTACTTGAAACACAAGCCAAAGATATTGGGCGGCTTTTTGGGACAACGCAGCGTATTGCCAATGCCGTCAAAGCCGCTCTTAATCCTGACGGCATTCGTATCATGCAGTTTAACGGCGCGCCTGCGGGGCAAACTGTCTTTCATACTCATGTGCATATTATCCCCTGTTACGCGGGCAAGGCCCTAGGGGCGCATAGCGGGGAGGCTTCCATGGCCGACCCAAAAGAGCTACAGTCCTTATCAGACAAAATAAAAGAAAAATTAGAGGTATAGCATGACCACATTTTTACGCGCCGCGTCCATGAGCGCTCTCGCCCTAACGCTAGCGGCCTGTTCACCCAAGACAGAAATAACCGCCACGAATTCTGCGCCGATCACGTCAGATGTGTCCGAGGCAATTATATCTGAGAATGGTTACAATATTGAACGCCAATACGGAAAATTTGCCGAAGTCAAAATGGATGTCGATACGAGCTTTCTCACCGATTCCGAACGCGCCGTTGTCAATAAACTTATTGAGGCCAGCGGCTATCTCTCTGAAATTTACCTGCGTCAGCGCGGGGCAAATTACCCAGAGCTTCGCGAGGAAATAAAGGCCAAAGGCACAGCGTCGCAACTGAAAATGTTTGATCTTCACTTTGGTCCTTGTGACAGTCTCGAAGATGATAACACAGTATTTTATGGCGACACGCCTTGCCCGAAAGGGGCTGGGTTTTATCCCGCCGACATGACCACTCAAGAATTTGAAGCCCATATCGCGGCCAACCCCGCTGTTAAGCAGGCCTTCACATCTGGCTATACGGTTATTCGCCGCGACGCAGAAGGCGCGCTCATGGCCGTTCCATATCACAAAGCCTATTCCCAGTGGCTGCTCCCCGCCGCCAAGCTCATGCTTGAAGCCGCCGAAATTTCCGAAAATGAGTCGATGAAAAACTTCCTCACTTTACGGGCCAAAGCTTTCCTAACAGATGATTATTTCGCGTCTGAAATGGCGTGGATGGATTTAGACGGAAATATTGAAGTCGCGATTGGGCCTTACGAAGTTTATGATGACGGGATCTTTGGCTACAAAACCGCCTATGAATCCTTTGTGACCATCAAAAACCCCAAAGAGTCAGCCGCTTTGGCGAAGTATAAAGATTACCTCAAGGATATGGAAAAGAACTTGCCTGTTGAGGAAAAATACAAAAATTATAAGCGCGGATTTGAAAGCCCGATTGCGGCGACCTATCAAATTCACGGCGGGGGAGATAATGAAAATGGCGTCCAAACCATCGCGTTTAATCTACCCAATGATGAGCGCGTACGAGAAGCCAAAGGCGCAAAGAAAGTCATTCTCAATAATGTGCTCGGCGCAAAATATGACCGCATTCTTGGCCCCATTGGCGAGCGGGTTTTAGTGCCCGAGCAAGCCAAGCTGACAGCCAAAAAATGGATGAGTAATAATACGCTTTTTCATGAGCTCTCCCATTCCCTCGGCCCCGGCACGATTACGGTTGACGGGCCAGAGGGACCTGTTGAGACAACTGTGAACGCCCAGCTTAAAGACCTCGCCTCGGGTCTTGAGGAAGGCAAAGCCGACGTTATGGGCGCTTATAATATTCTGTATATGATGGATCGCGGCGAGCTTCCTATTGCAGATAAAAACGCCTTTCTAGCGACCTATTTCTCAGGCAAGTTTCGCTCTATGCGGTTTGGCACAGGCGCGGCCCACGCCAAAGGCGCAGCCTTTCAATATAATTATTTCCGCGAAACTGGCGCGGTTAAGTGGCTGCCCGAGCAAGAGCGATTTGAAATTGATTTCCCGAAATTAGAACAAGCCATTTCTGACCTGACGGGCAAAATTGTCATGCTCCAAGGGGACGGTAATTATGAGGCGGCCAAGGCGTTCTTGGATAAATATCTACCGCTCGATGCCGAGGCCAAAACCGTACTCGGAAACTTGGACGATATTCCTTACGACATCCGCCCCATTTATCCTGATAAGATTTAGGCCCAACCCCTAAATCGGAATGCCTTCTTCCATACAAAACTCTTTCACGATAGGGCGCAGAGAGGAGAGTCGGGAATCGACGGAAATATGGGGCGCTAGTTTTGCGCGAAGCTTAGACGCATCTAGTTTGAGGATCGCTGACTTTACGGGGCCAATGCCTGTGACAGGCATAGACAGGGACGTATAACCCAATGCAGCCAAGGTAATGGCTTCAAGGGGGCGGCCCGCAATCGAGCCGCAAACAGAGACATCTTTACCATTACGCGCGCAGCCATCCGCCACAAATTTCATAATGGATACCGCCGCAGGATGAAGCGGGTCATAACGGTCCGATACGCGCGCATTATCTCGGTCCGCAGCAAAGAAAAACTGCATGAGATCATTAGCGCCCACGCTGATAAAATCAGCATGATCACAGACCGCATTAATTTGCCAAGCCAGTGACGGCGTTTCTAGCATAACGCCGACTTCGACTTTCTTGGGCAGCTCAAGACCCAATTTTTGCGCGCGGGCAATCTCGCGGTCAAAAAGTGCGCGCGCTTCTATGAACTCATCAACGATAGTGACCATCGGGAACATGACCCGTAAATGCCGCCCTGCCCCAGCTGCGACCAAGGCCCGTAATTGATAACGCATCAGGCCCGGACGATCGAGCGCAATACGAATAGCGCGCCAACCAATGGCGGGGTTTTCCTCGGGAACAGGATCAATATAAGGCAGGATTTTATCCCCGCCCAAATCAAGCGTACGGAAAGTCACGGGCCTTTGCCCGCCCGCATCTATGGCTTTGCGGTAAAGCTCTTCCTGCTCTTTCAGGCGGGGCATGAACTCACTAACCATAAATTGAAACTCGGTTCTGAAAAGGCCAATGCCATCAGCGCCCGCTTGGTCAAGCTGGGGTAAGTCCACCAAGAGACCTGCATTGAGCTGTAGCGAAATAGGCTGACCATCCAGTGTCACCGCAGGGGTGAATTTCATGGCTTCATAAGCGCGGTATATTTCGCCGCGAATATTCATGCGCAGATGGAATCCTGAGACTTGTGATTCCAGTGGCCGAATATGCACCTCGCCCTGTTCTGCGTCGATCAGAACATGATCTCCGACTTCGATTTTGTCCAAAACCCCTTCGGCGCGGCCAATGAGCGGAATACCAATGGCGCGACAAATAATGGCCGTATGCGAGGAGGCAGACCCTTCCTCCAAAACAATGCCTCGTAATTTATTGCGGTCATAATCCAAGAGCTCTGCGGGGCCAATTTCACGCGCAAAAATAATGGCGTCATCTGAAATATTTTTATTGCCCGGCCCGAGCGATTCGCCCGATAAAGCGCGCAAAAGACGATTAGCCAAATCTTCTAGGTCATGAAGCCGCGCGCGCAAATAGGGGTCACGTGATTTCATCAAGCGCGCACGGTGTTCATTACGCACCCGCTCCACGGCGGCCTCTGAGGTCAGACCCGAATGCACCGCTTCGCGCAGCCGTCCGACCCATTTACGGTCATAGGCAAACATGCGGTAAGTTTCATAAATCTCTTTACTGGCGCGGGACAAGGTTGCGGTTTCGCCAGCCACCAAAGCATCCACTGAAGCGCGCAAGACGGCAACGCCTTCTTCGAGCCGAATTTCCTCTGCGGCAATATTATCAGAGAGTAGGTTAGACGGGGCGACTGGCGGGACATGTAAATAGGCATGGCCTTCGACCAAGCCATCCGCATAGGCTTTACCTGTGATGGTTTCGGGTTTTACGGGGGCGAGGCTAATCCCTTTAAGGGCCGCTTTTTTACCGCCGACACGTTCATCATCAACAATAATTTCCGCAAGGACCATGGCCACAGTCAGTAGGTCTTCAACCTCTTCTTCGTTAAAGCTACGCGCTTTTTCAGACTGCGCGACTAAAACACCCAAAGTCCGACCGCCGCGCAATATCGGAACGCCGAGGAAGGACTTAAAGCGGTCTTCGCCTGTTTCGGGCCGATAGGAGAAAAGCGGATGCGACTGCGCGTCGGCTAGATTAAGCGGCCGCGCGGTTAACGCCACATGGCCAACCAAACCTTCACCCGGTTTCATGCGCGTTTTATGAACAGCAGATTTTTTCAAACCCTTCGTCGCAGAAAGTTCAAGATCTTGCCCCGGCCGCAATAGGTAAATCGAGGCCACTTTAACCTTCATGGCTTTGGAGATAGCGGCAACAAAATCATCCAAACGTTCTTGGACAGACTCTGTTCCAGCCATAGCCTCGCGGATAGCCCGCATCAAGCGCGGCGGCTGAGTTTTGATATTTGGATCTATGCTCACAAGGCTATTATAACCCATGGGCAAGGCTTAGACCTAGAGAATTTTACAAATTACGGTTAAACAGAAACGAATGCTGAATTAGGTTTTCGTATTGAGCCTGAGCCAATCTTTTTTGGGCAGGCCGTAAAGCTGATCCATAAATTCAAGTTGTAGGCCAATGGGCTGCGAATGCGGACTATTCCACATCATGGCGATGCCTGAGCGTTTTTCAGGGTCAAATAAGACAAGCGCGCGGTAACCTTGCACCCCGCCCCTATGTCCAATAACGCGGCGGCCCGCATAATCATAAACCCGCCAGCCAAGGCCATATTGCGCGTTTTTCAAGTTCATATATTTGCGGCGCATAAAACGTTGCTCGCGCGGGGTTTCAACGCGCGGCATATGCATTTCGTCTAAAATGTCTTGAGATATTTTTGGCAAAGCTTCCTTCTGAAACTTAAACTGCACAGCAGCCTCGGCAATCATCTTCACATCATAGGAATTGTCATCAAGGCCCCCTGCTAACTCTATCCCGATAGGCTCCTCTACCTCTCTGGATGGCGGCATTTGCGCAATCATCCATTTCGCCAAATCTTTGACCGAGGAGTTGACGCCCGCCGCGGCAGGCACGCGGTAATAATTTTCCTTCACGCGGTTAATCCGTTTGCCGTAACGTCCATGGGGACGCGCCCAGCTTTTGGAACGCTTAAGGCCTTCTAATGTCACGCTCGCCGTTTGCATGCCCAGCGGGTCAAAGATGCGCTCCTTGACAACAGATTTATAAGGCAGGCCCGTAATGCTTTCGACGATTTCAGCAGAGGCATCAAAAGCCACATTTTGATAGGTATGGCAGGTCCCGGGTTCACAAAGATATTTTAGACCCTTTAGCGCCCCGCGAACCTTTTGCGCGGCTTGACCATCTTCGATGCGCCGATCATAGGCATTGCGCACAATACCGACGCGGTGAGACAGGATATCTTCAATGCTAACCTCAACTTCACTGGGGGGTAATTTAAGCGAAGCCGCATGAAGCGTAGCAGGCTCGGCAAGTTCAAAATGGCCGTCTTCCTGTAAGGATAAAACCGTCGCTGCGGCAACGCCTTTAGATACAGAAGCCCAGCGAAAGACAGTATCGGCGCTGACCTTCATTTTGCTATCGCGCTGCACTTCACCGTAGCCTTTGGCGAAAGTCATTTCGCCGTTTTCGACAACTGCGACTGACATGCCAACCATCTCTAATTGGCTCATGAGTTGGCTCGCTCGCTTATCAAGCTCTGCCAGATCAACATTTGTATTGTGTGATTTTGTTGTTTTAATATCTGCTATATCATTGGCTACGCTTTGCTGCGGCGTGCTTAAAACCAAGCTCGCGGTAGCACAAATCAACATCTTGATTATACATGTTCTCGCAAAAGAATTTGTCATGACGCGGCCTGTAAAAGGAACCTTTGCTTTCTGTCCAGTAAACATCGCAGTTAACATGATTTGAATCGCGACATTTCGTTATCCCGCGCCGTAAAAGACCCATAGCAACAAACCCGCCCCTAAGAGAAGGCGGTACACCATGAAGGGGAAAAAACCAATTTTACTGACCCACTTCATAAAGAGCGCGATACAGGCATAAGCGGCAAAGAAGGACAGGACAGCGACAATAAGGCCGTCACTTAAGCTCGCACCTGTCTCCTCAGCTTTAGACAATTTAAGCAAGGCGTATAAACCGCCCGCGCCAATAATGGGCAGGCTCATCAGCATAGAAAAACGCGCGCTCTCGACGCGGGTCATGCCCATAAAGCGCGCCGCTGTCATCGTAATACCAGAGCGAGATGTTCCGGGAATAAGCGCTAAGGCTTGCGCGAAGCCTAAAACCGTGGCTCGTTTCCATGTTAAATCTTCAGTCGTGTAAACTTTCTTACCTTTAATGTCTGATATCCAAAGCACGATACCGAATATAATTGTCGTAGCAGCGATAATTAGCGGGGAACGTAGAAGCGCATCAATTCCGCTAACACTTAAAATAAGCCCTAAAACCATCGCTGGCGGACTGGCGATAATCAAATTCAAAGCCAAGGCTGAATTTTTATTTAACTTACGGCGAAGCAAATCGAAAAATCCACTGATAATCCCCGCAACATCTTTATGGAAATAGGCTATCACCGCAAATAGCGTCCCAAAATGCGCCATAACATCGATTAAGACACCTTGATCTTCGGGCCAGCCCAAAAGCTGCGGCGCTAAAATAAGATGCGCGGAGCTTGAGATAGGTAAAAATTCAGCAAGCCCCTGAATAAGGGCCAGAATTACAAGATGAAGCCAAGACATATAACCGCGCTAAGCTGAAAGGGTTACGGCTTTCTTTACGTAAGGCATTTGTTTGTAAACCCAGAGCACAAACAGGCTCATCATCACAAATCCACCAATTCCTACTAATCCTCGCCAAGGCATGGCCGTATTGGACTGAATAGCAAATCCTAAGGCCGCCGCGCCATTTGTTGTGCCATGTAAAATGCAAGGCCCCCAAACGGACTTCGACCGCTCGCGCACAAGGCTAAAAATCGGGCTGTAAAGAATACAAAATAATGTGAATAAAATCGGGCCCCATATTGGCATAGCCGGATAATTATGACCCATAGCAATTACCGGTATGTGCCAAAGCCCCCATAAAAGGCCAATCCAGAAACTGGCCACCCAAAATCCTTTGGCGCGAAGCTCATGCCAAAGCCAACCGCGCCAGCCAAGTTCCTCTGATAACATCAAAGGAATATTCATAAGCGGCGCTAACAAGACCCATTGCGCGATAAGAATGAGATTTACATAGGGCATAGTCTCAAGCATCGAGACAGCCTGTTCTTGCCCTGCCTCTGTCAGTAAAGTGGCATATCCCTCAGCGGGCATCACAGGGTTTACTGTCGGCGACAGAAAATGCAGGCAAGTTGCGCCCAAAATAAGCACCATACCGATCACCCAGGCCCATAAAAACCATTTCGACCAAGGGCCGGAAAGTCCCAAGGCTTTCACCCGCTCGCCTTTGTTAAATCGCCAAGCACAAATCAGGCCTGCGAGGCCCGGACCGCACATAAATCCAAAAAAGAGCGCAGTTTTTATTAAAGGACCTATTTCACCCACTTTCCATATAAGCGCCGCGATAGACCAATAAAACCCAAAAGAAACAATGATATAGGTTGGTATTTTTGGATTTGTAATTTTCATTTTTTATCTCTGATTGACAAAATGTCGCAACTTGCATTTCTCAATTAGTTTCTTTATAGCACGTCCTCCTTAAAGCTCCAAAACGCGCAATAGAGTCAATATCATGCCAAATAAGATGCTACAATTTGTCGAAACGCAGCGGGATATGCCCGAAAAACGCGATGCTGGCACGCGCAAGGATGATTTCCTCGAAATTTACGGCGACTATATAGACATCAAAGCCGAAGAGCAGGCCTCGCGCTGCTCACAATGCGGAGTCCCCTTTTGTCAAAATCATTGCCCGCTCGACAATAATATCCCGGATTGGCTAAAACTCACCGCTGAAGGCCGTATCGAAGAAGCTTACCGCGTTTCAGCTGCGACAAATTCCATGCCAGAGATTTGCGGCCGGATTTGCCCGCAAGACCGCCTTTGCGAAGGCTCTTGCGTGATTGAACAATCTGGGCACGGTACAGTGACGATTGGATCCGTCGAGCGCTACTTAACAGACACAGCGTGGAAAGAGGGCTGGGTTAAGCCCATTAAGCCGCGCAAAGAACGTCCGCTTTCTGTCGGTATTATTGGCGCAGGGCCAGCGGGTCTGGCCGCCGCCGAAGAGTTACGCCTTTTGGGCTGGCAGGTCACGGTCTATGATCGTCATGACCGCGCGGGCGGGCTTTTGATTTACGGCATTCCGAATTTTAAGCTTGATAAAGCCATTGTGCAGCGCCGCACAAAACGTCTCGAAGAGGGCGGCATTAAATTTGTGCTTAATTGCGATGTCGGTATCGACATTACCCTCGCCAAACTACGCGAAAAGCATCAAGCCATTCTTATCGCAACGGGCGTATATAAAGCGCGCGACCTTGCTTGCCCAGGGTCAGGCGCTGAGGGCGTAACGCCCGCCCTGCCCTTTTTGATTAACTCCAATAGACGGGGTCTGGGGGACAAAGTTGAAACCATGACGGCCGCAGATAAAGATGTCGTTGTTATTGGCGGCGGCGATACGGCTATGGATTGCGTGCGCACGGCCGTAAGACAAGGCGCAAAATCTGTGACCTGCCTATATCGCCGTGACCAAGCCAATATGCCCGGCTCGGCGCGGGAGACCAAAAATGCGCAAGAGGAAGGCGTAAACTTTGAATGGCTCGCCGCGCCAAAATCCATCCATGATGATGGCGGCTCTGTTATCGCTGTCAAAGCTGACAAAATGCGCCTTGGTAAAAAAGATGCGAGCGGGCGCGAAAGCGTTGAACCGATTAAAGGCGCGGATTTTGATGTGAAAGCTGACCTTGTGATCAAGGCCCTTGGTTTCTCACCTGAGAATATGAAAAACCTCTCGGATGATTTAACGGTGACGCGCTGGGGCACATTGCGGGTTAATCCCCTAAGCTTTGAAACCAATCTGGCGGGTGTTTATGCAGCAGGCGATATTGTGCGCGGGGCCAGCTTAGTCGTCTGGGCTATCCGTGAAGGCCGAGACGCCGCCGCGCATATGCATAAATATCTTAAAGCCCAAATGGCGGCAGACGCCAAAGTCGCCGCGGAGTAGAAAATGTCTAACTGGCTCAAAACATATGAAGAAAATCGCGATAAATTAATTGCGGCTAATGCCTATGACCCTACCCATGAGCACAGCTCCTGCGGCGTCGGTCTTGTCGCCTCTATTGACGGCACACCGCGCAGAGACGTTGTTGAAATGTCTATTCAGGCGCTGAAAAATGTTTGGCATCGCGGCGCTGTTGACGCCGATGGTAAGACAGGTGACGGGGCGGGTATCCGCCTTGATATTCCGCAAGAGTTTTTCAAAGCCCAAGTCGAGCGTACAGGGCATAAATCTACCACAGCTAAAATCGCTGTGGGGATGTTCTTTCTGCCACGCACTGATTTTACCTCTCAGGAAGCCGCACGTACAATCGTCGAAACAGAACTTCTAAAAGAAGGCTTTTATATTTATGGCTGGCGTCAGGTTCCTATCGACATCAATGTGATTGGCGAAAAAGCCAAAGCCACACGCCCCGCCATTGAACAAGTCATGTTCCGCGATCCACAAGGACGTAAAGGCAACACGCTAGAGCGCGAATTATATATCGTTCGCCGCCGCATTGAAAAACGCGCGATCGAAGCCGCGATTCCAAGCTTTTATGCCTGCTCGCTATCTGTGCAGACCATCATTTATAAAGGCATGTTCCTCGCCGAAGATATTGATAATTTTTATCCAGACCTCAAAGATGATCGTTTCATCTCTCGCGCCGCGATTTATCATCAGCGCTATTCAACAAATACATTCCCGCAATGGTGGCTGGCACAACCTTTTCGTATGCTCGCCCATAATGGCGAAATTAATACGCTCAAAGCCAATGCTAACCACATGAAAAGCCATGAGATTAAAATGGCAAGCTCGGCCTTTGGTGAGCGCGCCGAAGACGTAAAACCCGTCATTCAAAAAGGCAGCTCTGACTCCGCGGCGCTGGATAGCGTCTTTGAACTTCTAGTCCGCGCGGGCCGCAGCGCGCCCATGGCGAAAACACTCTTAGTCCCTGAAGCCTATTCCAAGCGCGGCGATCTTATGCCCGATAGCTGGCGCGCGCTTTATGAATATTGCAATAGCGTGATGGAGCCTTGGGATGGCCCTGCCGCTTTGGCCGCCTATGATGGCCGCTGGTGTATGGCCGGCCTTGATCGCAATGGTCTGCGGCCTCTTCGTTACGCCATTTCTGATGACGGCGTGCTAGCCGTGGGTTCAGAAACCGGCATGTGCCCGATGGAAGAGAAAAATATCGTGCGTAAAGGCGCGCTGAAACCCGGCCGTATGATTGCCGTCGATTTAGAAGAGGGTAAGTTTTATAACTCTACCGATATTCTCAACGAAATATCGGATAAACGCCCTTACAAAAAATGGCTGAAAAAAGTCGTCAATCTGGACGAGAAATTATCAGGCCCAGAGCCCAAGCAAATGCTCTCAGGTGAAGCCCTTGCCAGACGGCAAATGTCTTGCGGTCAAACGCTTGAAGATCATGAGCTTATTCTCTCGCCTATGGCTGAACTGGGCAAAGAAACCGTCGGCTCGATGGGTGATGATACGCCGCTCGCCGTATTATCTGATATTTATCGTCCGCTTTCGCATTTCTTTCGCCAGAATTTTAGTCAGGTCACCAACCCGCCCATTGACCCGCTGCGCGAAACTCGCGTCATGGGCCTTAAAACAAGATTTAGAAACCTGCGCAATATTTTGGCAGAGGACAGCTCTCAAACCACAGAGATGTTAGTCCTTGAAAGCCCCGTCATGACGACAGGCATGCTGACCCGTTTCATGAAATTGGTTGGGCCTACAAAAACGCGCATCATTGATTGTACATTCCCTGTGCCCGAAGCAGGCGCTGTACCGGGCCGCGCGCTAAAAGATACGCTTATCCGTATTAAGGCGGAGGCTGAATCGGCTGTGCGCGACGGCGTAGAAAACATTGTCCTCACCGATGAATATGTCGATGAAGATAAAGCCGCCGCTCCGATTATTTTGTGTGTCGGCGCGGTGCAAACCCATCTTGTCTCCAAAGGCTTGCGCTCTTCCTGCTCTATCATTGTTCGCTCTGCGGAATGTTTAGACACGCATTATTTTGCGGTACTTATCGGCGCAGGCGCAACAGCCGTAAACGCCTATATGGCCCAAGATAGCCTCGTTGAACGCGTGGGACGCGGCCTGCTTGATATGAGCGGCAATGAAGCGGTCGCACAATATAAGAAAGCCATTGAAGGCGGTCTGCTTAAGATCATTTCTAAAATGGGTATCTCTGTAATTTCCTCCTATCGCGGCGGGAATAATTTTGAGGCCATGGGACTATCGCGCGCGCTGGTCGGCGAGAACTTCCCCGGCATGACATCGCGGATTTCAGGCATCGGCCTAGCTGGTCTTGAGGGTAAAATCGTGGACGCGCATGAAGCCGCCTATGAACCGTCTATTGTACGCCTTCCTATTGGCGGGCTTTACCGAGTACGGGCCAAAGGTGAGCGTCATGCCTACCAAGCCGATATGATTCATATGCTGCAAGAGGCTGTCGGCTCCGAAGATTATGAGCTTTATAAACGCTATGCTGAAGTCGTGAATACGGCCAAGCCTATTCAGATACGTGATCTGCTTGATATAAAGCCTGCGGGTAAACCTTTGCCGCTTCGCCGCGTGCAATCCGTCAATGAAATCCGTCGGCGTTTCTGTACGCCGGGTATGTCATTAGGCGCGCTCTCCCCCGAAGCCCACGGTACGCTGAATATCGCCATGAACCGCATCGGCGCAAAATCTGTGTCAGGCGAAGGCGGCGAAGACCGCGCGCGCTATACGCCGCTACCTAATGGCGATAATCCAAACTCGGCTGTCAAACAGATTGCCTCTGGCCGATTTGGCGTCAACGCGGAATATTTAAATCAATGCCGCGAGATTGAAATCAAAGTTGCGCAAGGCGCGAAACCTGGCGAAGGAGGGCAGCTCCCCGGCTTTAAAGTTACAGAGATGATTGCCAAATTCCGTAACGCCACACCTGGTGTGTCGCTTATCTCGCCTCCGCCTCATCACGATATTTATTCTATCGAAGATTTGGCGCAGCTTATTTATGACCTTAAGCAAATTAACCCTACCGCGCGCGTCGCGGTTAAACTTGTCGCCTCATCTGGCGTAGGAACCATTGCGGCAGGTGTCGCCAAAGCCAAAGCCGATACAATTCTCATCGCGGGTCATAATGGCGGCACAGGGGCCTCGCCTAATACCTCGCTTAAATATGCAGGTATCCCATGGGAGCTGGGCCTGTCCGAAGCGCATCAAGTTTTAACGCTGAATAATCTGCGCTCGCAAGTCACCCTGCGAACAGATGGCGGGCTTAAGACGGGCCGTGATATTGTTATCGCCGCCATGCTTGGCGCTGAAGAATATGGTATCGGGACCCTTAGCCTTGTGGCCATGGGCTGTATCATGGTGCGTCAGTGCCATTCAAATACCTGCCCTGTTGGCGTTTGTGTCCAAGACCCGCGCCTACGTGAAAAATTCACAGGCTCACCCGAAAAAGTTATCAATCTGATGACATTTATCGCCGAAGACGTACGCGAAATCCTCGCGGAGCTTGGCGTTGAAACGCTTGATGAAATCATCGGCCGAACAGATTTACTCGCGCAGGTGTCTCGCGGGGCAGAAAACCTTGACGATCTTGACCTTAACCCGATCTTGGCCCGCGTCGATAACGCCCCTGTCATTGATAGCCGTAAAATACGCATAGAAGTTCCAGACACACTTGATCCGCAAATCATTGCAGATGCGAACCAGCTTTTTGAGCGCGGCGAAAAAACGAACCTAACCTATTCGATTCAAAATACCCACCGCGCTGTCGGAACGCGCACAAGCTCGCACATCTATCAAAGCTTTGGTGCAAAGGGTCTGCCAGAGGGACAGTTGACCGTGCGTCTGCGCGGGTCAGCAGGACAATCCCTTGGCGCTTTTGGCATGCACGGCCTTCGTATAATTGTGGATGGCGACGCTAATGATTATGTTGGTAAAGGCCTGTCAGGGGCAGAAATTATTGTTAACCCTCAAGGGCGAACCCCCATTGAAGGCCATGAGAGCGCCATCATCGGCAATACATGCCTTTATGGGGCCACGCGAGGTAGCCTTATGGCCGCAGGACGCGCGGGCGAACGTTTCTGTGTGCGCAATTCAGGCGCGGTTACAGTGGTTGAAGGTTGCGGGACAAATGGCTGTGAGTATATGACAGGCGGCATCGCTGTCATGCTGGGTTCAGTTGGCGATAATTTCGGCGCAGGTATGACGGGCGGGATGGCTTATGTCTATGATGAAGACGGCATGTTTGAAAAAGCCGTCAATCCCGACAGTGTTGTCTGGCAACGTTTTGACGCTGATCACTATGAAGAAGAATGTAAGGACCTTATTCGCAAACATGCGGCTCAGACAGGTTCTGATTTTTCTAAAAAATTATTGGCCGAATGGGAGCTAGAACGCGGAAAGTTTTGGCAAGTCATTCCCAAAGAAATGCTAAGCCGCCTCGCGGTTCCGTTAACGCAAGCGGCTGCGGAATAATTGAAAGCATAAAGCGGGCTCGAAACATAGAGCCCGCAAAAAACTTATTTTATTTGTTGCTGCGGACCTGAGTTATCAGTCGAGATAACTTCTTGGGCTTCCATAACAATGATGTTCTCACCAGAAGCCGTAGTGACCATCTTACTATTTGGCTTCATCGCTTGAACAGGGCCTGACTGCACGGGAATTGAGAAAATTCGCGGCATGATTTGCCCCCCGCTTTCAGCCTCGGCGCGCACATTAATATAGTGACGCCCTAGAGATCCCACCGTAACCGAAACATCCATGACATGCTGACGCCCCGCTGACATATCAAAAGACGCGCGGCTAGATGATGGGAAAATTTGAATATCGCCATCTGCTAACACATTCACACTCATAGTTCCGGAATCGTAAGACTCGCTAAGGGTCAATTGAAAGACAGCTGTTTGGCCAGGCGCAATATCTTTTGGTAGATTATGCTCATAATTAATCGCCGCGCCGGGTTTCATATAGTGCTGGGGAGTAATTGTCTTTAAATCCTCGGAATGAACATGTTCCGTTGTGATTTTGGATTTAACTTGGACTTGATTACTGGATGATGGTTTAGCCGAACATCCGGCGCTTAAAGCTAAGGAGAGCGCAACTAACGGTAAAGTAGCTTTTTTTGTAAAGGTCATATTTATCTCCATTATCGTGTAATTCTAAAATCGTAACAGGCATTTGCCGCTATGTTAGAGTTTCGGCCATTATTTTGATCATAGGCATCAATAAGATATTGTCCCGTGTCGGTTAAATTTGCCGATGCAACCTCTGAATTTAGTTCATCTGAAACCGCGACACCTATAAATTCACCTGCACGATGGAGACTAAATTCTGGGTTTCTATTTGAATCCCCTGACACTCTATTCATCCTAAAAGTGTATATAGCTGGTGCAGCGACATCAAATGCCAGATAAGATCGATTACCTAATTTATTTCCTTCACCTTGACTGACATCCAAGCAAATTTCGACTGAAGGACCATTAACAGCAATGTTTTTATGCAGAGGAAAAACGCCTGCGACTCCCCCGTTATTAGTCTCACCTGTACCTTGAGAGTCAGTTCCGATAATGGATTGCCCGCTCGCCAAAGCATTGAGAACCGTAACATCAGATGGATTATTTAAACGAAATTGTTCTAAAAATGAGAATATTGTCGTGAAAAGGATATTATTCCGGTAGCTATCGCTAGTTAACACATTGTAAATCGGAGCGAAACCAGCCGATAATGTGTCAGATCCGTCGTCTGTATTATCGTAAATGTCGTATAAAATGCTTTGAACAGAAGCTTCACTGTACCAGCCTTCATTTTCGACAGCGTTAGCCTCTAGGTCAAAACTGAACCCCTGTTCTTGCCGAGAACCAAGACTATCTTTATAGATTGGGTCGTCTGTCATTATTCCTGAGAGGGCATTCCCGAATCCTTCTCCCATCGCAACTCTTGGGTCTAAACGATCGCCAGGGCCATGTAGCCCTCCGATTGAATCAGATCGTGACAATTGATCTTCAAAATAGTGCCCCCATTCGTGAATAATTACGTGCTTATCATATTCATCCGTATCCGTATTATCATCCCCTAAAATCAAAAGACGGCGATCTGCATTAGAAAAGCTAACGTAAGCGGAGCCCGTACCGATTTCTCCCCTTGCAAGATCTATATTATCGGCAATTCTATTATTCACACTCCAGTTAAAGTTAATGGATGGGAAAATAACATCTGAATCGACAGCACTTACTCTTTGCATACTCTCATAAATGGGAGCGAGTATAGCAAAAGGCGCCGCGACGCGTGTTGAAGTATAGCTACTACCACCCCAGCCAGATGCCGCATTCAAGTTTCGTGTAGAATTAACGGACCCCGAATTCGCCAATGACCCCTGAAACGCATAGAGAGAGTCTGAACTCGTATTATCAACGACTTTGACATCCCATTCCGGGCCGCTGGTTTGAACCATTTCGGCTTTGACCCGAATGCGAACCTCTGTATTTCCATTTACACTTAAGCTGTAATCGCCATTCCCATCAGTATGAGCCGTTTGAAGAATGGCTCCATTACTGTTTAAGGCTTCTACAGTAACTCCGGGGGCTGGCTCTTGGGAGATGGCATTGTAATTCAAACCAATATTATTCGTGTTGAATGGGACATAATCATATGTAATTTTTCCGCTAATTGTAACTTGCGGCGGTGGCGGCGTAACTGTCACGGTTAGCTCGGCTGTTCCCGAATTTCCGGATCCATCTTCAGCTGTTGCTGTACAAACCACAGTCATATTTGCTGTGACTGTTGGGGCCGTAAATACATTCCCGGAAAAACTCCCACCATTAGTACATGTAACTGTAGGCCCTAAAGCAATGACTGCATTATCAGTGATTGACAGAGTTGATGTTACGGGACTGCCTGACGGTACAGTTAAAGTTTCCGGACTAAACGACAGGACTGGAGCTTCAGTATCTGGGACAATCGTGACTGTGAGGGTCGCGGAAGACGAATTCCCTGCTGCATCGCTTGCAGTCGCTGTGCATTCACTTGTCGTGGATGATGCCACAATTGGCGCTCTAAACGTTCCAGCGGAAAATGTTCCTCCGTTGGTACAGCTTATCGTTGGTCCATCAGTTATCCGAACGTTATCGGTGGCAGATAAACTTGATGAAGCCGTTCCTCCGCCTAAAACAGACAAAGTTGCAGGGCTAAATGACAGCGAAGGCGATGTTGTATCTGCTACGGGCGGCGGAGGTGTTACTGACCCGCTTGACGAGGAGGAACCGCCGCCGCAGGCCACGCCGCCAAGCGCCATGAGCGCTAATGCGCTGACCTGTACAGTTTTTTGAAGACCCAACGTTTTTCCTCCGATTTCGATAGAAGATTACGCTTTTTAGGATGAACTATCACTTAACATGGGCGTGAATTTCATTAATTTTCCGCCATAAAAAAAGCGGCCCACAGCCGCTTAATCAGTAAATTATTACCTATTTGGTACTAAATAGCGGCTTTAATCGCTTCAACCAAATCAGTCTTTTCCCAGCTAAATCCTCCGTCACCATCTGGCGTGCGGCCAAAGTGACCATAGGCAGCGGTGCGCGCATAAATCGCTTGGTTGAGGTTCAGATGTGAGCGAATGCCGTGCGGCGTTAGGCTCATCACGCTTGGCAGCACCTCTTCTAGGCGCTGGGCAAGCGCGGCATGTTTGCCATCAAGCTCGACATAAATCGATGTCGGTTCAGCCACACCAATTGCGTAAGACAGCTGAATATTGGCCCAATCGACAAGTCCAGAAGCGACAATGTTTTTGGCCAAATAACGAGACGCATAAGCGGCTGAGCGGTCAACCTTTGTTGGATCTTTCCCCGAAAATGCGCCGCCGCCATGAGGCGCCATACCGCCATATGTATCAACGATGATTTTACGTCCCGTAAGGCCCGCATCTCCGTCGGGGCCGCCAATAACGAACTTACCCGTCGGGTTGATGTGGAAGACTGTGTCTTTGCTAATCCAGCCCTCTGGCATGACTTCGGTGATGTAAGGCATTACGATGTCGGAAATATCAGATGAGCTGAGACCATCTGCATGCTGGGTCGAGACAACAATCGCAGAAGCGCCAACAGGCTTACCATCTTCATAGCGCACAGAGACCTGAGACTTTGCATCTGGCTCTAGGCCTTTTTCCTTGCCTGAATGACGCACCTCGGCGAGGCGCTCCAGAATTTTGTGCGAGTAATAAATCGGAGCGGGCATAAGCGCGCCTTCAACTTCGTTACTGGCATAACCAAACATGATGCCTTGATCGCCTGCGCCCTGCTCTGTGTGAAGACCTGTGCCCTCATCCACGCCCGCCGCAATGTCAACAGATTGCGCGTGAAGGTGAACATCAACCTCGGCATGGGCGTGATGAAAGCCTGACTGCTCATAACCGATATCCTTAATGGCCGCGCGGGCCACGGCTTCGATCTCGTCTTTGGAAACATCCTTACCGCGGGTCTCGCCGGCGATGACAACTCTGTTTGTTGTGGTTAGCGTCTCAGCCGCAACACGGACATCCCAAGGGGACATGCCAGCGGCCACAGATTTGCGGAAATAAAGATCAACGATTTCATCCGAGATACGGTCAGAGACTTTATCCGGATGGCCCTCGGAAACAGATTCAGAGGTAAAGAAGTAAGATTGACGTGCCATATTGGCGCTCCTGAGTTTAAGGCTCTTCGCTTTTTGTATTTTTATAAAGAGGAGTGATGACGCGCCAAAGACGCGCCGAATTAATTAATGTGTCTAGTAGCGGTAATGCTCGGGCTTATATGGCCCTTCCTTTGGCACGCCGATATAATCCGCTTGCTCTTTGGACATCTCGGTCAGCTTGACGCCGATTTTTTCCAGATGCAAACGCGCAACTTTCTCGTCCAAATGCTTGGGCAGCATATAGACTTTGTTTTCGTATTTACGGCTCGATGCTTTTGAATCTTCCCAAAGCTCGATTTGCGCAAGCACTTGGTTCGTAAATGACGCTGACATCACGAAGGATGGATGCCCTGTCGCGTTACCCAAATTCAGCAAACGACCCTGAGAAAGAAGGATCATACGGTTACCCTTGGGGAAGGTAATCATATCCACTTGATCTTTAATATTTGTCCACTGCAAATTCTGCAAGGCCGCCACTTGGATTTCATTATCGAAGTGACCAATATTGCCGACAATCGCCATGTCTTTCATCTCGCGCATATGCTCGAGACGGATAACGTCCTTATTACCTGTTGTGGTGACGAAAATATCCGCATCGGCAACCGTGTCTTCGAGTGTGGTCACTTCGAAGCCGTCCATTGCCGCTTGTAGCGCGCAAATAGGGTCAACTTCGGTCACCTTCACGCGCGCGCCCGCGCCGCGAAGAGAGGCCGCAGAGCCTTTACCGACATCGCCATAACCAAGGACAACGGCGGTTTTACCGGCCATCATTGTATCTGTCGCGCGGCGAATACCGTCCACGAGGGATTCTTTACAGCCATATTTATTATCAAATTTAGATTTCGTGACCGAGTCGTTGACGTTAATCGCAGGGAAAGGCAGCTGGCCTTTTTCAACCAGTTCATAAAGACGGTGAACACCTGTTGTTGTTTCTTCGGACACGCCAACGATTTGGTCCCGCATTTTTGTGAACCAACCCGGGCTCTCTGCCATGCGCGCTTTGATCTGCGCGAAAATTGCCGCTTCTTCTTCACTGCCCGGCTCGCCTTCGATAAGCTCTGGCTCGCCGTTCTCAACACGCGCGCCCAAAAGAATATAAAGCGTTGCGTCGCCGCCATCATCCAAAATGATATTTGGCCCTTCAGGGAAGAGGAAAGATTTATCAAGATAATCCCAATGCTCTTCAAGCGTCTGGCCTTTCACCGCAAAGACAGGCACGCCCGCCGCTGCGATCGCCGCCGCAGCATGATCTTGCGTTGAATAAATATTACAAGAGGCCCAGCGCACATCCGCGCCAAGCGCCGTCAGCGTCTCAATCAAAACCGCCGTTTGAATAGTCATATGGAGCGAGCCAACAACCCGCGCCCCCGTCAGGGGTTTCGTCTCGCCAAATTCCTCACGCAGAGACATAAGCCCCGGCATTTCAGTTTCAGCAATATCAAGTTCCTTGCGGCCAAATTCGGCCAAGGCAATGTCTTTTACAACGTAATCATTCGCGCTCATGTCTCTAATCCTTAAGGGAGTACTAATTTGAGGCTCCTTTAGGCCCAGAGCGGGATGGCGTCAATACATATAACAGTATCGTTATATGTTTATGAGAACTTCCATCATTCCTTATGACAACAATCCTAAACCTTAAACAAGCTATTACTGACTTTAAAATAGTGCTCAGACGAGTCTTTAAATTACATGTAATAAATGTAGGATGCATGATTTATTGATGCTAGGTTGTAACTCAGGCACACTGGACAAAAAATGCATCGTTATATATTCATACTTTTATTAATTAGTTTTTCTAACTTTTGTTACGCATCTTCACCTGCACTCCCCGAATTAAGCTTTGATAATGCGCAGGTCCAAGTGACCGAGGGTGATAACGCAACTCTTCAAGTAGTACTTTCTCATCCTGTTCCTTATCCCGTCCGCGTTACGCTTTCGACAAGAAAGGGCAATGCCGTTTCAGGGCAAGACTTTGTTTCAAAATCTCAGCGCATTACTTTCCCTGCTGGTTCCACCTCCCAATCTGTTACATTTAATACAAATGATGATGAGATAGATGAAGCTGAACAATTCTTTTGGGTTTATCTAAGAAATCCCTCAAATGCAGAGATTATGACTGAGAGGGCAAAACTCACAATAGTTGACAATGATGACGCACCAACGATTACATTTGATAAGTATGAGTATTCAATTGTTGAAGGCACCAGTAATAAACCAACAGAAGTTAAAATTCGGGTTCGCTTAAGTCACAGAAGTGAAAAGATTATAAGGTTCACAGTTCATACCGCGGCCAATACAGCAACAGCCTTTGAATTTGAATACGTAGCTGAAAGAGTTTTATTCGATTCCAAAAGTGTTGTTTTCGATTATATCGTCAATGTTGTCGCAGACGCTGACCTTGAAGGTAGGCAGCAGTTTTATTTATATATGAGAAATCCGTCAAATTCACATTTGCTGCTGGATGACCCTGATGCAGACCGTATTAGAACTAAGATAAAGATAAATGACGATGATCAGTTATCCCCGCAACCACAAATATACGCCGCAAATAGTTTTACGTGGATTGGTACTTTTGGCCGTCGGTTTACAGAAATAGAATTAGATGAAATAGCTAAAAATACTGAATTTGTCGTTTTAGCCAAGTTTCATGCATTATTCGATATCGATATCCATCACGATGAGGCCGCACTTTTAAAGCAGCGCAATCCGAGCTTAAAGGTCTTGCCTTATTTTAACGCTAAGCATTGGTTCCTCGAGAGCAAATGGGGAACGACGCCTCATTCTGAATGTCTCGTAAGAGATAGTAATGGTGATTTAGAGGTTAAACCTACAGACCGTTCCGACGCTAATTATTTAGACCTACGAATTCCTAGCTGTAGGCAGTGGATGATGGATACAGTTTTGGATTGGATGAATACCAATAATTATGATGGTATCGCTTATGACTCTGCAGGGCCAATTGGAGATTTTGGCGAGGGGACTTATTGGCAAGATCTACTTGGCAATCAATTCGAGGTAGATGCATGGAATGCTGGCCTAGAAACCCTTCTCTCAGAAACAAAAGAGCTATTGCAGCAACAAGGGCTAATTGTGATTTTTAACGGCATTGGTGAATCAAGTTTCAGGGATATTGATAGGGATACATTCCAGCTTGATTATACTGATGGCGCTTTGAATGAGTCATTTGCCATTAACCCAGCTGGGGGTCTGCGGGCATCCTTGGTCGATGATATTGAGCTTATGCAAACAGCTAGCGATAAAATATTGCTGATGAAGACAAATATTTATGACGATGGTGATAATCAGCGCACTTTAAGACTGGGGCGTTTCGCTTACGCCAGTTTTTTAATGGGCTGGGTTCCTGAGCAATCCTATTTTAAATACGGAGTAGATGATTTTTATACTTCAGCTGAATTAGAGGACTTTGCAATAGTTAGACAACTAGATATTGGCTTGCCAGTTGATTTCTACACTAAGACTTATGAACTCATGAGTAGAGAGTTTGATAACTATTTTGTATTCGTCAATCCCACAGATAGTGAAGTGGCTGTCTCTCATAATGGCAATGTATTACTCGTTCCATCTATGGATGCCTTGTTTATTTCAAAGTAAGCAGGCCAATCCTCAACAAAAACGCCCTTAAACCCTGCCCGCATCACAGTTTTAAAAACTTAATCCTCAGGCCCCGCACTTGGCCTATATTTCTTGTGTCATCGGGAAACTATCCTCGATGATGTAAGTTTTGATTCACATGGATAGGTAAGAGTACGTTACTTACTGGTGGATTAGACGGTGAGACTGAGCAGCTTGCGTGTCTTTGCTGCGTTCATTTGCGAGATGCAAGTGAACTCGCAAAAGCACATTACGAGCAAGCCTGTGCCGGGTCTTTGTAGCGGGGCCTGACCACTACGTTTAGCGATATTTGGTATTGTATCGTGTACGGACGTGACTGTGGGATTTTCCAAAGAGGCCGCTACACAAAAATCATCGCCGCAGGGTCAGTGCCTTGTAAAACATCTTAGAATAAATTTGGTATCCATCAGGGTACCGGCCCTGCGGGCTGTCCTAGTTGAATTTTTCCGAAAGAAAAAATCAACCGAGGCGAACGCTTTCACGGATTTTTAAAAAATCCGACTCTGCTCGCAGCACAGAACCGTCTTGTTTCTATTCAATTCCCTTCCCGCGATTTTTCAGCTAGCCTGCCGCGCAGGAGCCGCCATAAAAATTATCATGCAAAACATCATGAAAATAAAAGACCTCATCGCCTTTATCTTCGCCGCTTTGTTGTGCTTAGGCTGCTCGCCTAAACGCGCGGAGCTGCCCACGCCTGTGTCTGAGTTATGGGAAGGTTGTGAAAAGCAATGCTCAGTCAATAGTGACTGCGCCGTTATGCAAGGGCATAGCTGTATGGTCCCTATAGCGGGACATAAAAACGATCTTATTTGCTATGAAAAGGCCTTTGATAAGTACCGCGAGAGCGGCATATTAAATAACATAAAATGCCAGTCCCAAGGCCCGATTGAAAGCTACATCGCCCAATGTGAGAATAACATCTGCGTCGCCAAAGATTTACGCCCCGCGCCAGAACCCGTGCCGCCAGTCGAGTCGCCAGTCGAATCGCAAGTCACGGCCATCACACCACCCAAATCGATAGATATTCGCCCGAACCCACAGCATTCAGAAGCTGTTCTGCTTGACCCTAAAATTCCAAACCCGAAAATTCTGGGACGTTTCGACGGTAAAGATGCCGCCTTTCCTTGGGATAGCAAATGGCAATTTGCGGGATGGCAACGCAAACCCGTGGAAGAGTTGGCGCCGAATTTCCAAATCTATGATAAACCATTTATCGCTTTCAGTTACAAAGGTAGCGCAAAGGGCAATATGTGGGGGCATGATGGCGACGTCTTTTTCCACCGCAATTATGAGGTCAATCTCGATAGCTTAATCTTAACACCAGATAGCAAGCGTTGTGATATGGCGCCCTGCATGGATAGGGATTATAAAATCAATTCACGCCCCGTCCCCAAAAGCGGTTTATAGGGACCTATAAAATCGGATTTGACGCGACGGGCATGACCCTCACAAATGCCCAAGAGAGTATTGAGTTAGAACATTTCACACCGCCAAAGCCTTTACCGCCCCGCCCCAAAGACCTACCACTTTGCGAGATAAGAGATATGAAAGCGGGCGAAATTGTACCCGCCGCTTATGAGCGTTCAGAGATTGAAGGCACGGGATATATTGTATGGGGGAGCGGCCAGACATTAATGTGGGATCATCATTTTGGCACACAGGGCAATGTTGCGCTCGCTAATGGTCAAGATGTGTTTTTTGAAGGGCCAGAGGGCCTCAAAGTGCTGCGCAAACTCACGCCTTACGCTACCTCTGCCAGCTTTGGGGTTAAGGGCCTTTATTGCGAGGGGTATTGAGTAGTGTGAAATCTATCGCGGTTTGGGTTTAGACCTGAAACTCGACGTCGATGGCGCGCCGCTTTTTCCCTTAAAAGAGGGCCTAGATTGTGACCTGCCTTGAGGACGGCCCTTGGATTGGGAATGAGGTTTGGGTTTTGACTGAAATTGAGACCTGCCCCTTGATTGGAGTTTTGAACCGCCCTCTTCTTTGCCTTCGGGCTTGCCGTAATCGCGGCGGCATCTTTGGCCCAAACGCGTGAGCATTTCATAATTTATGCTGCCAATGCTCTCGGCCTCAGCCGAGAGTTGATCGCCGCGAAAGACGACAACGCCGCCGACCTGTTTGGGCAAATGCACATCGGTAATATCGACCATGGTCAAATCCATGCTGACGCGGCCAACAATCGGCACCTTTGCGTCGTGGAGCGTGGCATAACCCTTATTGGACTCCAGCACAGGAATGCCGTCCGCATAGCCCGCCCCGATAACGGCAATGCGCATATCACGCGGGGCGGTATAGCTGGCATTATAGCCAAGACTTTCGCCCTTGTTGATGTCGCGGATTTGCAAAATGGGCGCGAGCAGCGTGGCAACAGGGCGCGTATCTTCTTGGGCGGGGTCATTGGTGGCATATCCCCCGTACAGGCCAATGCCGGGGCGCACCATTTGAAAATGATAGGGCTTGCCCAGATATATGCCCGCCGTATTGGCCAAGCTCATCGGGGTGACGGGGAGCTGAGCGGCGGCTTTTTTAAATCGCGCGAGCTGGGTTTTATTCAGCGGATGGTCTTTATCGGGCGCGCAGGCCAGATGGCTCATCACCCATTCTGGGGTCAGGGCCTGCCAGAGTTTTCTGTCTTTGGCAAAGACGGCAAATTCGTCCGCGTCAAAACCAAGCCTATTCATGCCCGTATCAATATGGATGGCTGTGTAAGGGGGTTCATTCGTGCTGCGCGCAACCTCGGCCCAAAAGCGGGCTTGCTCCAGCGAGTTAATCACGGGTTTTAGTTTCGCCCCCAGCAGCACGCCCTTATCGCGCGGGGACGGACCGTTCAGCACATAAATTGCCCCGTTCGGGCCAATGGCCTCGCGCAGGATTTTACCCTCACCTGCTGTCGCGACGAAAAAGATACGGCAGCCCGCCCCGTAAAGCGCGCGGCCCACTTGCACCGCGCCGAGGCCATAAGCATCAGCTTTGACAGAGGCGCCAATTTTAGCATTGCCGACACGTTTTTTCAGCGCCTCATAATTATAGCGCAGATTGTCAAGATTAACCCGCAAGGTCGGCCGGGTGGAGTAAGATATGGGAGGCTGCGTGCTCATAGAGCTGGGCCTAACCTAAGCCTATGGCGAAAGAAAGGCCTTAAACTCTTTACATGCCCTCATAGCGCTCATCTTGGGCGAGATTACCAAATTTCGTGAGCTCTGGGTTAAAGGAGAGTTTGATGGTGCCGATAGGGCCGTGACGTTGCTTGCCGATAATGACTTCGGCTTTACCGTGCAGGCGTTCCATCTCTTCCTGCCATTGAAGATGCTCTTCTGTGCCCTCGGAGGGTTCGGAGCGCGCGACATAATATTCCTCGCGGAACACAAACATAACCACATCGGCGTCTTGCTCGATGGAGCCGGATTCGCGCAAATCAGAGAGCTGCGGGCGCTTATCATCGCGCTGCTCAACCTGGCGGGATAGCTGGGCCAGCGCCAGCACGGGGACATCAAGTTCCTTGGCGAGGGCTTTGAGGCCCTGCGTAATCATGGAAACTTCTTGCACGCGGTTAGTGCTAGAATTCATGGCGTTACCACCCGTCAAAAGCTGGAGATAATCCACGACGATCATATCAAGCCCGACCATGCGCTTCAGCCGTCTTGCCCGCGCCGAGAGCGCCCCAATAGAGAGCCCGCCCGTATCATCAATATGCAGCGGAATGCGGCTAATCTCATCGGCGCTATCGCGGATATGCTCATATTGCTCCGCCGTGATATCGCCGCGGCGAATTTTATGGGATGGCACGGTGGATTGCTCGGCCAGTAAACGCGTGGCGAGCTGTTCAGAGCTCATCTCGAGGGAGAAGAAAGCCACAACGCCGCCTTCGGCCGTTTTCTCTATCCCCGCCTCGTCCCGCTCTGTGCGATATTTCTTGGCGATATGAAACGCAATATTCGTCGCCAGCGAGGTCTTACCCATAGACGGGCGGCCAGCCAAAATAATCAAATCAGAGCGGTGCATGCCGCCAAGCTGACGATCAAGATCTATAAGCCCTGTGGAGGTGCCGGATAAATGACCATCTCTGGCAAAGGCGGCACTGGCCATTTCGATAGAGCGAATAAGCGCGGTTTCAAACGTCACAAAGCCCGATTGCGTACCGCCAATTTCGGCCAGGTTATAAAGCTGGCTCTCGGCATTGGTGATCTGCGCCTGCGCGTCTTCTTCGCTATCGGTGTTAATCGCTTCGTGCTTAATTTCATCGCCCAAACGAATAAGCTCACGCCGCATCGCAAGGTCAAAAATCAACTTGGCATATTCTGTCGCGGTTGACCCTGCGGGGGCATTGTCAAGCAAGAGGGCGAGATATTCGACGCCGCCAATATCAACCAAAGTCTCATCTTGGGCGAAACGGTTTTTCAGAACAATCGCGTCCGCGAGCTTGCCATGCTCGATGAGGCTAGAGATAGAATCGAAAATGCGCAAATGGATAGGATTGTAAAAATGCTTGGCCTGCACAATGCCAGAGATGCGGTGATAAATTTCATTATCATAAAGCAATGCGCCCAAAAGCGCCTGCTCGGCTTCCGCGCTTTGCGGAGTCGTATCTAGCTCGGGCGATAAGCCCGGATCATTGTCTGCGATAAATGCCATGGCTCTGCATAGGACAAGTTCAGTATTTGGCAAAGCGCATAGCGCAGATTTATTATGTGAATATCGGGTATAAAACTCAAAAAGAAAAACAGGCGCATGACTGCGCCTGCTATTTGCCGGAAGGGGGAGAGGAGAAACCGGCGAATGTGTCAAAGGTTTATGCCTTTGAGAGGCGGGTCATAAGCGCATCAACATTGTCAGCCAATTCGCCAATATTGTACTCGATATTCTCCGCAGAGGCCGCGCCGAGCACTTCGCCTGTAAAGCTATTGACAAGCAAGGCTTTAGCTTTGGCCTTTTTCCAAATGGCTGGGTCTGCATCCATGGTCAGACCCGTATGCTCGAGCGCGCGGCTACCGAAACTATGCCACGCAGCATCGCGTCCCGTGCCGTAAATGATGACGTGGGAATATCCCTCTAAAGCCGCCGTCATACGCACCTCATCAATTCTATTATCGCTCTGCGCAATATGGAGCGGCGTGGCTGGGATATATTTCAAATAAGCGCTTAAGCTAAGAAGAGAGACCTCCATATCAGAGCGCTTATCAAGCAGCGTCCAGTCATATTCTTCGCCATAAGGCGTCGGAATGAGGCGGCCTTCATCAAGGCGCGCCACAGCGATCTTGGCGGTCTTCGGCAGCGCAGGCGTCTTAATGTTTGTTTGTGATAAAGTCGGCCCGTCAAAAAGCTCAATCTCATATCCCGGCACGTCGAGCGGGTTCATGATTTCTAGCGCGCTTGCGCTATTGGCAAAGCCAGCAATTAATGCCGCCCCGAAAATTGTTGATGTGAGTGTTTTAAAAACTGTAGTCATGATGTCAGCCCTTCTTTCCTGATTAAGTGATAGGCTCTTATCACTGAGGACTAGGGCAGGCTTTTGCCGCCAATAAGATGATTTCAAGGCAATGTTTTCGTAATGTGGCAAGCCAGCGGCAAATGTGGCGGGTTTGATATATTAATCATATTCTATACCTCGAAGAAAAACTTCGAGCATTTAATTGTTTAAAAACTAAAAAACCCAGCCTATGAAATTTCATAAGCTGGGTTTTTTAACAAATAGAGGCATGCTTACTTTTTCTTTTTAGCTTCACCTTTTTTGCGGGTCGCTTCGATACCGCGGCCTGTTGTGCGCTCTGTAATACGGGCTGATTTACCACGGCGATCACGTAGATAATAAAGCTTGGCGCGGCGTACCTTACCTTTGCGCTTAACTTGGATTTCCTCAACAAGCGGAGAGTAAACAGGGAAGACACGTTCAACGCCTTCACCATAAGAGATTTTACGAACCGTGAAGCTCTCATTCACACCTTTGCCAGCGCGGGCAATGCAGACGCCTTCAAAAGCTTGAAAACGTGTACGCGTACCTTCTGTAATACGAACCTGAACAACAAGTGTATCGCCAGCTGAAAAATCAGGGATGACTTTGCCGCCCTCTAATAGACGGGCTTCTTCGGCTTTATTTAGTTTTTCAATCACGTTCATGATCGTCTCCATTTTCATAGGCTTGCCACAAATCAGGGCGGCGCGCCTTTGTAATCTCTTCACTTTTCTGGCGTCTCCAAGTGGCAATCTTTTTGTGATCACCGCTTAAAAGCACCTCCGGGATAGCCCGGTCTTCAAACTCTCTTGGCTTGGTATAGAGCGGATACTCCAGCAAACCATCTTCAAAACTCTCTTCCGAAGCTGATTGTGCGTCTCCGAGAACCCCCGGAAGAAGCCGCACACAGGCTTCGATTAAAACTTGGGCCGCCACCTCGCCTCCGGCCAGAACATAGTCGCCAATTGAAATTTCTTCCATTTGGCGGCTCTCTATGACCCGTTGGTCGAGACCTTCAAACCGTCCACAAAACACAATAAGACCCGGTCCCGATGCCAGCTCCCTCACCCGTTTCTGGGTCAGCGGCTTGCCCCGGGGGGTCAAATAGATCAATGGGCGGCCTTCAAAGCTTTCACTTGAGCTGGCCACGCTATCGATGGCTTTTGCGGCCACATCAGGTTTCAAAACCATTCCGGGACCGCCGCCAGATGGCGGGCTATCAACAGTGCGGTGCCTATTAACGGAAAAATCACGGATGTCCACCGTTTCTAACGCCCAAATTCCGCTTTTTTGCGCCCCGCCTATAATCGACGCGCCCAGCACGCCAGGAAAGGCCTCGGGAAACAGTGTCAAAACACTGGCTTGCCAGACGGCTTGCGGCGCTGCTGATGTGGATTTATCGCTCATTGAAGGGCTTTTAGGCTATTTCAGCACTTCGTCCACCCATTCCGGCACAAGGCGGCTTGCGGGGCCGTGGCGGCTTTCATGAAAGTGATGCGAGCCTTGCGAGGGGTCAAGATTAAGTTCCAGCGTGTCCTTATCCAAGGCGCGCGCCATTTGGACAAAGCCTGCGGCCGGGTATACCGCCCCGCTCGTGCCAATGGAGACAAAGAGATCACACGCCGCAAGCGCGGCCTCAATTGTCTCCATCTGATAAGGCATTTCGCCAAACCAGACGATATCGGGACGGCAGGTATTTTGAACGTAGCAAGACGGGCAGGACATATCGGCCTTGGCGTCTTCGAAATAAGGCCAGCGGTGCTCACACACGCCGCAAAGCATAGAGGTGAGCATGCCGTGCATATGGATAACGGCTTTAGACCCGCCGCGCTCATGCAAATCATCCACATTTTGTGTCACCAAAGTCAGCATGCCGCCCTTTTCTGCAAGGCCTGTCTCAAGGCGCCCCAAAGCCTCATGCGCGGGATTTGGCGCAACTGTTTTCAGGGCCGCGCGGCGCATATTATAGAAATTATGCACCAGCTCTGGATCTTTGGCATAGCCTTCTGGCGTGGCGACCTGTTCGACGGGATGTTTCTCCCAAAGACCACCCGCCGCGCGAAAAGTATCAATGCCGCTCTCGGCCGAAATCCCTGCCCCTGTTAAGATAACAATGTTTTTGTGTTTCATATAAAGCTGTTTAAACTGAATTTATGACAGTCCCCAAGGTCCTTTTTATTTGCTTAGGCAATATTTGCCGCTCCCCCACCGCAGAAGCGGTGTTTAAAGCCCGCGCCGCAGCGGCTGGGCTAAGCGCGCATATAGAAAGCGCGGGTACAAGCGGCTGGCATGTCAATGAAGCGCCCGACCCGCGGGCTATAGATGCGGGCGAAGCACGCGGTTATAGCTTTGCAGGACAAGCGTCGCGCAAAGTCACGCGGGCTGATTTTGGCAGCTTTGATTATATCTTGGCTATGGACCATGATAATCTTTCAGCGCTGTCAGATATTTGCCCGGACGCTCATAAATTCAAGCTCGCGCTCTTTCTGGATTACGCACCGCAGCTCTCTATCCGCGAAGTCCCTGACCCCTATTATGGCGGGCTGGACGGGTTTGATATTGTGCTCGACTTAATCGAAGCGGCAAGTGATGGCCTGATTAAAGCGATTGAGGCTAGACAATTTTAGAGTGGGCATAGACAGTGCACGCAAATCCCGCTAATCGGGCCGCAATTACTAAATAAGGTCTGACAATATGAGCAAAGGTCTCGTCACAGTTTTCGGTGGTTCAGGGTTTCTGGGCAAACATATTGTGCGCGCGCTCGTCAAAGAAGGCTGGCGCATACGCGTTCCCGTCAGAAGCCCCCATACGGCGCAAGAGCTCAAAGTTATTGGAAATGTCGGCCAAGTCCAGCTTATGCAGGCCAATATTCGCTTCCCCGAATCTGTCGCGCGTGCTGTTGCGGGTTCCGACGCCGTTATCAATCTTGTTGCGCTCCTCTTTGAAGAGGGCAAGCAAAGCTTTGAGGCCGTCCATGTCGGCGGGGCTGAGTCACTTGCCCTCGCCGCCAAAGAGGCTGGCATTTCTAATTTCGTGCAAGTCTCTGCCATTGGCGCGGACATCCAAAGCGAGAGCGATTATGCGCGGACAAAAGGCGCAGGCGAAGCGGCTGTGCGGGCCGCAATTCCCGGTGCAGATATTATGCGTCCCTCTATTTTATTTGGCCCCGAAGATGATTTCTTTAACCGCTTTGCTGGGCTCGCCCAATTCGCGCCTGCCTTGCCTTTGCTCGGCGGCGGGGAGACGAAGATGCAGCCCGTCTATGTCGGGGATGTGGCCGAGGCCATTGCCAAAGTTATCGGGCAAGGTACATCTGGCAAAACATATGAGCTTGGCGGCCCTCAAAGCTATAGCTTTAAAGAGCTTATGCAATTCACGCTCGAGACCATTGACCGTAAACGCTTCCTTGCGCCTGTACCATGGTTTGCTGCGAATATGATGGGGTTTATGGGCGAGCTTTCGGGATATGCGCCATTCGTCAAACCTTTTCTAACACGCGATCAAGTCAAAAACCTAAAGGTCGATAATGTCGTCGCCGATGACGCGCTAGGGTTTTCAGAACTGGGTATTAATCTTGAAACTATTGAATCCATTGTGCCTAGCTATCTCGGCCGCTTTCGCAAATATGGTCAGTTTCATGAAAAACGCGTTTAGCGCGCACCATTCCCCCTGACACCATCACAGATTTGGGATTTGCGCTTTTGGGGTTTGCTCTACGTAAATATCTCTCTTAAGATGCTGCCAAGACTTGGAGAGACTTATGACTTTAAAAACATTTATATTATCCGCTGTTTCCGCAACCGTTCTTGTCGCCTGTAATAATAGCGCCTCTACAGTGACGTCTGACGCCCCAGGTGCCGTCAAAGACGTCAAAGCTGCGATGACGAAAACGGTCGATACAGCCAAGCTAAGCGCCGTTTTGGACAGTCAAAGCGATAAAGCCAAAGCCCGCTATGATGCGCGCCATCCGCAAGAAACCCTTGTCTTTTTTGGTATAGCGCCGGGCATGAAGGTTGCCGAAGCTCTGCCAGGCGGCGGCTGGTATTCAAAAATCTTGGTCCCTTATTTGGGCGATGAGGGCCACCTCATTGGGATGGATTATTCCATCAAGATGTGGCCTGAATTTGGGGGCTTTGCCAATGAAGAATTTTTGGAAAAAAAGAAAAGCTGGGCGGCCGAATGGGTTGAAGGCGCGCAGGCATGGCGCGCAGGATCGCAAGGCGATATTAGCGCCTTTACTTTCGGTGCGCGAGATAAAGCCATGGACGGCACGCTTGACGCCGTCTTATTCATAAGAGCCCTGCATAATCTTTCCCGATTTGAAGAGAAAGGCGGTTATCTGACCGAAGCCATTCAAGACACGCATGCTCTGCTTAAGCCGGGCGGTATTGTTGGCGTAGTCCAACATCAAGGGCCAGAAGGCAATACCGATGAATGGGCCAAGGGTGATAGCGGCTATCTGAAAAAGTCAAATTTAATTGCCAGCTTCGAAGCCGCTGGTTTCGAATTTGTCAAAGAAAGTGATGTTAATAGCAATCCAAAAGATGTGCCCAGTAATGAAGATATTGTCTGGCGTCTTCCGCCGAGCCTTGGAACATCTAGAGATAATCCAGAGCTAAAAGCAAAAATGGAAGCCATTGGCGAGTCTAATCGCATGACGCTCCTATTCAAGAAATCATAGGCTAATATCTAAACTAAAAACCTTGTAAATTCTGACATAAAAAAAGCCCGTCTCAATGAGACGGGCTTTTTTAAATCTGCTTTTGGAAATCAATATCCGGCTTTTTCAAGCTCAGCTTCAAACTCTGGAAGTGCTTTAAATAAATCTGCGACAAGACCATAATCTGCGACCTGGAAAATCGGCGCATCTTCGTCTTTGTTAATCGCGACGATAACCTTAGAGTCTTTCATACCTGCCAAATGCTGAATCGCGCCGGAGATACCAACAGCTATATAAAGCGCAGGGGCAACAGCTTTACCTGTTTGGCCAACTTGCCAGTCATTAGGTACAAATCCCGCATCGACGGCTGCGCGTGACGCGCCCATGGCTGCTCCCAGCTTATCAGCAATACCTTCGAGTAATTTGAAGTTTTCGCCGCTGCCCATGCCGCGGCCGCCAGAAATAACAACTTTAGCCGCTGTAAGCTCAGGACGATCAGATTTGGATAGCTCTTCACCGACATATTCCGCTTTAAACGGCCCAGAGGGATCGGCTATCGTTTCGACAGAGGCAGAGCCGCCCTCACCTGCGGCGGCAAATGCCGTTGTGCGCACAGTGACGCATTTCTTGGCATCTGAAGACTTCACAGTCGCCATAGCGTTACCCGCATAGATAGGACGTACAAATGTATCAGCGCTCTCGACGCCTGTGACAGATGAAATTTGCTGGACATCAAGTTTCGCAGCGACGCGCGGCATATAGTTTTTATGCGTTGTCGTATCTGGCGCGAGAACAGCATCATATCCGCCCATGAGCGGGACAAGCACTTCTTCCATAGACTCTGCCAGTTGACGGGTCAGCGAGACGTGATCACAAACGACCACTTTGCGCACGCCAGCGATTTTAGCAGCCTGAGCGGCCACATCTTTAACGCCTTTACCTGCAACAAGAACGTCAACATCTCCGCCCATAGCGCTCGCAGCAGTGACAGTTTTATGAGTTGCGTCTTTAAGATCAGAATTATCGTGTTCTGCAACAACAAGAATAGCCATTAGATCACTCCCGCTTCGTTTTTAAGTTTATCGACTAATTGCGCGGCGTCTTCGACTTTAATGCCGGCTTTACGGGCTTCGGGCTCTGTGACCTTAAGCGTCTTTAGACGCGGCGCCGTATCAACGCCGTAATCAGCAGGCGTTTTTGCATCAATCGGCTTTTTCTTTGCCTTCATGATATTTGGTAGTGAGGCATAGCGCGGTTCGTTCAAGCGCAAATCTGTTGTGATAACAGCCGGAAGCTGCGTTTTGACAGTTTGTAGGCCGCCATCAACTTCACGGATGACTTTCAGACCAGCTCCGTCTTTTTCAACTGTGTTTGCAAATGTGCCTTGCGGCCAACCTAAAAGCGCCGCCAGCATAGACCCCGTTGCACCGTAATCATTATCAATTGCCTGTTTCCCCAGAATAACCATTTCAGGGCCTTCAGCATCAACGATGGCTTTGAGAATTTTAGCGACCACAAGCGGTTCTAGGTCTTCATCCGTTTGGACATGAATGCCGCGGTCAATACCCATGGCAAGGCCCGTGCGAATGGTTTCCTGAGCTTTTGCAGGACCAATAGAGACAACAATAGTTTCAGTGGCAGTGCCAGCTTCTTGCATCCGCACCGCTTCTTCGACCGAAATTTCGTCAAAAGGGTTCATGCTCATCTTCACATTGGCGAGATCAACACCGCTCTGGTCAGATTTGACCCGCGCTTTCACATTATAGTCAAGCACGCGCTTGACGGGGACAAGGACTTTCATAATTCGCTCCGATAATTTGCGGGAGGTTTAAATCGTTTATGCTAGGCTGCATATGCGCCTTATGGGCGCAGAAAACAAGAGCTGCTATGGCGCTTTATATGCAATAAATTGCATATTAATAATATTTCCTACATCCTTGATTGAAGGTATATTAAGCGCCTAAATGCCGCTTTTCATGATCAAGAAGCCATTTTTTTTTATCAACGCCCCCCGCATAGCCCCCTAATCCGCCGCCTTTGGAAATAACGCGGTGACAAGGAATAATAAGCGCAAGCCCATTATTAGCGTTCGAGCTAGCCACCGCGCGCACTGCTTTTTCATTACCCACAGCTATAGCCAAATCGGAATAGGCGCAGGTCGTGCCGTAAGGAATATCGCAAAGCGCCTTCCAGACTTGATTTTGAAAATCCGTACCCGTTGGCGCTAAAGGCGTTTCAAATTTTTTGAGACTTCCATCAAAATAAGCCTTTAGCTCGGTTTCTATGTTATCGGTAATGGGTGTACGGCCCGGAATAACTGCGCGGCCATAGGTTTTGCGTAATTTAGTGAAACCCCGCTCCATATTTTTGCGAACTGTAAATTCGAGCATATAAAGGTGGGCCTCATCGCAAATAGCCAGCATCGGGGCCAATGGCGTTGTGATCCAATCTATATACAAGGGCTTGGCTGCTGCCTGGGTTGGCGCGGCGCCAAATGTATCTGAAAAGGCTTTACGAAAGGCGGATGCGCTTTCATAGCCTGCGGTTAATTGTGCATTGATCACGCTTTCTCCCTTCATTAGATCTTGTGCCGCAAGGCCAAGGCGGCGCTGTCTTGCATATTGTGTAAAGGTTAGCCCAAATCGCTTTTTAAATTGACGCCGAACGGTGGAAGGGTCGAGTCCTAATATCTTTATATCCGCTTCTGACCAGCGTTTTTCAGGTTGATTTTCAATCTCACCTATTAACTGCTTTATGAGCGCGGAAGCCTCACCGAAATGACTGGCGGGATGACAACGTTTGCACGCGCGAAAACCTGCTTTAAGGGCGGATTTAGCATCATCATAAAATTCACAATTCTCAACTTTTGGCAAACGCGCAGGACATCCCGGTCGACAAAAAATACCCGTTGTTTTAACACCAACAAAAAATGCATCCGCATAAGATTTGTCCCTGCGGCTCAGGATTAAATATCTTTCAGCGTCAGTCTGAATCTTCATATGACGTCAGTAGCACATAATTTTTCTGACGCCGCCGAAAATCAGGCATTGTTATTTTAACAACATCACCTTAAGTCTGACAAAAAAATAAGGACCATAAAAATGGCAGTTACATTACACAAAGGCGATCTTCCTGACGGTATGGATTTTGGCACCGCAGTTGCGGTTGATACGGAAACCCAGGGCCTCTCTTTAGTGCGGGATAAATTATGCTTGGTGCAACTTTCTGCAGGTGATGGTGACGCGCATATAGTACAAGTCAATCGACAAACTTTTGAATGCCCAAATTTGAAGGCTTTGTTATCTAACCCAAAAGTTGAGAAAATTTTTCATTTTGCGCGCTTTGATGTCGCGATGATAGCCCGTGACCTTCAAATCGATATGTCGCCCGTATTCTGCACCAAAATCGCATCAGGTCTGGTGAGAACATATACGGACCGGCACGGTCTGAAAGATCTCTGCCGCGAATTATTAGGTGTTGATTTATCTAAACAACAACAAAGCTCTGACTGGGCCTCTGACGAGCTTACCCAAGCTCAGCTTGATTATGCGGCTTCCGATGTTCTTTACTTACATCAACTTAGAAATATTTTATCTGCCCGCCTATATCGTGAGAACCGTTTTGAGATGGCAAAAGCCTGCTTCGACTTTCTGCCTACGCGCGCCGCACTTGATTTACAGGGCTGGGACGGCGTTGATATATTTAGTCACCGTATGCGCCGCGCAGACTAATTAAGACTAACCTTAACATCTCTTCATAAGTTGAAATTCCCTATCGTCTTTCTGCTTTGCTTCCCTTATAGCCTAAGCCTATGAATTCAGCGGTTATATCTTCAGGTGAGCATGAGGTAAGCGAAGCCCTTGGACTATGGGAGCCCAAACGCACCTTAACGCTTGAGGCTGCCCGTAAACATAGCCGCCGTATCAAGGCGCTTCGGAGATTGCTCATGGCGGTTTCTGCTGGACTGTTGGGATATCTAATATACGAATTTGCAACAGGGGGATCCCCTGGCCTCGGCCTCGTCGACAACCCGACCGAATCCGTTAAGATGATCGGCCCTCGCTATAGCGGGAGAACGAATAATGATCAGCCTTACTATCTGACAGCTGAATCCGCGACTCGCACCCTTGCCAATCGTAGCGAAGTCGAACTTCAAAATCCTGTATTAGAATTCATCCGAGAGGATGGCGCAGCGGCTTCATTTGTTGTGGCCGAAACAGGCACTTACAATGATGTCGATAAAGTCCTCAATCTAGAATTTGCAGTTGATCTGACGACAGATGATGGGAATATTTGCAAGACCACCCAAGCACGGATTTACGCGCAAGAGCAGCGTATCGAAGGCGATAAGCGTATTGAGTGCAATGGCAATTTCGGCATTGCCAATGGGAACGCTTTTGAGATTAAAGATAATTATAAGACGTTTATTTTCAAAAACGGCATGGACGCTATAATTCAAAAAGATACCGCCAATGCGGTTGTCACATCAGGGTCAAGCTCGACGCCATCACAGCCTAGCCGCAAAGGACAGGCCTTTGGCGGAGACACGCCAATTAATGTGACCGCAGATATGGCAACATATAAAGGCAGTCTGACAATCTTGACGGGTAATGTGGATGTCACACAAGGTCAAAACCGAACGACGTCTAATGAGATGGATATTTTTCGTAAAGAAGCAAATAACGATGAAACAGGGAGCCTCAAGCTTGGCGCCATCAGGCGCATTGATGCGAAGGGCAATTTTCGGTATACAACACCCGATAATGTGGTGACAGGTGAACGCGGTGTTTATGAAAGCGAAAAAGAGATCATGACTGTTACCGGAAAAGTGAAAGTTAAACAGGCGTCTGGAAATACGGCCACAACCGATAAATTAATTTATAATGTTAAAACAGAGGCCATTCGCTTCGCTGGAAATTGTCAAGGCGAAGGTTGTGTCAGCCGCCAAACAGTGACACTTAATCAACGCTAATCAGGAGTCAGATATATGAAATATTATATGAAAACTTTTTGGGCTTTATCAGCCATCACTCTCCTATTGCCGATGACAGCACAGGCGCAATTTTCTCGTAATAACAATGCCCCTATCGAAGCCACAGCCGATGATATTCTAAATACTGGCGGCGTGACCATCTTGACGGGCCAAGCAGATGTTCGCCAAGGCGAAACACGTATCTTATCTGATGTCATGAAAATTTATGGAGGCTCAACTGGTGTTAACGCGGCCACGAGTGACGTAAGCCGTGTAGAAGCCATTGGCAATTTTTATTATTTGACGCCAGACCAAGAAGTCCGAGGCAATCAAGGTGTTTATACACAAGAGAGTGATACCTTTACCGTCACAGGCGATATTATTCTACTGCAAGGTGAGAATGTCGTCACGGGCGATACTTTAATCTACAATCTAACATCCGAGGAGGCCCGCGTTGTCGGGACATGTAAAGGGCGACGCTGTGGTAATAAAGGCCGCGTGAAAATACTGATTAAAAACACCGGCAATCAATCCTCTAGCTAGAGGCAACCATAAAATAAGAGACCTAAATGGCTGAGGCTGATCTCACAACACACCCAACAGATAAGGCGCAAGCTATCGTACCGCCCGCAAAAGGCTTGGCAGCCAACTGCATTGGAAAAGCTTACCGCGGACGCGTTGTAGTTAAAGATATTACGCTGACTGTCCAGCGCGGAGAAGTCGTTGCCTTAATGGGACCAAATGGGGCAGGTAAGACAACCAGCTTTTATATGATTATGGGCTTGATTGAAGCGGATCGCGGCATGATTTCACTTGATGGCCAAGACATCACAAACTTGCCTATGTATCAACGCGCGCGGCTCGGCGTGGGGTACCTGCCGCAAGAGCAATCCATTTTTCGGGGTCTGACTGTTGAGGAAAATATTCGCGCCGTTGTCCAGCTCACTGAAAAGGACCGCTCCAAATGGAATGATAATGTCGATGCCTTACTTGATGAACTTAATATTGGGCATATTAAAAAGAGTCCGGCTCTGGCCTTATCTGGAGGTGAACGCCGCCGCGTTGAAATCGCGCGCGCCCTCGCCTCTCGGCCCAGCTTTATTCTACTTGATGAGCCCTTTACAGGAATTGACCCCATCGCGATTGCAGATATTTCCGAGCTTGTCCTTTACTTGAAGAAGCGCGGCATTGGCATTTTAATCACAGACCACCGCGTGCGTGAAACGCTTGATATTGTTGACCGCGCTTCCATCCTCTTTCAGGGCGAAGCTTTATTTGAGGGCACGCCAGATGAAATCCGCGCCAATAAAGATGTGCGCCGCGTCTATCTTGGCGAAAAATACGCATAAAAAACCCGCCCTAAACAAAATGCTTGGGACGGGCTAATTTTGTGATTATCGCAGGTTTACTTTTTCAGTAGGTCGCGAATTTCAGCCAATAGAACTTCATTTGCTGGCGGTGCTTCTGGAGCATCAGCCTCAGCTTTCTTAGCTGCATTCATACCTTTAATCAGTAGATAAAGAACAAAGGCTAGAATCAAGAACGCAATAAGTGCGTTGATGAAAAGACCATATCCAATGGCCGCGCCGCCTTCTTCTCCAAGAGCGATCTTAAGATCGCTAAAGTCCGCACCCCCTGAAAAATGACCGACAACTGGCATAATCACATCGTCAATAAGTGACTTAATAACAGTACCGAATGCGCCGCCCATGATGATGCCAACAGCCATATCCAGCATGTTGCCTGCCATGGCAAACTCTTTAAATTCAGAAATCATTCCCATGATATTCCCCCTGGTTAAACGACCGACAATCCGGCCAGATGCGCGCTGTTTGCCACAAAAGGGCCATATAGGTCAATAAGGCAATAAATGGGGAGTAAATAGCTACAATAGAGCTAGCTTTTCACTATTAGCGCGTAGCGTCTATGCGCGCACGCAAATCTTTACCTGTACGAAAGAACGGGACGTGCTTTTCTGGTACAAAAACCTCACCGCCTGTCCGCGGGTTCCTGCCTGAGCGGGACTTCCGGTACCGGACTGAGAAAGCGCCAAACCCGCGAAGCTCCACCCGTGCGCCCTTTTCCAGGGTCTGAGTAATGGATTCAAGTACAACCGCAACAACGCGCTCAACGTCAAAGCGTGTTAGATGTGGGTTTTCTTCTTGTAAGGTATCAATAAGTTCAGAGCGCAGCATAACTCTATAAAGCAAATAGCTACGCAGGACGTCAACACCTATGTGATTTAAACATAAAAAAAGGCCCTAAAATCGTAATGATTTCAGGGCCTTTTATGGTTAATAAATTATTTAAGGCTTACGATTTATCGTCACCCTTTAAAGCTGCACCGAGGATATCCCCAAGTGAAGCCCCTGAGTCAGCTGACCCATATTGCTCGACAGCTTCTTTTTCTTCCGCAATCTCAAGGGCTTTGATGGAAAGCTGATACTGTCCTTTGGATGCGCGTGTGACTTTGGCATCAACCTTGTCACCCACAGCGAAACGTTCTGGGCGTTGCTCAGAGCGTTCGCGTGATAAATCACCTTTACGAATAAAGGCAGTGATTTCACTGTCATCACCAAAGGTCACATCAAGTCCAGCTTGCTGAACATTTGTTACCGTACAGGTCACAGTCTTACCGCGTGACACGCCTTTTCCGCCGCCAGCCGATGCGCCCGTATCTTTGACTAATTGTTTTACGCCAAGGCTAATGCGCTCTTTTTCAATGTCGACTTCAAGAATTTTAGCTTCAACAGTGTCGCCTTTCTTATAGTCGCCAAGAGCCTCTTCACCTGACTTGTCCCATGACAGGTCTGACAAATGCGCCATACCGTCGATATCGCCATCAAGACCGATAAACAATCCAAACTCTGTGACAGAACGAACTTCGCCAGAAATAGTTGATCCCACTGGGAAACGCTCCGAGAAGCTATCCCAAGGATTATCCTGACACTGTTTGATGCCCAGTGAAATGCGGCGCTTTTCTTCGTCCACTTCAAGAACTTCAACTTCAACTTCTTGCGATGTTGAAACGATCTTGCCAGGGTGGATATTCTTTTTCGTCCAGGACATTTCAGACACATGAACAAGGCCTTCAACGCCTTCTTCAAGCTCGATAAATGCACCGTAATCCGCAATGTTTGTAACCGTGCCCGTGTGGCGCGTGCCAATTGTGTATTTCGCAGCGGCCGCTGACCATGGGTCTTCTTGAAGCTGCTTCATGCCAAGGCTGATGCGCTGCGTTTCAGGGTTAATACGTACGATCTTAACTTTGACCGTGTCACCAACTGCCAAGACTTGGCTTGGGTGAGAAACGCGGCGCCAGCTCATATCTGTGACATGAAGAAGACCGTCAATACCGCCAAGATCAACAAAGGCACCGTAATCAGTGATATTCTTGACAACGCCTTCGCGTGTTTCGCCTTCAGCCAACTGGCCGACAAGTTCTGCGCGCTGCTCTGCGCGGCTCTCTTCAAGGATAGCCCGGCGAGAGACAACAATATTGCCGCGGGCGCGGTCCATTTTCAAAATCATGAATGGCTGCTCTTGGTTCATTAGCGGGCCAATATCTCTGATCGGACGGATATCGACTTGCGAACCTGGAAGGAAAGCATTGATGCCGCCAAGGTCAACCGTGAAGCCACCTTTAACGCGTCCAACGATAGAGCCAGGTACAGGCTGCTCATCCTCATGGAATTTGGACATCTTGATCCAGCTTTCTTCGCGGCGGGCTTTGTCGCGCGAAAGAACAGCATCGCCAAGGGCGTTTTCAATACGTTCTAGATAGATATCGACGGTATCACCGACATTAATTTCATTATCAGCGCCAGGTGTATAAAATTCACGCATCGGGATGCGGCCTTCAGTTTTAAGGCCGACGTCAACAACAACGGTGTCTTTTTCAACGGCTGTGACAAGGCCTTTAACAACTGTGCCTTCTTCCATGGAGTTGGTCTCGAAAGAGGCCTCTAACATGGCTTCAAAATCTAATGTGGTGGGATTGAGGGAGTCTTGAGCTGCGCTCATAATAGTTTCCTTTAAAATCGGTTCCGGCCGACAGGTTGTATCCTGCGGTCTGGTTCGGCCAATCCGAACCTCCAAATAACAAAAACGGCGTGAGGAAAGCCACGCCGGATCAGTCAGGCGCGCCTATAGGGTAATCCAGCCTAGGTGGCAAGTAGAGATATTCTGCTTTTAAATCGGTATTCTAGCTATCGAAGCGTCAATTGCGCCGAAAGCAATCCGCTATCACCTGCCGTAATTGTGGCCCGGCTTAGGCTCGCGCCATTTTGCGTCATCAAGCTATTTATCAACCCGTAAAGCTTGCCGGTCTCGACATTATCAATCCAAACATTCAGACTTTCGTCATCTGGCTGTACCCGTGTCAGTCTTACATTTTTTGCCCGCGCCGCATCAATTAACACGCTACGTGAAAATGGCACGCCCGATGTTTTTACCTCGCCAGACCCCAATTGAGGCAAAGCCCGAGAGACAATATTATAATCGCGTAGAGCTTTGCTGGATTGAATTTGTGCCTCTGATTTTGCGCTCAAGACAGGGTTAACGGCCAAAAACCACAAAGCCGCAAGTACCAAACCGATCCCTAAGAGCGCTATGATAATTTTCTCATAGGCTTCGCGTTCATGCCAGCGCAGAAGGTTTAACATTAGCGTCCTCCCCGAAGTGTGGCTTCACCAACAAATTCACCAGATTGTTCTCGAACCCCGCCCGTGGTCAACTCACCGCCTGCCGCGCGGATGGAGGCCTCAAAATCAGACGCACTCTCAAAACTTGGATAAATCAGGCGTAATTGCAGTTCTTGACGTGTATCTTGATAGCGCAATTGATCAACAGACAAGCCTTCGACCTTATCGACGCCTTGAAAAAGAATTTGTGACAGCTCTAAAAACTCGAAACTATTTTTACCGCCAGATTTAAGCGCCCGCGTCGCCAAGAGCGCAGGATTATCTGGCGCGGCCTGCCCTGTCGCATCGGCGTAAAGCTGCGCGGTCTGTATTTTAAGATCAGCCGCTTGGAGCTTAAGCGCGCGGGCCTGAACGCCCTGTAAGATCAAAGCGGCAAGGCCGAGGCAAGCCGCTAAACCACCAAGGCCAGAAAATTGCTTAACATCAAATCCAAAGCCTTTTTTCGACGTAAATTCATTTTGCAGCATATTTAGCGCGTCGCCTGTTTCCAGACGCGCAGCTATAGCCGTTAAAAAATCTTCATCTGAAATAACGCGGCCCGCTTCGGATTTTGCATCTGCCCAATTCGCGTCAACGCTATGGCCTAATGGCCCGCAGGAAATGATACGGCCAAGCACTTCGACCTTGCCCAACTTTTCGGGTAAGACATCAAAATCAGCATAGGCTCTAGATGGAGATAATCCCGCCGCAGAAAGCTGATCGAGCGCGCCTTGCATATCAGTTTTTGACATGACCCCGATACGGGCCTCATCAAGCGCGATATGAATAGCGTCTAAAGGCGCTGCAACTTTATCCTCAATACTAAAGCCTGCCGCGCGCAAACGATCGCGCTTTGACGTCGGTGGAAGCTCGTGCGGGTAAAGCCGAACGGACTGCCCGGCTAAAACCGCAATGACCTCTCCGCTATCATTGGCTGGCGGGGTTGACCGTCCATGGGATAAAAGCCGCGCGCCATCCATACGTCCCCACAGGCCGGGGCCGTCCTCATAAGCAGGCATAACGATAATGAGCTTTGAACTCATGCAGCAGACCTATGGCTGAATTTATTGCGGTAATTCATTCGGATCCTTTATGCGGGGGCGCAGGTTTTCACTCCCCCAGCCCCGATATGTCAGATTAGCGGCCCTATTGTCCAGCACATCAAATTCAAAAACAACAAGGCGCTCTGCATGTCTATAATTAACTTTAGCTTCAACCCAAAGCTTATTCGGCACAAAAACTATTTGTTCAAATGCACGGTCAGGGCTGTCAAACCCGCTCATCGCTGGCGCGCTCTCAATTTTCTCAAGACTTCCATAACCTTCTGGCGGTCGTTCGGTAATAAGCTGAATTGCGGTTTGAACATAATCAGGCCCGCCCAATAAAGATGATAAAACAAGAGCGTCCAATGGCGATGCCGTATCAATATTAAACTTGGTCATCTCACCTGCAGGGCGCGCGCACAGAAATGGCCGAATAGATTGATAAAGCTCTTCCGTCATACCCTCCAAAGCCCGCAACTCCATCACAGATGCCAGCGCAGCATTAGCTGTACGGTGTGGCGGGTTTCGTCTTAAGTAATCTCCGTCTTCAGCGCCGTTCTGTCCTCTTTGGGTATCTATATCTATCCAGTCAGCTAACACGGCGCTTAGATTGGCCGCGTCATTATTAGGCCATCCCGCCGCTATCAATAAGGAAGAGAACTGACGTGACCCCACACTGTTAGGTGTACCATCAGCATTAATAAGACTACCGAGTGAAAAACAATGTGATCCATCACGCACATTTAAGTTCATCCCCCCACCGTCAAATGGGAAAGCATATATTTGCGGCGCTTTAAAAGATTCGTTTTTAGCCGTATCAGGCATAGGCCCAAGCGTCTGCGCAATATAGCTCGCGGCGAAATCTTCGGCCCCTTTCACGTACCAATCCGCCTGTGCGTAGTCGCCAACATTAATGACGCGTTTCACGGCGAAACGAATATCATCCATTATCGCAACAGAGACGGCCGCCATGACGGCCATGATAAGCAAAGTGGTGAGCAAAACAGTGCCGCGCTCTTTCTCATTTTTAATCTTCAAGACAGCTCTCATAAATCAAGCTCGAAAAAATGCGGTGTCATGACACCAAAACTATCCGTAATCTCAAAGGCAAGCGCTGCTGGCTGGTCATCGTTATTTACAGGTGATAATGGCGCACCCCCTATTGGCGGCACCCTATAGAATTCTTGGCTATTTGATGCAGACCCCGAAAGTCCCCCGCGCACCCTAGAGCTATGAGCGAATATTTTTACGTCTTGAACATTTCCAAGTAAAACTCTGTCAAAATATTGCGGGTCTGAACTGGGATTTTCATGAGCAAAGCTTCTGCGGATAAAATCCCCGTTAATAAGATGATATTCAACGCGTTCAAGATCGCCGCGTGTTTCAAGCCCGCCTGGATTTTCTCGCCCGCGGCGCATAAAGCTTAGCAAGGCCTCCCCGTCAGTCGTCAGGCTAAAGGGCTTAATGCCGCCAAGCTCATCGCGCATGGGGCGCAAGGTAAGCGCCGTCATATCTGCGCGTAATATTGAGCGCGCGCTATTGATTTTATTTATTTCATCCACGGCTTGGTTTAAGCGCGTCTTACCTTGCAGACTTTGGGTTAAGGCCGTCATGGTTCCCACAGAGATAAGCGCGAAAATAAAGAGAGAGATAAGCACCTCTATCAAGGTAAAGCCCGCCTCTTTTGAACGCGCGTTATCCGCGATGTTTTTTGGGTGCAAGCTCATGAAGCTTCATCTGCACGAAAAGCGGTACGGCTAATCAATATTTGATCTTCACCCTTTGATTTCACCGTAATCAGGATTTGGTAAAACCCTTTACTCTCCGTCTTAGTGATAACTTCGCGCCATTCATAATCACGGCCCGCAGCGCGCTCAGCGCCGCTTGACGTCCCGATTTTCAACGGTTTAAGCCTGGCCTGTACAATGCGGTTATCTGCGACAATGCCGGCATAAGTTTTATCTTCGAGAATACTAACCGCGCGCACGGATTCTGTTCCGCTATGGGTCAAACCAATAATCGCGAAGCTGAAAATTAATAGCGCCGCTAAAACTTCAACAAGGGTAAAGCCTGCCTCTTTGGATTTATCTCTCATGGATCTTTACGCAAAACAATGCGTCCATCGCCCGCGCCCACAAGCTTATAGACACTGTCTTTATCTGACATAGTTAATTCAAAAGGCGTCGATAGACCCGTAGGCTGAAACAAGATCGAAGGCTCTGCTTTTTTTGGGATGTCGAGCGCTGCGCCCTCACGTTTATATTCAAGACGGTAAGAGGCGTCCCATTCATCCGACGCCATTTCCTGCCACGCATCATCTGCATATTGATAAAGAGCATATCCAGAACGGTCAAAGCCCGCCGCGCTCACCCGGCCATTAATGATACTCTCTTGCGCCATTTTATTAAGCGTCCCGACCATCAGCTCGGCTTGCTTATCCAGCTCAGTTTTAGGCGTGGGCATGGATAAAATTACAACGGAGGACATGACCCCAATAATAACCAAAACCGTCAGAATTTCGACAAGAGTAAATCCCGTCTCATTTTGTGACTCTGGCTGTGGGCGAGCCCGCAAATTATTGCTCCCAGCTCACAACGTCTGCGGCTTGATCTTCACCGCCAGGTTCACCGTCTGACCCATAGGATAAAATATCATAGACGCCATTTTCACCTGGATAGCGATAAATATAGGGACGGCCCCAAGGGTCATCTGGCAGTAATTTAACATAACCACCTTTACGGTAACGCGCCTCATCAGCCCCGCTTGGCAAAGTTATTAAAGCCTCTAAGCCGGCATCTTGTTCGGGGTAATCAAACATATCCAGACGGTACATTTCTAGGGCTTGTTCTAAAATGCGAATATCTGCTTTGGTTTTAGAAACTAAAGCTTTGTCCTGCGCGGGCAGAACATTAATCACAACGAAGGTCGTCAATAGGCCGATAATCACCAAAACAACCATGACTTCGACAAGGGTAAAACCCTCTTCATTTTTTGCCTGTTCGTCTTTAAGCAATTTCAATAAATACTGTCTCATGCTTTCGCTTTCTCTTCTATGGCTTTCGCGCGCCTTAAAAGGCCAGTGTGTTTAATCTTAAAATAGGAAGGAATATTGCTGCAATAATTAATAACACAATTCCTGCCAGAAAGATAATAATGAGCGGTTCTAACAAACTGAGAAATACGCCTGTCGCGGATTCGAACTCATCTTCGAGATAATCGGCGGATTTAGCAAACATCTTTCCCATATCGCCAGAGGCTTCACCGCCCGCCACCATCTGCACGACAAGGGGCGGGAAAACTTTGGTATTACGCAGCGCAGAACTGACCGCCGAGCCTTCGCGGACTTTCACGCAGGCCTCTGCCACAGCATCTCGCATCACTGCGTTTTTAAGCGTATGACGCGCTGTTTCCATCGAGGTCAGCGCAGGTGTACCGCTATCGATAAGACCTGCCATTGTGCGGGCAAAACGCGCCGCATTTAGATTGCGCGTCACCTTACCCAGCACGGGAACGCCCAGCTTAAACCTATCCCATTTTAGCCGAAAGTTTTCCTGTTTAAGCGCCTGCCGAAACGCAAAAATAAGAAGCGCAATAAGACCAGCTGCCCAGAGTCCATAATTTTGAACCCAGTCTGAGGTCGCAATTGTAAAGCGCGTAAGCGGGGGAAGCTCTTGTCCAAAACTATCAAATTGATCGACAACTTTGGGTACCACGAAAATCAACAAGATTGTCACAACAGCCAAGGCGACGACAGTCAGTACCATCGGATAAATCGTTGCCCCCAATATTTTGCGGCGAATTTTCTGGCTGGCCTCAAGATCATCTGACAGACGGTTAAGCACAGCAGGCAAACGGCCAGAAGTTTCACCAGACGCGACCATGGCGGTGTAAAGTTCGGGAAATATTTTAGATTGTACGCGCAGCGCATCTGAGAGTTTTAACCCCTCCATCACTTGCGCGCGAATATCAAGAAGAGCGCCTTTCATCGGCGAGCGTTCAAATTGCAGCGCCGTGATTTTTAACGCTTCTTCGATAGGCGTTGCCGCGTCGATTAAAATCGCGAGTTGCCGCGTTGCTTGCGTCAAATGCTTGTGCTTAACGCGGCCATTATTACTTACCGCGCTGCCCTCACTTTTCTTGGCTTTGCTCGGCGTAAGCTCAACTGGGATTAACGAGCGCGCCCGCAACAGGTCACGTGCATCGCGTGCCGAGCTGGCCATGACCGTACCCTTTTTGCGTTTACCGCCGCTGTTTAAGGCTGCGTAGTCATACGCTTCCATCAGATATCTTCCGCCGTTTTCGCTTTACAGACCCGCAAAACCTCTTCGGCAGATGTCTCGCCTGCGATGACTTTATCCGCGCCGCTTCCCAAAAGATTTTTGCGGCTTGCAAAAGCATATTTTGATAACTGCGTTTCGCTGGCCCCGTCATGGATCATGGCCCGCATTTTATCATCCAAGGTCACAATTTCATAAATACCCAAGCGGCCTGAATAGCCTATATCCTGACATTGTGGACAGCCCTTAGGTTTATAGAATGTCACAGGCGATTTACGCAGTCCAAGTTCAGCCTGTTCTTGGGCTGAGGGCTTATAGGGCGTTTTGCATTTCGGGCATAAACGCCTGACAAGGCGCTGGGCGACTAAGGCAGTTATCGTCGAGGAGAGCAAGAAGGGCTCAACCCCCATATCGCGAAGGCGCGCAATGGCGGCGACAGCTGAATTCGTATGCACTGTCGAGAGAACCAAATGCCCTGTCAGTGAGGCCTGCACCGCAATCTCGGCCGTTTCGGGGTCGCGAATTTCGCCGACCATAACCACATCGGGGTCTTGGCGCAGGATTGCCCGTAGGCCCGCCGCGAAAGTCATACCGACTTGGCTATTGACCTGCGTTTGGCCAATGCCGTCCAGCGCGTATTCTACGGGGTCTTCCACGGTTAGGACATTGCGTGAGCCGTCATTAAGCTGGGACAAAGCCGCATAAAGCGTTGTGGTTTTACCCGAGCCCGTTGGTCCCGTGACCAGCAAAATGCCGTTAGGCCGCGCAAGCGCGGTTTGGAAAGCCTCCAAGACCTCAGTTTCCATTCCCAGTTCAGGCAAGGCAAGACGGGATTGGTCTTGTTCCAATATCCGCATCACAAGACGTTCGCCATGACGGGCTGGCAGGGTCGAGACCCGCACATCAATCGCGCGCTCTCCGAGATTAAGCGAAAAGCGCCCATCTTGAGGCACACGTTTCTTAGCGATATCAAGCTGCGCCATGACTTTAACGCGTGAGACAAGCAGTGATGCCAGACGCGCAGGCAGGCTAAGCATTTCCCGCAAGGTCCCATCAATGCGAAAGCGCACAGACAATCTTTTCTCATAAGGCTCGATATGAATATCTGAAGCCCGCGAACGAATGGCCTCTTGCAAGATGCCATTTATCAAGCGAATAACGGGCGCATCATCTTGGCTATCAAGTAAATCAGAGGTTCGCGGCAAACCGCTCGCGAGCGCATTTAAATCGCTTGGCGCGTCCATGGCGTCTTCGGCAGAGCTAGATAAATCGGCCTGCGCGTAAACGCGGGCGGCGTGATTTTCAAACTCACCGGGCGTGACCTCTAGTAATTTTGCAGGGCGTCCAAGCGCGCGGCGCGCTTCAAGTTTTGCTTCTAAAGTCGCCGCCGGACGGCAGGCCAAAACCACTTCATCACCGCTTTCAATCGCGACAATACCTTGAGCCCGCGCAAAGCTATAAGTCAGGGCAGGTTTTGTGGACAGTTCGGACATAAAAATGGAATAGCGAGCTGGCCGCGCCCTGTCACCTTTAGATTAATGACAAATCAGTCAATCCGAGCAAAAATTATCGTTTATCGTAACTTTTTGTTGTTTTTCGATAAATACTGACTTAAGCTTAAGTGAGAGAAGTCCAAAATGGGGAACACCATGCTATCCATAACCAATGTCCATAAACGCTTTGGCGATGTCCATGCGATGAATAATATCAGCCTAGATTTGAAACCTGGACTTTTTGGATTACTTGGTCCCAATGGCGCGGGCAAATCAACCTTGATGCGAACGCTGGCCACACTTCAAAATCCTGATGAAGGTAGCATTACCTATAATGGCACGGATATCATCACAAATCCTGATGTCATGCGCTCTACGCTGGGTTATTTACCGCAAGATTTTGGCGTTTATCCCCGCATGAGCGCAGAGGCCTTGCTGGATCACATTGCTATCTTAAAAGGCGTGACGAATAAAAAAGAGCGTAAAGACCAGATTTTATCCCTGCTTAAAAACGTCAATTTACTCACGCATAAATCCGCCTCTGTTGCGACCTATTCAGGTGGCATGCGGCAACGTTTTGGCGTCGCGCAGGCTTTGCTTGGTGATCCAAAAGTCCTCATCGTTGACGAACCCACAGCAGGCCTAGACCCTTTTGAGCGCCAACGTTTCCTCGATCTTTTATCCGAGGCTGGCCAAGACAAAATCATTATTCTCTCCACCCATATTGTCGAAGATGTGCGTGATCTCTGCCCTGATATGGCAATAATGGGCGAAGGCCAAATAGTTGCACGCGGCGCGCCCGAAGTTTTAATCGATAAAATCAGATCAAAAGTCTGGCGTAAAAAGGTCGAAAAGGCAGATGTTGACGATGTGAAAGCCGCGCATAAAGTCCTCTCGACACGGCTCTTAATGGGCGGGGTTATTATATCGGTATTATCGGACGAAAAACCCGCCGCTGGTTTTGAACAAGCTGACCCCGTCCTTGAAGATGCCTATTTCGCGCATCTTTATAAGATGGTTTAGGAGGTTCTGATGCTTGGTAATCTTCTTAAATTTGAACGCGGGTTACAAACCCGTCAAATTGGTTTCTGGGTCGTTATTATCATAATGTTTATATTGGGTGTTTTAACGCCTTGGCTCCCTGAAATATTTGGGTCTAACTTGGCTGGCGAAAAAATTAAAGCCAATGGCGCACAAATGATTGCAGGCGCAATCGCGAGTTGGGATATCGCAGCTATTTTCTTCGCATCAATATTCGTCGTGACCGCCATCTTGCGAGACAAATCTCACAAGATGCTTGAAATCATTCACGCGACACCTGTTAGCACATTTGATATGACAAGTTCGCGAATGATTGGGATATATTTGACCGTCTTGGCTTGTATTTTCTCAAATACGCTTGGGCAATTCTTAGGGCAATTTAATCCCAAGATAGATCAAGAAATATTAGGTCCAGTAAATCTACTTTATTACCTTCAGCCAATGATTTTATTCACGGTGATTAACGCCTTGGTCGTGACAGCTTTTTTCACGCTTATTGCTGGCATGACGCAAAACAGAATGCTGGTTTTTGTCAGTGCTGTGGGGCTTTTCTTTTTCTCTATTATGACAGGCATGGTGACAGAAACAGACCTGCCTAAATGGTTTCAAGCCATTATCGATCCCTTCGCAAACATTGCATATTCACTTGATACAGAATTTTGGCCCCCAGAAGATAGAAATACAAAACTGGTGCCGATGTTTGGCTATATTGGACTTAACCGTCTCGTATGGGGCATCATTTCAGCGCTGACTCTCATAGGCGTATTCAATCGCTTCAAACGCGGACTTACAAGCGGGAAAACAAAGTTAAAGAAAGAAGCAGCTATCGATACGAACGCTATTGCGGCCTATCGCCCTGTCCACCCCTCAATAGGCTTTAAGGCAGATTTTACGTCTTTTCTCGCCCGCATTAAATTTGAGTATTTTGGAACAGTCAAAAGCGTTCCCTTTATTATTATGGCTACCCTTGCGGCTGCACTTTTTGCCTTCCTTACAATCGTAACAGTTTTCTTTTCTCCGCAAAAACTTGTGCCGACCAGCATGTTTATGGTCAGTCTAGGTTTTACAAGTTTCCTCATACCCATCGTTCTAATTATTTCCTTTTTCAGTGGTGAAATTATTTGGCGAGATAAGACGGCACAGTTCACAGAATTATTAGATTCTACACGGGTAAAAAACTGGCCCCTTCTGTTAGGAAAATGGTTAGCGCTATGCGGTGTTCTTGTTACCCTGTGTCTGGTCGGTATGTTTGTAGGTATGATCGTGCAAGTTTTGGCAGGGGGGCCACCTATTAACTTCGGGCTGTATTTTAAGTACACATTCTTAAATGCATTGCCTAATTATTTAGCCTTAGCCTTCTTAGCACTATTCGTTCAAAGTTTTATGCCAAACCGTATAGTGGGTATGGTGGCCGCGGCAGGGGCCATGGTTTTCTTCACTTTCGTCATTTCACGCTTTCCCTTCTATCATCCTGTCATGGGCTTTAGCGGAACCTCTCCAGGCAGAATTTCTGAAATCAGTCCTTACAATAGCTGGATTAATTTCCGCTGGTTTAATCTATATTTTGGCGCGCTCTGTGGTCTGTTTGTTATCATCGCAATATGGCTGTGGCGCAGAGGTCTTCAAACCTCGCTTCGGAGTCGCTTTAAAAATATTAGAAGTGAAATGTCACTACTTTCCTCTGGCTTAGCAGCTCTTTGTCTTGCCGTCTTTGTTTGGTGCGGTACTTATATTTACAAGGCTTATGATAAAGCAGATTGGATAAATCAAAAACAAACTGAACTCGCACAAGTTCGGGCTGAAAAAATATTTATCCGCGAGTCAAAATTAACAGTCCCGCGGATTCATACAGTTAAAGTTGACGCCGATATTTACCCAAATAAGCAAGAAGCCGTCATTAAAGGCTCCTTCAAGATGAAGAATGCAGGCAGCACACCAATCACGGAATTCTATCTAAGTCCGGCCAGTGAACATCCAGAAGATATTCGTATTATGGAAATTGACGGCGCGATACGCATTACCGATGGAAAGAATGAAGATGGCGACCTCATCAAAGATATTGAGGAATTTGGTGTTGTCCTTTTCAAATTTGAACCTCCGCTTGAATCTGGCGTGGAAACAGAAATTCGGTTTGAAACTTTCTTTCACGCCCCTCGGTTAGCTGATGGAAGCGTTATTAGTAAAAACGGGACATTTGTGAATAATTACGGAACATTTGGGACATCAATCAAAGCGTTCCCAACTTTTGGCATTCCCGATATGAGATTAACCAGTAAAGATAAGCGGCGTAAGTATGATTTACCGGAATTTGAGAAACTTCCAGTGCGTACGGATATGAATGCACGTCAAAGCAATCTATTTTTTGGGGCAAGCGGGGAAATTGATTTTGAAGCCAAAGTCTGTACGCAAGCCAACCAAATACCAATTGCACCCGGCGATTTTATCAATGAAACCATCGAGGGTAATCGCCGCTGCCGTGAATATAAATCGGACATTCCAATTAGTAACTTCTATTCAATCTTGTCAGGTGATTACGCCCAAACAAAAGACAGCTGGACAGCGCCTGACGGCAAGGTCATACCGATTACCGTTTATCACGGTGAAAACCACGATTATAGCGTTCAAAATATGATCGATGCCACAAAGTTTGGTTTCGAGCATTATTCAAAACATTTCAGCCCCTACCAGTATAATTATTTTCGAATAATGGAAGTCCCCTTTATTAACTTTGCCCAAGCTTTTGCGGGAACCATTCCCTATGCAGAGCAAGGGTTTATTATGAATTCGGGCGACCCAGATGATACTAAGAGCCTAGATAATGCGGCCCAAACCACCTTGCATGAAATGGCTCATCAATGGTTCGGCCATCAAATTGTGCCCTCCAATACGCGCGGAAATAATGTTTTATCAGAAGGTCTAACATCCTATGCCGCTCTTGACGCTTATGAGTCTCTATATGGTTGGGACAAAGCCCATTATGCCCTCGAAAAAGCGACAATCGAACCGATGATCGGGTTAATGTTCATCGACAAGAATAAGGAAGTACCTCTGGCCATTGCAGGGAGACAGCAATATCTGGTCTATAATAAAGCGGATTGGGTCATGTGGGGCCTAAAACATTATATCGGCAAGGATAAAATGTATGGGGCTATGCAAGCCTTCCTCAAAGATTATGGATTAAAAGGCCCTCCCTATCCGACAACTCTAGAATTAATCGAGTATCTGCGCGAAGCCGCAGGGCCTGATTACGATCAACTTATTACCGATTATTGGGACCGAATTACATATTGGGAACTTTCTTTTGGTGATGAGGATGTGAAAGTCACGCAAAATAGTGACGGCACCTATCAAGTCGATATTCCTTTTGAACTAGATAAGAAAATTTCTTCAGAGGAAGAACCCAAACAAATCTCTGTGAACGAAATTGACGGGGAAGAACTAAACGAATGGATTGAAGTTGGGTTTTACAAAAATGCGCCCAAAAACAAGTGGAGCGATTGGTCAGCGCTTGAGAAAGTTCAGGTTTCAAAAACGAAATCCATCCTTTCCTTCACAGTAATGGAACGTCCAAGCTATATCGCCTTAGATCCGCGCCGCCTTTTGCAGGAGCGCAATGTTACGGATAATGTCAACGAGCTTGAGAAAAAACTCGCATCAGCGGAGTAGGTCCTGAATTGGTCAAAGTGGTTTCCAATTGCAAAGAATTGCTCTAAGGGACGCAAAACCACTTACCAACGAGACCTCTCATGAAAATGAACGGCAATGAAATCCGCCAAGGCAATATTATTAAGCACCAAGACACGATCTGGATCGCGGTCAAATGCAACGCGGTGAAACCCGGTAAAGGCGGCGCTTTTAATCAGGTCGAGCTTAAGAACCTTTTGGATGGACGTAAACTGAATGAGCGTTTCCGCGCCGCTGAAACCGTCGAGAAAGTGCGCCTAGAGCAAAAGACGCATACCTATTTATATGAAGACGGTAATTTCCTCGTCTTTATGAACGGCGAAACATATGAGCAGGTCAATCTTGAGAAAGACTTTGTTGGCGATAGCGCCAAATTCCTCAATGACGGCATGGCCGTTGAAGTCGAATTTTACGAAGAGCGCCCGATCTCTATTGCCCTGCCCGAACAGGTCATCCTCGAAGTCCAAGACACAGAACCTGTGGTCAAAGGCCAAACAGCGGCGAACTCCTTTAAACCAGCAACGCTAGAAAACGGCGTGCGCACCACGGTACCGCCCTTTGTCGGCGTAGGTGAGCGTCTCGTGATAAACACCACAGATGGGTCTTATGTGAAACGGGCTGACTAAACGATTATCGTTACCCCTAAAACAAGAATAATAATATGCCCGACCTATCCGAAACAACCAGCCATCTCTCCCCGCTAATGCGGGTCATGCAATTTGCGGCGCGTAAAGGCTCTCGCAATTTGCTGCGCGATTTTGGCGAAGTGGAGCATCTTCAAGTCTCGCGTAAAGGACCAGCCGATTTTGTCTCTCGCGCAGATAAAAAGGCCGAAGAAGTCATTATCGAAAATCTGGGCCGAGATCGTCCCGGCTATAGTTTTCTGGCCGAAGAGAGCGGAGAGATTACCGGCTCTGACAAGACCCACCGTTTCATTATTGACCCCTTGGACGGGACAACAAATTTCCTTCACGGCATTCCGCATTTTGCGATTTCAATTGCGCTTGAGCGAGAAATTGACGGCAACCCCAAAGAGCTTGTGGCGGGCGTTATCTATAACCCGATTACCGATGAGATGTTCTTTGCAGAAAAAGGCAAAGGCGCTTATCTGAATGACGGTACGCGCGGCGGGGCGGATAGAAGGCTGCGGCCATCAAAACGTGATATTTTCCAAGATAGTCTTTTCGCCACGGGCATCCCGTTTTTAGGGCGGCCCGGCCATGCCAAATTCCTAAAAGAACTTCACCAAGTCATGGGCCATAGCTCTGGCGTTCGCCGCATGGGCTCCGCCGCGCTTGACCTCGCTTGGACAGCGGCGGGCCGTTATGACGGGTTCTGGGAACGCGGCCTCGCCACATGGGATATCGCGGCGGGCATATTAATCGCGCAGGAAGCCGGCCTTATCGTCGAGAGCCTATCGGGCGGAGACGTTTTGGACACAGGCGATATCATCGTCGCCAATGAAGCCTTGATGCCGCAACTTAAGCAGCGGGTGGAGTAAACACAATTAATTGCGGATTAAGTTTAACGGTCACACCGCCGCAAGTCGCAGACTTGCCCGGTGCCTATACCTTACATTTGAGGCGAGTTGAAAAATCAAGACATGGATACCGGGCGTCTCCAAAGGAGCCGCGTCGGTAAGACACATATTTTGGTTTACCCCAAAGCCTTCACAGCCGCTGCATCACGCGGGGTGATATCGCCCTCGCCCTTAAAATATTTCCAAGAGCGTTCGCATTTTTTATACTCTGCTTTGGTATGATTTTCTATCATACTGCCGATTTGAATTACCTCATTACCTTCAAGGCTAAAATCCACTTCACTAACAATCATTAAATCTGCAAAAGTATCTTTAGGGTCAGCTGGGTCACTATAACTATTCAACAAACTTATATCGAATTTTTCCATTAACGGTTTGAAATTAGAACCCATATCAAATGGCATTATTACAAACGCCTCTAAGCTGGACCTAAGTTTTCCTTCTGCACGGAATCTTTCCGTGTTAGCATTGATTTCATCTCGCCAACTTTTAATCACGTTGAAAACTGCCTCGATATCTCGATTAAGCCATGCCTCTGGTGCGTCTCTAAATAATTCCATATGCACCGACTTATCCTCACTTGAATGTCTCGCTTGCCAGACCTCTTCCATCGTAAAGCACATGATGGGGGCGAGCCATGTTGTTAGGCGCTGAAAGACTTCATTGATGACGGTGCGGCAAGCGCGGCGACGTGTTGAGTTCAGCGGGTCGCAATAAAGCGCGTCTTTGCGGATATCGAAATAAAAGGCCGACAAATCGACGGTGCAGAAATTAAACAGCGTGCTGAAAATTTTCTTATGATCATGATCTAAAACGTTATCTTTATGCTCTGCCGTAATCTGCGCCAGCCTATGCAGCACCCATTTTTCCAGTGCGGGCATATCGGCGTAATTCACCGCGTCCGTTTCTTCAAAACCGTCCAGCGCGCCAATCATATAGCGCAGCGTATTACGCAATTTCCGATAAGCATCGACATTGGTTTGGATAATTTCACGTCCAATTTTAAGATCGTTGGCCCAATCCGAACTGGCCGTCCAGATGCGCATAATCTCTGCGCCATATTGCTTGTTAATGTCTTCGGGGCTCATCGTATTGCCGAGAGATTTGGACATTTTCAGGCCCTTCTCATCGACAACAAATCCGTGAGTGAGCACGCCCTTATAAGGGGCCTGACCGTAAACAGCGCAAGATTCGAGGAGCGAGCTTTGGAACCACCCACGATGTTGGTCAGAGCCTTCGAGATAAAGGTCGGCTCGGTCAGGCAGGTCGTCTCTGCGTTTAAGGCAAAAAGCATGGGTGCTACCACTATCAAACCAGACATCGAGAATATCGGTGACCTTGCTCCAACCTTCATTATCATCAGGCATGAAGTCCTCAAGCGGGGTTTCGAACCAGCCATCCACGCCCGTTTTTTCAACGGCGGCAAGGATGAGGGCGTTAATGGCATCCGCATCATCGCGCTCTGTATGTAGCTCTCCATTGGGGCCAACAATCAACGTAATGGGCACGCCCCAATTACGCTGGCGAGAAATCAGCCAATCAGGACGGTCGGCGACCATCGTGCCGATGCGGTTACGTCCGCGCTCTGGCCAGAACTTAGTCTCTTCGATCGCGGCCCGTGCTTTATCGCGCAGGCCTTCTTTGGACATAGAAATAAACCATTGCGGCGTAGCGCGGCGAATGACGGGGGCTTTGGAGCGCCAAGAATGGGCGTCACGTAGCGTGAGCATACCGCGCGCTAAAAGGTTACCACATTCGACGAGGGCTTTCAGCACTTCGCCATTGGCTTTCCCGTCTTGCCCGCGTTTTTTGCCGGATGTTCTGATAACATCGAGCCCTTGGAAACGGCTCGGCATGACATCAGTATAACAGCCTGCATCATCGAGTGTCATGGGCACAACAGGGTCGATACCTAAGCCTTCGAGCTTCTTCTGATTGGAAATCCAGACCACATAATCATCTTCACCATGACTTGGCGCGGTATGGACAAAACCCGTACCTGCATCAGCGGTAACGTGAGAGCCTTCGAGGAGCGGCACAGGGAAGTCGTATTTGCCATCGGCGCCATCCATGTTTTTGAGCGGATGGCTCAAAACAAGACCTTCAGGATTTACATCGCTGATACGGTTAGCGGATTTAATTAAGCCTGCTTTTGAGATTTGTTCCCACAATCCATCAGCCGCAATCAGCTTGTCACCCAGCTTTGACCAAGGCTCAAATTCGCTCTCTTCCATCTCGGTGACTTCATAGAGGCCGTAGGTTATTTTACCTGAATAGCTGACGGCGCGGTTAGCTGGAATTGTCCAAGGCGTTGTAGTCCAGATAACAATAGACGCGCCAAACAATAAGCTTTTGAGCTTATCTTTATCGGACAATTCATTTCTTTCACCAACTGGTAAATTTGCATCTAAAACGCGCATAGGCATTTCAGCCACAGGAAACTTCACATAAATCTGCGTCGCTTTTCTGTCCTTATATTCCACCTCGGCTTCTGCGAGCGCCGTCTGCTCGACGGGGCTCCACATGATGGGTTTAGAGCCGCGATAGAGCTGGCCTGTTTTCGCGATTTTCAAAAGCTCACCGCAGATGTCGGCTTCGCTTTGAAAGTTCATTGTCTTATAGGGATTATCCCAATCGCCAACGACGCCGAGGCGCTTAAACTCTTCGCGCTGCACATCCAGCCATTCGCCCGCATATTCACGGCAGCGCGTGCGAAACTCACTGCCCGGTACATCGTCTTTGGCGCGGCCTTTACCGCGAAATTCTTCTTCGACTTTCCATTCAATCGGCAGGCCGTGGCAATCCCAGCCTGGCACGTAATTGGCATTCATGCCGAGCATTTGATGGGAGCGATTGATAATGTCCTTAAGGATTTTATTGAGCGCCGTCCCCATATGAATATGGCCATTGGCATAGGGCGGTCCGTCATGAAGGGTATATTGCGGCTTGTCTTTGGACTGCTCACGTAGGCGGTCATAAAGTCCGATTTTATTCCAAAACTCTAGCCATTCAGGTTCCTTCTTGGGGAGGCCCGCTCGCATAGGAAAATCGGTCTTTGGGAGGAAGAGCGTGTCGCGATAATCGCGTTTTTGTTCTGTCATTTTAATCTCGAAAGGTAAGTTGAAAGTCAGGCGTCATTATCCCGATACGCACCTAGCGCACCGGGCTTATAATTCGTATTATAATGGCCATGTTCAACATAGGCGCGGCGTAACATAGCAAAGCCGCCGCGCCAAGATATAATCGCTTGCGGGGTATCAAAGCTAAATAAGACCCTTAAGCTAGTTTCATAAAAAAGGGAATATCATGA
>CALLMD010000004.1 GCA_938007935.1 uncultured Hellea sp.
TACCCTGATGGATACCAAATTTAGTCTAAGATGTTTTACAAGGCACTGACCCTGCGGCGATGATTTTTGTGTAGCGGCCTCTTTGGAAAATCCCACAGTTACGCCCGTACACGTGCCAATTCCAAGACACGCTAAACGTAGTGGTCAGGCCCCGCTACAAAGACCCGGCACAGGCTTGGTCGTAATGTGATTTGCAGAGTTCACTTGCATCTCGCAAATGAAATAAGCAAATACACGCAAGCTGCTCAGTCTCATCGTCCCATTCAACAGTAAGTAACGTACTCTTACCTGTCCTCTTGAATGAAAACTTTGCATTATCGGGGATGGTTTCCCGACAATAGATGAAATATAGACCCGTTCCTATTAGTGAGGATTAATCTCTGTGATTTTTTAATAAGCTCTTGAAAATAAATGGGAATTAATGGGGATAAACGAGGATTGATTCATATCGGTTAAATCCCTTAGCAGAAATTAGCACTCATTCGTTCATCAAACACTCGAGTTAAAAACGACTCCAAATGCTCTTCATCAAGCTCATAGTAAGCTTCTAAAACATCACTGTCACTGACAGTTGTCCAAGCCCCACGCTCTCGATTATAAAGAATATCAATCAATGTGCTCCAAGACATTCGCAAGGCGTTTGTAAGATCAAAGCGAACCTTAAAGAGAGCAGAGCTTTTGTAGTTTTTTTTCGAGAATTGCGTAAGGAAGTTTGGAGGTACCGTGAACCTCTGGTGTGCGGCAAATGCGATCAAACCTAAAGCCCACAATAATTAACGGGATAAACTTTCTATATTCGGTATTTTCTGACAACATCCATTTTTTATAAGACTTGAATTTACTATCACCTTTAAATCGTTCACCTTTATCGCAAGCCCTTAAAAGGTCGAAAAAACATTCTAAAACAATTCGCGCACAAATAATCTGATGTTGAAGACTTGTTGCGGCTATCACTTGATTTCGGATTGTAGGCTCACTTTCGAATTGTTGAACTGGTTTATCCCCAAGCTCAGCGCTCGCATCGAATAACTCCAATTGCATCAAATACCGAAAGGCCATGTCTTTAACTTTGGCCTGCTTTGCAGCCGAGAGCTGAGCTATCCGCGGGGAACCACAGATGTCACTAACCAGTGCATCGGCAAAGCAATTTTATCTTTGTAATCCTTAGGGTTAAAATTAGCGCAACCAACAAAAACTGGCATTTCATCTGAAGTATTGAAGTGTTCAGCCTTAATCGATTTCAATAATGCGTCCATATCCAATACTTCGCGTGTCATTACTTTTGGTATTGTTTCCATGAGTTCAAATTAAGTGATTAGAGATTTTAATTCATATCCTTAAGCGCGGCGAAGGGGTTGTTGCCTATTTCTTCTGGCGCTGATTCATCAACATCCATGCTTACTAGGCCGTGATTTAGGGGGCCGTTGCCTTGCCCTAATTTTGGGGCGGTTTTTATGGCTTGATAGACGAATTCGCGCGCGCTCATGACGGCTTCATCGAGCGGCATGCCGAGGGCCATATTGGCGGCGACGGCGCTGGCGAGGGTGCAGCCTGTGCCGTGGGTATGGCGCGAGTGGATGCGCGGGCCAGACATGATATTTGCGCCCTCTTCGCTCACCAAGACATCGAAAACGGATTTGCCTTCTAGGTGACCGCCTTTCATGAGAGCGGCATAGACATTCATTTTCAGGAGCGCGTCACCCGCTTTGGTGAGGTCATCTACATCCTTGATATCAAGCCCTGTCAAAAGTGCGGCTTCAGGCACATTGGGCGTGATCAGGTCGGCCAAAGGCACAAGCTTGTCTTTCATAAGGGACATCGCAGCTTCTTCGAGCAGGCTATCGCCTGATGTGGCGACCATGACGGGGTCGAGAATAACAAAGGCGTCGGCCTCTTCGATTTCCTGCGCCACCACCTCTATAATCTCGGCGCTGCCTAGCATACCGATTTTTATCACATCTGCGCCAATGTCTGACATGACGCTACGGATTTGCGCGCGCACTAATTCGGCGGGCATGACTTCGACCTGCTGAACGCCCATTGTATTTTGCGCCGTTACCGCCGTTATCGCCGTGGCCGCATAAGCACCAAAAGCCGCGCATGTTTTAATATCCGCCTGAATACCCGCCCCGCCAGAAGAATCAGAGCCAGCGATGATGAGGACGCGGGGGATGTTTGTTTCAACTGTCATAATAATGCTTTGTCAAACTTTCGTTGTGCCGCTTTATCCGCGGATATATGGTAAGTCCTTCCAATAAGAAAACAATTGCGGCGAAGCCAATCAAAACATCTCTCATTCTTAGATTAAAAATATAAGCAAAGATCGCAATAGTCGATAAAATTAAAATTAAACAACCAGCTTTTCTTTGTCCCAAATAAAACCGATGAGCCCCCCAAGCTCCAAACAAAATGAAAACCCAAATACCAATTGGCAATGACCGTTCTTCTGGGTGCTTATGCACCATTCGCCATAGCCTCCCAGACCTTGAGCGCTTGTACAGTTTCGCTCACATCATGTACGCGGAGTATATCGGCCCCGTTGAGCGCTGACCAGAGCGCAGCCGCAAGGCTCCCGCCGATACGATCATCTGCGGAGCTGCCATCTATCTTGCCGATAAAGCTCTTACGGGACGCGCCCATTAAGAGCGGACAGCCGAGCTCTTTAAAACTGGCGAGCTGATTAAATATGGCGAGATTATCTTCGTGGCGTTTGCCAAATCCGATGCCCGGATCAATGGTGATATTACTGCGCTCTATCCCCGCAAAATCGCATGCATCGATACGTTTAGAGAGCCAGTCTTTGACTTCAAAGGCAGGAAACTCATAATGCGGGTTATCTTGCATATTTTCGGGCGTGCCTTGAGCATGCATGAGGATAAGCTGACACGCCAAATCGGCCGCCACCGCCTCTGATTTTTTATCATAGGTGAGGCCCGACACATCATTCCAGATATCTGCGCCCGCCAAAATAGCCGCTTCGGCGACTTCGGGCTTGCGCGTGTCTATGGAAATAACAGGCTCTTCATCAAAATGGCGCGTGGCGTTACGCAGCTCTATAATCACGGGGACGGTGCGGCGGACTTCTTCTTTAATGTCGATTGTGACTGCGCCGGGGCGTGTGCTCTCACCGCCAATGTCTATGATATCCGCGCCAAGCTCTATCAGTTCTAGGGCCTGCGCAGTGGCAGCTTCGAGGCTATCAAAGCGGCCACCATCGGAGAAGCTATCGGGCGTGACATTTAAAATGCCCATGACTTTGGGGCGTTTAAACATCAAAAAATCCGTTCACCCCGTTGAATAACGGGGCCCATCTCCTACCATCGCAACAAGTGCAGGAAACTGGGGATGGGTCCCGGCGTTCGCCGGGATGATGGATATATTGAGGTGAAGCTCCAACTCTAAGCTTCAGGCTGCGCCCCGCCGAGCGGCTTTTTACGCGTTGTCGGCACAGCTGCTACAGCCGGCTTAGAGCCACGCGCGCCATCTGGGCGTTTTGGCTTAATCCCGTCCGAGAGGAGCACTTCGATTTCATCGCCAGAAAGCGTTTCATATTCAAGCAAGGCTTCGGCAAGGGTAACCCAGTTCTTCTTTTTCTTTTTAAGAATTTTGGTCGCCGTATCATGAGCCTCTTTGATAAAGCGTTTTATCTCAGATTCAATCAAGCTCGCCGTTTCAGGAGATATAGCAGAGCCGCGGCCAATACCCGGATGGAAGCTATTGCTATCCGTGTTTTTATAAGCAATTGGGCCAATTTCGTCTGACAGCCCCCATTCGGTGACCATCGCCGTGGCGATACGCGTTACTTGCTCAATATCCGAGCTCGCACCAGAGGTGACTTTGTCATAGCCAAAGTGCAGCTCTTCCGCTGCGCGCCCTCCCATAGCCATCGCCATACGGGCAATCATTTCTTCGCGGGATTGTGAGATTTGATCCCGCTCCGGCATATATTGCACCATACCCAGGGCGCGGCCGCGCGGGATGATTGTCGCTTTATGGATTGGCAAGCTGCCTGGCATGTTCAGACCAACAATGGCGTGGCCGGCTTCGTGATAGGCGGTCATTTCCTTTTCTTCGTCGCTCATCATAAGCGTGCGGCGCTCGGCTCCCATCATAACTTTGTCGCGGGCATCTTCAAATTCACGCATGGTGATTTTCAGCTTATTGCGGCGCGCCGATAAAAGCGCGGCCTCATTGACAAGGTTCATCAAATCCGCGCCAGAGAAACCCGGTGTGCCGCGGGCGATATATTTCACGTCTAGCTCCGCCGCGATTGGCTTACCTTTCATATGGACTTCGAGAATTTTCTCGCGGCCTTGAATATCAGGATAAGGGACTTCTATTTGACGGTCAAAACGGCCCGGACGCAACAAGGCTTTATCCAAAACGTCAGGACGGTTTGTTGCCGCGATAATAATCACGCCTTCATCGCCCTCAAAGCCGTCCATCTCGACGAGGAGTTGGTTCAAGGTCTGCTCACGCTCTTCATGACCACCCGAAGTGCCCACGCCGCGGTGACGGCCAACGGCGTCAATTTCGTCAATAAAGATAATACAAGGCGCGTTTTTGCGCGCATCAGCGAACATGTCTCGTACACGTGACGCGCCAACACCGACAAACATTTCAACAAAGTCAGAACCTGAAATCGTAAAGAACGGCACACCCGCCTCACCCGCAACAGCGCGCGCGAGAAGCGTTTTACCTGTCCCAGGAGGGCCAACCAACAAAGCACCCGTTGGAATACGTGCGCCAAGACGCGTAAATCTTGACGGATCTTCGAGAAATTCTACAACTTCTTTGAGGTCTTCCTTGGCGCTTTCAACGCCCGCAACATCATCAAATGTGACGCGCTTGGTATTTTCAGTCAGCATTTTCGCGCGGGATTTTCCAAAGCTCATCGCCCCGCCACGTCCCCCGCTCTGCATCGAGCGGAAAAACAGAACCGAAAGACCGACGATTAGAAGCAAAGGCAAGGCATTGACTAAAACAGCGGTCAGCGTGCTCGTGCGTTTTACCTCTTCGAAAGCAAATGGCACATTGTTGGCCTCAAGCATCTCGATTGTTTTCTCGCTTTGATAAACAGGGCCATTGACTTCAAAAGGTTTATCTTCCGTGGTTTTACCTGTGATCTTGCCATCAGTATCTGCAATCAAAGCCTCTTGGATTTCTCCAGCTTCAGCTTTCTTAATCAGCTCAGAGTAAGTATATTGAGTCGGCGCTGAGGCCGCTTGAAGCGAATTTTGTGAAACTGAAATCATCACGAGGAAAAGCGTAATAATCAGGGCCCAGACGGCGAAATTACGCATTGATTTGTTATCCATTATTTCTCACCAGTTTTGAATATTTATCGTCCTATAACACATAGGCATTAGAAAGTTAAAATAAAGACGCTGTGATGGTTAAATTACACTGCTTTTTATCTTTTAAAGCGGATTTCGCGTAAGTGCGGCTTTGAGCCGCGTTTCAACTAATGATTTGACCTCAACTTGCGAGACTTCATCACATGCATAAGCCATATCACCGCTTATAATGACGGGGCATGTCGGACTGAGGGATTTATGCAATGAGGCCAGCATCGTCTTTAAGCGTGTTGATCGTTCGAGAGTAAGGCCTGAATTTGGGCGAATTTCATATCCTTCGCGCTTCGCTGAAACTACAAAACGGCCATCCCAAATTTGCTGCTCCGGAGTAAGAGTCATGGTAACGGCACGTGGCTTGAGCCGCTTGTCGCGACGCCCCGTCACAGCTACGGGGTCACGGCTAAGGTGCCAATTTTGATTGTCCCTAACAGCCTGCCCGCCCAGCAAGGTCATAGCGCTTAGCTGGCCTGTCTTTAATTCGCGATATCGCGCGCGTAATCTTTGGCGCGAAATGGCGGCTCCGTTGCCCCCCGTGGCGCGCAAAGCAAGGCCCAGCATCTCGCATGAGGGCAAACGCAAAAAAGTAATATCGCCCGCGGGGCCAAATTGCGCCGCCTTTAATTCTTGTGCCAAATTGTCCTGTTCCCAGGATAGTCCAGCTTGAAGATCTTTAGCCGCTGAAATAAGCTCATCTTTAAGAGCGTTATGTGAGCTTAAATAATCCCGTGCCCGAATTCGGCTATACTCTCTATTTTCATTGCTTGGGTCTTCCGCCCATTTTAAATCATGTGCCTTATTGTAATCCCGCAGCTTTTGCCGTGATAACCCCAGCAAAGGCCGGCAAATATTCACCATCGCCAGCTCAGGCCAAACAGGGGCGTAACTTATAGCGCTAATCCCCGCCGCGCCGCGCCAATCCGTTTGTTTGTCATAGCGCATTAAAAGCGTCTCGGCCTGATCGTCTTCGCTATGGGCTGTGAGTAGATATTCAATACCAAAGCGGCGACAAGCCTGCCCCATAAGACCATAACGCGCACGCCTTGCTTTATCTTGTATGCCTGTTTGGGGCGAATTGTGCCGCCATGTCAGGACATGCGATTCATATCCAAACCCTTGCGCAAAACGCTTTGCCATTTGAGCCTCAGTATCAGACCCCGTTCGCAAAGCATGATCGACAATCAAAACAGGGCCGCGCTGCGGATGGTCTTTAAGCGCATGAACCAAAGCCGTGCTATCCCCGCCGCCAGAAAAGGCAATGGCAAAGCGGCAGCTTTTATCAGGCAGTAACCGTGTTAATTGAGTTATTAAATGCGTCGCGAGCATAGGCCCGCCTAATACATTTTAGGTGATGTGGCTAGCAGCCAGTCCGCGCGGCTTCTACTCTCGCCTTTTCCTTGGTCGTGGAGGAGGCGTTGGGGAACTGCGCAGGAAACGTTGCTAAAGTTTGGCAAGCTTCCGCTTTATTGCCAAGCTCGCGTAAACTCGCCGCAAGCCGCACCATCGCATCAGGCGCTTTCACGCCTTTAGCGTCTTCACGCATAGAGGTAATATATGCATCTGCTGCATCGGCATAACCACCGCGCACAAAATAACTCTCACCCAGCCAGTAATTGATCTCGCCTTTATCGCTCGCATCCGGATTATATTCCAAATATTGCTTGAACGCTGTTTGCGCGCCAATGAAATCACCTTCGGCCAGCTTAGTCTTTCCTGAAGCCCCCAATTCCGTGACGTCATTTTGATAAGTCTCTTGCTGGTAGGTCTCTTGCACGTCAATTGTGCGCTCGTTGAAAATCGGCGCCGCAGGAATTTGAGATAGCTGCGTCGAGTCATATGACGGATCAATTGTAGCTTCTGATGAATAACTTTGCGGTTCGGTATATGGCGAAGACTGAACAACTGTACCGCTGCTATATCCACCATCTTGACCATAAGTTCTCGGTGCATATGGGTTGGATGATATTCTGGCAGGAGCCCTTGTTTCAGAGGACACAAGATCAACCGCATCTAAATGAATTTTCATTCTATCTATCAAAGACTGTTTCGTTTGTAGTTCGGCCGCCATAGCCTCAACCTGCTTCAATAGCGTATCGCGCTCATATCGCAAAGTTTCAACTTCGCCCGTCAAGGTTCGCTGTGATGTTTCCAAAGCGTCCATGCGCTGCATGAGTCTCTCAGCGGCAGGATCACCCGTGAGCATACGCGATTCTAGCGTTGTCAGACGCTGCGCCAATTGTGCGTCAACGGCCGCAAGTTCCTTCTTGCTCTGCGCATAGCTGGGCGCAGCCAATAATGTTGTTGAAACTAAGAGTGCGGCGATAAAGCTACGCATAGGCCTAATCCTTATAATTAAAAGTCAGGTCAGAAACTGACCCAACTATAAAGCTGAATTATGGCAATTGGCATTAAAAGGCAGTTAAAATTTTAACCGACGACACCACTCGTCACATTTGTATGCCCATTTCGGTTGCGCGCCCAACCCGATTCGCTAGAGCGGCCATCAATCGGACGCTCTTTACCATATGAGACAGTCGTCAGGCGCGAAGGCTGAATACCTTGCGCAACAAGATAGGCCTTGACGCTTTCAGCGCGTCGGGCCGCGAGGGCCAAATTATACTCTCGTGTCCCGCGCTCATCGGCATTTCCTTCAATCACAGCTTTCACGTTATCATAAGTATTTAGCCAATCTGCCTGGCTCTTAAGCGCAATACGCGCATCCGTGTCCAGATCGTATCGGTCATAGCCAAAAAAGACTCGCGGCTCACCCCCGGCTTGATAAGCAAAGTCAGCAGCCGATCCGGGTGTCGGTGCATTAGGATCGACCGTAATAACGGGTGCGGTTTCGACAGGCGCCTGAATAATTGGTGCCGGAGCAGGGGTTGGCGCAGGCGCGAAAATTTCGGGCGCGCTTTCAGCAACTTGTTTTACAGGCTCAGGCTTGGGTTGGCTGGCGCAAGCAGCAAGCCCCATTATCACTGATGAAATCAATAGAGTTTTTACGTTATTCATGTTGCCCTCTCTTTTTGTTGTTCTATGCCGAGTTGTTGTTCTATGCCGAGTTAGTAAAGCTGGAAGCTGGCGGCCAAGCAAGTCTTTAACACAAAAAAGGCAATAAGATTAAAGCTTTATAACCTAATTTCCCGTGTTCTGCGCATTTTGGAAGCCTATTATGACAAAATTTAGGCGAATGAAGCTTTTGAAGTTTCACTCAATGCTTATTGCAGTAAGGGAGACCAAGCAGGGTCAGAAGCCTTGCCCGGTGTCGAAATCTTACGCATATTTTGCCCGGTTAAATCCACTGACCATATTTCATTAAACCCTCTCTGGCCTTTGGTTTCTCGTGAAAATAAAATAACCCGTCCATTAGGTGACCATGTCGGACTTTCATCCATATAGCTTTCCGTCAGTTGACGCTCCCCAGAGCCATCAACATTCATGACTCCGATTGAGTACCGTCCATTTTTACTCTTCACGAAAGCAATTTTATCACCGCGCGGAGACCAGACTGGTGCAGAATAACGTCCTTTACCAAAGCTGATACGTTTTACATTCGTACCATCGGAGTTCATAATATAAATCTGCGGCGATCCCCCGCGATCTGAATTAAACACGATACGGCGACCGTCAGGTGAAAAACTGGCGGAGACGTCAATAGCAGGCTGTGAGGTCAGGCGCGTTGTTGAGCGTGAACTCAAATCCATTTTATAAATGTCGCTATTGCCTTTACTCATCATCGACATGATTAATTGACGGCCATCCGGTGAAAAGCGCGGGGCAAAAGTCATACCCGGAAAATTACCCAACAGCTCTCTTCGGCCCGTTTCAATGTCTAATAGATAGACTTGAGGGACGACATTTTCATAACTCATAAATGTAATTTTTTGCGCCGAAGGTGAAAAGCGCGGCGTAATAACAAGATCTGAGCCCGCCAATAGATATTGAGGGTCGTGTCCATCTTGATCCATGATTGTTAGGCGTTTCTTGCGGTTCGTCTTGGACCCTTTTTCATCAATAAAGACGATACGGCTATCAAAATAGCCCTCTTCACCCGTCAAAGATTTATAGATTGCATCAGAAGCTTTATGGGCTGTTCGCCGCCAATTATCAGGTGTTGTTGCAAAGCGCAGTCCTGCGAGTTGTTTGCCTGCAAAAATATCCCATAGACGAAATTCAACGCGTATGCGCGTAGCGCTCTCTCTTACGATTTGTCCCGAGACCAAAGCATCAGCCTTTATAACGCGCCAATCCGCAAATGTTGGCTGATAATCAATATTGGTTTGTTTCTCGATAAAACTGGCAGGATCTAATGCATTAAATAAACCAGAGCGCTCAAGGTCAGCGCGTATGACGGTAGCAATGTCAGCACCAATCGCGCGGCTTTGGGAATCTGTTGCCAGAAAATCTGGAACAGCAATCGGTGTTGGGTCGATATTGCCTTTAGTAATATCAATTTCCAGCTGGGCCTGCGCATAGCCAAATGTTAGAAAAAAGGCAGTAAGCCCCATTAAAATAGCGGCGAAAAATCGTGTCAAAGTCCACATCCTTGATTTACTTGTCTCACGCGAAAAATATCTAGTGATTTATACGTCTGGGCGAAAGTTTAGTGTCATCTCACGCCATTGGCTATATTTTTCCGCAGGTAAAAAATCATATGGCTGGCACTTATTGACAGCTCTTATGGCTTCGTCTGCGGCGAGCTTATGAAAGTGATTTATTTCGCGAAAATTGCCTAGTTTAACCTGATTAACATAACCATCAGGAAACAAGCTAACTTTAACAGGGACGATAAGCTCAGCTGGATTAGGCGCAGCCGCTGGGATTGACCAACATTTATACATGGCTGACTGTAAAGCGGTGAGTTCAGACACCGTCATCGCGTTAGCCAGGCCAACACCCTCGCGGGCCACATCAGAAAAGACATATGAATTTGTTTCAGATTGCAAGCTGCGCTGTTGATTGACTTCTGGAGCCTGCTCTCTAACGCGGTTTATGAGCCCCGCAAGCCTATCCAAGTCAACTTCTTGAGGCTTTTCAGGCTCCACAGGCACATCTGGAACTTCTATTTCTTCCTCAATGACATCTGGCGTTGGAGCTTCAACCATAGCAACGGTCTCTTTGACGACCTCTTCAACGCGCTCTTGCAGCTCACCTTTCTCCTCGGCATTTTTCATCGGTGTTTCGAGGGTCATAGGTTCGGGCTCAGGCTCTGGCTCAACTTTTTCTATAGGTTTGGGATGTTTTACTGAGGCCTTTATATTGGTCAGCTCATCAATTGTGATCATCTCAATCGGAATTATCTTAGTTTCTTCATAGGGCTTGAGCTCACCTTTAAAGAGAAAAAGCCCGCCGATCAGCGCAGCCGCATGTAATGAAAGCGATATCAAAATACCGAAATTCATCTATTGAGAAATGGGATCCGTTACGAGGCCCAGATTTGAAAATCCAGCCGCATTGACCCGCGCCATAACCTTCATGACCGCGCCGTAATCACTATCTTGGTCAGCCCGCAAGTAAATCCGTTCATCATACCCATTGGCCGAAACCGCGACGAGGCGAGACGCCAGTTCTTCTAGCGTTATTTCTTCTTCTTGAATGAAGATTTTGCCATCAAAATCGACGGTCACCGTTATCGGCTCTTGATTTGACGGCAAAGCCTTCGCATCAGTCTTAGGCAGCTCAACCGGTACGCCGACGGACAGTAATGGCGCCGCGATCATAAAGACGATAAGCAAAACTAGCATGACATCGACAAGTGGCGTCACATTAATTTCGGCGTTTAACTTGTTTTTACGCCCGCGCCGGCGAGACCCGCGTCTTGAACCGCCTGATGATGTTCCAATGGCCACAGCTTAACCCTTAGAAATTTTGCGTGATAAAATTGCAGATAACTCATCGGCATAGCCTTCGAGACGGCCTGCATATTTATCAATGTCGGAGGAGTATTTATTATAGAATATAACGGCAGGAATAGCGGCGATGAGGCCCAGCGCTGTCGCGAAAAGGGCTTCCGCAATACCCGGCGCAACCACTGACAAGTTTGTATTTTGCGAGGCGGCAATGGCGCGGAAGGAATTCATAATCCCCCAAACGGTCCCAAAAAGTCCAATAAAGACCGAGGCTGACCCAATAGTCGCCAAGACAGAGAGGCCGCGTTCCGCTTTGGAGAGTTCACGGTTCACAACAAGGTTCATAACACGGTCAATGCGCTCCCGTGTTGATAAAATAGCCGCATCATTACGCGGCGTGGCCAGGCTCTCATCATATTCGCGCATCGCCGCAGCGAAGACTCTGGCCATAGGATCGCGCGTATCACCCGCCATAGCGCGTGAGAGCTCGTCCAAAGTCTTACCCGACCAAAAGGTTTCTTCGAATAATTTTGCCCGCCGTTTAAGCAGGTACATTGTGATACCTTTATCAACAGCAATGGCCCAAGACCAAATCGAAGCGATAATTAGAATAATCATAACCGCTTTGACCACCCAATCGGCGCGCAGGAAGAGCGACCAGAAAGAAAAGTCACCATTGACAACAGGGTCCAATGTGGTCGCCTGAATAATTAAATCGATTAAAAACATATTTTTCTTCCAAGTGCCGATTCGCTTCTGCGGCGAAACTAGCCTGTATTTGTGTCTGATTTAAGAGCAATCGACCCAAGAGTGCTAATTAAGAGCTAGTAAGGTTCATTCTAGAAACGCAGCTTATAAAGAAAGTCTTAACCATACCCTTAAAGACTACGCTTTTGCAAAAATGACATAATTTTTCACATATTCAGTCACAATTCAGACTTACTATGTGATAGGCTGGTCTAAATGGAGGCATTTATGTCAAAACGAACAACACTTCTCTCAATTACACTCATAATTGGGCTAAGCGCCTGTAAAACAGTCCCGGAACCAGAGCCAATTCCTGAACCAATAATTGTCGAAGTTCCCGCGCCGATTCAAACCTGCGCGCCTGTTTCAACTTTGCAGATGGTGACAATTCCGGCGGAAACAAAAGTTCAATATGCAATCACTTTGATTGACAACCCACCTTATGAGCCGATTGAGTCTAAAACCAAGCGCACAATTGTGGTCAAGCCTGCGCAGATTTTCTATGTCGATAGCGAAGGCCGCGAAGTCTTGGATATTTGTGAGAAGAATATTCCCATAGGACCAACTGGCCCTGGCGTGGGTGAAGCTATCGAGGATGGTGACGGTTAAGCCTTTAAGACCCTCGCGGATAAGGCGTTCCAAAACGCGCCGCGTAATATTTTCCCATATCACGGGCATTGTTGATAAAACGGTGCCCGTTTTTTTGCATAATCCCGCAATTTTCATAAACAGGACTATCCTGCGATAAGACCAAAGTCGGGCAGTTCTGATTTTTCTCGCCCAGCAAAGTCACAATATCGGCACGCGGCTTGGCTATGGATTGATAAATAATCTCCACGCTTTCTTTTATCGCCGAGAAATAAGAAAGCAGCCCCCACATCTCCGCGCATTCAGGGCAATATTCTCGCCGTTCATTATCATAGAAACCAGGCGCCAAAAGGAAGAGTGTGTCGCGCGCCATTAGAAATAAACCTCTAAAACTTTATCAAGGCGGCGGCGCACCAACGCCGTAAGTTTTTGCAGGCTATAATGATCGAGCACAGCGCGGTATATATCCTCGCGGCCCATAAATTCATCTTGGGTACGAATTTCAAGCACCAACGCGGCGAGCTCACTCATAGGAATATCGGCAAAGCCGCGATTGCCAAGGTCTCGCACGATTACGCGGGGACTATCGGGCAAGCGCACAATCCAGCCAACGCTATCATCAGGTCCGTCAATTTCGCTATCTTCTTCTTTCTCAAGAATGATTTCACCCGCTTTCACCCCTGCCAGTAAGGCGCGTTCACAAAGTTTCCGTACAGGCGCGGCGAGTTTCATGACCCCGCTCGCCTTGCCATAAGTCTGAAATAAAGCCAGCGCCTGCATCGGGCCTTCTGCGGCCAAAATTTCAGTAAAACCATGCATATATTGCGCCTGGCTTGCACGGCGAACATCAGCGGTTGGGCGCTCAGTCCATGGAGTAAAGGGTGTGTGGGGAATTTGGGTCATTAGAACACTATAAAATGCATATATTCCCGGTCAAGCGCCCTCCGAACCGAATCTACATCGAACACCATCAGGCGGCTTAACCAAACATTTTAAGCCGCCTGATATTTACAGGTTAATTGCTAATTAGAGTCTCCCTTAAATCACTAATATATCTTCGCCGAAGGTATCAATGTCTATGCCATCCGCGTTTTGGATTTCGAGGATATCGCCATTGCCAAAGTCGAGAGTCAAGATTGTACCTGTTGCATTTAAGCTACCAAACATATCAACAACCTCTTGCGCGGTAAGCGTTCCAACACCCGCCCAAAGCGCGTCATCCAGCTCTAAGCGATCAGTACCAGCTTGATCAAAGGCGTTAATACGATCCTGATCATAGCCCTCAGCAAAGACAAATGTATCACGTGCTCCGTCCATGGCTCCGCCGTGAAGGACATCATTGCCAGCGCCACCGTCTAGACGGTCCGCGCCAATGAAGCCTGTCAGAACATCATTTCCATCACCACCATAGAGCTCATCTGAACCAGCGCCGCCCGAGAGTCGGTCGTCACCACCTTCGCCATGAAGGATGTCATTATTGCCTTGTCCGAAGAGCATGTCATCATCATCGCCACCAAATAAGGTGTCATTGCCTGACCCACCGCGTAATTGATCGGCCCCAGCATCTCCGTAAAGGATATCATCTCCGCCTTGGCCCAAAATGTTATCAATGCCGTCACCGCCATGTACCATATCGTTGCCAGTACCTGCCGAAATAGAATCCATTCCTGCACCGCCAGTGATGGCGTCATTGCCGCCGTCTCCGCGAAGGGTGTCATCACCCATGCCGCCGTCGATGATATCATCTTCGTTGCCACCGCTAACAATGTCATTACCGTCACCGCCACTCAGCATGTCAATTCCAGCTCGTCCGCTAAGATTATCATTGCCTGCACCACCGTCGATGATGTCATCGCCGGTAAAGCCGTCAATTACGTTGTTGAAATCATCTCCTGTCAGGGTATCAGCGAAACTAGACCCAAAAAGATTCTCAATACTATCAAGAACATCATCTTGCGCGTGACCACCTATACCTATCGCGGCTCCATTTACGAGATTAATAGTCACACCAGCGTCTGAGTCATCATAACGTGCCTCATCTGTTCCACTACCGCCGTTAATAGCATCGGCACCGCTGCCACCAGTGAGGTTATCATCCCCTCCCATGCCATCTAAGATGTCATCGCCAGCACCACCGTCAATAACGTCATCAGCATCGCCGCTATTAATCGTATCATTACCAGCTAAACCATTAATTACATCAATTCCATCAGATCCAACTAGAACGTCGTCATTTGCGGTGCCAATTAGGTTATTATTAGAGCCCATAACAGTTACGGTTATAATCTGTTCAGTACCATCATCTGCGGCAAATGTGATGCTGTCAAAAGCGACATCTCCATCATCTAAATCATTAACTGCCGCTGCAGACTGATCGAGAGTGAACGTCCACTCACCATTGGTTAGTTCAAATAAACCCAAACCATTGTCACCTACAGTTGAAGCTACATCATTAAAGCTAGGTGTGTCTCCGACATCAATATCCGTAATATCAATTGTTCCCTGTACTGTAACTGGAGGGTCTCCAATATCGCCTTCAGTTACCGATCCTGAGAAGTCTCCTGAAACGACTGAGGCATCATCTACTGGATTAACCGTCACATTGATAACGATAGTATCGCTTAAATCGCCATCAAATACTGTGACAACAAAGTTATCATTACCGTTGAAATCTGGATTTGGTGTATAAGTATATGCGCCAAATTCATCTATCGTAACTGTACCGTAATCACCGTCTCCTGCAGTGTAGGTAATAGTTGAGCCCTCAACATCAGAGGCAACAATAGTGCCTGTAACAACCGTATCTTCATCACCAGAAATGTTATCATCAGAAGCACTTGCATCAATTACCGGCGCATCATTAACCGCATTAATGGTCACATTGACTGTAATGTCATCTGTAAGACCCGCAGCATCTGTGACTGTCACAACAAAGCTATCTGTCCCGTTAAAGTCATCCGCTGGTGTGTAAATATAACCACCGGAGCCATCAATCGTGACAGTGCCATTGGCACCATCAACCGCGCTATAAGTTAGCGTGGCATCATCAACATCAGAGGCAACAATCGTACCCGCTACAGCATTGTCTTCATCTGCTGTTACAGCCACGTCAGAAGCACCTGCATCAATTACTGGTGCATCATTAACCGCATTAATGGTCACATTGACTGTAATATCATCTGTAAAACCCGCAGCATCTGTGACTGTCACAACAAAGCTATCTGTCCCGTTAAAGTCATCCGCTGGTGTGTAAATATAACCACCGGAGCCATCAATCGTGACCGTGCCATTGGCACCATCAACCGCGCTATAAGTTAGCGTGGCATCATCAACATCAGAGGCAACAATCGTACCCGCTACAGCATTGTCTTCATCCGCTGTTACAGCTACGTCAGAAGCACCTGCATCAATTACCGGCGCATCATTAACTGGCGTCAAGTCAAGCGTAGCGCTTGTGCTTACTGGAGTTGCTATGCCATCTGATACATCAAAACTGAAGTTAACATTTGTATCGTCATGTAAGTCAGGTGTGAAGCTCCACGTTCCGTCCATATTATCGACAAGATTGCCAGAGGACGCGACCAAATTAAGAACATTCAATACCGAATTGCTATCCACATCATCGGAATTGGCCAAAAGATCTGCCTCAGTAATAACAAACACAGTATCTTCATCTGTAGACCCTAGATTGATTGGAGCAGACACTGTTGGACCGTCATTTTCGCCGCTAATCGCAAGTGTTACAGTCGCGAAGGATTGCGCCCCGCCGGTATCTTCTACAGTATAATTAAAGCCACCGTTGATTGTTTCACCCGCATTAAGGGACTCTGGAATATCGACGGAATAGCTACCATCAGAATTCACTTGAACCGTGATAGGATCAGCGCCGCCCGTTAGGGTAACAATAAATCCGCCATTACCATCGGCCACGGTAGTCGTATTTGGTCCATTTTGCACGTTAACGACTTCAAATGTATCGCCAACATCAATATCTTCATCATTGTCAGTGACATTACCTGTTAAACCCGCCCCGTTTTCAGCGACAGTGATTGTGTCATCCTGTGCATCCACAGCATCGTTTTCGCCAACTATCGTGACATAAACTGTAGCCGTGCTTTGCGCTCCATCTGGGTCAGCAATTGTATAAGTAAAGCTATCCGTTGCAGTTTCACCCTGTGCTAAGGCTTGGAAAGCCAGCGTAGATGTACTCGGGCTGATATTGTAATCGACCAATCCATTTGAACGTATGGTTACTAACGCATCCATAGACGTTGTGATAATGGCAGGAACAGCTGAGGTAACAGCATTGCCGTCAGCAGATATGACTGCAAGCTCAGTAACATCATGATCAGGATCACTATCTGCTATAACGCCCGTAGAGCCACCAAATAGTATGTTAAAGGTTGACGTTGAGTTTTCAGTAACGCGAATACCGCCCGCAGCATTTGCATCAGAATTTCCATCATCCGTCGCAATGGGGCTATCATTAGACGCCGTAATAGCTACGGAAATAGTTTCCTGTAATGCTGTTCCGGGTGTATCACCATTAGACAGATCAATCGTGATATCACGTGAAGATACCGGCTGATCGCTTGCTGTGACATAATTCAGAGCCTCAATTACGGCTTCTACATCTTCAGCATAAGCCATCGTATTAAAGGTGACACTCAGATTATTAGTATCTGCACCTGAAACCGTACCAATAACAGTGCCTGCGATTAATACATTAGCACCTGAAATCGTAACATCAGCTGTATCAGTTAAGTTTAAGAGATCAGTTGCATCCCCCCCAGTCACAGCAACGTTTAGAACGCCGCCATCAAAGTCCTCAGCGTCAACATCCGTAACAGTTGTACCTGTAGCGAAGAAGGTTGGCACAGGAACCGCTGCATCAATAGTTTCATCATGCGTTGAAGGGCTTACACCAGAGACATCGACATCAACAACGTCATCAACTGGGTCAACCGTAACATTCACAACTACTGTGTCTGTCGCTCCAACAGAGTCAGTCACAGTCACCGTAAAGGCGTCTGGACCATTGTAATCTTGATTGCCGGTATATGAGAAGCTGTTGCCAGTAATCATGACGCTACCATTGGAGGGGCCATCACCGCTTGCAATTGAGTAAGTTAGTGTTGCATCCTCGACATCATTTGCGACGATTGTACCTGTAATGGCCATATCTTCGTCGCCTGATGGCGTAATATCGGAGGCTCCTTCGTCAATAACTGGTGCGTCATTGACGGCTGCCACATCAAAGGTCAGCGTATTGGCAGATTGATCTGTATCTTGCCCACCATTGGCGACACCGCCATCATCAACAACTTGGAACGTGAAGCTTGAATAGCCAGTCCCATTCGCATTTGCGTCAGGTGTGAAGACTAATAATTCGGCATCTATATCAGCGACGGAGATAGAGTCGCCCATGGCGACAGCTACGCCGTTAAGCGTTAGCGTACCCGCTGTTGGAAGTGCCGTGATAATCACTGCGTCAAGGACATTTGCTGGCACATCGACATTGTCCGCAAATCCGAAATCACTCGCTTCAAATGTATGCGGCTCATCCTCATTAATAGAGAGCGTCGCATCAGTACCCTCTGGCGCGTCATTGTTATTTGTGAAGGTAATAGATGCAGATTCCGTTGTCGAGGCTGCGGTATCATCATCTGTTGCCGTGACATCAAAAGTCGGCGCAGCTTCATTTCCATCATGAGCAAAGCTCACATCACCTGCGATGACTTGTGCCAGCGTAAAGCTTGTGACAGCACTACCCGCAATGAGGAAGTCGCCACCAGACACATTAGTGACAGAAATAGTTATATTGGCATCTGCATCATCAACATCTGCAACGCCGAGTTCAACATTCGTAATACCAACAGTTTGGCCTTCTGTAATTGTTAGATTAGGCGCTGTAACAGTTGGCGTATCATTCACATTTGTGAATGTGATAGTTGCAGATTCCGTTGTAGAGGCTGCGCTATCATCATCTGTTGCCGTAACATCAAAAGTGGGCGCAGCTTCATTTCCATCATGCGCAAAACTCACATCACCTGCCATGACTTGTGCGAGCGTAAAGCTTGTAACAGTACTACCTGCAATGAGGAAGTCGCCGCCAGACACGTTAGTGACAGAAATAGCCACATTTGTATCTGTATCATCGACATCAGCAATACCAAGATGAAGGTTGTTTATACCAACAGTTTGGCCTTCTGAAATGGTTAGGTTCGGACCTGTAACAGTTGGTGCATCATTAACGGCGGCCACATCAAAGGTCATTGTATTGGCAGATTGATCTGTATCTTGCCCACCATTGGCGACACCGCCATCATCAACAACGTGGAACGTGAAGCTTGAATAGCCAGTCCCGTTCGCATTTGCGTCAGGTGTGAAGACTAATAATTCGGCATCTATATCAGCGACGGAGATAGAGTCTCCCATCGCTACAGCCGCGCCGTTAAGTTCAAGCGTTCCTGCTGTTGGAAGTGACGTGATTATCACGACATCAAGAATATTTGCAGGGACATCTACATTATCAGCGAACCCGAAATCACTCGCTTCAAATGTATGCGGCTCATCCTCATTAATAGAGAGAGTCGCGTCAGTACCTTCAGGCGCGTCATTCACATTTACAACGGCGGTTGTTGGCGTGGAGGAGACAGCTTCAGCTTCACCAAACCCATCTGTATAGCTTGCTACAACAGTCATCATAGCTCCAACTTCGGACTGAGTTAAAGTGAAGGTCTGTCCTGTTCCAACAGATGTACCATCGGCAAACCACTCATAGCTAATTGTACCCAGACCATCTTCATCGGTCAGATTATTTGACGCTAAGAGCGTTTCATTTTGCTGTGCTGTACCCGTGATAGTGACCGTGCCTACAGGCGCGTCATTCACATTAGAGGCTAAGAAATTCAAAGTTCCAGAAACATCCGCAGAGTCATTGCTTCCTATACCGTCATCCGACACAGAGATATTCACACTATCAGCGAAATTCTGAGACCCATCATGTGTATAAAGGACATCGCCATTATCAATATCGGCCTGCGTGAATGTATCATTCGCGACAAGAGCGACTTCACCATTATCAAGTACTCCGCTTCCATCTGTATCGATGAATAGCTGCCCATTCGCAACATTTGTGACAACGGTATAAACAAGTTCCGCAGCACCGTCAGCCGCGTCTACGTCTGACGCCGCAAGCATAGCTGTTGAAAGGACAACCGTCCCGCCTTCATCCAAGGTGACATTATTTGAATCGACCGTTAGGTTTGGCGCATCATTTGTGCCGTTAATAGTGATATCGATAGTTTGCGGCGCGGCATTTGTTGCGCCCTCGCCATCAGTAACCTGAATGGTATAGGTGAGAACAAGGCTCTCCCCGTCACCGAGATCATCAAAGTCAACAGCGCCGCTATCAAAGGCCCAAGCCACATTGGCCGAGGTTGAAGAGGCATCAATATCACCCGTGAAGGTCAGCGCATTCGCCAAAGCCGTCTCAAGCGCCGCGATGTCAATTGAGGAGTCCGCGCCTGACCCATCTATCGAAAGCGCATTAGCGGCGTCCAAAGACACAGACGCGGTGTCAATGACGTCAACGTCCCCAATCGTGATAGTCCCAGTGGCCATAAGGTTTGCACCTGCCTCAGTGGCAGAGCCACTAGCTGAATCTGTCCCTACAATCGAGAAAGTTGGTAGATCATTTTCACCTGTAATAGTGACATCGATTGTCGTCATAAAGCTACCGCCTGAATCGTCAGTGATAGAGACGTCGAAGCTCTCTGTGTACTCCTCATCCTGAGCAAGATATTGCACCGCAGAATTCGGAACTGTGTAAGTCCATTGAATTTGGCCTACATTAACAGCGCCAGTTGCCGTCGCAATTTGTGCACCGCTCATTAAACCTAAGGAACCAGGGGCTGTTTGCTGTACTGTTACAATATGGGTATCTGCAATTTCAGCATCATCAAAGAAGATAAGCCCAGATGTTGTTAAGTTTGGATCTGAAGCATCTTCGGTAACATCCCCAAGAACAGTATTTGGTAAAATATTACCAGAGCTATCTGTTAAGATTGGGAGGTCGTTCGCCCCTGTTATATCCAGCGTTAAAGTCTGCTGAACTGGAGGCGAAGCACCATCAGAGACGGTAAAGCTTTGCATAAGCTGGAAGAAATCATTTTCATCCAGAGCGTTAATGGCATCATCATCTAAATTAATCGTATAGCTGCCATCTTCAAGCAAAGTCATAACGCCGTAAACAACGCTATTATGCACCAAGTCCATTGATGTTTGGCCAGTCACAGATGAATCTACGCCCATCCCGGTTAGAACATGAACAAGCGAGGCACCATCATTATCGATGTCGGTACCTGCTAAGCTACCCGTAAGGTCAGCAAAGCTGTCATTAGCATCCGTATCAAACACACCGTTAGCGCCTGTCAGATTCACAGCCGATATAGTTGGCGCATCATTTCTGCCATCAATCGTGACGACAACATCTTGAGGCGTTCCGTCTGTTGTTGTAACCGTAAAGGTTTCAGTTAGATCGTCGCCTACATTGAGTGCCTCTACGTCAGCATTTGAGTTAGTAAGCGTATAAGTCCACATCCCCGCAGCATTGATAGTGAAACTACCATAATCTCCAGTTAAACTGTCCGGCGTAAAGCTATTATCGGCATCAACCGTATCGATATCCGTAGACATTAATAATCCAGTGATCATACCGCCTGATGTCCCAACGGCACTGCCACTACCATCAACACCGGTTTCCACAACGGTGCCTGCAACATTTCCTGTTATGACGGCGGCGTCATTTGAGCCTTGAACGATGATTGTAATGCTTTGATCTGTGCCATCCTCTGCTTTGACAGTGAATATATCATTATCGCTTTGTGTTTCATCGAGCAGGTCTGCAGCCGATCCAGACGTATCGTCTAATGTGTAAGTCCAATTACCATTTGCAAGCAATTCCAACGTCCCATAAGCGCCTGTCAGTGTCGACGCCTTAAAGATATTGTCATTGTTACCATCATCGACATCGGTATGGGTCAATGTACCTGTTGCCACATTATCGCCAATGGCGCTCTGAGCGTTATCGACACCCGCCTCAATAACGGCATCCGTGCTGTTATCTATATCGCCCATGATCATTGCGGCGTCATTAGAGCCAACAATTGAGATAGTTATATCTTGCTTAGTACCGTCTATAGACTCTACCTCAATCACATCACTTGCGGGCTGATTCGCATTGAGCATATCCGCAGCTGAACCCGCTGTATTATCAAGCGTATAAGTCCATGCGCCTGTCGCATCTATTGTTAGAGAACCATAAGTACCAACAATTGTTTCTGCTGTGAACGTATTAGGATTATCGACATCATTGCTGACCAAAGCACCCGTCGCAGTATCGTCACCAATTGCAGCACCCACACCATCAATACCGTCTTCGGTAACAGCGTCGCCCGAGTTATCAGTATTACCAGATATTACCGCAGCATCATTTGTGCCCGTGATAGTAATTGTAACTGTCTCCGTGGCTGTATCACTGTAGCTATCACCACTATCATCAACAACATTGACATCAAATTGGACAGTGACCGTCTCGTTTGTAGCCAAATAATCAAAATCGGCCGCACCGCTTGCAAAATCCCAAGTCACCTGTGATTGTGAATCTAATGTCACGGTGAACATGTTATGCAAGTCCGCATCCGTAAGCGTGCCTTGATTGCCGCTTACAACGATATCTCCGGGTAAGCCCGTATTAACAGACAATATATCGGCCGTGTTTAACTCGTCGATATCGTCAATCGCAAATGTACCTGTCTCGGTTAAAGCGGCATCTGTTTCAGTCAACATTTCTAACGCTGGACCACCTGTGATCGTGGGTTGATCATTTGTGCCTTGAATTGTGATGACAACGGTTTCTTCGAAGAAGTTTCCATCCTCATCCGTCAATATGATATCATAGCTTTGCGTGAGAGTTTCATAATAACCTAATGAGTCGAGCGTGGCCAAATCAGCAGCTGCATTTGGGCCTGTGAAATCAAAAGTCCAAGTCACCCTTCCGGCGCCGTCGCCAAGACCATCATCCGGCAATGTTGCCTGAAAGACCCCAATAAAGCCTACGCCGCCGCCCGCAGACGCAACGCCAACGCTGGGCGGTGACGCCGTACTCGGCGCGTCAACAAAATCAATATCGCCCGTGAGTGCATGACCAGGGGTTACGTCTTCAATAACAGTATCAGAGAGATCTGCCGCTGTCACAAGCGGTGTTTCTGTGTCGATAAACAGCTCTAAAGTGCTGGCATCACTCACGCTATTGCCGGCGGCATCTGTCGTCGTAACAACCACCTCATTCGTGCCAATCATTGGGCTCGTGCCATTACCCATGACATCATTAAGCGCGAGCGATCCTGAGTCAGGCGTAGCTGTGCTAAGATCAAGCGACCACATGCCGCTTGTGACAGCAACCGTATAGGTCGCCCCGCCAACGGTTACAGTTGTGACGTTTCCAACTTCATCATCAGCCGTACCTGTCAGGGTTGGCTCAGCCACATTTGTGGTGAGATCGTCAACAGTTGGAACAGTTGGGGGCGTCGTGTCGATGGCGAATGACGCACCAGTGCCATTGGCCACGGGATTACCCGCATCATCCGCAGCAGTAATGGCGACTGTAACAACGCCATCAACAAAGCCTGCCGTAGCAAGGTCAGCCGTAAAAGACCCATCGGCATTGGCCGTCTCAGTATGCATCGTACCAGCGGAATCAGTGAAGGTAATCGTCGCTGTCGTCGCGGCATCAAGGCCAGCGACAGTAAACCCAACAGCGCCCAGACCATCAATCAGAATGCCATCATTCGCTGTACCACTTGCATCCGCCGCAAGCGTAACAGCTAAATCGCCACCCGCATCAGACGTCGTATCGATTACTAAATCAGCATTATCAGCGAGGTTTTGCCCTGAAGGTAAGGTTCCGCTGACCGGATCACCAGCAACAGTTTCCAAATTATTAAACGCTACACCCGTGACGTTCAGGTCAGGAGAATTTACGCCAGTGGGAATTACATATGAAAATGAAATCGTTGAAGTAGCAGCAGGAACAGTAACAGTAATATCTTGGCCCGTATCAAGGTAAACAGTAACAGAACCACCCGCAGCTGTAGCCTCCTGAATATCCTCAGAAAGAGTCAGGGTAAACTGAATAATGTCGCCCGCGATATATGTGCCGTCGGCTGTTACTGGATCAATACTTAAAATTGTTGCGGTCATTGTCTTAGTCCTTAATTTTTATTCTCCTGCGGTGCGCCCGCGTGTGGATTTGATGATTTAGATGTTAAGTGTGTTATTGAATTACGTGGTTATCGAAGCCTGTGGCTTCGTGATGGCTCCATGAGGAGCGGCTTTCGTCCTCGAAGGCGTGCATAACTTCGCTCTGGCACTAATGTTGCGCCCTCCAAAACAAAGCAATTATGATTTATGGTCGTATTACTGATCATTTTGCGCCTCCCATAATGACAGACGTAAACAAATTATGAATTATGGCCGTGACGTACGTCACGCTGGATAAAGTTTTTTGAATATTTTTGATGACTCTATTAAAGATAGCCGCACAGGAAAAATCATTTGCTGCGCGGCTTTGCCTGCATACAATACTTGTTTCGAGCACACCGCTCCCAATTATCTTATGGCTCTTAATTTTAGCCATATTTGCCTCCCCCCTTGCCTTACGGCAAAGACTAATTTTTGGCCTAAGACCAGTTTTGGACTCAATTTACTTGCGTCCAAATTCTAGGGTGGTGTGGTGATGATTAGTCAAATCTTCAAAGCCATCAGGAAGTTAAATTCCTAATCTATAGATGATTTGAAAAAAGCGCCCTTTTCCCTAAATTTCTAGAATTTACGGATACGCCCCGTGAACTCATGATTTTGCGTTAAAACAAAATTAACGCTCTTGCAAGGAGAAATATTTGGAGCTGAAAATTCAGGATTTCTTAAAGCTTATTAATGCTGTTCCAAATAAGGCCCCAATTTCTCCACCATCCATTTCGGTGCCCTCTTTGGCTTGCCATCTGGTGTGATGCTCGCCGCTTCGCTCACGGCTGTTACCAATAACTCATCGCCGCGATAGCAAGCTTGGGAGACCCAGAGCCTTGCGCCTTTGAATTTGTCATAGGTTGTGACGATGGTGAGATGGTCATCAATACGGGCGGGTTTTTTGTAATCCAGATTGATTTTGCGAATAGCAAAAGCCAGCGGGTCTTCCGCGTCCCAAAGATCAGAATGATGAAAGCCAACAAGGCGAAAATAGCTACTGCGGGCGCGCTCGAAAAAGCGAAGGTAATTGGCGTAATAAACAATGCCCGTGAAATCCGTATCTTCATAGAAAACGCGTAGCGGGTAATGATGCTCTCGCCCATGAAACGCACCCATAGTGGGTTGTTCAGCCACCCCAGAATTAGCCATCTGTCCCGTCTCCAAAAAGTGTCGGCGCGATAGGTTGAACGGGCGCAGCTAGCCCCAAATGTGCAAAGGCTCTCGCTGTCGCGACGCGGCCCCGTGGCGTACGTTGTAAGAATCCTTGCTGAATGAGGTATGGTTCAATCACGTCTTCAAGCGCGTCGCGGGCCTCAGAGAGTGCCGCGGCGAGCGTATCCGCCCCGACAGGGCCACCGCCGAACATTTCACACAGCGCATGAAGATAGCGCATATCCTGCTTATCAAGGCCAATATCATCTACGCCCAAACGGATTAGTGCGGCGTCAGCCGCGGCTTTATCAACCGTCGCATGGCCATTATCTTCGGCGAGGTCACGCACACGTCGAAGCAATCGCCCTGCCACCCTTGGCGTCCCCCTCGCGCGGCGGGCAATTTCGCGTCCGCCATCCGCCGTCATATCCATGTCGAGCTTCCCAGCTCCGCGCAGAACAATTTTGGTGAGCTCTTCGGTATCGTAAAATTCAAGCCGCACAGGGATGCCGAAACGATCTCGCAGTGGCGTGGCAAGAAGCCCTGCCCGCGTTGTCGCGCCAATCAATGTGAAAGGCGCAAGGTCAATCTTGATAGACCTTGCCGCTGGCCCCTCCCCAATAATCAAATCGAGTTCAAAATCCTCCATCGCTGGATAAAGCACTTCCTCAACCACGGGATTAAGACGATGAATTTCATCAATGAATAACACATCACGCGGCTCGAGGTTCGTCAGCAACGCCGCAAGGTCGCCAGCTTTAGAAATCACAGGGCCAGAGGTAGAGCGAAAATTCACGCCGAGTTCCCGCGCCACAATTTGCGAAAGCGTTGTCTTACCGAGTCCCGGCGGGCCAGAGAGAAGTAAATGATCTAAAGGCTCTTCGCGCCGCCTTGCTGCCTCAACATAGACTTTCAGGTTTTTAATCGCGCTCTTTTGACCTACAAAATCGTCAAAAGACAAAGGCCGCAGCGCACGGTCACGCCCGTCCCCAACTTGGCTACCGCCTGATATGATGCGGTCTTCGTCCATTACATTACCGTCATACCGACGCCAGTTAAAAACTGGCCCGGTATCCATGCCTGAATATTGAGCCTTAAAGCTAGATTACATTTAGACGAGACATCAAGGCATGGGTTCCGGCTAGCGTTTGGCAAGCCAAACACATGGTCGGAAGGACATGATATTTGATACCTCATTTACTCAATTCCTTAAGGGCCACCTTAATCAAATCATCAAGCGGCGGGTCTTCTAGGAAGGTGTTATAGGCCGAGGCCACGGCCCGCAAGGCATCGGATTGACCAATGCCGAGGTTCTCAAGCGCAGAAATCGCGTCATTGCGCAGCCGCATATCAGATAAGCCTTCATTGCGCTCGGCCTCCGAAGGTGTTCCGCCGCTTGGCTTTGTAAAGACAGGCTGAAAGCCGCGCCCTGCGGGGGCAGGCTTGCCCGAAAGCTCAATCGCAATACGGCCTGCAGATTTTGGCCCGATGCCTTTAGCGCGGGCAAAGGCAGCTTTATCTTCAAGGCTCGCCGCGGACAGGATTTGTCCCGGCGTCATAATATCTAAAATGGCAAGCGCGGCTTTGGGCCCAACACCTTGCACGGATTGAAGGCGCACAAACCATGCGCGCTCTTCCTCGCTGTGAAATCCATAAAGCGTTATCGCCTGCTCGCGCACATGGGTTTCCACATGGAGGCAGACCGTCTCGCCAACACCCAAATTACCGAGAGTGCGCGACCCACATTGCAGCAAATAACCAACGCCGTTGACATCAACAATCGCCTCACCCGTCCCCGCCATAAGGCAAGTCCCTGTTAGCATGCCTATCATTTATTATCCTCAACATATGGAACCCGCCCATCCGCATTTGCGGGAGGGGAAGCTGTGACAGCGCCAACATAAATCACACCATCATACCATTCCTTTTTATATTGCCGCCCTATGAAAGGAAGAATTTCAACTTCATTGTCATTAGAGATGATGCGAGGAACACTTAACTTCGCAAGTTCACTATTGGCATCTAAATAAGACCCAGATTTATATTGCATGCAATCTTTCGGCTGAGGACCGCGACAACTCCAAGATGTACCGCCATTGTGGGCGATAAAGAAACTCGCTGTATAGGGCGCAGGCATGTGTTTGGCCATGAGATCATAAGATAAGTTATTGGCCTCAAGTCTGTAACGTCTAGCATGCAGATTACCCACAAGAACAATTGTCTTGTGAGCCGTTTCAGAGCTTTTCAATATATTTTCAGCCATTTTTTTCTCATAGGCTTGCATGTAAGCATTACGGCTCTCAAAATCTTCAAGTTGAAGATCATCAGCTTTGAAGGCTGTAAATATCAAGTCTTGCTCTGCCGCCATATATGACCTCGCTTTATCAATTAATCTCAATATAGCTTCACTAGATCTTCCATCCGTGAACTCTCCTTTCCAGGCCCAATCTTCGAAGAGAGCCGACTTATCAGCTTCAAGCCCTCCAGAATTTAAGTAGGTTTTGTAGAGATTTACATCGTCTGACAATTCCAACGCCAAATTTGTTTTAAATCCGCGTTCTAAACTATGACATAATAATGCTTCCATGAACGCAGGAGGTTCCTGCATGCCATGCCCTTCGCCTATTATAATTACACGCGGATTTTCAGCCTCTAATAATGGTTCCAAATTTTGAATCTCAGGACACTCTTGAGACTTCAAAACCATAGAATTTTTAATATGTCCTTCAGAACAAGCCATTAAGAAGATGAAAGAAAGAAATAACATTCCTCTATGAAAAATTTTCACGACACCCTCCTAAACAATGCCCCTGCCGCTTTCACGCGGTGGGCATGACAGACTGCAATGGCAAGCGCGTCTGCGGCGTCGCCCGCTTTAACCCCGCATCCCGGCATGAGCACATTCATCATATGGGCGACTTGGGTTTTGTCCGCAGTGCCTGTCCCGACAACAGATTTTTTAACCGAGCGCGGGGAATATTCTCCAATGCCTAATCCTGCGAGGCTGGCCGATAAAAGACAGGCCGCCCGCGCATGGCCAAGCTTAATGGCACTGGCAGCATTATTCTTCATAAAAGCTTCTTCGACAGCCGCTTCAGATGGGTCATGCAGACGTATAACATCGGTAATCGTCTCAAAGAGTTCTCGGAGCCGCAGATGCAAATCCGCTTTGGTATTGGGCCGAATAACGCCGTGGGCAATATGGCGTAATTTCGTCCCTTCCGCCTCGACAATACCCCAGCCGCAAGCGACAAGTGAAGGGTCAAGCCCGATAATGCGTGTCGATTCCATAATGAGAACAGTACGCGAACATTGGTTAAATGCCAAGCGATAAAGCGTTAACGTAAATTAGCATTTAGAGATTATCATCACGCGGTTTGATAGCAATATAATTGCGTTCAAAATCAATCAGGAACGTCTCATCCTTGAATAAATTCATACCCACAATCAAAAACGGGTCATCTGACAATCCAAGCGTTTCAAGACTATCAAAATCCATGACAAGGAAATCCTTATTGCTCCAGAATTTCTGACCAGACCTCAAGGTTTCCAACGTTACCTTAGCGACTGGTTTGAAGGTTCCCGTCGCTCCTTGCATCTCCCACTTTTTGCGCATGCGGTTTTTGAGTGACTTTACTTGTGCGTATTGGGCCGAATTCCAATTCATGACGCTAAATTCTGAACCTGTATCAACCAATGCCGGTCTGATTTTACCCGCCACCCTCACCTCAATAAAATGCAAATTTCTATTATCATTTTTGAACGGGTTCGCAATAAGGTCCATACGGTCCCACGACACTGGAGGCGTAACAACGATATCATTTGGAATTAGTTTTAATTCAGAGATGCCAGGCGAAACATAAATTTGATAAGACGCTAATATATCCATCCCAATAATGCCGTCAAAAGCATCAGTCGACTTAAAAATTTCATCTCGGTCAGGCAACACAATTAAAGTTTTTTGCGTGAATATTAATGACCCAAGCTCGATGTTTGATACTTCAATTGTTGGGAGTTGCGCAGATGTGACCATGCCGTGAACGAGCGTATTTGCGCTCGGCTCCACATGAAGGTCAGATCGAGAGAGCGTCGTTTCAAAGATGGCTGATTGTGTCGCGCCTGTATCCAATAAAAATCTATAATCTGTCTCTCCCACTCTGACTTTATCAAAAAAGATAAGCCCATCTTCACTGATATTGATTGGGATTGAAATTGACCTGTTACTATTTACGACATCATTCAAATCGTGAATCGATGGCGTCTTAGATGCACATGATGAGGCTATGAAACACAAAATCAGAGTATATAGCACAAAACGACCCATAATTTATCATAGAATAATTTGGCGAAATGTCTTTAATTTGTTTATTCGAAGAAAGGGTGAAGGTTCCATATTCTAATTTCAATCCTCACTTATTAGAATTAATTCCTATCTCTTTTCAAACCCTTAGCAGAAAATTAAAAAACTTAATCCTCGCGCACCCGTCTTGGCCTATATTTCTTGTCTCATCGGGAAACGACCCTTGATGATGTAAGTTTCGATTGTGTGGACAGGCTAACGCGTAGGTTTGTTATCAATTGGACGGTGAGACTGAGCGTTGCGGAGTTACGACCGCAGAGGTGCCGGGTCATTGTAACGTGGAAGCCAGACCGGCTGGGCGGTGCAATTTTCGTTCACGAAAAATGCACGGGGTGGCGACAGCCATAGTCCGAAGACAGGGTAACTGTGTCATGAATTTGAAGGCCATTGGAAATGTTTGTTTTTAGCGGTCAGCGACGATAGTCCAAAGGCTTAAAACGCCCAAAGTAACCGCTAGTAATTCATTATGTTTTGGCCATAAAGCGTACATAATATGGTATAGAATACCGTATTATGTAAATTGTGGAAACTTAAGAATGCTAGACTTACGGCTTATATTACTTTTAATTTTTTTCGTCGTTGGTTGCTCGGACATGCAAGAAAAAACAAGCGATAGTTTTGTTACGAAAAAAACTGAAACCGCCTTAGAAATATGTGAGGTTCCGGCGCTAGAGGTTGTTTCTCAAAAATTTCTGGATGCATTGACTGCAAAAAACTTAGCAACAGCACAGTCCTTATATTTTCCTAATTCGCTTTCGAACGGTGATGATTACGGTGTCCAATATACATTTTTTCCTAATAATGACGACTTTGCCTTTTTCGACTTTGTTAAGAAAAATGCTGAGAGCCCTTTTAGTACATATATTTTCGGTAAATATGACGATGGTTATTTGGTGACTTATATTCAAGAACAGCACAAGGATTTGGCCAGAGATCCTGATTTTCTAACTTATAGAAAGTTTGACGGATTTTTTGCATGCTTCTTTCAGTGCATTGAAGGGGAATGGAAAATTACTAAATACACTTGCTTCGAAGATTCTGGAGGCCCCTTTTTTCTACCTGAGGAGTCTAACCTTGAAGAGTGAAAGTTTGAGCGTCCTAAACTCGCCCAAAGTTAAGACACTGTTCTAAGGACCGCTTTCGAGGAAGAGCCGAGACACTTCATGGCCAAAGACACCCTAAGGTACACCGATATATTTATGGGTTTGCGTGGAGAGCCGCCATTTCGGGTTTTTTAGACAGTAATCAAAGGCCGCCTTTTCATTGGCGGCTTTATTTTTATCATCAAGAGGTTGGAGACTGAACACGTCAAAATCTAGCTGCGTAAAGTCATCGGGTGTGTTCTCAGTTTGCGGATAAACGAGTTTTAGCTCATGCCCTGATATCTGCACGAGAGCGGCATCGGCTTTGGGGGAGACACATATCCAATCGAGGCCCTTGGGCGCTTTGACCGTGCCATTGGTCTCAACGGCGATTTTAAACCCTGCGCCGTGGAAGGCCTCTATCAAAGGCACGTCAAGCTGTAAGAGCGGCTCGCCGCCCGTACAGACAACCCATCTTTGGCCGGAGTTATTCCCCGCATCAGGCCAATGGGAAGCGGCCGCCTTGGCGAGGGCTTGCGCCGTCTTAAACTTACCACCGCCCGGCCCATCTGTGCCAATAAAATCGGTATCACAAAATTTACACACGGCGGAGGCGCGGTCGCGTTCTAGCCCGCTCCAGAGGTTACAGCCTGCAAAACGGAGGAAGACAGCGGGCAAACCCGTTTGCGCGCCCTCACCTTGTACGGTGAGATATATCTCTTTGACGCTATAGACCACGGCTATAACTCTCCCAGCCCTTGGCGCGCAGATCACAGGCGGGGCATGTCCCGCAGCCATAGCCCCAATCATGGCGCACCTTCCGCTCACCCTTATAGCAGCTATGGGTGTCCTCTAAAATAAGGTCGATGAGTCCCTGCCCGCCAAGCTCATGTGCCAGCGCCCAAGCCTGCGCTTTGGAGAGATGCATGAGCGGTGTTTCAAGGGTGAAGGTCCTGTCCATGCCCAAGGATATGGCCTTCATTTGTGCGTTAAGCGTTTCAATACGGCAATCGGGATAGCCCGAAAAATCAGCCTCGCACATACCGCCAATCAAGGTGGTCAGCCCGCGCCGATAACCGAGAGCCGCAGCAAAATTGAGAAAGATGAGATTGCGGCCTGGCACAAATGTATTGGGCAGCCCTTCTTCGGAGAGACTAATTTCAACATCGCGCGTCAGAGACGTATCGCTCATGGCGCCTAACGCTGAAAGGTCAATAATATGATCATCACCTAATGTGCCTGTCCAGTTTGGGAAAGCGGCGCGCATATTGGCTAAAACGCGCTGGCGGCATTGCATCTCGATAGAGTGGCGCTGCTCATAGTTAAAGCCGAGCGTTTCAACGTAATCAAACTTATCTAATGCCCACGCCAGACAGGTCGCGGAGTCCTGTCCGCCAGAAAACATTATCAGAGCTTTGGAGCGCTTATCCGTCATGCGCGGCGCTATATCGTCAAATTCAGGACCTGACCAGCCATCATGGCATCAAACTTGTATCGAATCTTATGAATTCGCCATCAGGCGTCATAATAGGACTTGAGCGTGAAAAAGCGTTACATCGTATTAGGGTTATTGGCGCTGGAAGTCGCAACCCTGCCTGTGGCCGCTCATTTTGTGCATAATTCCGACTTTAAATTTGACAAAACAGCCTTTGAAACACCCCAGCGCGCCATACATGTGAAGTTAAATACCAAGCCCGGCGTCACGCGCTACATGGTCTCGGCCAACGCTCCCTTCGCCATCACATCCGAAGGGGTTGAAGGTATTCTCAATGTCAAAATTCACAATCATGGGCTAGTCAATGGCAATGCATTTGGAAAAAATGCGCAAATGCCTGGGCCCTCGGCGGCCTGCGTAACGCCCAACTCAGTGCATAAAAAGACAATTTACGCATCTGAGCGCGGCACTGTCCTACGCGAAGGTGGTATTTTGTCTAAATCAGTCTTGGTCGATATTCGCTATGATCCAAGCTTATCTCCGAAGCTTAAAGTTCTTACACAGAAGAAATCATCAGGCATTACGCCAGCAAAAACATGTAATGGCTCCAGCAGCTCAAGCTAAGCTTACAAAAAATTTATCGCAAAAACCTTTAAAACCTAATTCCAGCACCTATATTGTGAGGCTGGAGGGTCATTATGACGGAAACAAAAAAGACATTACCGGCAAAGCGCCAGAGCAGCAGTGCATCCAAAAAGGATGCGAGCTATTCTGGTAATATGAGCCTGTCTGTCTCTTTGTCGCCCGAACAGGGCCTTAACAGATATTTGCAGGAAGTCCGTAAGTTTCCAATGCTGGAGCGCGAAGAAGAATTTATGCTCGCCAAGCGCTGGATAGAGCATCAAGATTCTGAGGCCGCGGAACGCATGGTGACATCACATCTGCGCCTCGTGGCAAAAATCGCTATGGGATATCGCGGTTATGGTTTGCCCATTGGCGAGGTTATTTCCGAAGGCAATGTAGGCCTCATGCAAGCCGTCAAGAAATTTGACCCTGATAAGGGATTTCGCCTCTCCACCTATGCGATGTGGTGGATTCGCGCCGCGATACAGGAATATGTCCTGCGGTCTTGGTCCCTTGTTAAAATGGGCACGACGGCTGCGCAAAAGAAGCTCTTTTTTAATCTTCGGCGTTTGAAAGGCGAGATGAAAGCGATTGAGGAAGGTGATTTGACGCCTGAAAATCTCGCCAAAATCGCAACCAAGTTAAATGTAAAAGAATCCGAAGTCACCTCTATGAACCGGCGCATGTCGGGCGGCGGTGATGCGTCGCTTAACGTGACCATTGGCGGCGATGATGGGTCAGCCGAGTGGCAAGATTGGCTGCAAGACGATACGGATTCCCAAGAAACAACCTATGCCAATAGCGAAGAGCATGATGCGCGTATGGATCTTCTCCAAGAGGCTATGGCCGATTTAAATGATCGTGAGCGTGATATTATCGCCAAGCGCCGTTTGGCCGATAAGCCCATGACGCTTGAAGACCTTGCAGGTATCTACAATGTCTCACGCGAACGCATTCGCCAAATCGAAGCCCGCGCCTTTGAGAAACTCCAAGAGGCCATGCTTAAATCGGCAGGCACAGCGGGGCTAATCGAGGGATAAGTTCACATAACTCTCACAACGAGTTTACAGTCTGGCGCTGTCTTGTGAAACACACAGCCATCCAATTTATATATGATTTCTCTAACTAAGTTTAGGAATATCATATGACTTTAAAACGCACAGTTGGAACGGTTAGCGCATCAGTTCTCATTATTACAGGCGCAGCCTATGCAGTGGCGCAAACACGGACATCGCCCGTAAGCCCGCCTTCCGTGGTAAGTCAAAAAATGGCGCAATATGAGTTAACGCAAGCCGATCAAGACTTATTGCTCTCTTTCATAAACCCAATCTTTTCAATAACTAAGCAGCAACAACTCACAGCGTTAAATGAGCGGTGGAGCCCTGCATTTATCGCGCCGAGTCTTGAAATTTTTCAATTCATAGCTGACAGTAAAATCCGCAGGGCCATAATCCGCAATTTGAAAGAAACTAGCGGCAAAGACATCGGCACAGATATAAATGCATGGTATCGCTGGCTGTGGAATGAACCTGAAATCAAAGTGGCTGGCTATGATAATTTCAAGGCTGAATTTTACAAAGCTATTGACCCAAGGTTTGAAAAATATTTCAGAAACCGCGGAGATAGCGCCCAAATTCGCCTTGATGAAATTCGCTGGGGCGGTGTACGTCAAGACGGTATCCCGCCGCTACGCCAACCCAAAATGTTACGTGCTGACCAAGCTGATTACCTTGAAGATGACAATGTTGTTTTCGGTATTGAAGTTAATGGTGATGTTCGCGCCTATCCCAAACGCATTCTGGCGTGGCATGAAATGTTCGTTGATGAAGTCGGCGGCATAGATTTTGCGGGCGTGTATTGTACGCTATGCGGCACGGTAATATTATATGAAACAGATGCCAAAGGCCTCTCCCATAATATCGGGACAAGCGGTTTCCTCTACCGCTCTAACAAACTCATGTATGACAAAGACACCCAATCGCTCTGGAACACAATTAAAGGTGAACCTGTCCTTGGCCCGCTTGTGGGTAAAGATATTTCCTTGCAACATCGCAGCGTCGTGACGACAACATGGGGCGAATGGAAACGCCGTCACCCTAAAACGAAGGTGCTATCCTTAGATACAGGTCATAGGCGCGATTACGGCGAAGGTGTTGCATATCACGAATATTTCGCGACTGACCGCCTCATGTTTAACACGCCCTATCAAGATCAACGTCTTAAGAACAAAGATGAAGTGCTCGCGCTTCGGTTTAAATCGAACCCGCGTGAACAGCTCGCCATATCAGCAGATTTCCTCAAAAAGACACCTGTTTATGAGGATAATCTAGGCACGCAAAAAATTCTCGTCTTAACCGATAAAACAGGCGCGAACCGCGTTTATGATCCAAAAGATGTAACCTTCAAATCTTTTGATGGCGATATGACGGCAACGGATAGCAGCGGAAAGACATGGACTTTATCAGAAAGCAAACTCGTTTCTTCTGATGGCCATGAGCTTAAACGCCTGCCCTATAACCGCGCCTTCTGGTTTGGCTGGCATGCAACTTATCCGAACTCCCGCCTCGTGAAATAGAGTTAGAGCCCAAGTTCGGCCCGAGCTTTCTTGGTCAGACGCTTTATCGCCATATGATAAGAAAGCTCGATATGCTCTTTCAGGGCATCATCATCCAGGCCCGGCGCTTCGAAATGCTGAATCCATTTCATCCCGCGTGATGCTAGATAGGGCGCGGGGCGCAGGCCCGGCATAGTGCGCATAACTTCATAGCCGATCTCGGTGGCTTTAAAGGTGATTTGTAGAAAATCGGGATCATCCCACGCTAAGGCAAAGAGCTTGCCCCCCACTTTCCAAACATCCGCCCCGCCCCATTGCACTACATGCTCTGCTTGCGGGAGGGAACCGCAAAAGGCGTTATAGGCGGATAGGTTCAGCCCTGCTCCGCCGCGAAAGGCACGATGGTTACGCTTTCACCGCAGCCACAGGCATCCGTCTGGTTCGGGTTCTTGAACGCAAATTTAGAGGAGAGCACATCGACTTCGTAATCAACGACAGAGCCAAGGATGAAAAGCACCGCTTTGGCATCAACAACGATTTGGACATCTTTATCTTCAACCACTTCATCGAATTTCTCAATTTCAGAGACGTAATCCATAACATATTCCATGCCCGCGCAGCCGCCATTGGTCACACCCACACGGAGATAACCTTGCCCGCGTTCATCCAAAATTTCACGCACGCGCACGGCGGCGGCGTCCGTAAGGGTGACGAGTTTAGGTCGGGGTCTGCGGGTTCTGGTGGTCACTGTCATAGCATATTCAATTCTAGCTTCGCTTCATCGCTCATGCGGTCTGGCGTCCATGGTGGATCAAAGGTCATAGAGACTTCGACGCGGCGCACGCCGGCGACAACTTCGCAAGCTTCGCGGACCCATTCCGGCATTTCGCCTGCCACAGGACAGCCCGGCGCGGTCAGGGTCATTTCGACTTTAAGCGTACGGTCATCTTCAAGTTCGACTTTATAGATGAGGCCCAGCTCATAAATATCGGTTGGAATTTCAGGATCATAAACGGATTTAAGCTGCCCGATAACGTCTTGCGTAATTTGCTCGATTTCAGCTTCTGTTGGCGGCTCTATCGGCGCGCCAGACAGGTCAATAACATCCCGTTCTTTGGGCGTTTCGGAAACAAGATTGCTCTCAGGCACTGCTGGCTCGGTAACAGGCGTCTCTTTCACCGAGTCTAGACCCGGAATTTGAGCATTGGCCATCGCTTCCGCTTGGCGCTGTCTATCTGTCATCTCACTCATATCCATCTCTATATAGTATCATCTTTAAGATAAAAAAGTAGCCGCTTTTTTCACGCCTTCAATCAGGCGGTCAGCTTCATCCAATGTATTGTAAATGCCAAAGCTCGCGCGAGCGGTTGAATGTATGCCGCGGCTTGTCATGAGGGGCTGCGTACAATGCTGTCCTGCTCGCACGGCAATACCGTATTTGTCGAGTATCTGCGCCACATCATGGGAATGCGCGCCTTCAAGATTAAAGGATAGCACAGAGCCTTTATTGGCCGCCTCACCCACAAGCTTGAAACTATTGATAGAGCGAAGCCCATCCAGCGCATGGTGATAAACCGCCATTTCATGCAAATGCACGTCTTTGGGGTCAAACCCAGTGTACCAATCAATCGCTGCGCCGAGGCCTATGGCCTGAAGGATGGGCGGCGTACCCGCTTCAAACTTATGCGGGGCGTCATTATAGGTCACATGATCTTCATAAACGTCTTCGATCATCTCGCCGCCTCCATTAAAGGGCTGCATATGGGCCAAAATGTCAGATTTGCCATAAAGCGCGCCAATCCCCGTTGGGCCGTAGAGCTTATGGCCTGTCATGCAAAACAGGTCTGCATCGATATCGACAACATCAATAGGCATGTGAACGGCAGCTTGGGTGCCATCGACAACGAATATCGCGCCCGCCGCATGGGCCCATTCGCCCATTTGTTTGACCGGGTTCACTGTCCCCAAGACATTAGACATGTGCACGACTGAGACGACTTTGGTCTTAGGTGAGAGCATGGCTTTATAACCGTCCAAATCCAACTCGCCAACTTTGGTGACGGGAATGAATTTTAGAACCGCCCCATAACGCTCGCGCAGAAAATGCCACGGCACAATATTGGAATGGTGCTCCATCTGGGTAAGGATGATTTCATCCCCCGCCTTAATCTCACCCGCAAGCCCATAAGCGCAAAGGTTGAGCGCTTCGGAGGCCCCTTTGGTAAAGACAATATTAGACGGCTTAGGCGCGCCAAGGAAGCTCGCGACTTTCGCCCGCGCGCCTTCATAGGCCTCTGTCGTTTCGTTAGCCATGGTATGAAGACCGCGATGCACATTGGCAAAGCTATGGCTCATCTGACGGGTCAGCGCGTCAATCACAGCCTGCGGCTTTTGCGCCGAGGCTGCATTATCCAAATAGGCTATAGGCTTACCATTTATCTCTCGCGAGAGGATCGGGAATTGTGCGCGAATATCGTCGATATTAAAGGCGGTCATCCTATGAACCTTCCATAAAAATAAGCCGCCGCTAAGAGCAGTACAATCACAGCCAGACCTTTGGAAATAGCTTGCAGCATAGCGCTTTCTTTGCCTGGTCGCCGAGACAATCTGGACGTCACGAAGAACGCGATAGCCGCCAGTAATGTGGTTTCCGCCAAGCCCATTACTTGGTCTCTTTCAACCAGTCTCGAATTTTACGTAGCAAAGAGTCTTTCAGCGTTTCATCCTCCAAGTCATCAAAAACATCTGCAACGAAAGCTTCGGTCAGTAAAGCACGGGCCTGGCCCGCTGGAATACCGCGTTGACGCATATAAAACAGAGCGTTTTCATCTAGTTGCCCGATTGTATTACCGTGAGCACAGGCCACATCATCGGCGTAAATTTCAAGTTCTGGCTTGGACCTTATCTCGCAATTATCCGATAGCATTAGCGCGTCATGGCGCATCTCTGCATCTGTATGTTGCGCGGGTTTGCGCACATGGAATTTACCTTGGAACACGCCGCGTGCTTTGTCTGTGACCACGCCTTTCACCGCTTGACGAATGGTGCAATCAGGCACCGCCAAATCAATATAGCTGGTCATATCGACATGACGTTTTGCGCCTAGCAGATAAGCCCCATTCAGAGCGGCTTCGACCTCTTTGCCCATGACGGCGACGCGCGTTTCAAGGCGAGATAAATCCCCACCAAAAGACAGCACATATTGGTTTATCTTTGCCCCGCGCCACGCTGTGATGTGCGTGGTCGCCACTCGCAGGCAGCTTTCAGGATCATCATGGATGATAGCGCGCTCAAGGCTTGCGCCTTCTTTCATATCAATCACCATATCAATATTGACAAATCTGTTCTCATCGCTTGCATGATGTTCAATCACAGACAAAGACGCGCCTTTACCAAGGATAAGATGAATGCGGATATGACCGCGATTCAGCCCTTCAATGAGAAGCGGCTCATCGGAGCTAAAGCCATCAGGCACGTTAACTGTCCAAACGGGGCCGCTAAAATGGCTCGTCAGGCGAGACATGGGTGTAGAGGCAATCGCAAGATCGCTACTCGCCTCCATAATGGTCAGGCCCTCTGGCAAGGTGAATTTCGGCAAGCCCACATCAGAGAGGCCCCCTTGCTCTTTTGCCGCGGCGCGAACATCCGTCCATTTCCACGCCTCATCTCGGCGTGTGGGGAGTGTGTTTAGATCAAGGCTCATTGCGCTGCCTCCCCCAATTCCGTTCACCCCGTCGCATGACGGGGTCCATCTCTGAAATTATCATTTGCAGAGATAGCGGGTGATGGGCCCCAATATTTATCGGGGTGAGTGGATTTAAATTATTAAGCGGCATATGCGTCATAACCTTCGGCTTCGAGGGTCTTGGCGAAATCTGCATCGCCAGAGGCCGCGATTTTACCGCCCGAAAGAACATGCACGCGGTCTGGCACGATGTAATCAAGTAAGCGCTGATAATGGGTAATGATGAGCATACCGCGGTCAGGCGAGCGGAGCTTATTCACGCCGTCAGCCACAATGCGCAAGGCATCCACATCCAGACCTGAATCCGTTTCGTCCATGACGATAAAGCGCGGCTCCAGCATCATCATCTGAAAGATTTCCATGCGCTTCTTCTCACCGCCTGAAAACCCAACATTAAGCGGACGTTTTAGCATTTCTGGCTTCATTTTAAGCTCGCTTGCTAAAGCACGGGCTTTTTTAAGGAACTCAGGAGCACCCATTTCTTCCTCGCCCCGTGCGCGGCGCTGTGCATTCAATGCGGTTTTAAGAAATGTCATGGTCGGCACACCAGGGATTTCCAACGGATATTGAAAAGACAGGAACATGCCTTTGGCCGCCCGCTCTTCGGGGTCCATATCGAGCAGGTCTTCACCGTCTAGCGTGACATCACCGCCCGTTACGTCATAGCCATCACGCCCTGTCAGGACATAAGAAAGCGTCGATTTACCAGCGCCATTGGGGCCCATAATCGCATGAACTTCCCCCGCAGGGATTTCGAGGGAAAGCGCCTCAAGGATCGTTTTATTGCCATCATCAACAGTAGCGGAGAGGTTATTTATTTTTAACATTTTAAATCCATTCCCCTATTGGGGCATCATATTTTGCCGAAACTTCAGCATTTCCATTATTCTTCACGTCTTTCGGTTCAATCAGAAAGATATGACATTCTTCTTCCGCTCGGGGACGGTGGACTACGCCTTTGGGCACGACGATAGCTTCGCCCTCCCCAACGTGAACGCTTTCGCCGTCCTGAAAGTCTAAAATAAATGAGCCCTTCCAACAGAAGAACATCTCATCCTCACCCTCATGGGCGTGGAAAGGGTATTCGCCTTTTATCTTGGCGAGTTTGAATTCTTGTCCGTTCAGCTCAGCAACGATTTTGGGTCGCCAATGTTCACTGAACTTCGAGAATTTCTCGTTTATGTTAAATTTTGTTGTCATAAACTTTCTAATTTCGTCATCCTAGGCCTTGTGCCTAGGGCCTTTCATACAGATTTAACGCCATACTAAAGGTCCTCGGGACAAGCCCGAGGAATACGGATAATGCTATCCCTTATAAGCCGTCACTTCGATTTCAATTTTGCCTGCGGGGTCAACCATTTCCGCGAGCACCATTGTTGCAGCAGGTAGAATGTTGTCGAAGTGCTTTTTAATAATTGGCAAGACTTCTTTGACATATTTACGGTCAGAAACCGTATATTGAACACGCACCGTATGGCCGAGCTCGAACCCTGCGGCGTCGAGAGCTTGACGAATATTGGTGAACGTATTCATCGTTTGCTGCGCGGCGCTTTCAGGCAATTCTTGCTTGGTATAATCATAACCCATAGTGCCTGAAACAAAGCACCAATCGCCCTGCACCACGGCGCGCGACATGGCGTAGTTAAGCTCTCCTTCAGAGAGTTGAATGAATTTACGTTTTGGTTGTGCTTTTTTAGCCATCGTTTGTTTTCCTTGTAAGATGGTTGAAATTATGGACAGGGCTGTGTTTGCCACTGCGTAGTATTTGGACCGCGTTGGCACTTAATTTTAACGCCGTAAGCTGCGAGAGTTTGGCTGTCTTTTTTGCCTGCAAAAATCATGAAAAGCTCTTGCGCTTTGACAGAGTCGTCTTTGAGGCCAGAAACAGCATAAACCATCACTGACCCATCAGGACGATCAAATGTAGATGTCTTGGTTTGCAAAATAGTTTGACCATCATCGGGCGCAAAATAGAGCCGCATTTTATCAATCGCCGCCCAATTGCTTTCGCCAACTTTCAGATCAATAAACTTAGCTAAGCCTTCGGAATAACTCGAAAAATCTATATCTTCCAAGGCAAGTGATTTAGGTGTTTCAGGCGTAGCTGGCGCGCCGCTAACATCAGATGAGTCAACTGAGGCCTGCCCACATGCGCTCAAGGCCAAAAGGCTAATTATGAAACCAAGTTTTTTCATTAACCAACGCTCCCCTCAAGTGAAATCGCGACGAGTTTCTGTGCTTCTACGGCAAATTCCATAGGCAGTTCTTGGAGGACATCACGGCAAAAACCATTGACGAGAAGCGCCACGGCGTCCTCTTCGGACAAGCCGCGCTGACGACAATAAAAGAGCTGGTCATCAGACAGCTTAGACGTCGTCGCTTCATGCTCAAATTGCGCGGTCGGTGTATTGCTTTCAATGTAAGGCACGGTATGCGCGCCGCATTGATCACCAATTAAAAGACTATCACACTGGGTGAAATTCCGCGCGCCAACGGCCTTTTTATGCGCGCTGACAAGGCCGCGATATGTACTATTAGATTTACCCGCGCTAATGCCTTTTGAGATCACACGCGATTTGGTATTTTTACCTAGATGGATCATCTTGGTGCCTGTGTCGGCTTGCTGATATCCATTGGTAATGGCAATGGAATAAAACTCACCTTGGGAGTTATCCCCACGCAAGATACAGCTTGGATATTTCCATGTTACGGCAGAGCCAGTCTCGACCTGCGTCCATGACACTTTGGAGTTATCGCCGCGGCAATCCGCGCGTTTGGTCACGAAATTATAGACCCCGCCCTTGCCCTCGCTATCACCCGGCCACCAATTTTGTACGGTGGAATATTTCACTTCCGCGTCTTCATGAACAATGATTTCTACAATGGCGGCATGGAGCTGGTTCTCATCGCGCATCGGGGCGGTACAGCCTTCAAGATAGCTCACATATGAGCCCTTATCAGCGATGATAAGCGTTCGCTCGAATTGCCCTGTGCCTTGGGCGTTCATACGGAAATAAGTCGAAAGCTCCATCGGGCAGCGCACTCCCGGCGGGATGTAAACAAAGCTGCCATCCGAAAAGACCGCATTATTGAGCGTGGCGTAATAATTATCCGTTAGCGGTACGACAGAACCCATATATTTACGCACAAGCTCTGGATGCTCATGCACAGCCTCTGAGAAAGAACAGAAAATCACGCCCTTCTCGGCGAGTTCTTTCTTGAAGGTTGTCACGACAGACACCGAGTCCAGCACAGCATCTACGGCAACCTTTGGCGCGCCTTTAACGCCCGCAAGGACTTCTTGTTCTTTAAGCGAAATACCTAGCTTATCATAAATCGCAAGGATTTCAGGATCCACCTCGTCCAAAGATTTGGGTTTGTCATCATCCGATTTCGGCGCGGCGTAATAATAGGCGTCCTGGAAATCTATTTTTGGATAATCTACCATCGCCCATTCAGGTTCTTCAAGGGTGAGCCAGCGACGGTAAGCTTCGAGGCGCCATTCCAAAAGCCATTCCGGCTCTTCCTTTTTAGCTGAAATAAATCGGACAATATCTTCGTTCAGGCCTTTGGGCGCAAATTCCTGCTCAATATCGCTCTCAAAGCCATATTTATATTTATCAGCCTCAAGCGAGCGCACACCTTCGACGGTGCTGTCTTCGATGCTGTCTTTTGCAATCTTACTCTGACGAATTTCTGGGGCTTCACTCATTATGCAGCTTTCCGCTTAACTTTTCTAATCTTGGTCCAAGCAGAGAGAAAATGCTCTACATCGGCCATTGTGCTTGTGTATCCTAAGCTAATACGTATCGCGCCCTTAGGGGATTTGTCCGACAGCCCCATTGCCTTAATGGCGCGGCTCTCACCGACTTTGCCCGATGAACAGGCCGTTCCCGTGGAAACCGAAATACCTTCAAGGTCGAGCGCCATCATAGTCGTCATCGCGCTGGCATCCGGCACCGCAAAAAAGCTTGTATTGGGTAGGCGCTCAGCACCTTCTCCAAAAATTGTCAAATCAGGCTCTAAGGACTTTAGGCCAGCTTCAAGCGCATCACGCAGCTCTTTCGTGTGATTTAAATTACTCATCGCATTTACGGCTGCACCAAAGCCCGCAATACCTGCAACATTCATTGTGCCAGCGCGGCGGCGGCGCTCTTGCCCGCCTCCGCAAAGCAGCGACTGGCTAGGCGCGTCAGGCGACATATAAAGCGCGCCCACCCCTTGCGGCCCGCCAATTTTATGAGCGGACACAGCGAGGTAATCGGCGATATAGGTCATCGGTATCTTACCCAAAGCTTGCACAGCATCGACAAGAAGTAAGCCCCCTGCTTCGGAAACAATATCTGCTATCCGTTCAATGGGCTGAATAACGCCTGTTTCGCTGTTGGCGGCGACAACAGAGACAAAAATACGGCCATCGGCTTCATCCCAATTCTCAAGGCGGTTTTTAAGCCACGCCACATCTGTCACGCCATTTTCATCCAGCGGGATAAATTCATGCGGACATCCCCATTGCTCGGCCGCGCGGTAAGTCGCGGGATGATCAGCATAGGAAAATAGCATCTTACGACATCCTGCGGTCCAAGCTGAAAAGACGGCTGTGTTCAGCGCTTCTGTGCCGCAACCCGTAAAGACGATATCCTGTGCACAAACCCCCATCGCCAGGCCAACCGCTTCGCGCGCATCAGAAATCAGCTTATTGGCCGCGCGGCCATCCCCATGCTGTGCCGACGGATTTCCGGCTACAGCCATAGCCGCTGTAGAAGCCTCAAGGACTTCGGGACGTATGGGCGACGTTGCGTTATGATCAAGATAAGTACGAGTCATTCCGCCGCCTCCATCTCACCAGAGTTCATCTCAGCTATAGGCAAACGCCCATCAACGACATCTTGAACGGTCACAGAGGCCAAGAACTGTTCAATATGGTTTTCTAGCGCGCCCCAGAGGTTATGTGTTAGGCACTTATCCGTTTTTCCCGTACAGGCAATTTTAGCCTCGGGCGTACAGCCATGGGCTTTGATATCTTCATCCACAGCAAATATGATGCGATCAAGGGTCATCTCTGTGGGAGAAGTCGTTAAAACATAACCGCCATTTGCCCCGCGCGAGCTTTCAACAAGGCCCGCACGGCGGAGCTTACCAAATAATTGCTCTAAAAAACTCAGAGATATGCCTTGGCGGCGTGAAATATCGGTCAGAGACGAGCGTATAGAGGCACCTTGCGCGGCCATATCGGCCACGGCCATCACCGCATAACGTCCTTTTGCCGTTAATTTCACCTCTTACAGTCCTTTCTACGAAGGTTTTTCTCGCTTTTTGGGTAAAGCCTTGTTAAAGGCCGCCCAAATTCCCAATAGGGATAGCTATTATGTGGGGATGTAATTATCCCGACTAAAATAGTCAAGATTAAGTCCGCGCTGAAAAGCTGCGACAAAACAGTATGTAAGGGGCATTTATGCCAGAAGTCATTTTCGCCGGTCCTGAAGGCCGTCTCGAAGGCCGTTATAGTCCATCAGACGACCCCAACGCACCCTGCGCGCTCATCTTATCTCCGCATCCTAAAGCAGGCGGTCATATGGATCACCGCATCCCTGTGGCGATGTTTGAACAATATAAACGTCGAGGTTTTTCTGTCCTTCGATTTAACTTTCGCGGCATTGGCCGCTCTATGGGCACATATGACAATGGGCAAGGCGAGCTACAAGATGCCGCCTATGCGCTAGATTATCTCCAGAGCTTTAACCAAAACGCGCCATTTAGCTGGGTCTCTGGCTATAGTTTTGGCGCTTGGATTGGGATGCAGCTCTTAATGCGCCGCCCCGAAGTGGCTGGCTTCATTTCAATGAGCCTGCCGACTAACACATATGATTTTGCGTTCCTTGCCCCCTGCCCCGCCTCTGGCCTTGTGACATATGGAAGTGAAGACCCAATTGTGCCCGCGGATGATGTTGATTTGGTTGTTGAGAAAATCCGTGTCCAAAAGGGCCACAAAATTTATACGCACCGCATCGAAGGCGCGGATCATTTCTATACTAATCACCTAGAAGAAGCGATGGACGTCATCGAAGACTATCTCGATTCAGCCCTAGACCCACAATACAGTCCACCACGCGAACTCCTTGAGTAGAGGCTATTATACAAAGCACTAATTAAACTTTTATGTCTTCGACCCTTCACAAAGCTCTTAACCTTTATAATCAAGGTCTTTTTGAAAACGCTGAGAAAACAATAAAGGAGGCATTAAAGGCCAACCCACGAGATCACAATGCTCTACACCTGGGAGCAATGATTTTGAATAAAATGGGTGACTTTATTCAAGCGCAAACAAGAATAGACAGCGCTCTGAGAATAGATACTCGAAACCATGAAATGTGGAATACTAAGGGCAATATCCTTGTAAATATCGGGCAAAATTCAGATGCAATAAAATCGTTTGAAAAAAGCTTAAGCAATAATCCCAATTATACTCCTGCGCAGCAAAACTTGGCTTTTTTGTTTAATAAACTTCAAGCGCCTAATCGCTCTTTGCCTTTATTTGATCTTCTTATTATAAAAAACGCCGCGAATAGTTCCTATATTTTAGGTCGTGCACAAGCCCTGATTATGGCTGAAAGACCAGCAGAAGCTGCAAAATACTTAGATTTACATCAAGCTCATATCCCCCACGACCTCGCTCAATATACTAAGGGACAAGCTCTTTTTGCAGATGGCAACTATGCCGAGTCTCTTAAAAGTTACACAACTATACCGCCGTCCTCAACTTATCACTCACAAGCTCTTAAAAACAGCTATCAAATCCTCTCTCTGACAGGAGAGACAGAGAAACTAAAAACTCTTATCAGCGCAAATGAACCGCCAGCCTCTGATGAGTTGGTAAGCATAAATATTGACATGATTGAGAAATTAGAAGGAATTAGTTCCGCCAAAACATATGCGGCTCAAAAGCCGCCTGAATATCACGACAACCCATTTGTACTTTCAGCTTTAGCAAAATTTGACATCGCCGAACAATCTTATGAAGGCGCATTTAACAAAACATCTACGGCACTAAAGTTAGCGCCTGATAATAATGTTCTTTTGGGACAAAATGTCGTCGCAGCCATGGGAATACATGAATACGCTCATGCAGAAAAAATAATATCACGGCAGATAAAAACCAGACCAAATGACCAGTATTGGATAGCCATGCTCGCAACATTGCAAAGGTTACAAGGCAAGAACCATAATTACCTTTACGATTATGAGCGATTTATAGGTGTCTTTGACCTTAGCATGCCGAAAGACTACAGTTCACAATCTGAATATTTAACCAAGCTCAAATCGACTCTTTGTGATTTGCATGAATTTGAGTCTGAACCGATAGATCAAAGCCTAAGAGGTGGAACTCAAACTCGGCCAAATCTTGTTCATATTGACAACCCAGTCATTACCTCTTTTTTTTCTAGCATAAATGCAAACGTCAAAGAATTTGTCTCAACTTTACCTGATGACCCCCAACATCCTTTTCTGAAAAGAAAAACTAAGCATCCTCGTATAATTTCAGCATGGTCAGTTAGGTTAACGGGTACAGGTTTCCATGTGAACCATGTACACCCAGAAGGATGGATAAGTTCTGCCTTTTATGTTGATGTTCCGGATGGAACAGAAAAAGATCAAAACCAAAAAGGTTGGATAAAGTTTGGGGAACCATCATTCAAGCTCCCCAACCTTGAAGCCGAACATTTCATTGCGCCAGCGGCAGGAAAACTTGTCTTATTCCCATCTTATATATGGCACGGCACCGTTCCAACAGCTGATAAGACGTTCCGCCTAACCTTGCCATTTGATGTTCTTCCTGTTTAAACTATTTTTGCTAAATAGGGTCTAATCCAGAACGCAAATAAAAACTAAACGGTATAGTTACACTTGTCCGAAAACCTGTTGGTTCTCCAGCTGTTTTAGCTGGAAACTCAAATTGTTTTGCTGCCGCGATGGCACTCTTGTCATAGACATCATCTGGCCAAGAATTCAAAATTCTAACATTTTCGGGAATACCCGCATCACTTACATCTACTTGAACAATCGCATAGCCAGATGATCGTTTTAAAGCTTTGGCTGGAAAATCTGGCTCAACACGTTTAGAAGCACGAACCTGTGGACGATCATTTGTAAACGGCCAGCATTTACACAATCCTTGAGACTCAGCGTGCTGGAGTTGCCCTCTACGTTTTAGAAAATTACGCGCATTCATCCATCTCCCGATAGATCTCGCGACTAAGGGATTTTCTCTTCCATATACATCTTCTATGGCTAATCTTGACTTTTGATAGCTCATTGCAGCAGCCAACCAATTTTTATTAGCCTCAAACCCATAACCGACATAATTATTAGCGCTGGCCACATAAGCAGGACGCGTATCAGTAGGGTTAGCATCAAATATGCTCACTGCTTTTAACGCAATCTTAGCACATTCTTTATTCCCTTTTTTAATACCCTCTTCTGTCGAACCAGTACTAATGTTTGAACCAATTTGTTTTCTTGGATTGGCCATTTTCCGATGCAATCTACGGGTACAAATATTTGCTTCGTGAACATATAATTCTCCGACAAATACACTATTTCCCATGCCATTGCTTTCGGCAAACTTCATGGCCCTCTTTATACGTTTACCTAATGGGGTGTCTTTCGTAACGCCGTCCATACTGGAAACGAGCTCAACTTCTCTCTCTAACTGTAAAGCAGCCGCGTCCGTTTTTTTAAGAGCTGCGAGTGTTACTGATCGCTCCAAAGCCTTAATCGCCTTGCTTTTATCCCCTTGGTTTTTCTCAACATACCCATAATTATAGGCTAAATCACCTGTCATAGCGCTGTCGCCGAGTGTAGCCTCAGCTTTTTCCCAAGCTGTTTTAGCGTGTTTGATAGCGCTACGATAATCGCCACTTTGCATGGAAGCATTATAGGCTTTGTATGCCTTTAAAACTTCCGGTGGCGTTTTAGCTTGTGCAAACTCAGGCATTAAAAAACTTAACGCGAGCAATGATACACTGACATATTTAACAAATTTCATGAGTTCTCTCCCCAAATTACACCACTTAAGATAACGTCACAATTTTAAATCGCAACACTAAGATGCAATTAAAGATATAGAATTTTCACTCAGCCTTAAAAATATCGTCGATGCGGCGCTGTGCGATGGGGTGATAGCCTGGGCGGGCGACTTCATAGACATCTTCGGCCCAAAATTGTAAATCCTCCCGGCCTGAATCTTTGAGAGCGCCGTAAAGGCGGTATATGAATTTACCGCGCCCAACCGTCATGAGAAATTCTTCAAGCGCGGGATAGGCTTCATCATAACCGCCCTTAATCGCCTGCATGTACCACGCAAAAGCTGTCTCAGCATTTTGGGTGCCTGTGAAAGAATAGGTTGCATCAAGCACTTTTAAATTTTCGACATCAATATCGCCAAAATCGTCTAGGCTATTTAACATGTGGAGCCATTCATGCGTGCTCCAATCTTTGGAAGCATCAAACATTTCGTCACCATTGCTATCCCCCGCAAGCCAAGTTCCAAGCAATCTTGTGACATCTTTAAAGGCATCTGACTCTGGCTTACGCGCCGTCTCGGGTAAACCGGGCCCATAAACCCAAGCGTCAAGCTCTGCGCGGGATAGCGCCTCTGGATTATCCTTATGCAAATTTTCATGCAGGTAAGTAATGAAGTCTTCCGTTGTGACGGCCTTAAACGCATTATCATTAAACCAAGCTTTCAAAAATGGATCAAATTTGTCCCGTCCGAAACGGTCTTCTAGGAAGAACAAAAAATTCGCGCCTTTAATATAGGACACAAGCGTAAATGCATCATCAGGATGCTCCATATCCGCAGGCAATTTCAGATGCGTGAGTTCAGGACGTTTCGCCTCAGAGAGCGCACGCTTAAGCCCTTCCATATCTAGCGCTTGCTCCATTACGGCGCGCTCTTCGCCGTAAAGCTCTTCCATAACGCGGTTTTCGACATAGCTGGTGAAGCCTTCATTGAGCCAAGCATCGCGCCAGCTGGAATTAGTTACAAGGTTCCCAGACCAGCTATGGGCAAGCTCATGCGCGACGACATTGGTCAAGCTTTTATCGCCCGCTATCAAGGTCGGTGTCATAAAGGAGAGGCGTGGATTTTCCATGCCACCATAAGGGAAGCTGGGCGGCAAAACGATAAGATCATATCGTCCCCAGCGATAAGGCCCATAAAGCCGCGTATTGGCTTCTTCCATCAAAGGCGTTTCAGAAAACTCCTCTGCTGCCGCGTCCAAAATATAGTCCTCGGCATAAACCCCAATATGATCATTTATCGCTTTGAATTTTATGTCACCAACTGCAATCGCGATGAGATAGGACGGAATAGGTTGTGGCATATCGAAGTGATATTCACCGTTCTCATCTATCTCGCCTTGCGAGGCACTCATCAGAGGGCGAAGTCCTTCTGGTACGCGCAGGGTTGCCGAATAGGTCAAGCGCACCGCAGGCGTATCCTGAAGCGGAGCCATCGTTCTCGCATTAAGGGCTTGCGCTTGAGAGAAAAGATATGGCTTCTTTTTACCAGCCGTTTGGCTGGGAGATAACCATTGCAAACCCTCTGCTTCTGGGGAGGTCCTATAGCTAATCAATACTGTATCTGTGTTCTCATTGAGCTGAATAGTCAGCGGCGCGCCAAGAACAGGATGGTCTTGTCCCATCAAGTAATTATTTTCACTCTGAGCTGTCCCACCTTCGAATAAGCGTACGGATTTAATCAGTAAGTTTTTCGTATCTAAAACCAGCATGTCAGCCTCTGGTTTCACCCGCTCAAATTTTATGGTGGCAATACCGTCCAAAACTTTTGAATCAAAATTCACATCTAAATTCAAATCAATATGGGTAACGCGAACCTCATCATAATTCGCATAGGTGAATTTATCATCCTTCGTAATAATGCGCGCTGGCATTTCGGTCTTGGGACCTGTGTTTGCGGCCGTATTTTCTGGAGCCATTTCGGTGTTATTACAGCCGGTTGCAAGAAGAGCGCTGGCCGCAAATAGGCTAAAGACAACAGGTTTCAGATTGATCATGACGACTCCATTTTTTAAGCTAGGTTAGCATAATTTGCTTGCTCAACAACCGCTCTAGCTGCGTAAGTTATGGCATGGCCATAACACCACCAGACAAAGGCTTTGCGATGCCTGTTGTTAGGGGAAAAGAGATAGGCAGTGTTAATTTCGACCTTACAGCTAAGTAGGCAAAGGCTTGCGCTTCTATAGCGTCCGAATTCCACCCGACATCCTCGGCGGTCTTTACATTAACAGCCATATGCTCACGGAGCATCCGCATCATCGCCTTATTATGACGCCCACCTCCGCACACGATTAAAACTTCGGGCGTCTGGCCCATCGCGTTCACAGTTTGAAGCACAGAAAGCGCCGTAAATGCCGCCAAGGTCGCGGCACCGTCCTCGGCTGATAGTCCTTTCATGTCGCTGAGCACATCAAAGTCAAAACGGTCCGCAGAGCGAGGTACAGACGATTGAAAGAATCCTTTCTTCAGCCACTGGCCAACACGTTCAAATTTTGGCGTTCCCGCCAAGGCATAACGCCCATCTGGATCAAATTTTCCAAGTCCCTTATACGCAATCCAACTATCAAGAGGGCCATTACCAGGACCAGTATCTGAGGCGATTAATTCACCCCTTGCTGAAAGAACCGTGACATTTCCTACCCCGCCAAGATTAAGCACGGCCACTGGCAATGAAAGATTTGAATAAGACGCTAGCGCTTGATGATATATGGGGGCTAAAGGCGCGCCCTGCCCGCCCGCCGCCATATCGGCTGTGCGAAAATCATAATAGACAGGCATTCCTAAAGCGCTTGCAAGAGCATGACCACCGCCGAGCTGCAGTGTCTGCCCTTTTTTTCCGCCCATTGGCGGTTGATGCACAACCGTTTGCCCGTGGAAACCGATTATGGATAACTCTTTAGCCCAGTCTGGGTTCGCTAGGCATAATTGCTTCACCGCTTTGGTATGAATTTTGTGAATAACGTCTTCTGCCGCGGCGAAACTCTTGGGCCTTGGGCCTCTAAATTTCCATTTCAGAGCGTCCTGCGTTACGCCTTGCAATAGCTGCCTGTCTGCCGTGCTATATTCGAGGCATAGGTTTGGGCCGAAACGTCCAATCGATTGTCCATCTGTTTCCAAAAAGGCCGCATCGACTCCATCAAGCGAGGTGCCGCTCATCAGTCCTATAGCTATATACTTTATGCTGCTCACTGCTAATCCTTTGACACAGATATTGGCCCTGCTAGAAGCACAAATTCAATATTAAATAGGCATGAGTCGTGACGAAATACCAATCCGAATTGATGACCACCCTCGTAGAGCGTGGTTTTCTCTATCAGTGCACAGACGAAAAGGGCTTGGATAAAGCCGCCGCTGATGGCGTTGTCACAGGATATATTGGCTTCGATTGTACGGCGCCCAGCTTACATGTAGGCTCTCTTGTACAAATAATGATGCTACGTCACTTACAACGCGCGGGCGGACGTCCAATCGTTCTTCTGGGCGGCGGAACAACTAAAATTGGCGACCCCTCCGACAAAGATAAATCTCGTCCAATTTTGACAAATGATCTGATTGAAAAAAATAAGAATGGCATCAAACAAGTCTTCGCGAAGTTCATTGATTTTGATGGTCCAAATGGCGCGATTTTAGCTGATAATTCTGACTGGCTAGACGCTTTGGGTTATATTGAATTTCTGCGTGATGTTGGCAAGCTCTTCACGGTTAACCGCATGATTGCGATGGACACCGTCAAGCGGCGCTTGGAAAATGAACTCCCTATGACGTTTTTGGAATTTAATTACCCGCTTCTACAAAGTTATGATTTCGTAGAACTTAATCGCCGTTATGGCTGTACATTACAGCTTGGCGGCTCTGATCAATGGGGCAATATCACAACAGGTGTAGATTTATCCCGCCGCATGGAAAATGCGGATTGTTTTGGTTTCACCACGCCGCTCATTACAACGGCATCTGGCGGCAAAATGGGTAAGACAGCGGACGGCGCAGTCTGGCTTAATTCTGATCCAAGTTTTGGCGAAAATTACTTTCGGAGCCCTTATGAATATTGGCAATTTTGGCGTAATACTGATGACGCCGATGTTGGCCGTTTCATGAAATTATTCACAGACCTTCCACTTGACGAAATAGTAAATTATGAGGCCATGGAAGGGGCTGATATTAATACGGCCAAAGTACGCCTAGCCAATGAAGCCACAGCCATGCTTCACGGCGAAGCGGCCGCAAAAGCAGCTGAAGCAACCGCCCTTGAAACATTTGAAAAAGGCGGAACCGCTGAAGGTCTGCCCACGATGGATGTCGTAAGCGATGAGCTCACAGGCATGGGTATCTTGGCCGCGACAGTTCTGCTCGGCCTGGCGTCTTCAAACGGTGAAGCACGCCGTCATATCAAAGGCGGCGCGCTTAAAATTAATGATGTGAAAGTGACCACTCATGAGCAAGTGATTGAAGCGGTAGACATTATCGAGGGCGTTGTAAAAATCTCTGTAGGCAAGAAAAAACACGCACTTCTGAAAGCTGTTTAATTCGGGCGTCTAATTAGGACTGACGGCCCTAATATCCGCCATAACATCTTCCGGTAATTTTTCACGCTTTGGCTTAAAGATACCTCTTAAAAATCCAGGTGTTAGAGCCGAAAGCGGGTTTACAGCGACTTGTGCCTGATCAAATTCGCCTTGAACCGTGTAACTAAGCGCAAAAATACCTTCCCCTTTTTTACCGACAAGAATGCTGCCTAAAACAGGTATATCGCCAAGCAATGAATTTGCCGTATAGGCAGGCACTAATGTTCCATCAATATCGACAAGGCGGTCTTTGAACCTGATTTCACCGTCGCCTGTCATCCCAAGTGCAGGACCTGACACGCGCGCGTTCCGGATGTTAACTTCACCTTCGCGATATACAAATGGGACGTAAAATGTGTTAAAGCTCAACCCTTCACCGCTCAGCGTATCAACCATGCCCGTCAGGGAGCCAATTGATAACATTTGAGCAAGAATGGGGGCGCGAATAAGCTTAAATTTATCAATTTCAGCAACCCCCATTAGCGCGCCTGATTGTCCGATTGGAGGTAATTCAGCCGCGATTTGCAAATGCCCGCCTTCGATACTCTCCAGCCCTAAAAATGCGTTCGCGGCCACAGAAGCATCGGGAATGCTAACATCAATTTTCCGAGATTGGCCTTTCTCATAAGAGCGCATCTGTAATTTCAACGGGCCACGATTTGTCGTCGCAGCAAGGCGCGCATTTGTTATGCCAACGCCATTATGAGAGAATAAAACATTGGCATCCTCTACAATGTAATTTTCTTTTAAAGCTAATTTTTTCAAGGCAGCCGTAAGCAAGATGGGCACATCAACACCACCCTGACCACTTGACAATGCATTTGACACAAAATCAGATATATCCAAATAATCGCCAGTCACAAAAACAGAGAGTTTTTCATTGAGCTCATCGGGTTTCATTTTTACTGCGGCATCTATCAGGCCGAGAACTTTTGTTGTTGATAAATCCATTTCGACAAGCTTAAAATTCTCTGCGAATGCCACCCGCCCCGCAATATCAAGACCGGGGGCATTTATATTCATTTTTTCAAACTGAATTGCCCCGTCGATTTGACGCCTTAACTGCCCCTTAAACGCACCGGGGCTGCCTTTCGATTTACCCCAATAATCTCCGAATTGAATAGCTGTATTAGTTAAGTCAGCGGAAATCTCTGCCGATGTGAGGTCTAGTCCATTGCCTAATGCGTCAAGTTTTATGGCAATATCGCCTTCGAAATATTCTCTAAATCCAATCCCAAAACCATCAAGCGTGTCCCTGTCCATATTACCTATCACCTGATAGCGAGTTGGCGTTTTTCCAAAATCAAATTTCTTGCGCCAATTAAGATCAGTTTTCCACGGCCCGATATCTACGGGGCCTTTAATGGTCATACCATTTTTATCTGCGGTCACGGTGACATGACCATTTTTCATCTTATTCGAGCCCAATCCGATTGGTGCTGTCACATCGGTGAACTTACCAGACACACTATACTCAATGCGGTCCCTATCGAAATAAACCAAAAGTGGACGTTTAATGATCATGTCAATTTCGCCCATGCCGCCAAAACTTGTTGGAACCACACCAAATTGCGATGGATACTCAAATGGCTTTTGGTCAATCAAAGCAAGCATGTCCGCGGTTGTTCCATTGCCATTTAGGCTAATATTTAAATCACCGCCTTTAGGCTGCAATCGCGGGATATCAGCTACAGCTTGGGTAAGACTTAAATTTCCAATATTCCCTCCAACGGCATCAAAACGCGCGCTATTTCCGCGCAAGATGCCCTTACCAGCGACGTTAGTATAAGGCGTCATGGTCGATATATATTTGACGTCCGCATCTGTTATATCAAATGTCAGCGTTAAATCTTCATTTTGCGGAATACCGCTTCGCAACGCGTCTTCATCAAATACGGCATCGAATACTAGGTTTTTTAATGACGCTTTCAGAACTGAGCGTTCAATCCAGTCACGGGCGCCCTTGGCAAAATTTACTGGCCAAATAGAGAGCAAATCATTCGGAGTCAGCACTCCATTTGCACGGCCTTTAAGAGTAATATTGTTCCAGTCACCGTCTTCATTTTGAACCAGAGATCCCGCTAAATCATACTCATAATGGCCTAGATTTACCCGTAAGCGGTCAAGCTCCAACCGTCTTGCGTCAAGATCCAAACGGCCTGATAAATCCATGTTTGGAAAATTAAAAGGCGCTGGCAAACTTGGCGTTCTGTCAATTCTAACATTCTCAAAAGCTAAATCGAATATGGGCGAGCTATTTATATTTCCATCTGTCATGGCCCCCAATTCACTTAGCGTTCCTGCCCCTGAAAAGGAGACCTTATTTGAGTTCAGGCCTATGCTGGTAATTTCCATATCTTGCGATTCAGCCGACAGCAACGCCGCTAGATTTGCCCCGTCAAAATCTGTTTCAAACTCACCAAATTTTACGCGTCCTTGACCTGCCTTAATGTCAACATCCGCTATTTGAAGTCCGAGCTCACGATCAACTTCAAGATTTGCTTTTATATCCAGCGCAGTATCAAAGCCTTTAAGTCCAGAATAGCGGCCTCTTTTGGGCGAAAAGAATGATGGATTTAGGCCTGATGTCGTAATATCAACCGTATAATCTTTAAGATCAGAACTCGTTTTAAACTTCAGCTTCAACGGAATATTGACGGCTTCTTTTTGTAAGTTAGATGTCAGATCAATTTCCACGCCTTCTATGGTTTGACTAAAATCAATATCGGTATCTCGTAGCGTAAGCTCAAGGCCATCTGAGTCATCAATAATATAAGCTGTTGCATTGGTTATTGTTACAGTTTCAACCTCGCTCATATCGGCTCTTTGATTTGTTTGACTTGCCCCTCTCCAAACAGGCCCAAGCTTTCCAACTGTATTAGGTGCCCCTAATCCTGCGACAACATTTCCGCTATTGCTTCGTAGCCATGTGACAGTCCCGCCATCAATTATGACTCGTCTAGGCATCATGTTCCCTTTGGATGCAGATCGCATAGGAATTTCAGTTTGCAGTCGGGGGATAGTTTCAATCTTAGCACCATTTTCATCGGTCACTAAAACATCTGTAGCTTCAAAAAGAATAGTATTGGACGCTGACAGCCAGCTTAAACTCATATCTCCAATTTGGGCATCAGAGCCATTAAAGGCTTGAGAAAACCACATTTGTGCATTTGGTTTAAGACCAGTAATGTCGACTGACTGGCGCGCCATTAAGCTATTAAGGGCACCAAACCACAGACAAGCAACACCTAGAACAATAGCTGTCAATTCTCCTGATAGTCTGAATAGTCTATAGGCAATGAACTGCGGGAATTTCTGCCATTGAATTTTCGTTGTTGTTTCATCGTCCACAGTCTTAGGCGAGAGCGCTTTAAAAAAACGATCTGTCAACGTCTTGCGATGGCTAACAACTTCAGTCATAGAATATGTGCTGCATAGGCGATGAAATCTTAAAAATCCCTATCAACATGCACAAATTACTGATGTTTAACGATTAGCTAGCAGGACACTTATGACACTTTCAATCGGCGACAAAGCACCAAACTTTTCCATGCCTTCAGATGGCGGAGGCAGCGTGTCCTTATCTGACTATAAGGGACGGTTTCTTGTTCTTTATTTTTACCCAAAGGATGACACGCCAGGTTGTACGAAAGAGGCCATAGGATTCAGTGAAAGCAAAGCTGATTTTAACAAGCTAGGTGCTGATATATTGGGTATTTCAAAGGATACCGCCGCAAAGCATGACAAATTCATCGCCAAGCACGAACTTACGATCCGCTTGGGATCGGACGAAGATGGCAAAATGATAGAAAATTACGGCGTCTGGGTTGAGAAAAACATGTACGGTAAAAAATATATGGGCATTGAGCGTGCGACATATCTCATTGGGCCTGATGGTAAAATTCTAAAAATTTGGCGAAAAGTCCGTGTAAAAGAACATGTCCAGACAGTCCTAGATGCATTGAAGCAGCACGCTACAACTTAATGGGCGCCACTGAAAACGCCTTAAATGTATTAAAGGCAGATAGCGTTGCTAAAAAAGTGGGCGCTGCCAACTACCTTGCACAGCAATGGGAAGAGAATAAAGATATTGGAACACCCATCACGGCTCCCCCAGATCATCCAGGACGTCCTGCACAGCCAAAACTTGTGTCTCCATCTAACGTTCCTCGGCGCAGATTAGGCTCCAACGCGGGGCGCGCCGCCCTATTACATGCGGTTGCACATATTGAGTTTAACGCCATTGATTTGGCCGCAGACATGATCCTTCGATTTGCGCATCATGCTAAAATTGAAGAGTCTTCCCGCATATCGTTTATCGCGGATTGGATTTCAGTGTGCCATGATGAGGCTCGCCACTTCATGTTGATCGAAACCCGCCTTAGAGCATTGGGCATAAAATATGGAGATTTGAGTGCGCATAACGGACTATGGGAAGCCGCCCTTAAGACAAAAGATAATTTCGCAGCGCGTATGGCCATTGCGCCGATGGTTCTTGAAGCGCGGGGGTTGGATGTTACCCCCGACATGATTGAAAAATTGAATAAAGTCGGGGACTTAGAAAGTGCTGATATTCTTAAAACTATCTATAATGATGAAATCAATCATGTCGCCATCGGCGCCAAATGGTTTCTTAAATTAGCCGAATCTAAGTCCAGAAGTGCTGAGAGTTATTTTCAAAGTCTTGTTAAAGAATATTACAAAGGCCAGCTAAAACCACCTTTTAACGTCCAAGCACGAACATTAGCAGGCCTAAAACAGGGCTTCTACATGCCTTTAGCATGAAATTATGGACACATTTTCAGTTATTAGGAGAAAATAAGTAAAAAATGCCTAATTTAACTTGAATCTTTTATTAAGTTTATGGTGTAAGGCAACAACAATATTATCGGACGGGGATCCATGATAAACGACGTTTTTGGGGAATTGCGCAAGCAAATCCTCCAGCATTTCCCAGAACGCCAACTATATCTGCGTTCCGGCGGCGAAGTTAAATACTACGTCTTTGGGACAAAGACACAGATGGCTATAGTCGGCGGCGCGTCCGTCATTGCTTTGTGGTGTGTTTTCACAATGTTTAATCTGCTATGGGGACATAACCCCATGCGGGCACCGTCAAAAGAGATCAAACGAGTCGAGGCAAAATATGAGCGCCTTCTCGCAGATGCTCAGGCCAAAGAGAACAATGCGCGACTCATGCTAACAGAGCAACGTCAAAACTTCGAACAAATGGCCAAGAACTTCGAAGAAAAACACCAGACAATCTCTCAAATTTTAAAAACAGGGCCAGCGACAACATTATCACCAAATCTTGAGACTACGAAATATGCAGGAAGCCGTGTTCTGATGGCTCCAACCATTCGCGATAATATTCCTCGAACCGCCCGTAAAACTCTAGTTCAAAAGGCTAGCCTTGATCTTGGGATGGAATTCGACAGATCATTGAATAACTTGGATGATACCCAAAACGCCTTTCTTGTCTCTGCCGAAATAGACACTCTCGATAGAATTGAACGCAATAGAGCAATCATCAATTCTACGGAACTCAAAGTTGATACGGTTCTAAAAGAGAGTCCTTTCGGCAAAGGCGGCCTCTTTGTTGACCTTGGGGATGAAGTAGATGTTCCGAGTGAAGGAAGTTTTGGATCTAGAGTCGCCAGTATCAAAGCTCGAGTCGCTGAGGCTGAAGCTTTGGACAATGCTTTGCTATCCGTTCCTTTCGGTCACCCAGTCGGTGTTGAAACTTACAGAACAAGTTCTTATGGGCTACGTAAAGATCCTTTCACAAAGCGCCCAACCTTCCATGAAGGCCTAGATTTTGGTGGCCAACGCCAAACACCGATTGTTGCAACAGCTGATGGTAAAGTTATTTTTGCAGGTAGAAATGGGGGCTATGGTCGTTCTGTGGAAATTGATCATGGACATGGATTTGTCACGCGTTATGGGCATTTGCACAAACTCAACGTTAAGCGTGGACAAGTTGTAAAAAAAGGCGATAAGATTGGCGGGATGGGTTCGACTGGACGTAGCACCGCAACCCACCTTCATTATGAAATACATTTTCAGGGTCGTGTCTACGACCCAGACAAGTTTTTAAAGGCAGGACGATATGTTCAGTAAAACTAATTCACCGTCAGTTCCTGCTGCGCCGGAATCCGCACCAAAAAAATCAAGCGGGCCACGCACATCAGCTGGAGCGCCTTCTATTTTAGGTAGTGATTTGCTTATCACAGGCGACATAAAAACGGATGGTGATGTACAAATTGATGGGCGCCTTGATGGCAATATCAAGGCTGGAAATGTAACGATTGGTGAGCAAGGTGCTGTAAACGGAAAAATTGCAGCTTCAACAGTTCATATTCGCGGCAAAGTAACGGGTAAGGTTGATGCAAACTCAGTTGATTTATCAGAAACTGCGAATGTCCAAGCGGATTTGGTCCAAGACCAGTTGATGATTGCGAATGGTGCCTTCTTTGATGGGAAATGCACACGCAAAACTGGGGCTGCACCGGCCAAGTCTGCAAAGTCAGGCTAAAGTTTAACTTAAATTACTTAGATGGCTCAAGCCGCGCACTAAGTGCGGCTGCCATAAATTGATCCAAATCACCATCTAGCACGCCTGATGTGTCAGACGTTTCAACATTTGTTCGTAAATCTTTCACAAGCTGATAAGGCTGCAAGACATATGACCGTATTTGGTGGCCCCAACCAATTTCTGATTTGTTATCGGCAAGCTCTTGTGCCTCGGCTTCACGCTTTTGCATTTCCGCCTCATAGAGGCGGGAGCGAAGCATATCCCAGGCAAGCGATCTGTTTTTATGTTGTGAGCGATCTGCCTGACATTGCACAACTATGCCAGTGGGTTCGTGCGTAATGCGGACGGCTGAATCTGTTTTATTGATATGCTGCCCACCAGCGCCCGAGGCTCTATAAGTATCAATTCGGCAATCAGATTCGTTGATATCAATGTCGATGGTATCATCAATTTCAGGATACACCCAGACTGATGCAAAACTTGTATGCCGCCGCGCACTGGAATCATAAGGTGAAATTCTCACAAGCCGATGAACCCCAGACTCTGTCTTTAGCCAGCCAAAGGAATTGTGCCCCTTAACACGGATAGTCGCAGACTTAATGCCGGCTTCATCTCCCGATTGCTCTTCAAGGACTTCGACCTTTTTACCATGCGCTTGTGCCCAGCGCGTATACATACGTAGCAACATTTCTGCCCAGTCCTGAGCTTCTGTCCCGCCTGCCCCTGGATGGATTTCCACGTAACAATCATTACCATCTGCCTCGCCGGATAAAAGCGCCTCAAGTTCAGCTTTTCCCGCTTTTTCTTTGACACTTAAAAGCGCCTTTGCAGCAGCCTCCAAAAGCTCTTGATCATTATCCATTTCAGCAAGTTCAGCGAGTTCAATATTTTCGTCTAAATCCTTCGTCAGCTCTGCAATACTCTCAAATGAGCTTTCTAGACGAGAGCGTTCCTGCATGAGTTTTTGAGCTTTTTGGGGGTTATCCCAAAAGCTTGGATTTTCGCTTAGAGCATTTAGTTCTGCAAGACGATGTTCTGCAGGCTCCCAGTCAAAGACGCCTCCTTAGCAGCGCGATTGACTGCTCTATTTCGTCTTTCATTTGTAGAATATCAGCCCGCATAAAATCGTTTAATAAAGACCATCATCTAGGTCTTCTTCCTCTTCTGCTGGCGCTTGTTCTGGCTCTTTTTCTGGTTGTGGAGGAACAGGCGATTCTGTTTGTGTCGGCGTATCTATGGCCGGATTTAGTTCGGGGGTTTCGTTATCTACGGCAACTTTATCGTCATTAGATTGCTGCACAAGGTCTTCTTCAGATGCCCCCTCTTCGACGACGCCACTCGCTTCATCTTGAATCTCTGATGTCGATTTTTCTTCAGTCGTATCTGTTTCTGTACTTTCTTCAGAGCTTTCTTCCAACATAGCGCTTTGCTGACCTTCCTCAGTCTCGATAATACTTTCGAGACTCTCTTCCGCGTCATCTCCACCGTCAAAATCATAATTATATGACCCAAAGCTATCTGAGCCACTACCTACACGGATGTTTGATTTAAGCTCCCCAATACGCGGCTCTGTCCCTGGTCTAAACGCCTCCAAGATAAAGTTTGGCGCGCCAATATAAGATGGTTCACCTGTATCTCGGTTGACAGGTGATAGCGTAACGCCCTCAGGAATGCGGAACGGAACTTTCGGTTTGGACTTCAAAGCTTCGCGCATGAAATCCCTAAATATGGGCGCGGCAGAGGAACTTCCTGTTTCGCGGCCCATTTGTTCTGGATTATCCATCCCTACATAGACACCCGCGACAAGATCAGGTGAGAACCCCATAAACCAGTTATCAAGGGAGTCATTAGTTGTACCTGTTTTACCCGCCATAGGCCGCCCAAGGACAGCAATTTTGCGGCCTGTACCGTTATCAACCACGCCTTTAAGCATGAACGTCACTTGATAGGCTGTGACGGGGTCAATCACCACGTCTCTGTCATCTGGTAGCTCTGGCGGAGAATTTCCTAAATACTCATCTTGCTGACACTCTTCGCAGATTTTATTCTCATGGACGAAAATCGTTTTACCTTGCCCATCTTGAACGCGGTCTAATATTGTCGGAGTTACAGCCTTACCGCCATTGACCAGCGTTGAATATGCACTCGCCAATCTTAATAATGTCGTTTCACCTGCGCCAAGCGCCCAAGCCAGTTCAGGTTTGGTCTCATCATAGATTCCGAAACGGCGGCCATATTCATTTACGGGCATCATGCCGATATCATTGGCCAAGCGTACTGTCATCGCGTTACGCGATTTCTCTAATCCTAGGCGTAATGTACTTAAGCCGTAGAACTTACCTGTATTGTAGTTAGAAGGTTTATAAAAGCGTTCACATTCATCTTCTTCCGCAGCTTCACCTTCTCGCTCAAAAGGCTCGCCGCTCTCCCGTGGAGGCTCAAGCTGTCCATCTTCTTGTACGCCCCGCAGTTCCAAAGCCCCTACTTCATTTTCTTCACATTCAACATCTTGGCGCTCAATCACAAAAGGAGCATCAAGCACCTGACTTGATGGTGTGAAACCATTATCCAATGCCGCAGCATAGACAAAAGGCTTAAAGGCTGAGCCCGGTTGGCGTTTCGCTTGGGTTACACGGTTAAACTGGCTTTGTTCAAAACTATACCCACCAACAAGCGATAAAACGCGGCCCGTATGCGGGTCCATAGCAATAATGCCGCCATTGACCTTTGGCACTTGCCGCAAATTATATTCAGTTTTAGATTTCGACTTTGGTTTTCTTTGGACCAAAATTATGTCGCCTGTTGAGACCGCGTCGGTCATCTTTTTTGGTTTCGCGCCAACTTCCCCCTTGGCAAGGGCTTTTGCGGCCCAAGCGATATCAGCAACATTTAGTGTGCCTTTTTTAGCTGCGTTTGCAGCCTCTTTTGCAAGCTCATCTTCATCTTCATCCGTCCGTGTTTGCTCATCAACAAAACCAAGCTCAGCGACTTTATCGCTTGTTTTCAGCACAAGGGCGACGCGCCAATCCCCAATATCCTTGGGCGCGTCATATTCAGCAAGACGTTTTTTCCAATCATCAAAACTATCAAAATTAGCAAGCGGGCCACGATAACCATGACGACGGTCAAAAGCCTCTAAGCCGTCTCGAAGCGCTTTGCGGGCGGCGAGCTGAAGGCGTGTATCTAATGTCGTACGGATTGAAAGGCCGCCAGAATAAAGTTCGTCCTTGCCATAAAGCTTGTAAATCTGCTTTCGCGCTTCTTCGACAAAATATTCCGCGGCAAGATATTCATCGCCTTCAAAGCGTTTAGTGACGACAATATCCATCTCTTTTGCCGCCTCAGCCGACCGCTTATCCGCATATTTATCTTCAATCATTCGGTTAAGTACATAATTTCGGCGACTAAGCGCGCGGGCTTTTTTGTCTGGATCACCGACCTGATAATTACTCGGCGCTTTAGGTAACACGGCAAGATAAGCGATTTGATCAAGGGACAAGTCTTTCATCGGCTTACCAAAATAATTCAGTGAAGCTGCGGCAACGCCATATGCACCGCGTCCAAAATAGATTTCATTTAAATAGAGTTCTAAAATTTGGTCTTTATCAAGCGCTTTTTCAATACGGCCCGCAATGACGACTTCGCGCACTTTCCGCGTAACATTTCTCTCATTCCCGACAAGGAAGTTTTTAGCCACTTGCTGCGTTAAGGTGGAGCCACCTTCAAGACGTTCTTTGCGTAAAACATGCCCGATATTAGCAATCATTGCCCTAGCAAAACCTCTTTCATCAAACCCGTTATGTTCGTAAAAACGCTTATCCTCAGCCGCAACAAAAGCATGTTGCAATTGCTTAGGCACCGTTTCGATAGGAACGAAGACGCGAGCTTCAGTTCTAAATTCTGAAATAAGTTTGCCATCACCTGCATGAACGCGAGACATGACCGGCGGGCGATATTCCGCCAAAGTTTCCACGCTGGGAAGGTCTTTCGTCGCCTTTACGACGAAAACAAATAAAGCCACGAGCAGGATGAGACCCAAAACGCCGCCAATGGCTAAGAGCCATTTAAATATGTTCCAAAAAGATTTCATCGTAACGTGCGGACGTGTCCTAGATATTTATGGCCTAATTAAGGTCAGTTCTGCCCTGATTCTGTCTTGGATGAACAGGGGCCCTAACGCTCAAGTTTATCAAAATAGCTATTGATGGAGCGCGTGACCGAGCGCAAGACTTTCTTACGGTGAGAGCTGGAATTTAGCAGTTTTTCATCTTTAGCATTTGATAAAAAGCCAAGTTCTAACAAAACAGCAGGCACATCAGGTGCGAGCAGCACGAAATATCCCGCGCGGCGATGTGAATTTCCAATGAGATGGGTCGTTCCGCCTAAATTCTTTAACAAAACATCAGCAAATTGCTCTGATTGTGTCTCTGTTGTGCGCTGGGCTAAATCAACGAGAATATCGCCGACAGGATCGCTTTGCTTTGCCAAGTCAACATCCATAATCCAGTTCTGATTATTCACAATGCGTTTGGAGCGGTTTTTGGCTCTGTCTGCCAATGTATAAACCGATGCGCCTCGCGCTGTTTTGTTCCCTGCTGAGTCCGCATGAATGGAGATGAAAAGGTCAGCGCCGCCCGCGCGGGCAATACGAAGACGCTCTTCATGATCCACATAAATATCACGGGAGCGCGTTACCATAACTCTATAGCGTCCAGTGGCCAGTAATTGCTTACGCAGCTCTTTGGCCGCGGCGCTTGTAATTGCCTTTTCTTTCGTTCCCTTAACGCCAATTGCGCCCGGATCATGCCCACCATGCCCAGGATCAATAACAATAACGGGTTTACGAGGCGGCTTAACTGCTTGCGAACTAGATTTAAGCCGAGGATAAGGGATAGAATTCTTGAAATAACGGGGACCTGAGACAGCGGCTGGACGGGTTTGAGTCTCGGGACCGCTATAATTAAGACGTATGGCAAGATTACTGCCCATGAGTTTATGACTTTTGAGACTCGCTTTATCTTGCAAATCCAAAACTACTCTTATGCCTTTATCGCGCATCGCAAGGCGCATTCGTTTAACGCCTCCCTGCCCATCTAGGGTCAAAGGGCCTTTTCTAAGCGTTTTTCCGTTAATATTGACGTCTCCTGTTGGAACATCAATCACAATACGCGGCTTGCCTTGGCCAATGGCAAAGACTTGTGATTTCACGGGTTTTGAAAAGTTTAAAACAATTTCAGAGCCAGAATATGAAACAGACGTCAAGGTCTGCGCGAAGGCAGTAAAGCCTAGTCCGGCCCATATTAAGACTGTCAGTATGAAAATTCTCACGAATCCTGCCAAATTACTTAACCTTCTATGGGCCAAACATAGTTGATAGAGCGTTACTAAGATGTAGTCTTGTGCAGTCACTGCGCATAAAGGGCGGCCCATGATTGAGACGTTAAAAATTGAGATAAGAAACTGTACAGTCTGCGCGCATGCCGCAAAGCCCTTGCCTGTAACCCCCAATCCCGTACTCAGCGGTAATTCCAAAGCCCGCATCCGAATTATTGGCCAAGCCCCCGGCACCTTGGCTCATGCCAGCGGGCGGCCCTTTACCGACCCGTCAGGCGTAAGACTACGAGACTGGCTTGGTGTAACGGAAGATGAATTTTATAATGAAGATATCTTTGCGGTCACGCCAATGGGTTTTTGTTTTCCGGGCCAAGATTCAAAAGGCGGAGACTTACCCCCCCGCAAAGAATGCGCCCCTCTTTGGCAAGATAAGCTAACAACCGCCTTGCCCAATATCGAATTGACCTTACTCGTCGGTATGTATGCTGTGACCCATGTTTTAGGCGAGCGCGCACAAAGAAACCTCACAGAGACCGTGCGTCATTGGCGTGATTACGGCCCCGACATCATGCCCATGCCACATCCGAGTTGGCGCAATAATGGATGGATAAAGCGCCATGACTGGTTCGCTGTAGAACTAACCGAATTAAAACGGCGCGTTCGTGAGTTGGTAGGCAAATAGGCTTATTTGCGACTTTATTTCGAATGAAGGGGTTGTACACCCGCCTTTGAAAGCTCTGCGTTCATTCGGCCCGTAAGGAAACAAAACAGCATTTTAAAATCTGCCGCAAGAGACCAGAGTGGATATGTAAAAGTCGCCGGTTTATTGCGTTCAATTGTACCATGACTGACCCAAGCGAAGAAATAACCACATATAAAGGCTAGAGGTAGAAACACCCATTTTTGTGAAATAATGACTGCCAACAGGGTTAATATCGCCAAAGACGTACCCACATAGTGCCAAGCTCGCGTCGCAGGACGGCTATGCTCTTGCAAATAATAAGGCCAAAATTCAGCAAAAGTTGTATATTCACGCATATTTTGCTCCTTACGATGAGCATTTATCTCTAAAACTGAATCAAATCTCAATAATATTCTTAATATTAACCTTTAATTTACCCTGTTCGTTAATACAGGTGATGTCTTCTCTAGAAGACACCCCACCATTCACCTAATACCTTCGGGAGCTCTTGAGCTCCCTTTTTTCTTGCCGCGACTAAAGTAAGATTAGGACCGCAAAACCTAAAAACGCGAAGAACCCCACAATATCTGTGACAGTCGTGACAAAGACGGATGAGGCAACGGCAGGGTCTGCGCCAAAACGTTTAAGGCCTAGGGGAACTAAAATACCCGCAAGTCCTGCAAAAATATGATTTATCAACATGGCAATGAAAGCGACCAAGGCGAGCTGCGTATCCTTGAACCAGATATAAGTGATGATGGCTAACGCGACCGCGAAGATTAGTCCTATCAAAATTGCGGCTATCCCCTCACGTCGAATAGCACGCCATGCTGTTTGGCTTGTTAAATCACGTTCGGTTAAGTTTCTAACCGCCACAGCCAAAGCCTGCGTTCCTGCATTTCCGCCCATTGAGGCCACGATTGGCATCAAGACGGCCAGAGACACAATTTTAGAAATTGCAAAATCAAATTGAGCAATGACAAGAGACGCTAAAATGGCCGTGAGTAAATTGACAAAAAGCCATGGAGCGCGTGCTTTCACCGTCGTAAGCGCAGTATCCGTAAGACCTGCATCCGACACACCCGCCATAGCCAGCATGTCTTCTTTATTCTCATCTTGAATAATTTCGATAATATCATCGACGGTCATCATCCCAACAAGACGCCCAGCTTCATCAACAACTGGCGCGGAAATGAGGTTATATTTCTCAAATAAATAGGCGGCCTCTTCTTGGTCCATCTCCTGCGAAATCAGGACAAGTTTTTCTCCTGCAATATCAGAGAGCCTAATATCGCGCGGCTTTCGCAAAAGCTGTGAGACCGGAACATAGCCAATTGGTTTAAAGGCAGCATCCACAATATAGATGTTAAAGAAGAGCTCTGGCAGGTCTTCCCCTGCGCCGCGCATATGATCAATCGTATCACCAACGCTCCAAAAGGCGGGGGCAGCCACGAATTCGCGCTGCATCAGACGGCCAATAGTTTCATCGTCAAATTTAAGTGATGCCTCTAATGCGGCGCGGTCATCTGGCTCCAAGGCTTGCAAAACATCTGCCCGTTGCCCAGCTTCCATTTCTTCAAATATCTGGATCGCGTCATCATTATCCAGATCAGTAATGGCATCGGCCAACATATCTGAGGGAAGCAACGGCAGAATATCTTCAACGACTTCATCTTCAAGTTCTGCTAAGACCTCCCCCGAAATAAGCGCGGGCATATCTTCAATTAAGCTCTCACGCTGTTCAGTGGTTAACTGCTCAAATTGATCCGAAAAGTCAGCGGGATGAAGTTGCGATAATTCAGAGAGGTCGTCGGCGCTTGAAAGCTTTTTAGCAATGAGGTTTTCTTCGCGCTCTGGATCAGGCAGTAAATTGATGTCGGATTCGTCCATCGCCCTCTCCTATAAAACTCAAGACTGCTAGATTCTATGACGCTTATGACGGGAAGTCTTGCGAATGAGAAGAGAAAAGGCTTAGGGTTATTTATGAGCGCGTTTGGCACATATCTATTATTCGGCCTATGTCTTTTCGTCTTTTTAATATCCCTTGCCTGGACGGACTTTAAAACATTTCGTCTGCCTAATAAGCTTTCCATTCCCTTGATCATCTTGGGTTTTATTCAAAGCTATGTCCTCTCAGATATCAAGGCGAGTATTCTTGGGGCCGCCATCGGTTATCTGGTCTTTGTCGCTATCGAAAAAGGTTTCAAAGCCTTACGCGGCAAGGAAGGTTTGGGCCGTGGTGATGCAAAACTATTAGCCGCTGGAGGCGCTTGGTGCGGTTGGAGCGGCTTGCCGCTTATCGTGTTAATTGCGAGCCTTATCGGGATTATCTTAGCCGTCATGCCAAACTATCGCAGCTCAGGAAAAATCCCTTTTGGCCCGTGTTTGGCCTTTGGTATATTTATGGTTTGGAGCGCAAGCGCCTATGTGGCCCTTAATTAGTTAGGTTTTGCAGCTATAAAGCCCGACAACAGGCGTAACAATGTCCCACCCGTTTGTATCTTTGCTTGTCAAACGCCCGGACTTATAACGTGTACTGTCTTGAAAACTATGCGCATCAAGCAAGATAAGCGAAATTTCCTCACCGCTTGAATCTAAAAAATTTAACTTATTGGGAATGTCGTCATTTGGGGCGCGCGTTAATGCAACCTCGCGGCTATCACGATAAAGTGCAGCACTTTTATCATCCGCAAAAAGAATAAAGTTCTTGGCTTGATCCGCTTTCCAAACGAACAAACCACACTCTCCGGCAGATAGGTTACGAGGTGATAAGCCATCGCGGCGTTCTGGTTCAGCTTTACTCGTTCCAAGACTAGCACATCCCGAAATGAGAAGGGCGAGAGAAAGAGTTAAAATTTGGCGGCCAAAATACATAGCCTACCTTAACGCCATTTACCTTGTTCTGTCAGGCGAAATTCACCGTTCCTATTTTCAAAGCCATAAAGCGGTAAGACTACCCCCGCTTCAGGCTGAGAAGTTCGAACTGAGATGTCGGCACGGTAAGTACCATCTGGGACAATACGCAAGTCAGCTTTTATCGTTTGCCCGACATCTGAACCTAAAAGATTGGCAATTAAATCACCGCCATCACATGTGATAGGGCCAGACAATAACGGCCCTTGCCACTGCCAGCGGGTCGCATTACGCGATAAAAAATCTGTACTCGCTTGCCCCATTGCAGACTGGCAATCCTTGTCAAAGGTTAGCTTAGAAATCTGAATGATAACCTCTCCCGCAAGCTCTTTAAGGCGGCCATCATTAGTCGGCAGACCGCCCAATTGTCCTATAAACCGCAGGTCTTCTAATCTTGTTTTTGACGCTTTCCCCGATAATTGCATCGCATTTGATGATGTTTGAAATGAGAGGGGAAGACCGTCTTTCATCAACTGTTTCGGGTCAATCTTAAATTTGGCTATGCCAATGTAATCAACATTGCTCGCAGTTCCATTCCAAAGTGTCCCAGAATAGCGGATATTAGGGCCTAATTCATCGGGTATTATATGAGGTGCTATCCAGGCCAAAGGCGGCTGCATCGCAAGCCCAATTGCAGCGCCCAAGGCAGAAACTAAAACAAGAGAACGTTTCTTCATAAGACGCGAGATGGGCCTTATTGATTACCTAAAAACCGAGGATTTTGGGGTTGATCTAAAAATGAGTCAATTTTTGAGAAATCACGGCCTGATTGCTGCATATCTTCGTAGCGCATACGGTCTAGCCCGCGCTGCGTTAAAGGACGCGCATCAGACGCATTACGAATAATCGTTGGCCGCAAGAAGACCATTAAATTTGTTTTGACCCGCGACTTTCCTTTGGACTGGAAGGCTTTACCCAAAACAGGAATATCTCCCAAAATTGGGACTTTAGAGAGACTTATTTCTTCATCATCCTCAAGCAGTCCGCCCAACACGATTATCTCTTTATTATTGGCAAGGACAGTTGTCTCTATTGATCGCTTATTCGTAACAAAATCACCAGCGACAGATGTCAAAGCCCCAGAAATAGATGAAACTTCCTGCTTAATTTCCAAGCGAATAACATCGCCTTCACTAATCTGCGGAAGCACATCAAGCTGTATCCCAACTTCTTGACGCTCAAAGGTTCGAAACGGATTTATATTTCCGTTCCCTGCCCCCAAGAGGCTTTCGCCTGTTGTAATTGGAATTTCTTGTCCCACAAGAAATGTCGCTGGCACATTATCAAGTGTGGTCACAAACGGCATAGACAGGATATTTGTGTCTTCATCTGTCTCAAGCGCGTTTACTACAACACTATAAAGCGTATCGCCATCAATCCCGCCAACACCTGCAATGCCGCCGTCAAGCCCAACGAGAGAGTTCACCGCCGCAGCTTGTTCAGTGGCATCAAATCCATCTTGGCCGCCAGCAATAACCCCAGCTAGTCCCAAAATATTGGGCGCGGCGCGGGAAAAATTGGAAGATAGGAGAGGTACAGCATTTCCGTTTAAGCCTGCAATCGCAAATTCGACGCCGAGTTCTTTCGCGGCTGTATCAGAAATTTCTACAATAATCGCTTCAACCAATACCTGTGGCCGCCTGACATCAAGGCGACGGATAATCTGTTCAAGTGCTTCTTGAGTCTCACCCGTTGCGCTAATGACGAGTGTATTGCTGCCTTGTTCATAGGCCACGGTCGGCTTGGGTTGTCCTTCGCGTTCAAAGGCAGGAAGCAATGTCGATAAAAGTTCGATGATGGCTTCCCCGCTTGCAAAACGCAGCGGCACGACACTCACGGCGCCGCGAGGAGAAGCACTACCGACATCCATACTAGATATGATAGGACGCAATTTAGCAATTTCTGCGGATTTACCTTCCACGATAAGGCTATTGGTTCCCGGTATTGCGACAACTCTATATCCCGGTTTAGGCCCGCCTAACGCCTTCAACGCTTCCTCAGCATCAATCGCCGAGAGACTGGTCAGTCGGAATGTCTCGATCTGAGTATCAGTTACGTCCATAGCGGAAATGATTTCACGGGCTTTTCGCAAATTCTCAGGAAAATCGGTAATAACCAAAACATTACCGCCGGGGTTAGCCGTCAATTGTCCTTGGCTGTGCATGACAGGTTTAATCAACCGCGCAGCTTCGGCGGCATCCGTTTGGGATAATTTTATAACCGTTGTGGCAAAGCGGCCATTATATCCATTACCCGTTGTAAAAGGCGCATCTTGAGCCGCGCCTTGTATAAGCGTAATGCGGTACTCGCCAGTCGCTGTACGAACCAAAGTATAGCCATGAACCCGCATAACATCTTTGAAGACCTCAAAAACTTCACCTGGGCTGAGAGATTGCTCTGAAGAAATGGTCACTTTGCCCTGAACACGGGGGTCCACAATAAATGTCTTACCCGTCACAATAGACACATTATTGATAAAGGCACGAATATCTGCCTGCTGCATTGTAATCAGATGATCACCCGCGGCAAAACTTGGCGCGCTTAAAGCACCGCACGTCAGTGCTGCAATTGCTATGGAGCTCAGAATTTTATGCTTTAATTCCATTAATTGCTTCCTAGCCTAATTTTTTGGGTCTGGCCATTACGCAATACCGTAAGTTCAACCTGACCTCGCTCCGCTGCTTCTTGCATGAGTGTTAAAAAATCTATGCGGCCTTTTGTGATATTCGTCCCACTGATTTGCGTAATAATATCGCCCTTTTCAAACCCAAATTTGGTAATATCCAGGTTCGGTCTATTTGACTTGACTTTATAACCTTCCAGCCGGCCATTTTTCATCGAACGGCGGAGGCTAATATTTTGCATCAAAGAAAACATATCCTCATTCAAACCAGAACTGGGTAAATTTGGCGCTTGCAACACAGCTATTTCCCGCCTTGAAAGCTTGCCCTCTTCATTCTGCTCAAAGGTAAGTCGCTGTAATTGCCCATTGACTGATAAAACGACAAAGTCTTTGTTAACGGCTTTTAAAATGACATCAGAAATAACGTCATCACCAACTTTATAAACGGCTTCTTTATTATCAGACGTACGCAAAATGGCGCTGCCTTGCTCGCCTGAAATACGTCCTGTCATTTTCAAATTTAATGTCGTCTCAGGCACATCCTGATTAATAACCTCATCATCAACTATAGTATCTGCGTTCGCGCTATTAAATGGATCGCTTGTAAATGAAAAATTACGAGATGTTTGGGTTATGGTAGTCGGTGACGATAATGAAATATTTTCATTTTGCCACAGGCTTTCTGGATTAGTCAGCGTGATAAAAATTTTGACAATCAAATAAGCGAGCGCCATTAACAACACCATAGCTAGCAAGCGCAAAGGCCATTGCAGGCTTTGAGTAGTGGCCTTTACCGCCATGATTGAAGTCCTCTTTGGTCAAAGTCAGTATTATAACTATAAAGCTATTTTACAACTGAATTAGTTAAATGCCCTTAATCATAGGCTTAAACTATCACGATATTTAATAGCCTTTTTGCTTAACAAAAACCTGCTTTTCATTATGAGTTTAAAGAGAAATCACACTAGGTTTAAGGAAAACTCATGAGCGCAACACGTATTGATGGCCGAGCTTATGCCGAAGGGCTTCGCGGCCGTGTCAAATCAGCGGTTGAGGCCCTTCCATCACAACCGACATTGGCTGTTGTTTTGGTTGGGGAAGACCCTGCAAGCCAAGTCTATGTCGGCAGTAAAGTCAAATTTACGAAAGAATGCGGCATGAGGTCAGTCGAACACAAGCTACCGGCCACAGCATCCGAGGAAGAGGTCGTTGCGATTGTCCGAACTCTCAATAATGACCCAGAAGTTGACGGAATATTAGTCCAATTGCCCCTGCCCAAAGGGCTAAATTCTGATCGTGTTATCGAAGAGATTCATCCGGATAAAGACGTTGACGGACTCACGGAAAGCTCAGCAGGACGTTTATCCTTAGGCAAACCCGGACTACGCCCCTGTACGCCGACGGGCTGCGTCATGCTAGCCAAAGACCAACTGGGAGACCTAACTGGAAAACATTGTGTTGTTTTAGGGCGCTCCATCCTAGTCGGAAAACCGGCAGCGCTTCTATTCCTAGAGCAAAACTGCACGGTTACGATTGTACATTCCCGCACCAAAAACATTGAGGAGGTTTGCCGCAGCGCGGATATCCTCGTACCCGCAGTTGGCCGGCCGCAAATGGTCAAAGCTGAATGGGTCAAGCCCGGTGCGTGCGTCATTGATGTCGGTATTAACCGCGTCCCAAGCATCAAGAACCCAGGTAAAACGAGACTCGTTGGCGATGCTGATTATAAATCCGTGCGTTCTGTTGCTGGATCCGTGACGCCCGTGCCAGGCGGAGTTGGCCCCATGACAATTGCCTGCTTACTTCGTAATACGGTTATTGCTGCCTGTTCACGCCGAGGATGGGATACGCCCGAAGGTTTGGATTTTTAAAAGCGACAAACCCCTAAGACTGCATCGTCCAGCCTTCAACATCCATAGCCGCTTGGCGTACGGCCTCTGTGATCGTCGGATGGGCATGGCAGGTGCGCGCAATATCTTCTGACGCTGCTTTGAATTCCATGGCTAATGCGACCTCTGCAATTAAATCACCAACATGTGCGCCAATCATATGCGCGCCTAAGATTTCATCTGTCTCTGCATGGGCGAGGATTTTCACAAAACCATCTGTTTGATGATTTGCGCGCGCTCTTGAATTTGCAGCAAAAGCAAATTTACCCTTTTTATAAGGCGTGCCAGAGTCTTTTAGTTCTTCCTCAGTCTTGCCGACACTGGCAATTTCTGGCGCGGTATAAACAACGCCCGGAATAACATCATAATTCACATGACCCGCCTTACCCGCGATAATTTCAGCTACAGCCACGCCTTCATCTTCAGCTTTGTGGGCCAGCATAGGACCGTGGGTACAATCACCAACGGCGTAGATACCTGAAACACTTGTTTTAAAGTGATCCGTTTCAATAAAGCCGCGCTTATCTATGTTAACGCCAACCGCCTCTAGTCCAAGGTCTTTTGTAAATGGACGGCGGCCAATACAGACAAGCACAACATCGGCGTCTATGTCTTTTTCTTTACCGCCTGCACTGGCCTCGGTTTTTACGCTTAAAGATTTTCCTGATTTTTCGACAGAAGTGACTTTACGCCCGAGTTCGAACTTCATTTTTTGCTTTTTGAAAATACGAAGCGCTTGTTTTTGAACTTCAGCGTCCATACCCGGCATGATGTGATCCAGATACTCAACAACAGTGACCTCAGAGCCCAGTCTGCGCCAGACCGAGCCTAGCTCTAAACCGATAACCCCGCCGCCAATGACAAGCAGTTTTTCAGGCACTGATTTAAGCTCGAGCGCGCCAGTAGATGAAACAATATGTTTTTCATCAATATCCAGACTTGGAAGTGTCGCGACCTCAGAACCTGTCGCAATTACAATATTTTTCGTGCTTAGTTTTTTACCACCAACATCAACCGTATTCGCGTCGATAATTTTTCCATAGCCGTTCATATGTTCGACTTTGTTTTTCTTAAACAAAAACTCAATGCCAGCGGTGAGACCTGACACCGTTTTTTCCTTCGCGCCCATCATTTTTGAAAGATCAAAACCAACCTCTCCGGTTAGGCCCATAGCCGCAAAATCTTTATTCGCTGTCTCAAGCATTTCAGTTGAATGTAGGAGTGCCTTGGACGGAATACAGCCAACATTTAAGCAAGTGCCGCCGAGCGTTTTGCGGGTCTCAACGCAAAGAACCTTAAGGCCCAATTGTCCGCTACGAATAGCGCAATTATATCCACCGGGACCGCCGCCTATTACGATGACGTCATATTGATCTGACATGAAAAACTCCGCGTGACTTCAATGAAGCCTCACTACGCGGGGCGGGTTTTTAGGTCAACAGCGCTTCGTCAAAAGTTCAGCGAAGTAGGCCCATGCTTACCATCTTGCGGGCGAACCAAATAATGAAAATACATACAAGCCAGATGAATATCATCAAACCATAATCACCGCCGCCTAATACAACTTTAAAACGCTCATCAAATATTGAAGGCATAAACCCGATAATAGCGCCAATAAAAGATGCGTAGAAAAAAGGCAGGCATAGTTTTCTTCTAAGTAGCAACAAAATAACGCCAATAAGGCCGCCCCAAACCCCAATGGCATATCCAGCGGTCGCCCAACTTGGCGTGAGTTCACGCAGACCAGCCATTTCTACACCAAAGGATTCGGTATAAGCTGACTCAGACATCAATTGCTCGGCCAAATAGCCCCCACAGCCAATAAAACTCCAAAGAAGGTAGATAATGCCAATCACCCAAAACCACCAAGGTGTATTCTTTTTCAAATTCTCCATTATGCGCTCCTATGAGTTCCATCTAACGTAAAACACCCTTGGCCGTCATATGGCGGGCGAACCAGATTAGAAATATAGCAACCACAATAATCATCGGCACCATAATCTTATCAAAATCGAGCATGTATTTTGCGGCGTCCGATAAGAAAAAACCCCATAGATTCTGAACCAAGACGCCTATAAATGACAAAACAAAAAGCCATACAGCCCAGGAACGGCGCAATAACAAGGCGATGCACCCTAAAGCCCCGCCAAATACAGCGATAGCAAATGCGGCAGTCGCCCAGGCAGGACGGCCCATCATAACCTGTGCACCTTCGGCGCCGTAAGCCTCTATAAGAACCTCTTCACCGCCAAATGCCGCGCCAAGATAAGCCCCGACTCCCATCAAATTCCATAATAGTGCAAGCACGGCTATTACCCAGAACCACCAAGCCGACTTTGGTCGTCCGATATAATCGACCATAATTCCCTCCCCAGAGATTATGGGAACAGAATAGTCTGAAAATTTACAGAATGTCCAGAGCGCTTAAAGTTGTGTTTTAGAGATCAAGCAATAGACGTTCTGGGTCTTCCAGACACTCTTTCACGCGAACGAGGAAAGTCACCGCTTCTTTGCCATCAACAATTCTATGGTCATATGACAGCGCCAAATACATCATTGGACGAATGACAATTTGATCGTCAATGACCACAGGTCGTTTTTCGATTTTGTGCATGCCTAAAATACCAACTTGAGGTGGGTTCAAAATCGGTGAACTCATAAGCGAGCCATAAACACCCCCATTGGAAATAGTAAATGTCCCGCCCATCATATCATCCATCGAAAGCTGCCCTTCACGCGCTTTCGCGCCTAAAGCGCCTATACCCTTTTCAATTCCGCCTAATGAGAGCTCATCACATCCGCGCAGCACAGGAACAACAAGGCCCTTGGGCGTACCGACAGCAATACTTATGTCGTAATAATTCTTATAGATAATATCAGTGCCATCAATTTCAGCATTAACAGCAGGCACATCTTTTAAGGCCTGCACACAGGCTTTGACGAAGAAACTCATAAAGCCGAGTTTTACGCCATGTTTCTTGATGAAGACTTCCTTATATTGTTTGCGCATTTCCATGATGTTGCTCATGTCAGCTTCATTATAAGTGGTCAGCATCGCTGCCGTATTTTGCGCATCCTTAAGACGCCGCGCAATTGTTTGCCGAATACGGGACATACGCACGCGTTCTTCGCGCGGGCCTAATTCACGAGGTGCAGAGACTACCGCGGCGGGAGCTTTAACGGCGGGCGCAGGATTAGCCTTAGCGGCAAGCGCATCACCTTTCGTGATACGGCCATCTTTGCCTGTTCCAGTAATAGAGGATGCATCTAGTCCGTTTTCTTTAATCACGCGGTCAGCGCTTGGCATTGGCGCTTTGCCTGATGGGGCTGCTTTCGACTTTGGCGTTGCTTTTGGCGCAGAAACAGCCGCGCCGCCGGACGCACCCGCCAATAAAGTCGCGATAGTTTGACCCACGGCAGCGACATCGCCCTCGGCGACAAGATGTTCACCCATAACCCCAGCTTGAGGCGCGACTAATTCTTGAGCCGCCTTATCGGTTTCAAGCTCCACAATGGCTTCGTCTTTGGCTACTGCGTCACCTGGTTGTTTCATCCAAGACGCAATCGTGACTTCTGAAACAGACTCGCCGACATTAGGCACATCAATATTAACCGATGTTCCACCCGATGTTGCACCTGGTGCCTTAGCGACCTTTTCTTTTACAGGTTTGGCTGCTTTTCCAGCGCCGCTACCTAATTTCGCTATCAACTGACCAATCGTCGCGACATCGCCCTCGGCAACGAGGATTTCCTCTAAGGTTCCGTCTTCGGGTGAGACTAATTCTTGCGCGGCTTTGTCTGTTTCTAATTCGACTAGCGGCTCATCTTTCTTGACAGTATCGCCGACTTGCTTGAACCATTGCGCAATCGTTACCTCGGAAACGCTTTCGCCTACATTTGGAATCGTAATTTCAGTCATATCGTTTTCTTTGGTTCAATTACTCTTTGGCGAAAGCGCCATCAAGGACAGCTTTTTGCTCTTTTTTGTGCTTAGCCGAAATACCCGTTGCCGTCGAGGCCGCCGCAGGACGTCCTACATATCTCGGGCGAGTATGTTTAGCTTTAATCGCGATAAGGCTTTCTTCCAGATAAGGATTAATAAAGGCCCAAGCTCCCATATTTTTTGGTTCTTCCTGACACCAAACCATGTCGGCGTTCTTAAACCGTTTCAGTTCAGTTTCTGCCGCCTTACTTGGGAAAGGATAAAGCTGTTCCACACGCAACAAATAAACATCATTGCGGCCAAGTCTTTCACGCTCTTCAAATAAATCATAATAGACTTTACCCGAGCAAATAAGGACACGCTTGATCTCTTTATCAGGGACAAGATTAACCTTTGTAACCTCTGGGCGATATTCCGCGTCATCCCAAAGAAGTCTATGAAATTCTGACCCTTTTGCCATTTCTGCAAATGTCGAAACACATAACTTATGACGCAGGAGGCTTTTTGGACTCATATTAATTAGGGGCTTTCGGAAACTACGCTTCACCTGACGTCTTAGAGCATGGAAATAATTAGCAGGCGTTGAGATATTCGTGACTTGCATATTATCTTCGGCGCACATTTGAAGATATCGTTCCAAACGCGCGGAACTATGTTCTGGTCCCTGCCCTTCATAGCCATGTGGCAGAAGCATAACGAGGCCAGACATGCGTAGCCATTTTTGTTCCGCCGAGGAAATAAATTGATCAACCATGACCTGCGCGCCATTGGCGAAATCACCAAATTGCGCTTCCCAAATCGTTAGGGCATGCGGCGCGGCGCCTGAAAACCCATATTCAAATCCAAGAACCGCTTCTTCAGAGAGGTGCGAATTTAAGACCTGATAATATTCCTGATCAGGGTCGAGATTATTCAGCGGTGTATATTTATGCTCATCCACCTGATCAACGAAATTCGATTGGCGCTGTGAAAAGGTTCCGCGCTCAGAATCTTGTCCTGATAAGCGCACAGGATGGCCTTCTGTGATTAAAGTGCCAAAAGCCAAATGCTCCGCAAGACCCCAATCAATATTTTCGCCGGACGCAATTTTTTCAGCGCGGGCTTTGATGATGCGTTTTAGCGTTCTGTGAATATTGACGGAATTAGGGATAGAGGTAATTTTGGCACCGATTGATTTCAGATGCTCTATATCAACAGAAGTATCACCTTGGCGTTTGTCATCTTTCTCATCGGGTTGGGTTAGGCCTTGCCAGACACCTTGAAGCCAATCAGGTTCTTTGGACTCATAAGATTTCGCTTTATCAAATTCTTTGTCCAAGACATTATAGAATGCCTCGACGTCTTTTTCATGTTCCTCGGCCGTTAAATCACCCTGCGCAATAAGGCGCTCGGCATATATCTCGCGAGTCGTCTTTTTGCCGCCGATGGCCTGATACATAAGCGGCTGTGTGAAGGATGGATCGTCCCCTTCATTATGTCCATAACGGCGATAACAAATAATATCGAGAACAACGTCTTTACCAAATTTCTGACGATATTCGGTGGCGACACGCGCCGCAAAAACAACCGCCTCTGGGTCATCACCATTGACGTGGAAAACGGGAGCTTCGACCATAAAGGCAACATCAGAGCAATATTGGCCAGAGCGGTATTCATCTGGGGTGGTCGTAAATCCAATTTGATTATTCACAATCACATGCAAAGTACCGCCAGTGCGATAACCAACTAGCTGGCTCATCTGGAAACATTCCATGACAATACCTTGGCCCGCAAAGGCGCTATCACCATGCAGTATAACCGCCATAACTTCTTCTGGATTATGTGACTGGTAGGTTCCCGACGCCATTTGCTGTTTGGCGCGCGCTTTACCCATAACTACGGGGGCAACAACTTCCAGATGGGACGGGTTGGGCGCGAGAGAAAGATGCACGCTATTGCCATCAAATTCGCGGTCATCGGATACGCCCAAGTGATACTTTACGTCGCCAGAGCCCAGCTCTTCGGAGCCAGACGCAACCCCGCCTAAGAACTCGTAGAAAATCGCCGAATAAGGCTTTTGCATAACAGCGGCCATGACATTTAAGCGCCCGCGATGCGGCATACCAAAATTGATATCCTTAAGCCCCAATTGCCCGCCGCGTTTAATTATTTGCTCAAGCGCTGGCAAAAGGCTTTCGGCCCCATCAATCCCGAAACGTTTCGTCCCAGGGTAGCGTTTATGGATAAGCTGTTCGAAAGCTTCGCCCTCAATAAGTTTTTGCAAAATTGAGCGGCGACCTTCTTTGGTAAAACTGATTTCTTTATCTGGGCCCTCAATGCGCTGTTGCAGCCAGCTTTTTTCTTCAGGGTCAGACACATGCATGAACTGAATACCAAATGTCGAACAATAGGTCCGGCGTAGGATTTCCATAATTTGGGTCAGAGTTGCTGATTGCAAACCCAAAACGCCGTCGATAAAAATCTCACGGTCCATGTCCTCAGAAGTAAACCCGTAAGAGGCGGGGTCCAACTCAGGATGCGGCTCATTTTTCTGCAAATTCAAAGGATCAAGGTCGGCAATCATGTGTCCGCGCATACGATAAGCCCGTATAAGCATTAAGGCCCGCAGACTATCTTTGGTCGCTTGCTGAACATCCTCAGAGGACGCGCCGCTCATATGTGCAGCAACTTTCTTTTGCGTCGCCTCTTGCTGACCGGCGCCCCAATCCCCTGTAAGCGCTGAGGTTAGCTCTCCATTTGGTTCCAGCGGCCATTCATTGCGTTTCCATGACGGCCCATCCGCATTTTTCTTAGCATTGGCCGCCTCTTCGCCAATGCTTGCGAAATAGGCACGCCAGCTGGGATCGACACTATTGGGATTAGCGGCATATTGTGCCTGAATTTGCTCTATATAGGTCGCATTTGCGCCGTCCAAGAACAGCGTATCAATCATTGATTGATTATAATCAGAGCGCGGCTTTGAACCGCCTGATTTGGCCTTTGGGTCAGCCATAGTGTGAGCCTTTCAGCTTCGTCCAGATTAGCTCTCGCGGCTAACCTTTAAGGACTTCCATCATTGTCACGCCCAATTTTGCAGGACTATCGGAAACGCGGATACCCGCTTTTTCCATCGCCGCAATCTTATCCTCTGCGCCGCCCTTACCGCCGCTAACAATCGCGCCGGCATGGCCCATAGTCCGACCTGGAGGCGCTGTGCGGCCAGCAATAAAGCCAACCATCGGCTTTTTGATGCCCTTTTTAGCCATATGCGCAACAAATTCTGCCGCTTCTTCTTCGGCCGAGCCGCCAATTTCGCCAATCATGATGATTTGCTTTGTGTCGTCATCATTAAGGAACAGCTCAAGACAATCGATAAAGTTCGTGCCGTTAATCGGGTCGCCGCCAATACCAATCGCTGTGGTTTGACCAAGGCCGACCTGCGTGGTTTGGAAGACCGCTTCGTAAGTCAGCGTACCAGAACGTGAAACCACACCGCAGGTACCTTTTTTGAAAATTTTACCCGGCATAATACCGATTTTGCACTCTTCTGGGGTCAAAACACCCGGGCAATTCGGCCCGATAAGGCGGGATTTAGAGCCTTGCAAAGCGCGCTTAACAGGGATCATGTCAGAGACAGGAATACCCTCGGTAATCGCAATGATAAGTTCCATCTCAGCATCAATCGCCTCAAGGATAGAGTCAGCCGCGAAGGGCGGGGGCACATAGATCACAGAAGCTGTCGCGCCTGTCACATGTTTCGCTTCGGCCACCGTGTCAAAATTGGGAAGTCCAATATGTGTCGTCCCGCCTTTACCCGGCGTAACGCCTGCAACCATTTTGGTGCCGTGATAGGCAATGGCCTGTTCCGTATGGAACGTGCCAGTTTTGCCCGTCATACCCTGCGTAATGATTTTTGTGTCTTTGTTTATTAATACTGACATGTGAGGACTACCTCTTTTCCAATAATTTTTTAATTTCTCTCATTTCAGAGAGCGTTTCTTTTTGCAGCTCTAAGCTTTCTCGCGTCATTTCGATTGCATCTCTTTGACCGCTTAGCGCTTCTTCTTGCATATTAACTGAAGTGCTCATTGTCTCTTTCGTGTTCCCCAAGAAAAAACGTACCAATAAAAGTGCTAAACCTATAAACCCGATTATTGACAATAGTTTTATGAGCAATTCTGACATTACTTAACCTTGAACAGCCTTCACGATCTTCTGCGCCGCATCATCGAGGTCATCAGCCGCAATCACATTCAAACCGGACTCATTAATAATTTTCTTACCAGCATCGACATTTGTACCTTCCAGACGCACGACAAGCGGCACTTCAAGGCCGACTTCTTTGACCGCGTCAACAGTCCCTTGGGCGATAACATCACATTTCATGATGCCGCCAAAGATATTGATAAGAATGCCTTGAACTTTTGAATCTGATGTCAGGATTTTAAAGGCAGCAACGATATTTTCTTTCGTCGCGCCGCCGCCCACGTCAAGGAAGTTAGCAGGCTCTGCGCCGTAAAGCTTTATGATATCCATAGTGGACATCGCCAGACCCGCGCCATTGACCATACAGCCAATATTACCGTCCAGCGCGACATATGACAGGTCATATTTCTTCGCTTCTGTTTCTTTAGGGTCTTCTTCGGTGATGTCTCGAAGCTCTTGCACGTCTTTATGACGGTAAAGCGCGTTCTCATCAAAACTGATTTTCGCGTCCAAGCAATGCAATCGCTGATCTTCGGTCACGATAAGCGGGTTAATCTCTAGCATCGCCATGTCTTTGGCGAGGAACCCATTATATAACGTGCGGCCGAGCTTATTGGCTTGCTTGGCAAGATCGCCTTTAAGGTCGAGCGCCTTAGCAAGGGCGCGGCCATGATGAGGCATGAAGCCTGTCGCCGGATCAATGTCAAAATTTATAACTTTCTCAGGTGTGTCATGCGCGACAGCTTCAATATCCATACCGCCTTCTGTTGAGACGATGAAAGACACACGCGACGTTTCGCGGTTAATGATGATTGAGAGATAAAGCTCGCGGTCAATATCAGAGCCGTCCTCAATATAAAGACGATTGACTTGCTTCCCTTCATCAGATGTTTGCTCTGTGACAAGATATTCGCCAAGCATCGCTTCGGCATTTTCAACAACTTCATCCACCGACCATGCGAGGCGTACACCGCCTTTGGCATCGGCTGGCGCGCCGACAAATTTACCTTTTCCGCGGCCACCGGCATGGATTTGAGACTTAACGACCCAAAGAGGGCCGCCTAATTCTTCTGCCGCAGCTTTTGCTTCCGAGGCTTTAAAAATGGCAATGCCTTTGGACACTGGCGCGCCGATTTCCTTAAGGACTGCTTTGCCCTGATATTCATGGATATTCATGGAGTCTCTTTCGTCACTGACTGCTCATTAAAAGAGGCCCCGCATCGTGGAGCCTCATACTTATAATGTCTATAAGCGCCTCGAATGTGACTCGCAACAGCGGATACATGCTTTTTAAGCTAAAAACATACTCATTAATCGCATGTTCATGACATCTCCTATCGCGGACGAAGTCTTTTCAGAGTTCCCGAAAAATTCAGGCAAGGTACGCCATCTGCTGTGACAAGGCCGCGTACAAATATGAGGGAACCACCTGCTCGCAAGACATCTCCGCGCGCCTCCAAAAGCTGACCTTCTTTAGCGCCTGAGAGAAATTCACTGGTAAAAGCGACGGTTAAACCATAACCACCCTCGCCTAACTCTTCGGCAGCAATCGCAAAGAGCGAAAAATCCGCAAAAGTCATCAAGCAGCCGCCATGAACAACGCCGCCTTGGTTCATATGTTTGGCCTTGGCGCGGAAGGCGGCAACAGCACCCTGTTCATCCGTTTTAAAATAAAACGGCCCTGCCGTGTCATGCTCAAAAGCTTCGGATGTCCATGTTTTCCAGCCTTTAAACTCACCTTCGGTGACTAGATCTGGTTTCATTGCGCCGCCTTATTTGGATTATCTTGGCCATAGACCCAAGAGGGCAAATCTGTCACGCCAGATATACCTTCGACCTTATACAATCGCTTAGAGCCAATCGCCTCAGCGAGTTTTTCAGACCCTAAATTGCCCTCAACAATCATATGCACCACGCTATTCCAGCCTAAGTCTTCAAAAACATAATCGCGACAAGCTGAAGCAGCTTCCTTGGCATAACCTCGGCCCGTAAAGTTGCGGTGAATACCCCAGCCAATTTCAGGGGCGACCCACCCCTCTGGATACCAAGGCCCAATACGGCCAATCCAACTACCGGACGCTTTTTCGATTACAGAGAAAAATCCGTAGCCACGTGCCTGCTGATGCCCCAGACACATGGCCATGTAGCGCCATGTCTGCGCTCGGGTAAAGGTTTGACCACCTATATATCGTACCGTCTCTTCGTCCGTCATCATATCGTGCCACATATCTATATCGGCCTCCATATCGATTGGGCGAAGGATAAGACGAGTGGTTTCTAAAGTTGTTTTCATAAGAATCTCATACCTTATCTCGGCCATAAACAAAATGCGGGTCTTCGGAAATGGCGGGTATGCGGTCTACGGAGTAAAGCAGCTTGGACCCAAGCGCTTCTGCAGTCTGTATGCGGCTTCTTTGGCATAACCTTTGCGCCAATGATCTTAATGGATTATCCAGCTAACCTCTGGCCAATGCCCAATGCCCTGCGCCCAACCCATTCATTTGAGGCACGGTCAATGACAAAATAAAAGCTATACACACGAATGGACCCGGTCCGCCGCCAAGTCCGGCCATGACTTCTTTACTACCACAGCACTCTACCGAAGGCTCGAAATCAGCGACGGGATCAACCTCGCCCAGGATGAACGAGGTGTTTCAAGGATAGTTTTCATAGCCTTTCCTACAAATAAAAAAGGCGAGCTACTAGGCCCACCTTCAAATATTATACTATCCTAATCCCCCCCGTTTTGGTAAACGCAGGGGCTTCGGCGCATTGAAAATATTAGTCCCCCGGACTAATCTCTCAAAGCGGGCTCCATTTCCTGACACTCTGCGATGATTTTCTCAACAGCGGCAACGGAGTTCATGAACATAGCGCGCTCATCATTTTTAAGGCGAATATTCATCACTTTTTCAACGCCTTTAGCGCCAATCATAGCGGGAGCGCCAACATAAAGGCCGCGTACGCCTGCGATTTGACCAGAAAGCCGCACCGCACAAGGCAAGATACGCTTTTTATCGCGCAAATATGATGTCGCCATTTCAATAGCAGATTCAGCGGGTGCATAAAACGCTGAGCCATTACCGAGTAGGCCAACGATTTCGCCGCCGCCTTTGCGTGTGCGTTCAACAATCGCATCAATACGCTCTTGTGTTGTCCATTTCATTTTAATCAGATCAGGAAGCGGCACACCGTTCACTGTTGAATAGCGTGTCAGCGGCACCATGGTGTCGCCGTGGCCACCTAGAACAGAGGCGTGAACATCTTCGACTGAGCATTTAAATTCGTCCGCAAGGAAATAGCGAAAACGGGCACTATCGAGAACACCCGCCATGCCGACAACTTTGCGCGGCTGTAGACCAGAGAATTTCTGTAGCGCCCAAACCATCGCGTCGAGCGGGTTGGTGATGCAAATAACAAATGACTTTGGCGCGTGTTGCTTAATACCTTCGGCAACCTGCTTAATGACGCCTAGGTTTTTACCAACAAGGTCTTTGCGGTCCATACCTGGCTTACGCGGGAAACCCGCCGTGATGATGCAAACATCTGCGCCGGCGATATCGGCATAGTCATCCGTCCCTTTAAGATTAGAGTCCTTGCCAAAGACAGGCGCAGCTTCGGACAAATCAAGGGCTTTCCCCTTGGCGGTGCCTTCAAAAATATCAAACAGGACGATATCGCCGAGTTCTTCGCGGGCTGCGATGTGAGCAAGTGTGCCGCCGATCATACCGGCGCCGATAAGGGCGATTTTAGCGCGTGCCATGGAGTCTCCTATTGGGATGGCTGAATTTACGGGGTCTTTAGCGGGGTTGGCGGCGAGTCGCAATGAGATAAATAGACAAGCTGATTATGTGGTTTCCTGACTCATAATACGCCGTTCAGCGAGATAATCATGGCTACGCATTTCGATTAAGCGGCTGGCTGTTCGCTCAAATTCGAAAGACCCATCCCCTTTAAGATATAATTCGCTTGGCGCGACCTCTGCGCTCATGACGAGTTTTGTCCGCGTTTCATAAAGCGCGTCTATGAGCGTGACAAAACGTTTGGCTTCATTTCTATTATGTGGTCCGAGCTTTGGTACGTTTTCTAATATTAATGTCTGAAAAGCATGAGAGAGCCTCAGATAGTCGGCTGGGCCCAAATTATTATTACATAGCCTATCAAAACTGGCGCGCGCGACGCCCGCTGCCGTTCGTTTTAATATTAACTCCCGCCCCTGTACGGTCAGGATCGTTTCGCGGGGCTCGGCCACACCGATGAGGCGCTGCCATGCAGCCTCTATCCCTTCATCAGCATGCTTGCCAAGCGGACTATAGTAAACAGGTGCTGATTTAAGCTGACGCAAGCGATGATCAGTCTCGCCTTCAAATTCATGAATTATCAAATGGTTGGGCATCATATCGATGAAAGGCTGAAATAGCTGTCGGTTCAGACCATTATGATAAAGATCCTTTGGCGGGCGATTCGACGTCGCAACGACAACAAGCCCGCGCTTCCACAAAGCCTCGAATAGGCGCGAGAGTATCATTGCGTCCGTTATATCTGTGACATGAAACTCATCAAAACATAAAAGCTGCGTGTCTTTTGCGATATTTTTCGCCACGGCCTTTATCGGATCGCCCTCTTTTAGTTTTCGGTGCTTCGCGATTTGCGCGTGAACATCGAGCATAAAGGCGTGAAAATGAACACGTTGTTTTTCAGGCAACTCTGCTGATTCAAAGAACCAATCCATTAGCATTGATTTTCCGCGTCCGACTCCGCCCCATAAATAGAGTCCTTTAGGCTGTGTAACTTTGCGCGAGAAAAACCACGGCTTTGCTTTACTCGTTTGCAAACGACCTAATAAATTGTCCAAGGCCTGAGCAGCTCTTAATTGCGCGGCGTCTTCTATCAGTTCCCCCTTTGAAATACGTCGATTGAGTTGCTCTGACACTGTCATAAAGAAACCAGCATGCACTATGCCCTTCATATGCTACATATTTGATGTCCTAGCCGCGATGGCGCAGGCGTCAAGAAAAGAAAGCGTTAAACAAAAGTAAAGGTTTCGTTTAGCTTCTGTTCATGTTAACATTCGTACATGATTATTAAGGGGTTTTGCATGTGCAGAGCCTGTCGGGGCTCTTTTGGGCTGAATTTATATTGGAGGGACCTTTAATGGACCAACTTTCTCAACATCTCGGGTTTTTACCCGCTTGGGCCGTAGGTCCAGTAATTGCGGCGGTGACTATCATCGTCGGTTATTTCATTTCCAAAATCGCGGCGGCTCTCGTCGCAGGCGGAATTAACCGCACTGGCCTTGGCCGCAAAGCCAAGACAACTGGCGGCAATATCGGAAAATCGCTTGCAAAAGCTATCTTCTGGGTTCTTTGGCTGATTTTCATCCTTATGGGCTTAAGCCAGTTCCCAAGCCTGTCTAACCAGCTTGGTTTCTTGAACGGCATGATGGAAAACATCTTTAGCTATCTTCCTCAGCTTGCAATTGGTGGCTTTGTTCTTGGCGTCGGTATTCTTCTATCGAAAGTCGTTAAAGAAGCTCTCACATCAACATTAGAAGTAGCGCAAGTAGATAACCTCGTGTCACGCTTTGGCGTTGGCGGCGTATCGGAGGACGGTGTTCAGTCAACGTCTCTATCTAAGAGTGCTGGTGTACTTGCTGCCGCAGTCGTAACGATTACAGCTGCTGCTACTGCAATTGGTATCTGGGATATCCCTGGCGTATCTGGTCCAGTTTCAGAGCTACTTAATACACTTCTTGGATATATCCCGCGCATCATTGGTGCCGCTATCATCCTCGGTATCTTTGTGTTCATCGGTAAATTTGTTTCAAACCTCGCGAAAAGCACGCTACCAGCATTAGGTGTTGATAGTTCACTTTCATCACTTGCAAGCCTAGACGGTCAATCATCAAACTTTGTACCATCAAACGTTATCGCAAATGTTGGTTTCATCGGTGTTGCTTTAATGGGCTTAACAGCCGCCATGAAAGCTTTAGGTATTCCTGAGCTTACAAATGTCTTTAACACGCTTCTCGAAATCGGTGGCCGTGTTGTTCTTGGTGCTGTCATCATCGGTGCAGGTTTGTTCATCGCAAACTTCGTTTCAAGAATTGTGACACAAACATCTGGCGACCTTGCTGGTAAAATCATTAAGTATGCAACAATGATCATCGTGACCTTTATGGGTCTAGAGACGATGCAACTTGGTGAAGGTATTGTTGACACAGCTTTCCGTTACTCTGTCATGGCCGCAGCTGTTGCTGCCGGTGTTGGCGGCGCGATCGCCTTCGGTCTAGGTGGACGCGAGTGGGCTGGTAAGAAGCTACAACAGTGGTTACCAAACACACGTAAGAAGTAAGTCTTACACAAACAGACTTTAAGAGCCGCCTAGTGAAAACTAGGCGGCTTTTTTTATGGTCTAACTTATTGTTAACCAGATATTTTTGAAATGGCTTGCAGCGCATCTTTGTCGCGCAACTCTTTGTCTGAAAGCGCAATCATCGCCTCTATGCGTGCGCGGCATAAATCATAGACTTCAGAAAATGCCTTTTGGCGCGCAGGCAGTGGTTCTACATGCGCAGGATCTTCAGCGGGCCAATGCACGCTTATATGCTCGCCCGGAAAAACGGGACAGACTTCATTAGCAGCATTATCACAGACCGTGACGACAATATCCATTTCAACGTCCAAAGATGTAAATTCATCCCATGATTTAGAGCGGTACAAAGCTGTATGGTGACCACGCTTACGTAATTCCGCAAGCCCTTCTGGGTGTGGCTGTCCGCTAGGGTGGCTACCGGCTGACCAACCGATAAAGCGCCGCTCTGGATTAGCTTTCCCAAGATCATTTGTTAAAGCTTCCGACAAAATTGATCGCGCAGAATTACCGGTACACAAAAAAAGGACATTGATTGGTTTTGACATGTCCTGCGCTTGCCAATTCCATCAAGATTGGTCAAGAGGCAGAACATGCATATTGTTGAACAATTGATTGCAGAACGTGCGCCCAAATTAATGGCGCGGCCGCGCTTATTCCGCGCGGTGCGGCCCTTGCTTTACCGCGTTTTAGCTTATGACGCGGCTGTCTTTCTGGCTGATGCAATAAAGCCGATGAGCGGGCATGATGCGTTTGACATGGTGGCCCGCCATATTAGTCCGCGTACCGCCGTTAAAAATCTTGAACATTTACCCAGCGCAGGAAAATGTATTTTAATCTCCAATCATCCCACAGGACTGGCCGATGGTATGGCCGTGTTTCAAGCTATCCGGGAACGCAGGCCAGACCATATGTTTCTTGCCAATGCAGATGCGTTGCGGGTGATGCCCCATGCTGACGATATTATTATTCCCGTAGAGTGGGTCAAAGAAAAACGTTCATTAGCCAAAACTCGGCAAACCCTTATGGATGTGAAACACGCGCTAGATTTAGGTAAATGCGTTGTAATTTTTCCAAGCGGGCGTTTGGCACAATTGAGTTGGCGCGGCCTCAAAGATCAACCTTGGGAGAGCTCGGCTGCAATGCTGGCCAAAAAATATAATGCGCCTGTCATCCCGCTTAAAATAAAGGCTCGCAATTCTCTTCTCTATTACCTGTTTACAAAACTCAATGCAGAGCTGCGTGACATCACACTTTTTCATGAGCTTCTGAACAAGAAAGGCAAGACTTTCGAAATGACATTTGGGGAGGCTATTGATCCTATCAACTTGCCTAAAAATGCAGATGAGGCCAGCGCGATAATTAGAAAAACCGTAGAAAATCTATAATTTCACTAACGCAAATTACGGAAGCCTCACGGATTTGTAATCCATAAAGTAAGACATTTATAACCAATTGACGCCCAGACTGTGTTACATTCCGGAGGTCGATTATGAATATTATACGTAACTCTCGCTATTTCACGCCCATTTTATCTATCCTTGCGACCCTATCTTTCTCTACTTTTGCCTCTGCCAATCCGTTCCTAATTGATGAGAATGACGGCACCTATAAGACTCAAACTGTCACCTCCAGCGAACAATGTCAGGCCCTATGCAAAGCCGAGAGTGAGACCTGCCGCGGCACGATTATTCTGCAAATGGACGTCACAAAACCCGAAATGCTGTGCCGCCTTAACAACGGGAAAGGTGACAACCCCGCCTTCCCGCCAGTTGCGCCAGCGCCTTTTGATATCTCTATTGCGCTATCTGACTTTAATGCTTACCGCGCCCAAAATGGGCTAAGCCCTGTCAAACTGAGCGGTAAACTTAACTTGGCGTCTAAACTTCATGCCGAAGATATGATGCGATTTGGGGATGCAACCCATACCGGGACAGATGGGTCTTCACATAGTGACCGCATACAAAGACAAGCCTATTATTTTTCTATTGCCGCCGAGAACGTTGCGGCGGGACAAAAAAGCTGGGAAAAAGTTTTCAAAGCGTGGCAAGACAGCCCTGACCATAATGTCAATTTACTTAGGCACGACGTGACAGATTTCGGCATCGCAACCGTCTATGATCCAGATTCGTCCTATGGCACTTTTTGGGCTATGCTAGTCGCGGCCCCGCTAGAAGGTTACATTCAAGATGCTATGGCGCGCGGGGATGTTGACATGCTAGCGAGGCTAATCCCTAATCCGTAAACTGCATGGCGAGCCAGTCCGCGATTAAAGCAGGTTTGTCTTGTCCTTCAATATCGACAGTGACTTCATAGGTCAGCAAAAATTGCCCGGGTTTTTTCTCTACGGCGTCTTTGAGATTAAACCGACCGCGAATTTTCGACCCGCTTGGCACAGGGGCAAGGAAACGGACTTTTTCAAATCCGTAATTCACGCCCATTTTCACGCCTTCTATAACAAGGCCAGAGCCTTCAGAGAATTTTGACAGCATAGAGAGCGTCAAAAATCCATGCGCTATGGTACCGCCAAATGGCGTCATTTTTGCCGCCTCTTCATTGATATGGATAAATTGGTGATCTTCGGTGACATCGGCAAATACATTGATGCGATCTTGATCCATAACGGCCCAGTCACTAACGCCAATTTCTGTTCCAATGAGATTTTGAAGCTCCGATGATGCTACAGTTTTCATACCAATCCCCTTGTTATGATTAAAATTTATGAGCCATTGCGAATTGATTCATATGATAATGCGCATCCCCAAAAAGCTCTTGCAAAACACGAATACGTTTCATGAATAAGCCGATATCATACTCATCGGTCATACCAACGCCGCCATGCATTTGCACACCTTCTTGTGAAGCGAGTTTCGCAACTGAGCCAAGCTTAGCTTTTGCCATGGCGCAGTAAAGATCAGACTTCGGATCATCATTATCTAGCGCGGTTAGAGCCGCCATAACGGCTGAACGCGCTATTTCCATTTCGGAATAAAGATGTGACGCGCGATGTTGCAAAGCTTGGAATTCGCCAATTATTGCGCCAAATTGCTTACGTTCTTTGATGTAAGCAACTGTGCTTTCAAAGGCCTGCCCACCAGCGCCTAATAGCTCAGCCGCAACGGCCGCGCGGCCAACATTCAACACTTTTCCAAGAACTGCCATACCATCATCAAGGCTTCCCAGAAGGGCATCGCCGGAAATTTCGACATCATCCAGGTCAATACGGGCCGCATTACGGCTATCCACCATAATGGTGCGTTCTGTAGAGACACCTTTCGTTTTTGGATCCACGATAAAGAGACTTATCCCGTCAGCATCCCCTTCTTCACCGCTGGTGCGCGCCGCAATGATAAGGGCATCTGCAACATGACCGTCAACGACCATAGCTTTGGAGCCATTGAGCTTAAACCCATTACCAGACTTCTCAGCCGTAGCCGATGTGCCAGCCGGATTATGCTTCGCGCCTTCATCAAGGGCGAGCGCTAGTATAGCGTCGCCGCCCGCTATTTTCGGAAGCCATTCGGTTTTTTGCTCAGCTGAGCCACCTTCGCGAATAGCTGTGGCCGCGAGTATAGCCGTTGAAAGGAATGGAGAAGCAGAGAGATTACGGCCCATTTGCTCGGCGATGAGGCCCGCCGCCATGAAACCCATATCCACGCCGCCATGGTCTTCATCAATGACAACACCAGTAAAGCCCATCTCAGCCATATCTTTCCAAAGGCCGCGATCAAAACCTGTTTCATCGCGCTCATCACGTAGTTTCCGCAAGGATGTCACGGGCGCTTTATCTGCAAAGAAACCTTCCGCCGTATCGCGGAGCATCACTTCGTCTTCGTTTAATACAAGGGCCATTTAACTACGCTCCGGGGAGTTGAAGAATGTGTTTAGAGATAATATTAAGCTGCACTTCTGAGGTGCCGCCTTCAATGGAGTTACCTTTAGTGCGTAGCCATGACCGCGCCAATTTACCGTCATTGGACCGCTCAGACTCCCATTCCAGACCATCATGACCTGTTGCGTCCATCATCAACTCATATTTGCGCTTATTAAGCTCTGTCCCATAATATTTTAGCATAGAACTATCCGCGCCGAGTGAGGCTCCCGCTTTGGCTTCTGCGAGCTTACGTGAAACCGTTAGGCCAAAGGCCCAATCATCTATCTCAGCTTCCGCGACTTTCGCGCGAAGCATGGAATCCGATAGACGTCCATCTTCCAAACCCAGAGATCCCGCTGCGATTTCATGCAGAGGACGTCCCTGTCCTTCAAGCTGACCTTGTCCGCCAATCATTTCGCGCTCATGAGTCAGCAGGTATTTCGCCACATCCCAGCCCTTATCGCGCGTGCCCACAAGGTTATGCTTCTCAACGCGCACATCTTCAAAAAAGGTCTCGCAAAAGGGCGAGCGCCCTGAAATCAATTTAATCGGACGCGCTTCAACACCCGGCGTTTCCATATCAAAGAGCACGAAAGAAATACCATGATGTTTCTTGCCTGTATTATCCGTGCGCACAAGGCAGAAAATCCAGTCAGCTTGATCCGCATAAGATGTCCAAACCTTCTGGCCATTGACGATGAAGTGATCGCCTTTATCTTCGCATTTTGTCGCGAGTGAAGCGAGGTCCGACCCTGCAGAAGGTTCAGAGTACCCCTGACACCAACGAATTTCACCTCGCGCGACAGGCGGTAAATGCTCAAGTTTTTGTTCTTCTGTGCCAAATTTCAACAGAGCAGGTCCAAGCATCCATATACCAAAGGAAGAAAGCGGTGACCGCGCACCAATGCGCGCCATTTCTTTTTTGAGAACAATCTCTTCGGCGCGCGAAAGGCCAGCCCCGCCATAGGCCTTGGGCCATGTCGGGACGGTCCACCCTTTGGCGACCATACGCTCTAGCCAGACTTTTTGAGCCTTCGATTGGAACTCCCAATTGCGCCCACCCCAGCATAAATCTTTGTCACTGCTAATGGGCTTGCGCATCTCTTGTGGGCAATTGGCCTCTAACCATTCCCGACATTCCATTGCAAAAGCTTTTAAATCACTCATAATCTCATCCTTACACTCATATGCATATAGTTGCATATACTTAGATATACGGTAGGTAAAGACAAACCGTTTGATATAAATTGGATAAAAGAGGCCTGAATGCATTCATTTCAAACCGTCGCTGATATTCGGATTGAACCGGGCGGGGCTGCAAAGCTTGATTATTATGTTGATGGATTATGCAAGAATAAGCGTATCGCCATCGTCACAGATAAAGGCGTACGCGGCCTAGGCCTCATGGATGCGGGTATCGCGGCCCTTAAAGAGGCGGGATATGATGTTATCATATTTGACAAAGTCGTCGCTGACCCACCCGAGGAAATCGTCCTTAAAGGCGCAACAGCTATCCGCAAATTTAACGCTGGGCTTATTATAGGCTTTGGCGGCGGATCGCCGATGGATACGGCCAAAGTTATCGCGCATTTAGTCGGATGCGACCAACCGCTTGAGACGATGTATGGCGTCGGCAATGCCAAAGGCCCCTCTCTGCCATTACTGCTCATTCCGACAACATCAGGGACAGGCTCCGAAGTTACCAATGTTGCGATCATCACCACCGGAAAGACCGCCAAAAAGGGCGTTGTCGCAGATAGCCTGTATGCAGACCGCGTGCTGCTTGACGCGGAACTCACATTTGGCCTGCCGCCCTCAATCACTGCCTCAACGGGCATAGACGCAATGGTTCACGCCATTGAGGCTTACACGTCTATTCGCGAGAAGAACCCCCTATCAGATGCCCTCGCTTTGACGGCGCTTCGCAAGATGCGAAACTCTATTGTGACCGCCGTTAATGATGGCAAAGACATAGACGCTCGTGATGACATGCTCATTGGGGCGATGCTGGCGGGGCAAGCCTTTTCCAATGCGCCCTGCGCGGCAGTTCACGCCCTCGCCTATCCCTTGGGCGGTTTCTTTCATGTCCCGCACGGGCTCTCCAATGCCCTCGTGCTGACAGAGGTGATGAAATATAATCTGCCTAAAGCCGAGCATTGGTACGGGGAAATCGCCAAAGACTTAGGCGTTGGGCAAACAGGTGTAAGCTTAATTGACGAGATGCTGCGTCTCAAAGATGAGACCCATGTGCCCAAGACTTTAACCGAGGTCAATATTCCACAAGACGCCATCCCCATGATGGCCGAAGACGCGATGACCAAAGATCGCCTCTTAATGAATAATGCGCGCGAAATGACTTATGACGCGACTGTCAAAATTTATGAGACAATTTTATGAGCCGGCCTGCCCCGCATAAGCTAGAGGAATACCCCCACAGCCTTATTATCCCCACGCGCTGGGCGGATAATGATGTTTATGGGCATATCAATAATGCGGTCTATTATTTCTATTTTGACACGGTGGTGAACCGCTTCCTGATTGACAATGACCTGCTTGAGATTGGCGAAAGCGATATCATTGGCCTCGTGGTCGAAACGGGCTGTAGCTATTTCGCCCCTGTGAGCTTTCCCGATGACATCACCGCCGCACTGCGTGTGGCCAAGCTCGGCAATAGCTCTGTGACCTATGAGATTGCCCTGTTCAAAAATGATAGCGCCACAGCCGCCGCGCAAGGACATTTCGTCCATGTTTATGTTGACGAAAAAACACGGCGGCCAGTAAAAATATCTGATAAGATGCGAGAGAAACTGACGGAGATAGTAGTATGAGCCAATATGCAGAGATGATTAAAGACGACCCAGCACTCGTCGGAGAGACCGCAAAATTCACACGCATGCAAGATGGCACGCTAGAAGATTGGCAGAAAATCGGCGCGGCACATAAGCAAGATTTCACCAAGACCGCTGACCGTTTTATCGGCATGTTAAAACAGCTCGAAGACGCGACTCTTGGCTTTGCCTGTGATCAACTCCAACATGCCCTGATGTGCGGCACCCTCGCCCGCCGCGATGGCGCGAGCGATGAGCAAATTGTCGTCGCGCTGTGTCACGATATGGCGAAAGTCATCAACGTCCCCAATCACGGCCCTATCGTTGCCGAAATGCTCAAGCCCTATGTGAGCGAGGATAGTTATCATGTGCTGCGCAACCACCAAGCCTTTCAAGGTGAGCATTATTATCACTATATGGGCGCGCCCACAGATCTGCGCCTGCAATGGAAAGATGAGCCGTGGTATGATTACGCGGTCAAGCTCGTCGATGAATGGGACGCCCCCGCTTTTGATCCCGATTTCGAAGCCGACTCATTAGAAAGCTTTGAGCCGTTAATGCGCAAGATATTTCACGATAGCCCTATGGCTGTGGGATAGTGAAGAAACTAGGAGGAGCAGCGCTCCTCATTTTGCTTGCCGCTGGCGTTTGGGTGAATAGCCGATTGCCTGCGCCGCATGTGAAGGCCAGAAGTTTCCCTGACTATTCGGTTATCCCGCAAGATTTTGATTGGGCCGAATTATCTCCCAACAACAAAGAATATAAGGGTTCATTCACCACATATGGTGGAGGTTCCTCCCACAATATGCACTTCCCTAGAAATTTGGTCACCTTTCTTCCGAGTTTAGGTCGCGAAGCGACAGACTTTATGGAATTATCAAGAAAAGTTGAGATGCAAGGTTTCTCGATAGATATCGTAGATTTCGTTTCTCTCAAAAGAGATGAAGCTCCGAATAATTTCGAGGACTATGCTAAAATCTTTTCACCACATATATTAGCAGGATACGAATTCAGAGACGACGAAAAAGTTGCAATTGTAGGACACGCATTTGGAAATCGGGTCGCAAGAAAAATAGCGAGCCGCAAACCTGAGCGCGTTAGCGCCGTCGTCCTCCTCGCGGCGGGCGGGCAAGTGCCGATGGAACCCAAGGCCGAGCAATCGCTCAAGAATATTTTCAATCCCCTGCGCAGCTATAAATCGCGCATGAAAGATGTCGAATATGCGTTCTTTGCAGATGGCAATGAGGTACCTGTTTATTGGAAACGCGGCTGGCATACCAAAACGGCTATGGCACAAGCGGAAGCTGTTGCAAATAGCGCGGGCGATGACAGTTGGCACTGCGCGGGCGGCGTGCCAATGCTGATTGTGCAGTCGATGCAGGACCGTATCGCGCCCATTGAGAATGCCTACGCCTTAAAAGAGAAATGCCCGCAGGAGGTCGAGATTGTTGAGGTTCAAAATGCGGGCCATGCTCTGCTTCCCGAACAACCCGAAGCGGTGGCCAAAGCTGTGCTTGACTTTCTCGCCAAACACCACCCTTCTGCGCCTAAGTAAAACTGAACACTTCTACCCGGCGTAATAAACAAAATAATTGGGAACATCTATGACTGAGATTGCAAATAAAACCGCTTTCGTAACGGGGGCGGCATCAGGCATAGGCTTGGCGCTGACCAAAGCTTTATTAGCGCGCGGGGCCAAAGTCATGATGGCGGATATGAATGCCGAAGGCCTGAAAGCCGCGCAAGCCAGCCTAGACCGCCCCGATGATACAGCCATAATCGTATGCGATGTTGCAGATGCCACCTCTGTGCAAGGCGCTGCCAAAGCGACAATTGATAGATTTGGAAAAGCGCATCTCGTTTTCAATAACGCCGGTGTTAGCCTTGCGGGCCTGCCGGGGAAATTTAATCTTGAGGATTGGCGATGGATTGTGGACATCAACATTATGGGCATTGTCTATGGCTGCGAGACTTTCATCCCCTTAATCGCCTCTCATGGTGAAGGCGGACATATCATCAATACAGCCTCTATGGCAGGACATGTCACAAATCCTGGCATGGGGCCTTATTTTGCCACTAAATTTGCCGTGGTCGGATACTCAGAAGCCTTGCGCATGGAGTTAAAAAATATCGGCATAGGTGTCTCTTGTCTGTGTCCAACATGGATAAAATCCAACATACATAACACCTCGGATAAGAGCCCTGGCGCAGTTAATTCACGCGAAGAGTTTAAAAGCTCTAAAGCCTATCAAACAGTCAAGTCCTTGATTGAAAATGGAATGTCTCCCGATATTTATGCGGAGCTTTGTATGAAGGGCATCGGGGCGAACCGAATGCATATTTTCAATGACCCCGAAACGCGTCAAGCCATGCTTGATCGTCACACGTCAACTATGGCAGATTATGATGCTTGCTTGACTGATTTAGGGATAGCTTAAGCTTCGCCGATAACGTTTAAAAAAGCTTCGCCGTAACGCTCATATTTAGTTTCGCCAACACCTGAAACGTCCAGCATTTCAGCCTTATTAGACGGCACTTTCGCGACCATATCCATAAGCGTTGCGTCGGAGAAAACAACAAAGGCAGGCTTTCCTAGCTCGCGCGCAAATTCCATGCGCAGAGATTTTAGCCGCGAGAGCAAGTCTTTCTCATCTGCATTAAGCGCAGTTTCCGCAATCGCTTTTCGGGCCTGTCGCGCCGTTTTTTCGGTGCGGCCGACAGCGATGTCTTTACATTCAAAGACCGCCTGACCCGCCAGAATATCCAAAGCGCCCTGCTCTAAGGTCAGCGCGCCATAACGGCTTATATCCATACTGATAATCCCTGCGCCAAAGGCTTGGCGGATAAGGGCTTGCAGATAGGGTTTTCCAAATTCTTTACCCCCGCCAAATGCAGCCAGATTGTCATGGGAGAACTGAACAACGCGGTCTGTTGCTTCGCCCCGCGTCACAGCAATAACATGGGTTGTCCCAAAGCGTTGTCCCGTTTCAGATATCGCCGCAAAGAGCGCCTTGGCGGGCAAGGTTGCGTCAATCATATCAGGCGGGCTCATACAATTATCACAATTCCCGCAAGGCTCTGCGGGCTCGCCGAAATAACTTAATAATAACGCGCGGCGGCATCCCGACGCCTCGCAATATCCCAGCAAGGCATCAAGGCGCTTATGCTCGCGCATTTGATGTTCACTATCGCTCCCATCATCACTAATAAATTGCCGCCGCATTCGAATATCATCAAGGCCATATAAAAGCGCCGTCACCGCAGGATTTCCGTCGCGACCCGCACGGCCAATCTCTTGATAAAAGGCCTCAAGGCTGCCCGGAATATTCATGTGATAGACAAAGCGAATATCAGGCTTATCAATCCCCATGCCAAAGGCAATAGTCGCCACCATCACCACCCCGTCTTCAGCCATAAACCGTTCTTGATTTTCAAAACGCGTCTCGGGCGGCAAGCCAGCGTGATAAGGCAGCGCCTTATAGCCCGCGGCCTTAAGGACATCGGCATATTTTTCTGTGTTTTTACGCGACAGACAGTAAACAATACCCGATTGCCCCTGCGCCGTTTTCATGAATTCCATAAGCTGTTCACGGCGATTTCGTAGCGGCGAGACAGCAAGTGACAAATTCGGACGGTCAAAGCCTTGAACAATCGTGCGGCCATTTCCGCTAAAAAGTTTATCCGCAATATCTTTTTGGGTCAGCTCATCCGCCGTAGCTGTAAAAGCGGCCATACGCGCATTTGGAAACAGGTCTTTCAGGCGCTGCAAATCTGCATATTCAGGACGAAAAGCAGGCCCCCATTTAGAGACGCAATGCGCTTCATCGACGACAAACATGGCCGGGTTAAGTGATTTCATGGCAGATAACATACGCCCCGTCATCAGGCGTTCGGGCGACATATATAATAGCTTTGTGCCGCCATGGGTGACCGCTTGCCATTCGGCTATATTATCTTCACGCGATTGCCCTGAATGCAGCGCGCTGACTTTGACGCCGTTCATCCGCAATCCCGCCACTTGGTTATCCATCAAAGCGACAAGCGGCGAAATTACAATTGTCGGGCGCTCAAATAAAAGCGCGGGCACTTGATAACAAAGAGACTTCCCTGCCCCCGTCGGCATAACCGCCAGCACGCTTTGTCCCTCAACAAGCGCGGAAATAACGTCGCTTTGCCCCGGACGAAACGCATCAAAACCAAAGGTATCTTTTAAAACCGATTCAGGTGATTTCATGTAGAGGTTACTGGCCTCACAAAAGCCCGCCCGCAAGAGCGCAGACAGTAAATCTTCGATAATTCTGAAGATAGATGTTTGTATCCATTCAAGTCAAAGCTTGACCTCTTTGTAAGGCGCGCCCATCAGGCTTTATGAGTCAAAATAGCGATCAGTTTGCGGCCTTTCGCCATTCGAGCTATCAACGCTACTTTGTCGCGCGTTTTCTAACCGCTTTTTCCTTTCATGCCATCTCAACGGCTATCGGGTGGCATATCTGGGTTGAAACAGAAAATCCTTTTTGGCTGGGCATGATTGGTCTCGTCCAATTCCTCCCAGCACTTTTGCTTGTCCTCGTTACTGGCCTCGTAACCGACCGATATAGCCGCCGGATCGTCATGGCGAGCGCGATAATTGGCATGGCGACGGGTAGCCTATGCCTCACAATTATGGCGGGCTCAGGCCCTTTCAATCCCATCTGGGTTATGGCTGTTTTGGCGGGTTTCGGGGTTGCGCGCGCCTTTCATTCACCTGCATCCGCCTCACTTGTCGTCAATCTTGTTCCTAAAAAGGATTTCCAAAACGCTATTGGATGGATCACATCATCATGGCAACTCGCCAGTATCTTCGGCCCTGTTGCTGGCGGTTTATTAGCAGCCTATTCCCGAACCGCGCCTTATCTTTGCGCCGCCATATTAATGTGCCTTTCAGCAGGCCTCATTCTCTCCATCGCAAAACCTGCGCAGGCGATAAGTAAGAAAAAAATAGATATTGGCGTCTTACTTGGCGGGTTTAAATATATTTGGAAAACGAAAATTGTTCTTGGAGCCATTACGCTTGATCTTTTTGCGGTCATGCTTGGCGGTGTTGTCGCCCTCATGCCTATTTTTGCAAAAGAAATACTGGGCATGGGCCCCTCAGGATTGGGCTGGCTGCGCGCCGCGCCGGGAATTGGCGCGATAGCTGTGGTTATCTGGATGACTCGATTTCCAATCAAAGATCATGCAGGCCTCATCTTATTAGGGGCTGTCGCGCTCTTTGGCGCGGCGACGGCGCTATTCGGCTTTTCGACATCTATCTGGTTATCCCTCTTCGCGCTCTTTCTGGTCGGCGCGCTGGATATGGTTAGCGTTATTATCCGCGAAGTTTTGTTACAGCTTTGGACACCAGATGAAGTGCGCGGACGGGTTAATGCCGTCAACTCTATTTTCCTTATGGCCTCCAACGAACTTGGCGAGGCCCGCGCTGGTTTCTTTGCGGCCAAATGGGGCGCGATCGTAACGGTTATTGGCGGCGGTATCGCCGCTATTGGCGTCACCGCGCTTTGTGGTATGTTCTTTCCCCAGCTACGAAAAGTTAGACAGCTTGATAAGGTTGATTAAGAGAGCAGATGCCGCACTTAACGTCCTTGCGAGAGACTTACGGGGAGTGCTAGAGGCGGCCAATGGTTGATGACATTGATGATAGTCGTTCCGCAGGCGCTGCCCTTACGGCCAGCATAGAGCTTGATAAGGATAAACGGGGTAAAGCGCGTACCGTAAAGCCTTTGAGACAGCTTTGGCCTTATATTACGCGCTATAAAGCTATGGTTTTTGCTTTCCTTCTATTTCTCATCCTCGCCGCAGCCATGCAACTATCTATTGGTCTGGCAGTAAAAGTCATAACAGATTGCGGTTTTGTTGGGGACGCGCAAGCCACGGCAGATTATTGTTCTCGATTTTCGGTTGGTGATGACCGTAAGATGGGATCATATTTTAAATTTGCGATGCTTATTGGTATCGGCGCTGCTATTTTTGGAGCTTTGCGATTTTATTTTATCAGCGTTCTTGGACAGCGTGTAATCGCAGATATTCGCATAGCCGTTTACAATAAACTAACACGGCTCTCGCCAGAATTTTTCGAACGAGTCCACACTGGAGAAGTCCTCTCCCGTTTAACAACAGATACAACACTTATTGAGTCTGTTATAGGATCATCCGTTTCCTTTGCCATACGGTCTATCGCAACGAGTCTTGGCTCTCTCATCATCATGTTCTTTATTAGCTGGAAACTGGCATTACTTGTTCTACTCATTGGACCAATTATTATCCTGCCAACAATCTTGATTGGCCGTCGTATTCGTACGCTATCACGGTCAAGTCAGGATAACTTAGCAATGGCATCCTCACGCGCAGGCGAAAGCCTTGGTGCTATACAGACTGTGCAAGCTTTCACACGGGAAGACAAAGAACGCCGTGCTTTTTCCAAGGCAGTAGAAAATACATTCACGGCGCACCGCAAGCGTCTTCTGGTCAGAGCCCTTATGACTCTGATTATTTTTGGCTTAGGTATGAGCGGCATGGTCGGAGTTTTCTGGTACGGCGCGCATGAGGTTCAACAATTCAAAGCTTCTGGTGGTAGCACAGGTATGACGAGCGGGGATATCTTTGCCTTTGGCATTTATGCCTTTAGCGTCGTCTCAGGAGTAGGGTTTTTAACGGGTACATGGACAGAACTTTTACGCGCATCGGGCGCAACCGAACGCGTTATGGAGCTTCTAAGCGAAGAGCCCACGATTAAAGCACCATCAAATCCTAGCGTTATAAATAAAGCCGGCGGTAAGATAAGATTTAAAAACGTCCATTTTGTCTATCCCTCTCGTCCTTCAGAACAGGCCTTAAATAATATCAGTTTTGATATTCAAGAAGGCGAAACAGTGGCCTTAGTCGGACCATCAGGGGCAGGGAAATCAACGATATTCCAAGTTTTACTGCGCTTTTACGATACTCAATCAGGTTCTGTTGAAGTTAATAATGTTGAAATAACCAAACTCACACCCCAAAATCTACGCCAGCAATTTGCTATTGTTCAGCAAAATACACCCCTCTTCTCTGGTTCAGCCATGGAAAATATTCGCTATGGCCGAGAAGGGGCTAGCGATGCTGATGTTATAAGCGCAGCCAAAGCGGCTTTCGCGCATGATTTTATTTCGCAGCTTCCCGAAGGCTATGAGACTGACCTTGGCGAGTCGGCCGTCACGCTCTCTGGCGGCCAAAGACAGCGCCTTGCCATTGCGCGCGCTATATTGCGTGACGCTCCTATCTTGCTACTTGATGAAGCCACCAGCGCGCTTGACGCCGAGAGCGAACGCGCGGTTCAAAAAGCCTTTGAGGATATGTCCAAAACCAAAACCACATTGGTTATCGCGCACCGCCTCGCAACCGTACTCAAAGCTGACCGCATTATCGTCATGGAAGACGGCAAGGTTGTAGAAACGGGGACGCATGATGAACTCATGTCTATAGACGGGCTCTATGCTCGCCTCGCCCATCTTCAATTTGATACGGCGGCGATTTAGCTACTGCGCAATACGGTAATGCACCTCATTACGTCGAAACATGGGCGGCACAAATGGCGCATCGTAAAAGGCATATTCTGGGCCGCTTAATATCTTAATCCCATTTGCCTCCATATAGGCCGTTAAACGCTCTTGATGTTTTCCAATATTCTTCTTCGACGATCGTCCTGCGAACCTGATACTAATCGTACGGTAAGGCTTCGTTTCCACAATCCGAATATCGGGATCTAGGGGCACAGGTAAAGTCTCTTTGGAATATTGCGATGGCATCATAAAGTTAACTGTCCAGCGCCCATCATTAGACGGCGTTTGAACTACAGGGGCTGTCATCGCTATGGACTCTGATTTGGGCGTTTGCATCACAGGCGAGGTCATAGCTATTTTTGATTGAACTTTATTATCGCCAAATATGAATGCTGCTAGCTTACGAAAGCCGCGATTAGCGGCCCTGTCTCGGTCCCCCATAACGGTAACTTCTGCCAACAGCATCTCAGGATAATCGCGAATTTCAATCTTATCATCGCTTTGAACAATGGTGTAATCAGGTTTTTCGGTTGCCTGTGCCGCAGGGGCTAAACTCATAAAACACGCTCCCAAAACAACAAAAATAATACTGGTTAGAAAATGCTTCATAATACGGCTCCTAACTTAATTACGAAGCAGATAAGAAAACGATTTAATATTTAGCAGTTCAGCGCTTTGGTGCGGTGGAGTCCCGAATAATCAAGTCGTGTTCCATACAATAGGATTTCAACCGCTCTTCATCCTCTGGCGGCCTAATCAATAGCTCGGCGGCGCTGTACCCCATGTCATAAATAGGCTGCTTTATCGTTGTAAGTTGCGGCCAAAGAATTTTGGCCAGCGGTGTGTCATCAAAGCCAACAACAGATAATTGATCCGGCACAGATAAGCCTTTGCGCCCTGCAACGGAGACCACACCTGCCGCCATATCGTCATTACTGGCAAATATGGCGCTCGGGTGTTTATCTTGCCCTAAGACCTGCATCGCGGCGTCCACACCTGACTTGAACGAAAAGTCGCCATCGGCAAACCATTTGGAGTTGGGCGTGATTCCATGCGCGGCTAAGGCTTCCTTATAGCCTGTAAAGCGCTGCGATGAGGAACTATGTCGCGGCGGGCCTTTGATAAACCCAATATCCCTGTGACCAAGTCCGATAAGATATTCAGTTATTTCCCGCGCGGCCTGCACATTATCCATTTTCACACAAGACACGCCCTCAATTTCATAGGAGGGCGCAACAGGCACAAAGTCGATACCCAAACGTTTCAAGATTTTAAAAATTTCGGGGCTATCACTAAATGGGGCCGTCAGGATAATTCCGTCCACAGGCAGGCGCTCAAGGCGGCGCTCAAAATCATCACTAATATGCTCGCTGGACATATCAAAAGCTTCGACAACCAGATGATAGCCATTTTCACGGCAGGCTTCGATAGCGCCAGCTTGAAGATTGGTCAGATAGTTAGGGCTGGATGAGCCAAACATCAGCGCAATCAAATAGGATTTTGAACTGGCAAGGCCCCGCGCGGCAAGATTAGGTGAATATCTTAAATCTTTGGCAACGGCCAAGACACGCTCACGCGTTTTCAAGGCCACGTTTGGTTCATTATTCAGAACACGGGAAACCGTCTTCATTGAAACGCCCGCCTGCTTGGCGACATCTGTTATTGTTGCTTTCATGTCTCCGCCCAATTTAGGGTAGCTTACGCGAGATGCTGTCCGCTATCAACCGTTAGCATTTGTCCCGTCACAGAGCCGGCACCTAATAAATAGAGCGCTGCCTCAAGAATATTATCAGGTGAAGACCCACGGCCCAGTAATGTTGACGCAGCTTCTAGAGCAAATTCATCTGGCGTTTGCGCTTTGTTTTGTAAGGTCGGCCCAGGCCCTATGGCATTGACGCGAATGCGCGGAGCCAAGCTTTGAGCCAATGTTTTCGTCGCTGCATAAAGAGCGGCCTTAGACACGCCATAGGTAAAATATGATGGGGCGGGCTTAAGGACCCTTTGGTCAATCATATTGATAATCGAACCAAGCTCGCCCTCTGGTAATTGCGCCGCAAAAGCCTGAGATAAAATAAGCGGGGCGCGCAGATTGACATCCATGTGATAGTCATATTCCGCGTTAGAAAAATCAGCCGCGTTATCATCTTCAAAGGTGGAGGCATTATTGATAAGCGCAGTCAGGGGCGTGCCGAGAGCCTGCCCTGCCCGCACCACTAACGAGCTCACATCTTGAGGAACAAAGAGGTTACCTTGAACGGTTTCTGCTTTGCCGCCCTCGCTTTTAATCTGTGCCGTCAGAGCCTGCGCGCCTTCGCGGCTTCGGTTATAGTGAATGGCAACAGCCCATCCCTGCTTTGCGAGGCCTCTAGCAAGATGCGCCCCGACCCTTGCGCCTGCGCCCGTTATGAGAACCGACTTCATGTGAGCCTTACTCATGTAAGTCTTACTCGGGCGCGCTCCCCGCATGAGGGGCGGCGCACTTCAACGCAGGCCAGCCCCGGCAGGCGCGGCTCTAAGCGTTCAAATATCCACTTGGCAATCTGCTCTAAAGCGGGCTGTTCAAGCCCTTCAATTTCATTGAGAACAGCATGATCAAGCGGCTTGACGACCTCTTGAATGATTTGGTCAATTTTCCACAAATCACGTATCCAGCCCTTATCCTCTTGCGCGTCGCCTTCAATGCGTACGGTGCCCGCAAAGCTATGGCCGTGGATTTTCTTGAACAGATCATTGGCATCCGCATGGCCAAAGTAATGCGCCGCTTCGAACTGGAAGTCTTTTTCTATTTCAAATGTCAGCTTTGAGGCCATGACAGGCTCTTACATGACGCGGCTTGCGAGCGCCAGCATGTAAAGGATGTATCCAATAACGAAGACAATACCGATCATCTTGCCGATGGGCTGACGTCTTAGTACAAAAAGGAGCAAGGCTGCGCTAGAGGCCAGCATCACCCAGACATCGAATGTCAAAAGCGTATCGTCAATCTTGACCGGCCCCGCCAAAGCCGAAGCCCCCATCACCGCAAAGAGGTTAAAGACGTTAGATCCCAAAACATTGCCAATCGCGACTTCTGAGTGCCCTCGATAAGAGGCCACAATCACCGTGGCAATTTCTGGCAGTGACGTTCCGATGGCGACAATCGTCAGACCAATAATGGCATTAGAAATGTTCATCGCCTGCGCAATAATAACAGCATTATCAACGATGAGTTTCCCGCCCAATATAAGACCAGCAATACCAATGACAACAAAAGCAAATGAAAGCATTACATTTGTCGGCAACCCGTCTTTGCCCTCATCAATCTCGGTCATTTCCTCTAATATCGGATCATCTGCGCCTGATTTTGCCAGACGGAACATGTAAAGCAAATAAGCCACAATACCGCCAAACAATATGGCGCCTTGTAAAAGGCCCATCGTGTGATTGACTGCGGTGAAGGCTAGCAAGATGAATAACACCGTCGCAAATATGGAAATCAGTGTATTACGCGCCACCCCTGCCATATTGGTCGGGATAGCCATAATCAGCGCGGGAATACCAAGCGCGAGAAGCACATTGGCGATATTGGAGCCAATAACATTCCCCGCCGCCAAATCACCTGCGCCCTTTAAAACAGACTGAACGCCAACAACAAGTTCAGGCGCAGATGTCCCGAAGGCCACAATAGTCAGGCCAACAATCAGAGAGGGCACGCCCCAATGCCGCGCCAGAGCCGCAGCGCCGCGCACCATCCAGTCCCCCGCAATAATGAGGATGACAAGACCGAGAATAAGAAGAAGTAGCGGGACAAGCATGTCCTATAAGTCCTTAATCAAAACGCTTATATTCAAGGATGTTGAGGCCGCCAAAAACCAAAGCGATGAGCCCAAAGCAAAACATAGCGGGGTCAACGGCGAACCCAAAAACGCTTATACCACCTGCTAAAATAAGTGAGATCATAATTCGAACCTATCGTTCTAAGAGCTAATTTTTCGCGTCTATAAACCGCTTTGTCCAAAAGGCCAAGCCTCTTGACGACGCAGTTTGTCACGTCAAAGATAAAGTTATCTTAGGTTCATATTCAAATGCAGGACTGACAATGAAGATATTAGGCGTCGGCGGCGTATTCTTTAAAGCCCATAATGTTGAGAGCTACCGCAAATGGTGGCGCGAGCATATGGGCGCAGAGCTGACCGATTGGGGCACAATGGAATATGCTTCCGACGGCAAAGGTCAGACCATGATGGCCCCATTTAAGCCCGACTCAGATTACTTTAAGGGGAGCGATGAACGCTTCATGATAAATCTACGCGTTGATGATGTGGCGGGCCTTATCGACAAAGCCCGCGCAGGCGGGGCCAAAATCATCGGCGAGATTGAAGATACAGAGTTCGGTATTTTTGGCTGGTTTATTGACCCCGAAGGCATAAAGATAGAATTATGGCAAGAACCATCTGATTCACAAAACTCAAAGGAGTAAAATATGTTCGGAATGATTCCATTTGTAAAAGCGGCAGGGCGCGGCCTTGGCGCGATGATTAAGGGCAGAAAAGGCAAAGAAACCCTTCAAAAAGAAGTTGATGATCTGGGCCTTGATACAACGGGCATAGAAATCGAAGTCGATGATGATGGCGGCGTCAGCCTGATCGGCGAAGCGGCCACACAAGAAATGAAAGAAAAAATCATCTTGGCGGTTGGTAATGTCGAAGGCGTCGGCGGCGTCAATGATAAATCAACAGCGCGCACAGGCCGCGAATCACAATTTCACACCGTTGTCTCTGGCGATACGCTCGGCGCAATTTCCAAAAAATATTACGGCACATGGCGTCTTTATCCCGAAATTTTCGAAGCCAATAAGCCTATGCTCAGCCATCCCGATAAAATCTATCCGGGTCAAGTCCTACGCATTCCAGCGATTAGCACGGCCACGTCTTAGGCCAATAACAAGACCCATCACAGCGATGTGGTGGGTCTATTGTAATCGCTACGGGTCAGCCTATATCTAGCCTAGGAAGGCAAAGCCATGACCGTTCGATTACCCAAAAATCTCTCAAACACATTATCCTTCACATCAGGCGTAATTAAATCTGGCGCAGATTTTTTAGAAACAGAAGTCCTTGGCGAAAAAGCTTATTCCCTCGGCCTCGCCGCTCGCGCCGTCGAAAAATCATTGGCTGACTTAAAAGCATTTGATGGCGATGAGAGTGAACGCGCGGTATTACTGCAAACCACGGCAGATAAGGTTCATGCTTACTTTGTTCAGCGGGAAATGATGGGGTTTATAAATCACGCGCACCCTATTGCGCATTATGATATTCCAAGAGATGTGCTTAGTAAGGTTGGAGTTAGAGGCTTGAGCTAATTCCTATCAACATAAGGATTTGAGTAGATTTACAGCTCTATGACTTTAAGATGTGTATAGGAGACAATCGATGCCAATGCATACCCCTTGGAAAAAAAGTAGAAAGTTTGGTGACATTTATGGCGGTCGCAAAAATTTAAAATTTTCGGATAATATTTTTCAACGTCTACATTCTATTAAAAGACCAAATCCAGGTGATGAGTTGCCGATTTTAATCGAAGATAACCCATCAAGAGACTTTTTCTTTCCGTTGTCAGGGCAAGAAGTCCTACAAGCTTTACATGGCCTTCCAAAACACGATCGAGAAGGGATTACACACGTCTGGCTTCGTCGGTTTAAAAAAGTAGATTTTATAGAAGGTAAGACGCCTTTTGCGTGGTTTTGTTGCGGGAGTGGTGTGAGAGCGATTGTACTATTCCCATGGCCAAATGACTTAACCATCTCATATGGAGCCAAAAGGCCGTCAAACAAAGTTATCAATGAGTTCGAACGTTATGGTGCAAAATTAGAGAAATCTGGGAAAAACTGGATATCAAAGTGGAGCATTGAATCAGTTAGAAAGTACTACATTCAAGGCATACTATATCATGAGGTCGGCCACCATATTGATAGATATTATCGTCTTTGGAGCTCAGCTAACTCCAAAGAAATTGAAGAATACGCAGACCAATACGCAATTGCTAAAACGGCAAATGCTACGCATGTTTTCAATCGGCTTCAAAAGAACATTGCAGCCGACACATAGCATTAAAAACTTGCGTTACTACCCCCCCGTAACAGACATATGCCTTGGAACCGCGGGGCTTTGGCCGCGTTCTATTATATTGAAATCGTGCTTTTCAGGTTTGTTTATCATGGCTAAATCCAAGGCCGCATCCAAAGCTTGCTCTGGATTCTCACCGCGCATAGCGGCGCGTAAATCGACGCTATCGGATTGACCGAGGCACATGTAGATTTGTCCTGTGCAGGTCACGCGCACGCGGTTACAGCCTGCGCAGAAATTATTGGTAAGCGGCGTGATAAAGCCCAGCAAGCCGCCTGTTTCTTGGACCCTGACATAGCGCGACGGTCCGCCTGTTCGAAACGGGGTTTCTGTGAGTGTATATTTAGCGTCCAGCGTATCGCGAATTTCAGTGAGCGGTAGATATTGATCGACGCGGTCACCGTCTATCTCGCCCATTGGCATAACTTCGATAAGGGTCATATCCATTGATTTCGAATGCGCCCATTCCATGAGGTCTGGGATTTCATCTGCGTTCGTGCCTTTAAGGGCCACGGCATTGATTTTGATTTTCAGACCCGCCTCCAAAGCGGCATCTATGCCGTTTAAGACTTGTTCCAGCGCATCACGGCGGGTGAGTTTGGCAAAGGTGTCAGGATCGCGGCTATCAAGGGAGACGTTTAGCCGCTTCACCCCTGCGCGCGCGAGATCGTCGGCGAATTTAGAGAGCTGAGTCGCATTTGTTGTCAGCGTAATTTCATCGAGCGAGCCTGATTTTAAATGCCGCGACATATCCGTGATTAAATCCATGAGGCCGCGCCTTACCAAAGGCTCCCCGCCCGTGAGGCGAATTTTACGTACGCCGCGCGCGATAAAACTCGCGGCCAAACGGTCAAGCTCTTCCAGCGTCAGTAAATCCTTACGCGGCAAGAAGGTCATCGTCTCGGCCATACAATAATTACAGCGCAAGTCACAGCGATCCGTTACGGACATACGCAGATAAGTAATATCCCGTCCGAAACTATCGCGCAGAGTTGTCATGCTTTTCTACGCCGATTACGCCGCCGCCCCCCATCGCCAGAGGCGGCAGGGGCCGTTGGGAACTTCATGGAGCCAACAAAGTAGTCTTGGAACTTTGGCTCCGTCGCGGTTTCTATTTTTTCGATAGATTTCACAGCCTCGATGATTTTGGCTTTCTCGGCTTTATTGAGTAAAGCCATCGCCGCGCCTGTGCCAGCGGCGTTGCCAATAGAACGAATTTTCTCAGCGGGGGCAAAGGGCACAATCCCGATATCGGCAACATATTTACTATCCAGATGCGTCCCGAAAGCGCCAGCCAGCAGGACTTCATCAAAGCTCTCGCAGCCAAGTTTTTCCGCAAGTAATTGCGCGCCCGCATAGAGCGCGGCTTTGGCGAGCTGAACGGAGCGGACATCGGTTTGCTTGACGATGATGGGATTATGCTTTTGATCTAATAGCGTATAAATCCAGACATTATTTTCTTGTTTGAAACGGTGCGGCGCAGCTTCTGGGACAAACAGCCCGCTTTGATTTATCAAACCTGCACTGGCCATTTCGACCATGACTTCGAAAATACCAGAGCCGCAAATCCCGATAATATTTTGCCCCTCGGCTGTACCGTCATGATCGGCGAGCCAGTCATCACTGCCGATAATTTTGACTTTGCCGTCTTTGGTGACAGGATCGATACGTACGCGTTCAATTGCGCCAAGGCTTGCGCGCACGCCTGAGCTTATTTCCGCGCCTTCAAGGGCGGGGCCTGTGGGCGAGGACGCCGCCGCGACTTTACCGTCATGAGAGAGCACGATTTCGGCGTTTGTGCCGATATCCACCAATAGCACGGAGCGGCCTTTCATGGCGTCAATCTGGGTGAGATATGCCGCCGTCGTATCAGCCCCGACATGACCGCCAATAAGCGGGAATAGCGAAACGCGGGCCGTATCCGTCAATCCGAAATCAAGAGAACTGGCGGGGACATCAACCCAGTTTTTCATCACCAATGTGAAAGGCGATTGCCCCAGCGGGGTTGGGTCAATACCAAGTAAGAGATGATGCATAATGGGATTGCCTACGCAAATCACATCTAGGATTTGGTCTGCCTCTATTTCGAGAGAAGTGACAACCTCAGCTAACATAGCTTTAAGCTGCTTACGGATTTCAGCTGTGAGTTTCGCATCTCCGCCCTTATTCATCATCACATAAGAGACGCGGCTCATCAGGTCTTCGCCGTAGCGGATTTGCGGGTTCATCGCCGCCTTCTCATAGACAAGCGCGCCCGTGAGCAAATTATAGACATACATCGCCACAGAGGTAGAACCAATGTCCACCGCCGCGCCATAAGCGGCCTTGGTCGAGGGCGCCCAGACATCAATGATCTCTGTCTCATCCCGCACAAGGGCAATGAGTTTGCGCTCATTCTCGGCAAGGAGCGGCTGTATCTTGGTAAAGATATAAGGCGTGGGTTTCGCCTTTACGCCAAGCTCTTTAAGCGCTTCGATTAAGCTCTCAAGATCGCTCGGATTATCTTCGAGTGTGGGTTCTTCGAGCGCGACCATGTGGAGCTTGATGGAGGGGTTAAGCTCTGTCTCGAAAGAGGTGCTTTTCTTTTGAATAGAGGTTTCACGCTCGCGGGAATCGCTGGGCACTTCGACAACGAGGTCACCGCATATTTTCGCCCGGCACGCGAGACGGCGCGTATCTGAGAGCTCATTATCGTGGCGAGCTTTTTTCTCGGTCGGAGAGAGCTTGGGGATATTGCCGTCACCAACGCTAAGTTTGAACTTTGCAAATTCGCCCGGTTCAACTTCGATTTGGCAACGCTTGCATAGACCCTTGCCGCCGCAAATAGACTGCATGTCCACGCCAGCTCGCAGCGCCACGTCATAAACGCTCTCACCGGCCTTACCCGTCGTCTGCAACCCACTTGGGGTGAATATGATTTTATGTGTGGCCAATCTGGCCTCCAGCGTAATTGTTTCAGTCCTAGTAAAGGATTTTATTATTTACGCTAGAGGCGAGTTTAGAGATTACTATCTCTTAAGCGCCATTAAAGGACTTCGAATAGTCCAGCCGCGCCCATACCGCCGCCAACGCACATCGTCGAGACAACATATTTCACGCCGCGGCGCTTACCTTCGATAAGGGCGTGGGCGACCATACGCGCGCCTGACATGCCATAAGGATGGCCAATAGAAATCGCCCCGCCATTTACGTTCAGGTTCTCATTCGGAATACCAAGCTTGTCACGGCAATAAATGACCTGAACCGCGAAAGCTTCGTTCAGCTCCCAGAGACCAATATCATCCATCTTAAGACCCGCTTGCTTTAAGAGCTTTGGAATGGCGTAAACGGGGCCGATACCCATTTCATCAGGAGCCAGACCCGCAACGGCCATGCCGCGATAAGCGCCAAGAGGCGTTAATCCGCGTTTTTCCGCTTCTTTGGCTTCCATCAGGACGGAGGCCGATGCGCCATCAGAGAGCTGTGAGGCGTTACCCGCCGTAATGAAGTTCCCCGGGCCGCGCACGGGCTTTAGGCCCGCAAGGCCTTCGAGGTTTGTGCCGGGGCGATTACCTTCATCTTTTTCAAGCGTAACTTCCTGTGTGGAAATCTCGCCTGTTTCTTTATTTTTTACGCCCATGATAGAGGCCATTGGCACGATTTCATCATCAAATGCGCCTGCTTGTTGCGCGGCATGAGTGCGCTGCTGACTTTGAATCGCATATTCGTCTTGCGCCTCGCGGGACACATTATAGCGCTTGGCCACAGTCTCGGCGGTGTCAATCATTTGCATATAAGCCGTTGGGTGCATGGCATAAAGCTCTGGATCGGCCTCAACCCGCATCTCGGCTGTTTGGACTTTCGAGATTGAGTCCAGCCCGCCGCCAATGGCGATATCCATACCGTCCACGATGATTTGCTTCGCCGCCATACCAATGGCCATCATGCCAGATGAACATTGACGGTCGATTGTCATTGCAGAGACGCTATCGGGCAAGCCTGCACGCAGCACAGCCATACGCGCAACGTTAGACGATTGCGTACCCTGCTGAAGCGCGGAGCCCATGATGACATCTTCAACTTCGCCGCCTTCAAGGCCAGCGCGCTCTACGGCGTTTTTAAGCACATGACCCGCCATTGTTGGCGACATTGTGTTGTTAAATGCGCCTCTATAAGCGCGCCCGATGGGGGTGCGCGCTGTGGATACGATTAAAGCTTCTCTCATGTTGTGCTCCTATGCAATTTGTTGCATATGTAAGGTCAGTGGTGCCGAATGGCAAGTAAATAGGAGATCTCATGAAAGCCCTCAAAATGAAAGCTATGCTCTGCACAGAATTTGCGCCCTTCGCTGATCACAAAGTGATTGAAGTCGATAAGCCCGCCATGAAAGCTGGGCATGTACGTCTTAAAATCCATGCCGCGGGCGTGAACTTCCCTGATATCCTCATGGTGCAGGGCCAATATCAGGTAAAGCCGCCCTTCCCCTTTATTGCGGGCGCGGAATGCGCGGGCGAAGTCATCGAAATCGCAGATGATGTGAAAAACGTAAAAATCGGAGACCGTGTTGCGGCGCTGCCTGGCGTCGGCTGTTTTGCCGAAGAAACGGTTATTCCCGCTATGGGCCTCGTCCCAATTTCCGATAATATGAGCTATGAAGAGGCCGCAGGCTTTGTCATGGTTTACGCGACATCATATCACGCCCTTAAAGATCGCGCCGATATCAAAGAAGGCGAGACAATGTTGGTGCTCGGCGCCGCGGGCGGCGTGGGCCTGACAGCTGTCGAGCTTGGCAAGAAAATGGGCCTGAATGTCATTGCCGCCGCCAGCACCCAAGAGAAGCTGGATATTTGCAAAGACTATGGCGCAGATCACGGCATTAATTACACAAGCGAAGATTTAAAAGCGCGCGTACGCGAAATCACAGGCAAAGGCGCAGATATTGTCTATGATCCTGTGGGTGATAAATTTGCCGAACCCGCTTTGCGTTCCCTTAAATGGGGCGGGCGTTATCTGGTAATCGGCTTCGCCGCAGGACAAATCCCGAAGGTCGCCTTTAATTGGATGCTCCTCAAGGAGCTTGATGTACGCGGCATTCACTGGGGGGCATGGATTCCCAAAAACCCGAAAATGCATATCGAAAATATGACTGAGCTGATGACGATGTATGAAAAAGGCGAGATTAAACCTCGCATTTCTGGCACGCATAAATTAGAAAATTTCGCGGATGCCATGACCGCCCTGACCGAACGCCGCGTCATGGGCAAGGTTGTTTTGACGATGGGGTAAACAGATGAAGAGCGCAGTCTTAATGAGCATTGGCCGCGTTTTACTGGGGCTTTATTTCCTTATTCCCGGGCTTATGAAATTTGCCGCTTGGGATATGCATATCGAGATGATGAGCCTTCACAACATCCCGAGCCCCGCGCCACTTTTATTAATCGCGACCCTCGCCGAAATCATTGCGGGCGTATTTTTGATTATAGGCTCCTATGTGCGCTTTATGGCGCTAGGCTGCGCGCTTTTGGTCCTCATCATTAACGTTATGATGCATGATTTTTGGAATTTCGATGGCGTAACAGGCGCACATGAAATGCAAAATTTCATCAAAAATCTCGGCATTTTCGCAGGGCTATTGGTGCTCGCAGCGGCGTCACCAAAACGGAAAATATCGCTCTCAGCATTTTGGAAGCGGGACGATAAGGTGTTAGATTAGATTAGGTCAATAATTGCTCCTCCCCGAAATATGGGTTAAACTCGCGGCTTATGCATCGCTATTATCCTTTCTCTGTCTTTTAATTTTTTGGTTATTGCCGAGGCTAAAGTCGTCTTAATATATTTTGATTAATGCTAATGAACGGAGACAATCGAAATGATACCAAGTTGGTTTGCTTTTTTGAATTTTTTTGTTTGTGGAATTACATTGTGGATTTTAGCGATTAAAAAAGGGAACTTACTTTATAAAAAAGCTCTTGAGAATGGACAGACCACTTCAAGCAAGCATAGTTACTTAATGTTTGAGCGCCAACAAAGTTTCTATCTATTTAACTTTTTAGAAGGTCGGCCCAAAACGCAACGACGATTAATAATATCATGGGCGATAGTTTCGGTGCTAGTTTTCTTTGGTCATAATTCAATTAACAACTTCATAGAAAAAACTTTCTAAATGCTAATGATCGATTTTCGGCTAAATCTAATTTAGCTAACTCCCAATGCGAAATTATGCACCTCAATCTAAATAGATAATCCCCCATAGTCATCTCGCTCAAAACCCATTACCTCTCCCTCCAATGAAATCCGCCAAAGACATTTCAAAAATGCAGACCGCACTCCTTGCGTGGTATGATCGCGAGGGCCGTACTTTGCCGTGGCGTGTGCGGCCCAAAGATCGCGCCGCTGGTATTACGCCAGACCCTTATGCGGTATGGCTGTCGGAAATCATGCTCCAGCAAACGACGGTGCCTCATGCCACGCCTTATTGGGAGAAATTCTTTGCTGAATTTCCAACTGTGACGGATCTCGCCAATGCGGAGCGTGACCGTATCCTAACGCTTTGGGCGGGGCTTGGTTATTATGCGCGGGGGCGCAACCTACATAAATGCGCCCAGATTATTCGCGATGAACATGGCGGCAAGTTTCCTAAAACAGAAGCGGCGCTGTTAAAGCTCCCCGGCATTGGCCCCTATACGGCGGCGACCATGGCGGCGATATGTTTTGATGAAGCGACCAATATTGTTGACGGCAATGTCGAGCGCGTAATCTCGCGCATTTTCTGTGCCTCGACACCCCTGCCCAAAGGCAAAGCAGAATTAAGAACTTTGGCAGGCACACTCGCCAGTCCCACACGCCCCGGCGATTATGGCCAAGCCTTAATGGATTTGGGGGCGACGATTTGTTCGCCGCGCGCGCCTAAATGCCAAGGCTGTCCATGGCAAAATTTCTGCTTAGCGCATAAAAACGGCGTGCAGACGGAGTATCCCAAGAAAATCAAAAAGGCGAAACTGCCCGTGCGTTATGGCAATATTTATGTGCTTAAATCAGGCGGCAAAGTCCTTATGCATCAAAGACCCGATAAAGGTTTGCTGGGCGGCATGCTCGGATTTCCGGGAACGGATTGGGGCGATAAAATGCCAGCCGCCCTAGAAGGCGCGCCCTCACCGCGAAATTGGGAAAAATGCGACGATACAGTGCGCCATGTATTCACCCATTTCGAGCTATACCTAGATGTTTATCGCTCTGAAACGCGAACACAAAAGCTAGACGGCATTTGGGCAGACCTTGAGAATATCAGGGATTACGCCCTACCCACAGTCATGACGAAAGCCCTCAAAATCGCGCTCAACACGCCATAAAAAAAGCACGGCCGCTTTCGCAGGCCGTGCTCTAATATTAGGTCTTAGAAAGGCTTACTTATAAACGCTTTCTTTGTTGAAGTGCTTAGCGAGCAGATAGTAAACAACGGCGCGATACTTCGACTTCGTTGACTTACCATATTGCTCCATCACTGAATCAATCGCCTTATCTAGCTCAGGACCATCTTTGAGGCCTAGCTTTTTGATAAGGAAGTTATTCTTAACTGTATCAAGCTCGGCTTGGTCAGAGGCTGACACTGTTGATGCATCGCGGTTATAGATTGCAGGTCCGCAGCCAATTGTTACTTTGCGTAAGAAATCCATGTCAGCTGTTACGCCGCATTTTTCTTTCATATCCGCTGCATATTTTTCAATAAGATCGTCACGTTTGCCCATATTGTCCTCCTGTTAGAGCGTTTAAAGATTGCCGAAAACGGAGAAGTTCCCACATGATTCGAGCAGTCTCTTAACCTTTGGGTAACACATTAAATCCTGCAGGACAATATAGGTCTCAGCCCTCTATGTCCTGCACTATGCGTTAAGCCATTTCAGCGCGAATTTCTGTCCGAATAGCGTCAATTGGCGTGAGGCCTTTATCCGTCTTGAAATGCCAAAATGTCCAGCCATTACAGCTTGGCGCGCCTTGGACATGGGCCCCAACTTTATGGATGGAGCCTTTAAAGTCGGCCGTAGCAAGGCTGGCATCAGGCCGCACCCGCGCCGCGATTTTGCCGTTAGGGGAAAAAAGCTTTGTTCCGGGCTTAATCAGGCCGCGCTCAATCAGCGTTCCAAAAGGCACTTTTGGCTCGGCGCGCTTAGATTTCGTGACCTCAACATTTTTAAGCGAACCTTCATTGATTTTCTCGATGCGGCGCTTGGCATGGATGATATATTCTTCTTCCATTTCAAAGCCGATAAATTTGCGGCCAAGCTTCTTCGCCACTGCGCCCGTCGTCCCTGTTCCAAAGAACGGATCAACAATCACATCACCTGGATTAGAGGTCGAGAGGATAACGCGGTGAAGCAAACCTTCAGGTTTTTGGGTCGGATGGGCTTTCTTACCATCGCTTTTCTTTAGGCGTTCCATCCCTGTGCAAATCGGCAAGGTCCAATCAGAGCGCATTTGAACGCCGTCATTCATCATCTTCATCGCATCATAATGAAATGTCGGCTTGGCATCTTCGGTTTTTGTCGCCCAAATCAGGGTTTCATGAGCGTTGGTAAAGCGCGTGCCGCGGAAATTGGGCATGGGGTTGGTTTTACGCCAAATGATGTCGTTTTGAATCCAAAATTGCTGATCTTGCAAGATTGCGCCAACGCGGAAAATGTTATGATAGCTGCCAATCACCCACATCGAGCCATTTGGCTTTAAAATCCGCCGCGCCGCTTGAAGCCAGTCATGGGTGAACAAATCATAGGCATCCATTGTATCAAACTGGTCCCAATCTTCTGTCACGCCGTTCACAACAGAATTATCAGGGCGGGACAAATCTCCACCTAATTGAAGATTATAGGGCGGATCAGCGAAAACGAGATCAACGCTGTTTTCGGGTAAGGCGTTCATGCCGGCAATACAATCGCCCTGCATTATTTGATTTAACGGAAGCTGGCTCACTTTTATTCCTTTATTAGCATCCGCCCCCACAGCAGAATTTCTTAAGTGGAATCATTGCCGCTGATTTGCCTAATAAGGCGTTAAGCTACTGAAATAATTATGTTTTTAATCTTTTGTTAGGGGAGGTTAATGAAAAAGGCTAAAATCTTAAGCCTTTTGGGCTGCGATACAGCCTAGAGATGCTAACATTGCCAAACTGCGTTTATCCACATCAGGTCACATTTAAGTCTTGTTAACTTATTAACAAAAGCTTTACGCATGCTTGCTATCGACGGAAATATTGCGAGACTTAACTATGTTTGATTCGACCCTTTTTGATTCGCCCTCTTTTTCTTCTGTAAGGCGGCATGTGCTTCTAAGCCTCTCCGCTCTTGCGCTTGTGGCCTGTGGCGGCGGAGAAAACACAGCGACGAGTACCTCTCAGCCCGCGAGCGGGGCGAATTCAGAATATCTTATAGAAAATGACCATGTTACGGGTAATCCCGACGCGGCGGTCACTTTAGTGGAATATGCCTCCGTCGCCTGCGGCGCCTGTGCCAATTGGCATAATAATGTCTATCCCGAGCTTAAGAAAAAGTACATTGATACTGGCAAAGTCAAATATGTCTTTCGTGAATATGTCACGGGCGTTCCCGAATATGCGGATGCAGGCTTTATGATCGCGCTCTGCGCAGATGATAAGAATTACTTCAAAAACATTGCCTTCCAATTTAAGCGTCAGGCCCAAATTTTCAAAATGGGTCAAGAGGGCAAAGCTCGCGACGCCTATATTGGCATTGCGAAATCAGCAGGGCTTTCCGAAGAGGAGTTCATTGGCTGTATGCAAAACCAGGAGCTTAGAGAACAATATCGCGCGACAATGCAAACAGGTATTGATTTAGGCGTGACAGGTACGCCAGCTTTCTTTGTGAACGGTGAAAAACATAAGATGTTCACGCTGGAATCCATCGAAGATGTCATTTTACCTATTCTCGGCGAACCTATTCCTGACCGCAGCGAAAAAACAGAAGAGCCAACTGAATAATTATGGGCTCACTGGCTTTTGATAAGATCAAGCTGACGGGATTTAAATCCTTCGTCGAACCGACTGATTTTATTATTCAGCCAGGCCTAACAGGCGTGGTCGGCCCCAATGGGTGCGGTAAATCCAATCTTCTTGAAGCTATTCGCTGGGTTATGGGGGCAAATTCAGCCAAAGCCATGCGCGGTAGCGCCATGGATGATGTTATCTTTTCAGGTACAAAACAACGCCCGGGCCGTAATCAAGCCCATGTTGTCCTCACCATTGATAATTCGGCCCGCATCGCCCCGCCTATGTTTAATGAGGATGATACACTCGAAGTCACCCGTATCATCGAAAAGGGCAAAGGCTCGAAATATAAAGTCAATGGCAAGACCGTCCGCGCCAAAGATGTGCAGCTCCTTTTCGCAGATGCGAGTACAGGCGCGAATTCCCCTGCCCTTGTCCGTCAGGGACAAATCAATGAATTAATCGCGGCCAAACCGTCAAACCGCCGCCGTATCCTCGAAGAAGCGGCTGGCATTTCTGGCCTGCATTCCCGCCGCCATGAGGCCGAGCTAAGACTGCGAGCCGCCGAGACTAATCTCTCACGCTTGGATGATATTATCGGCCAGATTGAAAGCCAGCTATTATCTCTGCGCCGTCAATCACGTCAGGCCACGCGTTATAAGCGCCTTGCGGGCGAAATTCATGAATATAAAGCCTTGCTTTGGCTTAAACGTTGGGTCTCTGCCCTTGATACGCTTGCGGGCTCTCAAGACGCTTTAAAAGCCTGTGAGGCGCAAGTCGCCGAAACAGCGATGAAAGCCTCAGAGCTAACCCGTCAGGCCGCAGAGCTGGCAGGGTTTCTTGACCCCAAACGCGAAGAGCAAATCATTGCCGCCGCTGTGCTTGGGCGTCTGAACGCGGCCAAAGACGCACTTGAGCAAGATGAAAATGCGGCCAATTCAGAAATCCGCAAATTAGAGTCCCAAATCGAGCAGCTCGCCGCCGATATTGCCCGCGAGACAGGCATTGTCGAAGATGCCGCCGAGGCCGAAGCCCGCCTAACGGCCGAATTTGAAACGTTAAACGCGCTTAAAGATACGAGCGCCGCCCTCGACGCGGCCGCAGATGAAGCCGAAGCCGCCATCGCCGCCCGCTCATCACTCGAGACTGATTATAACGAATTGACCCGCCGCGCGGCGGATATGAATGCCCGCCAAGAAGCTGCCCATCGCGAGCTCTCACAGGCTGAGCACCGCCTTGAGCGCCTAACGGCCGAGCAAAGCACGGCTAAAGATAAGCTCGCCGCAATGCAAAAAGATGGCGGGACTTCACAGAACCTTTTTGCGGCGAGCGCGGCTGAAGCGCTAAGCCAACTCGAAGCGGCGCGGGCAAGCGAACAAGAGATTGCCGCCTTACGCGCGCAGGCCGAAGAAACAGACCAAGCCGCGCGCGAGACCCTCTCCGATGCCAAACAGGATTTATCACAACTGACCGCAGAACAATCAGCCTTGCAGCGGGTTGTTAATCGCGGCGATAGCGCGGCATGGACGCCAGCTCTCTCCAAACTTGATGTTAAAAAAGGCTATGAGCAAGCCCTTGCCGCGGCCCTTGGTGAAGACCTCGACGCCGCAATTGGAGAAGAGGCGGCCTTGCGCTGGTCAGGCGCGGCTACCCCGTCTCAGATGCTTCCTGCTGGCACAACGCCTTTGACAGATATTGTCAAAGCGCCAAAAGAACTTACCGCCCGCCTTTCGCAAATCGGCGTTGTGGAAAGCGGCAATATAGACACGCTTCGCAAAGACCTTGCCCCGGGCCAGCGCCTTGTGACCAAAGACGGCCAAGTCGCGCGTTGGGATGGATTTGAAATCTCCGCAGGCGCTGAAACCTCAGCCGCGATAAAACTTAAACAGCAAAACCGCCTCGCTGAACTTATGGGCGAAATTGAAACCGCGCAGGCCGCCGTGACCCAAGCACAAAGCCAATTCGAAGCGGCCCGCGAGGCGCGTAACGCGGCGCAAAACAAAGCCCGCGCGGCCCGTCAAGGCTTGCCAGATTTGGAACGCCGTGACCGCGCCGCTCAAGCTGCTCTTGCGCAATATGAAACGGATGTCGCGCGCGAATCCGCTGAAAAACGCTCCCTCGAAGACCGTCTCGAACGTCTCGCGCGAGAAATCAAAGAAATCACTGCCCAGCGCGACGACGCCATTACGGCCAATGAAGCCTTGCAGGGCGGCGAAGACGTCACGGCAGAGCAAGAAGAGCTGTCAGAAAAACTCGCTATGGCCCGCGCCCATGCCGATGAAGTTAGCGGCCAGTACCGCTCGTTAAAGAATGAAGCCGAAGCCCGCGCCGCGCGTCTTAGCGCCGTGGTGAGCGAACGTGAAAACTGGGCCCGCCGCTCTGAAACGGCCAGCGCCCGCGTTACCACACTTGAGGGTCGTAGTGAGGCCGCCAAAATCTCACTCTCTGCCGCCAAAGACGGCCCTGATCAATTCATCGAGCGCCGTAATCGCCTCTTCGCGGAACTCGAAGCTGCCGAGCTGCGCCGCAAGACAGCTGCTGATAGCCTGTCCGAAGCCGAAACCGCGCACCGTGATATGGATATTGCCGCGCGCGAAGCCGAGACCGCCCATGCTAGCGCCCGCGAAGCCCGCGCCGCCGCGCAGGCTCGCCAAACGGCCGCTGAGGAACGCATTGAAGAAACCAAAGCCCGCATCAATGAAACACTGGAATGTGAACCCTCAGAGCTAAAATCTCATCTCGGTGAGCTGAGCGCAGATTCGGGTCTCTCCGAGCATGACATTGAGCGCAAATTAGAGCGCCTGTCCAAAGAACGCGAGAAAATGGGCGGCGTAAACTTACGCGCCGATGAAGAAGCGGCTGAGCAAGAAGAGCGCCTCTCGGCTATGAATGATGAGCGCCAAGATTTAATCGCCGCGATTGCGCGTCTGCGCGAGGGCATAGACGAGCTGAACACCGAAGGACGTCAGCGCCTGCTCAAAGCCTTTGATACGGTCAATGGTCATTTCGGGCGTTTATTCACGACATTATTTGGCGGGGGTGAAGCCGCGCTTGCGCTCACGGAATCTGAAGATCCGCTCGAAGCTGGCCTCGAAGTCATGGTCAGCCCGCCCGGCAAAAAACTCGGTTCTATGAGCCTTATGTCAGGCGGGGAACAAGCCCTGACGGCAACCGCGCTTATCTTTGCGGTCTTCCTCTCAAATCCCGCGCCAATTTGTGTGCTCGACGAAGTCGACGCCCCGCTCGATGACGCCAATGTCGCGCGCTATTGCAACCTGCTCGATGAAATGGTCAAGCAAACTAAAACCAAATTCATCACCATCACCCATAACGCGGTCACCATGTCCCGCATGGACCGCCTCTTCGGCGTCACCATGGCAGAACAAGGCGTCTCGCAACTATTGTCGATGGAATTGACAGCGGCAGAGAGATTGGTGGCCGCGGAGTAAGCCTCGCAGTTATCCACGTCATATCTGTCAGTTTAAAACAAACTTTATAAGATCAGAAACATATTCATCGGTTCGCTCGAGGTGTGGAAAATGTCCATATCCTTGATATTTTATCAAACTAGCCTGCGGAACCGTGTCCGTGACGGAGCTGAAATCCGTATGTCGATGCGAGTAATCCGTATCCCCATAGATCATAAGGGTTGGCGCTAACGCACCCAACATGGCCTCATCCGGCGTGCGTTCAGCGCCTTGGACGATGCTGGACAAGCAAAAACAACCCCCTGATTTCATATTTTCCAACGCGATATTCGTCATTGGAACCCTGTGTTCACTGGGCCTTGGTAAAGACATTGAAAACCAACGCTTGGCCAAAGTTTTAACGGATATTTTTCCTAAGATTTGCCCGATATAAGGTATACGTAACGGCGCAGGAATATTGTGACCGGTCCAATCGCGCATTGCGGCCACGGAAGGGACTTGCGCGAGAGCCAAATGACTGACGCGATCTGGAAATCGTGCGGCAAAGTTCATGGCATGCAGTCCATTGACGCAGGTAAATGCAAGTACCGCCTTATCTATGCCAAGATTGTCCATGAGCTCTAAGATCATGTCGGCTGTTTCGTCCATCTTGAAACTGTAATTGATGGACGGATATGAGAAGCCTGACCCGGGCATTTCAAAGCAAATAACTCGAAATGATTGTGAGAGCTGTTCGATTAATGCCAAATGATGCTCAATGACGCAGGGAGCATCCGGCGTTGTTATGAGGACGGGTTTATCGCTGTCTGTATCTATAAACCGGATAAATCCAGCATTTGTTTTTACATAATCATAGGACCCGCCAGCTCTACCTGTCTTCCTTTTCTTGTCTCGGTTAAGTGAGGAAAGGATTGTATCAATTGCGGTTCCCGTCATAAACATTTACCCTATAATTTGAACTAAGGCGGCTAGAAGGCTAATTGCCGCTGCTGTACCGTCCACAATAAAAATAAACCGCATAGGTCCTTTGAGAACATCCCAGTATTTCTCGCCCTGCCTTCCGCCATTTTTTAAAATAGGAATGTTAAATACAAACTGGGAAAAATGAGCAGCGGCTAAGACAAGAAGTAAAATCGCGCGTTCGATTGGCGAGGTAAAAACATCGATTCCACTCAGAACAATAATAAGAAGAGATATCGATAAAAGCGCAAAAGCAGCATTCATACCGCCAAGGAACCGTATAGCTGCAGACATAGTCGGAAATATAGGCGAATTGCGTGCAGATTTCGCAACCATCATCTTTGTAGCTGTTTCATTCTGAAAACTAAAATATCGAAAAGCAGCACTGAACCACAAGACATTGATAATCATGGCGAATATATATGCCGCGTTAGTTATCATGATGGTTAAACTCCTTGCCCACATACCCCTATGGCTGGCATATCATGCCAATGTGCTTCTATTTACTACACTAGGGTAGTATAATGGAATGTCAATATAGGAAAGCCCCATGTCAGCATCAGAGCAACGATTGTATTTTTTGCTTCAAACGACGGCTCATCTTTTCAAAAAAAAGGCGGATGCAACCTGTGTTGAGGCCGCGGGATTGACCACAGCGCAAGCTGCCGTCTTGTCAATTATTAATGGTCAAGGCCCCGTGTCGCAAAACCGCGTTGCCGCTCAACTATCTCACCGTGAAAGCGCAATGACTAAAATGACGGCGCGTCTCGAAAAGGCTGGATATATTTCGAAAACCAAATCTAAAGAAGATGCCCGCGCTTGGGCGCTTGAGTCGACTAAACTTGGGAGAGACGTTCTTCTGAAAATCAAAGCTCCTTTTAAGGAAATTAATGCAGTTTTCGATCAAACCCTAGATGAAAGCGAAACTACGCGACTAGCCAATGATTTAAAACGGCTTCTTAATTCACTGAACAACGAAGACGCATGGCCGATCGACAAAGACAAATAAAAAACCGCCAAATTAAAAAGTCAATTTGGCGGCTTAGGTTGCAGAGTGATCTGCTTGGTTATGAGGCCAAGGCTTTGAGTAAGTCCGCGCTTCCGGAGGCTAGCTTCTGAGTTTCAAGGGCGAGTTGATCTCCTAAAGTTTGGGCTTGCGTTATTATCTGGCTTAACTCTGTCACGGCGCCAGTATTGAGATTAATCTGGGTCGTCGTGATAGCCGTTTGACCATTATCCAGTAGGGCCCGAATACGAAGCTCTATCGTTTCCTGATCAAGAGGGCGTGTGATTTCCATGAAATTAGCCCCAGGCACATATTCGGCCCAGTTGGGTAATGCCTCACCATTGGCAAGAGTGACGTCCCAACGTTGAACCTGAGCATCTTCTAAGGCTTCAAGCGTACTCGTCATTTGCACATTGATATTGTGCTCATAGGCGACAGCTTCAACGACAAGATAACCCGCTTCATAACCTGGGATTTGGCTGGTCACCATACCGCCTTTAAAGTCACGATCACCGAACATACGTCCATGTCCATCACGGCTTTCTAAGGCGCGCTCACGGAAGTATTTTTGCAGCTCAACAGGTTTATCTTCAAGGAATTCATAAGGATCGACCCCGCCTTCAAAAATAGACGGCTGAGGCGTGTCGACAACGCCAACAAAACCATCATCATTAACTTGCAGGCTGATTTCAGTGCTCGTCACACCGCCCTGCCCGTCATCAGCTGTAATAACGATGACATAAGGGTCGGCTTGCGCAACGGTTGGAACGCCAGAAATGACGCCCGTATCAGGATCAATCGTCAAGCCCGCGGGTAAACCATCAGCAGAATATTGAATGACAACATCGCCGTCCGGATCGTTTGTGAGACGTCCAACATCAATCATGACATTCTCACCTATGACCGGCGTAGGAACGGTAACGGGATCAATAACGGGCGGGAGATTATCGACAGTCCAGAGGAACTCTGTGCTGACAAAACCGCCTTCTGAATCAGTTGCCGTAATGGTAACTGTATATGGCCCGTCTAACGATGCTCCCGTTGGCAATGTCCCTTGAATGAGACCCGTCTCTGGGTTCAATGTCAGTCCGGGTGGAAGACCCTGCGCTGTATAGGTCAGCACCGTGTCATCAATATCCGCAAATCCAGGCGAAATATCTACGGGCGTTATGAGATCACCATCCGTGTTGGATTGTGGCAAGAGGACCGTTGATAGAGGGTCGTCTTCACCCACCTTAACAGATTCATCAAGTGGTACGAGAACAGGCGCATCATTTACTGGCGTCACATTCAATGTGACCTCAGCGATATCTGTGCCGCCCTCACCGTCACTAATGGTATAAGTGAAACTATCTGGGCCGTTATAATTTTCAACAGGTTCATAGTCCACCGTGCCATCAGGATTTAGCGTAAGGATAGCCCCGCTTGGCAGTGTCACAGGCTCGCCTATGGTTACGGGACGTCCGTTAATTTCTGTGATGACAATGTCATCACCATCTGGGTCTGTATCGTTTCCGACCAAATCAAGGACCGTTGGCGTATCTTCGGCAACCTCTAAAGGACCGTCATCTGACGCAATAGGCGCTGGATTTTCAACAACATATGTGAGGTTCGTTGTGAACGTCTCCCCATTCGGGTCTGTTACTGTTACCGCGATAACATATGTTCCCGGATTATTGGGATCACCGCCAAGGCTGGCATTCGCATCTGGCGTACCAGATATAACACCCGTTGCAGGATCAAAACTCAGTCCTGAAGGCAGCTCACTCGTATCAAGACTGATCGTTAAAACTTCCATCGGATCAGGGTCGCCAAAGAAGGATGTTAGATCAAGGACGTCCACAGGCTCTCCGTCATTGCCTGTTTGCACCGGAATGTAATTTTCCGGATCAAAGGGTAAATCACGAGGATCTTCTGGGTCCGTTGGTACATGCGGGTTCTCACCAGAAATAACGGGCTGAGTTGGGTCAACAGGGATTGGCGCGTCATTTACTGGCGTCACATCAATCGTCACAGTGGCCACATCAATACCGCCCTCCCCATCACTTAGCGTATAGCCGAACGTCAAAGGGCCAAAGTAATCAAGACGCGGCTCAAAGAGAACAGAGCCATCCGCATTAACGGTTAAGCTGCCTTGCGGAATGTCTGTTGCAACGCCCACAGGAACGATTGTTCCATCGGCTAATGCCACAGAGTCAATCACAAGGTCATCGCCATCAGGATCGCTATCATTATCCAAGAAATTGACAGATAAAGGCGTATCTTCTGGCGTCGAATAATTATCATTCTCAGCGATAGGCGCAGGGTTGGTCACTGTAAGCTCGAACGTATCCGTTACAGCTCCGCCCTCTCCATCATCAGCCGTCACTGTGACTGTATAAACACCGTCACCATTCGGGCCGCCTGTGCTGGCAGAGTTGTCAATCTCGCCTGTGATCTCTCCTGTGACAGAGTCAAACGATAGACCTGATGGAAGACCGCTAGCCGTATAAGCAAGTTCATCACCATCAGGATCAGAGATCATGCTTGGGATAGAGATTGTCTGCGCATCCTCAGCCGCAATCGGGCCAATCGGCGTATCAACAACAGGGGCAGGATTGGTCACTGTTAACTCGAACGTGTCCGTGACAGTTCCGCCCTCTCCATCATCAGCCGTCACCGCAACTGTGTAAACACCGTCACCATTTAGGCCGCCAGTGCTGGCAGAGTTATCAATCTCGCCTGTGATTTCGCCTGTAACAGGGTCAATCGTCAGGCCAGATGGAAGACCAGAAGCCGTGTAAGACAAATCATCACCATCAGGATCAGAGATCATGCTTGGGATAGACACTGTCTGCGCGTCCTCAGCCGCAATCGGGCCAATCGGCGTATCAACGACAGGGGCTGGGTTCGTGATTTCAAAGGTGACAACTGTTTCAACAGTTTCCCCATCAGGGTCCGTTGCCACAATCGTCACTTCATAAACACCATCACCATTCGGACCGCCTTGTGAAGCGTCAAGCGGCGGCGTGCCTGTGATTTCACCTGTAACAGGGTCAATCATCATCCAAGCCGGCATGTCAGGGGAGCTAAAGCTTAGTGGCTCAACATCAACATCCGTAAAGTATGGGCTCATATCGAGCGGCGTTAAGGCCGTGCTATCATCGCCTGTCTGTACAGGCACAATATCACTAGGATCAGCTGGCGGCGTGCCCGGATTATTCGGGTCAACCACAACAGGGGCGTCATTGACGCCTTCAACTGTTATCTCAACAGTCGCCGTATCAAAGCCGCCTTCTCCGTCACTAATCTGATAAGTCACAGTTGTTACAGCTGTTTCGCCGACATCAAGACCTTCAAAGTCACCATTGGGATCGAAGGTATAAGAGCCATCAGGGTTAATCGTGAACAAGCCGCCCATATCGCCAGCGACAGGCTGGCCAACAAGGGCTGGATCGCCATTGACTTCAGAGACAGTCAAATCATCACCATCAGGGTCAACATCAGAGCCTGTAATCACATTACCTGTGACAGGGGCGTCTTCTGTCGCCATTGCCATATCGTCAGCTGCCGTTGGGGCTGGGTTCGTCACTGTAAGCTCGAATGTATCCGTGACAGTTCCGCCCTCTCCATCATCAGCCGTCACGGTAACTGTGTAAACACCGTCACTATTAGGCCCGCCAGTGCTGGCAGAGTTATCAATCTCGCCTGTGATTTCGCCTGTAACAGGGTCAATCATGAGGCCAGCTGGAAGACCCGTCGCTGTATAAGCTAACTCATCACCATCAGGATCAGAGATCATGCTTGGGATCGACACAGTCTGCGCATCCTCAGCCGCTATTGGGCCAATTGGCGTATCAACAACGGGGGCCGGATTGGTGAAATCATAGGTCACATATGTTGTGAATGTTGCACCATTTGTATCTGTCGCGGTCACGGCTATGACATATACACCATCACCATTTGGACCACCTTGCGAGGCACTATTATCAGGCGTACCAGAAATAGTTGTTCCATCAAATGATAGCCCTGGAGGCAGCTCTGATGGATCCAAGCTCAGCGTAACCGAATCCGAACTGTCTGGGTCACCAAAATACGGCGTCAAATCAAGTGGCGTTGACGGGACATCATCTGTGCCCGACTGAGCCGGAATATAATTTAGCGGATCAAGCGGCGGCACACGAGGATCACTGGGGTCAACCGGATAATTCGGGTCAACAGGCGCAACAGGTTGAGTTGGATCAACCGGAATTGGCGCATCATTCACACCTATAACCGTAATACTGACTGTGGCCGTATCAAAGCCGCCTTCGCCATCACTGACTTGATAGGTGAAGCTATTAACAGCGCCTTCATTTGCTCCTAAATATTCGAACTGACCATTTGGATCATAATCATAAGACCCATCAGCATTCATTGTGAGCAAAGCGCCGGATGGAAGTGTAATCACATCACCAGAGGTAATCGGCATGCCATTCACTTCTGTTACTGTTAAAACATCACCATCAGGATCTGTATCGGCGCCGAATCCGTTATTAAGGAACACCGAGTCAGAGAGAGCCGTGTCTTCATCCGTTGTTTCAGCGTCTAATTCTGCGATTGGAGGTGGGTTCACAATTGTGTAACTTACAACAGTGGACACAGTTTCCCCGTCCGGGTCGCTCGCAACAATTGTCACGTCATAGACGCCATCGCTATTTGGACCGCCTTGAGAGGCATCTGCTGGCGGCGTGCCTGTGATTTCACCCGTTACAGGGTCAATCATCATCCAAACTGGCATATCAGGTGAGCTAAAACTTAAAGTCTCAACATCAACATCGGTAAAGTACGGCGTCACATCAAGAGGCATTAAGCTTGCGCTATCATCACCGCTCTGAGCTGGAATAATCGCATTCGGGTCCACTGGCGGCAGACCAGTGATTGGGTCGATCACGATAGGGGCATCATTTGCGCCGTCAATTGTGACGGTAACCTTTGCTAAATCTGTTCCACCCTCGCCGTCTGAGACAAGATAGGTAATCGTCGTCATACGCGTTTCGCCGACATCTAGGTCTTCAAAATCGCCATTTGGATCAAAGCTATATGAGCCATCAGCATTCACAGTGAACACACCACCTGTCGAGCCCGCAATTGGCACGCCGACATCAGCGGAATTGCCATTGACTTCTGCTACGAAGAGCGTGTCGCCATCAGGGTCGTTATCAACGCCATTCCCATTATCGTCTGATATCAGATTGCCAGAAATTCCGGGCCCATCTTCTGCGGCCACAAGGTTATCATCCATGGCAATGGGCGCAGGGTTAGAGATGACATAATCCATGACAACACGCGTTTCTGTCCCGTCAAAATCAGTGACCACAATTGTTATTGGATAAACACCGTCACCATTAGGGCCGCCTTGCGAGGCATCTAATGGCGGCGTGCCAGTAATGACACCCGTGAAATTATCAATCGTCATCCAGCTTGGCGCATTCTCGATATTATAGAGATTCAACTCACCGTCCGGATCAACGAAATAATCAGAAACATCGAAGGCTGTCAGAGCAAAACTATCATCGCCTGTTTGCGCTGGAATGACGGGGTTGGGATTATTGGGATCATTTGGATCAATCAGCACGGGTGCATCATTTTCACCTGTGACCTCAATCTCAAGAGTCGCCGTATCGAAACCGCCCTCACCATCGCTGATTTGATAGGTGATAGTCGTTGAAACTGTTTCGCCAACATCAAGGCCTTCAAAGTCACCATTGGTCTCAAAGCTATAAGACCCATCCGCATTGATTGTGAACAGACCGCCCATATCGCCAGCCACAGCTTGGCCAATAAGCGCAGGATCGCCGCTCACTTCAGACACAATAATTGTGTCTCCATCAGGGTCAGCATCGACGCCGCCACCATTATCGGCAAAGACTGAGCCTGTGATCACTGGCGTGTCTTCCGACGTTGTTGCCACATCATCTTGAGCGATAGGCGCGGGGTTTGTGACTGTTAGATCGAAAGTATCAGTAATGCTTCCGCCCTCACCATCATCAGCTGTGATTGTGATAGTGTAAACACCGTCACTATTGGGGCCGCCTTGGCTCGCAGAGGAGTCTAGTTCGCCTGTAATTTCACCCGTAGCTGGGTCGATTGATAAACCTGCTGGCAAATCAGTGGCTGAGTAAGTCAGCGTATCCCCATCAGGATCGGAGATCATGCTTGGGATAGAGACTGTCTCGCCGTCAACCGCCGCTTGCGGGCCAATAGCTGTATCAACAACAGGCGCGGGGTTGGTAAATGTATAAGTTACTGTCGTGGAGACCGCCTCGCCATCAGGGTCAGTGCCAACAACTGTAACAGTGTAAACACCATCACTATTTGGACCGCCCTGAGAGGCATCTGCGGGCGGGGTTCCTGTGATTTCGCCCGTAGCCGGATTAATGGTCATCCAGCTTGGTATGTCAGGGGATGTGAAAGCTAAAGTTTCGCCGTCCACATCCTCAAAGGCCGTGCTGGCATCAAATGGTAGCAATGCGGCGCCATCAACGCCTGTTTGCGGCGTCAATGTACCTGTCACCACAGGCGCATCATTCACGCCTTGGATTGTCATTGTGACAGTCGCCGTATCAAATCCGTCTTCACCATCAGAGACTTCATAAGTGATAGTCGTAGTCGCTGTTTCGCCGACATCAAGGCCTTCAAACTCGCCATTGGAATCAAAGCTAATGTCACCATTGGCGTCAATCGTGAACAAGCCACCATCAGTGCCTGTAACAACCATTCCAACATTACCTGCAACGCCATCAACTTCGGAAACAAAAAGCGTGTCAACATCAGGGTCACTATCGCTTGCGGTAATAACATTGCCTGAGAAAATCGTATCTTCATCACCAGTAAAGGCATCATCAACCGCATCAGGTGCTGGGTTAGTCACGGTTAGAACAAAGACATCTGTAATGGTTCCGCCCTCTCCGTCATCAGCGATAACCGTGATAACATGGATGCCGTCATTATTCGGACCGCCTTGGCTCGCAGAGTTATCAAGCGTGCCTGTGATTTCACCCGTATCTGGGTCGATTGATAAACCTGCTGGCAGATCAGTGGCAGAGTAAGTCAGTGTGTCTCCATCAGGATCAGAGATCATGCTTGGGATCGTTACTGTCTCGCCATCAAGCGCGGTTTGAGGGCCAATCGCCGTATCAACAACAGGTGCCGGGTTGGTAAATGTATAGGTTACTGTCGTTGAGACCGCTTCGCCATCAGGGTCCGTGCCAACAACTGTGACCGTGTAAACACCATCACTATTCGGGCCGCCCTGCGAGGCATCTGCGGGCGGGGTTCCTGTAATCTCGCCAGTCACTGGATTAATCGACATCCAGCTTGGCATATCAGGTGATGAATAAGAGAGGCTCTCACCATCTACATCCTCAAAGGCAGTGCTGGCATCAAATGGAAATAATGCGGCGCCATCAACGCCTGTTTGCGGCGTCAATGTCCCCGTCACAATTGGCGCATCATTCACGCCTTGAATTGTCATTGTGACAGACGCCGTATCAAATCCGCCTTCACCGTCAGAGACTTGGTAAGTGATAGTTGTGGTCGCGGTTTCACCAACATCAAGGTCTTCAAACTCGCCATTGGGATCAAAGCTAATGTCACCATTGGCGTCAATCGTGAACAAGCCACCATCAGTGCCGGCAACAGCCATTCCGATATTGCCAGCGACGCCGTCAACTTCGGAAACAATAAGCGCATCGCCATCTGGGTCACTATCGCTTGCTGTGACGACATTGCCCGTAAAGACAGTGTCTTCATCACCCATATAGGCATCATCAACCGCATCAGGGGCTGGGTTTGTAACGGTCAGCGTGAATGTGTCTGTTTCAGTTCCGCCCTCTCCGTCATCTGCTGTCACAGTGATCGTATACACACCATCACTATTGGGGCCGCCTTGGCTGGCTGAATTATCAATTGTGCCTGTAATCTCGCCTGTATTAGGGTCAATCATCAAACCCGTTGGAAGACCTGATACGCTATAAGTGAGGTCATCACCATCAGGGTCAGAGAACATTGTCGGGATCAAAATCTCTTCTGCGTCAACAGCCTCAATCGGGCCGACAGGCGTATCAACCACAGGGATTGGATTAGCGATAGTATAGGTGACTTGTGTCTGAACCGTCTCGCCATCTGGGTCAGTTGCGACAATCGTCACAACATATTCACCGTCACTATTCACTCCGCCTTGGGATGCATCTGCTGGCGGCGTACCCGTGATGACACCTGTAACAGGATCAATACTCATCCAGCTTGGGATGTCAGGTGAGCTAAAGGTTAGGTCTTCACCGTCAACATCATTAAAGAATGGAGACACATCCAAATCCATCAGAGCTGAGCTATCATGACCGCTCTGGGCCGGGATAATCATATTCGGATCAGATGGTGGATTAGCCGGATCATTGGGGTTAATAATAATCGGCGCGTCATTAGCGCCTTCAACAGTTATTGTAACGGTCGCGCTATCAAAGCCGCCTTCCCCGTCACTGATTTGATAGGTGATAGTCGTAGTCGCTGTTTCGCCAACGTCCAGAGCTTCAAACTCACCATTCGCGTCAAAGGTATAAGAACCATCAGCAGCAATTGTGAATAGACCGCCGTTGCTGCCTGCAACCGGCTGGCCAATATTTGCGGCGTCACCATCAACCTCGGACACTGTCAGATCATCACCATCAGGATCATTATCGCTGCCCGTAATGACATTGCCAGAGACTGTGCCGTCTTCTGATGCTGTATTCACATCATCTTGTGCAATCGGAGCTGCGTTCGTAATCGTATATTCTACCGTAGTCACGAATGTGTCACCATTACTGTCAGTGACAGTGACATCAATCGCATAGACCCCGCCGACACCACCTTGGCTGGCATCTGCATCAGGCGTGCCTGATATTGTCGTGCCATCAAAGGTCAAGCCAGATGGAAGGTCTGCTACATCAAGGGTAAAGCTTACGGAATCATTCGTATCAGGATCACTAAAGAATGTGCTGAGGTCCAGAGACGTTACAGCTTCGCCATCTTCACCTGTCTGCGGAGGGATAAAGTCAGTACGATCAGCAGGCGTATTCGGATCACCCGGGATGACTGGAATGATATTAGCATTCACACCTGTAACGGTATAAGTCACCACAGCCGTATCTGTGCCGCCATTACCATCATCGATTTGATAAACAATCTCGGTAATGCGCGTTTCGCCCACAGCCAAATCATCAAATTCGCCATTTGGATCAAAGCTCGCCGTACCATTAGCGGCGACTGTAAAGAGGCCGCCATTTGACCCTGTAACAGCGCTGGCAACACCCGTGCCATTCGCTAAGCCATCCAATAAGGTGACATTATTGCCTGAGAGTACCCGCGTAACCGTGAAGGCGTCTCCATCAGGATCACTGTCAATCAATGTTGAGTTCGCATCAAAGAGATTAAGAGATGAAATCGTATCTTCATTGCCTGTCAGCATATCATCAACAGCAATCGGATCATCATTGACGCCGAGCACGGTGATTGTCACGCTTGCCGTAGAGGTCTCACCGCTAGGGTCAGTAATGACATATGTAAATGAATCCGTGCCAGATTGACCTTGGGTCAAATTATCATAGACGCCATTTGGATCATAAATATAAGTTCCATCCGCATTGAGCGTTAAGAACGCGCCGCTGGCTAAAGTAATCTGACTTCCAACGGCCGTAATATCCCCGCCAATAATGACCGAAATATCATCGCCATCAGGATCGCTATCAATACCATTATTATTGTTGAAGAACACATTACCCGCGAGTGTCGTATCAGCCGTGGTAATATCTTCATCATCCTGAGCAACAGGGGCATCATTGGGGTCACGATAATCAAGATCATTAATAAGCGGCGTAGCTGTACCAATAGAGGCATCTCCGCCAACATCTGATAAAGTCCCATCGAGCGGGCTAATACCCTCATTGACCACATATCCGTCATTCGCGTCACCATCAATGGCAAGATCGAATACATCAAATAAGCCATCACCATCGACATCATTCGCCGCATTAGAGAGCGTTCCATTGGCGATAAGCTCTTCACCATGTCCGGCTTCAGCAGCATCATCAATACCATCATTGTCTGAATCGGTGTCCAGATAATCCGGTGTTGTGTCAGGCGTTGTCGCATTTTCATCTGTATTGACAGGATCAATGATCGCCTCTGCAGCAGTCGCAGCACTTGATGCAGCTGTCAGCCCTGCGCCGCCATTGGTTACGCTGCGGCTATCGTAATTATCATCCAATCCGTCATTATTGACATCAGTGATTGCCATGCCGCTACCGCTTGGCGCGATATAGTCTGCCGTTGTCTGCGCCTCGATATTATCCGTAATGCCGTCATTATCGGAGTCGATATCAAGATGATTTTTTATACCGTCATTATCAGTATCCAAGAAACGTTCAGCGCCGCTTATAACGACAGCCACAAGGTCTTGAGAGCGGCCACCAGCAAAGCTCACTCTAACAGAGTCAACACTCGCATTACTCGTGCTAACAAAAGTAACGGATACATTTGATCCATTGGAGGTCGTGAGATTACTGGGGATATTTACAACACCTGTAACTGGATCATATGTGATACCAGGCGCGGGGTTCTGAAGCTGGAAATCCTGTGTGGTTGCATCACCCGTCACAACCAAAGTCACGGTATAGTTAGACCCGCTTCTATGCCTATCCATGTCCACAACGTCTATAACGATTTCATCAGCTGGCACAGAATTCGTGAAGTCTGCCAGAACGAAACCAGCTCCGCCGCGAGAGAAAGCTGTTCCTCGGCGGATCAAACTTGTATCCGTGGTAACGGTCGTATTTGTATCGCCTGGCCAGTTTACAGGTCCCACATCAGAGCTTATACGTGTCAATAATGGTGGATCACCTTGCTCATCCACATCCAAAATACCGTCATTATCATCATCGACATCAACATTATCACGTACACCATCGCCATCAGTATCAGGATTATGTTCTGTATCTCTAAAGTCGACATCCTCGGTTAAAGGCACTCCGCCAGCGGCGTCTCTATCGCGATCAACAAGCGCTGCTGCGCCTGTCGCAATGCTCTCATTAACGTCAAATCCGTCATTTATAGCGCCGTCAATTGCCGTTTCATATTGATCGAATAGACCATCTCCATCCGCATCATTGCTTGCGTCTGACAATGTACCATTGGCAATCTCAGTCTGGCCCAATCCGTTTTCAGCATTGTCAGAGGCGCCATCGCCATCTGAATCTGTATCCGTGTAGTCAGGCGTTACATCAGACCCTGATGTCGCGGCTGCATCTGTATTAACGGGTACAAGCCCTTGCCCTTCATTCAGTGAAGCAGCGGTCGAAGTTGAAGTCAGAGCATTGCCGCGCGTATCGTAATTATCATCCAGGCCATCTCGGTTGATATCAGTTATACCGTTTGCAATACCAGATGGTGCAATATACCCATTAGTGCTTTGGCCTTCGAGATTATCTGTAATACCGTCATTATCACTATCGATATCAAGGTGATTGGCAATACCGTCGCCATCAGTATCACGCGTGACGTTTACCTGCTGAACTTGCAGTGAGTCCAATGTAATCACCGACCCACCCCCATTATTGCGGAAGAAGACCTGCGGGATACCCGGCGAAGACGCATCATAGGTAAAGCGGAAAGTTACTTGCTGCCAAATGGGATCTAGGGCGAGAGGCGTTCCAGGCGTCGCATTATGAACCTCTGCATTGGTAGGGAAGTCACTTAGTGATGGTATATTGCTTCCATAGATATCAGAAATTCCCAGAGTAACCGAGTCGGCTCCAACACCCGAAATACCGAATTCTGGTGTGGCGAGATTTAAAACAGGTGTTCCATTTGGACCTGTCGCATCATAAACAGGCAAAATACCGACAAATGCCGTAAACTGATATTCTGCCCCATCAATGAGTTGCCCGCCAAGATCACTCGAAACAGATTCGCCATTCACAGAAAAAATGGCCAGACCACCGCCTGCAGGACTTTCTACAACTTGTACACCATCCCATGCTGATAGGGCGGTCGAAGCATTAGAAAATGTCGTATATTGCCCCTCCGTCCAATCGACCGTTCCAGTCGTTGTGAAATTCGTAAAGGCTGCATTAGTTGTAAACTGAGTTGTTGGGTCAACAGTACCATTATCAAGCACACGTTGGATAATGACATTAGGCTCCTCAAAACCGCCATCCAATACTAAATTATCACCTAATTGTTCAACAACGTCCAATATACCGTCATTATCGTCATCGACGTCGGCGCTATCATCCACACCGTCACCATCAGTATCAACCAGAAGACCAGCAAATGCTGTCAGAGCAAATACCTCGGCATCAATATCACCTGAGTTAATTTCCAGATTCCAGTCACCACCATGAATAGCTGCGCCTGTATCGTCATTAGACGCTGCAATATCCGCGCCTGTCGCTAGCGCAAGTGCATTGACTGCATCAATGTCATCCCCAAAATTACAGCCATAAATCAGGAAATCTGCATCAGCAGATAAAGCTTCACTGATAATCGCAAATTCATCTGCATATTCGCCTGTAATAGACGCTTGATCGACAACTGACGAGCCAAGATTAAATTCCCCCGGGGCGCCGTGTGAGAGTATATGCACAGCGTCAATATCATCACGTGATGACAATATGTCTGCCATAATTTCAACGCCGTCTTGATCGGCCTCAATGACGATAACCTCTACATTTTCAGGTAATTCATCTATTAAAGTTTGATAGTCTGTGACCGTGGCATCAACAAAAACTATTGTTGTTTCCACATCCGCGGATTCAATCGCGCTGACCATTTCTTGGACTGTCTGATTCAGATCAAGTCCGAAAGCAGGCAACGGACCATCACTAATTCGAGAAATTTCTATTTCTTTAGGACCCGTATCAAATGTTGGCGAAGGCATACGAGACTCTAGTTCTTTTACACCATTTTCAGATAGCTCTAGAACAAAATCTTCACGAACCTCGACCTCAAACAAACTGCTATATTGCTCAAGCCATTCATTCGTTCCCGCTGTATTGTCAAAAATTTCAGCCGTAGCGATGGCTGCATCATCCTGACCCATAGCGTCCATGGCCACTTCCGCTCCCGTAACAAAGCCGGCCGCATCCAAGAGAAGGCGAGGTTCAAGCGATATTAGCCCCAGCTTCTCTTTCGGAGAAAGGGGCGAGAGGGCTGTATTAAGAAGCGCAGCTTTTTTAGATTTACGGGACATATATTCCTCCAGCACGGCCTGATTTTTGGCCAATCGATTACGGTCACGAGCAAGGCCCGTTTTTTAAGTTTCAGTTCAGAGACTGGAGGAGGTTTGAACGCCGATTATGATAGCCACCCGGCTATCCACGGAACTCAAAGCTCATCAGTCTGCTTGGTTTATTTTGCGGCCATCCGGCTGCGGGTCGTCCAAAGTGTTTCCAGACTTTTGGCAATTGTGGTGACATCTTCATCACCGCGAATATCGACCCCATAAGGATCATATCCCATGGCTGTATAAATATGCGCTGAGGCCTCTTGCATTTCGGCATGAGCTGCATCTCTTCGGGCTTCAGAGATAATGGCGTTCATTCTCTCGCGTACAAGTGTTTGGCGCGATGCAGAACTTGCCTTAGACAAAGCTTCGACCTGTCCCAGAATATTACTCTGGACTTCTGCGCCAACCTCAGCCGTCAGATATTCTTCCATAAGGCTTTCATATCGCGCGCGCGAAACACCAACTTGGGTCATCACCGCCATGGCCGCGGCCATTGCTTTTTGCTCTTCAAGTAAAGCGCGTGATTTTGCTTTGCGTTTGCGTTTCTTGACAGTGAAGACCTTTAAGAGGTTCCAACTGGCACGCGCGCCATAATCGGCCCAATTTTGATTATAAAGAAAATCATTTGAACTCATATCAAGTCCAGCAAACCCTTCCAGTGATGGCAGGGCCTCCAGGACAGCCTTTTTCATTTCTTTTTCGCCGATACGTCTCGCGTAAATCGTTTCACGCACTTCGGGACGTTGACGCAGAGCCACATCAATCATGTCGCTATAATTCATTGATAAACGCGCAGGATTAGTCTTACGAGATGGCATCTGTAGCGTGAATTTTTGATCAGGGGCTAATCCCATCAGGGCAGCAAGTTCCATTTTAGCCAATTTCAAATCTCTTGACATACGCTGTGCTTGACCTTGAATGTCATTTAACTCACGCTGATAAGATAAAGCTGGCATAGGGGCGGTTCTACGAGAGGCATAAAGCGTACGCGATTCGCTAAAGGCTTGCTTTACATCCCCTTCTAAAGCCGAAAGACGATTATTAAGTGTCTCGGAAGATACGGCTCTCCAATAAGCGCGGTGCACATCTTCCATAATCTGAATAACCGCTTTACGGCGACGTTCTTCATAGATCATGGCGTCATCAGCCAGTTGCTCGCTGCGAATTTTTGACAATCCGAAATCGAGAATATTCCAACTTGCAGACAGATCGCTTGTCCAAACATTACGTTCTGTTGACGTTGATGGCTCCAAGGATTGACGACCAGACAATAGGGATAAGCTTGACGCACCCGCATCATTATTACGTCCGTAATAACCACCATTGGCAACAACCTTTGGCAGCATGTCATAACGGGAAACATCATGATCGGCTTTTGATAAATCCAGCTCCATCATCGATACGCGATGATCAAGATTATATTTTAACGCCCTCGCCATCGCTTCATATAAAGAGATAGATTGCACCACGGGTTCCTGCTGGGCAGTAATAGCCGAGCGCATCGCTGTGGCCTGCGTAACGGCATCATTTTCAGTAATTGCCGAGGGTAGCGTGGTACAGCCAATAAGGCTCATCCCCAATGCTGTAGTCATTAATAAGTGTCTCATTGACGCCTCTCCATTTTTCTATTTTAAATTGTTTATAAGGAAAGGATGTGAAGGTTGATTTAAAATACACGGTTAAGTTGCTTTAACCTTTTGGATTATTTTTATTAATTAAAACATGTATTTAAATATAACATAAAGTAGAAAATACTGCCTATATATAGTGTATGAAAAATTATACCTAATATTTTCTCTTTTAAATTGTGTTTTTAAAGCTTCTTTAAAGCAATAATGCTATTTATAATTGTAAGTTAAAAATAGAGGGCATTATGTTTAAATCCACCATTACAAGTCTCGTCTTCACGGGGTTGTTAATAGCTACGCCCAGCTGGGCCGAGGATATCAACACTGATCTACCTGTTAGCAAAATCCAAGAGACACAACAGGCACGTGGTGTTTTACAAGCTGGACAAACTGCTGAAATCGCCGCTGGTATGTCTGGCCGATTATTGCGCGCAAATTTTAAGCCAGGTCAGTCTTTTAAATCAGCTGCCCTCCTCGCGCGTTTTGATTGCACACGGCAAAAAGCTGAACGGGCCGCACTTGAGCAAGCCCATCAAACGCTCTCAGCTAAATATGATAATGTTTCTGAACTCTTCGACCTTGGCGCGTCAGGTCAACTCGATGTCACCATTGCTCGCTCCGAAATGCAGCAAGCGGCTGCCGAACGCGACGCCGTCGATGCAAAGCTGAAAGACTGTTCAGTTTATGCCCCCTATGCAGGCTATGTTATTGAACGCCACGTTTCAGCGTTTGAAACCCCCCAAGTCGGCCAACCGCTTTATTCTATACAGCGCCATGGCAGCCTAGAACTATCGATCATTGCGCCGTCCAAATGGATGCGCTGGATGAAAGTTGGAAAAAAATTCGACTTTACGGTCGATGAAACAGGCGAAACCTTCAAAGCGAGTATTATTCGCACAGGCGCTTCGGTAGACCCCGTTAGCCAAACTATTGAGCTCACGGCCAAACCTACCGTTCGCACAAAGTCGCTTGCTGGCATGAGCGGCATTGCCGACTTTGGAACAGGTTCATGAGCGCACCCCTAAAAATTACGGGGCAGCAGATAAAAGAAACGCGGACCCGAAAATCAGCCCCCTCACCGCTAGAAGTCCTAGTCGCAATTGAAGGCGAAGCCCTAAATGCAAAAGACCACTTGTCTTTAAAGCATATTGCGGTGAATCGTTCGCGGTCTCTTATCAAAGTAGGCCATATAATCTGGGTCAACCGTAAAGGACACTCTATTACGCTTGATGCGATATCCTCACAAGCTCAGATCGATAAAACAACGCCCTTTGCGCAGTGGATGACAACAGAGTTATCAAAACGTGCGCGCCGCGGTGAATTGGACGCGCACCATGATTGGCAATTTCAAAGCCTGCGTGAAGATGATGCTTTTGCTTATCCCTTTTCACACGCCTATTATGCGCCATTTTCACCGCACCCAGAGGCGGGTGGTCTTCTCTTTACACGTGACACTGAATTCAAAGAGACAGAACTTCCGCAAATCAAGCGCATTGCTCAAATTTTTGGCGTCGCCTCAGCCGCAATGGGCCGAAAAAAACGCGCCCGCATGAGCCTAAAGAAACGCAGCTATTTTTACGGCACGATTTTCCTTCTCGGGCTTGCTTCGTTAATTCCGGTGCCCATGACGACCTTAGCCCCAGCTGAAGTTGTCGCTCAAACACCTTATATTATCACAGCCCCGATTGACGGCGTGGTCGAGTCTATTCTTGTTCCTCCAAATACAGAAGTCAGCGCGAATACACCCTTACTCCAGCTCGTCGATACAACCTACCGAAATGAATATCTGCTCGCTGGGCAAGAGCAAAGCGTGGCAGAGGCTAAGCTTAGGCAAACATCGCTGACCTCATTCATTGATAATAAAGCCAAGCGTGAAATCGCTGTCGCCCGCGCGGAAAAAGCTATGGCAGGCGCGCGGCAAGATTATGCACGTGACCGCCTCTCAAAAACAACCGTCACAACTCCCATTGCTGGGCTGGCCATCTATTCCGATCCAACGGATTGGGCGGGCCGGCCTGTCGCAACCGGCGAAGCGATTATTAAGATCGCTGATCCTTCACGTGTACTGCTTCGCATAGATGCCCCACTCGCCATTGGCGATTCTTTGCAAAGCGGTGCACGTGTTCGCATGTTTATGGATAGTGACCCTCTCAAGCCGATTGAGGCCGAGGTTACCACCGCTAGCTATTACGCGCAGCCAACGCCCGATGGGCACATGGCTTATGAAGCCTTTGCAGCCCTAACCCCTACAAATACTGACGGGTCTTCTGATATTCCCCGAATTGGGACGCGGGGCGTGGCTAAAATATATGGCGGGACCGCGCCGCTGGGATTTTGGCTCTTAAGACGCCCGATAACCATAGCGCGTCAGTTCTTAGGCCTCTAAAGCCATGTCAGCCGACATTGCTGTTTTGCCTGCGCTGCGGCAGGAATTGTCCCTGCTCCCTGCGCCGCAAGCCGATGATGGATCGCCGAGATGGTTTCTCTTTGATCCCGTCAGAAACGCTTTTCATAGCCTGACACGCCGAGCGGTGGATATACTTTCAAATTGGACCGCAGAACCTGTCCCTGATGCACTCACGCGCCTGCAACGCTCCCATCCTGATATGGAAGAGGATGAGCTTAAGGAAATGGCGCAATTTCTCTTTGCTCAAAAACTGACGGAAATCCCCCCCGCTGGCGATCCGGAAAGTCTGGCGCGGCAAGAAGCAGCTATGCGCAAACCTTTTCATGAGCAGTTAATTCATAAATATCTGTTTTTCCGCATTCCGCTTTTCCAGCCCCATAAATTTCTGGCGGCGACAGCCCCTTATTTGAGCTTTATGTTCAAAAAAACGACTTGGGCCATCATTACGGCTATTGGCGTAATCGGGTTATTTTTTGCAGCGCGGCAATGGGAACAATTCGTCGCCACCTTTATGCATTTCTTCACGCTTGAAGGCTTTATTTTTTATGCGCTCACCCTGACCATCATCAAGGTTTTTCACGAACTGGGCCATGCCTATACGGCCCGTCATTTCGGCGCGCGTGTCCCGATAATAGGCCTCGCGTTCCTGGTCATGTTTCCCGTGCTTTATACGGATACAACGGATGCCTGGCGCTTAACGGATAAACGCAAGCGCGTGCTCATCGATTCAGGCGGTATTATTGTCGAACTTGCCATTGCCGCTATCGCTATTTTCTTATGGAGTTTCCTGCCAGACGGCCCTGCGCGTTCTGCGGCGTTTTTTGCCGCTACGACAAGCTGGGTGTTAAGCCTCATGGTTAATCTAAACCCCTGCATGCGCTTTGACGGCTATTATTTGCTTGGTGATTTTTTTGGCGTCCAGAACATGCAAGCCCAAGGCTTTGACCTTGGGCGCTGGAAAATGCGTGAGACCTTATTTGGCTTTGGTCTGCCTAAACCCTTCTCCGTTACGCCGCGCAAGCAATTTGGTCTTCTGAGCTATGCTTATCTGACTTGGATTTACCGATTTTTCCTATTCATCGGGATCGCTTTGCTAGTGCATCACCTTTTTCCCAAAGCTATCGGCATTGTCCTTTTTACTATCGAAATTCTCTTTTTCATCGTCACCCCTATTTGGCGTGAACTTAAACATTGGTGGAGCCAACGCATGACTATTCTTTCAACTACACGAGGCCGAAGAACGCTTCTTATGACCGCCAGCGCCTTGGCGATTTTCTTTGTCCCGTGGCAATCCACTTTGCGCGCGCCAGCCCTAATGCGGCCCGTTTTACAAACGGAAGTCTTCCCCGTCTCAGCCGCGCTTATCACCGACATACATGTGCAAAATGGCGATATTGTCGAAGCTGGCGCGCCGCTTATGAAATTAAGCTCTGAGACGCTACAATTTAACCGCACGCAAACGCAGCAACGCATCGCGATGTTAAAGGCACAGGTTAACAGGCAAGCCTCTAACCTTGAAGAACGCCGCCTTGGCGCGACCTTAGAAGATGATCTGAAAACTGAAATTCTAACGCTCAAATCAATTGATGATGAACTAGAGCAAATGACATTATACGCGCCCCATAACGGCGTCATTAGCGGTCTTTCGCAGAACCTGCATAAAGGCCGTCATGTCACCCATACAGACCGTCTGATGCGGGTTGTCGATAGTCATAAATTTGAACTTTTAGCCCTGCCGACAGAAGACGGCGCAACACGTCTTGCAAATGGAGCCAGTTTTACCTTTATCAGTGATGATGTTCAGGCCCCCAAAATCAAAGGGCAGCTCATACATCTTGCCCCGACAAGTGAGGCTTATATCTCAGAGCCAATCTTGACCTCGGTGACAGGCGGCCCATTGGCCGTAAATGAGGATGAAGATGGGCAGCTCATCGCCAATATGCCGGTGTTCAAGGTTCGCGGGACGCCAGAAACGGGCATTATGCCGACACGAACGCAGCGCGGCATGGTAAAAATTGAGGCCAAGCCGCAAAGCCTTGCCTCAGCCCTGTGGCGAAGCATTGTGCGCGTTCTCATCCGCGAAACTGATTTTTAGCCGATTATAGGGCCTATCAAGGCAGATTTGACTGCATCATATGATAGAAATAGGCCGATTAAGCCCTTAGAACCTTCAGCATAGGTTAATTTTGTATTTACTATATGTTTATGCATAATAACGCCGTGGGAAGGTTTATTTTTATGACAGCTATGGTTCCATCTAATTTTTTATCACGCTCTAAAAAACTCTGCATAGGCGCGGTTTTATTAACAACCACAATTCTGACGGGATGTGCATCGACCGCCACTGGGGCCAAGCAATCCTCAATGGTTGGGCTGACAAAAACTGAGTCCTTGAGAGCTCAAGCGCCTTCTGGCGGAGTTCTAGCCGTTATCCGCTACCCTGCAGTCGTCGAGACCGCCGCCAAAGACGCCTATTACAAAGCTTTTGAAAATTCAGCCATTGGCGGGTCTGCCGCAACCAGCGGAGATGCAGCGGAGCGCCAAAGCGTGGCCGATAGCGTTATCGTCAAATCAAATTATTTTGCGCTCTCGCTTTATAAGGAAATGGCCGCTCGTCTTCCCGAACATGGCGTTTTACTCTCACCTCATGCTGTAAAATTAGGTCCTGATGGGAAACTGACGTCAGAGCCCATTACCAAGGCCGAAAGCCTGCCCAGCGCAGTAAGCGTTGATTTCGCAACTTATTCTTATCCAGATATCAACAAAATGATGGGGGATAAGCCCCTGACTTTTGGCGATCTTGTAACCCCGCTTATTAGCGTGCGCACTGACCACCGCGCGTCTGCCGCCACGCAAGGTGTACTCTTTGCGAGCGCCCCCCTTATTCCCTATGCGGCAGGGACGGGCAAAGACGAAGCCAAAGACGCCATGCAAAGCATGCAGCGCGGTAAATTCGATAGAAAAGCCCCTGAATTGGACTTCATTTCTTATCTTTCAAAGGACACACGCGTAAATGTGCCAACGAAAAGCCTAAAATCAGGCATCGGTGATAATTCAATCGTGTCTTACCCCGTCGAGAAAATTAAGCTGGACGGTGTGGCTCTTTCACAGCTGGATAAAGCCAATAATGGCTCTGTCGATCCACTTGAACGGGTCTTTTCAGATGCAATGGCTGATAAGGTGGTCAGCATCATCAATCGTGCTGATATCAATAAGGCAGTTATGGCCAATAAAGCTGCAGCAATCGCAGATTATGACCCTTCTTTGGCGGCGCTAACTTTTGTTGGGTCGGATAAAGCGGATTATAATGCGCGCTTAAAATATGCAGAACGCCTTTTAGACGCCGAGCGTAAATATCTCTCCGTGCAGTCACTTCGCATTTTTGACGGTATTCATAACGGCGAAATGGGGTCGCAAATGCGCGACATGATTATGGCCGAATATAAAGTGCTTGAAGAACGACGCAGGCTGGCCAAAAAGCAAAACCAAGCAACGGCCATGGCCATTTTAGGCGCGGTTGCAGCGGGCGCCGCGATTTCAAATGGCGGCGGCGGAGGCAATAACTGCCGCAATGCACGGTCTCAAAGTGAATATAATAATTGCATTCGCAGACAGCAGCGAACGGCTTACGGAAATAATGTTCTTACAAATCTTGCCATTCAAGGCGCGATGACAGCGGCAACCGAAGCTATTGCTTTGAAAAACCGCTCCAAAGCGATTGGTAGTAATTACCTCTCATCTATTGTGCCCGCGCTTGAGCAGCAAACAACAGTAACGGTTGATTTGCTTGATAGTAGTGAAACCATCACAGCCATTCGTTATGAGGACCTGAAATCAAAACTTCAAAACCTCTACACATCCCGACAGCGTTCACTTGACACTGTGGCCTCTCGCTGCGCCTTTGATAAAAGCGGCAGTACATCTGGAACTTGGATGGGTGTTTGCGAAGGCGGTAAAGCCAATGGCAGTGGTGTCGGCGTCATTCAAAATGCAGACGGGTCATCTATCGAATATTACGGCACAGCCAGTAATGGCTATGCCAATGGCGCAGGCCTGATGATCGTTCACGGACCGAGCAGTAGCTATAGTTTGGAAGGAACTTTTGTAAACGGCCAAGCCGATGGCGCGATGAGAGTTTCAAAACCCGGACAAAGTGATAAGCTCAGAACTTATCGCGCTGGCCAAGATGTTGGCGCGTCTTCACAAGCGCCGCTCTCTGCGTTTAATTATGTGGCTGCGCGGTAATGTTGAGGCATCTTACATCACTGGCTGTTATAACAGGCCTCAGCCTTGTCTCAGTTGCTAGCTTTGCGCAAGTGCCTAATGCTACAATCAAAGAGACTGTTTACATTCCGCCTCAGGTTCAAAACACCGCGCCAGTTGATCCAGACTTTTGTATCAATACAATGGCCGGATTTCCAGCGGATGACCAAGAAGCGCGTTATCAGTTTTTCCGTTTAACCGAAGAAATGGCGCGCGGAGCAACGCCAGAATTTCGAAACGCATTATCTCAATATGGCGATGACCAAGTTTCACCTTATACGCCCATGCTCACTGTGATTGAAGAAATTGCCAATCCCGTCCTTCGTCAGGCGGCACCTGAAATTACAATAGGAAATATGGGTTATGTTATTGATTTTGCTTCAAAATGTGAACCTTATATCACAGGTCAAAGTGATAGCTTAAAGGCCTATGACCCTGCGCTTAATAATGCAGAGTTTAACGCGGTCATAATAGAAGATGCGCTTTTCTTGCGCCAAATTTTATCAGACTCCATGTTCCGTCTCGGCGCAAATGAAGACCCTGTTCACAGCGTTGCCGTAGCGCAATATGCCAGCTCACTCGTGACCACGCGCGACGAAATGGAGTTCTCTACTTTTGAGTCAGAACTTGATGAGTTAGAAGCGCTTTACATGACCGATCTTGATGGGCGGCTTAAACGCTCTAACGATATGATCAATGAAGAGATGGATCGTGAGGTTCTCGGAGACGCTGTGGCGCTCTCTGACTCAATGAATGAAGCTGCGAAAAGAAAAGCCAAAGAGCGTCAGCTCTATACCCTAATTCGTATCCTTGGCGGCGGTGGCTAAATGCGGTCCAACCGGCGCAGTATCTCTGTCTTTTCCATCTCAGCTTTGGATCTTTTTGCGGCCGCCCTTGGCGCCTTTATCCTTATCGTTTTGGTCCTCTTTCCTTATTATAAAAAAGGCGGGACTGACCAATCTATGGAAGAGCTTGAAGAGCTGGTAAAAAAACGCCGCCTTGTGGCGAGCTCCACTCAATCCGAGATGAGCCAGATACGTGCCATTCGCGCCGAGATAAGATTACTCGACAAACAATATCTGACCACAAAAGAAGAGATGTCCACAATCGAGGACCGCATTCGCGAAGTTCAAAAACAAACAGCAGAAATCGAAATTCCTGATCCGCCCCCCGTGCCGCGCCCTGACCCGGAACCGGTGCCAGAACCCGACCCAGTTGAGCTACCGCCCCGTAGTACCAATCAAGGCGTCGAGTTTTCGATACTTGGCCTTGCCACGCTAAAAAAAGAAGTTGTCATTGTTGTCGATATGTCAGGCTCTATGAAAGCCCATCGCGGTAATGTCGAACGTGCGCTCAACGAAATCCTAGACGTACTTAAACCTGATAACCGCTTTGCGATTATTGGTTATCGCGGCGGGCCTAGTTATGACACCTTCCCAAGAGGTGGACGCTTTACACGCGCTGATGCAGGCACAATCAGCCAAGCCCGCAGTTTTGTCTCTGGCCTGTCTCGAAAATTTGGCGGCGGTACACCTACGCAGGCCGCTATGGTGCGGGCCCTGAATATGCGGCCCGAAGCCATGATATTAATTTCAGATGGCGCGCCTGATGATGGACGCCCAGGCGAAATCATTGCCAATGTCAGCAATCGTAATCGCGGCCGCGCCGAAATTCACACCGTCGCCATCGGGGATTATACCCAAGACAAGGCTTTGACGATTTTCTTACAGGAACTGGCCAATAGAAATCGTGGTGATTTTGTCGGGAGAGCCCGATGAAACGGCGGCCACGCGATATTGAAGTCTTTTCCATGTCCGCGATTGACCTCTTTGCGGCGGCCATGGGAGCCTTTGCCCTGCTCGCGATTATCCTCTTACCCTATTACCAAAAGGAAATTCAGGAAATTACGCCTGATAATGCCATTTCTGATCTCTTACGGGCCGCACAAGACAGCCAGATAGAAACCGTTGAGAAGAAAAAGGCCTTACAGGCTAAACGCTCAGCTGCGGCCCAAAATGTCTCTGATGTGAAAAGCGATGCTCAAAAGCTGCTCGAAGCCTTAAGAGCCGCAGAGGCTGCCTTACTTGAGAAAAAAGCCGCCGCTGTGCCTAAAGCCATCCCGATACCTGAGCCAGACCCGATTGCGAAAGAGCCTGCACCCACGCCTGAGAAGGCCAAAGTGACTTTTCGTTTCTTGGGCATGAAGACCACGAAAGACGATATTGTCATGGCCCTTGATATGAACCGCTGCCTCGGCGGGCATGAAGAATCGGTCAAAAAAGCGACGTCGCGCGTTATCAATTCGCTGCAAGATAATCACGCGCTGCGGATTGTCGGGTTTCAGCAAACAGATAGCGGCCCGCGCACACGCATATGGCCCAATAGCGGAACTTTAAGACGCATTACCTCAAGCTCGCGCCGTGAAGCGACAAGCTTTGCCTCAAATCTGACCAATAGTTTTGGCGGCTCCGCCTCTATGCTCGATGCTTTCACCAAGATGATTAACGGCCCGGGCCAAGCGATATTCCTCGTCAGTGATGGTTTGCCAAACCCGCGCGCCAATAATGGATTAAGTCCGGGACGCCTCGCACAAGAAATCACGCGGATAAATGGCGGACGCAAAGAAATCCATACGGTCGTCGTCGGCAATTATTTTGATTATGATGGCACCGTAGAATTTATGGAAAGCCTCGCCGCGCAAAATAACGGGCAATTTATGGCACTCGCCTCAACACGCAATGGCATTTGCGATTAAATAAAAAGGGATTAAGGGTAATATTATGAACAAGAACTCCAGATTAATCCGAAGACTCTTCGTCTATCTCGTCGCTATTATCGCCGCCATTGTCGTGATTGGTATTATCAGGTTTTCAGCCTCTGAACTCTTGCAGGAAATCCTACTCGATGCAGATTCTGATTTTTGGCCCTTCACAGTACAGAACGTGATGTGGGTTGCCTTGTTTGTTGGCTTTGGCGAACTCTTCCTGCGCTGGTCAGCGGCCAGTGATGAAGAGAGCCAGTTAAAACGCGGCTATCTTCCCACTGATGGGCAGCAATTAACAAATGACGTACTCGGCCGTATTAAGGACGGCATTACCCAGCGCCGTTTTGGCCGCGCCGCTTTCCTCCCGCGCATGATTAGCCGCACAATCGACCAATATACAGTCTCAGGTAAAGAAGATCAGGCCATATCGGTTTTGAACTCCTCTTTGGAACTCTACATGCACGAAATTGATCTGCGCTATTCTATGCTGCGTTACTTAACATGGCTCATCCCCTCCCTTGGGTTTATCGGTACCGTGATGGGGATTATGTTTGCGCTGCAATATGCAGGGGTTCCTATCAACGCCGAAAGCGAAGACTTTCTTTATCAGGTAACATCACGTCTGGGCGTTGCCTTTACCACAACATTATTGGCCCTTATCATGAGCGCCGTGCTGGTCTTGCTCCAATCTCTGGTGCAAGCCAAAGAAGAGCGCGCGCTTAACGAAGCGGGACAATATTGTTTGGATAACCTTATTTTACGGCTTGGCGGAAAAGCATAATGATTGACGAAAAGACAGAGACAAATTCGGGCTGGCAAGCCCCGCATGAACGCGAAGACTTTACGGTACGTGATGAGCGCGCGCCGTGGGGGCGCTGGATTGTTGGGCTGCTTTTTCTCGCGATTGTGATTGCAGGAGCTTTATGGCTCGCTTCCAAAGTTGTGGTGCCCAAAGACTTGCCTGCCGTAGAAAAAGCCCAAACTGAGCCCGAAGAAAAAGCGCCTAAAATTGGCGCGGATGCAGCCGCCTGGGTGAAAGCTTTGGAGAAAGATACGCTGGAAGGTTACCGCGAATATCTGGCCGCCTTCCCCAAAGGTAAACATGCCGATGACGCGCAAGCGGAAATCGACGCCTATGACAATAAAGCCTGGGCCACCGCAGAAAAGCGCAATACCTTATCAGGATATGAGGACTACCTTGAGGCGTGGCCAGAAGGGCTGCATGCCTCCAAAGCGCGTGAGCGTATAGCCGAGATTAAAGCCGCGGCCGAAGCCCGCGCGAAAGACGCAGCAGAGCGCGCGGCGCTGGATAAAACCCATTGGGAGGCCGCCGCCCGTGAAAATACGATTGAGAGCTATTCTCGTTACCTGACCCAACAACCTACGGGGCAATATGTGACTCAGGCTCAAGAGAGAATTAATCAAATCAAAGCCGATCAAGCCAGCGCGGCGGCCATCGCCGCTGATACAGCCGCATGGGAAGCGGCCAAAACCGCGAACCGCGTGGATAGCTATCAGCAATATATGACGAGCTACCCGCAAGGGGCTTATGTACCGCAAGCCTTAGCCGCGATAGAGCAGCTGCGGCCTGCCGCTGGGCGCGCCTTCAGGGACTGCGATGTATGCCCAGAAATGGTGAGCTTGCCCTCTGGCACGGCCTCTTTGGGCGCAGGCGATAATGAAAAAGATGCCCGCCCCAATGAGAAACCCCAGCGCCCCGTCACCTTTGCCGATATGTTCGCCATTGGCGTCAAAGAGGTCACTTTCGCTGAATATAATGCCTGCGTGTCCGCAGGTGGATGTTCAGGGCAGCCCCGCGATAATGGGTGGGGCGGCGGTAATCGCCCTGTCATTAATGTGTCATGGGATGACGCGCTCAAATATGCTGGCTGGCTGTCTCAAAAAACTGGGAAACCCTATGCCCTGCCAAGCGAAGCGCAATGGGAATACGCCGCCCGCGCCGGTGATAGCACTCCTATTGTCGGCGGTTCTCTCGCGGCGCTCTGCGCCTTTGCCAATGGCGCTTCGCAAGAAAGCGGGCTGAAATGGGCCAATACGGCCTGTACCGACCCCGCCGTAGACCGCACCTTGCCTACGGGCATGCTGGGGGCCAATAAATTTGGCGTCAAAGATATGATCGGTAATGTCGCGGAATGGACGCAGGATTGTAATACGCTCAACCTACGCGACGCGCCAACTGATGGCTCAGCAGATTCGCGGGGGTCTTGTAATCAACGCGTTGTGCGCGGCGGAAGCTGGTTTTCTGGCCCTGCCGATTTGCGCTATGCGGCCCGCTTGATGCAGCGCCGCGGTGATAGCAATGATTTCACAGGTTTCCGCGTTATTCGTAAAGCTGGCCCTTAAAACTAGCTTTAAGCTGAATGCGGTGTTCATGGTCTGCTCATCTTAATTATGCTATGGAATCCTCATGATGAGATCAGTTTTACTCGCGCTTATGTTCTCCGGCAGTGTCTTTGCCCTGTCCTCAACTGCTTATGCGCAAACATCCCCCGATACCCGCCAAACGGATCAATCTGAGGAAGATTGGCGTAAATCCAAGAAAAAATCCGGCAGTACGGATGATATTTTAGACATTATTACAAATACACGCGGCTCTGGCGTGGGCAATAGCCGCGGCTATTCCCCGATTGACGCCCTGCCCGAAGAAAGCCGACGTCATTTGATGAAAGAACGCGCCAAGCGTATGGCACAAGCTGGGCCGAATGAACCCGTTGATGTGACCTATAAACCTTCCGATGCAGCCAAGTCAGATTCTGACCTAGAGGCCGATGAAAAAGCGGCTTGGGAGAAAATGGCCCAAGGCATGAACGGCATGCCCGGTAATGGTCAAGGCGGGCAAGGGCCAGATCAGCAAGGACAACAGGGACAAGGCCAGCAAGGACAAGGACAACAAGGTCAATCAGGCCAGTCACAAAATGGACAGCAAGGCGGTCAGCAGGGTCAACAAGGCCAAAGCGGCGGCGGGCAATCTTCTGATAGCTCTAGCAACCGCACAAGCTCCGTCATGCGCGGCGGTTCCTCGGCATCTGTTGCCGATATTATGGCCCAGATAAAAGGGCTGGGCCGCGCCCCAGTCGCAGGCGGCCAAGGTAACGGCACATCGCCAACGGGACTGCTACAAGGCCAAGGCTATGGTAATGGCAAGGGCACATCACCAACTGGATATCAACAAGGGTCTGGTCAGGGTCAGCAGGGTCAGCAGGGTCAGCAGGGTCAGCAGGGTCAGCAGGGTCAGCAGGGTCAGCAGGGTCAGCAGGGTCAGCAGGGTCAGC
>CALLMD010000005.1 GCA_938007935.1 uncultured Hellea sp.
ACTGCGGAACTTTCTAAGCCGCACTATGTTGAAGATCATCTGAGTGGCTTATTTTGGGCGATTTTGAGCTGCTCAGATATGGCGGCACAAGGGCCTAACAATTAAATTCAGAAGCGGCCGCAAATTCATTATCAAAATGCATCGGATGAGTATTCATTGTCATCAAAGTGAACATGTGATTATCATATTCCGTCACCGTTTTACCACGACGGTGCTCATAAATATGGCCGACTTCAAAATCTTCGTAATAACGTCCAAATGTTTTGCGAAATCTATTCGGCGCAACTTCATTGATTGATCCAACCATTATGTTCTGTCCCTAAATGCCAAGATACGCTGGGCTTTCTTCACCACAGGCGCTTCAATAAATTTTCCATCTAGTAAGACAACGTTACCTTTGGCCTTTTGATACGCCGCAATCACGCGCTCGGCTTGCGATGTATCCTCATCAGACGGCGCAAGAGCGGCATGAATGCGCTCTATCTGCGCTGGATGTATTGCGGAACGCGCATGAATACCCAGAGCCTTGGCTTTTCGGGTGGTGGCCTCACAATCATCCAAGTCCCCTACATGAATATGCGGTACGTCAAAAAGCAAAACATCATGAACGGCCGCCGCCATAACAAGGCGAGAACGCGCATAAAGATGTGTCTCCCAAGACAGATCACAATCTACATCGCCTGCATAATCCACCGCGCCATACATGCCCATTTTTACGCGGCTATTAGAGAAGATATCTTCACAGTTCAACAAACCTTCGGCGCTTTCTATTATGGCAAGGAACGGCCCCAATTCATTTGGCAGCTTATCATCGAGATCATTCATTTGCGCGCGTGAGGCCACCTTAGGGACCATCACATAGGGCAATGATAGTCCGCTCTGATTCAGCGCTGTAATATCAGCGTGACCATCGGCTGTATCTACGCCATTTATGCGTAGAGAGACATGTTTATGCTCTGTAGACGCAAGCCAAGCCAACACATCATTCCGGGCTTGTGCTTTGTCATTCGGCCCAACTGCATCTTCAAGATCAATACAGACGAGATCCGCCCCTGCTTGGCAAGCTTTCTCAAAGCGGTCAGACCGATTACCCGGAACAAATAGTTGAGAACGATAATGCATGGCGTTTACCTATATAGGGTTGATGCGGGACGCAAAGTGTTCAGCGATATCTTTGGCGCGGGCTATCCAGACATCAGAGCGGTCTTTGACATAGTCCAAAAATTCACGAAACGCCCAGATACGTCCCGGGCAACCAATAATACGAAGATGGCAAAACTCTTACAACAAGATTTTTAACTTTCGCTGGGATTGAAACAGTAGGACTCCAATCAAATTCATCGCTCGTTAACAGTTTTTCTTCATTCACCAGTCACAATAAAGTTTAACAAAACCTTTCTATATTTTCGCTACGTTCGTTCTTGGGATTTTCTTCGAATCAGACCTATTCGCAGGGCAAGGGGATGACAGATGCGATTAAACACAATGGTAACGCTAGGCGCATCAGCAGTCTTTGGGCTTATGGCTGTATTTTTGGCCAGAGGATGGATTAACAGCGCTGTCGAAAATGAATTTCGTCATGCAAAAGCCCCGAATAACCAGCCGCTTCCACTCGCCACAAATACTACGCCTGTTTTAATCGCTGATTTTGATATGGCATTTGGTGATGTTCTATCACGTGATGCTGTTCGGTTTGTAAATTATCCCGAAGATGCGGTTCCTGATGGTGCTTATACGGATATCGAGACGCTTTTTGATGGGCAAGGTGAGCGCGTGGTTCTTTCATCTTTATCCTATAATGAACCCATTCTAGAAAATAAAATCACAGGACCAAATGGTAAAGCCAGCCTTTCGGCTCGCATCCGCCCTGGATACCGGGCTGTCGCTGTCCGTGTTGATGATGTTTCTGGTGTTGCGGGCTTTGTGGTGCCGGGCGACATTGTTGACATTATTTATACACGTGAGCCTGAAGAGGCGACGAATAGAAGGACAGCCGCCCAAAATTCTGAAACGGCTTACATATCTGATGTTATTTTACAAAACATAACTGTTTTAGGTGTCGATCAAAACCAATTGGAAATGACGGCGACGCCAAATGTAGCGCGGACAGTTACGTTAGAAGTGACGAATGAAGAAGGTCAGGCTCTTAGCCTTGCAATGGAATATGGGACACTTTCTCTTTCATTACGCGGCGTGGGTGAGACTTTGTCCAGTGCAGTCCGTCAGCTTAAATTAAGCGACCTTGGCAAGCACAAACCCAGCGCTGTCAAACGTAAAGTTAAATCCAGAAAAGTCAAAAAACCGCTCAAGACTGCGCCGGTGAATGTTGCAGAAATAACTGTTTTTCGCGGCGGACCTGACACGGAAGAGACTGTCGAGCGTTTATCCGTCACAATAGAAAAACCACAATCAGTAAAATCCACAACGGCTCTGACGGACTTATCGACAGAATTGGCTGGAGGGTAAGGTCATGATGAAAAAATTTCTTATAACGTCGCTTTGCTTATCTGCCATATATCCGAACTTGGCACAGGCAAAGTCTTGGGTGGATAATAGTGTCACAAAGGAACGTGTTTCGACCTCTGTTCTGAAAAATGATATGATCGTGATGCGGACAGAACGTCCCTATAAAGAAGTGCGTGTGTCTAACACGAAGATTGCAGATGTTGTTGTTCTGACTGACAGGTCGTTTCAAGTTATGGGCAAGGTTGGGGGTAAAACCAATGTCATGCTTTATGATGAAACGCGCCAATTGATAGATGTGATTGATGTTAATGTTGGACATGATTTAGCGGGTTTGAAAAAAACGCTCTATGAAACATTCCCAAGAGAAAATATTGAGGTCCGTCCCTTAGCCGATGGAATTTATTTATCAGGTGATGTGACAACTGAGGGCGTATCAAAGCGGGTTGAAAAAATTGCGCAAGCTTATGCGCCAAACAATATTACAAATGGTTTGAGCGTTAAAGATTCACATCAAGTCATGCTTGAAGTGCGTTTCATTGAGGCAAGCCGCAAAGCTGTCAAGGAATTGGGTGTTGGCTTGCTCACGAGTCAGCAATCAGGATTGCAGCCCAACCCCGGTGATTTTCTGGCGCAAACGGGCATCACGACAAATAATCCGGTAGTATCCGGCTTGTTGCGCGGCGGTGTAGGAAGCGCTGTTTTGGATATGCGTATTGAGGCATTGGAAGATAAAGGCATTATTCGGACATTGGCTGAACCTAATCTCATCGCAATGTCAGGGGAAACGGCAAGTTTCTTGGCGGGCGGAGAGATTCCGATTCCTGTGCCCGGGCAATTAGGACAAATCGCTATTGAATATCGTAAATTTGGTGTTGGCCTGGCATTCTCGCCTACAGTTTTGGATGAAGAAATAATTAATCTGAAAGTCGCGCCAGAAGTCAGCCAATTAGACCCGACAACCGCGGTCAGGATTGCTGAAATCACTGTGCCTGGCATTAAAGTACGCCGCGCTAATACAACAATAGAACTGCGCAATGGGCAAAGTTTTGCGATTGCAGGTTTGTTACAATCTGAAAGTGCTAATAATCGCTCACAAGTTCCTTGGTTGGGAGATATCCCGATCTTAGGAAGTCTGTTTAGTTCAACACGGTTTCAGGAAGATGAGACAGAACTTGTTATTATTGTTACCCCGCATTTGGCCCAACCTGTTAGCGATATTAGCAAATTAGCCACGCCCATGGATGACATGAGGTTGCCCAGTGATTTCGATGCTTTTGTGAACAATAAGATTGAGGGTGCGCGCCCCTTAAATCTATCGCAGCTGTCTGGGGATTATGGAACAGTTTTAGAGTAGGGATAAAATGATAAAATTCGTCACACCTGTTGTGTTAACTGGCATCATGGCGCTGTCAGCTTGTAGTACAACCCGCCCTGCTTTGGCGGGCCAGCATGAGAGCTTTGGCATGGCAAATAAGGCGAATATAGCTGCCCATGCCATAGACCCCGATCCCGCACTGAAAGCCAATACATTTATTCCTGCAGATCGCGAAAGAGCTCGCGCCGCCCGTGAGGCTTACCGTAAGGGCGAAGTTAAGGAGCCACAGCCCTTAAGGTCACAATCAGATTAATGCGAATAAGTTCTAATATACGATCTTTTAGCGCGGCAACCTCCGGGGCTGTCGCGGTATGGGCCGCTTTGATGACGCCTTTGGTTATAAGCGGCGGCGCTTTATCCGTAGATGTATCGCGCATTTATAATATGGACAATGAACTGCAGCGCGCTGCAGATGCGATGGCTCGGGCCGGAGCAGCCGAACTTGATCAACGCTCAGATAGTCTATCAAGGGCCTCACGCGCGATTCAAACGCTAATTAGTAATGACCAAACATTCTCGCGCGATGGCAAAGGCGCAGTGCAGGTCGAAACTATTCGTTATTTAAAAACTTTGCCGGGAAAAGATTATGAGCCCATCACAAGCGATAATGTAACCTTTATTCCTTCAGAAGCCCGATTTGTTGAAGTGCAAGTCAAACCCGAGACGGTCAATACTGTGTTCCCGTCTAGCTTTGTCGCTCGAATTACAGACGTTAAAATGCAGGCTAAATCCATTGCTGGTTTCGACCAAACGATCTGTAACACAGCGCCCGTATTTATTTGCAACCCTTATGAAGGCGATGCATACTCAATTTATCAAAGAATGGAAGACCCAAGCTTTCGCCGTCGTCAAGTCAAATTCATTTCATCTGGCGGACGTAACTCACAATATGGCCCCGGAAATTTTGGGTATTTGGATCCATTTGGCGGCAATAGTGGCGCAAGCAAAATAACGGATGCGATTGCTGTCGATAAAACGCCTGTCTGTTATTCAAAATCGGCTGGTGTGCGTTTGCGTCCTGGCGCAATTTCATCCGTTAGTCATGGATTTAATACCCGTTTTGACATTTATAAAGGCCCCTATAAACGCAAAAGAACAGACCCTAGCTATGCGCCTGCTGCAAATGTGGTCAAGGGATATAGCGGGAAAAACAGCTGCTCGACAAGCCCAGATGATGAGGCGCTTGGCCTGCCAAATGACATCTGTTTCAATGGAGGCAACTGCTCTGAAGCCAATGGAAGACTGGGTGACGGAAATTGGGACTTCATCGAATATATGAAAATAAATCATAATTTTATGCGGCAAATAACAATTGAAGGCACGACTTATAAACTCAATTATACCAAAAATATCATGACGCCCTCATCTCCCCCGTCACGCTATGATTTGTACCGCTGGGAAATTGAAAATGATGCCGTGCCTGGGCCTAAGACCTATGGCAAATTTTCAAATACGCCAGAGGAAGGCTCCCCGACATGTCATGCATCCGGTCCTTCACAAACAGTAGACGATCGCCGTATTCTGCATGTCGCTGTCTTAAATTGTGGTGAAATAGAAGCTAGCGGTCAATCTATGTCAGGCAGAACTGACCCTCTCCCGGTTGAGACCTTTGTTAAAGTCTTTCTCACACAGCCCATGGGGCAAGGTCAGGAAAATGTTATGTGGGGTGAGATCATTGGACCAGTTGTTCAAGGTGAAGACTCTGTTTCAAATGACCAGATTGCTTTGGCGCGCTAATGCGGTTTATTCGTCGATACCTCAATGATACAAGCGGTATTGCCGCGATTGAAGGGGCTCTTTTATTCCCTCTTCTCGCGACGATAGGTTTTGGTATCGTCGATTGTTCAATGTTGATGATGCAAAATCACAAACTAGCGGCGGGACTAACCTCCGCGGGAAATTACCTCTCTAAAACCCAGGACCCATTTTCTGTTGAGAGCAAGGCCAAACAATTGGCAGTGAACGGTACATTTTCCCACGCTGCTAAACCCTTTATAGAAAATTTGCAGCCTGACAATGTTTCAATTTCATATCGAAATATTACCAATCAAGAGACCAATGGGTCGCGAGATTATCGCGGTGGTGATATGATCGGTATCGCAGCCTTTAGCGTATCTGTCCCCTATGATGGCCTCGGGTTTTTGAAAACTTTAACGGGCGGAAGCCTGAACGTATCTGCGCGTTATGAAACTCGCCTTATTGGTATGTCAGCATGACAAAATTTAGGCAATATTTTGCCGCTAAAGACGGCGCAGTGACAATTGAAACGTCAATTGTCATAACCACCGTCATTTTTCTAACGGTTTGTGTTCTCGAAGCAGGGTTAGCTTATTGGCAATGGAACTCGGCCCAGCAAGCTGCACGGCATGGCGCGCGGATCGCAGCGACTTCTGATCCTATTGCTATCGATCTGACAACCATGACAGGTCTAGGAAATGGCGTCGAAGCTGGCGATCCCTTACCAGATTACACACGGATTTGTTCAGGTAAGACATATAGTTGTAACCAAGGCGGGTTTAATCAAACGGCTTTAGGTGAGCTCGTATACGGTCTAGACGGAGACGGTGTTTGTGCTTCGACGTCACCAGAGCGCCGAGGGGTTTGCGATATAATCTCAAATATAGGCCCTGAAAACGTTGAAATATCTTATGATGGGTCGGGCCTTGGCCTTGCTGGAACGCCGGCAATCCCTGCCCCTTTAATTACTGTAACAATTAAAGATCTAGAATTTGATTTCATTTTTTTAAATGCCTTATTGCCAAACAAGTTTCAAAAATTACCACCTGTAAGCGTTAGCGTTATGAGTGAAGACCTTAGCAGCGGCGCATGAGTATAAAGATATGAAGACATTTTCCCGACGAAAAGATGTAAAACGTGAAGTATGGTCTGAGGACAAACGCAACGCGGAAATTGACTTAATCATTCCGCCATGTGAGCAATGGCATGCGGATTCAAAAGATTTGCCTCAAGTCAGGAAGCCATCTGCCTCTAACGAACAACAGTCTCAATGCTGGGCATTTATGGGCGCCATTGGCGGAGTTGGAACAACCACACTTGCCGTTCAAATGGCCTATGAGTTGACAAAACAATCGCGATTAGCAGATCCATTAAAGCATAAATCAGAATCACAGATATGCATTGTCGATCTAGACTTTGAATCTGGCAGCTGCATTCATCACCTAGATATTGAACCCGCTCTTAGCCACGATGATCTATCTGGTGATCCGCTGCGTATTGACCGCTCAATTACAGAAGCTTTTTTAAATACACATGATAACGGCATCAGTGTCTTAGCGGCGCCTAATGTGATGGGAGCAAATGCGCATGTAAACACACAAACTGTTCTGGCATTACTCGATTCCGTATCGGCTATGTTTCCCTACGTTATTTTGGATCTACCAAAACAGTGGCAAGCTTGGTCCTATGCGGCGCTTGGCGGGTCTGATTTTGTTGGTTTGCTTTGCGACTTAACAATTCCTTCACTGCATATGGCGCGCTCTAAAAAAGAGCAACTCGCAGAGCTCTTGAAAAGTGAGACGCCCTGTGAAGTTATTTTGAACAAATATGAGCGCCGGTCATTTAAAAACACGCTTCAATTGGTGGATGCCGAAATGGCCTTACAATGTGAGTTATTTAGCATGCTATGTGAAGACTCCTCCGTTACACAAGAGGCCATTAATTGCGGGCAACCCGTGGGTTCAATTCGGGCTAATAGCCGCTATGCAAAGGATAGCCGCAAGTTACTTGAGCAGATACTTTCTGTGACAAAGACAGAGAGCCAAAGTGAAAAAGAAATGGTGAAAATAGCGTCCTAATTAAGGGTGACTTAACCTTATAGACTAACGACTATTTCAGGCCTTTTAACTAAGATTTCTTTCACTGCACGATGCAGCTGGAATACGGGGTTTTTATGGGTCGCTTCTCAGCATTCTTAAACGAGACGGTAAAACTAGATTCGCCAAGGCAAGATCATGAGGTCAAACTTCCATTTACCCCTGAAAACTTGATTGAAGTTGTGGCTAAAACACAAGAGAGAAAACCCTCTCCAGCCGTTGAAAAACCAAGCGCTAAAAAGGATCCGTTTCTTGACTTAAAAATAAAGCTGCATGGTCGGTTGATTGATGAGTTTGATCTTTCTTCGTTGGAAGGTCCAGATGGGTCGCCTCATCCAGATAAAGTTCTCGAAGTCGTCAAATCATTAGCTAAAGAAGAAAAACTTAAACTCAATAATGGCGAGCTTGCAATCCTATCAAAAGGTATTGTCGATGAAATGACTGGCTTGGGTCCCCTTGAGCCTCTTCTTGCAGATGAGACGATTTCCGATATTCTTATAAATGGTCATGAACAAGTCTATATAGAAACAGGCGGAGAGCTGGAATTATCCAATATACGCTTCGCGTCAGAGCCTCATCTACTGCGCATAATTAACCGTATTGTCGCGCAAGTTGGACGCCGCGTAGATGAAAGCCAACCACTCTGTGACGCCCGTTTATTGGACGGGAGCCGAGTCAATGTTGCTATTGCGCCGATAGCTGTCGATGGCCCGTTGGTGTCAATTCGAAAGTTCTCCAAAAGCCCTCTGACTTTAGATAAGCTTGTAGAATATGGCGCAATCCCGGATAACGTCGCCCAATTTTTATGGGCCGCCTGTAAGGCCCGTGTCACAATCTTGATTTCAGGCGGCACAGGTTCGGGTAAGACAACACTGCTCAATGCATTAAGCCAATCTATTTCTCACAAAGAACGCTTGATCACCATTGAAGATGCAGCCGAACTTCAACTCCAACAACCCCATGTCGCCCGCATGGAAACCCGACCGCCAAATATTGAAGGCAAAGGTGAAATTCGCCAACGCGGCTTGGTTAAAAACGCATTGCGTATGCGTCCGGACCGCGTGATTTTAGGAGAGGTTCGCGGCGAGGAAGCTTTTGATATGCTCCAAGCTATGAATACGGGCCATGAAGGCTCAATGGCAACACTCCATGCGAATACGCCGCGTGATGCGATTACGCGGCTCGAACAAATGGTTGCAATGGGTGATATGAAAATTACGCCCGAAGCTGTCGCCGGGCAAATTGCATCTGCTGTTGGGTTAATTGTTCAGGCTCAACGTCTGTCTGATGGACAGCGTAAAATTACCTCTATTTCCGAAGTTACAGGAATGGAGGGCGCGATTATTCAGATGCAGGAAATTTTCAACTACACCCGCACAGGCACCGGGCCTAAGCACGAAGTTATTGGGGAGTTTCGATCAACGGGTATTCGTCCAAGCTGCTTAGAAGAAATTTTATGCCGCAATATACCACTCCCGGAAAACCTTTTCGAGCCATGTGTTTTGCCCGTAGGGCCAATATCTAATAAGACAATAAAAGAGCGTGTAGGATAATGAATTTTACGCCTCAAACGCTAATATATGGATTGATATTCTGCTCCTGTTTCTTGGCGCTTCAGGTCTTTATTGGCGCGACTCGGCAAGCAACTATTCGCGTTAAATTAGCAAATGATCGTCTGCGGCGCATGAAGTCAGAAAATTCTCAATCCGTGGTTCTTTCTAAAATGAAACGCGCCAGAGGCTTAAATGAAGATGATCAAATTCAAGTTTTGATGAATTGGATAGAACGATTAGTGCTGCAATCAGGCTTACCTTTAGGCCGCAAAGGCATTTACGTTGTTATGGCGGGATTTGGTCTGTCTTGCGCACTGACCTTTGGCTTAATGAAAGGCACTTTATTATGGGCCTTGCTTGGGGCCTTGCTTGGAATATTTGCGCCAATTTTTGTTTTAAAATTTCTTGTAAACCGGAGAGCAAAAAGGGCGGTGGTGCAATTACCCGAAGCCTTGGATGTTATTGTGCGTTCACTTCGCGCGGGTCATCCTGTGCCCGTAGCATTGGCATTAGTCGCCCGTGAAATGCCGGATCCCATAGGATCTGAATTTGGAATGGCAAGCGACGAAATCGCCTTTGGATCTACAATATCAGCGTCCTTACAAAGATTATCAGACCGCGTAGGGCATGAAGATTTCGAACTCTTCTCGGCCGTGGTTAGGCTGCAGGAGCGAACGGGCGGCAATCTTGCTGAACTTTTAGAATCGAATTCAAAAACAATACGTGATCGTCAACGGATGAGATTAAAGATCAAAGCCGCTTCGGCCGAAGGACGCATGTCAGCTTTAATACTTAATGCGGCTCCCCTTCTATTATTTTTAGGCGTTAAAAAAATGGCGCCTGATTTTTACGGTGACGTCGATGACAATCCTATGATGACCTATACTTTGTGGGGCGTGGCTATTTGGATGGGAATAGGAAATTTGATCATGCATAAAATGATCAAATTCAAAATTTAGGGAGTTTACAATGAGCCTCTCTACACTCTCAAATATTTTTACCATCATCATAGCCTGTTGTTTTTTAGTCATCTCGCTCTCTTTGATGGCGTTGGCTATTAGAAATGCACTTCAACATAATAGCCGTATTGAACGGCGTTTGGCAGGAGCAAGTGATTTAGAGTCTGCCGGATTTAGTAGCCGCACGAACAACCCACATTTACTGACAAAGTTAGCCAACCATTTAACATTGCCAAGCCCTGAAGAGATTACGCGTTTACGGTTCCAATTATCACAAGCTGGTTATTACGACCCAAATGCGGTTAAAAATTTTATTGCGGCTCGGGTATTATGTATTCTTGCCCCGCAATTTATTCTTTTGGCGTCATGGGCCCCATTGGTTTCAAAACTAGGAATAAAAGGAACAATTATTATCGCATTCTTTTTTGCAGCACTTGGTTTGTTCAGTCCCATTTACTTTCTGCGTTGGAAAAAATCTCGCCGGACTGATAAATGCCGCAAAGGATTTCCAGACATGATGGATTTACTGGTTGCGTGTATAGAGGCTGGCTTAGGGATGGATGCGGCCTTAGTACGTGTCGGGGCCGAAATTGGCGAGCGTTATCCGCCTTTGAAATTAAATCTGGATATAATGAATTACGAATTAAGAGCTGGGAAATCGCGCCATGAAGCGATGATAAGCTTTGCTGATCGTATCGACTTAGAAGAAGCCAAAGCGTTAGCCATTATGCTAAAGCAGACGGAGGAAATGGGAAGCTCAATAGGTCAGGCCCTACGGACATTTTCTGATGACATGCGGGCCAAACGCATGCTCAGAGCCGAAGAAAAAGCGATGGCCCTATCTGCAAAATTGACCGTGCCCCTTATATTATTTATTTTCCCGACGATTATGGTTTTAGTCCTAATGCCCGCCGCCATTCGTTTGATGGAAGGCTTGGCCTAGAGATGTGGAGATCGCTTGTCATTCTGAGTTTTGTTTCTGGAACGCAGTTTCCGATCCATTCTTTTGCTTCTGACGTGGATGAAATTGCCGAATTAGACATTCGGCCGCTAGAAGAAACCTCTACAGACGCATTTTCAATTTTCCAGATCTTGATTGACGCACGCGAAGCTTTTGAGATGAAAGATTATGAAATGGCAGCAAGACATTATGGCTTGTTGGTTAAATTTGATTCTCTTATGGAAGAACCCGTCATTGGTCTGGCTAAATCTCAATTAGCCTTAAACCGACCTGATTTAGCCCAAGAGCTTCTTTCAGAAACAACTGTATCGACGCAGGAAATAGAGGTTCTTACTGCCATTGCGAGCGCCCTAATCTTACCGCCGGCAAAAGCAGAATTAATCCTGTCTGCGTCTCTCAAAACCCACTCTGATAGCCGGTTGTGGAATTTGCTAGGTGACGTTCTTATTAAGACGGGGCAATTACATAAAGCGGCTCAAGCTTTCCGCGCCGCCGAGACTGCAGGGCAAAGACCTGGATTACTCGAAAATAATTTGGGACTTTTGGCGCTTCATAACGGTGATTTCGAAGTTGCATTGACGCATTTAGAGCACGCAGTGTCGGTGGCGCCTCATTCTATAAAATTTGACAATAACCGGCGACTATCTCTTCTTCTGACAGGGGATTATATAAAGGCGCTTGAAAACCTGACACATAATAGGTCTGTAAATGTGTTGACGGACGCCGCAATTATAGCGTCCCAGCGCGGTGATGAACGATTAGCAAAACATTTGCGCCTAAAAGCGGGCCAAATAAATCCCAAACACACTAAAAACTTAAAAGTGGGAGCCCTCCACACAGGACATTAATCAGCGTTTTATTTTGGGCAGAGTTTAGGACCATGAAATCAATCAGTTATCCAATCAGCTAATAATAACTTACCCCAATTACTAAATCACCAAAACATCCTCACCAAAGGTATCCATGCGGATACCAGCCCCGTTTCGGAAAATTATTGAGTCAACAATGGTTTAAAGAGAGCCAATGGTCGGGGCGGCAAGATTCGAACTTGCGACCCCCTGTTCCCAAAACAGGTGCGCTACCAGGCTGCGCTACGCCCCGACAAAGGCTTGGGCTTCATACCCAAGATAAAACAAAAGGCAAGCCCGTTATGGCTCTGATGTTCCAAAAAACTCATGTTTAACCAAATCGCCCGGCATAATACCTAAATCACGAGAACGACCGCCCTGCAATTCAACCACAGCAGCCACTACAGCTTCAGAAGATGCGCTTCTTAGCTTATAAGGCTGAGCCATATGTTCGATTTTCAAAATCTTTCCATTTGACCGTACAAATAAAATATCCAGTGGAATGGAGGTATTTTTCATCCAGATCGTCGCGATTTTTGGTTCTTTAAATTCAAAAATCATACCTGTTTCAGGGGCCATAGATTCACGGAACATCATCCCACGTGCTTGTTGATCAAGCGTAATAGCTCTCTCGACCGCAAATTCATGCTCTCCGGTCTCAGACACGATTGTCAGAGGAACAGGTTTTCCATAATCAACTTTATCATTCTTCGCAGTTTGAGCGATCGCAACAAAGGGTAAAGAAAGAAAAAAAGTTGTTACAAATAAGCGTTTCATGAGTCTCGTTTAACCAAAGCCGTGCCGTAGGCCAAGCAATATTTAGGCAATACATTAATATCATTTTTTTATGTTATTGAGCTATCTAAACAATCAGAATATCGTCAAACAATGTCATTATGTCTATGCCAGATGCATTTTGAATACTCACGGTATCGCCATTACCAAAATCAAGCGTGATTTCTGTACCATTTGCATTTATAGTACCAAATTGGTCAATCACTTCTTGTGCCGTTAACCCCCCTCCCCACAAAGCATCATCGAGGCTCAAAACATCAGACCCTTGATCAAAACTTATTATTCGGTCATTTCCATATCCTTCAGCGAAGATGAACGTATCCGACTCTAAGTCAATTCCTGTATCCACAAGTACATCATCACCAGCACCACCATCAAGGACATCTTCCCCAGCACCGCCAACAAGTCGATCCATACCGTCGCCGCCACTAAGATAATCATCTCCGTCTTGACCAACCAGCCTGTCGTCTCCAGCGCCACCGCTAAGAGCATCATCACCAGAACCTGCAATCAAAGCATCAATCCCATCGCCGCCAATCAAGGTGTCGTTATCATTCCCGCCTAGAAGTCGGTCATCACCACTTCCACCATCAATTACATCTGAGCCGTCGCCACCAAATAAACGGTCGTTTCCATCACCGCCGTTAATCAAATCATCGCCAGCATATGAGAATATCGTGTCGTCTCCGCCCATTCCCTCTATTGTATTCGACGATGCGGTTCCATCGACACGTCCCCCATTGTCATTATGAATAAGATTTTCAAAATTCTGCAGGATATCTGCGGCTCCGAGCCCTACGGCCAAGGTCCCAGCGTCAAGATCTATCCTTACTCGCTCAGATAACCCAGAAACATCTACTGTGTCACTCCCAGTCCCGCCATCAGCATTGTCATCACCTAAAGTCGCATCAAGTATTATGTAGGTATCGTTGCCTCCTCCGAGAATATGCGAATCTGAACCAGCTCCGTCGTAAACAATATCATTGCCTGTACCTGCATCGATTTGATCATCCCCTCCTCGGTCCCATAAAATATCATCTCCTGCCCCGCCTACTAGGATATCATTACCCTCGCCAGCATCTATCGAATCATTACCAGATTCGCCGCTAAGTGTGTCATTCCCAGAGCGGCCAAATATTGTGTCATCACCATCACGGCCAGAAATAGAATCGTCTCCAGAAAGTCCGTCGAGAATATTCGCAGCAGCGCTACCAATTATAGTTTCAGACCCCGTAGAGCCGATGACATTTTCGAAATTCAAAACTGCTTCAGATGTTCCGCCTGAACCTGATGAATTTCCTGAGAGAAGATTTACGACCTGCAGCTGTGTTGCCGTAGTGTAGTCAATTGTGTCTATTCCATCTCCACCATCGAAACTATCATCACCAAAGACATTATCTGCAACACGTATATAGTCGTCGCCATCACCTAAATGATGTGTGTCGGCACCAGCGCCATCTTTAACTTGATCATCACCGTCGCCAGCATCAATAATATCGTCACTTGGCCCATCTTCAATGATATCGTTACCCGCCCCGCCCGTGATTGTATCAGCGCCGCTACCGCCAAAAATTATATCATGTCCATCACCGCCATCTATTATGTCGGCGCCCAGACTTCCATTAATTATATCTTCCCCTAATCCACCGAAAAGTTGATCCGCGCCTCCTCCACCATCAATTGTATCATTACCTTCCCCTCCAACAACGATATCATCACCAGTACCAGAATTGATGATATCATTACCAAAACCGGCATCTATAGTGTCATTACCCGCCAAAGTTTCAATCAAATCATTATCACCATCCGCGCCATCAACCTGGTCGCCATCGACATCTGCATCACCAGGTGCAAAAATATCATCCCCAGACGTGCCATCAACAACTGAAAAGCTAACGTTTTCCAATAGTTCAATTGAATTTCCGACCAATAGCGCGACCTCTGCTGGTGTAATTGATGTTCTATTTGAACTTGAATAGTAATCCAGAGGGATAGTGGAGTATAAGACTGCTCCCTGACCATAGCTATAGGCTGCGGCTACAATTTGATCTGCATTCGAATTATTAAATAAAGACACCGATCCTGCGGGCAAAGAACTCACTTCCATGTATCCATGAGAGGAATGGTTTCCGTTGTCGAACGTCGTATTATCCATTCCATTAGTAAAAATATTTGGCGCACCAGCTACTAAGTCAATGTTAGCGGAATCATCAAAGTCTCGAACAAAAGTGATGCCCTCTCCTCCGGGTACAATTGTCCCAGCATCTGCGACGTTACGATCAAAAATTATTACGCTAAGACCTTGCAACACAGCGGCATCTAATGCCGCTATCTCGTCTTGTGTTAGTGACCAGTTACCATTATCTGGGTTAACTATATATAGTGTGTCCAGTGATGCTAAAGATTCTGCTGTGAGGGTCGGAACTGAGATTGGCGTATGACCATTTTCAATTAGCTCATCCTCCATAAAGGTCGGACTATTAGTAGTAGAATGGACACCAACATTTAGCATATTTTTTCTCTAAAATTTGCGCATCTCAATTGTGAGTTGAAATATGTTAACATATTTAGAAAAATTATACAAATCAGCTTCTGTTAAAGCCTACTCTTGATTTTCGTAGACACTCTGGTTGTAGCAACACGCAAGAAAAAAAATGTACGATGTAAATGCAACTCTCCGAAAACCTAACTACGGCTTAGTTTATAGAAGACACTTAGAAACAGATGGCAGTCCCTAGGGGAATCGAACCCCTCTTTCCAGGTTGAAAACCTGGCGTCCTAACCGATAGACGAAGGGACCGCATCAACTGTGAGCCGCGATATATATAGGCCTGCTGTCCCTTGCAAGAGGGTATTTCAGAAATATTGAAAAATTTGCGCTTTACGCGATAGCTAAATCAAGAAGCTGTAAGTCAACCTTTTGCCGTCCTTGCCAACTATTGGCTTTAAGACGGCCCGCAACATGAACTCGCGGGGCGTTAGGGTCGAGCAATATATCCGCAAGTCCAGTTTGATCAGCTTGGAAACAAATCCCTGAAATTCGTCCGCCTATACCATCTTCAAAAGCACAGCGTACATGTCCGCCTTTGACCCGCTCTGCATATGCGATTCTTAGGTCTGAAAATCCGAATATTGGTTGCGGATTACCCGCCCCGTAAGGGCCTACAACATCAATAACCTCCATTATTGACTTTGTCACAGCGCCGGGCGCTATCAAAGCATCCACTTTAATGGATAAGTTCTGGCGGGCCTCTTCTACGTCTTGCGCCAGATAGTCGTTTAGAAATGAGGTAAGATCAGGGATCTTACTGGCCTGAATAGATAAGCCCCCTGCCATAGCATGACCGCCGCCGCTTATAAGAATACCCGCATCGCGCGCTGCTGTAATGGCGGCGCCTAGATTAACGCCAGGCATAGACCGGCCTGACCCTTTGCCTAAGCCTTCATCATTTATGCCAATAACTATAGCTGGTTTATCAAAGCGGTCTTTAAGCCGCCCCGCAACGATGCCAATTATACCAGGGTGCCACCCACTCATATCTACAATGATTATCGACGAATCGGATGGTAGTTTGGCCGCCTCTTCCAAGGCTTCATTTATCATTTGATCTTGAAGACCTTTCCTCGCCGTGTTGACACGGTCAAGTTCTGCGGCATGTGAATAAGCTAGCTGGCTATTTTCAGTTGATAAAAGCTCTGCGCCCATTTCGGCTTTCCCGATACGCCCGCCAGCGTTAATTCGCGGTCCTAGGATAAATCCGCAATCATATGTGGTAAATGGCGGGTTAATACCAGCAATATCTGCAAGCGCCCTAATGCCTATATTCTCGCTTTTAGAGAGCACCTTTAGACCTTGCGAGACCAAGGCTCTATTTAATCCGGTTAAAGAAACAACGTCACAAAGCGTCCCCAAAGCTGTTAAACCAATAAAATTCAATAGGTTAGGAATATTTTTTAACTCACGCCGACGGGCTTCACGGTTTAGGGCCACCAAAACCATAAAGGTCACGCCAGCCGCCGCCAAATGTCCCAGACCAGAATTATCATCTTCTCTGTTAGGGTTGACCAAGGCCGCGCACGGTGGGAGCTCACCCTGCATAAGATGATGATCAATAACGATAATAGGCAAGTCCAGCATTTTAGCCGACTCTAATGGCGCTCTGGCAGCTGCGCCGCAATCAACGGTTATAATAAGATCATTTCCCTCAGTTTTAAGCTTTTCAAAAGCCTCTTTTGATGGACCATACCCCTCTTTGACACGGTCAGGCACATAAAGCCCCATCTCAACGCCAAAGGCCCTGCCCCATTTAATAAGCTGCGCGGCTGAACTTCCACCATCTACGTCATAATCCGCAAAGATTGTGATGCTTTGTTTTGCTTCTACGGCATCAAGGATGAGCGCGGCCGCTTTATCCATATCACGCATGGTTGATGGATCAGGCATTGTCGCGCGCAATGTCGGATTGATAAATGTATTTACCTCTTCGGGGGTTATTCCACGACCAGCTAATAACCTTGCTGTCAAATTATCAAGCCCGTGATCTTGTTCTAGCTGAGTAATATCGGCATCATTTTCACACCGCATAACCCACTTTAATCCACGACAAGATTTCTCGACGCCGAGAAAATTACTCACGAGGCTCAGTCATTCCGCGGCTTCCTGTCTTAAAGAGGCCAAGAATTGTTTTACATTGCGGGCAGCTTGGCGGATACGCTGCTCATTTTCTACCAGCCCAATACGAATATAACCTTCCCCGTTGTCACCAAAGCCGTTTCCAGGTGATACGGCGACACCAGCCTCTTCCATTAGGCGTTTTGAAAATTCTAGTGAAGACATGCCCTCTAACCCTGCAGGCAAAGGCGCCCATGCAAACATACCAGCCTCTGGGGGCGGGATATCCCAACCAGCACGTCCAAAACTTTCAACAAGAACGTCACGGCGGCCTTTATAAAGATCTCGAAATCCTTCTACACAATCTTGAGGACCATCTAGGGCTGCACAGGCCGCCACTTGTATAGGTGTGAAGGCACCATAGTCTAAATATGATTTCACGCGCGCTAAAGCGGCTATCAAACGCTTTGACCCTAAGACAAAGCCCATTCTCCACCCTGCCATCGCGTAGGTTTTTGAGAGCGATATCGTCTCAATCGCGACATCTTTCGCGCCTTCGACTTGGAAGATAGATGGCGGTGCTTCGCCAAAGTAAATTTCAGAATACGCTAAATCAGAGAGGACGATAATGTCATGTTTTTTGGCCAGAGCCACAATCTCTCGGTAAAAGTCCAAATCAGCGACCTTACCTGTTGGATTTGATGGGAAACACACTACAATGGCCAATGGCGGCTTTTCATCTTCGGCGAGCGCCTTTTTCACGCCCTCAAGATATTCCTCCGCCGTAATCGCGGCTATGGGTTTAATGACGCCGCCGCAAATAATAAAACCATAGGCATGAAGGGGGTAAGACGGATCAGGGGCGTAAATAACATCGCCTGGCGCGGTTATAGCTTGAGCTAAGTTTGCAAATCCTTCTTTGGACCCGATAGTCGCAATGATTTCGTCTTCGGGGTTAAGCTCAACATCAAAACGCCGTTTATAGTAACGCGCTGCCGCCTGACGCAGTCCCATAATACCCCTAGATACCGAATAGCCGGTCGTGCGCGGCTTTTGTACCGTTTCAATCAGTTTATCGATAATATGTTGGGGTGTTGCGGAGTCTGGATTACCAAAACCAAAATCAATGATATCCATACCTTCGCTACGAAGTTTGGCTTTTAGCTTATTGACCTCTGCAAATACATAAGGCGGAAGACGCTTTATGCGGTAAAACTCTTCGTAGTCGGAGTTCTCAGTATCAGACATTTTTGGCTCTATTGTGGATCGTCAGCTTTATAAGCTCTTACTTTTGCTTTCAACGCTTCAAGGTCTCTTTCGAACTCTGCGTCACTCTTAGCCACACCATTTTCGCCGAGATCGTTGAATACGTCTCGTTTTTTTATAAGGTCTTTCGCATCTGTATCCCATGCCGCATCGGATCTTATATCAGTGGGGACAGCGGGGGTATCGGAGACTTTAGGATAATCATCAATTTTATCACCATCTTCAAAAAACCCAGAAAGACTTGGCAGATTGATATCTGGTAGCTTCACGGTCGAGCATCCTGCAAGGCCAAGCATAGCCGACAATAGCGCGACCCTCGCAAAACCTTGTACTGACATGCTGACCTCCTAATACGAGTCTCTGTAAACTAAGATATGGGCGAAATCACGACCAAGGTCATTAAAAAAAATCATAATAAAGACACGGTTTCCAAAAATATTACTAAGGAAAAACAGGTGGATTAAGCAATCCTAATGTCTCATCCCAGCCTTGTGTGACGTTGTAATTCTGAATGGCTTGTCCGGATGAACCTTTTGTCAAATTATCAATAACGCTAATTATTATCGCGCGTCCCTCTCTACGATCTGCAAAAATACCAATGCGGCAGTGATTACTCGCGCGAATATGTCTTGTCTGAGGCGCGGTGCTTTCAGCCTCTAAATGCACAAATGGTTCATCGGCATAACGGCTATCATAGACGTTTCGTAAATCGTCAATAGATACACCATCCGCTAACGTCACATAGCAAGTCGCTATCATACCGCGATTCATGGGAATCAAATGCGGCGTAAAACTAACTTTTGCCTCTAACCCACTGACATGATTGATCATTTGATCTATTTCAGGGGCATGTCTGTGACTAGCAACACCATAAGCATGAGCACCGTCACTAACTTCACTATAGCTCAAAGAGGCCAGAGCTTTACGCCCTGCCCCTGTCACACCAGATTTCGCATCAATAACAATGTCAGTCACATCAATCATCTCAGCATCAATTGCAGGCATAAGCGCCAGCAAGGAACACGTTGGATAGCACCCCGGACACGCCACAAGCTTTGCGTCTTTTAAATCCTCTCGTGCATATTCCGTAAGGCCATAAACAGCCGTCTTTAAAAGTTCATGAAAGCCATGTTGCCGCCCGTATGTTTGTTCATAAAGAGTGGGGCTCTTTAATCGAAAATCAGCGGAAAGATCGATGACAGTATCAACTTGGTCAATAACACCTGCGATCGTTTCCTGACTTGCGCCATGGGGCAAACACGCAAAGGCTACATCAACGCCGCTAAAATCAACGTCCTTCACGCTCACGACATCGGGAAGATTTAACGGTGAAAAATTGGGATAAATGTCGCCATAAGCCTGACCTGCTCGGCTATGTCCCGTCAAGGCAACGAGGTTAAGCTTTGGATGTCCTGCAATAAGGCGGACAGCTTCAGCACCCGTATAACCAGAGGCTCCTAATATAACAGCGTTCTTCATTTCAATTTTCCACAACAAAAAAGGCGTCCCGATTCTCTCGGAACGCCCTATAATACAACTATATATGTATCGTATTGCTTAACGTTTCGAGAACTCGATACGTATAACCGACAATAATACCTAGACCTTCTTTCCGATTAACGTTTCGAGAACTGGAAGCTCTTACGGGCTTTTGCTTTACCGTATTTCTTACGCTCAACAACGCGTGAGTCGCGCGTAATAAAACCAGCAGCTTTAAGAGGTGCGCGTAATGCAGGCTCATAATAGGTCAAAGCTTTTGTGATGCCGTGACGCACAGCACCCGCTTGTCCAGAAAGACCGCCACCTTTAACTGTTGCGACAACATCATAACTATCCACACGCTCAGCCACCTGAAAGGCTTGGGCAATAATCAAGCGTAGAACGGGACGCGCAAAGTAAACTTCCTGATCACGTCCATTAACTGTGATTTTACCGTTGCCAGGCTTAATCCAAACGCGCGCGATGGAATTCTTACGCTTACCTGTGGCATATGAACGACCAAGGTCGTCTATTTTAGGTTCTGGCAAAGGCGCAGCTGCGGCAAGTGTGGCCCCAGCAGAACCATCGGCAAGCGTTGTGCCTTCCATGACGTTTTTTAAGTCTTCTAAAGATTTAGTGTCAGCCATGATTTAGGCTCCCTTCACATTTTTAGGGCTCAGCGCTTTGAAGTCGATGACTTCAGGGTTTTGAGCTTCATGTGGATGCTCAGCCCCTGCATAGACGCGCAGGTTAGAGAGCTGTTTACGTGCTAAAGGGCTTTCCTTTGGCAACATACGCTGAACGGCCTTGCGCATAACGCGCTCTGGGAAACGTCCATCAAGGATTTTATCCGCTGTGCGCTCTTTAAGCCCTCCCGGATATCCAGTGTGCCAGTAATAAACTTTGTCATTACGTTTTTTGCCTGTGAACGCGACTTTCTCAGCGTTGATGACGACAACATTGTCACCGCAATCAATATGGGGTGTGTATGTTGGTAAATGCTTACCGCGAAGACGCATGGCAATGAAGGTTGCAAGACGGCCAACAATGACATCTTCCGCATCAATCAAAATCCATTTCTTCTCAACCTCAGCGGTTTTTAGAAATTTAGTGGTTTTCATATCTTCCTCTGTGAATTCAGCTATACGAATAACCCATATCGCTTCTTTCGTGATGGCGCTATGTACATAGGTGCTATATCTGCGTCAACAGCTAAATGCGACAACCTTTGCCAAAATAACCATTAAAAACAATGACTTAAAAAAGTGGTATTTTAATACCGTACAAATGAATTAAACTTCCCGTCAAAAGATGTAGAAATTTCTGTATTTGCACCCATTATTGCTTATGAGACCTCATGCAGCGACGTTTTTATATCCTCTTAGGCACAATCCTTGCGCTATCTGCTTGTCAAAACAAAGACGCAACGGAAAAAGATACAGCATATACTCAAGCTGATATAGTGGTCCGAGCCACATCGGAGTTAACCGCGCCCTCACCCATTATTCAGGCCACCTTTGTCCCCAATAGTGTCGCGTCTTGGTTAGGCCATATCATAATGATTGATACAGGTGGTAATTTACACCGCGCAACAACTGACAGCCAAGTTTATCTTATTGACAAAGGCGACTACAGATCCGTTATCGGACTAGCCCGCATCAAACAACCGGGTGTCTTTCTTGCAATAACAAAGACTGGAAGTTTAAAGGCGTATATTGAAGCGGATGATGATGGTAATTTCAAAGCCCTCCCTGTCTCGATTAATGACAAGACACGCCTGACGCATTTCTGTCAAAGCGCCTTGCCACATCAGGATGTTATATCGGCCATGAGTAGCGATGGAATTGTCACAAGCTATAAGATCGACGTAACAGATAATGCTTCAGTTGCCATTGCCGCCATAGATGACAACGTAAAAACCAAAGCCTGCGCGCCGCTAACCTATGATAAAGAAGATCGCATATCTCTCGCGGATAATGCACCTCACCTATCCGCCATAGTCAGCACAGAACCAAAAACAGTGTCTATTTCGAATGGCCTGAGCATAGCTGGTATCTCGAATCCTGCTTATGTCGGGGCGACCACAGTCAATATGGGAAGTGTTTTTAGAAACGGTGTCATTCTAACCACCGACAAGGACTCAGGCCGAATTGTCCTTATCGCCCGGGATTATTTTGTTGAGACTTTAAAATCTCAGGAATAACGTTTTCTTGCTGCGCGCATCGTAGCGATCGCGGCTAAAAATACAAATATTGCTGAGAACTGGTGCAGTAGTGCGAGCCAAAGCGGATCACCTGCAACAAGCGTCCATATTCCTAATATAATTTGCCAGAGTAAGACTCCGAAAAAAATAACCATATTGCGCTGAACACGCCGATTAATCCGCGATGACAATAAGACCCAGATAGAGATTACGAGAATGATATAGGCCAAGGTTCTATGGTTAAATTGAACCGCAGCGATGTTCTCAAAGGTATTTCTCCAGAAAGGTTGCAACTGCCCATAGGAGCGAGGGATGAAATCGCCATCCATCAGCGGCCATGTATTATAGGTCTTGCCCGCATGAAGCCCAGCGACGAAAGCCCCCGCAATGATTTGCACAAAGACAAGCGCGGCTAGAATAGATGTACGTTTTTGAAGTTTTTTATCCAGAGGTTTTGACGGCCATAGCTCAAGTTGATTTCGCCACAACCAAAACAGGGCACCAAGAATAATAAATGCGACGCCAAGATGGGTTGCTAATCTATATTGGCTAACATCAACGCGGTCATTTGTTAGGCCGCTGGCCACCATCCACCACCCAATTGCGCCTTGTACACCGATTAGTAGCAGGATTGAAAAAAACTTTAGGCCTTGGCCAGACGGTAATCTTCGCCGCGCCATAAAATAGAAAAGAGGTAGCGCATATGCGAGACCGATAAAGCGTCCTAGCTGCCGATGACCCCACTCCCAAAAATAGATAAATTTAAATCCTTCCAAATCCATATCTGAATGTTCTTGAGAAAACTCGGGAATTTTCTGATACTTTGAAAACTCTGATTGCCAAGCCTCTAAAGACAAGGGAGGCAGGGCGCCCTTAATGGGGGCCCATTCAGTAATCGATAAACCAGAATTCGTTAGACGCGTAGCTCCGCCAATGACAATCATAACACTGACAAGTAACATGACAAAAAATAGCCAATTACTAATCGCGCGTTCAGATTTATCTAATTTATGAATAGCCATATCTTATTATACGCATCAGAAAAGCAATAGTGGTGTGACATTTTATAAAACGATGGTCGGAGTAACAGGATTCGAACCTGTGACCCCTAAGCCCCCAGCTTAGTGCGCTACCGGACTGCGCTATACTCCGAAACCATCGAAGGCGGTAATAGCTTGGCCGCTGAAAAAGGCAATAGATTTGGTGTTAAGTCGTGTTCTTTTTATATTCAGCCCAACGCGAGCGCAAAACCGTCAATCGCGCGAGGGCATCTTCTAAAGATTCACGGTCAACTGTTTGAATTGAAGCGTTTTCTTCTTCAGAAATTGTTTCGGTCAACTCGACAACTTCCTCAGCAACTTCGTCTTCTAGGTCTAGGACAGATTCTGGAACAGTCTCAACCTCACGCGCAGCTTTAGCAGTAACAGGCTCTTCATCTACTGGGCGAATTTTTATCGGCCGTTTTGGTGGTTTAGCCTTTTTAATCCGCTCGGGTATTAAAACGGTTTCCGCAACTTTTTTCTCGACTGACGCACGTTGTTTCGATTGTCCAAGTTCAACCACGCTTCCTGCGCCTTTAACCCTGATTAGTTTTTGAACATCTTTAATTGGGTGCTTCTCATCATGAAGAAGAATTTTAATACCACGCAAAAATTCAATATCTTCGGGGCGGTAAAAGCGACGCCCTCCACCTCTTTTTATAGGTTTAATCTCAGGAAACTTGGATTCCCAAAAACGTAGAACATGGGGCTGAAGGCCAAGCTCATCACCAGCTTCACTTATTGTTCGAAAAGCTCTCGTGGTCTTTGCCTGCATATCCTCGTCAGCTCTTAAGTTGTTACGAATCAGACTCTATCACTTTTTTACAGTCAAAGACGAATCAACACGGTCTCGAAGAATTTGAGATGGTTTAAAAACCAATACGCGCCTTGATGTAATAGGTACAGCCTTACCAGTTTTAGGGTTTCGTCCCATACGTTCTTTTTTATCTCGTAGTGAAAAGGTACCAAAACCAGCAAGCTTAACGGTTTCACCGCGCAGTAAAGCCGCGCTAACATGATCTATTACGGATTCAACAAGTTCCGAACTCTCGGAACGTGATAAACCAATCTCTCGATAAACCGCCTCCGCAAGGTCAGCCCGCGTAACTGTACCTGTACTCATTAGTAACGTTCCCCGTTCTCTCTGCATCTATTAAGCAAAACTTAACAGGGAGACGCAAGTCAAATCGTAAAAAACCGTTGAAAAACAGCGGGTTTACTCACCTTGGACACGAAAAGATTGAATTCAGTCCCAATTTGATTAGTTATATCGCCATTTAAATCCGTGACTCCGAACAAATTCGCGCTAACATCAAAGAAAAATATTCAGGGGAATTTTATGCGCACATTATTGCTATCAGTCGCAGTCTTGGCTTTGGGTGTGCTCGCATGCCAGCCACAATCCAGCACAAAGTCAACATCAAAATCCATAACTCCTGTGACTGCTGCAAAAATAATCGAAGCGCCAACTTCTTCGTGGCTGTCACATGGCGGTGATTATAATGAGCAGCGTCATTCAAAGTTAAAAACATTAAATGCAAATAATGTCGCTGAGCTAGGACTAGAATGGTCTTATGATTTAGGCACGAGCCGCGGCATAGAGGCGACACCTATTGTGCATGATGGGCTCATGTTCGTCACTTCGACTTGGAATATTGTGCACGCGCTTGATGCCCGTACAGGGAAAAAGCTTTGGAGCTTCGACCCAGAAGTCGATAAAAAACAGGCCGCCTATGCTTGCTGCGATGTTGTCAATCGCGGCGTGGCCATATGGGGTGATAAAATTTTCACGGCGACGATCGATGGCCGCCTTATCGCCCTTGACGCAAAAACAGGTAAAGTCATCTGGGACGTTCTGACGGTTGACAAATCCAAACCCTATACGATCACAGGCGCGCCGCGTGTCGTAAAAGGCAAAGTCATTATCGGCAATGGCGGCGCAGAGCTTGGAGTCAGAGGTTATGTCGGCGCATTTGATGCTGAAACAGGCAAGCAAATCTGGCGCTTTTATACAGTTCCGGGCAATCCAGCCGAAGGTTTTGAAAATGACACCATGAAAATGGCCGCTGAGACGTGGAACGGCGAATGGTGGGCCGCAGGCGGCGGCGGTACGGCATGGGATTCAATGGCCTATGATGCAGAACTCGACCTGCTTTATGTTGGCGTTGGCAATGGCTCGCCATGGAACCAGTCTATCCGTAGCCCTGGCGGCGGTGATAATCTGTTTCTATCGTCAATCGTGGCTGTAAAGCCAGATACAGGTGAATATGTCTGGCATTATCAAACAACGCCGGGCGAAACTTGGGATTACACCGCTACCCAGCACATGATTTTGGCTGATATGGAAATTAAAGGCGCCATGCGTAAAGTTATTATGCAAGCCCCGAAAAACGGGTTCTTTTATGTCATAGACCGTGAAACGGGTGAATTTATCTCGGCAAATAATTTCGTACCCGTCAACTGGGCCACGCATATCGACCAAGAGACGGGGCGCCCTGTTGAAGTTGCCGATGCGCGTTATTCTGGAAAAGCGCCTTACCTGCAATTACCAGGCCCACTTGGCGCGCATAATTGGCACCCCATGTCATATAGCCAAGATTCTGGCCTCGTTTACATTCCAGCTCAAGAAGCCCCTTGGGTCTATGGCGACATTCCAACTGGCTATGAATATACGGAAGGTCTCTGGAATACCGGAACCGAATTTTCCTATGGTATGCTTCCAACAGACAAAGCGACATTCCGAGCTTTAAAATCCATGCTGAAAGGCCGCTTGTTAGCCTGGGACCCCATTGCACAAAAAGAAGCTTGGAGCTTTGAACATAATGGTCCTTGGAATGGGGGTATCCTTTCAACCGCAGGCAACCTTGTTTTCCAAGGCACGAGTGACGCTCATTTTGCTGCCTATGATGCCAAAACTGGTGATCAAAAATGGAAATATTTTACGCAAACAGGTATCGGCGCGGCCCCTATAACCTTTGAGCTAGACGGCGAACAATATGTCTCCGTGGCTTCAGGATGGGGCGGAGCATATGTACTGGGGTTTGGCGGCGTCCTTCCTTCAGGAAGCGCAGCAAATGTTGGACGTGTCTTGACATTCAAGCTGGGGGCGGATGGGCAATTACCTGCGCTCGAAAAAGCGGCCGAGATCGAATATGAACTTCCCACTCTGGAAGCCAGCATGACAGAAGCTCTCATTAAAAAGGGCAATTTGGGATACGCAAAAATGTGCGGTGCTTGCCATGGCGATCAAGCTTACTCTTCGGGCCTCATCCCACAGCTTCGTTTTTCAGCTGTCACAAAAGATGCGGAAACTTGGAATGAAGTCGTGATGCAAGGCTTATTAGCAGAAAATGGAATGCCCAATTTCGCTGGAAAAATGGACAATGAAACAGCTGAAGCCATTAGAGCCTACGTCATTTCAGAAGCCAATAGTGACCGCGGCAAAGCATTCTATGACGAGGTGTCATTGCCTAAAGAATAATTAGAATCTGAACAGCGCGGCGCCCCAAGTAAATCCGCCGCCAAAGGCCTCTAACATAACAAGATCACCGCGTTTAATGCGGCCATCTTTAACCGCTGTATCCATAGCTAATGGCACTGACGCAGCGGAGGTATTGGCATGAAATTCTACGGTTGAAATAACTTGCTCTGGTTTAAGTTTAAGCCGTTTGGCAACACCGTTTAAAATTCTCTGATTGGCTTGATGAGGAACAAACCAATCAACGTCCGAAATTGAAACCCCTGCCCCTTCTGTGCATTCGAGCATAGCCGCCGAAATATCTTTGACAGCATATTTAAAGACTTGGTTTCCAACCATTCTTACATGGCCCACAGTCTGCGTGCGAGACGGCCCACCATCGACATAGAGTAATTTGCAATGCGCTCCATCTGATCGAATGAAACTATTCATCACACCCGTATTTTCATCATCCGAAGCTGACATAACCACAGCACCTGCCCCGTCACCAAATAAGACGCAGGTTGTTCTGTCTTCCCAATCAAGGATACGCGAAAATGTTTCAGCGCCGATTAATAAGGCATTTTTGGCTGTACCCGTCCGCAGCAAAGAATCGACAACGTTCACGCCATATATAAATCCGCTACAAACAGCCTGAATATCAAAGGCCGCGCCATGATGAATGCCTAAACCTTCTTGGATCATCGTAGCTGTTGACGGAAAAGTATAATCTGGCGTTGTTGTTGCAACGACGATCAAGTCGATATCCTTGGCCTCCATACCCGCATCTGACAATGCCGCTTTTGCAGCCGCTAGTCCAAGGTCGGATGTATACTCGCCTTCAGCAGCGATGTGGCGCTGCCCAATGCCTGTCCTTTCACGTATCCATGAATCGGAAGTATCAACCTTAACCGCAAGATCTTCATTCGTGAGAACACGGGAAGGCAAATAACTGCCAATTCCTTTAATAATGGAGCCCATTAAGCAATAAATCCTATATTGTCGTCTTCATCATGTAGGGCCTCTAGCGAACGCTCTGTTTCTTCTATGAAGTTACTCTCAGCCAAACCAATGGCAACATTTAAGGCATTTGCAAACCCAACGTGATCGGTTCCGCCATGGCTTTTGACGACGATCCCCTTAAGACCCAATAAAACAGCTCCATTGACTTTTCGAGGATCAATTTGTTTTTTGAGCTTTCGAAGCGCAACCCCATTGAGGAATGCTGTGAACTTTGACCACGCACCACTTTTCAGAGCCGCGCTAAAATAAGTCCCGATAAGTTTTGCTGTTCCTTCGGCCGTTTTTAGCGCTACGTTACCTGTAAAACCATCCGTAACAAAAACATCCGCTCCGCCTGTTGAGATGTCATTGCCTTCAACATAACCGATATAATTCATATCAAGTTCGCTTTGAGATAAGCGCTCATGTGCCGATTTGACAACATCATTGCCCTTGCCCTCTTCGGACCCAACATTAAGGAGGCCAATACGGGGCTTTTCGACCTTATATAATGCTCTAAAATAAGCCTCCCCCAACACGGCAAATTCCGTCAGTTGCGCCGCATCACAATCAATATTTGCGCCAACATCTAACACAACGCCCATACCATTCGGATTTGGCCAGCTTGCCGCCAAAGGTGGACGCTGCGCGCCTTGCTTATTACGCAATCTTATCTTCGCTATGGCCATGAGCGCGCCAGTATTACCTGCTGACACAGCAACATTGGCCTCACCAGCTTTAATAGCCTCGATGGTATTCCACATAGATGACCCCTTACCTTTTCTAAGGGCTTGGGAAGGTTTTTCATCCATTGATATTTCAATATCCGTATGCCGGATTTCAGATCGGGCGGCCGTTTGTTTGTATTTTGCCAAAAGCGGCGTGAGTATGGCTTCATCACCATGAAGCAAGAAACGCGCACGCCTATTTTTCCCCTCATGTTTGAGGAAATATTCAATACCTTTTACAACGATATCTGGCGCATTATCGCCCCCCATCGCATCGATTGAAAGTATCAGTCCATCCAGCATGTTTTCCGCGGGTCCTTATTCGACGCACGCTATACTTCAAGAGGTTGTCGCTGGCGAGTGTTATTTCGGAAAGGTAAAGTCCCCGAGAGCAACATCACCCAAGGATTTATCTGATAAAATTTTAGAAAAATCAGCTAAATATGTACCTAAAAAGTCTTGGAAATCCTTATTTCCGTCCTTCAATAACCCTTGAGCTAGAACGACCGAGATATCAGAATTATTTTGCAGAGCTTCGACATAGGTTTTTGTCCGCGTAAAGAATAATTGCATCATCGGCTTAATGCGTCTTTTGATACCTGTGTCAGATATACCTTCTTCACGCATAGCAATTTCAAAATCATCCCGCATAACATCATAAATAGCTTGAGAAAGACGTTCGCCTTGCTGTTCATATTTATTGAGAGTTTCTAGGACAGCAGATATATGAAGCGTGAGTAAATCAATCCGTCCGTCATAATTATCAGGCACTTTTCCTGTGCCATAAAACTTTGGATTGCGCGATTGCATCATGAGTTTGCTATAGATCGTCTTAGCATCCTCAAATGCGGCATCCTTTTTGCCAAATATACGTTTTAAAAATCCTGCCATTTCGGCTCCATTAATTTTACACAAGGGGTATTGCCAGCCCCCTTGGCTTTCGCTAGGCATAGCGCAGAATTTAACAAACCAAAGCGTTTTATGTCCCACACACTTGTTAAAACTGTCGCAGTCATCGCAATCGCCTTAGTTTCAACAGCCTGTAACCCAGTTCTGCGTACCCATGGCTATATTCCAACCGCAGACAATAAACCTCAAGAAGTCAATCCAGACACAGACACAAAAGCCACTGTGCTTGCAAGACTTGGAAATCCTTCAGTAAAATCTACATTTGACGAAGACATTACGGATGACACATGGTTTTATATGAATACAGTACGTCAACGTTATGCCTATTTACGGCCGAAAGTTGAAGATCGTAATATTACGGCAATTACCTTTAATGAAGATGGCCAAGTCACAAAGGTGGCAGAATATGGCATCGAAGATGGACGTTATGTGAATTACGTCGACCGTAAGACACCAACGCGTGGCCGTGAACTCTCTGTACTTGAACAAATATTTGGTACAATTGGCCGCTTACCAACCGATCAAATCGGTGGACAACAAAACATTCCCGGGGGGGGAGGAGGACCAGGAGGCGGACGATAGTCAGCCCTTAGGTCTTTTATAGAAAACCCGAATGCCAACCATTCGGGTTTTCTTTTATTTACGCTTTAAAAATGCTTGTGACCTGTATGTTCAAACTCAATGATTTTACCATTTTTGTCACTGACATGAATGGATGAGCCTTTAGACACAGTTCCAATTTTCGTGATCTGCAAATTGACCTTATCAGCTTCAGCAAGAATATTCGTGGCATTTTCAGATGCCGCAGTAAAGACAAGCTCATAATCATCACCCGCCGTGACCAAGGCCTTTAACCGGTCTACATCTTGACCTGCCCATTCTTGAACCGCTTTAGAAAGGGGCACGTTTGACAAATCGATTTCAAGTTTCTTGTTTGAAGCCTGAGCGACATGGCCCGCATCAGCAATCAATCCATCTGATACATCTACGCAAGAATTTGCATAATCGCGTAAGGCCTGACCAAAAGTAAGGCGAGGTTCTGGCCGAAAATAAGCATCTTCAAATTTTTTCACATTTGCTGATTTTGGTTTCGGATCTATCGGTTTGCCAAGAACTTGTCTAACGCCAAGATGAGCATCTCCAATTGTTCCGCTAACCCATACTTCGTCACCTAATTGGGCGCCGCTGCGTTTGACCATCTTCCCTTCAGGCACTTCACCAATTAAGGTCGCTGTAACAACCATAGGTCCGCGTGTTGATGTGGTATCCCCGCCAAGAAGTTTAAACCGATAGGCTTTCTGAATTGATGCCAACCCACTTGCGAAGTCTTTAAAAACATTTTGATCGACACTATGCGGCCAAACAATGGACAAGAGATAACCTATGGGCATCGCTCCCTTAGCCGCAAGATCGGATAAATTTACACGTAAAAGCTTTTCAGCAGTACGTTTTCCATAATGCCCATGGGGAAAATGCACACCCTCCACCATTGTGTCTTTTGTAATAACGAGGTCTTTACCTACCTCTGGCTTAAAGAGGGCAGCGTCATCTTTTAGGCCAAGCCCGCCTGGCCCCGCTAACGGCGCTAGATAACTTGCAATGAATTCAAACTCATCCATTTTAGCTTTGCGTTTTTCCGACTAAGCCAAACTCTGCTTTACGCACAGCTTTGGCCATTTGATCCATGGCGCCATTGACGAAGCCCGGCTCTTTCCCTTCAAAAAAATCGGCCGCGATAGATACATATTGATCGATTATAACAAGGGCGGGGACATCAGGGCGTCGCAGTATTTCATAACCACCTGCACGAAGTATTGCGCGCAGTGTCAAATCAAGTCGTTTAAGCTTCCACTTTTCTGATAACTGGTCAGAAATACTGGCATCAATTTCGCTTTGATATTTGATTACACCTTCAACAATATCTTGAAAAAATTCTTCATCAACACTGGGTGATTTTTGTTCATCTGCGCGCCCAAAACGGTGCTCTACAAATTGCTTTATGACTGTCCCTGATAACTCATCACTTATATCGAGTTGATAAAGTGCCTGCACAGCTGCCGTGCGGGCCGCGCGGCGTAATTTTGAGTGGGGGCCTTTGGACACTATTTGGGTCCAAGTTTAGAAGATCGAAGTTCCGAGCGAATTTTGATCATCTTTAGTGCTGCATTTGCCGCAAAGCCGCCTTTATCTTTTTTATCTTTCTTTGCCCGTGCCCAGGCTTGGTCTTCATTTTCAACAGTAATAATACCATTACCAATCGCCAATTGTTGATCAACGGCAAGGTCCATAATTGCCCGCGCGCTTTCTCCGCAGACATAATCGTAATGTGTCGTCTCCCCGCGAATAACGCAGCCAAGCGCGATATAACCATCAAAGCCAGACTTGGCCTCTTCTGCCATAGAGATTACATGTGGTATCTCTAAAGCCCCAGGAACTGTTACCTTAGTGATTTCGGCCTTAGCCTTTTGCAGAACGTCAAGAGCTCCTTCCAATAAAGCATCAGAAATAGCCGTATAATAACGTGCTTCAATAACGAGAATTTTCATTATTTTTTACCGCTTATAAGGGGTGTAATTCCAACCAATTCAAGATCATAGGCTTCAAGACCAATAAGCTTTGGCATCGTATTCGTTATTAGGCGCATCTTACGAACACCTTGGTCAACTAAGATTTGCGCGCCAACACCGTATTCGCGAACATATTGCTCTTTGCGGTCTACAAAACTCTTATGTGCCCCAAGACGTTCGAGCAATGTATCAATGGAACCTTCTCTAATCAGAACTAAGACAGAGTGACCGTCATGGCCAGCAAGCTGTTTCATCGCATCCCAAATCAGACCTGAACGCGGACTTTCTTCATAAAGAATATCGCCTGCAAAGTCGATTTTATGAACACGAACTAAGCTTTCTTCATCCTCGTTTGGCTGACCTTTCGACAGAGCCACATGTTCCTTTCCATCCAGAAAGTTACGATAAACATGAATGTTAAAATCATCACCATTTTGCGATGTGAAATCACTTGACGCCACATGTTTGACGAAATGGTCTTTCTCCATTCTGTAGGCAACCAAGTCTTCGATTGTACCAATTTTAAGCCCATGAAATTGCGCAAATTTCACGAGATCATCAAGGCGCGCCATCGTCCCGTCATCATTCATAATTTCACAAATGACAGCGGATGGATTAAGCCCAGCCATACGGGAAATATCAACGGACGCTTCTGTATGACCTGTTCGTACCAACACGCCGCCATCCTTGGCAATAATTGGAAACATATGCCCGGGTGATACAATATCATCTTGTCGCGATTCAGGGTCAATCGCAGTTTGAATAGTATGCGAGCGGTCACCTGCGCTAATCCCAGTCGTAACGCCTTCACGAGCTTCAATAGATTGTGTGAAAGCCGTTTCAAACCTTGAGCGATTATCCGCTGACATATTTGATAAGCCAAGCACATCTGCCTTGGCCTGCTCAATCGCTAAGCAAATTAGTCCCCGTCCGAATTTAGCCATGAAATTAATCGCATCCGGCGTCGCAAATTGCGCAGGGATTATAAGATCACCTTCATTCTCACGATCTTCCGCATCCACAAGGATATACATACGCCCATTACGCGCATCATCAATAATCTCTTCTGGGGTCGCTAGGTTATACACGTCGTCAAAGGTCGCTTCATTTAGTGTGGTTTTGGCCATGTTAGGCTTTCATATGCTCTAAGTATCGCGCCACATAGCGCGCAATTAGGTCTATTTCCAGATTTACTTTGCTGCCAATCTGTAATTTCCCCAATGTGGTGACTTGCCACGTATGGGGGATGATGTTTACTTCAAAAGCATTATCCTCAACATCATTGACGGTCAAAGACACACCATCGATAGTGATAGAGCCTTTCGGAGCAATACCAAATGCCATATCCTTGGGGGCTTCAAAGCGAAGCTTATGCGACCCTGCAATTTCTTCTAGCGCGATGAGTCTTCCAACGCCATCAACATGTCCCGTTACCAAATGTCCGCCCATTTCGTCTTTACCTGTTAGAGCGCGTTCGAGATTAATATGTGTACCCTCACCCCAATCACTCATGGTTGTTTTGGAAAGGCTTTCATCAGAAACTTCAATGGCGTACCAATCCGGTCCTTTTTCAATGACCGTCATACAAGCGCCAGAATGTGAAATAGACGCGCCAATATCTATTCCGTCAGTATTATAACTGCAAGTCACATCCATGCGTGTATCACCCCATTCCCCGCCAGTTTCACGTGTTACGCTTTTGATAACACCAATATCAGTGATTATACCGGTAAACATCGCTCATATCTTTCATAAATATCGTCACCTAACTCGCGGAGTTCTATACGTGCAAAACGGTGAGCGAGATTAAGGTCCGTAAGATTTAAATCACCAATCGCGCCGCGCCCATCCCCACCCAAAATTAGTGGTGCACGAAACCAGTCTATAACATCAATAGCATCTAAACGCAGAAAACTTGCGGCTAATGTCCCGCCGCCTTCTACAAGCAATGTTGATACGCCATTTTCTTTTAGCACTTTCATCGCTGCCGTTAAATCAACGCCAAGGCTTATCGGCACTTTTATCAAGCGAACACCCAAGTCTTTCAGTGCGTTAGCTACATTCCCTGAAGTAACTTCACTAAATACCCAAACAGGCGTCTCTTTGGCCGTAAGTGCTAAATTTGATTTAGGCGATAAGCGTAATTTGGTATCAAATATAATACGAATAGGATTAGGCTCATCTTTAATACGGGTCGTTAATTGTGGATTATCAAGTACAGCCGTATTCGCCCCCACGGCAATGGCGTCATGACGGGCGCGCAGTTTGCGGCCTTCCTTACGGGCTTCCTCGCCAGTAATCCACTCGGACATACCATTGGCAAGTGCAATCTTACCATCAAGCGAAGTCGCTAATTTTAACGTGACATAAGGCCGAGACACTATTTAGATTTTACCTTCAAAACTATCATTCTTGTCTTTCCCGTGATCTTCATCAGGGCCGACTAGGTTTTCTTCTTCAATGAAGGTCTCAAAATCGGCGGTCGCTCGAAAATCTTTATAGACTGAGGCGTAACGTACATAGGCAACCTTATCGAGTCCGGCCAGACCTTCCATGACAAGCTCGCCAATTTGATCAGAGCTAATATCTGCATTACCTGAGCTTTCAAGTTGCCGCACAACGCCGCTAATCATTTGCTCAATACGTTCAGGCTCTACTGGCCGCTTTTGCATCGCGATCATGACGGAACGCGCCATTTTATCTCGGTCAAAAGGCGTCCGGCGGCCAGACTTCTTGACCACAGTTAACTCACGCAATTGCACCCGCTCAAATGTCGTAAAACGCCCTGCACATTTGCCGCACAAACGCCGGCGACGCACAGCCGTATTATCCTCTGCCTGACGGCTATCTTTGACCTGAGTGTCTTCGGAACTGCAAAAGGGGCAACGCATATGATTGCTTAACTAGCACGATTGCCGCGATGCGCAAATCTAATCATTTCTCAAGAACAAGTCAGTTAGTCGTTTAATCTTTATCAATCTGGTAAATAAATTGGCCCCACATCATTACTGATGCGAGGCCGATACCAAACGGGGCGCATTGTTTGGTATATGGAATAATTACAAAACAGGAAGCTGCTTCGCAACACCTATATTGTAAATAGCGAGCAGAACAGCAGTGATCAATGCTCTACCCGACAGTAATATGTACTAGCTAGCCTTCGTAAATCGGGAATTTGGCTGTTAAAGCTTTCACGCGCTCCTTAACGCTCTCCTCGACCTCAGGATTACCTTTTGGATTTTCTGCAAGGGCGTCGAGAACTTCTGCCATCAGCTCACCAATGAGTTTGAACTCTTCAACCCCAAAGCCGCGCGTTGTGCCCGCAGGTGACCCCACACGTATTCCAGAGGTAATCGTGAATTTCTCCTTATCGAAAGGAATGCCATTTTTATTACACGTTATATAAGCGCGGCCTAAAGCTTTCTCAGCAGCATTGCCCTTAACTCCTTTTGGAGAGAGGTCAATCAGCGCCAGATGCGTATCTGTACCGCCAGTAACAACCGCATACCCAGCATCAACAAGAGCTTGCGCCATAGCTTTGCAATTATCGATAACAGCCTGGCTGTAATCTTTAAATTCAGGTCTAAGCGCATCTGCAAAAGCGACAGCTTTACCCGCAATGACATGCATAAGTGGGCCGCCTTGAAGACCTGGAAAAATAGCCGAGTTGAATTTCTTGGCTAGCTTGGCATCGTTGGTCAAAATCATGCCACCCCGGGGCCCGCGTAATGTCTTATGCGTTGTTGTTGTCGCAACATGCGCATGTGGAAAGGGTGACGGGTGTGTTCCGCCAGCCACAAGACCTGCGAAATGGGCCATATCAACATGAAGGTAAGCGCCGACTTTATCGGCAATGGCACGAAACCGCGCAAAGTCTATTTGGCGCGCATATGCAGACCCACCGCAAATGATAAGTTTGGGCTCATGTTCTAGCGCTAATTTTTCGACATGATCGTAATCAATAAGATTAGTATCCTTAGTCACGCCATATGAAACGGCATTAAACCATTTACCCGACATATTGGGCGGCGCGCCATGAGTTAGATGACCACCAGAGGCGAGATCCATCCCTAAAATTGTGTCGTCAGGCTGAAGTAATGCAAGGAAAACGCCTTGATTAGCTTGAGAGCCTGAATTGGGCTGAACATTTGCAAAGCCGCAATCAAAAAGCTGACAAGCGCGGTCAATGGCAAGCTGTTCTGCAACATCGACATATTGACAACCGCCGTAATAACGTTTGCCAGGATAACCTTCGGCGTATTTATTGGTCAGGACAGAGCCTTGGGCTTCGAGGACCGCTTGCGAAACAATATTTTCGGACGCAATGAGTTCGATTTCATGCTGTTGACGGTCAAGCTCATCAGCCATTGACGCATAAAGGTCTGGATCGCGCTCTTTTAGGGATTGCGTGAAGTAATTGCCAAGATGGGCTTTAGATGCGCTCATTTTGCGACTCCTAGTACGAATTTTCACGGGAGGCATAGGCGGTATTAAATCCTACTGCAATGCACAAATATGACATGTTAGTACATTAAGCGACGCGCTCACGTTTTAAACTAAACTCTTCCCAAACGATTTCTAGAGCAGACATCAAATCATCCATCATGGCATCATCATGGAATGGACTAGGTGTAAAGCGAAGCCGTTCGGTTCCGCGCGGAACCGTGGGGTAATTTATCGGCTGGGCATAAATACCAAAGTCTTCGATGAGGCGATCTGATATCGCTTGGCACTTCACAGGGTCGCCAATCATTAGAGGTACGATATGTGTATCACCGTCAATGAAATCATAGCCACCTGACCGCAGCCGCGCTTTAAGTGCATTTGCACGCTCTTGATGTTGCGCGCGTTTTTCAGGCGTGACTTTCAGAACCTTGACAGACCGCAAAGCGCCAGCAGCTGTGCTTGGCGGGATAGAGGTCGTGAATATAAAGCCAGAGGCCATTGAGCGCACAGCATCAATAATAACGTCATCAGCCGCAATATAGCCGCCGACCATACCATAAGCCTTAGCAAGTGTGCCTTGGATAATATCGATACGATCCATAAGACCGCGTTCTTCACATACACCGCCGCCCGTTGGGCCATACATACCTACGGCGTGAACTTCATCAATATAAGTCAACGCGTTATACTTATCCGCGAGGTCACAAATTTCTTTGATTGGGGCTATGTCAGCATCCATAGAATAAACGCTTTCAAAAGCGATGAGCTTGGGGACGTCATAAGGAACTGTTTTAAGTTTAGCTTCGAGATCCACTAAGTCATTATGCTTGAAAATTTGCTTTTCGCAGCGTGCCCGCTGAATACCTGATATCATCGAGGCATGATTCATTTCATCAGAGAAGATAACCAAACCAGGAAGAATTTTGCTCATAACGCCTAAAGTGGCTTCATTGGCAACATAACCAGAGGTTAAAACAAGCGCCGCGTCCTTTTGATGAAGCTCTGCCAGTTCTTTTTCAAGCTGCACATGATATCGCGTTGTCCCAGAAATATTACGCGTGCCGCCCGAACCCGTTCCGGCCGCATCTACCGCCGATTTCACAGCTTCAACAACGCATTCATTTTGGCCCATTCCTAAATAATCATTTGAGCACCAGACCGTTATGTCCTGCTCAGAATTTTCTTTAAACCATGTAGCTTTAGGGAACGCACCTGCTTTGCGGCGAATATCGCGGAAAATACGATAGCGTCCTTCCGCGCGGACATTTCCGACGGCTGCAGCAAACTGATCTCTGAATTTTTCGCCCATCGCAGGAACCTTATTCGAATTATCACCTAGCATATAGCTAAAAGCTTAAACAGATTCTACTGATTAAACGTCACAAATTGTCTCATATCAAAATATCTTTCAAACTGTATAAACGTTTGAAACTACGGAGTTAATAGTGGCAACATATCCTCATACGCGATTACGCCGCACCCGAAAGGCCGATTGGTCGCGGCGGCTTGTTCGCGAAACGACACTGACTCGTGATGATTTGATTTGGACGATCGTGCTTTCAGATGGAAAGGCCGCGCGCGACCCAGTACCGTCAATGCCAGGCGTTGATCGTGTAAATTTGAAAGAAATCGTCAAAGAGGCCACGCGCGCACGCGATTTAGGCATTCCCGCGATTGCCCTCTTCCCGCATATCAATCCAAAACTCAAAGATAGCGCAGCAAAAGAAGCTTTAAATCCAAAAGGTCTTATACCTGAAGCTGTTCGTGCCATCAAAGCGGCCGTCCCTGAGATAGGCGTCATTGTCGACGTTGCACTCGATCCTTATACGGATCACGGGCATGACGGGCTTATGGAAGGCGACGTAATAGTCAATGACCCAAGCGTTGAAATTTTGGCTGAAAGCGCAATTATTTTAGCAGATGCTGGGGCTGATATTGTCGCGCCTTCCGATATGATGGATGGACGTGTCGGGGCAACTCGAAAGGCGCTTGAGACAAATGACTATCATGATGTGATGATTATGTCTTATGCGGCTAAATATGCATCTGGATTTTATGGACCGTATCGCGACGCAATTGGTACAGCGGCAGCCCTAAAGGGAGATAAAGCCACCTACCAAATGGACCCATCCAACACAAACGAAGCTTTGCGTGAAGTTGAACAAGACATTCTGGAAGGCGCAGATATGGTCATGGTTAAACCTGGCATGCCTTATTTGGATATTATTCGTAGAGTAAAAGATGAATTTGCCATGCCAACATATGCTTATCAAGTTAGCGGGGAATATGCGATGATTATGGCAGCGGCTCAAAATGGGTGGCTAGATGAACAGCGAGTAATTCTGGAAAGTCTGTCCAGTTTTAAGCGAGCAGGTTGTGATGGTGTGCTGACTTATTTTGCGCCTAAGGTCGCGGCTTGGTTAAATTATTAATCGTTTTAATAGACTAGATGTATCCCAGCGATTTCCACCTAGTTTCTGAATATCAGCGTAATAGCCATCAACCATCTTAGCTAAGACCAATTTAGCGCCAACACCTTTCGCAGTCTCCAAGGCTATTCCTAAATCCTTACGCATCCAATCGACAGCAAAACCAAAGTCATATTCACCTTTGGCCATTGTCGAGGCCCGATTATCCATTTGCCAACTTTGTGCAGCCCCTTTTCCAATCGCCTCAACAACTTCATCAACATCAAGGCCTGCCTTTTGGGCGAAATGCACGCCTTCAGCTAAGCCTTGCAAGATACCTGCAATACAAATCTGATTGACCATTTTAGTCAGTTGACCTGCCCCGCTAGGTCCCATGTGTTTTGTGGCTTTGGCATAAGCACCCATGATAGGGGCGGCTTTTCCAAAATCAATTTCATCTCCACCGCACATAATCGTAAGCTGACCATTCTTAGCCCCGGCTTCCCCGCCCGAAATGGGCGCATCAATGAAACCAATAGATTTTGCTTTTGCCATCTCGTGACATTTTCGAGCGCATTGCGCAGACGCTGTCGTATGATCAATAATAATTGCATTAGACTCCAACGTTACGACTGCAGGCTCGACAACATCATAAACATCCTTATCTTCGCCGACACAAATCATAACAAAATCAGCACCTTGGACAGCTCTTACAATGTCTGAATGCTGCTTGCCTTCATATTCAGCTTCCCACTTTAAAGACTTTGAGGCTGTTCGATTCCAGACAGTAACTTCATGCCCAGCCTTTACTAAATGGCCCGCCATTGGATAGCCCATAACGCCCAATCCTAGAAATGTGCATTTTGCCATAATGTTTCTCCAAAATATCCTTGCATTACAGCCTTCTATTCAATCAAATATAGTTATGACAGTTTTATTTAAGAACATGACCTGAAGAACTTAAGTGGAAACGATAGAACTGACATCGTTAGCACTAGGGTCTTCCTGGCAAATGTGGGCGACCTTTGGTATCGTGCTCGCTGCCGTTTGGCTTTATATTAGAGAAAAGTACTCCATAGAGACAATCTCCGTTGGCGTGATTGTCACTCTCTTGATCTTTTTCCACTTTTTCTCCCCCGAAGGAAGTCGTGGATTAGAAAGTGCCTCACTTCTTTCAGGTTTTGCAGCTCCTGCTCTTGTCACGATCATGGCTTTACTCGTTGTCGGTCAAGGTATGTTCCAGACAGGCGCGTTAGAGGGGCCTATTATGGGCATAAATAATGCCCTGGACCGTGCACCGCGCCGGACCTTAGCCGCTGTATTCGGAATAGCTTTTGGCGTTTCCATGTTTATGAATAACACACCCGTTGTGGTGATGTTTATCCCTGTTTTATCTGCAATGTCCTCTCGTCTCCGCCGCGCGGCCTCGAGATATATGATGCCTCTTAGTTTTATATGTATCCTAGCAGGCATGACGACCCTCATCGGGTCTTCAACGAACCTGCTTGTAAATGATGTGTTGCAAAGAACATCTGAAATATCTTTAGGGTTCTTCACCCAATTTGCGCCAGGCATAATACTCGCCGCTATAGGCGCGCTTTATATAATTATTGCGGCCCCTATTTTATTGCCCGAAAGACAAACACTTGAGACAGAGGTAAGTGATGCGGGCCGTCAATATATTGCTCAAATTCGCGTTACCAAGAACCATCCCCTCGTCAAAGCTAAGCCTATAGCAGGCTTATATCCGGCCCTGAAAAATGTGACCGTTAGAATGATACAACGTGGTGAACATTCTCTTTTACCGCCATTTGAACACGAGCTTCAAATTGGAGACATATTGATTGTCGCAGCGACCCGAAATTCATTATCAAAGTTACTATCAACAGATTCTGAATATTTGGAAGGCATGCTCAATATTGCTGGTTTCCACGATGAAAGTAAGTCATCCGAAACTTCCACCACGATTGTTGTAAGTGAAGTCGTTATCGCGCCAGGTTCACGCATGATTGGCAGAAACATTGAGCAAATAGGATTTAGACGGCAAACAGGCTGCCTTGTTTTAGGTATTCAACGCCGATCACGCATGATCCGAAAGCGGATGCTAGATATCCGCCTAGAGGCGGGGGACGTGCTTTTACTGTTTGGTTATGAAGCCGACATGCAAGCCCTGCGGAATAACCGCGACCTACTTTTGCTTGACTGGTCCACAGCTGAATTGCCGGATATTCGCAAATCTCTTTATGCGCGTTTAATCTTTGCAGGCACCATTTTGGCCGCCGCAACAGGCATTGTCCCGATTGAAATTGCAGCCTTATCAGGCGCATTGGGAATGATAGCTTCAGGGTGTTTAAATGTACGCCAAGCCATAAGAGCACTGGATATGAGAATTTTTCTTCTCATCGGAGCCGCTTTCGCTATGGGTCTCGCCTTAGAACATACAGGCGGCGCAGCGTATATCGGCATGAAGGTTGTTGAAATCTTCCAACCTTTTGGAAATCATATCCTTTTAGCTGCTATATTTCTTATCATCGCGTTCATGACCAATATTATATCAAACAGTGCTGCCGCTTTGCTATTTGCCCCTATTGCTCTCGCGATAAGCAAACAAACGGGTATAGACCCTATCGCGCTAGTCTTAACTGTTATTTTTGCCGCAAATTGCTCTTTTGCAACACCCATCGCCTATCAAACGAATTTACTCGTTATGGGGCCTGGTCGATATAAATTCTCCGATTTCGCAAAATTTGGCGTACCGCTTATTTTTGTGATTTGGATTACCTTTATTATTATCGCCCCTTTCTTTTTTAATCTATGATGTATTTTTGTAGCTCTGAGATGATATAAAAGTTTCTATGACGCAGCCATTTGATCCGAATCGATTGCAGTTTTATTTGACGATACCGTCACCATGCCCATATTTGCCTGGACGCATGGAACGAAAAATTTTCACGCAGCTTGACCCTTTATCTGGTCCTCATTTAAACAATTATCTGACCCATGCGGGCTTTAGACGTTCTCAAAATGTCATTTATCGTCCCGCCTGCGAAAGCTGCCGGGAATGTAGATCTCTAAGGATACAAACGTCTGAATTTACTCCGAGTAAAAATTTTAAACGCTTGATAAGGAACAATTCTGACGTAAGACGATTTCATCGTGAGTCTATCGCAACGCAAGAACAGTTTGAATTACTGCACCGCTACTTAAACTCACGTCATGCGGGCGGCGGTATGTCGGATATGGATTTTATACGATATGAAATGATGGTCGAAGAATGTTCAGCCGAAACAGAAATCATCGAATATAGAAATAGAGACAACACCCTAATCGCCTGTGTTTTGATTGATCGCCTTATTGACGGCTTATCTATGGTATATAGTTTTTTTGATCCTTTGGAACATAAACGTAGCCTCGGAAATCTTATGATTCTTGATCATATTGAAAGATGCCAGGAATTGGACGTAGCATATCTATACCTAGGATATTGGGTCGAGGGTAGCCCCAAGATGGATTACAAAGCCCGCTTCAAACCATGCGAAGTCTTAGGACCTGAAGGTTGGGAAGGATTGGATCAGGTATGAAAAGACGTCATATTTTAGGAGCCGTTGCTGCTGTTGCTACTGGCGCAAGTGTGGCTGGAATATTAGGAAAAGACCAAAAGAAAAACAGATTTACAACATCTGCTCCGTCTGTAAATGGCTTAGCCACGCCCGCAATTTCTAAAAATCGTCGCCAATTGCGCATGGCGACGACATGGCCGAAAGACTTTCCCGGATTAGGGCAAATGCCCAATCGCTTCTCCAGAGCTTTGTACAAAATGAGCGATGGGCAAGTTGATGTTAAAGTCTATGCCGCAGGTGAGCTTGTTGGCGCTTTAGAAAGTTTTGACGCAACCAGTACCGGCGCGGCAGACATGTATCACGGCGCGGAATATTACTGGCAGGGTAAATCAAAGGCTTTTTCATTTTTTACAGCGGTCCCGCTAGGCATGACTGCTGCTGAAATTATGGGCTGGATCGACCATGGCGGCGGACAAGCTTTGTGGGACGATCTCTCCGCAAACTTTAACATTAAACCTTTCCAAGCTGGTAATACGGGTCATCAAACAGGTGGGTGGTTCAAAAAAGAAATGAACTCACTCGAAGATTTTAAGGGTTTGAAAATGCGCATGCCGGGTCTGGGCGGCGAAGTCATCCGCCGCCTAGGCGGGGCGGCCGTTCAATTGTCGGGAGGTGAAATTTATCAAGCGCTTCAATCAGGGGCTATTGATGCAACTGAATGGGTTGGGCCGTGGAACGATTATGCATTTGGGTTTTATCGCGAAGCGCCAAATTATTACGCGCCAGGTTTTCATGAACCCGGGGCGTCATTAGCAGTAGGTATAAACCTAGATGTTTGGAATAGTTTCACGCCCTCTGAACAAGCTATGATCAGCTATGCTTGTAAATCAGCGAATGATGCAAGCCTCGGAGAATACACCTTCGAAAACGCCAAAGCATTGGATATCTTAAAAAAGGATCACAATATATACCCGCGGTTCTTCACTGACGAAATTATGACGGAAATTGGTCGCATAAGCGAAGATGTCGTCAAAGAGTTCGGAAATTCAGATAAGCGAACACAGAAAGTTTATGAAAGTTACCTAGCCGCAAGAAACCAATATCGTGGATGGACCGAAATGAGCGATGGTCGCTATATTCGCGCAAGACAAGCAGCGCTAGGCGGATAGCTATGATTATTGGCGATATAATTGCTAATTTAGGAAATGCTCTGCAAGTGATTGGCTATGTCTTTTCACCATTATTGTTATTACCATTGCTCTACATTTTTCTTTCTAAGGTAAAGCTATTCACCGAGATTTCCGACGCATTAATTAGAACAATCGATAGTTTGTCATATCTCATGGGCGAATTGACCAAATGGCTACTTCCTATTCTAGTATTGACGATAGCTTTTTCTGTCTTTGCCTTATCCATATTTGGGCAAAGTTGGACGAAATTATCTGAGAGCGCGGAATATTTTCATGCCGCGATTATAATGCTAGGCGCAGCAGCGACATTGCTTGCAGGCCAGCATGTGCGTGTTGATGTCTTTCATACACATATGAAACCGAAAGCGCGGGCTTTAGTTGACTTTGTCGGATTTTATGCCCTGCTCCTGCCTGTCTGCCTTATCATATTATGGAACTCACAAAGCTTTGTAAGCTTTTCTTGGCGCATCTTTGAAGGGTCTGCCGAAGCCGACGGAATTCGCGGGGAATTTTTACTTAAGACTTTAGTTCCAATTTTCGCGCTGTTGATGATTATACAGGGCCTCGCCATCGCATTGCGAGCAGCTATGTTTCTTAAGGCGCACCCCCAACCTGCTAGGCCTGCGCACACACCAAGTTTCTTCGATAATAAAGATACTCATTTTTGATGGCGGATATTTTAGCGATATCAATGTTTGCCTTTGCCTGTATTGGTTTATTAGGCGGTTACAATGTTGCCTTCACGCTTTCAGGCGTATCCCTTATTTTCGCGGCGCTGGGAGTCGTTACAGGTACATTTGAGCCTGAGTTTTTACTATCGCTTCCAGGCCGTATTTACCCGATTATCACGCGCGAAATACTTATCGCAGTCCCGCTTTTTGTTTTCATGGGCGTGATGTTAGAAAAATCCCGTATTGCAGAGGATTTACTGGAGTCAATGGGAGATCTCTTTGGCCCTTTAAAAGGCGGGTTAGGCATCTCTGTTGTTTTTGTTGGTGCGCTTCTGGCTGCCTCAACAGGCATCGTAGGCGCAACAGTTGTCACTATGGGGCTCCTATCCCTCCCCACCATGCTAAACCGCAATTATGCCCCCTCACTCGCCTCAGGATCAATTGCGGCGTCAGGAACACTTGGACAGATTATTCCGCCCTCAATAGTCTTAGTGATTCTTGGGGATCAAATGTCAAATGCCTATCAGGAAGCTCAAAGAAGTTTTGGACTCGAAACAAGCGGTGTTGTTTCAGTTGGTGATTTGTTCGCGGGTGCGTTACTCCCCGGCTTAATATTGGTTGGGCTTTATGCCATTTACATATCCATTACGGCCTATTTAAAACCTTCCATGGCTCCGTCTCAAGACTGGCCAGCAGGTGTCTCTCCTTGGAGATTTGTACGAAAAACACTGACAGCCATGCTTCCGCCCATTTTCCTTATCATAGCTGTCTTAGGGTCAATTCTTTCGGGATACGCAACACCTACGCGCGGCGCCGCTTTAGGGGCATTAGGCGCCATATTATTAGCCTCCTATCGCACATCAGAAACACCAATGGGAAGAAAAGCGGCTTTTATCGCGGCTTTAGGTTTTGTATTCTTAGTTATTATTGATCTTACAGGCGTTGACATGCGCTTTGATCAAAATGACTGGACTGGTAAGGAAAGACTTTCAGTAGGGATCGCATTAGGACTTGCAGGTCTTGCTTTAATCGGGACAGCTTTCGCGCTTGTCCCGCTCATAAAGTCGAAAAGCCTGTCTGAAGTTTCACGAACAACAATGCATATCACTTGTATGGTTTTTGTCATTCTAATTGGCGCAACCGTATTTAGTTTAATCTTTCGCGGTTTTGGCGGAGATGAGCTTGTTGGACATTTGCTAGAAAGTGCCCCTGGCGGGAAATGGAGCGCGCTCGCCATAGTAATGCTTGTCATGTTTATTCTCGGGTTCTTTTTAGATTTTATTGAAATAACATTCGTTGTGGTTCCTTTAGTTGCGCCGCCATTACTCGCAACAGGCATGGACCCCATATGGCTTGGCGTTTTAATGGCTCTAAACTTACAGACCAGCTTCCTAACGCCGCCCTTTGGTTTTGCATTATTTTATTTACGAGGGGTAGCTCCTCCAGAGGTCACGACAACTGCGCTTTACCGCGGGGTTTTACCTTTTATTCTTATTCAGTTTATTGTTATCCTAATGGTGATTTTATTGCCCGAATTAGCCACAAAGCTTCCTGCTGTAATGTTGAATTAAAAATAGTAGCGCTCTTTAGCAATTCCAGCTAAACTCGCACAAACTAACCTTATCGGGGATTAAAATGGAAATTCTACTCGGCCTTCTTGGTATCATTGTCGTTCTGGCATTTATTCTTATCGGAATTTACAACCGCCTCGTCGCGCTCCGTCAAACCTGCAATCAAGCTTGGTCTGATATTGAAGTCCAACTCAAGCAACGTCAGGACCTCGTGCCTCAGCTCGTAAATACAGTCAAAGGTTATGCTAAACATGAAAGCAAAACTTTTGAAGACGTTGTCAAAGCCCGTAATGCAGCGGCATCAGCTAATACTGTACAAGGGCAAGCGGCCGCAGAAGGTATGCTTTCTCAAGCTCTTGGAAAACTCTTTGCGCTCGCAGAAGATTATCCTGATCTAAAAGCCAATGAGAATTTCATGCAGCTACAAGATCAGCTCGCAGATGTTGAAAACAAAATTGCGGCATCTCGTCGTTTTTATAACAATGCCGCGCAAGAATATAATACTGGGCGTGAGCAGTTCCCTGCCGTTTTAATTGCAGGACCTTTTGGATTTAAGGAACGCGAGTTCTTCGAAGCGCCTGAAGGACGTGAAGCTCTGCAAACTGCGCCTGTTGTTGATTTCGAAACATAAGGCAAGCTAATTACCCATGCTTGAAGCCTATGGCCTAAAAACACATATTTGGAATAATAATCTTCGCAGCATATTACTGCTCATTTTTTTCCCAATTTTACTCCTGTTTTTAGCCTTTGCTTTTACCTTGTTGTGGACCGGTTTCACCTCTGACAACACGGTTGAAGAAGGCCTTGCATATGCCTTGGGAACCATGCCGCGGGTTGCTCCGGTCGCATTAGGCGCTGCAGGCGGCTGGTTCGCCATTGCTTTTCTCGGTCATCAAGCGATGATAGATATGGCGACAAAGTCCCGATCAGTCACAATTTCTGAAGAACCGCGCGCCTATCGTTTATTAGAAAACCTATCAATCTCCCGCGGTCAAACAGTTCCGAAGCTCAAAGTGATTGAAACCCCAGCCATGAATGCCTTTGCGAGCGGAATACGTGACAAAAACTATACAGTGACCCTAACGCGGGGGTTGATGAATAATCTAGATGATGAAGAACTTGAGGCCGTTATTGCGCATGAACTTTCTCACATTCAACATAAAGACGTACGCTTATTAATCATCGCTGTGATATTTGTTGGTATATTTGCCTTTGTTGGCGAAGGCCTCGTTCGCGGTGTCTTTAGAACCAACCTACCAAGAAGTGATCATCATAGACGTAGCGGCGGCGGGAATGCAGGCGCCCTTATCTTTTTTGCAATATTTATTATCGGTATATCCTATCTTTTAGCCATGTTAACGCGCTTTGCACTCTCTCGAAAACGCGAATATATGGCAGATGCTGGCGCCGTAGATCTTACAAAGAACCCCGACGCCATGATTAGGGCGCTTCAAAAAATTTCGGGACGCGCAGAACTCACGGGAATGCCCGCAGAAATAAAAGAAATGGCCTTTGAAAATCCTCGTATCGGCATTGCTGGTATGTTTGCCACCCACCCCCCAATAGAAAAAAGAATAGACGCGCTTATAAAATATGGCGGTGGGCGCCCAGATAGTAATAGTCGACCAAAACGCAGGCCATCAAAACCAACCCGTGAGCAAGAAAACTTACCAAAAAGACAGGTTTTTGGAAGACGCGGTCCATGGACAGGTCAGAAATAAGCCACTATAGATTATTGATAATCAATAATATTAACCTGTATGACGGGGAGACTTCCGATGACCAAGACCTTACTACTATCAGCAAGTGCCGCATTATTATTACTAGCTTGTCAAAATAGTATAACGAGTATTACCCCAGAGATTAATCTCCCCGATGGGATTTCTCATGTCGAGACAGTCGCCGCAAAAGGCGATGACGTTATTATTCCGTATAAAAAATATACGTTAGACAATGGCTTAACGATTGTTCTTCACCAAGATAAGTCTGACCCTTTGGTGCATGTTGACGTAACTTATCATGTTGGTTCTGGACGAGAAGATGTTGGAAAATCAGGTTTTGCGCACTTTTTTGAACATATGATGTTCCAAGGATCAGAAAATGTCGCTGATGAACAGCATTTCAGCCTTATTACAGAGTCTGGTGGTACGCTAAACGGCTCAACAAATTCTGATCGTACGAATTATTATGAAACAGTTCCCTCTAATCAGCTTGAAAAAATGCTTTGGCTCGAAGCTGATCGCATGGGTTATTTCCTTAATGCCGTAACAGAAGAAAAGTTCGAAAATCAAAGAGAGACCGTCAAGAACGAACGCGGACAACGTGTTGACAACCGTCCTTACGGATTACTATGGGAGCGCGTTGGTGAAGCCCAGTTCCCCGAGGGACACCCTTATAGCTGGTCAACTATTGGTTATTTAGAAGATCTAGATCGGGCGACGCTAGATGACCTCAAAAAATTCTTCCTACGCTGGTATGGACCAAATAATGCGACACTAACTATCGGCGGCGACATAGATGAAGCCGAGACACTTGCATGGGTTAAAAAATATTTCGGACAAATTCCAATTGGCCCTGCCGTTGATAAACCTGAATATACGCCCGTTACGCTTGAAGAAGACCGCTATATTTCACTAGAAGATAACGTTCAGCTTCCATTGCTTTATATGTCATGGCCAACGGTGCGTGCCAATCACCCTGACGAGGCCCCTTTAGATGTATTGATGAATGTAATGGGCGAAGGCCAAACCTCCCTCCTCTATAAAAATCTCGATAAACCGGGTCTTACAGTTCAATCCAGTGCAGGACATGGTTGCCGAGAATTATCCTGTAGTTTCACATTATTTGCTTTGGCAAATCCCGCTAAGGTCCAAAAACTCGCTGACCTCGAAAAAATCATTCGGGATAGCCTAACCGAGTTTGAGTTTAGAGGCGTTCAGGACGACGATATAACGCGGGTTAAAGCATCAATTGTCTCTGGCATGATTTATGGCCTTGAAAGTGTAAGCGGTAAAGTCAGCCAACTGGCAGCCTATGAAACCTATCGCGATACACCCAATGGAATTGGCGATGACATAAAACGATATGAAAATGTCACCAAAGCCGATGTCATGCGGGTCTATGATAAGTATATTAAAGGCAAAGCCGCCGTCATAATGAGCATTGTTCCCAAAGGAGCCAAAGCCGCGATTGCCAAAGAAGATAGTTGGCAACGTTATGAAAGAAATATTCCTGCCGATACGCCTTCAGAGGCCTTCACATGGGAATTACCGCAAGATGATTTTGACCGTAGTGTTATTCCGCCCGCTGGCGCAAATCCAACTATCAAAGCCCCAGACGTTTACAAAGCATCACTGAGTAACGGAATAGAAATTTTAGGCGCGACGAATAAAGAAACGCCTACGACAACGATAAGTCTTCGTATTAAAACAGGACAAAGTCATGAGCCACTCGCTAAACTTGGCCTAGCGTCTTTAACAGCGCAAATGGTTGATGATGCGACGCAAAATAAAAGCGTTGAAGAAATCGCCAATGAGTTGGCTAAAATGGGATCACAATATTCTTGGTCCGCGGGCGATGAGTATACGACGCTTAGAATACGGAGTTTAACCAAAAACCTTGATAAAACTATCGAGCTGGCCGTTGACTCAGTGCTTAATCCAAAATTCGACGCCGCTGATTTCGACCGCATTCGCTCGAACGCATTTGAGTCCATAAAAGCCGATAAAAAGGAAGCTTCCGTAACAGCAAACAATATCTTCAATCTGACAATGTATGGAAAGGAGAATAGTTTTGCCTATGGAAATACAGGTACAGAAGAAAGCATTCAGAATATAACGCTAGATGATGTGAAAGCGTTTTATAAAGCTCATTACTCACCTAAAATTACCAGCATTGTCGCCGTTAGTGACCTAGGCGAAGCAGCTATGAAGAAGGCACTGTCACCACTTTCAAGCTGGGACGGGCCCGATGTGGACTCTGTGGCAAGCTCAGGTTTTCCTGATCTCGGCGCCACAAAGATTTACTTCGTCAATAAAGATGATGCCGCACAATCTGAAATCAGAATAGGAAAACGCGCATTGCCATATGATGCCACGGGTGAATATTACCGGGCAGGTTTGATGAATTATACATTAGGCGGTGCGTTTAACAGCCGGATTAATCTCAATCTTAGAGAGGATAAAGGTTATACTTACGGCGCTCGCTCTGGATTTAATGGCGGTGAATCCCGCGGCACATACCGCGCAAGTGCCGGTGTTAGAGCCGACTCAACAGCTGCATCTATCACGGAATTTGTCAAAGAAATTAGCGGATTTTACAAAGATGGAATCACAGAAGAAGAGCTAGCTTTCACAAAATCAGCTATCGGACAAAGAGATGCGCGAGCTTATGAGACGCCCTCCCAAAAACTGGGGTTCTTATCACGTATGATGACCTATAAATTAAATCCGTCATTTGTGGATGAACAGGCTAATATCCTTCAAACTATGACAAAAGCAGAAATAGATGCCCTTGCGAGCAAACATCTTAATATGGATGAAATGGTAATGGTCGTTGTTGGCGACAAAGCTAAGCATTTAGATGAGATTAAATCCTTAGGGTACCCTGTCGTAGAACTCGATCCTGACGGCAATCCGCTTTAAAATAAATATCTAAGCCCTGATTTTATCAGGGCTTTTTTATTTTAGGCGTTTATCTGGCGCAAACAGGCCTTGTCGAGAGAAACCCCGCGGGGCCATTCTACCTGCCCCAGCACGGTTGCCTTCATGAATGCTCCAATCCGCGACGGAATTTGTCCGCCCCGCACTGTCAACAAAGTAGAGCCCATCTTCAGAATTAAAAGTCGTAACGTCAGCTAATCCACCATCTTTATATTTCTGCAAACGCACGCCCTTGCCGCGTCCCATTTGAGGTAAATCTTCAACATTAAACACTAAAATCTTACGGTTTTCACCAATGGCGGCAATTTTATCGCCTTTAATTTCAACGCACCTCACAGCCTCTGCGTCGCCTTTTACATTCAAAGTCTTACGCCCGCCGCGTGTGGACGCAACAACATCTGACTCGTTCACTCTAAAGCCATAACCTTCTGAACTCGAAATAAGTAATTCCCGTTCAGGGTCATGTACAAAAAGACCAACAGGTGTGTGGTCATTTTCAAGATCCACCATCAACCGTATAGGCTCACCATTCCCGCGGCCACCTGGCAACTTATCACCGCCCAATGTGTAAAATTTACCATTGGACGCAAACATTATAAATTTATCCGTCGTCTCTCCTGGAACAATGAAAGCCGCTTTGTCGCCATCTTTGAACTTAAGTGACTTTTGGTCATCAACTTTTCCGCGTAGCGCACGTATCCAGCCTTTTTCAGACAGCACAACTGTAATAGGCTCCTTTGTGATAAAGGCCGTTGCTAAATCAATATCAATGTCGGGCTGATCTTCAAATGTCGTACGTCGGGCACCAAGTTCGGTTTTCTGACTATAAGTCTCGCGCACCTCTTTAACTTCCTCTGCGACAACAGCCCATTGCTTTGCTTCAGACTTTAAAAGCCCTTCAATATCTTTTTTCTCTCCCGCAAGAGCATCATATTCCGTTTGAATTTCAATCTCGCGCAATTTCGAAAGCGCGCGCAAACGCATATTTAAAATTGCCTCGGCCTGCCGGTCAGTTAATTTGAAAGCCTTAATCAATTCATCTTTGGGATGGTCTTCAAAACGGACAATTCGAATAACCTCATCAATATTAAGATAGGCAATTCTCAATCCCTCGAGAATTTCCATTCGATCTTCTATTTTACTTAGGCGGAAAGCTGAGCGGCGCTGGAGGACTTCCCGGCGATGATCTAAGAATGATTGCAGAACTTCACGCAAATCCATTACGCGCGGCGTACGCGTGGAGTCCAAAACATTCATATTCAAAGACGTTCGGCTCTCTAAATCCGTAACTTTGAATAAGCTTTCCATCATCATATCGGGATCTATATTTTTGCTCTTTGGCTCTAATACAATCCGGATATCTTCCGCGCTTTCATCATTCACATCGGCAAGCGCTGGTGCTTTTTTATTTTCGATAACTTCTGCCAGTTTTTCGATTAGGCGTGATTTTTGAACTTGATAGGGAATTTCTGTAACAACTATCTGATACATGCCTCGCCCAAGGTCCTCTTTATGCCAACGGGCACGCACCTTGAAACTTCCCTTACCCGTAGAATAAGCCTCAAGCATCGCTTCTTTTGATTCAACAATGATGCCCCCTGTCGGAAGGTCTGGGCCCTTTACGTAGTCCATCAAAGTTTGAATGCGCGCCTTAGGCGTTTTGATAAGATGTAAGGCCGCAGAGCAAAGCTCAGCAACATTATGCGGCGGAATAGACGTTGCCATTCCAACAGCAATGCCTGTTGACCCATTGGCTAAAAGATTTGGGAAAGCAGCGGGCAGAACAACTGGTTCTTCATCTTCTTCATTGTAGGTCGCAATAAAATCGACAGAATCTTCCTCAAGCCCATCTAATAGAGCAACACCTGCGGCCGTCATCTTTGCTTCAGTGTAACGCATGGCAGCGGCACTATCGCCATCAATATTGCCAAAGTTACCCTGCCCATCGACAAGCGGGTATCTCGCAGAAAAGCTTTGGCTTAGTTTTACCAGAGCATCATATATTGAGGCATCTCCATGGGGGTGATATTGCCCCATAACATCGCCTACTATCCGGGCACATTTTTTATGGGCATTTTCCGGATTTAGCTTAAGCTGCCGCATCGCATAAAGAATACGGCGATGTACGGGCTTTAGACCATCGCGTACATCAGGAAGCGCCCTTTGCGTAATTGTAGACAAAGCATAGGCAAGATAACGTGATGACAATGCATCATCGATGTGTTCCTCAAAAACGGCATTTCCGGGCAAGCCTTTTTCCGTTGTTGTATCGTCTGTCATAAAAGTCTCATGTGATTCGCACATAACATAGCAGGGGATAGGCTTGCTTCTAAGGCTTGTTCATATTTATGCGGTTAAAAGCTTCAAAACCTAACATATCTACCTCCTTGACCTTTGCTATCGCATGGCTATGTTGCGGCCAAATTGAAGCGTCGGGAGGGCCCACGCTGTTTGTCTGAAAGACACCCATTTGAAATCCGAAATCGAAACTGAAGAAATCTCGGCTGATGAAGCTGTCCAGGTCACTTTTAAAGAGCTAGGCCTTGATCCAAAAATTATCAAAGCTCTAGATGATATGGGCTATGAAAAGCCGACGCCTATTCAAGCGCGCGCTATTCCTTCTGCTTTGCAGCAACGTGACGTGCTCGGGATTGCTCAAACAGGTACGGGTAAAACAGGCGCCTTTACCCTTCCCACCATGCATAAGCTCACCAAAGGCCGCGCTAGAGCGCGTATGCCGCGTTGTTTGATTGTTTGTCCAACTCGTGAGTTAGCTGCGCAAGTAGCTGAGAATGTAGAGCTTTATGGAAAATACTTAAAGCTTGAAATGGCCTTGTTAATTGGCGGCGTGTCATTTGCTGAGCAAGATCGTAAACTCATGAAAGGTGTTGATATTCTTATCGCTACACCAGGACGTCTTCTTGATCAGTTTGAGCGCGGCAAAATTCTTATGACCGGTGTCCAGACACTCGTTGTCGATGAGGCTGACCGTATGTTGGATATGGGCTTTATTCCCGATATTGAACGCATTTTCAAACTTACGCCTTTTACGCGGCAAGTTTTGTTCTTCTCTGCAACAATGCCAGCGGAAATCAAACGATTGGTTGATCAATTTCTCCATCAGCCAGTTTCCATACAAGTTGCTAGAAAAAATATGACTGCCGAGACTGTGACGCAGCGCATCGTGAGAATGCCTTCGTCAGACTCCAAACAAAAACGAACGGCGCTAAGATGGCTCATTGACCATGAAGACGTTGAAAACGGAATTGTCTTTTGCAATCGAAAGCGTGACGTCGATATCGTTGCTAAATCCCTTACTGTTCATGGGCATTCCGCTGCCCCAATTCACGGAGACCTTGCACAATCATTGCGCACGCAAACCCTGGAAGATTTCAAAAGCGGTAAAGTTAAGTTACTCGTGGCAAGTGACGTTGCAGCGCGAGGCCTAGATGTTCCCTCGGTAAGCCATGTATTTAATTATGATGTTCCCAACCATTCGGAAGATTATGTCCATAGGATAGGCCGTACAGGCCGCGCAGGCCGTGAAGGCGACGCCATTATGTTGGTAGCTCACCTAGATGAAAAAAATTACGACGCCATTTTAAATTTGATTAAAGTTGACTCAATCGATGAAATTGAAATTCCCGGCCTAGAAGATTTCCCGAAAGATTCTGGCAAAAGACGTTCGGGTAGATACGATAAGCGAGGCAAAAGCCGCGGAAGAGATGGCGAGCGCAATAAAAACCGCAATCGTAATTCAAATGATAGTCGGCGTCGCAAAGCCCCTGAAAGCCCCGTTGAAGAAGAGGCAAAGCCAAAACGCAAAAAGACGGAACCACGCCGGGCTGCACCTAAACGTAAATCATCAGAATCTGACCAAATAACCGAAGCGAAAAAATCTAAAGACCCTAAAAAGTCAAAAGATAAACCGAACAAAGAGAAATCTAAAGACACGTCAAATAAAAGCAATCGGCAGAAAAACTCGAAATCTAAAAATAGAGAAAAACGCAACGATAAAGACGGCAAACGCCGCTATAAAGATACGCTTGAAGAGAATAAGACTGAAGGATTTGGCAGCGAGATGCCCGCATTCTTTAAATCTAGTTTGCAGTAGCTTTGCTCACGCGCTGTGCCAGCGCATCTAACCCATTAAACATTTGATCTAACAGAGCATCAGACTCCTGAAACAGGCAGTGCCCTGCTCCAACGAGATCGAGTCTCACACAATTTGGAAATCGCTCAGAACAAACCTTTTGGTTCAGATCAGTATTGACGAAATGATCAACCTCTGCGGAAACCATAGTGATGGGTATTGTAATGTTTTCAAGATATCCCGCGCGGCGCACATAATCACTACTTCCAAAAAATTCAGCGCCCCATTGCGCTGTCACGCCGCCCACACGTTCTGCGGGATTACGCGTAAATACAACATCGCGATTTGGCAGACGCGCGGGATTGGAACTACACATGTCAATATTTGCAACAGAAAGATCATCATTCGCTGGCTTCCAGTTGCCCTCACCTGACAAATAATGCTTAGATTTTCCAAGACGTCGTGCCCAAGTCATTAAAAACTTAGCATCATCAAATGACATGTCTCCTGCCTTAGGTTCAATCGCAGGTGCCATGAGAAACAAACCATCGACTAGCCCTGGATGATCGCCAGCCATGCGCAGCCCTACATGTCCACCAAATGATATCGGCATTGGAATTATGGGCCGCTCACTTTCGGGTAATGCATCTATAAATTCTGCTAGATCATCTGAGTATATTCGAAAATCCTCAACCCATAATTTTTCTGGCTGTGAGACTCTATGCCGATCAGAGCCACCCTGACCGCGCAAATCAATCCCCACCACATGATAGCCACGGCGCGCAAGCATATCTACATGTTCACCGTACATGGACATTGTCGCCGTATAGCCGGGAACTATGATAACTGTCGCCTTGGCTGCGCCTGCATTACCTGTTTCACCCCATCTTAGACCAGTTCCATCATTTGTTATAAATCGTTTCCACGTCCAGTCAGGTGGGAAATCAGGTAGGTTATAAGAATCGACTTGCGCTTGGTATTCAGGCGAAACTTTAAAGGCCTCATACTTTTTTTCTGGCCAGAAATAAAACAAAGCCGCTGCGATAACTAAAAAAATACAAAAGCCTTTGAGAACGCGTGCTATCATTGCTCATATCCATAAGTATCTTGGTAATGTGGATCGTCTTCAAATTGCGCAAACCATGCCGCGAGCTTAGGGGCTTTTTTTTGCCACTCTAAATGCCCCGCGCGGAAACTTGCGTAATCTAGCGCTGTTACAATCGCGATATTCCCATACGTCCAAGGCTTCCCAATCCATTCGCAAATTTTCTCAAGCGTCTCGACACTTCTGATGATAGCCGTTTCATGCCGCTTAATCATGTCATCCCAATGCAGGTCTTTTGGACGTACAATCTCATAGCGGTAATTATAAACGGCGTCGGCTAACCCATCTCCTAAGGCGTGCTGCCATAAATTAAGAAACCGCGTATGTCCCTCTAAAGGAAGTATTTTGTTTTCACCGAGACTATCAAGATATTCGCAAATAACAGGACTATCGAACAGATATTGGCCGGGTTGCCATTCTAAAGCGGGTATTTTTCCTAGCGGATTATCCCCCGCTTTATAGCCATTAACCCCGTCTTTTTCTGGCGCTATTTCCTCAACGTCAATGCCATGCAGTCGCGCCATAATCATGGCTTTACGTGCATAAGGGGAAATCGGATGACAAATTAGCTTCATAGCTATTCCCACTCAATAGTTCCGGGCGGTTTTGACGTCACATCATAGACGACACGGTTCACGCCGCGCACTTCATTGATAATGCGCGTGGCCGTTTCGCCTAAAAACTCATGACTATAGGGATAGTAATCTGCCGTCATGCCATCAGTTGACGTCACAGCTCTTAAGGCAAGTACATTCTCATATGTACGTTCATCCCCCATAACACCAACAGTTTGCACGGGCAGGATGACAGCAAAAGCCTGCCATATCTCATTGTAAAGACTATGTTTTTTAATTTGGTCTAAATAAATAAAATCCGCTTCACGTAAAATATCCAAGCGCTCTTTCGTAATCACACCGGGACAGCGTATCGCCAGACCCGGACCTGGGAATGGGTGACGCTCTACGAAATCCTTGTGAAGTCCCAATTCTTGGCCCAGCGCACGAACCTCATCCTTAAAAAGCTCTCGAAGCGGTTCTACGAGTTCCATATCCATGCGATCAGGCAGACCCCCGACATTATGGTGGGATTTAATGGTAACAGAGGGCCCGCCATCAAAGGAAACAGACTCAATCACGTCGGGATAAAGCGTGCCTTGCGCTAAGAACTTTGCACCGCCGACCTTTTTGGCTTCACGCTCAAAGATATCAATGAAAGTACCACCGATAATTTTACGCTTTCGCTCTGGGTCAGATATGCCTTCAAGTAAATTTAAAAACTCATCACCCGCATCAACATGAATAAGGTTCATGTCATAATGCTCTTTAAAGAGCGACACGACCTGATCGCTTTCCCCTTTGCGCATCATACCTGTATCCACATAAACGCACGTAAGCTGATCCCCGATCGCTTCATGGATAAGCACGGCGGCTACAGAACTATCGACACCGCCGGACAGGCCGCAAATAACTTTGCCGTCACCGACTTGATCTTTTATCGCGGAAATCATCTCACCCTTAAAGGCCGCCATTGTCCAATCACCTTTAAAACCTACGATTTTATGGGTGAAGTTATGGAGCATCTTCGCGCCATTAACCGTGTGAACAACCTCCGGATGGAACTGAACTCCGTAAAATTGACGTTTTGAATCCGCAATCGCCGCATAAGGCGCATGAGTAGATTTTCCAATAATTTCAAAGCCTTGCGGGATCGAATTTACGCGATCTCCATGAGACATCCACACGCGCTCTGTTTTCTCAAGGCCTTCAAAAAGCTCATTTTCTGCGAGAATTTCCAAATCAGCCCGGCCAAACTCTTTATCATCTGAACTCTCAACTGACCCGCCGAGTTGCTCGCACATGGTTTGTTGGCCATAGCAGATGCCTAAAATAGGAACGCCCATCTCCCATATATGATTATCTGCGCGCGGCGTACCAACGCCTGTTACGCTATTAGGGCCGCCTGATAAAATAATCGCATTTGGATTATAGGCCTCAAGCATGGACTTATCTACGCGGTTAAAAGGGTGAACTTCGGAATAAACCCCGCTTTCCCTCACCCGGCGTGCAATCAATTTGGTAACTTGAGAGCCAAAATCGATAATCAACAACTGTTCGTGTTGTGAGTCTGCACTCATTTCTGTCTCTCCATAACCGCAAAAAAGAAGCCGTCCGTATTTGTAGAGGCTGGCGTCAGTGTCAATGTGCACCCATCCGCCGACCAAGGCTTAGGCGCATCAGCTCCGAATTTCTCTTCCCACACTTCGCCCGCAGATAAGAGAGTGAAGTTTTTATTATCCTCAAGAAATGCATATATTTGCGCTTCATTTTCTTCTGCAAGTATTGAGCAAGTCACGTAAAACATTAGCCCTCCCGGGCGCACAAATCCCTTAGCGCTATGGAGAACCGAGCGCTGTTCATTATTGCGGCGTTGTAAGGCCTCTTCATTAAGCCGCCATTTCGCGTCTGGCTTTCTCCGCCATGTCCCGACACCCGTACAAGGCGCGTCAATTAGAACACGGTCCATTTTCCCCACGAGGTCTTTAAGGCCTTCTGATGGCGGCTGACGCACATCAATGATTGACGCCCCCGCCCTTTGCGCCCGTTGATAAAGCGGCGCAAGACGGCGCTTATCAATGTCAAACCCATAAACTGAGCCTTGATTGTCCATATCAGCGGCCAGTGCAAGCGATTTACCGCCCCCACCAGCGCAGTAATCTAAAACTCTCTCACCCGGCTTGGCATCAATGAGTAAGCTCACAATTTGCGAGCCTTCATCCTGAATTTCCACGCCGCCAGTCTGGTACCCCTCTTCGATTTGGATATTGGGCAAACGCCCATCACCCGAAAGGGCGTCTATACGCAAACCAATAGGCGAAATATCACAAGGCTTAGCCCCGCTCGGCTGTAGCTTTCCAAGTTCACGTGAAAGATCAGACTTAATTGTATTTACTCGTAAATCCAGCGGCGGACGTTTGGTCAAGGCCTGCCCTTCGGCGATTGCGTCCTCGGCGAAACTATTTTCAAAAGCGGGCCAAATCCACTCAGGCACATCTGCCTGAACCCAATCCGGCGCGCCGTCTATATTGATAGACCCGTCAAGTTTAGCCTGTTCATCTTGGGTAAGTTTAGCGGGCGCATGTTTATCGCCATCAAAGGCCTGAACAAGTTTATCGACCGTTTTGCCCCCCATAAAAACAGCAGACCCCAAGGCTAAGGCGCGAGGCATTTCGCTATCCATACGAAAAGCGATTGAACTTTTACATCGCAGGGCATCATGAACATAATTGCCAATCGCAGAGCGATCCTTAGAGCCCGCAAAACGGTGCGCCTTACCCCAATCGCGCAATGCCATTGTCGCAGGCGTTTTACGCTCAAGGATGTCTTCAAGAACTTCCGCTGCCGCCTGAATGCGTCCGCCTAGTCTCATACTAGCTCGGCATCGAATAATTTGGCGCTTCACGCGCGATATGCACATCATGCACATGGGACTCGCGTAGGCCAGCATTTGTGATTTTCACAAATTCAGCATTCTTATGTAAGTCCTTGATAGTGCGAGATCCAGTATAGCCCATTGTCGCGCGAATGCCGCCCAGAAGTTGATGTAAAATCGGCGCGACAGGCCCTTTATAAGCAATACGCCCTTCAATCCCTTCTGGGACGAGTTTCATGGAATCGTTCACTTCCTTCTGGAAATAACGATCTGCCGAACCGCGCGCCATTGCCGAGACAGAGCCCATGCCGCGATAAGACTTATAAGAACGTCCTTGATACAAGAAAACCTCTCCGGGCGTTTCTTCTGCGCCCGCTAGAAGCGAACCAACCATGGCGCATTCTGCGCCAGCCGCAAGCGCTTTGGCCATGTCACCTGAATACTTAATGCCGCCATCCGCGATAACAGGAACGCCCGCTTTGCTAGCGACTGAACACGCATCTATAATCGCTGTTAGCTGCGGCACCCCAACACCCGCTACAATACGGGTCGTGCAGATAGAACCTGGTCCAATACCGACTTTAATTGCGTCAGCGCCAGCATCAATCAAAGCCTTGGCCGCAGAAGCCGTGGCAATATTGCCTGCGATAATCTGTGCCTTCGGATAATCCGTTTTAAGCCGTTTAACGGTTTCAATGACCTTGGAAGAATGGCCATGCGCCGTATCAATGACAACGGCATCCGCGCCCGCTGAAATCAAGGCAATCGCGCGATCATATCCAGCATCTCCAACGGTTGAAGCTGCCGCGACACGCAGCCGACCCTTTTCGTCTTTACATGCATTAGGATGAGACAGAGCCTTATCCATATCTTTTACTGTGATAAGCCCTACGCAGCGGTCATTGTCATCCACAACAACAAGACGCTCTATTCGATGTTTGTGAAGTAGGCTACGCGCTTCATCTTCGCTCGCTCCAAGCTTAACCGTCACAACATCACGGGTCATAAGATTAGCAACTGTCTCATTGGGATCATCAGCAAAACGAACATCACGGTTGGTCACAATCCCCACGAGCTTACCATCATCTTCGACAACAGGAATGCCTGATATATTATGGTGATTACCTAAATCGGCAAGCTGTGCCCGTGTGGCCTCAGGTCCAATTGTAATGGGATTAACAACCATGCCGCTCTCAAAGCGTTTAACTTTGCGAACTTCTTCGGCTTGCTCCTCGATAGAAAGATTTCGGTGAATAACACCAATCCCGCCCGTCTGCGCCATCGCAATTGCGAGTGGCGCTTCAGTCACCGTATCCATAGCCGCGGATACAAGCGGTACATTAATTTCAATCTTTTTCGTGAGGCGCGTTTTCAAATTCGCATCTGCGGGCAGTATATCTGATGCCTGCGGCTGCAAAAGCACATCATCGAAGGTTAGCCCTTCTCGAATCTCCATTGGAGTCTCCTACTTTTGCACGCGGCAGTTATCAGAGATAAGAGAGAGGTGCAAAGGGAAAGTGCTGGAAAGCTGTTTCTTATCACAAATATCTGTGGCAATTGAAGATTCTATGAGTTTTACATCTCGCATTGCCACCCATAAAGACACAAACGCCATAATGGAGCTTATGGCGCTTTCCATGGCAACGTTGCTCAAAGACGTTCTGTCTCCGTCTCAAGTCGCAAAGTCGAGCGAGTCTATGGGGCTTGATACACAGCTTTTGGATGATGGGACATATTTTCTAGTTTTTGAGGGTGAAACACTCGTCGGATGCGGCGGGTGGTCAAGACGGCGAACACTTTATGGCGGCAATCATACAAAAGGGCGAAATAATGCGCTCGCTGATCCTAAAACCGAAGCGGCAAAAATAAGGGCGATGTACACCCATCCCGAACATATAAGACGCGGCATCGGACGTTTTTTACTTGAATTGGGCGAAACAGCTGCAAAGAAAGAAGGATTTACCACGGCGGAATTAGGGGCAACCGCGTCAGGTATATTGCTTTACGAAAAATGCGGGTATGAACTCGTTGAGGATATTTCAAGGCCGGATAAGGACGGCATAGTTGTGCCTATAATATTGATGAGAAAATCATTGCTGTGAAAGATTGGCAGTTATCGCCATAAGATAAATCGTCCGGCCATTTGCTTTTCTTTTGAGGGGCACAAAAGAGTAGCCTAGATGGCCGAACGATTATTTTCCACATGGCGGCTATGGATCAAGCTTCCTAATCCCACATAGGGCACATAATCTTTACCGCATTCTGTTAATAGCAAAACAAAGCTGAACATAATCCCATAAAATGGGTCCGAATGTGTTAAATTGGATTTACCAATAATATTTAGTAAATCTTTATTCGCGTTAACTTCCTACAAACATTTCGTTAACAGCCTTAAGTATATAAGCTGGTACGGAATGCATTCCATGCGCCCCCGTGAATGCATTCCAAACTCTTTCAAACTAGACCTTTTAAGATTTAGCTTTCAGGTGCATTTCAAGCGGGGCTCTAATTTGCTCAAGGCTATATCCCGCGTTCGTCATCGCCTTCATGACCTCATCAACGCCCAAATTTTCAACATGCGAGAAAGCCCATAAGGCTGTAGAACGTGTTCCGCTCGCGCAAAAAGCAACGATGGGGCGCGGAAGATTGGTATAAGCATATTCAGATGCTTCTATGAGGCCTGCTGTTAATCCACCGGCCATAGGAATATGTTGATAGTCTACGCCCAATTCCTGAGCGGCTTGCTCTAAGTCTTGTGAAAGCGGTTGCAATGGTGCTTCCATATCAGGACGGTTATTAATGAAACTCATCACCCCTTGTTCTGCCAAAGCCTGCATTTGCGCGGGTAAAAGCTGCCCCGTTACAAAAACATCTCCAGGAAGCTCTTTCACCTATTTACCTAACATATCTTTAGCTTTGGCTACGATAGCGTCAGACGTGATACCAAAATGCTCAAACAAGGCCGCGCCTGGGGCAGAAGCCCCGAAACTATTCATGCCAATAAACCCGCCTTCGCGCCCAATAAGGTCTCCCCACCCTTGACGAATACCTGCTTCTACAGCGATTTTAGGCAAATCTTTTCCGATTACAGAACGAACATATTTTTCGCCCTGCTCTAAAAAAAGCTCCATACAGGGAATAGAAACAACGCGGGCAGAAATTCCTTGTTCCGCCAAAGCCTTATGCGCGTCTACCGCAAGATGGACTTCTGAACCGCTCGCCAAAAGAACAATATCATCTGCGCCCGCTCCTGCCTTCAGAACATATCCACCGCGCGCGCACATGTTTTTATCCGCAGATGATCGCACTGTCGGAAGCCCTTGACGGGTCAAAGCATGCAGCGAAGGCCCAGCCGTTCTCTCGACTGATAACTCCCAACACTCGGCTGTTTCAATCGCGTCAGCAGGACGAAAGACATAGAGATTAGGAATAGCGCGCAGGGAGGCCACGTGCTCAACAGGTTGATGCGTTGGGCCGTCTTCCCCTACTCCGATTGAATCGTGTGTCATCACATAAATAACACGCGTTCCCATTAAAGCTGACAAACGAATTGAGGGCCGACAATAATCAGCGAAAACAAGAAAAGTTCCCGCATAAGGAATAATACCGCCATGCAGCGCCATGCCATTCATCGCCGCGGCCATGCCATGCTCTCGAATACCATAATTTATGTAGCGGCCACCATAATTATCAGCTTGTATTTCCGAAGATGTGGCGGGAGTACGGGTCTTATTTGATCCTTCAAGATCAGCTGAACCTGAAATCATATCGGTCAGGCTCTCGGTTAAAACTTTCAGTGCCTTTCCAGAGGATACACGCGTTGCTTCTTTGGGTGCTTCGGTAACGAGCCCGTCTTTATAGGCCTGCATGGCCTCTTTCCAGCCAATGTTAAGCTCACCTTTAATTGAGCGATGAAAATCATTTGCCTGTTTCGACGCAGCAAGGCGGGTTTTCCAAGCTTTTTGCTGCGCGCGGCCGCGCCGACCTGGGCGCTTCCACATTTTATAGACATCGTCAGGAACTTCAAAAGGGCCATGTGTCCAGCCTAACGCTTTGCGTGTTGCTGCAATTTCTTCATCACCAAGCGGCGCGCCGTGAACCTTTGACGTACCACTTTTATTTGGAGATCCTTTTCCAATAACGGTCTTACACGCAATTAATGTCGGCTTATCAGACTTTTGAGCCCGCCTAAGCGCATTAGCGACCTTGCGCGCATCATGCCCATCCACTTTAATGACGTTCCATCCCACGGCTTTAAAGCGCGCAACTTGGTCCGTACTGTCAGAAATATCGACATTACCATCAATCGTGATGTCATTATCATCCCACAATACAATGAGCTTATTGAGTTTGAGATGTCCCGCCAAAGAAATGGCTTCTTGGGAAATACCTTCCATCAAGCAGCCATCACCTGCGATGACATAAGTATAATGGTTCACGAGGTTATCGCCGTAACGTGCATTCATATGACGCTCCGCGATAGCAAAGCCAACGCCATTCGCTATGCCCTGTCCGAGCGGCCCAGTCGTTGTTTCAACGCCGGGTACATGGCCATATTCTGGATGCCCTGCTGTTATATACCCAAGCTGACGAAAGTTTTTGATTTGCTCCATCGTCACGGCTTTGTATCCTGTGAGATGCAAGAGCGAATAAATTAGCATCGAGCCATGACCCGCAGATAAAATAAAACGATCACGGTCTGGCCAATTGGGGTCAGAAGGATTGAATTTCAAAAACTTCGAGAACAGAACAGTTGCAGCATCCGCCATACCCATAGGCATACCGGGATGTCCAGAATTAGCCGCCTGCACCGCGTCCATAGAGAGCGCTGCGATGGCATTGCTCATATCTTTATGTTCGCGTTCTGACTTTGAAAGTTCAGCCATAAAATCCACCTACGTTTTAGCTGTCATAATTATATTAGCGCAGCCTGATTCGTCATTTGACCCATGCCATGACAGCACGGTCAAATCCAGAGCTCTCTCTTGGCTAGGTGTGGATTAGAGCCCAAATGCCTTGGCTGTATGGTAAGTAATGCCTGCTGCCGCATAAGCGAGGACAAAAAGATATGCGAAGGCAAAGATGGGCCATTTCCATCCATTCGTCTCTTTTTTCATGATTGCGAGGGTTGAAAGACATTGCGGTGCGAAAACAAACCAGGCCAAAAAGGCCAGCGCTGTCGGCAATGACCAAGCATTTTGTAAGGTCTGAGACAATTTTTCATCCGCATCAGCACCAAGTGCGTAAATTGTTCCCAAAGCCCCGACAACAACCTCGCGCGCCGCCATGCCGGGAATAAGGCTTATCGCTATTTCAAGGTTAAACCCTATGGGTTTTAGGACGGGCTCTAAAATTGTTCCTATTTTGCCCGCAAAAGTCTCTCTAATTGTTGCCGAATTTGCAGGATAACTCGCCAGAAACCAGATAAGAATAGATGTCGGCAAAATAATACGGCCTGCACGGCTGATAAATATCATGGCTCGTTCCCATAAGCCGCGCAGATAATCCTTAAAAACCGGGGCTTTATAACTGGGCAATTCTATCAAGAGCGTAGATTTAGCGCCTTTCATCAAAGTTTTCTTGAATAGGAAGGCCATAATCATGGCAAATATTATTCCCACAATGACAAGGCCAAAAGCGACGAGTCCCTGAAGGCTGAAGAGGCCAACTTTTTGTGCAGGAATAAAAGCCCCAATAATAAGAAAATAAACGGGCCAACGCGCCGAGCAGGTCATTAAAGGCGCGATCAGTATTGTTGTTAGCCTGTCTTTTTCTTGCTCAATAGTTCGCGCCGCCATGATACCCGGAATGGCGCAGGCAAAGCTTGAGAGGAGCGGAATAAATGCACGCCCATTAAGACCAATTCTCGCCATTATAGTATCAACTAAGAAAGCCGCGCGCGCCATGTAACCAGAGGCTTCAAGCAGCAAAATGAATGCAAATAGAATGACAATTTGCGGCAAAAAGACGATAACACTGCCAACGCCCGCGATAATGCCATCAGATAAAAGCGAGCGCATCCAGCCTTCGGGCACAACAGAATTTACACCAGATTGCATCCATCCGATAATCGCTTCTATGGCCTCTATACCCGGTCCAGACCAGCTATAGACGGCTTGGAACATCACAAACAAAATGCCCAATAGAAGAAGCAATCCCAATACAGGATGCAGAACAATTTTATCTATGCGCTGGGTAAAGGTCTCGGCTTGCTGAATACGGCTCACCGTACCGCCCGTAATCTGGCGGGCTTTAGCTTGCAAATCTTTAAGCGTATCGGCTTCAATTGTTGGCCGCGCAGCAGAACCATGAAGCACATCTCCCGTCCACTCACTCAAAAAATCTAAGAGATGCGCTCGGCCGGAAGCGCGTACGGCGACACATGAAATGACAGGGACGCCCAACATATCTTCGAGTTGCCCGACATCTATGTCGATCCCATCTCTGGCGGCCATATCCATCATGTTAAGAACAAGCACCATTGGCAGACCATAATTTTTGGCTTGAAGCACATTATGAAGATGTGTCGTAACTTGGGAGGCGTCCATCATGAAAATCAATCCATCAGGGCGCCTTTCGCCTTTTAAATTTCCTCGCACCGCATCAATTGCGACGCGCTCATCCATTGAATGACCGCAATCACCATAAACACCTGGCAAATCTAAAAGCTCGATTTCTTGTTGATTGGGGAGTGAGAACATCCCCTTACGGTATTCAACCGTGACGCCAGGATAATTGGCAACCTTTGCGCGGCCGCCTGTTAAGGCATTGAATAAAGATGTTTTTCCGCAATTTGGCGCGCCTAAAAGCGCGAGCCGCGCAATCTTGTTTTTGTCCAAGACGCCGAGTTCAGTCTCATTACGCATTTAGAGGTTCCACTAAAACCGCCTGTGCTTCCGCGCTTCGCATTGCGATAAGCGCGCCATTAAGCCTGACCGACATAGGATTTCGTCCGAATAACCCAAAATGTAAGGCTTCGACGATATCTCCCTCAGCGAAACCGATTTCGCGCAGCCTTGTTTCTTTATCACTGTCATCGGTTTTAAAACCAATAATCCGCGCAGGTTTGTGCTTGGCGAGTTCACGTAAAGTCATAAAACCTACTAATGCGAATAATTCGCAATAGCAAAAGAAATATCTCCTGAAAAATAGCGACATTTTGCTTAAAATCATCATAGACAGCCCCAAGGGCATTCCCTATAACGCCGCTTCATTCGCGGATGATTTACCGCGCTTGGGCCCGAATAGCTCAGTTGGTAGAGCAACGGATTGAAAATCCGTGTGTCCCTGGTTCAAATCCAGGTTCGGGCACCATTTATTCACCTAACTACCTGTTTTATATAGATATTATATTCCCCCACTTAATCCGTCCCTATTTTGGTCCCTAGTTTAAATCTAAACCCTCACTAAATCAGGTCAGTAAATACCGAATCAAATCCAAAGACTTACTCCAAAATTTGCCGTCACCTATGGACAGATTTGATACTGGCAAAAAACGGCCACTGTCCAATATCTTGGTTGTATTATTCATGCGTATAACAGCGGACATGAAATTTGCTTATTCAAACGTTGGTAGTAGTATTTCCGGGGGAATTGATGTTGAAAAAGGTATTACGGTATATACTCATATCAGGCTCATTTCATAGACAATTTTCCCTTATGGGCCCTACCTCTCCCCCGAAAGGCAAGTTAGTTAATCTTAGGGAAAATCTTGCCGTTGAATTATCAAACCAAGTAAGAACTAGTTCATATGAGCACTTAAAAAAGACGACCAAAAATATGAGATTGCACGTTCTGTCATTATTAAAAGCTTAAAGATTAATGAAAATCACGACTATAAAAAAGCTTCTTAGATTGCTCGCGCGGGTGTCTCGCTCCTGCTCCATAATATGCTGAGATATCCTGCCGCTTGGGCTTGTTAGGTACCGCGTCACGCGGCGTCTTATCAGTCATGGGTTTGTCATTAAGCTGAATAGGCCGTTTACCTTCATCAGCCGTTGCATGCGTCGGGTCAATATTACCACCTGCACTTTCAGTATCTCCTAATGTGTCGAGTAAATAAGAAAGATCATCAATACGGTTAGCTATCACATGGGTGACAATGCCCTCGCGTTGCAATTTACCCCTGACACGTAATAACCTCCCTGTCATCACAGCCTTACGGGCCTTAGTGAACATATCTGACCAAACGACGATATTCGAGGTAGCAGTTTCATCTTCAAGCGTAATGAACACAACGCCGCTAGCTGTACCAGGACGTTGACGCGTGATCACAAGCCCGCTCACATTCACCCATGATTCATCGGGTTTATCACGCAGTTCTGATGCTTTCACTGTTTTGCCTATTCCCTCCTGCAAGAGTTTTACCGGATGATCCCTAAGCGTTAGCCGTGTGCTGACATAATCCTCAAAGACTTCTTCAGCAGGGCTCATCTTAGGAAGATCTATGCTAGTCTCAATCACCCCTTCACCGTGCTGTTCAAATAACGGCAATGGTTTATCACCGCTAAGACCTTTCACCTGCCAAAGAGCATCTCTGCGGTTAAGACCATGGGCGGCAAATGCATCTGCCTTTGCTAATAATGAAAGCGCTCGTTTTTTAAGTCCTGCTCGCCGCCATACTGTATCTATAGAGCGGTATCCGTTCCCGCGCGCGACAGATAACCATAACCCGTCTTCTTCTTTAAATCCTTTAATTTGACGAAAACCCAAACGTAAGGCGAGCTGGCCATTGCCTGCAGGCTCGAGCACATTATCCCAATAACTTTGCTCTACGCAGATTGGACGAACCACAACATCATGCCATCTTACGCCTCCAACTATCTGAGCGGGCGCGTAAAACCCCATGGGCTGTGAGTTCAGAAGAGCTGCAGCAAATATTTCCGGGTGGTGACACTTAATCCATGCCGAGGCATAAACGAGTAAGGCAAAACTAGCTGCATGGCTCTCTGGAAATCCATATCCAGAAAATCCAACGAGTTGTCTAAAAACGGCTTCGGCAAAATCATGTTCATATCCATTCTCCAAACACCCGGTCACGAACCTGTCATGAAACTGGTCAAGCGACCCTACCCCTCGAAAAGCACCTAATGCTCTACGAAGCTGGTCGGCTTCTGTTGGCGTGAACCTAGCAGCAACAACTGCTATCTGCATGACCTGCTCTTGGAAAAGCGGTACTCCCAAGGTTTTACCCAATATGGGAATGAGATCATCCGAAGGGTAAACGACAGGCTCCTCCCCTCGTCTGCGCCTTAAATAAGGGTGGACCATGTCTCCTTGGATGGGTCCGGGCCTAATGATGGCAACTTGAATGACAAGATCATAAAAACAGCGAGGGCGCATTCTGGGTAAAAAGTTCATTTGGGCGCGGGACTCAACTTGAAACAACCCAACGCTATCAGCCACACAAAGCATGTCGTAAACTTTGGGATCGCCTTGCGGCAACGTAGCTAATGTGTAGCGCTCCCCTTTCCAATCCGCGAGCATAGCAAAAGCTTTGCGTAGGCAGGACAGCATACCAAGACCAAGCACATCAAGTTTTAGCATCCCCATAAGATTAATATCGTCCTTATCCCATTCAATGACGGTGCGGTCTTTCATCGCCGCATTTTCAACAGGGCACAATTCATCAAGGCGGTCCGCCGTAATGACAAATCCTCCAGGGTGTTGGGAGAGATGGCGCGGAAATCCAATCAGTTCATGTATAAGCTTCATGGTCTGCGCCATGCGTTTATCATTGATATTCAGGCCTGCAGCAGCAACACGTTCTTCTGCAATTTCCTTATTGGACCAACCCCAAACCTGTGATGATAAGGCTGAGACTGCATCTTCTGACAAACCCATGGCTTTGCCAACTTCACGAATGGCTCCTCGCGTCCTAAAATGTGTAACGGTCGAGCATAAGCCAGCCCGATGCCTCCCAAACTTTTCATAGATATGCTGGATAACTTCTTCACGGCGTTCATGCTCAAAGTCGACATCAATATCAGGCGGTTCATTTCTGACTTCTGATATAAACCGCTCAAACACCATTGAGATCGTTTCAGGCGAAGCTTCAGTTATTCCAAGAGAATAACAGACAACGGAGTTTGCCGCAGAGCCGCGGCCCTGACAGAGAATGTTTTTTGAACGGGCAAAAGCGACAATATCGTTGACCGTTAGAAAATAGCGCGCATATTCAAGCTGCTTAATGACAGCTAACTCTTTTTCGGCCATGGCCTGAACCCATAAAGGCACGCCATCTGGATAACGCCATTTTAGTCCTTCTTCTGATAGTCGGCGCAGCCGATTATCAGCCTGCTCTCCGTCAAGAACTTCATCGGGATACTCATATTTAAGTTCATCCAAACTAAAAGAGGCTCGGTTCATTATCTCAATTGTGTTTGATATGGCGTCAGGAAAGTCTTTAAACAGATGGCGCATTTCAAACTCTGACTTGAGCCGCCGTTCTGCATTGGGTAGCGCGAAATGTCCGAGTGTATCAATTTTGCGCTTCTCTCTAATGCAGGAGAGAATATCCGCCAGCCGCTTTCGCGAGCCATGATGCATAATCGGATTACCCAAAGCGGTTATGGGAAGGTTATGTCGTGTGGCAATATCAGCGCGTTCTTGAAAACTCCAAATGTCATATCCATCATATTTTGGAGTCAAGCCGATAAAGAGATCCGGCGCGAACATTTCCTTTAACTGCGGGATGGCGTTTGTAAGGTGTTTTCGGCCAGCTATAATAAGAACACAATCTGCGCCCCACTCTATAACATCTGACAGGCTTAGTTCGCATTTGCCTTTAGTCGTACGGCGCTTACCAGTTGTGAGTAGACGGCACAAATTAGCATAACCAGAACGGCCTTTCGGATAAGCCAAAATATCAGGTCCGTCCGTCAAAACTAGGCGCACACCAACGATATATTTGAGGCCCAATTCTTTGGCCGCTGCATGGCCGCGCACAATGCCGGCAAAGCTGTTAACATCAGTTATAGCAAGCGCTACAAGGCCAAGAGATTTAGCCCGATCTGCGAGTTCATGTGCGTGAGAAGCGCCTGTTAGGAACGTAAAATTACTAATGGCTGAAAGCTCGGCATAGCTCATAAGAACCTTCCAACCACAAACCAATCTGGAGGATGAGTAGATGAGCTTTGAGGACTTGGATAACTCATCAACCAAAGTCGCGAGCCCTTGTCTGTTTCAACCACCCAATAATCTTTAACTTCATCTTGAATATCTTTCCACCATTCTGATGACAGACGTTCAGGGCCATGAGCTGTATGGGTTCCATATTCTCCCTTTCGCCACTCAAAAGCTTTGGGCGGCCTACCAGGCACGACTGTTCGAATCCTTTCAGGTCTAAATATCCTTAGCGGCCTATGGCGTGCAGGGTCTGGCCACTGCGTTATAGCTCTTGAATCAGTTGCTTCAATTGTCGTAAATTCACGTTCAGGCAAATGACTGTCTTGCGGTATAAAACGCCGTACACGATCAAATCCGAGGCGATTGCCAAGCGTGGTGATCACTTGCGACAAATCTTCTAAGGCGTCTTGCTCCTCCCCGCCAAAAATCCGTTGCCGCGCCCTAATAGGTTCCAGAGTATCTGCCGCCAACCGCAACCAATCAGCGCCAAATTTGATTTTGAGACCTTCAAGCGGACGCTCAAATTGCCGCTTAACTTTGCCCGCATCAAAGCACGGCCTTGCAAAGCCAATACTGAGGACATGTTCTCCTCTATCCACGCACCTAACTGTAAGATGAAATTGCCGAGCGCCAAGCCTAGCAGCTTCCAGCCTTGAGCAAACAGACTTTGTGAGGCGAGTGTTCACTTCATTCAAATCTGACTTAAGCCCAATAGGTTCGGGCAAATTCATTCGCGCAGCAAAAATAGGATCAGCCACCATAGGGGAAACAGGGTCAGGCGTTTGGCCCAGTGTTTTTGAAAGTGCTTGAACGAGATCAAGTCCAAATCGTCGAGCTAGTTCTGAATGTTTAATCGTGTAAAGTTGCCCCACGGTTTTAAGACCCACACGCCTAAGATCATTTGAGACTTTCGCGGCAATGCCTAACGCCTCAACGGGTAAGGATTTCAGGTCTTCCTTAACGCAGCCCTGCATAGATGTGGATATCGTCTTTGGGTTATGCCTCGATAATGCTCGTGCAGCCCTCTTTGTATCAGCAATACCAATCTTAGCGGCTATCTGCATATGAGAGAGCTTATCAAAAGCATAACGGGCCATTGAAGCTTCTCCGCCAAACAGATGCGAGCAACCCGTCGCGTCTAAGATAAGCCCATCTGGACTATCTATGGTTATCCAAGGCGACAATCGGTCTGCCCATCTTCTCAAAGCACGGAGCAGCATATCCTCACGCATAGCATCCGCTTTTTCTGTCAAAAGCTCGGGACAAATAGCGCGAGCATCAGCTACAGACATGCCCTCCCGAAGCCCTGCCTCCCGAGCCTCAGGCGTCATATTGGTTAAGCGCAGAGCACCTTTAATCTCAGTAATAATTGCAAAGGCGGCGTCAATACGCGGGTCGCCTAAACGAGTTCTGCGGTCAAGCGGCAGTTGCGGAAACCATATGGACATTATGCGTCTCATTCTCCCCTCCTATCCACTTGACCGACCAACGCCCCACAGGACCCGACTTGTTTTTTGTAATCTCCCATATCCATGGCCCCGGCGCGCGGGCATCATTAGCAACATCTCCCCGCCGCATTTGCGGCTCACATATCCATCGTGTTTGAGAGGCGGAAGATTGAGCACGGCGCCCAATTAAAATGAGCCCTAGCCCTCGTCCCTCTTCTGCTGCGAGTTGAAGTCTTCGGCTTTCTCGAAGGTCTGGGCCTATATGAAGTTCGGTAATCGTCAGCGCCGCTCCTTTTGAGCGCAGCACTTGCTCTGCGGCCCAGAGCACTTCTTTACGGTTTGCGCCTTCCGTTAGAACAATACGAGTGGGATCAATGAAGTTCTTAAGTGCTGTTGGCGTTATAGATCCGACATCACGCGCGCGGCCAATCCACACAATGGGGCCTGCTATTTTAGCTGCCATCATCACAGCAAAGCTATCACATGCCTGCCCCATGACTTCATGTACGCGCCCGCGCTGGAGAGACAGCTCATCGGTGAGCCAGATAGGCTCTGTATTGAGAATTGACTTTTTCATAATGTTCTGTATTTGTTCTTATCTTTGAAAAAGAGTCAAGAGGCATAGGAATAAAATCTTAAGCGTTTGAAGTAGTTATAATTTTAGCTGGGGATAATTTAGCAATAGAAATGGCATTCGGGCAGGCAAGTATACGAAGACGTTCAAACTCGCACAGCTCGCCGGACCTGCCAGACTATTATGTTCGCATTTGTGAAAGCCCGTTACATTCATGTCTTTGAGCCGGAGCATCTGGACTTCTAGAAACTTTCCAAAACCTCTCCCACAATGCTCAATGCCTTTACGTCCGTATAGCTGGCCGAAAAAGCCGAATATTTGATACGCATAAATTCAAATATCTAAAAATCACTGACATTCCAGCTGCCTGCGTAGCTTAGAATGCTCAGACTTTATTGGTTCCCTACCCCAAACCATTACCGAGAATGTCTTTCTGCTATGACTAAGCCTGATTTGATAGCGTTGGAAGGCCTGTCTTCAAAAGCCAATACATATATCGGAAAATCCAAGTCTCAAGACCAGACTTACGCATCATCCGGTAAAGCCCACCTCCATCGTTATACCTTCCGGCGCCACGTAGGCCTTTGACCAATTCGATTCAGTTTATGTCTTGCTACAGCCATTTAGCTCCATGCCCTATCAATTCCGGCTGAGGAAACTTGAAATCGGTCACTAGTTTGGATTGAACAACTGTGAACGACAAGAAACAAATACAGCAAAAAACCATTTTAAGCTATTGTTTTACAAGACTATTTAAAACCAAATGAAGCTCTGAAAAACAACCGTAGAGTTACAGGTCTGGCGGCCATTTATAAGTATTCAACATCCTTATTGAAAGGTCTAAATAAACCTTATCCATAGCATCTTTGTTTGAGAGTAGGTCGTAAATGCTTATAGCTTGAATATGCGCTACTCGGCATTCAGAATAGCTATAGAAGCTCTAAAAGGTCACAAGGGATGGAAACCCGTCTGGCGCAAGCCCGAACCTAAGCCTGACTATGATATCATTATCATTGGCGGCGGGGGGCACGGCCTCGCCACAGCGCATTATCTAGCCTCAAAATTTAATCAAAAGCGCATTGCCGTTCTTGAAAAGGGCTGGATAGGCGGCGGAAATGTAGGCCGCAACACGACAATTATTCGTTCAAATTACCTCCTCCATGGCAATGAAGGATTTTACGAATTCTCGCTCAAACTCTGGGAGGGCCTCGAACAGGACGTTAATTATAACGCCATGGTCAGTCAGCGCGGAGTTTTAAATCTCTATCATTCTGATCCACAGCGCGATGCTTATGCCAGGCGCGGTAATGCCATGATCTTAAATGGGGCCGATGCAAAGCTTTTGGATAGCGCCGCTGTTCGAAAAATGTACCCCTTTCTAAATTTCGATGATGCGCGTTTTCCTATCCAAGGTGGATTATTACAGCCGCGCGGAGGTACAGTTCGCCATGACGCTGTGGCTTGGGGTTATGCCCATGCCGCGGATAAAAACGGTGTCGACATTATTGAAAACTGTGAAGTTACTGGATTTAAAATCGAACAAGGCCGCTGCATCGGCGTAGAAACAACACGGGGATATATCGGCGCTACTAAAGTAGGCGTCGCCGTGGCTGGCAACTCTAGCCGCGTCATGGCCATGGCAGGCATGCAGCTTCCATTAGAAAGCCATGTCTTGCAAGCCTTTGTCAGTGAGGGCCTTAAACCGCTCATTGACGGTGTTATCACTTATGGCGCAGGACATTTCTATGTGAGCCAATCTGATAAAGGGGGCTTGGTATTTGGCGGAGACATTGACGGCTATAATAGCTACGCCCAGCGCGGTAATCTACCTGTTATCGAGGATGTTTGCGAAGGCGGAATGAGTCTTATGCCCAATATTGGAAAGGCGCGTATTCTACGCATGTGGGGCGGCATAGTTGATATGTCTATGGACGGCTCGCCTATCATCGACAAAACGCATATTGAGGGGCTATATTTTAATGGCGGCTGGTGTTATGGCGGATTTAAAGCCACGCCAGCGAGCGGTTATGCTTTTGCGCATTTAATTACAACTGACATGCCGCATAAAACTGCCCAAGCCTACCGCATGGATAGGTTTGCGCGCGGCTTAATGATTGATGAAAAAGGACAAGGCGCTCAGCCTAATCTACACTAATGATTATTAATCACCCACTTCTCGGCCCACGTGATAGTTCAGAATTTTCTTATCTGGGGGATGCTGCACTACTTAATCGTCCCTCTGCGAAATCTGAAACAGCAACAGATGATTTTTACCGCTATCAATATCTAAGAGACAATCCACCGGGAGAGCACCGCGAACTCTGGTATCATGAACATGGTGACCGCTCTTGGTTGGTTATTACGCGTAATATGACGACCCATGCCATTACTAAAGTTGAGCTCGCGCGTGATGTAAAGCGCGCCATGATTGAGGCTAGCAAATCATGAGCCTTATAGACATAAACAATCCGCTCAACTTTACCTTTGACGGCAAGGCTCATAGTGGATTTGAAGGCGACACCCTCGCCTCCGCGCTTTTAAGGTCTGGCGTTCGAATTGTGGGCCGAAGCTTTAAATATCATCGCCCGCGCGGGATTATGGGCGCAGGTGCCGAAGAGCCCAATGCCTTGGTTGAAATACATGAGGGCAATGTTTGCGAACCTAATCGGCGCGCAACAACCATAAAGTTATTTGAAGGATTGACCGCTAAAAGCCAGAACCATATGGGCTCGGTCAATTTTGACTTCTTAGCTATAAATGATATTTTGCATCCCTTCTTAGCCGCAGGATTTTACTACAAAACATTTATGTGGCCCAAAGCCTTTTGGGAAAAACTTTACGAACCCATCATTCGCTGCGCCGCAGGTTTAGGGAAACTTGCTCTCACGCCAGATCCTGATAGCTATGATAAAGGGTTTTTACATTGCGAATTTCTGATTATCGGTGCTGGCCCATCAGGTTTATTAACCGCCTTAAACCTTGGCCGTGCAGGCAAACAGGTTATTTTGGTTGATGAAGACTTCCATATGGGAGGTCGGATTTTATCCGAGAATTACGAGATCAATTCTGATGGCGGAATAAAATGGGTCACAGAGGCGTTAAACGAATTGGAGAACCTCCCAACTGTTCGCCTCCTACTGCGCACGACAATTTATGGCGTTTTTGATCATGGAATTTATGGAGGGCTAGAAACCCGAACAGATAAGATCGGCGCGCCTGGCCCTCGCCAAATACTCTGGAAAATTAATGCAAAGCACGCCGTTCTCGCAGCTGGGGCAACTGAGCGGCCTATTGCTTTTGCTAATAATGACAGACCTGGGGTTATGCTTGCCAGCGCCGTCAGAAGTTATAAAAACCGCTTTGGAATTGATCTAAAAAACACCGCCCTTCTAACCAATAATGATAACGGCATGCTCACAGAGGCAAATCACATAATTGACATTCGCAATGGACACCACATCACAGATGTGAACGGACGCAAAGGCGTTACGTCTGTCACTTTAAATACAGGGGAGAAACTTAAAGCTGATTATGTAGCAATATCCGGCGGATGGAATCCCAATGTTCATTTAACCTGTCATAAACGCGCAAGACCAATTTGGAATGATACGCTCTCATGCTTCGTTCCTGATGGCAATACTCTTTCCTCAGACATGAGCGTTATAGGCGCGGCCAAGGGAACTTTCTCAACCCATGGCGCTTTCAGGGACGCCAATAAGGTTTCAGAAAAATTGGGCTGTAAAACAATCCCTCTTCCTAAAACGGAAGATCGCCCCATAGACGTCAAAGCGTTTTGGCATGTTAAAGGTACGAAACGAGCTTGGGTTGATTTTCAAAATGACGTCACAGCCAAAGATATTATCCTCGCTCATCAAGAAGGGTTTTCTTCCGTTGAACATGTTAAGCGCTATACGACATTAGGAATGGCAACCGATCAAGGAAAGACCTCCAATGTGGTTGGTTTAGCCGTTCTTGCAGAGGCTACAAATCAAACTATTCCTCAAACAGGCACAACAATTTTTCGTCCACCTTATACACCTGTCCCTATTGGCGCTTTTGCAGGTTCACATCGCGGGCAGCATTTCAAACAAATACGACTTACCCCCTCACATAAATATGCCTCTGAAAATAACGCCACATTTGTGGAAACAGGTTACTGGAAGCGCGCGCAATGGTTTTCCCGCGCGGGCGAACAGGGTTGGCGCGATAGTGTTGATCGCGAAGTTATCATGACGCGCAAATCTGTCGGCATTTGCGATGTGACCACATTGGGCAAGATTGATGTGCAGGGCCGCGATGCAGGCAAGTTCCTCAACAAGGTTTACGTCAATACATTCTCAACACTAAAAGTCGGCAAATGCCGCTATGGATTAATGCTGCGTGAAGACGGAATTGCTATGGATGATGGCACCACCGCACGCTTGTCAGATACACATTTCGTGATGACAACAACAACAGCTAAGGCAGGCCCCGTTTTCAAGCACCTCGAATTTGCGCGGCAGTGTCTTTACCCAAATATGGATGTGCATCTGATTTCGACGACTGATCAATGGGCGCAGTTCTCAATCGCGGGTCCTAATGCACGCAAACTTTTACAAAAAATCGTTGACCCTGATTTCGATATTTCCAATGAAGCCTTCCCTTATATGGCCTGCGGAGAACTCACCGTTTGCGGCGGAACGCGAGCGAGATTATTTCGCTTATCCTTCTCAGGAGAGCTCGCTTATGAAATCTCAGTACCAGCTCGTTACGGGGACGCCCTAATCCGTGAAATGATGAGTCAAGGTGAAGAATTTGATGCCATAATGTATGGAACAGAAGCTTTAGGGGTTATGCGGATTGAAAAAGGACATGCTGCTGGCAATGAATTAAATGGAACAACAACGGCAACCGCGCTCGGCCTCGGCGGCTTCGTATCTAAAAAGAAAGATTGTATCGGCAAAGTCTTATCAAGACGCGAGGGCCTTATAAGTGATGACTCTATGACGATGGTTGGGTTTTTACCTGTTAAACAAGGCGACAAATTGACAAATGGGGCTCATTTCATATCCAAAGGAGAGACAGCTAAGGCTCTTAATGACCAAGGTTATATGAGTTCGGTCGCATGGTCTCCAACTTTAGAAACTTATATTGGCCTAGGCTTTCTCAAAAACGGTAAAAATAGAAAAGACGAGGTTCTAAGCGCCGTCGATTTTGTTCGCCATAATCATGTAGACGTAAAAGTGGTTAGTCCGCATTTTGTTGACCCAAAAGGAGAGCGGCTCCGTGTCTAATTTAGAACCCACATTACCGCTTGAAGGGTTTACGGGCGATTGGCCAGATTTTTCTCTTGTAGAGAATTTTCTTGGCGAATTAGTGTCTCTTGCTGTGGCTCAGGACGAAGAGATCGCTTTTAACAAAGCGTTCAAAAAAACCTTTGGTAAAACACCACCCAAACCATCTGAAATCATAGCTGTAAAAGGCGGCTATGCGATGTGGTCGAGCATAGGCCAGTATTTCATTTTACTTGATGAACCAAACATAGAAGCCGATCGTGAGTTAGCCTCCAAGTTTGGTAATTCGGCTTATACGACTTTGCAAAGTGATGGATGGACTTCACTCGACCTTAAAAGCAAGAAGCCTTATGACATCCTTGAACGCTTCATTCCGTTAGATTTGAGGGCCGCACAAATTGGGTTCGCCGCGCGTACCATGGCGCACCACATAGCGGTCGTTATCATAAAATTTAGTGAAACAGAGTTTCGTCTTATGACGCCCAGAAGTTCCGCGAAATCTTTTTTAGACGGACTTACTCATACAATTGAAAATGTAATCGCTTAAATTATTCAGCCGCAAGCATCTGACTGGCGACCCATTTATGAAAAGTGTGAGTTGGGCCATCCATGACAGGTGAGAACTTGCCGCCATCAAATTTAGGCCCATGACGTCCTCTTTGCATGCCCTCGACAACGCCCATATCCTCAGAAAAAACACCCTGCCAAATTCGCGTGTTCTCTTTGAGCATGTCTTGCCATTTAGGCGTATCAATATCAGGGTCTGCGTAAAATAAGGCTCCGCGTTCCAAAGTTTTTTCGGGCCCTTGCGGCATTAAAATTGTGGCATAGGCATGATCACGGTGCACACCCATTAAAACATTAGGAAAGAAAGAGACATATTCTGCTTGCTTATTCCAGACTTGGGAGAGGTTTTTGAAATCTAAAAATTTCGACCCGTCAACGCCCGTCAATTGATTATAATTTCGGCTACCTTGACCTGAAAACCCATAACGTCCTTCAATAGGATAATGTACGTCAATAGGTGAGATTTCATTGAGTTCAGGATGAACCCAAGGCAAGTGATAAGACTCACAAAAATTCTCTATTGCAAGCTTCCAATTTGCTCTCAAAGTCATATCAAAACGGCTGGCTTGACCGCCAAGGTGATAGGGCTGTCTAAACTCAGACCAACGTTCCAAGAGTTCAGCATGAACAACTTCAAAAGGCTCCGCTTGTCCTGATATATTTACAAAAACAACACCATGCCAGACATAGCTACGCACATTAAACAAACTTAGGTTCTCGGGATTAACATCCTTATGCGTATCCACATTCACTCCGCCAACATAAGGCGTACGCACTAGATTACCGCCATGATCATAACACCAGCTGTGATATGGACAACGTATCGGACCGTTTAAGCTTTTTGGTTGATCCACCAATATCATACCACGATGACGGCAGGTGTTTTGAAAGACGTTAAGAGAACCATCCTTGTCTCGTACCAATAGTAAAGGCATGCCTAAAAAATCGATGGGAAATGCATAACCAGGATGCGGCGCATCACTTTCAAAGGCGATGGCCGACCACCCGTTAAAAAAGAGTACCTCGCGTTCATGCGCATATACATCGTCAGAAATATAATGAGCATTAGGTAGCCCACGCGCTGTTTCCACAGGTTTCATGACATCGTTGAGACTCATGGAAAGAACATAAAACACCTTCTGAGATTAACAAGTCCTCCAAAGCGCGATTAGTGAAACTTACAATACGGCATTAGCTGATATAAAATGAAGGGCTAGTTCCCAAATAAAGACCCTGTAATGCCACTTGATAACTTTTAGTGATTTTACTCATACTTGGTTGTTCACAAAGCAGAGAAGGAATAGCTTTGCATGAAAAGGAGCTATGCATGGCATTCCCTACATCATCAGATTACGTCATTATTGGCGCAGGCATTCATGGTCTTTCAACAGCCTACCACCTAGCTCTAGAACTTAAAGCTTCTGGAAAAGGAAGCGGAGAAGATATCATTGTTTTAGATAAAGGCGGCATAGCCTCTGGCGCGTCAGGTATTGCCTGTGGCGTCGTGCGAAATAATTACTACCAACCCGCCATGCGAGAACTCATGGCCCATTCCGTCAATGTTTGGGACTCTGATCCCGAAGCTTTTTCCTATCATCCTGTCGGCTATATGCAGATATCTTGCGAGTCGATGCATGCAGATGTGGGCGAAATTTATCAGCAGCAACAAGCCATTGGCTATGAAAGTGTCTTTATCGAAGGCGAAAATGATAGCCGAAATTATATGCTAAGTATCTATGATGATTGGCAGGCTGAAAATATCACATCTGTTTTGCACGAAAAAAAAGGAGGATACGCCAATAATACGAAATCTATTTACGGCCTAGCTGGTAAAGCTGAAGCAGAGGGAGTTCGCATTGTTACTGGCGTGGAGGTGACGGGCTTTATGCGTGATAGCACAAGCTCCGCTATCAAAGCAGTAGAAACATCAAAAGGCACTATCAAATGCGATTATGTCGTTATTGGGACTGGCCCGTGGGTTCGTGATTTTTGGAACATGCTGGAGCTTCCAAAAACCGTATCAATCAAAGGCACTGACGGCACACTACATCACAACATAGGCATGTGGACTTTCTGGCAACTCGAAGAAGGCGTTTTAAAAGTCGACCCTGAAATGTTTAAAACCAATGACGGAAAGCAGCCTCCGGTCATGCATGTTGACACTGATGCAGCTTTGAAATCCGTAGTTGATGGTTCTGTCATTGAGGAAGAAGGTAATATTTGGGGGCTTTACTACAAGCCAGATTTCCATTTTGGCGGTGTGCAAGGCGGCGCAATGCCTTATCCCGTGACAACACCTGTAGATGAACTTCAGCTAGACCCTTATGGCCCTGCCTCACCTGAATGGATATCTTCACCCGAATTCGCGCATATGTGGGTCTCAGCCCTCGCCCATTGCCATAAACGCTTTGAAGGGTCGATGAGCAAATTTGATAAAGAACCTTCAGGCGGCGTAGGTTGCTTCACCCCTGATAGCTTTCCCGTTTTTGATGAATTTGCCGAGAACTGCTATATTATTGCAGATAGCAATCACGGATATAAAATGATTGGCGTTGGCCAATTAGTTGCGCAGCACATTACCGGCCAAACATCTGAGCTTCTCAAACCCTTTCGCTTTAGCCGCTATGCTGAAGGCGAATTACATCCTACATCAAACAGCCCCTTCCCTTGGAGCTAATCTTATTGTCGAAATAGAGAGTTTATATGGCCCCTGTTTTATCAATCTCACGGCGAACACGAAATACGCCTTGGACACAGCGTAATCGTGAGCATGGCGTAAAAGCCTATACCGTCTATAACCGCATGCTCCTTCCAACTGTGTTTGAAAGTGTTGTCGAAGATTATCACCACCTCAAAAAGCATGTTCAAGTCTGGGATGTCGCCTGCGAGCGTCAAATTGAAATTAAGGGGCCGGATGCCACAAAATTAGTCCAGATGCTTACTCCGCGTAACCTTACAAAAATGAAAGATGATCAATGCTATTATATCCCAGTTGTTGATGAAAATGGTGGCATGCTAAATGACCCCGTAGCGGTAAAGCATAATGATAACCGCTGGTGGATTTCTATCGCTGACTCTGACCTTCTCTATTGGGTCAAAGGCTTAGCTGTCGGGAAAGGCTTAAATGTTGATATTTTTGAGCCTGATGTTTCTCCGCTGGCCATACAAGGTCCCAAAGCAGATGATCTCATGGCGCAGCTATTTGGCGAAGTCATACGCGATCTCAAATTCTTCAGACATAGACAAATAAAATTTAATGGAAAATCTCACACAGTCGCGCGTTCGGGATTTTCAGTCCAAGGCGGGTTTGAAATTTATGTTGATGGCACAAAGCAAGGCGAGCCCATATGGGACGCACTTTTTGAGGCAGGCAAAAACTTAAATGTCCGCGCTGGATGCCCGAACGCCATTGAGCGAATCGAGGGTGGCTTACTCTCTTATGGTAATGACATGACCATCCAAAACACACCTTATGAAGCAGGTCTTGGAAAATTCTGCAAAGGTCCCGCAGCCAAAGGCTGCATTGGCGGAGAAGCCCTGAGACGAGAGCAAATTGATGGCCCTAAACAACAAATTCGAGGTCTGGCTATCTCAGGCGATGCCGTTCCGCCATGTCAAAATGCCTGGCCAGTTATGGTTGAAGGAGCCCAAGTGGGGCAAGTTACATCAGCCGCTTGGTCTCCTGATTTAAATACAAATGTTGCTATTGGGATGATTGAGGCAAATCACTGGAATATCGGAACACAGGTTACAGTTCAGGCTCAAGATAAATCACGGAACGCGGAAATCAGGAAACTACCGCTGATTACCTAAAATGCGCGACTGAATCTCCAAAATTCCTGCCTCAGGATGAATGCCTAACCTTGGACCTTTTGGTAAGTTGATATGCCCATCGATAATCCTTACGCCGTTCATATTGTCATAATGTCTTTCGATATAAGGCGCGGCAATCCAGACACCTTCTAAGAGCTTGGCCGAAACAGTGGCTCCAATATGCGTACAGGCCTACTCTCCTGCGCCGCGCCTAGAGGCATCCGTTGACGGCACAAGCAAACGGTCCGCAATTTTGTTAAGCTTGGAATAGGCCTCCACAGAAATTGGAATACCGTTTTCCAAAACTAGGTCGTGAGCACGCGCTAACTGCTCACAGGTTTTATATGGCACGGCATCGTGGGGCAAAACTACGTTAACATTTTCCGATATTATATCTGCTGTCTTTGAACACACAAATCTGAGACCCGACTGGCCCCAAGGGCCGTCTTTACTCTCATCAAGGATATAGTAATCTGGCAAATCTTTTGAGGAGTTTAGCCACAAGATATGCGTTCGGGCTTCCCCAGCATCATACCAAATTGCTGTCGAATATAGATTTAGTCGCGCCGTCTTTTTTAGGGCTGCCAAAATATTTAAACGTCCAAAAACGTTTATAATATCTATTTGTCCAAAACCATTTTCTTCGGCGCTTCCAATAGCGAGGTCTGCAGCCGCATTGACGAAAGGAATCAGGCAGCGCCCATAGCCGTTTAACACAAATTGATTTTGGCTTGTCTCTGAAAGTTTGATTTCACGACAAGGCGTTTCCAAATCATCTAGGCTGCGTAAAATTAACCCAATACCATCAAAACCGTGAACCTCGAGCCATAAGCAAGAACGCGCCATAACGGCAAAATCATAGCCATGATGATAAAGTGCTTCATAGGTCCGCCGCAAAAGCGCTCGTAGCTCATTAAGCGAAAGATATAACTCCGCCTGACCGTCCATCACTCAACGGTCGGACGTATAGGGAAACACCATGTATCGCCAATATTTGAGCCTATATCAGACACAAGGGGCGCACCTTGAAACATCGTGTTTCTCACCCACATACGCGAGCGCGGGTCAAATTTACCAACGCCAAAAAAAGAAAGTTTGCAACGCAATAACTGTATCGGCAAGACATCCAAATCTATAGCGTTAATTCGAATTTCACCGTATCGGGTCTTTGCCATAGTTTGCATACGGCGCGTAATATAGCGGTGCTGTGGGTGCGCAAAAACAAAGCGGGCTGTTGTCGTTTTAGCGCTGTGCAAGACTATAAACTCACATAAGTCCGTGTAGCAGGCACAAACATACCATCCAATTCCAAGCAGCATCTCACTTGCAGCACCAGGTTCTTCAAACCTACGGCCCAGACGAGGCTCCATTTTTTCTTCGGACCGATACCAAAAAATACCTTGAGTTTTAGGGTCCGAGTAATCAATGTCCAAAGCCCAAGCATAATGAGTTTCAATGAGTTTTTTTAAATCATCAAGCCGCATGTTGGCTTGCAATGAATAAATCTCATCCACACAAAGCTGGTCTTTTAAATCACTGATTAAATCAGGATAGAGTTCCAGCAATAAAACATTCAATAGCTCTCGCGCTTCCACACTGAGATGAGACGCTGCATAGTCCGTAAGTTCATACCAAGCAGAAATATTATCGCTTTCAAACCATTTAAGAGCTTGTTCCAAATCTTTACGTGCATTCGCATTTAGCGTGTTTTGATCTTCATTATCCGTAGAAATCTCATTGAGGTGTTGCATCGCTTTAAGAGCCAGACAGATGAAATGTCCTCGCTTAATTTCATCTGGCACAGTCATAGATAACACACGTGCTAAAGCCGTTTCACGAACCTCTATCCAATTATTAATCAGTAATGGATGATTGATGAGGTATGGCGCCATACCAAGACCCGTCGCATTTCCGATACCAACATAGCGTTTAATTTTCTCATCCATTTCTACGGCGGTTTCTGGTGAACGCTTCGCCGCAACATGATCCGCCTGAACCAAACTAAAATGACGTATCATCCAACAAGAAAACATCTCAGCATCAAAGGGCGACCCAAAATCAGGCCATCTCGATTTCACCTTATCCCAATCAGCCATACCAAATTTTCCAGAACCATAAACAGCTGTGGTTCGATAAAGATAACCGACCTTGGCCATTGCGTCTAAATCAGGTTGCTGACCCGCTGCTAATGACGTGACAACAGACTCAAAATTCCGCACACTTTTATTCGCACGGGAGAGTACAAAACAGCTTGTATCGACACGTCCCTTTTCTTGCAAAGGCACATTGGCCTTCAACTTTGCTAACCGTTCAGTATCCACTTGCCCTTCGCATAATGTGACAGTCATATCCCAATCTTCGGCTATGACGCGGTCGCTACGATTTTCTGGGTTGAGATATTTAGCAAAAATTACATAGCTAAATACGGCCCGTGGTGTTGTAATTTCATAAATTGCATGACCATAACCTTCATCATCCAAAGAAATATTTGCAGGCTTTATCTGCCAGTTCTGCGTCATAACACGGCGAAGCAAGGAGCGCATAAAACTTAGAGGATAAGGATATAAACAGCCTAAGCGAGACACATCCATTACAGTAGCTGCTGGGCGCATAAATTCAGTACGATTGTCTCTAATTTTAGCCTGTATAGACATCACTTGCCTTTTGGCTCAAAACCATCGGTAAAGAAATTCAGCCAGTTCTTGCCCATGACTTTCTCAATATCATTTTGTGCCATGCCTTTGTCTTTTAGACCTGATGCAATATTTCCGAAATCTTTTGAACTGGCAAACCAATCTGGTTGGCGGGGCCAGTCGGCATTTTGTGCTGAACCTTCTCCGTAATCAGGTTTAAAAGTCCACTTACCAGAACGCATCCATTCCAGCGTTTCATAACCCCAATTTTGGCACAAATCAGATCCGATACCGATATGATCAATACCCATAAGCCCTGCTGTATCCATAACCATGCCGCAGAAATCATCTAAAGTACAATCGGGTCCATTATTAAGATGAAAAGGGTACATTGAAAACCCAAGCATACCCCCGCTTTGACTAAGAGCTTTCAAAACAGTATCAGATTTATTTCTTAAGGCTTCATGCCAACGCAATGGATTGGCATGTGTAATGGCGATGGGGCGCTCTGAAAGCTCTATGGTCTGTAATGTTGAATTTTCAGCACTGTGGGACATATCAATCACCATGCCAACACGGTTCATTTCTTTTATGACTTCACGGCCAAACCGCGTAACCCCGCTATCACCCTCCTCGTAACACCCGGTCGCTAATAAACTTTGGTTATTATAGGTGAGCTGCATGATACGCGCCCCTTGATCATAAAGCGTTTCAACCATGCGCAAATCATCTTCGATTGGCGAACAGTTCTGAAACCCTAGAATAATTCCTATCTTCCCTTCCGCTTGTGCGGTCAGAATGTCACCAGCTTTATGAACTGGCATGATAAGGTCGGAATGCTCACGAAAACGCTGCCGCCAGTCACCGATATTTTCAAACGTGTCACGACTATTTTCCCAATAGGCTATAGTAACGTGGATAGCATTAACGCCGCCCGCTCTGGCTTCTTCGAAAAGGTCTCGGGTCCAATTTACATATTGCAGGGCGTCAATGATCAACATGGTTTAACCTGGATTCGTATAGGCAGTTTTCATAATCGTATAAAAATCTTTGGCATGCATCCCTTGTTCACGCGGACCATATGATGAGCTGTTACGACCGCCAAACGGCACATGATAGTCAAGGCCAGCCGTAGCAAGGTTCACGAGAACACTGCCATAACGCGCATTGCGCTTATAATGCTCAGCTTCTTTTAGATTATTTGTGATAATGGATGCCGCTAAACCAAATTCTGTGTCATTTGCGATTTCCAATCCTTCTTCATATGAGCTGACTTTCTGAACACAAGTCATAGGCCCAAAAATCTCTTCCCGATTTACGCGCATGTCATTTTTCGTGCGCGTATAAATCGTAGGAGCTAAGTAGTAGCCTTCAGTATCGCGCTCTAGGCGCGTACCGCCCGTAATAAGCTCACCTCCTTCTTCTTTGGCAATATCCATGTAACCCAGAATTTTGTTCATTTGGGTTTCAGAGACGACAGGTCCAAGCTCAGTTCCTTCAGAAAGTGCATGGCCAACCTTTTTAGCTTCTGCAGCTTTGGCCAATTTCTCAACAAATTCATCATGAACTTTCTCATGCACGATTAAACGTGAAGATGCTGTGCATTTTTGCCCTGAGGCGCCAAATGCGCCATGTAAAGATTGATCGACGGCAATATTCATATCCGCATTATCCATGATAACAATCGGATTTTTACTCCCCATTTCGCACTGAATACGCGCCATGTTTTCTATAGCGGCCTTTGCAATCTTACGGCCTGTTGAAACCGATCCTGTAAAGGAGACAGCATCAATTTTGCCGCTCGAAAGGGCCGCTCCTACATCTCCGCCGCCTTGAACCATGTTAAACACACCTCTTGGCAAATGTTTATTGAGCACTTCTGCCAGTAAATGCGCCGTTGCAGGCGTGACTTCGGAAGGTTTTAAGACAACCGTATTTCCATAAGCCAGAGCTGGCCCCATTTTCCAGGCTGCAATCGCTATTGGGAAATTCCAAGGGGTGATAAGGCCCGCCACACCAATGGCTTCACGCGAGATTTCGATATTGATTCCAGGCCGGACAGACGCCGCGCTCTCTCCAATCTGGCGCAGGCATTCAGCCGCATAATATTGATAGAATTCTCCGGCTCGGAATGTTTCGCCACGCCCTTCCGCGAAGGGCTTGCCTTCTTCAGATGATAAAATCTTGCCAATTTCATCACAGCGATCAATCAGTTCTTGGCCAATGGCATGCAAAATATTCTTTTTTTCTTCAAGTTTTACGGCCTCCCAACCGGGCTGGGCAGCACGCGCGGCGGCAACAGCGTCACTAACCTGCACCGGAGTTGCGCTGGCCATATGACCTAATGTCTTGGAGATGTCTGATGGATTTATATTCGGCGTTTGCACACCCGAATTATCCCATTCACCATTAATCAAACTACCGTAAACATTGCTCATAAATTTTTCCTCTGTCCCTGCATAAGTATCGCGGGCTTAATACTCTAGCTTAAAGCGCGCTTATCTTATCCAAGATAATCTGCGAAACCTCTACGCCTGTTTTATCATGTTTAGCCCGATTAGCTATTCGGCGATCCCCAGGCAGGCGGGTTCCATCTTGCTCATATATCTTGTCAAAAAACCCTTCTGCGTGGTCGTCCCAACCGTCATCGCCGCGCACGAGAGTCGGGTCAATCGCCATTAGGAACTCACCACCTTGGGGTGGTCCGCCATCATTATTATCACGTGCAGCAGCTTCATAACTAAAGCTCTCGCCAATCATTGCGCCTGCAAGCAACTCGACCATCATTGAAAGTGAAGATCCTTTATACCCTCCAAATGTCATTAAAGCGCCTTTGAGTATTTCATTTGGATCAGTTGTTGGGTTGCCATGCGCATCCACACCAACGCCTTCTGGAAGACTATGGCCATCGCGAGCAGCCACGCCGACTTCTCCGCGCGCCATAACTGATGTCGCCATATCGAAAATCATGGGCGAGTGCCCCTTACGTGGCCAGCCAAAGGCAATCGGGTTGGTTCCAAAAAGCGCTTTTTTACCTCCCGCTGGAATAACTGAAGGTTTATAGGAGGTGCATGCAAAAGCCGCGAGCCCAGCCTCACAAACAGGTTCAAGCTCGGTCCAAAGAGCAGCAAAATGGTGCACGCCTATGAGAGGCATCACCGCAATACCGCAAGTTTTAGCCGCTTCAATCAAGGCAGGTCTACCTGCCTGTAACGCCGTGGGCGCAAATGCATTATGCCCATTAACTTGTATGACCGCCGGCGCTAATTTAGTAACGGTTGGCTTAGCCATGCCATCTACTTTGCCGCTTTTTAAAGTTGCGACATAGCCGGGCAATCTAAATAGCCCATGAGAAACGCAGCCATCGCGTTCAGCCATCGTCACGATGTCTGCAACGGCCTTTGCATTTATTTTGTCAGCGCCATATTTCATTAGCGTGTCTTGCGCCAATTTGTGTATTGCGTCGACGGACATGATTTGATGACTCATATTTTCCTCCTAGATAGGATATCTTTTCATTATGTCTGGACCGAGAGCGTCTTTGAGCGGCTCCAGCCAAGGCTCAAAATTTCGCCATTGCTCAAGACCTGATTTGAATATTGGCTGCCGAACCTGCTCGGAACTTGCTGTGCGAACGGACCGTTTCGTCTTATGAAATTCCAGACACGCATCCTCAAAAGGGAGTTCAAGATAATCCAGCACTCGACGAATTTGTGTTTCTGTATCGGCAACGACATCTTCATATTGAACCCGTAAAATTTGATTTGGTAAGACTTTATCCCAATGATCCATAAGCTCGACATAGTCTTTGTAATAGGTACCAATATTTTCTAGCCCATATGTAAATTCCTGACCCTCAGCGAAATGTTGTTTAAATCCAGAGAAACAGCACGCCATAGGGTGCCGACGGGCATCAATAATTTTTGCATTGGGTAGTATCAACTTTATCAAAGCAATATGGCGGAAGTTATTCGGCATTTTATCAATAAAAAATGGTGACCCTTGGCGGTGGATACGTGTATCTTCAATAAATTTCTCGCCAAATTTCTTGAGCTTTTCTTGTGTGAGATCATGTAAAATACGGGGGTAATGCGTGTCTGACCTTGCCCGGGCACGACCACGAAGTTGATAAGATAGAGATAAAATATTTGGAAGTTCTAATGTCCCGTCAACCTGACTATGTGAGGCAATAATTTGCTCAAGCAATGTAGAGCCCGCGCGAGGCAAGCCAACAATAAATATTGGATCTGGTGCATCATAACCTTTTTCGCCTTGCATTTGAAAGAGCTCAGACGTGCATATCTCCGCCTGAATTTTAAGTTCGGTCGTCATCTCAGACGATTTATACCCAGCTAGGTCTGATTTAAGTTTATTCCCAGATTCGTAATTCTTAAACGCTCCTGCATAATCTTCACGATCTTCAAGTGCTTTACCTAATGAAAAATAAAGATTTATACGATCCATGCTTCCAATATCACGGCGATCAATCAACATGGTCATTTCAGTGACTTCTTCATCTGTAAACTGGTAAGTTTTCAAATTTGCGAGGCTGAAATAAGCGTCCCCATGTTCTGGCTTTGACCTGTATGCAGACTTATAACTTTCAATAGCTTCATCATGCCTGCCAAATGTTTTAAAGGCATGACCACGTGATGTGAGGGTCGCAGGATCATTAGGAATTTTTTCTAAAACTTTTTCGAATAACTCAAAGGCACGTTCATGATCACCTGTTTGCATGCTTTCTATGGCTAAGTGAGACTGAAAAACTGTATTTTCAGGATTTCGGTCATATAGACTTTGCGCCTCTTTAAGTGCGGCTGCAAATTTTTGCCGTTTCCGAAGAACCTGAATATAATCAAGGTGAAGCTGAATATTATCAGGATCAAATTCAATAGCACTTTCAAGAAGGAAATCAGCCTCATTAAATACGCCAAAGCGAGCTGCAATATCTGCGAGTAAGCGCATAGCTTCTATATGGTGTGGATTTTTTTGAAGGAAAAAACGACATAACTCTTCAGCTTTGAAAATTTTACCTTCATGAATCAGATGCGATACTGTCAATAATTCTGTAGGTAGTTTAGCCAAATAATCCGCTTGAAACTTTGCCTTATGGGCTTCTTCTGGCCGATCTTCCCGAGTTAGAATATCAGCTTGGGCACGCCAACTTGCTATTAATGCTGGGTTTGCACGGCAAGCTCTCTCATAGGCCGATAATGCTGCATCAAATACTCCCTGATCACGCGCGAGATGTCCTTCTTCTTGGAGAGCTCTACCAAAATCTGGCTGTATGTTATGAAGGTCATTGAGCGTGTTGCTTGCTAATTTAAAGTCTTTCAAATAACGCGCTGAGACAGCCTTCATATAAAGCAACTCAACATTTTCAGGATCATCCTTTAATCTGTCACCACTTTGCCGTATTGCCTCCGCAAATTTGCCTTGGCGCATCAAATTTTCGATATTTTTTTGAATGTCTAAAGTATCTGTCATATTATCCGGAAAATGAAAAACGCGCCCCAATAAGGGACGCGTTCATTATAGTCGAATATTTTTATCAGTGTCGATAATCAGATATAAATTATCTGAAATTCACTGTTAACCGCGCACCTGCATTTAGTGGACGGGCATAGCTGACGCGAGATACATCGTTAATGTGCTGACGATTTAACTCGATGTCTTCATTTAGTATATTGTCCACGAAAAGCTCACCCGTCCATGAATCGCCTGTTAAACCAGCGGATACGCTAAGCTTCGTCCACCCCTGAATTTCATCACGATTTTTCACGATTATATCAGAGAAAGATTTCGCGGAATGAACCAGCTGTGGCATGACATGAGCTGTCAAGCCTTTGTTAGTTTCCCATTCATAACGAGCACGAGCATTAAATTGATATTTAGGTGCGAAAGACAGCGAGTCACCCTCGCGAACATCGTCCGTAGGGATAGAAACTTTCGTGATTTCAGTATCGAGGAAGCTATAAGCTCCTGTGAATGTAAGACCTTCCATACTAAATGGTGCATAAGTAATTTCACCTTCAATACCTTTAACCTCAGCGTCGCCAACATTAGCATTGAAGAAAAGATTGACGATCGATGTATCAAAAATCGTTGCTTGAAGATCTTTAATATCAACAAAGAATGCTGAACCATTAAATTGGAGTTGGTTATCCATCAAACGTGTCTTCCAACCAAATTCAAAGTTTTTCACATCATCTGTTTCAAGCTCAAATGGAACCGTAAAGTTTCCAGAAGTTGCGCCGCCTGGACGGTTAAGAAGTCCTGGGCGATAACCTTCAGAATATGTTCCGTAGAAGAGAAGTTCTTCCTGAGGTGTATAAGTCGCCGTGACTTTCTTAATCAGACCATCTGCTTCCGCTTTATCAGGCGCGCGTAATTCGTTGAAAATACGCTGTGCTTGCCCCTGACGGTTTGCAGGAAGAGCGTTAAAGATATCTTCTACAGTATCAGACAATGTAAATGTAATCTGGTTGTCAGGATTACAATCCCGGGTAAACGTATATGATCCATCGCCATCATAAAGATCGTTGATATCCGTACCGAAAGCATTTCGATCTTCTTGAGAGAATAAGTTACAGAATGATGAGTTAGCTGTACCCTCTAGGTCTACAGAGTTATCATAATAACGCGCACCTACAGTGATTGAGAACTGATCGGATATATCAAATGTACCTTCACCAAACACACCTAGCTGCTTATCAGTTCGCCTAACATCATTTCTAAAAATCGTATCTTCATCAAAAGCTGAGTCATCAGAACTATAACCAGGTCCAGGGAAACGGAAATTATCTGGATAGCCAGCTCCACCAAAGATAAACTTATTTCCAGGGTAATTAAAGTTTACCAGCTCTTCAAGGACTGTGTCGCTGTAGAAACCACCCACAGTTGCCCGTAGGCGATTTTCAGCTGGCGTATTAAAACGAAGCTCATGTGTTTGAACATTTAGATTAGAGTCAATATCACCGTAAAGATTTGGTGCCTGACACGTTCCAGTTGGCTCTGCGTCAGAGTAAGCTGAAGAATAGGTCGAGTAATCACAAATATAATACGGTAGATACTGAGAAACATAGACGTATTCAGAGTAATCTATGCGTTGCTGCGCGCTCCGGTCTGTGTAAGCCCCCGTGTAGACAGCCTCCAAAGCGCCTAAGCGACCTTTAAGCGTCCAGCTTACATTATCAAATTCATCATCAAGCTCACTGTGCTCATATGTCTGAATTTTGTGGCTACCTAAATCAGGATTTGCCAAGAAAATACCATCCGTTTGAAGTTCCTGATGAGCATAACCAACCAAGAGTGACCAATCTTCATTGGCTTCGAAAAGACCAGAGGCCCGGAAACCAAAGTAAGTAGCATCATTCTGATTGTCTTCAACTATCGCTACAGCAGGAATAGCATCAATACCAGATGTATCCGCCCCCGCATCAAAGCCAGCCCGGGCGCCAACTAGCGTTCCATTATCACGCGTAGCATCAGCTGAGCGATAACGTGCCGCCGAAGTTACATCTAGATTACCAGCAACCGCATCTGTCCAGCCGCCCTGATGGTCACCATAAACTACAGCACGAAGAGCAAAATTATCGCTTACAGGTACATTATATACAGCCTCGCCCTTGAAGCTAGCGTCACCACCTTTTGTAAAAGATGATCCAACAGTAAAGCTGGCCTCTTCAACACCTATCTTAGGCTTATTCGTAATCATGCGCACTGTACCCGCCTGAGAGCTAGCCCCAAACAATGTACCTTGAGGACCTGATAGAACTTCGACACGTTCTAAGTCAGCTGCGTATACATCAAGATTTCTACCTGGCTGCACCAAGGGTTGTTCATCTAGATAGAAAGCAACGTTAGGCGCAAGACCCGCAACACCTGCAATAGATGTCGCTGGCGTTGTCGATGCTAAGCCTCGTATATAAATTGTGTTATTACCTGGACCAGCACCGCCTGCAGTTACCCCAGGAAGCTGAACGAGGTAATCAGTAAAAACGTCAACACGAAGTTCTTCGAGTGTGTTTTCTCCTAAAGCTTGAACCGCAATCGGAATACTTTGTGCAGTTTCCGAACGCTTTGTCGCGGTAACGATGACTTCGTCTTCGAGTTGGGCATGTGCTGTTGATGACATACCCACCGTCAGCAACGCGCTTATTGCTGTACAACTCAATAAATTAAGTCTTTTCATTATATTCCCCTTAATAGATTTTTATAAATTATTTAAAAGTACCGCGCCGCCCAATGACGACCATAACGGAACCCATCACCATAGCAATACTCAAAGCTATCTAACTTTCTAATGGTATCATTTTTTGTGAAATTCGTGACAAATTAACAACAAAAGTTGAGGTTTTTCGCGCACCATTAGACTTTTCTATAGTATAGCATTATCTAAATTTATTGCGCTGAAACTGAGGCTCTTAATATCAGGTCTCATTTCTAGAATCAAACAACAGGAACTTTATAAGAGAAAACGACATCAAAGCCATAACTAAAGAGAAAGGCAATGCTCCAATAATCATAATCGAACGTAAGGCATCCATTCCCCCTACTTTCAACAAGACCGCGACAACGGAGGTTAAAATTAAACCCCACACAATGATGTGCTTACTATGTTTTTGTCTTCGGTCTCCGGCAGAGGAAATCGTATTGATTATGAGGATGGCTGAATCTGCGGATGTCACTAGATAAGTCAGCAACAAAATAACGATTATTATCGACATCACGACAGCAAGCGCTGGTGAAAGCATTAAATTGATGGTTTGAAATAGCTGAGCAGAAATATCTGCGCCTATAATGGCGTTATTTGCAATACCTGACAGCTCCAAATCCACCGCCGTTCCACCCACAAGGGCAAACCATGTCAAACACATCAATGTAGGAACAAGCATAGCTCCGAGCACATATTCCCGCACAGTTCTACCTTTGGATACACGCGCAAGAAAAAGACCTACAAAAGGTGCAAACCCAATCCACCAAGCCCAATAAAAAACAGACCATGCCGCTTGCCAGCCAGCCAGGGCTTTTTCAGTTTCATTCCCTGACGCACTCCAAACAGACAACGACATTTTTGGGAAAGCCAAAATATAATCCCAAATGGCCAGGAAAAAGGTTTTAAAGGCGAAGACTGTTGCTCCAAATATGAGAAAGAATAACAATAAGAAAAATGAGAGCCCCATATTGATATTGGACAGCCATTTAATACCTTTCCTAACGCCCGAGATGGCCGAAACTATAGAGGCGAGCATAATAATCACAAGGGCGACAAGCTGTGCCATAAGTGTCGGCTTCCCCGCATCTGATATGATCCATTCGGCGCCTGTTATATTAAAAAGTCCAGAGGCAAATTGTGACACACCATATCCAATCGTTACTCCAACCCCTACAATAGTCGCAAGGATAGCAACAATATCTACGATATGACCTAGTGGGCCCGATAAATGCTTGCCAAATAACGGCACTAACCCAGATCTAATCGTAAGCGGAAGGCCGCGATTATAGCTGAAATAGGCCAGCGCCATACCGACAATCCCATAGCAAGCCCAAGGTGTGAAAGCGTAATGGAAAGTAGCCCATTTATAAGCAAGCCTAACATTTTCCTCAGACTTTGCCTCGACAAGACCTTTAATAACGTCTGGGTTATTTGCGAAATGGAATATTGGTTCTGCCGTTGAATAGGTTAGCATACCAACCCCAATCCCAGCGCCAAACATCATCGAGAACCAAGAAAAATTAGAGAAGTCAGGTTTATCATCCGCGCGGCCTAATTTAGTGCGGCCAGATTTTGGCCATAGGGCAAGACCAAAACAAACAAGAACGAAGAAGAAAGTTACATACATGTACCAACCAGCAAAATTATTTACCGTAAAAGATTGGATATCAGCCAGAATGGGCGCTGCACTTTCAGGTCGCAAGGCAGCCCATAAAATCAAGACAGCTAATATAGTTTTTGATCCAATCGCAACAATGCGATTAAAACCACTATAAAAACCCGTTTTAGCAATCGCTATTTGTAAGTCTTCGGACTGTTTCATGTTTTCCCCAAATATTTATTATTGTCTGTCTATGGGTAATCAAGGTGCAAATATCAATCAGCTTTATAGAAAGCCCTGCAGGTTCATATTATGTATAAGCTAAATCACTGATGCGATTAAAAAACTTAATGCTCAATTTTTACTATCGACGACTGAAAAGGATAAATGGTACTAACGAATAATAATTTTAGTGAGGACAAAATGGATGAGACCCTACCTTTCCCGCGAACCATGGCTTTAGAACTTGCGTAACGTTGCAGGCCCAGTAGAAATTGCGCGTAGTATTCTATTTCTGGCAAGGAAAAGCGCATCACAGGCGCTATTCTAAATATAGATGACGGCTATACGGCGGCTTAATAGCCTCTGCCGCATAGATATATTGTTTGAATCTTGTTAACTGTCAAAACATGTGCAGTAAAGAATAGCGCTATTACGAAGGATGATGCCCATGTCTATCACCGCGATGAAGAGTGATATTTTACTGAGCGAGCAAGACGATGATGGTATTTTAAGGCTAACATTAAATGATGTCAGGCGGCGCAATGCTTTATCTGAAGCTATGTTGACCCAGCTTGGGTCTGCATTCGCAGAGGCTGGGAAAAACTCAGCGGTCAGGGTGATTATTTTGGCGGCCAACGGGCCCGCCTTTTGCGCAGGCCATGACCTGAAAGAGTTAAGCGCGGAGCGAAAGTCTGATGATAAAGGCCGCCAATATTTCACACATATTATGACAATGTGTTCGGATTTTATGCAAGCCATCGTGACGTGTCCCAAGCCTGTTATCGCGGAAGTGGGCGGTGTGGCGACAGCTGCAGGATGTCAGTTAGTGGCAAGCTGTGATTTAGCCATAGCTTCGGAAGGCTCAAAATTTGGTACACCTGGCGTGCATATAGGCCTGTTTTGTTCAACACCTATGGTCGCCCTCTCGCGTAATGTCTCTCATAAGCATGCAATGGAGATGCTCCTGACGGGGGACATGACCTCTGCTCAACGCGCAGCTGAAATAGGGTTGATTAACCGCGTTGTATTGAAGGAAGATTTAAGCATCGCAACATTTGAACTCGCGCAAAAAATTGCGTCAAAATCTAGTATGACAGTGGCAACGGGTAAAAAAGCTTTTTATGAACAACGCGAAAAAACACTGCCCGAAGCTTATAAATTTGCGTCAAGAGTTATGGTAGACAATATGCTCGCTCGTGATGCCGAGGAAGGCATTAAGGCTTTCATTGAAAAACGCAGTCCCGAATGGATAGATGAGTAAACCCATCATCTTCCTATAAGGTTTTTGCTACGTCTCTGAGAACCTTTTTTTGAATTTTGCCTGTGGCCGTTTTGGGTAGTTCTCCGAAAACAATTTTCTTAGGCCGCTTAAAACGCGCCATATTATTCGTGCAAAAGTCGATAAGCTCTGCTTCCGTCACGTCATCCTTTAATTCAACAAAGGCGCAAGGGACTTCACCCCATTTGTCATCGGGCATGGCAACCACCGCAGCCATATCAACAGCCGCATGTTTATGGAGGGTGTTTTCAACTTCAACTGATGATATATTTTCCCCGCCAGAAATAATAATGTCCTTCGCACGGTCTCTAAGCTGAATATAGCCATCAGGATAAACAACTCCCAAATCACCAGAGTGGAACCATCCATCTTTAAAGGCTTGCTCTGTGGCTTGGTCATCTTTCAGATACCCTTTCATGACGACATTCCCCCGCATAACAATTTCTCCCATGCTTGTTCCGTCATGGGGTACGGGTTGACCATCTGCGTCAATGACTTTTGCGGCCTCCAAATTGGTAAATATCACGCCCTGACGCGCATTAAGTTCAGCTTGTTCAGCTATAGGTTTTTTGGCCCAAGCTTCTTGTGGGGCCGCTTGTAGAACATGGCCGTAAGTTTCCGTCAGGCCATAAACATGCATGATTTCATAACCCATATTGGCCATGGCTTCGAGAACGCTGGCAGGCGGCGGCGCGCCCGCCGTCATAGCTTTGACTGTGTGATCAAAACTTGGTTTTATCTCTTCGGGCGCTCCCGATAGCATATTCATAATTATCGGCGCACCGCCAAAATGCGTAATATTATGCTTAGCCGCTTGCTTAAAAAACTTTTCAGGCGTGAAATGACGCAAGCAAATTATCTTACCTGCCATTAAAGTCATCGCCCAAGCATGGCCCCATCCATTACAGTGAAACATAGGCACCGTATAAAGATAACTGGGATGCATTGGCAGCGCCCAGCTTGCCACTGTTCCCATCGCCATCAAATAAGCGCCGCGGTGATGATACACCACACCTTTGGGGCGTCCCGTTGTCCCAGATGTATAGTTTAAGGCCATGGCCTGCCATTCATCCTTTAGGGGCTCTGGTTGATAGTCAGGGCTTTGCGCGGCGATAAAGGCTTCATAGGTTATCGCATTTGCAGGCAAATCAGGCTTATTATCCGCGGCCGCATCATCAACGATAATCACATCGGGACTTAGCTGACTAATTTTCAAAGCCTCTGAGACAACCGGATAAAGCTCTCTATCGACGATCATTAATTGGCTTTCACCGTGATCAATAATGTAAGCAATCGTATCCGCATCTAGGCGCGTATTAATTGAGTTTAAAACGCAGCCCGCTATGGGCACCGCAAATTGACACTCAAACATTTCCGGCGTGTTAAAGAGCAAGACAGAAACCGTATCATTTCTGCCAAGGCCACGCGCGTTTAAAGCTGACGCTAATTGCCGACACCGCCCATAGGTCTCTGACCAATTATAGGACCGATCTTCATAAACAACAGCTTCACGCTCAGGGTAAATATAGGCCGTTCGCTCTAAGAAATTCGCGACGGATAAGGGCGCATAATTTGCGCTGTTTTTCTCTAAAACATCATATTCTATTAGCATAGTTTGATACCCTAATTCCTGACGGCTTTGCCTTTATCGAGTAAGGTCACAATGCGTTCTTGTGTGGCGGCTGTTTTGGCTAAAACCAAGAATGCGCGGCGCTCGGCATCATAAAGATCTTGCTCGCTATGCAATGTCCCCGGCTCTATTTCGCCGCCTGTAACAATGCGGGCAATCTCGGTCGAAACCACAACGTCATGGGCATATAGCTTGCCTTTGCTATGCATATCCTCGGCCCAAGTCACCATTTTATCAAATAAGGGTTTACCCGCCATGGCAATAGGGTTTCGTTGAAAGGGAACTTGTTCTGAACCGTCTTTAAGCGCGGTTAGGCTTTCCGATAATAAGCGGTCTCGATTATTGACGTAGCGATCATTGGGCCGAAGCATGGCAAGGTCTTGGGCATGAAGCGGCGAGCTTGCTGTCTTACCATAGCCAAGCGACATAAAGGCTTCCCACGCGCCTGCTACAACATCGCCATCTTTTTTCTCAATCCAGCGGTAGAGCGTTTCTTTACAGCCGCCGCCCGCAGGAATAACGCCAACGCCAGACTCGACTAAGCCCATATTTGAATTGGCGTGACATATGACCTGCTTGGCATGGAGCACAACTTCGAAACCGCCGCCAAGGGAGAGGCCCACGGGCGCGACAATGACGGGGAAGTCAGCGGCAGCCATTTTGTGAACCGTTTGCTGAAAATGATCGAGGAATGCATCAAGCCCGTCCCAATCCTTGGCCTCGAAAAAGGCGCGTACAGCGTTCAGGTTTACGCCGCATGAGAAATGCTGCGCGTCATTGTGGATAATAAGCCCTTGCATATTCTTCGCGCGCACAGCGTTCAAAGCATCATCTAAAATCTGCATAGAGCCCGCGCCAAGGGCGTTAGCTTTGGAGTGAAACTCAACAAGGGCCGCGCCGTCAACATCATACCAACTGGCTTCAGTGTTGGCCTTTACTGGCATCAATGTTTTGCGCCTATCATTAAAGCGCAATGTACCTACGGGGCGCTCAATCTCTTGCCATCCGCCGCCATAGAGGCGCACCTTTAATCCATCATAAAAAGACGAGCCTGCCGCCTGTTTTAAATATTCCGGGACGGGGCGCTGTTCAGATTCGAGCCGCGCAATGAAATAATCAACGCCGATGTCATCCATCAGCTCAAATGGACCTTTAATCCAGTTATAACCCATCTTCATCGCGTCATCTATGCCAACAGGATTATCCCCGACTTCAGGGACGAGGGAAGCGGCATAGGACAGTACATTAGACATGACCTGCCAGGCATAGTCGCCATATTTACTCTCATCTTTCAGCACATGAATAATGCCGTCTTTTTCCGCCTTATTGGCAATATCAATAGAGAGGTTCTCAGCGGGGGCATATTCGCCCGTTTTCAGATCAATGACCTGCTTCCCACCGGCTGTCTGGCGGTAAAACCCAGCGCCCGTTTTGCGTCCGCGCTGTCCATTGGCAATCATATTTTCCATCAAAGGAAGTTTTGCACCGACATCATGAAAGGCGTCGCCTTCGGGCAATATCGAGACAAGACTGCTTGCGACATCGCTCATCAAATCAATACCGATAAGATCATAAAGCCCGAAAACACCAGTCTTGGGGATGCCCATGGGGCGTCCAAATATCGCGTCGGCTTCTTGGGGACTGATGCCCATATTATTGGCGGTATGCAGCGCGGCTTGGATGGCATAGCAGCCGACACGGTTGCCAAGAAAGCCCGGCGTATCCAGACAGGGTACGACGCCTTTGCCGAGTTTTTCATCACAGAATAAATGCAGCGCCGTCATGACATCTGCGTCGGTTTCCTCCCCCGCGACCAGTTCGAGTAATGGCATGAAACGTACGGGGTTAAAGAAATGCGTAATGGCAAAGCGCTTCTTAAAGTCAAGCGGCATATCCTCGACGAGAAGCTTAATCGGTATGGTTGAGGTATTGGACGAGATTATCGCGCTATCCTTACAGACCTTATCGAGTTTTTTATAAAGCTCTTTCTTAAGATCGAGCCGTTCAAGAATAGCTTCGGCAATCCAGTCACAGCTTGCGAGCTTGTCAAAATCATCACGGATATTACCCACGGTAATGCGCGTGCCAGCCTCTTCGCTTATGATACCAGGATCAGCGGGATTTGAAATCCGGTCTAGCCCTTTTTGCGCCAGTGCGTTCACATCTGCGCCCTCGCTGGGAAGGTCGAACAATAAGACATCACATCCCGCATTTGCGGCTTGTCCCGCTATGCCAGCGCCCATCGTGCCCGCGCCGATGACAGCAACTTTTTGAATTTTCATGCTGCGGCTCTCTTGGTTTCTACGCTTTCAATAAAACTTCGCAGCGCCGCAAGCGTTTGCTTGGGGGCCTCAAGGGGAAGCATATGTCCGTAATTTTCTATAATGGTTGGGGTCACGCCCATATCCGCCGCGAGCGCTTGCCCCGCGCGTAGCGGCGTCATTTTATCAGCCGAGGCTAAAATGCAATGCCGTGGCATTGTTAGCTCTTTGGAGATTTGTTCGCCTGCTGTGAAATCCGCGCAGGCTTGAAGATCTGCATGTAAGGGGTTACGGCTCATAATGGCGCGGGAAATTGCAATGGGCTGCATGCCTGGGACAGAACTTGCCCCCATATGGGCGGCGGGTCCAAACCCCCAATTACACATCATATGGGCGGCTTTGGCGGTGCTCTCTTTCGCAGTATCGATCAAGGCTTGATTGACAGGAATGGCAGCGGCCGTACCGACCGCTGTTAAAGATAATATTTTATCGCCGTGGTCTTTGGCAAAGGCCAGCGCGCTAAGAAAGCCTTGGCTATGCCCCACAATATGCGCAGCGGAAACGCCCGCTTCTTTTAGGAAGGCTTCAAGCCATGGCCCGCTATCTTCAATGGATTTAAAAGCCTTGCCGCCTGACAGGCTATGGCCCGGTAAATCAGGGGCGAGGACGGAATAACCATGATAGGCAAACCAGCGCGTTTGCAGCGCCCATGTACGGTGATCGCCCCCGCTCCCATGTAAGAATAAAACAGTGGGCAGTTCAGCATTAAACTCTTTACCGCCAGTTGCGACGTAAACAGATGCCGTATTTATGCTCAGTTCCATTATTTTGCCGCCTTAGCTGCGGCGCGGAGGCCTTTGGCGAAATCGCTGGTAATATCTTTAATATCTTCCAGGCCTACTGATACGCGAATGAGGTCTTCGCTAATGCCCGCCGCTTCCATCGCTTCTTTGGTCAGGCGTGAATGGGTTGTGCTGCCTGGGTGCAAAACAAGTGTGCGGCTATCTCCGACATTGGCCAAATGCGTGGCCAGATTTACAGAATTGATAAAGGCGGCACCGCCCGCGCGTCCGCCCGCAACGCCAAAGCACAGCATCGCGCCTGCGCCTTTAGGGAACATATCTGCCACATGGGGCGGCGCGTCCATTTCAGGATGGCGCACCCATGTCACGGCGCCTTGCTCTAAGAGCCAATCGCGCAGAGCGGCCGTATTTGCGACATGTTGTTTCATGCGCAGCTCCAAGGTCTCGACACCTTGTAGTATCAAAAAAGCATTATGGGGTGAGAGCGCCGCGCCAAGGTCTCGCATAGCTTCACTGCGAATTTTCATCACAAAGGCGGTGGGGCCAAATTCTTCCCAGAACTTCATGCCGTGAAACGGCGCGTAAGGTTCTGTCATTTCGCTATGGCGTCCATTGCCCCAATCAAAATTGCCGCCATCAATAATACAGCCGCCAATCGCCGCGCCGTGTCCGCCAATCCATTTGGTAATAGAATGGACAACAATATTAGCGCCATGCTCTAGCGGGCGGTTCAGAGCGGGCGTTGCAAAGGTTGCGTCAACGACAACGGGTACGCCCTTGGCATTGGCGATTTTGGATATTTGCGGCAGATCAGAGACTTCCATGCCCGGATTTGAAATACTTTCGCAAAAGACCAATTTCGTATTGGGCTTAATTGCTGCCTCTAAGGCATCCGCATCATTGATCTCAATGAAGTCACAGCTAATGCCAAAACGCTTAAGCGTATATCGTAATGTCGTTGCGGTAGAGCCGTAAATCTGCGCGCTGGAAACAATATGATCTCCGGCCGAGCATAGCGTAATAAAAGTCGCAAAAAGCGCCGACATGCCAGAGGCCGTACAAATCGCGCCTGCGCCCCCTTCAAGGGCGGCAAGGCGCTGCTCCAGCACAGCCACAGTTGGATTAGAAATCCGTGAATAAATATGGCCGCCTTGCTCAACATTAAACAAAGATGACGCCCCTTGCACGCTCTCAAAAGCATAAGAGGTGGTTTGATAAATTGGCACAGCCCGCGCGCCGTGATCGCTCTCGGGCGAATATCCCGTATGCAAGGCGATGGTGGCAGGTTTAAGGTAAGAAGAATTTGTCATTCAGTGTGTTTAAGTCTTAACCTAACAAGATGCCAATAATTTTTAAAATTATCACTATTTCAAATACAGAAAATCATCAGGCTAGTTTCTATCAAAAATGTTACTTTTTAGTCTTCATTCCAACTGAACTTAGACTCGATCCATGGCCAATTATCATAAAGCAAAGGGATGCATTCTGTTTTCAATAAACGCCTTGCTTCTTCCGCAATTTTTTCGGGCATTTGTCCGAGACTATTTTCACGTGACAATAAAACGAAATGACGACTAAACTGTCCGCGCATGATAGGATGAATTTGCACATTATCCAATAGCTCAGCCTTACTTAGAAGACAAAGAGGCGTGGTAATACCCCAACCAACACCTTCGGCGACAGCCATTGTATGAGATGGCGCTCCATCAAACTCTACAACATCCGGAAATTTCAATCGCAGTCGATTAAGCTGTGACTCGATACGCAAGCCCATTGCTGAGCGTAATGAATATCTTAAAAATGGAAGATCCCTGGCTCCATCCATTATATCAATCGAGCCTTTATAGTCTTTAGGAAAAATTAGCACATAGGGCTCTTGGAAAACAAGTTGCCGGTCTAGGCCCGCGACATCCTCCATAACATCACTAGATGTAATAATAGCGTCAATGTTATGCGAAAGAAATTCTTCGCGGTGATAGGGCGATAGACCCGCCCAAACACGCCAATAACCTGAAATTTCTTGCAAAGCTTTATATAGCTTTGCCCCTACAACGGCTGACATACTATCCGTCATGGCTATAGTCAGCATTGCCAATTGGCGTTGTTCAAGCGTTTGTGTCTCTCGGAAGGTTTCCTGCGTGTCTTTGATAATTTGCCGACCACGCTCAAGCAGTATTTTTCCAGCTGGCGTAAGAACTATTGGGCGAACAGAACGATTAAAAAGTTTGACATCGACCGCATGCTCTAGCCCTGCAATAATCTGAGAAACAGCTGATTGGGTCATACGCAACACACGCGCACTTTGCGTCATACCCCCTTGATCAGCTGTAACCACGAAAACTTGAAGAGATCTAAGGTCAAAATTACTAGGTATTTTCACAGACGGATTCCTAAGCCAGGTACTATAAGCTATTCTAATTGTAAGGCTACGTCATGTAAAGACCGCAAATGTAAAAAAGGGACACCAAGCCAAATATTTGATGGCCAAAATATTAGCTAATTTTTCCAGTCATAATCAAGGTAAACAACACCTTATCTAAGGCCCCTAGCCATCCAACTTTTGATTTCAAAGATTATTTTGCAGTGCGTAAAAGATTTTAAGTTATAAATATATGGCAATGATATGACACAAGCCGATAGCCCTTAGTTTTTAATCTCTTGGCTCGTCTCTCAAGCCTATAATGAGACATATTCCATAAAGCAGGACGATAATAGTGAATGGCAAAGCCGCTGTAATGGTTCCAGCTTGTAAGGCTTTTAGGGCCTCATCACCCCCTCCATAAAGCAGCGCAATCGCGGTTAAACCCAACATCGCCGCCCAAAAAACGCGTTGTCGTTTTGGCGATGTTGTTTGCCCCGCTGATGTTAAACTATCAACAACCAAAGCCCCTGAATCTGCAGAGGTCACAATAAAAATAATTAATAAAATAATTGCGATGCCAGACGTTATACCAGACATTGGCAAATTATTTAGCATCTGAAATAAAACCAGAGAAGAATCCTCCATACCTCCTGCCAGATCACCAATTTCTGATTCATATTGCGAAATAACTGTCTCGCCAAAAGCCGTAAACCATATCAATCCAATTGCCAAAGGCGCAGCTAACACCCCCATCATAAATTGACGGATAGTTCGCCCCCTTGAAATACGCGCAATAAACATACCGACAAAGGGAGACCAAGCTATCCACCAGGCCCAGTAAAAAATAGTCCAATCATAGAGAAATTGCTGATCTGGACGTCCTACCCAATTGGCGAGCCGGATACTATCGGGTATGGAATGAACAAGGGTCTGCCCCATAGATTTAAATATCGCGAAAGTTGGACCTGCCGCGATCACGAAAAGTAACAACAGTGTTGCGCCGACCATATTCACATTACTCAGCAACTTAATACCGCCATTCATGCCTCGAATGACGGAAATAATTGCAAACAATGTAATCACGAATATGAGCAGAATTTGTAGGTTCTTTGAGGCGTCTACGCCAAATATATAGCTTAAGCCTCCGGTCGCTTGAGTGGCACCAATACCAATTGTACACGCCAAACCAAAAATGGTTGAAACGACAGCAAATAAATCAATTATATGGCCAGTCCAACCCCATATTTTGTCACCAAAAATCGGATAAAAAGCTGACCGAATTGTCAGAGGCAAGCCCTTATTATACGTAAAAAATGCGAGAGATAACCCGACAATCGCATATATAGACCAGGCAAATAACCCCCAATGAAAAAGCGTTGTTGTAAAGGCTAAGCGGCGTGCCTGAGTCGTTTCTGCGGGCGTATTAAATGGTGTGCCAAACCAATCCGTATAATATCCCAAAGGCTCTGCCGCGCCGTAAAACATAAAACCAATGCCAACTCCTGCAGCAAAAAGCATCGCAATCCAAGACCAGACGCTATAATCGGGTTTCGCCGATTTACCGCCTAATCTAATCTTACCTAACGGAGATATTGCCAGCCCCAGACATAAGCACAAAATTGCAATCGGCGTTATCGCATAAAACCAATCAAATTTCTGAAGAGACCAAAGTTTAGCACCATGCAAAGATTTATTGGCCGCTTCTGGAAAGAGCAGGGTTAAAATTGAGAATATAAAAACAAAAGCTGCACTTAAAAAGAAGACGGGATTATGCATCTCCATCCCCATTCTCTTTACAATCTTTCCTTGTGTTTTAACGGGCTGATGTTTGACTGTCTTATCCGTCATCTAAATTTTTCTTATCATAGGGGTAAATAAAATTGTCTATTTCCCTACACTGCCGTTTATGTCATTCAATGTAAATACATGCTTTGTCAGAGGAAAAACATGGACGTTGTTTCATTTACAAAAATGGAAGAAGGCACCGAGGCGGATTACGCCTTCCTTGCAAAGCACGAGCATAATTTCTGTCAAGATCTGCCAAACCGTATCCTATCCGCGCTGGAAAAATTACGTGACAGTTTTTCAGGCTATAAAATAGACCGCCTAGAACATAGCCTCCAAACTGCAACGCGAGCAGAGCGCTCAGGCGCAGATATTGACTGGATTGTCAGCGCTCTTGTACACGACTTAGGCGATGATCTCGCCCCGCTAAACCATGACAGTTTAGCCGCCTCAATCATAGCGCCCTATGTCCGTGAAGAATGCACATGGGTTGTTAAACATCACGGTATTTTTCAATATAAATATTACGCCGATAAAATCGGCTTAGACCCTGAAGCACGGCAAAAATATAAAGACAGCCCACATTATGCCGCCGCTGTTAGATTCTGCGAGCAATGGGACCAAACAAGCTTTGACCCTGATTATAAGACGCGACCGCTGGAGCATTTTAGGCCTATGGTGGAAGAAGTCTTTAGACGCAAAGCTTGGTCACACATCAGCTAATATTACTATCGGGGAAACTCGCTTTTCTATCTTCCATATATTTTAGCAGCTTGGCATCAATATCGGGATCGAGTTCTGGAAGTTTATATTCGTTCAACATCGTTTTATAGACTTGCTCAGCCCGGTCCTCGGCAGAGGTGGATCCGTTTTCGACCCATTGCTCGTAACTATTATTGTCCGAAACATTGGATTGATAGAATGCTGTTTTAAAATTTTTCTGCGTATGCTCACATCCCAAGAAATGTTGGCCTGGACCAACTTCGGCGATGGCATCCATGGCTTGGCCATTGGCGCTCATATCAACGCCTTTGGCAAAGACCGCCATCATACCGGCTTGGTCTGCATCCATAATGAATTTTTCATAGCCCATAGCGAGCCCGCCTTCGAGCCAGCCTGCGGTATGGAGCATAAAGTTCACGCCAGCCATCAAGCCGGTCTGCAAGGAATTTGCGCTCTCATAACCTGCCTGCGCATCTGGAACTTTTGACGCGTTAAAGCCACCCGCAGAACGAAAAGGTACGCCCAAACGCCGCGCAAGCGCTGCGCTCATATTTATGATAAGAGAGGCTTCGGGTGTACCAAATGTTGGCGCGCCTGTTTGCATCGACATAGAGGTCACGAAATTTCCGTAAATTACGGGAGCACCTGGACGCACTAATTGCGTCAAAGCCATCCCCGCCAAGCCTTCAGCAAGGCTTTGCGCCGCTACGCCTGCTGCTGTGACGGGGGACATCGCGCCAGAAACCACAAAAGGGCTTGGCATCGCGCACTGACCTGCTCTGGCATAATGTTTCAGAGCGCCCAGCATAACCCGATCCCATGTCATGGGTGAGTTCGCATTAATCAGATTTACCAAAACGCAGTTTTCTTCGACGAAATCATCACCAAAAACAATCTTCGCCATATCAATTGTATCTATTGCGCGTTCTGGCTGCGTGACAGAGCCCATAAAGGCTTTATCGGAATATTTGATATGGCTGTAATTCATATCAAAATGGCGTTTATTGACAGGCAAATCAACAGGCTCACAAACTGTGCCGCCACTATGGTGTAGATTTGGCGACATATAGGCAAGTTTTACAAAATTACGAAAATCTTCGATATTGGCATAACGTCGACCACCTTCTTTGGAATAAACAAATGGCGGCCCATAGGCGGGCACAAGCACAGTATTATTGCCACCAATTTGAACATTATTGGCTGGATTACGGGCATATTGAGTAAATTCTTTTGGCGCGCTCGCTTGAATAATTTCACGGCACATCCCGCGCGGAAAACGTACACGGTCGCCATCCGCTTTAGCGCCAGCTTGGACAAAGTAGTCAATTGATTCAGGATCTTCTTGAATATCCAGACCGACCTCTTCTAGCAAAGTATCGGCGTTATGCTCCAATTGAGCAAGATCTGTATCATTAAGCACAGAATAAGTCGGGATATTACGCTTTATATAGGGCTCGCGCGGAGCGGCGTCTTCTGCTCTTGCTGCGGCGCGGCCAGCGCGGCCTCCTGAACGTCCTCGTCTTGCCATAAATCCCTCCGGCTACCGTGTTCCTGTCGGTGGATAAAGCTCATATTGTGGAAGCCCATCCGTAATTTCGTAAAATGCGCCTTTTTCTGACGTATAAATATGACCTTTAACCTCTAGCCCAGTCGTATCATCTATGCTGCCCGCTAAAATACTAATGGTGTCAAAGCCGTGTGAGTCCCAGAACATATAACTGCCGCAATCGGGGCATTGTCCTGACTTTGAACGCTCTGAAATAGGTAGCCAATTGACCTCACCTTTGATACGCAAATTGTCTCGCTTAACACCTGCCGCAGCAATATATAGCCCCGTCAAATGGCGACACTGATTACAATGGCAATACCAAATATCGGACAACGCTTTCGCCTCAAAGGTGATAGCGCCGCACAGGCATTTACCTGTATATGTCTTACCCGCGTCGACGGCGACCTCCGCTTCTACGGCCACGGGCTCCGCCCTCACCTTCGGCAGGTTTGGGGCGGTAATGCTTAATCCAGTTTCCGCATCCTGGGTCAACACCGTTTAGCACATCTGCCGCGCGCACAGCAGGGACCAAACCATCATCAAGTACATTGACAATGGCCGAGGTCATACCCGCGCAAGCTAGCATAGGCAGGAAGGCATTATTGACAGTATGACGGTTAGGCAGACCAAAGGCGACATTAGACGCTCCGCAGGTCGTGTTGACGCCCAGCTCATTGCGTAGGCGGTGCAGGAGACGG
>CALLMD010000006.1 GCA_938007935.1 uncultured Hellea sp.
TACCGCCCAGAACCTTCGGAAAATGGCCAAACTCTACATCAATGGCCGCAAAATGAGCACCGCGTAGGAAACGGGAACGCTCGGCCAAAATCCTGGGGCGACATAAACAAAGTTCCGCAGGGAGTTTTTCAACACTATCCCTCCTAAGCTGAAATACTGAGCGGCTTATTTTGGGTGTTTATTGCCGCTGAACAATACCCTCAAGCACCCCACCCTACCCCGGAAACATGCGCCTCAACACCCCATCTTTATTGATGAATTGATGTTTGAGCGCCGCGCCGATGTGAAGGGCGATGAGGGCTATGGTGAGTTTTCCAATATTGTGATGTAGCATTTTAAATGTGTCTGCGAGGGCTTCACTGCGCGCGATGCCGGGCATATCAGGCCAAGGGAGTGTATCAAAAATGCGGGTGGGAATTGCAATGGGCGAGGCCGAGACCATGGCCCAGCCCAAAAGCGGCATGCCAATCATAATAACGTAAAACGCAATATGCGTGAATTTTGCGGCAGCGATTTCCCACGGCTTCATCCCATCTGGGAGCGCGGGCGGTTTATGGGTGAGCCGCCAGATCAACCGCAAAATAGAGAGCAGCAACACCAAAATTCCAAAGGATTTATGAAGTTGATAGAGCGCGAAACGATTAGGCGTATCGGGATTGGTCATTAGGATACCAAAGACAATCAACCCTATAATCATGAGCGCGATGAGCCAATGCAGACCCATCGCGACTTTTGAATAGCGCGTCTTACTCGCGGCCATAATTAGCCCGCTTTTTGGAACTCGACTTCAATCATAATATCGATGTCATCTGCCATAGGGCCATATTTATCGACGCCAAAATCAGAGCGCTTCAAATTACCCGTCGCCGAAATACCAAACATATCCACGCCTGAGCGGAAATGTTTGCCTATTTTATTCAGCTTTACATTAAGGGTCACAGGCTTTGTTGTACCTTTAATGGTGAGGTCCCCTGTCACGCGGCCAGTGCCGGTAACAATTTGCTCCATATTGGTGCTATTGAATGTGATTGTCGGATGGTTATCCGCGTCAAAGAAATCAGCGCTGACGAGATGTTTATCAAAGGCCTCAACGCCGCTATCGATGGAGCTGACAGGGATTGTGACTTTCAGCGTTGAGTTTTCCGGATTGGCGCTATCAAGATTAAGGGATGCGTCCATCTTGCCCCAGCGTAATATCGGCTTTGAATAGCCTTGGTGGCTATAGGTAAAGGCGACATAGGCATGGCCCTGTTCCGAATTATAGACACCCGACGGAGCCTCCCCAATATCAACACCTGGCCGCGTCATTTTCTTCGCGCCCTGCATGGTGGCTTTTGCTGTCTTGCCCACGGTCTCGGTAACGGTTTCAGTGGCGTTTTGAGCCGTTTTCTGGACGGTTTCTGTTGTTTTGGCGGCCGCTTTTTCGGCGGCATTTTCCGCTTGAGCGCATCCCCATAAAAGGCTTGCGGCAAGTATTGAGGTTGTTAGATGTGATAATTTCATAGGTCTCTCCTGATCGTCTATAACTAGATAGGCTTAAAACTTGCGAGTTTCGTCTCGAACATAGACCAATCATCAGCCTCGTCAATTGGCTTCCACAAAGCGCCAATCTCTTCGTAAATCAAACTTGCGGATGTTTCGACATCGGGCGGCGGCCCCGCAGGCTCATAGGCTCCCAGAGCGGTGAGCCAATCTGCGAATTCCTCGCCCGTATAAAAGTCGGCATTGGCTGATTTTTTCGCGCGCATTAATTGCCCCGCCCCGCCCTGCCAATCATGCCAGAATTGCGGCCAAGAACATTGGCTATTTTCCAAATATCGAAAGGTTTGCAGCACAAAATCTATGTCCGCATCCGTCTCTTTCGGCTCAATAGATAGACGCCTGAAAATATGTTTACGAAGCGCCTTGCGGTATGCGGGGGCGTAGCTTTCCAAAGCCGGTATCAATGTCTCATCATCACAAATCAAAGACAGGCTTTGGGCGAGCTGCCCTAAATTCCAATACATAATTTCTGGCTGCTTTGCGAAAGCATAGAGCTTGTTATAATCAAAATAAGCCGCCGTGTGATCAGACCTCAGTGTGGGGAGAAAACGATAGGGCCCATAATCAAAGCTCTCCCCAGTGATATTCATATTATCCGTATTCATAACGCCGTGAACAAAGCCCGCCGCCATCCAAGACGCCACCATATCGGCAGAGGCCGCCGCGCAGCCTTCAAGCAGGCCTGCCGCGCCCTCAGCCTCTGGATAAAAATGGCGCAGACAATAATCGACGAGGCTTTCAAGATTATCTGTGGCCTGAAAAAATGCCTGACGCTGAAATGTGCCAAAGCGGATATGGGAATGGGAGAGGCGCGTCAGCACAGCAGAACGCGTGGGCGAAGGTTCGTCATTGCGCTGCAAAGCCTCGCCCGTTTCAATTAAGCAAAAACTCTGGGATGTGTTAACGCCAAGCGACGCGAGATAGCGCGTGGCCAGCACTTCACGAACGCCGCCCAGTAGCGTCAACCGTCCGTCCCCGCGCCGTGAATACGGCGTCTGCCCTGAGCCTTTTGTGCCAAGGTCCATCAAACGGTTTTTATCATCGCGTAATTGAGCGAAGAGAAAACCGCGCCCATCGCCAATATCGGGATTATAATTTTGAAATTGATGCCCGTGATAGCGCAGCGCTAAAGGCTCTTTCAGATTATCCTGCAAAGGTACAAAACGGCCAAGATGCTTGACCCACGCGGCATCTTCAAATGAAAGGCCAAGGCTCTGCGCTGCAAGATCGTCCTTATAGCGCAGAATGGTTTTTGGAAAATCTGCGGCTTTGACAGGATCGTAAAAATCCTCACCCAGCTCGTAGATCGCAGCCTGAGGGGAATAAATTATATCCCCATCTCCGCGCCAAAATGACTATGGATATTTGTATAAAAGGTTTCGCTTCGCCGCGCCGCGAGCCAAGCTGTCAATTTGGGATAAGGTGATAAGTCTAAGCGCGCAGTCTTTTCAGGTTCTAACGCCGCAACCAATGCAATATCGGCTAAGGTCATTTTATCGCCGCAGAGAAAATTATGTGCCGATAAACGGTCTTCAATGATGGGTAAGTTATTCTCTAAAAACCCAAGCCCCGTTGTCACAGACGCTTTATCAACATCCGCGCCAAGCATGGGCGCGACGAAACGATTAAATTGCACACGTGCTACGGCGCTGCGAATATGGTGATTTACAAAATCCGTCCATTGGTCAATTTCGCCCTGCGCCTGAATATCATCGGGATAAAATTCTGAGCCTGACTTGCGCGCCATATAACGCATTATCGACGCGCTTTCCGCCATCGTATAATCGCCGTCCTGCATGGCGGGAACTTTCCCATAAGGATTTATCACAAGATATTCAGGCGAGCGCTGCTGCCCAGCTTGCAAATCAACAACCTCTTTCTCGTAATCAAGGCCCATAGCTTCAGCCGCGAAAACGGGACTGAGTGATGGGAAAGATATCGGGTGGTAATAAAGTTTAATCATCGGTCTAAGACTCCATATGTTTACGCAGGAAATCTGCGGCATCGAGCGGTATTTTACGCCCTTTGGGGAAGGCTTTAGCAAAGTTTAAAAAACCATGTGGCAGCATCTTCTCATGTTCATATACCACAGGCACGCCGTGGGCTTTCATATTATCTGCGTATAGCTTGCCTTCATCTCTTAAGGGGTCGAGTCCGCAGGTCAGGACATAGGCTGGCGGTAAGTCCTTCAGGTCTTTCTCAAAGAGTGGCGATAGGCGGGTCTCTTGGGGATCTGAATCGGCCACATAATGTTCATCAATAAATTTGAGCGCCATCAGCCCGAGTTGCAACCAATCCTGTGGCCCGGGCTTGGGCGGTTTAAAGTCAACTAATTGCATAAGCGGATAAAACAGAATTTGCGCTTTAAGATCATTACGATATTTTTGCGCCAAGTATGCCGTCATATTTCCGCCAGCGCTATCACCGCCAAGTGAGAGGTTGTTACGGTCAATCCCGTATTCGTCTTGCCCGTAGCCCTCTAAAGCCCAGTTTAAAACATATTCACAATCATCAGGCCCAGCCGGATAAGCATATTGCGGCGCGAGGCGGTAATCGACGGAGAGAACCCGAAACCCCGTACCCGAAGCGACGCGCCGCGTAATCCCGTCATGGGAATCTATCGAGCCCGTCACAAAGCCTCCGCCGTGCAGGTAGATGAAACACGGACCCGGTTCTTCGCTCGCATTATAGGGAATGTAAAGGCGCACCGGAATAGGGTCTTCATCATGCTCGATATTGAAGTCCAATATCTGTTTCATCTCTGGCCCAGGAATATCAAACTGATTAGTCATGCGCCGAATATTATTGTGTATGTCAGCAATTTGATTGGGCTCAAATCTGAGTTTTTCAAGCTGCGCCTTCATTTTTGCTGTCACTTCATCAGCAAATTCTTTCGGGTTTTTCTTTGGTTTTCTATGCGGCTTTAGGATTGAATTTTTCATACATGTCCAAATTTTACAGGCGTAGTTCCTGTATTTATGTGGGGGCAAATGAGTGCTGCGTCAACCGCCTGTTAGGCATATCATGGTTAAGCCATATTAGCACTGTCTTCACCCAATTTTCAGACTTTTTTGATATTCAGCTCGCATAATAAATGGTGGATATAATGGAATTTACAGCAAGAGATCGCTTAAAACTTTTAGGCGGCGCGTCGGCTTTTTTACTCTCTGCTTGCGGCGGTGGTAGCGACAATAGTTCGAGCACCTCTGGTATAGGGGCAGGACCATCAACACCTGTAACGCCGACCACCCCCACGACTACGACACCGCCCCCGACGTCTCCGCCGCCAAGCGGCGATGTGAGCATTGTCGATGGTCTTCTTCGCGATACATTTACGAATAACTTCAAAATGGGCACGGCGATGACGGATAATCGCGTCAGAGCTAACGATTTATCCGCTGAAATCGCACTGGCTCAATTTAATAGCATCACACCGGAATATGAGCTCAAGCCCGATCAAATCGCGCCAACAGAAGGCGTCTTTAATTTTGTAGAAGCTGACCGCATCGTGGACTGGGCCCTTGCCAATAATATGGAAGTCAGAGGCCACGCACTCGTCTGGCATGAAGCGACGCCTGATTATTTCTTACAAGGCTCACCCGCGCAAATTCGAGCGCGGTTGGAGAACTACGTCACAACGGTGGTTGATCACTTTAGAGGCCGGATTACGATTTGGGATGTTGCCAATGAAGTGACCTCTGTGGATCTTTATAATGGTACAAACGGCGTGGGTCCTGACCGCGATACAGCTTGGTTTCAGGCCGTTGGAAATGCCGATTATATTGATTGGGCGTTTTTAGCCGCTCGCGCAGCTGATCCTAATGCACAATTATTCCTCAGCGATTATGAAACTGAAAACCCAATGAAACGCGGCTGGCTTATTGACATTGTTCGCCGTCTTCGCGCGCGCGGCGTACCAATCGACGGTGTTGGTCATCAATTTCATCTACAGCTCAATACAGATCCCGACCAAGCTTTGGCTGCTATTGACGCTGTGACCAATGAATTTGCGGGGCTGATAAATCATGTGACAGAATTAGATGTGAGTTTTTACACGGATCCCGGATCATGTTGGGAAAGCGAGACTAATTGTCAGCCAGATGTTGGCAATCCTGCGCCTGCTGACATGTTGGCCTCTCAAGCCACATTGCTCAGAACATTATTTAACGGGCTAATGCTCAGATCAAGCGTAGAAACAGTTTCATTCTGGGGCGTCAGAGACGGCGATAGCTGGCTCAATGAAAGCCCGACAGTGCGCTCAAACCACCCGCTACTTTTCGATAGAGACGGTAATCCTAAACCTGCCCTATTAGCTATAACCGACCCCAATTACGTTATCTAAACATCCGCTGTATATGGCGGCGCGGGGTCATATTGCATGCCGCGCTGAACAAGGCGCGCAAAGGCGGGGCTAAACATTTGCCCCGTGAGCCATAGCGCCATATCTATACCCGCAGACACGCCCGCCGATGTCACGACATTACCATCGCGCACATAACGAAGTTTGGAGACTAGCTTTCCCTCAAGGCCGAGCGATGTAAACTCTTCAAACGCGCCCCAATATGTGGAAATGCGTTTCCCCTTGGTCAGGTCGGCCTTTGCCAAAATAAAAGAACCCGTGCAAACTGAGGTTACCCACTCACAGCTTGGCGCAATTGATTGCACCCAATTGATAACGGCCTCATTTTCTAATTGTGCCCGAGCGCCCTGCCCGCCCGGCAGTAATATAACATCCAATTTCGATATTTCTGTCATGGCTGCATGGGCTCCAACGCGCATACCCTTTTTACCCGTTATATCTTGTCCGTCCTCAGAGATTAGAATAACCTGCACTTCATCAGCTTTGCTTTGATAATTCAAAACCTCATTAATCATCGTAAAAACTTCATAGGGCCCAACGAAGTCTAGTTCCTCGGCGTCATTGAAGATAAAAATACCTATGGTTTTCATGGGCTATAGCCCCCATTTTTAAGGAACCGAATTTCCTCTTCTGTGCTGATGCGCCCAAGAAATTCATTGCGATGCGGAAACCTCCCAAATCGCTCAATCAATTTGCGGTGTTCTTTGGCGTGATGCAGCGTATTCTCATCATTAAGACGGCTATCGACTAAGCGAACGCACTCATTCTGATCTTCTAAATTTTCAGCATGCATATAGGGCATATATATAAATGCGCGTTGGTCTTGATTCGTTTTTAAATCCCAGCCTTTCCCAACCGCGCGCTTGGCGCTCGCTAAGGCTTTGGAGTCCCAAGCAAAAGCCGCGGGAGTGCCGCGATACATATTACGCGGAAATTGATCCAAGGCGATAATAAGGGCAAGGTGATGCTCAGGCGCATCTTCCCAATCAACCCCGTCAACCGCTAAGGTCACAGCCGTGTCTTCAAAGTTTTGTCTGATCTGCGCATCAAAGGCGTCGGACTTCATATACCATTTTTTCGACCCTGCCTCGTCGAACCAAAACTTAAGGATATCGCTGGGTGATTTTATAACCGCACCTCGCCAGAGCAGATACGATCATATGTCGCCGCATCTATTTTTTCATAGGCGCCGCTAGTCGGGTCTGCATAGTAGAGCGGCTCTGAAATATTAGCGGGGTCAAATCCAGCTTTCACGAGATTTGTTTTTTTGAATTTGAAAGTACTCGTCGTTTCCGCCTCTTGCGATAAACGCAAAAATACTGGCCTTGCATAATGGGGTAAGCTCGCCTCAACATGCGCTTTCAATGCCGTCATATCAGGCTGCCCTTCTGCAATCACTGCGGCCATGCCCGCGCGCCCATCATAACCGGGTACGCGCACACCATAAACATTAGCCTGTGTCACGCCTTTAAACTTTGAGAGCGCAGCAGCCACTTCGCCTGTAGCAACATTCTCGGCCTTCCAGCGATAAGTATCGCCAACACGGTCCATAAAGTAGAAATAGCCAAGCTTATCCCGCTTAAGCAAATCACCCGTTCTAAAATATGCATCACCTTTTTTGAAAACGTCTCGCAGAATTTTCTTTTGGGTCGCCTCTTTCGTTTGATAACCTTCAAATCGAAAACGTGCATCATCATTGCGAATTTCGGCGATAAGCTCACCAGTTTCATCGTGATCTGCCATGATACAAAACCCGTCCGAGCCACGTGGGTTCGTATTCGTATCAACATCATACCGAATAATTTCGAGATTGAATTTAAATTTCAAATAATTTGGAACGCGCCCAACAGCACCTACCGGACCATCCAGATTTATCAGGCTCGCATTCCCCTCAGTCGCACCATAAAACTCAATAACATGTGGAATATTAAACCGTCCCACAAACCCTTCCCAAACATCAGGACGAAGGCCATTCCCAATCATCCAGCGAATTTTATGCTCACGCTCTAGGGCATGAGGCGGGGTCGAGAGTAAAAAGCGGCATAGCTCTCCAACATAGGTAAACATCGTCGCTTTATATTTGACGGCATCATCCCAAAATTTTGTCGCCGAGAATTTAGGCAACACAATCACCGCGCCGCCATTTGATATGACCGCGCCCATGCCGACAAGCCCGCCCGTCGCATGATACATTGGCAAGACCATCAACATCCGATCTTTGGGCGTTGCTTTAGCGCCGGCACCCATGCCGCGCATGTAATTTTGTGCGCGCACATGTGTAACTTTCGCAGCCTTTGGCAAACCTGTGGTGCCAGAGGTAAACATCTTCATGCATTGATCGCCCGCTTTAATACCTTTGCGCAGTGATTTGGCAGGACGGTTTGGAACTTGATCTAAGATTGCGGCATCAAAACTTTCATAGCCGTCCACCTCACCAAATGCAGCAAAAACAGCAAGATCAAGTTTTATGTCAACCTTAGCGGCTTCAAATTGCGGCGCCATTTCATGGTCAACAATCAGCACTTTAGCCTCAGATATATTTATACAATGCGCGAGCGCAGGCCCCGTAAGTTGGTAATTTAAAAGAGCTGGAATAACGCCAACTTTCGTTAGCCCTAGCCATAAGGGGACATATTGTGCGCGGTTACGCACAAAAACGGCAACTGTATCCCCAGCGCCGCAGCCCTGAGCTTGAATCCATGAGGCCACTTTATTGGCATAGACTTCCATATCATCATAAGTTAGCTCTACATCGCCTTCGATGAAGGCAAGGTTAGGACCAAATGCATCAATGCGCTTTTCAAGCTCATCCGCAATGAGGCGATCACTTTCCGCGTCAACATCTTTGACAGCCCGCAACATGCGGAGCAGTCCCGAGACAAATTTAAATTCGCGTTTGATAGCCGTTAGCATGAATAGAGTCCCAGTTTTTGAACGAACATACTGCCCTACCCTGCGGGGTCAATAAGGCGTCAAAGAAAAACCCCGCCGTGGGAGCAGCGGGGTTATAGGTTTGACTAACAATAATACGGCAAAGGATGAACCGTAACGTGGAATACGTACATTTTTGTAAAAACAAAAGATGTACTCTGCATTCGAATTAAGTGTTGCAACCCCCATGCCAAGAATATGATGCTCTTTTTAGGCGAAAAGACTTATTTCTGTCCCGTCTCGAACGAAAATCAGGCCTGACAGATCAAAACTGTTCCAAATTGAAACGTTTAACGTGTTGGGTAACCCAAAGAACTTCCGGAACTCCCGTTTGTGAGGCAGGTTCCATCAGTTTGCGGTGTTGTTCCGCTCGGACATGGCGCTGTTTGCGGCGCTGAATACCCTGGTACAGAGTATGTGGGCGGCGTATATGTCGGGCTGGAAGGTACATAGCTGGGACGCGTAACTTGCGACGCTGCTGAGGCCTGCCGAAACCCTTCTATATAATTAGGCGGAATAAAGACGGGCAGCTCTTGACCAGAGCGATCCAAAACCAAGACGGTCAAACCCTCAAACCGCGCGGCATCTAATCGCGCCTGTGGAATATGTAGGCTGAGCTTCTCTTCCCGCGCACATTGCGAGGCGAGTTGACGGCCACCGCGGCCAAAAAACGAGGCCATAGGCGACAAAGCCATAATACGCTTCCCGCCTAATCGGGGGGAATTACGAGATTTGATTTCCCGAGAAGATCTAACTTCATTTCTAATTCTCGCGCGATTAGGGCGATCAGCACGCGGGCTAGAGCGCCGCGGCGTCGACTGACGTTCAGTTGTTTGTCGGCCAGTTGTTTGTCTTGGTGTGGCCCGTTGTCTTGGTGTGGCCTGAGGCAGAGCAGCCCGCGTGGGAGCTGGCGCTTGTGGGGCTGGAGCTTGCGGTGCAGCTTCTGTCCGAATACGGGGCTGAGATGTTGCCCTTTGAGGCCGCCTAGGCTCTGCGTTTTCAAGGCGGCGATTCATACGAGACCCTACGCGCGGTGACATCCCGACATTACGTGCATTTTGACCACGTCGGCGCGCCCGATCTCCATCTGTTCGGCGGCCCAGCGCTAGGCCGCGCTGTCTTTCCGGTATACGTCTGCGAGTCTCTTCATTTCTTGCGAGGTCATTACTGCCCTGATTATCGGCCCTTGTCCTATCCTCATTATCGCGTTGCCGATCCGATCTGCGGCCCCCAAAAATGCGGCGGCCTAAACGATCACCTGCATAATACCCCCCAGAATAAGCATAGGGTGAATAGCCGCCATAGCCCCGCCGGCCAAAACTGTTAAAGCCGCTATAGTGACGATACGGTCTAAATAGATTTAAGTGAAAAGACGGCGCGTAATAATCTTCGTGATAATAAACCACATCGCGAATTTCTTCAGAGCATTCCAAAACATTTGCCTCGCGGCGAGTCACAGGCGCATATTCACCTGACAGGTATACAGCCTCTTCATAGCCCCGGTTATCATAGGGATCAGCAGAGCCGGAATTATAATAAAATGAGAGATCAAGCATCGCCCCGCCGTGAACCGTTTGACCATTAATACTCACAGCCTGTCCCACAGAACGTAGCTGCGCAGTTCCTGCCAATTCACGGTCATCTTCAAAAGGGTCAAAGCTTGGAGCAATAAATTCGCGCTGACCCGTTTGCGGATTATAAGACATCTTCACATCGCTTGCGATTTGGCGCGGCGAAAGCTCAGGAAGCGCCGCGCTAAATGCAGGCGCAGCCAAAGCCGTTGTTAAAAGAAGCGCCGCGCTAAAAAGGCTGGCCCGAATGGAGGATATTTTTTTCATAATCCTCAATATCATAGCAAAACTGAGACCATACTGAAAGCGGCGTTAACACTAGGTTCATCTTTGTAATGACGCAGCAAGGTTTGACGCGTTAGCGGCTTTTAAGATTAGCGAGCCTCACTCTCAAAGCAGTGCAAAGCTTGACTCTTACTTCAATCCATGATTTCATGGAATAATGAAACAAATAAATGCTATAAAGGCGCTTAGCGCCATCGCTCATGATGGGCGCCTGTCTCTTATGCGCCGTCTTATACAAGCGGGGCCACTGGGCATGGCGTCAGGTGAGTTAGCGCAAGCTGAAAACATCAATGCAACCACAGCTTCTGCACAGTTGCTTGTTCTATCAAATTCTGGATTGGTCAGCTCCACGCGTAACGGAAAAAGCATAGTATACACGGCCCGATATGAAACCTTTCAAAAACTTATAAGCTTCTTGATGGAAGATTGCTGTGCAGGCTCATGCTTCTCTAAGCCTGAGACGATACCATAATGTTGATTGATGACATTGCCCTGACCCAAAATAGTGATTGCTATTGTTGGCCCATTGAACGTGCCAAAATTATCGACAAAATAAATGCGCAGGGTGCAGCCTATAATATGGACGAGATGCTTAAGGCACGCCCCCATTACTTTGCCAGCACAGCCGTCTTTCTATCACCCGCTATTCGCGAAGCTATGATTAGGCAAATTCGCGCTATCGAGGAGGTCATAAAACTCCCCAAATTCGTCAAAGACATTCAAAACCGAAATCCCAGCTTCTCATATATCCCTGACACCAAAGGCGTCTTTATGGGATATGATTTTCACATCACAGATAACGGCCCGCGCCTGATCGAGATAAATTCAAATGCAGGCGGGGCTTTTATCGTCGATATGCTGGAACAAAGCGTTGGAACATCCTCTGGAAACTTTTCTGCACGTATAACGCAGATGTTTAAAGCCGAGCTTGACAGCTCAAGCCCTTCGCGCCCGCTAAATTCAATTGCCATCGTTGATGAGGCCCCAGAAGGTCAATATCATTATCCCGATATGTGCCTCGCAAAATCATTACTCGAAGCACAGGGTCTTTATGTGGTGATTGTAGCTCCCCAAGCCCTCACATTAAAAGACGGCGCGCTTTATTACGGCGAGGTTCAAATTGATCTGGTCTATAATCGTCTTACTGATTTTGATCTGACCGAACCGCAAAACGCCGTAATAAAACAGGCCTATGAAACGGAGGCCGCCGTGATAACACCTGCCCCGCATCACCATGCCCTTTTTGCTGATAAGCGCAATTTGACCTTACTTAGTGACCAAGAAAAACTTGCCGATTACGGAGCCTCCGCCGCCCTTCGTAAAACCTTAGAGGCTATTCCCAAGACGGTTATAGTGACCCCAGAAAACGCCGACGAGATGTGGGAGCAAAGACGTCAGCTTTTCTTAAAACCAAAGTCTGGCTTTGGTAGTCGCGGGGCATTTCGCGGGGCAAAACTCACAAAGAAAGTATGGCTGCAAATTCTAGAAGGCGGATATATCGCGCAGGATTTAATCACACCACCCCTACGCGCTGTGACGGTGAATGGTCAAAAAATTTCGCTCAAATTTGATGTCAGAGTTTACACCTATGACGGTAAGCCGCTTTTATTTGCAGCGCGGGTCTATCAAGGACAGACCACAAACCTGCGAACAGCCGGAGGCGGCCTCGCCCCCGTTATTCATATTTCAGCTGCTATGAGGTGCGGATAACCGCACCAGTAGTTTTACTCAGCCTCAGCGAAGCCGCATTGGCGTTTTTCCATGGCGATTTGCTTGGTCAGGCGAACCGCGTTTTGGGCATAGGCCTCTGTCACGGAGCCACTATTGACGACCTTACCGCGCAGCGTACTGACATCTTCGCAAAGATGGAAAACAAGTTTTGAAGCTGACTTTTTAGCGCCGTCTTTGGGCGCAATCCAGTAAACAACGTCTTGACCATTTGTCGCCTCAGCTACGGCTTCTGTATCTTTGGCAATATCTTGCGCTTGGGCCGCGACTTCTGGTGAGCAAGCCGTGGTCGGCTGCTTGGCTTTGATTTGCGCGGCGCAAGCATTCATATCTTCAGTATATTGTTCAGTCGATGGCGGATTAAAATCAACCCCGACAACCGTAGCCAAAGCGGCCAAAGCAACGCCGACACCACCCGCGATTTTCTTATTCTTGGGGTCCATATCTTTATCAAGAAAGATCAAGGCCAATAGCGGAAGGAAGGCAATCACCGTGATAATGGCGCCCAGTTGGTTTTGAACGAAAAACTTGAACGGCTCGGCTTTTGTCGCAGGGTCATGCTTATTGGCCGCTTTCCACATCAAGCTACCCGCAATCGCGAAGACAGCGATAGCGATTAGGATACCAATTAAAAGCGGGAGGTTACCGTCATCAAACTTATTCTTCAGGAGCATCATAACCCCGAAAATCTCTGCGCCTATGGCGACGATCCAAGAAAGAGAGGCAAAAATACGAAGCTTTTTGGCTTTACCTTTTTGGTCCTGTGTGGCGGCCCAAGCTTTGGTAATATCTGTTTCGCCAGCTGTTTCTGCGGCTTGTTTTTCATCAGACATGTAAAGTCCCCCTTATGTCATAGACTCATTTAGAGGCGTTTTAGCAGAAAAGACAAAAAATGCGAGGGCAATTTCAGCTGCCCATGACCTATCAAAATCCGCCTAACCAAAGAGCTTAGACACGCTCTCATCATTGGCAATACGGCGGATAGCTTCGCCCATAAGGGTTGCGACCGACACTTCGCGAATTTTTTCGCAATCTTTGACCTTTTGCGGCTGCGCAATCGAGTCAGAAATCACGACTTCTGTCAGCTGTGAATTCGTGATGCTCTCAACAGCCGGGTCAGAAAGGACGCCGTGGGTAATATAGGCTGACACGCTATTTGCGCCTTGATCTTTAAGAGCCTTGGCCGCTTTACAGATTGTGCCGCCACTATCAATAATATCATCATAGAGAATACAGCTACGGCCTGCGACATCACCAATAATATTCATGACTTCGCTCTCGCCCGCTTTGGGACGGCGCTTATCCACAATAGCAATATCGGCATCAAATTGTTTGGCGATAGAGCGCGTACGCACAACCCCGCCCGTATCGGGGGAGACAAATAAAAGGCTATCACGGTCTTTTTTCGAAAATCTGTCTTTAATATCGTCAACAAAGACGGGCTGTCCAAAAAGATTATCCGTCGGGATATCAAAGAAGCCTTGTATCTGTCCCGCGTGTAGATCAGCCGTTAAAACACGGTGCGCGCCAGCTTTTGAAATAAGGTTTGCCACAAGCTTGGCTGAGATTGGCGTGCGCCCGCCCGTCTTACGGTCCTGACGCGCATAGCCAAAATAAGGGATAACGGCTGTTATACGCTGCGCCGAAGCACGGACCAAAGCATCAATCAGGATAAGCAATTCCATAAGGTGGTCATTGGCGGGAGCCGATGTCGGCTGAATAAGGAAAATATCCTCCCCGCGGACATTCTCATTAATCTTGGCGAAAATTTCTTGATCACGGAAACGCTCAATATCAACAGAGGTCAGAGGTACATCTAAAAAATCGGCAATGCCGCGCGCCAAGGGTTCATTGGCGGTTCCGCTGATCAGTTTCATGTGCTCATTCACCTTTGGAGCTATATTTATTGGGGCTTCCTTAAGACCCAAAGACAGCGATGTAAATCACTCAGTGAGGATTATTGCGGATATATTGCGGCCATACCCTTTAACGTCCTGATGCGTATTATAACGATAGCTAAAATAGTCATCTGGCTGGCCATAAGTACAGTCCGGCAAAGCGTCGATTCGGGTGAGGCCTTCATCATGGAGCCTTGCGAGTATAAAGCGCTTTAAGTCAAAATGAGGCTTATCGCTTTCAGTATTTAATCTGAAAAAACGATCATATGTTTCGTCTTCGGCGACGAAGCTATCACGAAACTCATGACCCACTTCGTAATTGGGCTGGCTTATGCAAGGCCCGAGCACAGCGCGGATATTCTCGCGCGAGGCCCCAATTGTTTCCATAGCCCGTATCGTCTCTGTCGTGACGCCAGACAATGCGCCTTTCCAGCCCGCATGACAGGCACCTATAACTTTGGCTTCTGGATCAGAAAATAGCACAGGCCCACAATCTGCGGATAAAGCCGAGATGGCCAAGCCCGTGGTCTTAGTTACAAATCCATCGGCCTGTGGCAAAGCCCCAGAGATTGGGTCCGTAAATGGCGCGTCAATAATAAGAACATCAGCGCTATGAATTTGTGACAGGCTCATCAGGCAGCCTACTGACGTGCCTAATGCGCCCGCTACTAAGGCCCGGTTAGCTTGTATATTGTCAGAAGCATCATCAGACCCGGCCCCGACATTTAAACTCTCATATTGGTTTTGGGAGACACCGCCTTGGCGGCCAAAAAACCCATGGGCAACGCCATCATGGGATAAATACTCATGCGTTTTGAACGACACACTCATAAAATGTCTCTAAAGCCAAGCGGCACCATCAGGCCGTCGGATTGAAAACAAATCGCTTTGAATAACTCGCCCATTTCATCGGCTGCTGTGAGGCGGTGTAACTGCCGCCCTATTTTGTCTTTGGACTCAGGTTTCGCGCGCGACAGACTGACGGCGCGTAATTCGAGGCCAAGCTTAGATAAGAACTCTCGCTGATAGACAGGCGGCGTCACGGCCAGCTGGATTTTATGTGCAAGCTCAACAAGCGCCCCAAAATCAACGCGCGCGGTTAAATCCGTATTGCCTGGATCAGAAAATACGCCGACTTTTTCATGACGTTTTAGGGCCTGTAAGGTATCGCCAAATTCCGTAGCTTCTGGTCCATAATCAATAAATAGGGCGCGGCCCAAATTATCTTCGAACCTTGCTTTGAGCTGATCTAATATCTGAGCATTTGCGGGACATATCTCAAGCAGCTCATCCGTCTTGGCTTCGCTCTGCGCCGCAGGTAATATCTGCTGCACGGTTTCAGATATAACAACCGGCGAGACGGCAAAGCGTAACTGCCTTTCCTCATAAGTGACCATACGTTCTTGCCAGCCCCCTGCCCCTGCAAAAGGGTCTTTTTGAATGAACTGACGGATAGGCAAGCAATCCAAAAACTCATTGCCTATGATAAGGGTTACGCCGGGCTCAACGCTGGCAATATCGGAGGCCCAGCTAACAGGACAAGGCGCATCAGCCAGAGTTTTAGCCTGAACAGCCTCTAACGCAGATGATGCCTCGATGAGGGTCACGCGTACGGCGTTGAGGAAATCTGGGGCAAGTTTTGCGGCGCGAAGAATATCGCTCATCATTATCCCGCGGCCCGGGCCATATTCAACGAGCTGCAACGTTTCAGGCCGTCCCATATCTTGCCAGCTTTGAATGCACCAAAGCCCTAACACTTCGCCAAACATCTGGCTTATTTCTGGCGCGGTTATAAAATCGCCATCACTGCCCAGCGGGTCCCGGGTCGGGTAATACCCATCAACAGGGTCCAGCAAGCAGAGCGTCATATATTCAGCGACAGAAATCGGGCCTTCGGCCTCAATCTTTGCTATTAAGCGCTCTCTTAGACGGCTCATTAAGCCGCTTCTGGGGCTTGCGCTTCATCATTGACGCGCTTTGGCGAGACGGGTGAGCGGCGAACAGCCCAAATAACTACGGCCAGTCCGATAACAATCATAGGCAGTGAATATGTCATACCACGAGTTAGCGCTCCAAATTGCGTTGCATCAGGCTCTCTGAAAAACTCGATGAAAAATCTAAACACGCCATAGAGAAAGACAAACATACCCGCACACAGGCCCGGTTTGGTCAGCGCTTTAAATTTCAGGCATAAAATTCGAAGAACAAGGAAAATCACGATACCTTCTAAAAAAGCTTCATAAAGCTGACTTGGATGGCGCGGCTGGCTATCAGGGGCCGTCGCAAAAATGAACGCCCAAGGCACATCGGTCACGCGCCCATAAAGCTCTTGATTAAAAAAGTTTCCAAAGAACCGAACAGCGAGAAGACCTAAGGGCGCGCCGACAGCGGCCATATCAGCAATGCGAGCTAGGCCTAATTTCTTACGCCAATGGGCGTAGATGACGGCGGCGCAGACACCCAGAAACCCGCCATGAAAGGCCATACCGCCCTGCCAGACTTTAAAGACATCAAGCGGGGCCTCAATAAACATTGAAGGACTATAAAGCGCGACATAACCAAGGCGGCCGCCGACAATAATCCCAATCAAGCAATAAAACATCAGGTCTTGAAGCATGATTTTTGTCGGGACTAATTCAGGCTGGCGCGTTGCCCCGCTCGCAATCCAAATATCTCGTTTTTTGACAAGGCTGGCGGCATAAAAATAGGCGCCATATAGCCCTGCAATATAGGCTAGACCGTACCATTTAATTCCAAAATTTCCGATAGAAATCACATCTGGGCTAATCCAGTCAGGAAAGGGTATGGCGTTTATAAGGTCAATCATGGATGAGTCTTTAATCTGCCCGCGTCAGTTTGTTCTGATTCACTACTAGAAATTCTGATAGCGCGCACCTATCTTGAAAGAAAGGTAAAACGGAGACGATCATGCAAAGCAAATCTCGCCCTCTAGATAATTTAACGAACTTAATGACCAATGCTGTTGGCGCGGTTAAAGGCGTAGGTGATGAAGTCAAAGCGATTGGCCGCTCTCAAGCTGAGCGCATGATTGCCGATCTCGACCTCGTTGGGCGCGATGAGTTTGAAGTTTTAAAGACAATGTTTGAAAAATCACAGACCGAGGTCGAAGCCCTGCGCAAAGAGGTGAAATCCCTAAAAGCCGCCCTTAAGAAAAAAGCCTAACTGGGCTGGAGTTATAATCCGATGACGGTCTGCGCGATACGTGGCAGGACTCTCTTCATCTTTATACGTTCTTGGGTCATCGCCAAGCAAATGCAATTTTCATCGTCAGAAACTTGTAAACGATGGGTTTCATCATCGCTTACAATATGAAGATCACCTTTGCGGTAAACTTGGCCATTTGCAGTATAGCTCCCTTTCAAAACAAGCACCCACTCTTCACCGTGATGAGAATGCTCGGGAACCGTTAACCCTGCTTTGGCATTAAAGAGATAAAGTCTATCATGTCCATCAAAACGGCGATCACCGATAATATCATGTACAGCAACGCCGGGAATAAATCCGCGCCATTTTATATTCGTGAGAGCGTTATCTAAAATCAATTCAGGGTCATTATCATTCACGGATATTGCCGTCTTGGAGCTCGGGCGGTCTTGTTGTGGTAAAGCCGATATAACGCTGGAAAGAAAAGACGGTGATAAAGGGACATTCGATGTCTCCGTCAGATCTGACCCCACAGAGCTTTCTTCTAAGGCGATTAGGCACGCGACATCCTTAGACATCTTTTTTTGACAAGAAATCATCAGATGTTTTGCAAGACTAAGCTTACCTGCCACATAATCCGAGAGCGCATTATCAGAGATGAGAACTTTATTTGACTGCACGGGTGTCACTAGAACCCGCCTTTCGACATATTACGCCTTAAGGCCTGAATGGCGCTTCGAACGCGGGTTTTTATTGTTCCGATTGGAATGCCAAGTTCCTCTGAAATTTCTTTATGGGTTTTAAATTCCATAAAGGCCATTTTAATCACGACTTGCTGATTGTTATTTAGCCGACTAATTTCATTTTTTAAATTGTCTGAATTTTCACTCGCCATGAAATTGACTTCAGCCGATGGCACCTCATCATCAGCAATTATTTTCATCAGCTCAGGATCTCTGACATCCATACGGCCATGTTTGCGTTTGTGATCTATCCATCTATTGCGGGTCATACGGTAAACCCAAGTCGCAAATGAAGCCTTTTCAGGATCAAAGGAACTGCCTCTTGTCCAAACTTTGATCATGACATCTTGCACGATATCTTCGGCCGTCCCAGATCCGACGCCGCGCGCCATCAACCATCCTTTGAGCTTAGGACCATAAACTTCGAAAAGGCTTGAAAGCGCTTGCGCATCTTGATGATTTGAAATCTGGTACAGCCAATTCGCATCACGCTTTGCAGCGCTTATCGATTTTGGTGATGCTTGTCTCTTATTAGACATGCTGGACGTCTCCTGCCAGCAATTAACTTGCTGCCTCTCTAGGAGTGTAATCGCGTTAGAGCCCAATGTCATGAATATTCCAAAAAAATTATGTCGATTGTGAGTTAATTACGACGACATCAAGCAATTGGTTTTATTTGAAGATTTGCAAAGCCTCTAGGACAATCTTGCGACCACCTAAATACCAAAGATTTGTATGCTGCCCGCCTTCTATAATATGGGCAGATTTAGGCCCTTTATAACCATCATATAATTTTTGCCCTTGAGAAAGAGGCACAACTTTATCGTCAGTGCCATGCATCCAAATCAGCGGGATATTCAGCCCGCTAAGGGCCTGATCAGACAGATATTTATCCTTCATAAGAAGCTTGACTGGCAAGAACGGCATTTGCCGGCGCCCCATATCAAGGATGGAATTAAACGGTGCATCCAATATCAGTAATGCAGGCGGGTGTTGCTGTGCCAGTTGAGACGCGACGCCTGAACCTAGAGAGGTCCCGAAATAAACATGCCTTTCAGGATTAATCCCCTGATTAATGATAAAGTCACGCTGCAAGGCAGCGGCGATTTCTATGTCCTTTTGAGAGGGGCGGCCATCACTGCCAGGATAACCTGGATAGCCAACGCCAAGAACGCCAATGCCATTGGCCGCTAAGTCACGGTAGATGTCGTGATTACTATATACCGCCGAGCCATTACCGTGGAAAAACATAACCACCTTATGCTCATCAGTGGCAGGAGGCGCCCAAAACGCGGTTAGCTCTATATTGTCCGCCCCCTCAATCTTAACCTGCTCAAACCCCGTAAGCCCGACCGCCTCTGGCGTGAGGTAAATTTGAGGCGGAAAATAAAGAAAATTACGTTGCAGCGTATAAACAAGCGCAACCAAAGCAAGATAAAAACTGAATACGGCTAAAACAATTCGCTTTAGCCATTTCATAAATTATAGCGCCTTGATGACTTCTTCGACCAGCTTCTTTGCATCAGATAAAAGCATCATGGTGCGGTCTTCATAGAAGAGGTCATTATCGATACCTGCATAGCCCGGCGAGAGCGAGCGCTTGACGAAGAGAACCGTCGCCGCTTTATCGACGTCCAATATTGGCATGCCCGCAATCGGGCTTTGTGGGTCTATTTTGGCCGCTGGGTTGGTCACGTCATTCGCGCCAATCACAAAAGCCACATCGGCATTTGCAAATTCTGAGTTAATGTCTTCAAGTTCAAACACTTCGTCATAAGGCACATTGGCTTCGGCAAGTAGCACATTCATGTGGCCCGGCATCCGCCCCGCAACGGGGTGGATAGCATAGACGACATCAACACCTTCTTCTTTAAGCTTATCCGCCATTTCGCGCACAGCATGTTGCGCTTGCGCCACGGCAAGGCCGTAACCCGGCACGATAATGACCTTAGAGGCGTTCTTCATAATAAAGGCCGCATCTTCTGCAGAGCCGCGCTTCACAGGGCGCTGTTCTTTATCGCCCGCTGCTGTCGCTGCGCCGTCTGCGCCAAAGCCGCCAAGGATAACCGAAATAAAGCTACGGTTCATCGCCTTACACATAATATAAGACAGGATAGCGCCGGAAGACCCCACCAGAGCACCTGTTACGATGAGGGCGAGATTGCCAAGCGTAAAGCCAAGCGCTGCGGCCGCCCAGCCTGAATAGGAGTTCAACATAGAGACAACGACAGGCATATCCGCTCCGCCGATAGGAATAATCAGTAAGAAACCAATCACAAAGGTCAGGCCGAGCAATATCCAGAGCAGCATTGGATCCGCCCCGCCAGATTGCATTAACATTGCAATGACCACAGCAATGGCGATGGCCAAGACGATATTAATCAGGTGACGTGCCGGCAGCATAATCGGCGCGCCCGACATATTCCCGTTCAGCTTGGCAAAGGCGATTACCGAGCCTGAAAATGTAATCGCGCCAATACCTGCGCCGAGGGCAAGTTCAAGCAAGCTAAAGGGTTTAATCCCGTTGGCTGTCATAATACCGAAACTATCAGGGCTAAAGAAGGCAGCGACCGCGACGAGCACCGCCGCCAAACCCACAAGGGAGTGAAAGGCCGCAACCAATTGCGGCATATCTGTCATCGGAATTCTCTTAGCAATTAGAGCGCCCAGGGCACCGCCAAGCGCGAGACCACCCGCTGCTAATAAAAAACCAGTTCCGCTTAATCCTGCGACCAAAACCGTGGTCACTATCGCAATGGCAATACCAACCATGCCAAACATATTGCCGCGCCGTGAAGACTCAGGAGAGGACAAGCCACGAAGGGCTAGGATAAAGAGAACCGCTGAGACTGTATAAAGGACCGCGGCGAGATTAGCTGAAAGCTGCGGCATTTACTTAGCCTCCACTTTCGCTGGTTTTTCTTTTTTCTTATACATAGCGAGCATGCGCTGCGTGACGAGGAAGCCGCCAAAGATATTCACCGCGCAGAGCGCTACGGCAAGAACGCCTGTCCATGTGGAAAGTGATGAACCGCCCTGTGTACCTGCGGCCACAGCGATAAGCGCGCCCACAATAATCACAGAAGAAATCGCATTGGTCACAGCCATAAGCGGCGTGTGAAGCGCGGGCGTGACTGACCACACAACATAATAACCCACGAAAATGGCAAGTACGAAGATTGTGAATTGGAAGATGAAAGGAGAGACAGCCCCGCCTCCCGCGAGTATTAATGCAGCTATCATCATCTTAGCCCTTTAATCTTTCATGGACAACGGCCCCGTCCCGCGTGAGCGCGCAGCCTTGGATAATATCATCCTCCCAATCTGGCGCATATGAGCCATCTTCGGCGGTGACGAGCGGAAGGAAATTTTTGAGATTACGCGCAAACATATTAGACGCATCAGAGGCCATACGGCTCGGCCAGTTTAGCAAGCCCACAATATGCACATCATTTTTCGTTGTTACAATTTTACCCGCCACGCAGCCTTCGACATTACCGCCGCGCTCGGCCGCGAGGTCAACAAGGACAGAGCCCGGACGCATGGTATCGAGCATCTTTTTCGTAACAAGAACAGGCGCGGCCCGCCCCGGGATAAGCGCCGTCGTAATAACGATATCTTGTTTCGCGATGTGAGAGGCCGTCAGTTCCGCTTGGAGCTTTTGGTACTCCGCGCTCATTTGTTTGGCATAACCGCCCGCAGTTTCGGCTTCTTTAAATTCTTCATTTTCTACGGCGATGAATTTTGCGCCGAGTGAGGCGACTTGTTCTTTCGTTGCAGGACGCACATCAGTCGCGGTTGTCACAGCGCCGAGACGGCGCGCGGTTGCAATCGCTTGAAGCCCCGCAACACCTACGCCCATAATAAAGCATTTGGCCGGGGCAACCGTGCCCGCAGCCGTCATCATCATCGGCATGGCCCGACCATAAATGCCTGCGCCTTCAACTACCGAACGGTAACCCGAGAGATTAGATTGCGAGGAGAGCACATCCATGCTCTGCGCGCGCGAGATACGCGGTATCCATTCTAGGGCAAATGCCGTCACGCCCGCTTTGGCGCAAGCTTTAGCATATTTTGGATTATCTGTAGGGTTCATCAGCCCCGTAATACCTGCGCCTTTTTTAAGGCCAGACACGAATTTGGCATCGCGACCCGTAATCGACATGACCAAATCCGCTGTTTTGGCGGCCGCGGCATTAGATGCTACGATTTTGGCTCCTGCGTCTTTATAATCGGTATCAGAAAAATTGGCGGCTTCGCCTGCGCCTTTCACCACGCTAACCTCGTGGCCAGAGGCGACATAGCCTTTAACTGTATCTGGGGCTGCACTCACGCGAGCTTCGGCGTTATCACCAATCTTACTATCCGCATCTTTTAAAACTGCTATTTTCAAATGACTGCCCCTTAAGGTAAGTGAGTGAAACCATTATAAAGTGAAACCATTATAAATGGAATACAAAGCCTGCTTAGACGTGAAAATGAATATCTAGGTACTTGTATGCCATAGGGCCAAAAGAAAGCTGGTAATGGCTATTGGAATTGCGCCTGCAATCATACCCACATACCAACCGCCTTTAAGTTTGAGAGCAACTCCTAAAATAAAACCTATGACCAATGTCGTGATAAGTGAGGCAAACCAGCCTAAAGGTGTTCCGAAAACAAGTGTTGGATAGATTACCAAAAGCGCAATCGCTGCGCCGCCATATACGGTAAAACCCATGAAACCGCCAAAAGTTTTTTTGTGTCCCGTGACACCCATTGTTCCTTTAACGTAATCAGAATGATCAGCTGCCATTTTAAGTCCCTCTAGACATTTCTATTCAAAGGCTCGTTATCATGCAGCGCTAAGCACCTCAATGGCAAAGACGTCGCATAGGACAATATTAGAAATGAAATATTAACCCTACATCCTAACCAGAACTTCACCTTTTTGTCTCATATTGCAACGCACAAGAGCTGAGACCACTCAGCCGGTATTAGGATGAATAGTATGGGTAAAACGGTCCTCATCGTTGATGATGACCCGACTCAAAGACGCTTGTTACAAGCCGTCGTTGAGAAAAGCGGGTTTTCGACATTACAAGCCGATAATGGCGACACAGCGCTAGATATGGCGCTGGGTCCAGACGGCAACAACATCCATGTTATGTTGCTAGATCTGATTATGCCTGGCCGTAATGGTATGGAAACGCTCGAAGAGTTAGCCTCTAAACGCGCCGATCTTCCCGTAATTGTCCTAACTGGCAAAGGTTCTATAGATACCGTCGTTAAGGCGATGCAAATGGGTGCACGCGATTTTGTCGTTAAACCTGCAGCGCCCGAGCGAATTATAGTGTCTATACGCAATGCCCTCGCTATGAAAACATTGGTGGGCGAAGTTAAACGGTTGAAAAAGACAACTGTTGGCGGCCTTCAATTCTCAGACTTAATCGGAAATGCCAGCACGATGCGCACAGTCGTTGCTATGGGCGAACGCGGGGCAAAGGCCAATATCCCCATGCTCATCACGGGTGAAAGCGGTGTCGGCAAGGAAGTTATAGCCAGAGCGATACAAGGCGCGTCAGAGCGTTCGGATAAGCCCTTTGTAACTGTTAATTGCGGGGCCATCGCTGAAAACTTGGTTGAATCTATCTTATTTGGTCACGAAAAAGGGTCATTCACAGGCGCAAACGCAAAACATTTAGGTAAATTTCAAGAGGCCCATACAGGCACGCTCTTTTTGGACGAAGTCGGTGAGCTTCCCTTGGACATGCAAGTCAAGCTCCTACGCGTTTTGCAAGAAGGCGAAGTCGATCCTATAGGGTCTAAACGCACTGTACCTGTTGATGTCCGGATTATATCGGCAACCAACCGCGATCTGGCTGAGGCCGTCAAGAACGGTACGTTTAGGGAAGATCTTTATTATCGTCTGAATGTATTCCCAATCGCTGTGCCCCCACTTCGTGAGCGCGCAGAAGACATCCCTGCTCTGACAGAGCATTTCATCAAGCGCTTTAACGTACAGGAAAAAATGAACGTTGTGGGCGCGGATTACGAAACAATCGAGCTTCTAAAATCATATGAGTGGAGGGGCAATGTTCGCCAACTTGAAAACACAATTTTCAGAGCCATGATTTTATCAGACGGGCACAAGTTAAAGCCGCAAGATTTTCCACAAATCACAGGCTTAATGCCAACAATGTCAGCTAAGGCAGATGATCCCTTATCATCACTTGTGGCAAATGTGTCTGATGACAATGATCCATCCGTGACCTTCGTCGACAGAGAGGGCCACTTAAGAACTTTAGAAGATATCGAACGCGACTTAATTCAATTCGCAATCGAAAATTACTCGGGACATATGAGCGAAATCGCGCGGCGTCTCGGGATCGGGCGCTCAACACTGTATCGCAAAGTCCGCGAACACGAACTCGACGTTGAAAACGTCAAATCAGCATAGTTTCAGGGGAAATATCATGAAAACTGCACTAAAATTTACACTACTTGCGGGCGCGGCTGCTGCGGCTATCGCAATACCCGTATCAGCCAACCATCAAATGGCTGGTCTGCGCGGTATGTTTAAACCACAAGCGCCAATAGGTGAATTTGAAGGTCGGTTCGTCCAGCCACAGAGCCACGCGATGTCTTGGCAAGAAAACCGCCTACAAGCGCAATCTCAGCCGACATATTATACATCAAATTATGCGCCAAGCTCATATGCTCAAGCGCCACAAGGTCAGACAGAAAATGTTCGCTATTATAATGCTGAGGATTACTATGCTCAAAATGGCTATGTTGCGACACAGCAAGGCTTGCAACTTCGTGGCTTCGCAAATCCCGGTCAGGTTCATTATAGCCAAAGCGCAGCAAATGCTTTCCATGCTGATGCTGGACGAGCCTTTGATGTTGGCGGCGTAACAGTTCGGACAAACTCAAATCATTCGCGTGATATGCTAGATTGGCAGGAAAATACGACAGGTAAAACGCTTACTCTTTTGGCTAACCGGGCCAATGGGCAGCTCAAAGACAACTCGCTTTATATCGGCGCAGGGTTCCAAGGCGGCCTAAAATATCAAAAAACCTCTGAAGATGGATTATTCCCGATCCTGTCGCGCTTCCCCTTCTTCTCAGACAGAACAGATGATGAATCAGGTGTGTTTGCTATTGATCACGCGGCCCTGTCTTTCACTTCGACTTTTGGCGATTGGACAACTGTTTATATGCAGCCTGAATATTCAGAGACTGAATATGGACGCAATCAGGACGAGTTCCAGCTCCGCAAAGCCTTTGTTGTCTTTGGTAATCTTGAAAAAACACCTTTCTACGCAGCCTTTGGCCGCAAAACTATCGATTTTGGTAACTTTGATAGCTACAACGCCTTTACCCATAATGAAGGCGCGCATTACTTCTGGGCAGTTTCAGATCAGCCCGTTGCTGAAGTCGGATATTATAAGAATGGTTTGAAGCTGACAGCCTCAGCCTTCTCTGGAGGACGTCAACTACGCGTTGGTCTTGCGGGTGAAGAAAACAATATTGCCAATTACGCCTTTAATGCAGAAAAGGAATTCCGCATTGGCAATAAAGGCGCCTTTACAGTTGGCGGTGGTTATCTACACGACTCCATTTACCGTGATAACTGGACGGCCCATACGTTCCAAGAACGTGATAACGGAACGCCGCCTGCAAACTTTATCGAATATCGCAATAGTATTGTTAACGGCTTTGCTGAGTATAATAGCGATTTCTTTGATGCGATGATTGAATACACAACAACGCTTAGACCTTGGGCCGCGGCTATTCCGCAAGCTCCAAATGGCACACCTCTTCCGCAATATCTGGTGGATCCAACAGGTTCGACAACTGAGTTTAGCAATATCAATTTTGATGAAAATCTAAGCACAATTGTTGCTCAGGCGCGGATTAAGCCAATGCTCCCTAACGGAAAACGCGTCGCCATCGCAGCAACTGGGTCTTGGGGCAATATTAGTGATGATTTCGGAAATCCGTTTACCAGAACGACCTTCCAGAAAAACCAGCAACATGCAGCCTCTATTGAGTATCCCATCAATGACTTCCTCGAAGTGGGGGCGGAATATGTTTACAATAAAGGCTTTATTCCATTCGTAGCACCGCAACTGGTCTCCAACGACCAAGTTGACGCTCATGCCATCAATATCGGCTTCAAAGCCCGCTTCTAGTCATATCCACATCAAATAGATCGAAAGATTGAGGACAAAATGAATACACTATTAAAAATTGCACTCTTAGTCGGCAGCTCTGGGTCTGTTATAGCTCTACCTGTTTCCGCAGGAAATCACGTTGCTGAACTGCGCGGGATGTCCAACCCTTATGCAGCTATCGCCGAGTTTGAAGGTGGTCATGGCGCTCAGCTTAGTCATAATATGATGTGGCAACATAATCAGTTGCCTCAGACAATGGCTCAACCAAGATACGCCTCGTCAAGATTTGCACCGTCGTCTTCGTCAAGCTCACATGGTATGACAGTACCGCGTTACAGCGCGCCGCAGACATACGCTATACCGAGTGCAAAAATGCGCTCACGTAAATTTGGTTACGGTGATGTTTATGACTATGAAAGCGGTCATTGTGGTCAGGCTTGTGCCGCCCCAATGCCCCGGCCTATGCCTCAATATAGAACATATATGGCTCCAGTGCAGCCCGTTCAAACCTATCGTCAGATAACTCAATATAAATGCTGGGACGGCGAAATTGTCAGCACGAGCGATGGCTGTAAACGTCAAACCATTACACAAACGATCCCGCAATTTAAATGCTGGGATGGCGAGATTGTAACCGATGAAAATGGATGCAAACGTCAAATGATTACGCGTGAAGTTATGTCAACGCGTAGCAGCGGCAGTTTCTCATCGCCTGTAAATTGTCCGTCAGGTACAACAGCGCAATCAGATGGGACATGCCTGGAATCAAGCTCAATGCCTGTCACGAGCTATGATAGCGGTTTCTCAAGCTATAACAGCCAGCCAAGCTTTAGCAGCACGCCGACAAATTGCCCGGCAGGTACAACGGCGCAATCAGACGGAACCTGTATGGAAGGTGGATCATCTGACTACACGAGTCCTTATGCTGGTGCCTCCATTGATCTTTTCAGAGGCTATAGCTCAGGCGATAGCTATGGGTCTGGCAACAGCTACGACTCAAGCAGCTATCTACCTATCCGTAAATAATCCCACATCTCTTTACTAGCGTAAGCTAGGAGAAAGATGAGCCTGAACACGCTGGGCGCGGCGTGTTCAGGCTCATTACATTTAGCCCTTTGAAACCCTTATTTTATGACACGTAAAAACGGTTTTTTAGGTGGGACATATTCTGGAATATATGGCTCTTCTTTTTTAGGCGGCCAATTATTGTCGGGCATATCATCCTCGATATGACGCACGCGCGGCTGATATCCAGATTTTGATTTAAAACCCTTTTGTTTAAAACTGGATTTGGGCTTATTTTTCCATCTATCCGCCGTGCGCTCATAATCGGCATCCAGGCCCTCGCCTTGAATACTAGCCTCGCTTGGCTTCTTTTTGAGGTCTTTGACTTTCTTATTCATCGCCGCGAGTACGCGTTTTTGCGCGAAACTTAGCGCGTCCCCTGGCCGCCCTTTTTCTCGGTCATGAAAAGCCGAACCAAATTTATCAAGGCGCTCGACAACGCTCTCACCAAATTCATTTTCAAACTCTGAAATTTCGCCTTGTTCGGTCAGCGTGCGATGAAGGCGTTTAAGTTTACGTCTTGCATTACGCGCAGAGCGCTCGCGCGTTTTAGCATATTTTTCGCGCTGCTTTTCTAGCGCGTCATCACGCGCCGCCTGCTGGGCTTGCCATTCTTGTTTGTCATAATCTGCCGACATATGTGCTGATTATCACAAACAGAACAAAAGTCGAACATTATTTATAACCTATAGGTCTGCAACAACATCCATATAAATATCCAGCAAAGCTTCTTGCTCAGCCCGCTCTGCAGCATCTTGCTTACGCAATGACACAACTTTGCGAATAACTTTTGTATCGAGACCAAAAGTTTTCACCTCGGCGTAAACCTCACGAATATCAGCCGCTAGCTCGGTTTTTTCGGCTTCCAGCCGTTCAATACGCGCAATGAATTGCTTGAGTTTTTCACGAGTTGCTTGCCCTAATTGGTCAGCACGATCAGCATCAGAAAGCATGAAATATCCTTTTATAGAACCTTCCCGTCTCTTAAATCACTCCGACAAATTCTCCAGTCAATCCATGGTCTTTGTTGTGGATGGAATGTGAGGAGAGCGCAACGATATGTTTTTAAAAAGAAAAATGGTAGTGAGAGTGAGACTTGAACTCACGACCTCAGGATTATGAGCGCAGGAATCGCCATTTTTCTAAGATTCAGAAAAATTTTTAACAATCATATCAAAGGCTTAGAATTTTTGAAAATCATGAAAATTCATGAAATTCACACGTCACAGCTATTTTTGTGTGAAAACCGTGTGATTTTACGCACGCAGGATAATACTCACACGCAAGTTTCAACTTGCCAATCTGCATCAAAATGGATTAACCCCTTTTTTTAAGATATTTGACTTTGAAAGTAATTCAATTACCTTCTAGAAGATAAAAGCAGAATTAATTGATTTCGATAATGCATTGGAGCAAAAAAACTTCGTATTCAATGTATCACAAATTGACAAAGAAATTGACTTTAACGATTTAAGGGACGAATTGATAAAGCATGTCTGCAAAGTAAGACTTTCTGTAAAAAACGCATGCCACGGCAAAGTTAACTTAAATGGAAATAGATACCAATGGTTTTTTGGGTATCACGAAGATTACTTCCGTAAAAATAGAACCAAAAACATCCATGAGTTAATCTTAGTTTTAGAATAAATAATGGTTGAATATAGAATATGTAACACTAATTACACGTATAGTCGCTGATATAATAATTAGCAAAGCCCCCACTAATACTAGAGCGCGAACAGCATTTTTCCATTTTAATTTTGATATCTCCTCTTTCACCCAATAGTCCCTTATCAAACCTTCACGGGTGCGTTCAATTTGGCTATCAGGAATGTATTCTGGAGCTATTTCACCAAGTTTTCTTCCACTTAATAACAGGTCCTCAACTGTACCATACACTTTGATAATTTTAGGAGCGAATAGAGAAAAAATGAGTACTGAAAAAGACAAAAGTAATAGTCCATAGTACATTAATATCGGCTCTATAGAAACGCTATTATCTAACAACCTAGTATATGAAACCGGACTATTATCGGTTGGTTCTTTAGAAAGTCTAAAAATTATAAATTGCCCTAATAATGGATAAATAAAGCCTGACCATTTCACAGCAGGATGCCATAATACTGATGCTAAAAAGCTCCAAGAAAGTTTATCCCAAGAAGTTTTCAATAGCATTTATATTTCCCCTATTTTTATTTTTATATTTAGCGGCCACTTTGTACTCATAAGATTGTATTAAGCTGTACGTACTTTGCATATCATTTCGCAAATCATTATATCTGTCTGCCTCTCCTGTAGCTTCTGACATTGAGACAATCCTTGAGATAGCTCCTCCTAATCTTAAAAATACATCTGAAATTGGAGAGCCACATCGAAAACTCGCTTCATTTAACTTGCCGCGTTGTAAATTCCTTAACATAGACTCCTCAGCAGGTAACAAAATACTTATGCTTCTGATAATTGAACTAAAAATATCTGGTAGAGGCAAAGGAATTATATTTTCTTCTTTATCAAGAAGAGCATAGTAAGTTCTAAAATATTCTCGTTTTGACATCCCACTCAGATAAATTAATGCATCAATTGATGAAAACGCCCATTGAGTATAACATGTTGTACCCAACAATGTATTTAAGTATCCATGTCCCGCCCATGAAAGAAGAAAGTCTCTCTGCAAACTTACTTTACCATGCACTTTAAGTTGGTGATAGTCATCGACTGAACTGAAAATAAGCCTACGGTCTGGCCTAGTTAGAGTCATCAGCAAATCTACAGTATCATTTCTGTTGATACCAACTCTCGAAGCAGTTCTAATTATCCTCTTAAAGTTCATGCCTTTTTGGTTACTCCAAAGCCGCTCTCTAATGTGATATAATAGCCAAATAGGAAAAACGCTTATTTCATCTCCATTGATAGTAAACAAATTAACAGGAGAAAAGTCTTGTTCTTCTGCTCCTTTTCTCATTTCTGACTGCAAAAGTAGAACGCTAGAAAGATGAAACCTCGACTGTCTTGAGGGTTTTGACAAAGCTTGATAAATCTCTTCATCAATATCGTTGGGGTGTTTTTTTTGACCCTCCACTAGTTTTCTTGCCACTTCCGTTTTGCCCTTCAAATCACTTATAGATTTGAGAAGGGCAAAGTGATAAGTGCGCATGTCTGATATGACCATAGTATCAGGTTCAGCATTATCAATTATTTTATCGATTTCATATTGCAAGTCCGCTAGCCAGGACGAGTCCACATCAAGCTTTCGCAATTCCTTGAAGTTCCTTAAGACAATTACTTTAATCGAATTATCAGAAGGGATTTTTTGCAATGAATTTTTAGCATTAATTTGAACGATCCTACTAACCCGAAATCCATGTGATACGGGAATATCCTCATATGCGGCGGAGGTTTCTCTAAGCTCATTCAAACAAAATGACTCTACTTGGCTAGCAACATCAATGTGTGTTAGTCCTTGTACTATGCCACTCTTGATAATATCGAATATACACCCAACATAGTTCTCAGCGTAATTATTTGCTAGTATCCTTGCTAGAGCATTCCTCGAACTTATAACTTCTGCTGAAGTGTTTATTCTTGGATTTAAAGCTTCCGATGTTAACCAGTCATATGTTAATTTAAATGCCAACCTAATATTACTACCCGCAATCGAAAATAGTAAGTTTGAAAAATCACATTTATGATCTGTGATCACGCAGATTAATTCAAACAGTCTTGATAAATATAAAGTCTGATCTTTATCGTACAAGTTAACATCAAATTTCTCAGAAAATATTTCATCAAACACTCTATCTAAAATTATATCGACTGGTTCGGCGCTACCAAAATAATCTGGGTCACCATCTATTTGCGTGCCCATAAGTTCGGAATAACTAGAAAGGCGTAAAGGGAGTATAATACGTAAATTGGAAAATACTTTTCCACGTTTTCTTTGAAATGTTTTCAGGTCATCATAAAGCGCTCTCAAATCTACTTCTATGAATTGATCTGCATTATCAATAAAAATACAAAGTGGATAATTTTCAAACAGGTTATTATCATGGTTGATTGTCAAATTTGAACTCAAACTTACCGTCGCTTCATCAGAAATTTCTGGATGTTTAATTTTCGTAGAATTACCTTTTATCTCCGAGACCAAGCCAATTATTGTCAACAAATCAGAAACTGAAACATTAGTGTCATATTCTAGTTCTTGCCAAAAAAGATCTGAAAAATCATAGATGTCTTCTCTAATGTACTTGTTGAAAATTAATCTAATTTTTCGAGATGTACGTTTCCCTATTTTCTTATTTTCATTATTCTTTGAAAAATGAGTTTTTAAAAACTCGATCTGCTCAGTATCATTCTGAAATAGGCTTTCAATTTCTGCAATGATTTGAGACTTAACAAATTTGGTATATTTAGAAACAGCATCTGGATATTCGTAGATACCTGTAATTTCCACTTCGTCACGATTATTTGGCCTTTCTGGGTCTGTTGTTGAGGCTTCTTTTGGATTAACATTTACATATATCGCACGAGGCCTAACATAACCTTCATCAATGCCTGCAGAACAAACATTGATGTAGTTAGTTAAACTCTTACAAAAAGATGATTTGCCTGAACCTGAACCTGAACGAAAAGTATGAAGTGTTGTAGAAGATACTTTAAGATTTCGAATGAATGTTTTTTCATAATGCCCAATCTCATTGTACCCAATTCTTATATTGCTATTTTGAGCCCTTGAAGGGATTGGTTTTTGCCCATTTTTAACCTTCAATGGAGGAAAAAGCCTTTTACGAGGAACCCAGCTAGATTTATACTCTAAATGCGGATCAGCAGCCGCATCATTAAAAAGAGATTGGGTATTAGTTAATAAGTACTGATTTTGCACTTTGCCATCTAATCTTGTTGACACTTTGCCTCCCTAATATTTGAAAAAGAGTATCAAAGGCTGAAAATAAAAATGCAACCTCTTATTTGTAATTCGTAAACTTAAGACTCAAGTCCGTAATCAAACAAAAATGGATTTGCACTTTTGGAGTCTGTAAACACCCAACCTCGAGATAAATCCTTACCTAATTGTTCAAAAGTATTGAAGAGAAAAGCCTTTTTAAAATCATGAAAATTATCTGTTTGGATAAAAGCTATTTTTACACCTTTAAGAACATTTTCTTTCATGTGTACCGAACAAATAAGCGGGGAAATTTCTAGCTTATATTTTATAGCAACAGCTCCAGTTTCCAAAACTTCGATGTAGCGCTTAAGTTGCTTGGTAACGGCCTTAGTCTCTGTGGTTCGGTGAATTTCTAAGATATAGATTCTTGGTTGCCCATTGATCGCTACCCCAAAGATACCGTCTGGCACAATGGGAGTTGAGTCGTTTGGCAATCTGATTTCCGTTTTGGGTGTAAAATTGCCCTGCCGTCGTGAGCCAATAATATCGAAGTCCATATCCGTGAAAAGAATATCTACATCGGGGCGACTGTTCGCCCATTGCCGAAATCCAATATGGAAATCAACTTGAACGATACGATGCTTTGCAAACATCGCTCCGAACTGGACTTGGCCTTTGGGATAAGGAAAATTTTCAATCGGTTGTTTGTAAACTTCAGCAAGGTGCTTTGCGCCATGTTCCGTAAGGTAGTGTACTTCGGGCAGAAAATTACCAAGTTTACGTTTCTTGGCGAGAGGCTTTCTCGAACGGTGTAGCTTGGGTAATATGTTTTTACGAACGGACGCGTCACTGGCTCCGATGCCAAGTTTTACAAATTGAGATACAGTAAGAAACCGATAGATCGATAAAGCGTGTAGAGCTTCAAGAGGTTTAGCCGAAAGTGATTGAACAACTTTACTCATTGGGCAGAGACATCAGGAATTGGGAACTTGGGCTTTCGCAGTGGTTCTGCGTGTTTTGGATTAGGTTTATTTGTAACCTCTTTATCATCTCGATAGTAAGTTTGGCATTGAGTGGCTTTTAGGTTTTCCCACTTAGCTTTAGCTAATGCGTGTTTGTTTCCGACAATACTGATCTTGGTTTTGATAGCTTGGCGTTCAGATTGAATTTGAAAGAACTCTAACTTTTTAAGCTCCCGAATATCATCGGCACTGATGGGGTGTTCCTCGGCCATCTTCTTAGCGGTTTTATTTTTATTGCGGCCAATCAGGTAACAACCAACATTGCCAAAGATTGCGTCTAGTAAAGCACTACCAACTTGTTCTTTGCGTTGAGTGGCAAGGGTAAGGTACAATCCAAACTTTCGGCTCTCGCCTAGAATTTCTTCAATCTTGGAACTTACAAAATATTGGCATTCATCGGCAAAGAGATGAATGGGTCGGCGTTTCGTTTTCGGGCGGCTCATTGCATAGTTGGTGATAAAGGCGTTTATTAATTGCCCCGTTGTCCGAATGGCCTCTTGCGTGTGATAATCTGGGTTGAAATGAAAGACGATGAGCTTTCCCGCCTCTAAACACTCGGCTAGATTAAATGTACTCGGATTACACAAGAACTCTCTTACGGTTGGGTCGCGTATGATTTCTCCAAATCGATAACGTAGCGCCTCTTTGGTACTTTCAAAATTTCGAGAGTAAAACTGGTGTTGGAAAAAGTCTTTGTCCTGTGCATTGGGTAAATAGTTTTGCCCATACTGAACAAGGTCGCGATTACGCTTATCATCCATAAAACGGACAAGCTCTGTGAAGTTTGAATGTTTCCTATGTAATAAAACGCCGATACAGGGCGTCAGGAGTGCCCTCTGTGGTCTGGTGAGTTTTTCACCGATAATTTGCTCTAATGCCCCTAAGAATTGAACCTGAGCGCGATTAAGCGATATTTCATCCGTTCTTTGTATGTCGAATGGATTGAAACTGATGTGTTTGCCTATGAAGTGACTAGGCGAGACATAAACGAGACGGTCATTGGTAGCATTCTCTTTAAAGCGAGCTACATCAAGTGCCAGATCGCCATGCGGATCGAGCACGACCAATGCAGGCTTTGTATTTTTCGTCAGGTAATGACGAATGAGCGTTTTGATAGCTTCTGATTTTCCTGCACCAGTTCCCCCTGTGATAAAGGTATGACTTTTACGGGCTTTCTCACTGATATAAAAAGTCTTAGGCGTAAAAAAAAAGTTCTGCGTAAAGTCCGACCAATTATCTTGAAGGGTAGACATAATAAAATCCAAATACCCTCCAACATCAAATTTACCAGCCGCGCGGATAGTGCGTATCTGTAAGAGTAGTTTCTGGTAGCTTTTGTGTTTTTCTTCATATTGGGCGTAGGCTTTTTGGTATCTATAAATGCGAGCAACTTTTCGGTCTGAGGCGCTATCATATTTTATTTTTACAGGATCAAAGGCTTCATCTTCTAACTGAGGCTCAATTGGCACTTCGGGAGTAGTGCTCTGTAACCTCAGATATTCTGTGAAAGTCCAAAATGCGCCCGTACGCTCTGCTACAATATCGCAAAGGTGTTGAGTTAGGTTGGGGTTATAAATGAGCCTGTAGTGACCACAGAGCAACTGGGCATCATCAATATCATTCTCAGAGTCAGAAAAAGAAACCCCAAACTCTTTGAGAGCCAGCTTAAACTCATGTTCAAAATCAGGAATCATGAAGCCAATTTCAAGGTGTTTTGAAAGGTTGTTTTCAACATGACACCGTGATCTCACTAAGGGTATGAATTATATAGAGAAAACAGAGAGTTTCAAATTAAACTCTCCTATCAATACATTGTATTGAGCTAGTGTTTTCTTCTCGCGTTTCATCCTCGTCATTCGCTCTGCTCTTTCCTCGTCTTCAACTTAATCAGTCAACCCTAATCAATCCAAACATATTGCCAGTCGGCGGCTGGGTGGGCCGCCCCATTGTCTGCCCTACTTTGGAAGCTGTCCCTTTTTAAACAGCTCACTCAAATGCTTGGATATTGTCTCCACTTCAATATTCTCGGCAAAGGCTTTCATCTTTGCCGAATATTTTTCCTTAAAAGCGAAAACATCTTTTTCTAGCTTTGACTGATGCGTGGCAAAATCTTTACTTTGTTGATGCTCTTGCTTTGAGAGATTCAACTCTTGCTTGGCTTTGATTTGATTTTCATAAATTCTTAGTTCCAATCCCAAAATCTGCTCGTCCATTGACCAATGGTGACGGATAAAATCATCTCGCCTTCTCATGATTAATTCTAAAGCTTCACGTTCAAGTTCTCTGGCGTCTTCTGCCATATTAAACTGGTGATCGAGCAGCCTATTGTCTTTGTTAAGCTCGTGCTGGAGTTCCATTAGCTCTTTGGCATTTGCGCCCTCGATTAAAACGGATTGTGTTTTTTGCCGTTCTTTTCGAGCATCATTGGCTTCTTGACGTTGACGCGTTAGCTCAGCGCTTTTCTCTAGGCGAATAATGGCATCTTGCTGACGTTTCTCTGCGGCTTGCCAATCCATTAATTGCTGCCGCTTGCTATTTCGGATAGCTGATTTAATCGCTGTTGTTGATTATCATTAAGCTGCTGAACAAGCTTCATATCACTATCTGCAACAGCACTAATTTTGCGATGCACGTCATTAAGGTCGTTGGTAAGGTTTTCCATTTTTTCAATCAAAATAGCTTTCACCTCTTCTACGCCTAGCATTTGCGTCTTAAGAGTTTCCGTTAGGGTCTCATGAAGTGTTTCATTTTCCTTACGAAGCTCTGAAACGGCTTTATTAAGCTCCGCAACTTCAGCTTTATAATCTCTGATTTGAGGCTCTAATTCCTTTAAGGCTAGCCGAGCCTCGTAATCCTCTTCTTGCTCATGTTCGTACTGTTTTGCTTTATCACGTGCTTTTTCTGCTTTTGATCGGAAATCAACCATTGTTTACTCCACTCCAGCTTCGGTTAATGTCTCAAAAGCATGACGACCAGTAACGGCAGCTTCCTCATTATCAAGCCCCCCACACTCTGCCATCAAACTTAAAATTGTCGTGATAGAGCGTTTATGGTCTCCTGAAATTTTATGGGCGTCCAATGATTCAATCAATAACGCTCGTGAAGCTCTGGCCTGTTTAAAATCATGATAGAGAGATTTACTTTCAGAACTTTGTAATATCGAACGCTTGGTGAAAGAGAGGAAGGGATTTACGCCCCCTTCTTTTTTCGCAGCGACCTTTTTAGCATTGTGTTTTTTCAACTCCACAAAATGCTCCGTTGAAAAAGATTGCGACAGATGTTCAAAATGAATGATCAATGCCTTCATACATTTCATAACATCAGCAACTTGAATGCTGGTCAGGTCAAATTTATCCTGAATTTTTTGACTAAGTTCTTCGCCCACTTTTTCGCCCCAAATTGCACCCTAATGTTGTTTAAGAGGAGTTCTCGAAATAATCAATAAAATTTTAAAATGCTACATATGCGGGTGTATGTTCAAATGAAGATGTTTGCGAATAATGAAACTGAACTGTAAAAATAATTTCCAACTAAATTCAATTACAGTTTCATTAAGCCTCTAATTTTAGCCTGTCACATCTTAGATTGGGTGCGCGTAGTGGGAGTTAAATTAATCCATAAAATAAATGTCAAATCCAACATTACAGCATGCGAAAGAACAAATTCGAAATAAATACCCGCACCTCATTTCATTATTATCGCCTGATGAAATAAAACTTTATGAGCAAGAAATAGGAAATCAAGAAACACCGATCTGGCGATATTGGGAAGACTATGTTTTTAAAACCCTCATTCTAGGGAAAAGCCCTATTACCATAAAATCAGTTCGAGATGGTCTAAATACAATCATGCGCCACACGGGCATTCTGACCATTGAACAAGCCAATTCACTAGGTGTGTTGGATCAAGCCACATTAGAGCTACAAATAAAACGAAACCAAAAACCAAGCACGCGCAATACCTATCTCAAAAATTTCAACACCTATTTTATCTGGCTCTATAAAAATAACTTGATCCAACAAAACAATATTGCTCGCATCGAGAAAGGCCGCGAAGCACCGCCAGATGTAAAACCGCTAAGTTTAGACCAAATTGAGAAGACAGTTCTACATTTTGGGCGAAGACATCATTCAACGGCACTTGAACGCGCTCGAAATATTTTAATGGTAGACGTGTTCCGATTTTCTGGTGTTCGCCCCTGCGAATTACTCAGCATGAACAATGATGATATTTTTCAAGAAAACGGAGAGTGGAGAATGGTGATTAATGGCCGCAAACAAAAAGGGCGTTTACGATATTACGAATTGCCTAGTTTTGTTGTTCATTCCTATCAAAATTATATGAGGTTACGTTTCGATAAAGACCGATACGAGAAACCATTATTTATCTCTATGTCTTCACGTGAGGGATGGAAAACAAGCGGTCTACAGCAACTATTTAAGACTGTTTCAAAAGAGCTTGGGTTTCGAATTACCGCCTATGGTTTTCGGCGTTTTATCGCCACTCAAATGAGCCGAAACGGTATCGCCCGCGATGATCTATCCCGTTATTTGGGGCATAATCGATTTACGACTACAGATAGGTATATCGCTAGAGAGTGTCATCTAACACGGAATGGCACCGATATGATGAAGCAAATGTACGATGATATCTGAACCTTTAAAAATGAATATTCGATATTACATATAAATTATGAAATCAGATACTCGCCAAAAGATAAACCCAGAAAAAATTTCTACTGCGGTAGCTCATTACATGGTTCCAACTGGCTTTTGTGGACTAGGGTTGTTCGGGCTAAATTTTGTAATTAAGAAAGACATCCCGCTTTTAGAAAATGCCACTATGTTTTTTTGGTATTTAGCAATGGGTATTTTCTTTTTCGGCGGCTTAATTTTTATGTTTTGGTTGCTGACCTATCACATAAAACAAGTAGAGAATTGGTTAGAAAAGAAACATGTTGGAAAAGGAAAAGCCGCGAAAGCAGTCATACTAATCAAGTTATTTGCTTTCATTATGTTAGTTTGTTTTTTAGGGCTTTTTGCCTTGATAGCAGGTCTGATTAAAATGGGTTAAAGCACTTTATTCATTCCATGTTATTCATCAAATGTCTTTCGACACTTTCACGTTTATCATCCAATGAAAGATGCGCGTAAACTTGGGTGGTCTTTATACTCGAATGACCCAATAAACCAGATACGGCGTAAATATCACGAGACCCGCGATAAGTATGTGTAGCGAAAGTGTGCCGCAGAACTTGCGGAGAAAAATCTATACCTGACCTTTCTTTAAGCTTACGGCACATCACCTGAATTGCGCGAGGGCTTAATGGTGTATCTTGATTGACACATGTAAAGAAACTTATTTGCTTGGTCTTTTTCGATCTCCGTTCAACGTATTCCAACAAAAAATAAAGCAGTCGAGAAGAAATAGGCACTTGTCGATCTTTGTTCCATTTTCCTTGTCTTACGAAAATGACGCCATTTTCTAAGTCTACGTCCAACCGTTTTAGGTTGGATATTTCAGAAAGCCTTAGACCCGCAAAAATCATAATCCCAATAATAGCTCTGTTTCTGATACCCTCCAGTTTATATGTGTAAGGAAGATGGTAAGCCGTTTCCAGTAACTGTTCACAGACATCTGGCATAAGATATTTGGGCAATCTTTTTTCTAGTGGTGGCTTATCGATGTCATCAGTATAATTGTGGGGTAGGTATTTCTTCTTTACGCACCAGTTACAAAGTGCCCGCAAATGTTTCAAATAAGATCGGAATGTCACAACCGACCAATTCCTTTTTGTACGTCCATCAAGAAGAAACTTTTCAATGATTTCTGGCGATAGATCACTCAGTGTTTCTACATTGGAGGCTTTAGCAAAAAAGCTAAATGTACTTCGATAGCTTTTGATCGTCGCGGGTTGGAAGTTCTTAAATATTTTTCCGTGTTGTAAATACAGATCACAGATAAGGTTGAAGTCGTCGGATTTCATAGCACAAGAAAGAGAAAATAATGAGGCTGTCTCGCTATTTTCAAAACTTTTGAGGCGGTTCGTCCCCCTTTCGGGGGAGTGTCACCAGAAGCTATATTTCCTTGAGTATCAATTGCCGTCTAGTCAGTCATGGCGGAGAAGGAGGGATTCGAACCCTCGGTACCCGTGAGGGTACACACCCTTAGCAGCTATGAAGACTTCTTACTAAAAGCACTTAGGTCAGTTATAGAGCGGAAAATGTAGCTTCTGAGGTTATAAATTCTCCAAGATCGGAGAGCCTCATTATTTTGAGAAGAGCAAAATGATTTTACTTGCAATTCAGTATTCTGCAAACTCAAATATAGTTAGAATCAGGACAATCGCGTATGACAAATCGAAATGAGATAATAAAATCAAAAGGTAGTGAGATTGAACCTCAACTGGAAGCTTCGATTCCAATAATGGATTTACTTAAAGATCCTGATGCTATGAACGCTCTCGACAATCTTATAGGTTCAATAATGGATCGAAGTAGAAAGAATGCTACTGGTGAAAGAGTCTTACAAGGTTTGGGAGTTGTCTTGCTTGTATCTGCAGTTTCAATTCTTTCTTATTTAGAAAAAATGACGCCAAGTGCTGGGGTTATTTTTGGAGCACTAGCAGGTTACATATTCGGAAAAGGCCTTGAATAGTTTGATGCTACAAACACTCACTTGGAGAACTATTCAATCAGGAAAATTCAGGTAAGCTATTCATATGTTAAAGGGAGGATTCGCTGATAAACTAGGAAATCGCTATGAAGCCAAATGGACTATCAGTAGGCTTCTATTGGTGCTCGCTGGTGACTATGAACATCTTACTTATGAGGGCATCAACGAGGACTTTAAGGGTTTTGAATTTAGATTAAGCGACTCACAAATTACACAGTGGCACCAAACTAAGATAAACGCCCCTAAAGGTAACTGGACTATTGGAGCACTTCAGAGAGAAAATTTGCTAAAAGCATTTAAGGATCGGCTAGATGCTGATCAAAATGCACAATGTCATTTCATTTCCCAAGACAATGCTAAAAGCCTCAGAGAACTCGCGAATGATGCCCGTCTAGCAAATTCACCTGAGGAGTTTGTGTCGGCTCTAGCTGATGGTCGAATCTCAGATTTTGAAAAACTTAAATATACTTGGGATTGTGATAGCAATCATGCATGGCAATTGTTGCAGGGTATCTACGTCAAAGTAATTGTCGAAAGTGAAATCGATACGAACATTACGGCTCTAAGTAGGTTACTGCTCAATGTCGATGGCGACACTTACGCGATTTTGCGAAAACATGTCGAAGAAAATTTGAATAAGAGGGTCAATAGAGAGACTCTAAAAAATTGGATCAACTCAGAAGATGGTGTTGAATTCAAAGCATGGGCAAGTCCCAAATCCAATATTGAGAGAATACAAGCTGCAAATGAGAGGTATTTATCTACCTATATCCCATTCGGAATAGGCGGCAAAACAATCACTAGGAATCAGACTGAAGTTATATGCTCCGACATTATCGACTCTGAAGGCTCAAAAATTGTAATTCTTGCAGGCGTTGCAGGAAGCGGAAAATCAGGCGCCGCTAGACAAATCATCGATACCTTTAATGAGGCAGGTATTCCTACTTTAGCATTTAGAGTAGATCACTATTTAGATTGCCGGCACCCTTCTGAAATAGGCAAAGCCGTTTTAGATATAAATGATTCACCTGTAGCACTACTGAAAGCTCTTTCACCCAGAGAAACTTCCGTGCTGATCATTGATCAGTTGGACGCTGTTAGTGAAGTGTCAGGTCGAAATGGCGTTGTGAAATCGGGTCTGTTTGAACTTCTTGATGAAGCTTCTCAATACGGAACTGTGAAAGTTATTATTATTTGTCGAAGTTATGATCTCGAAAATGATGATCGCTTTAGGAAGCTCTCGAATGGATATAAAACTACCAAAGTTGATCTCCCCTTACTTAACTGGAATGAAGAAATAGTGCCTGTCTTAGAGGCACTAGACTATGATTGCTCGCAGTTTTCTGAACGACAAAAACGGCTGCTATCTGTTCCCGTTAACTTAGCTGTCTTTATCGAAACTGGCGATAAATACTTTTCATTTAAAAACCGTGCTGATCTTTTTGGTAAATTAATCAGAAAGAAAGAAAAAGTCTTTGTAAAACTCGGCTTCTCTTGGTCACTCATGACGCCTTTACAAAAGGTGGCAAAATGGATGAGCGATAGACAGGAGCTATCTGCTCCCGAAAGCATCTTAGATGAATTTTCAGGTTCTGGTGACTTCTTAAGCTCAGAAAACCTGATTGTCATTTCAAATAGAAAGATCAACTTCTTTCACGAAAGCTTTTTCGATTACATTTACGCCCGTTCCTTCATTTCTGGAGAACAATCCGTTCTGGAGATGGTTTTATCAGGAGAACAACATCTCTTCCGAAGAACCCAAGTCCGTCAGATTTTTGCGCTTATGCGAGAAGCCGATCACTCAAATTACATTCAACAACTGAAGGGCTTACTAATTAGTCAGTTTGTACGTTACCACTTAAAGCTATCAATCGCACAATGGCTCGCCTCATTAGATGATCCTAGCGCCGATGAGCTAGGTGTCGTCCTTGGATTAGGAAACAGTGAATTAAATAGCCTCCAAATAGTAGTTCTATTCTCAAACGCAAATTGGTTCTCTCTACTTCATGAGCAAAAAATCATCGAAAAAACCCTACATGGAAGTTCTGAAAAGAATTCGCGTATAACGCTAAACTGGTTATCACAAATAGCAGGACGGCATCCGTCTGAAATAGCCAAGTTAATAGAGAATTGGTGGGCTAAAGATGAAACAAAAGCAGAGCAGCTTGTAGACTGGTTTGGGTTTCTCAGACGTAATAAGCCAGATGATGAGCTGTTAGAATTATGCGGGCAGGTAATAAAATTTCGTCCCAAGAATCTTTTCAAAGATGAAGGTCGTGACCGTATAATGATGCTATTGCATACTTGGGTTGATCATGAACCTGAAAAATGTGGAGCTTTAGTAAAAGAACTGTTCGATGCGTGGTTTGAAATGCATCCCGATGCCAATCTACTTGACCGCGACGATTTTAAGCTCTTGGACAATCATTCGTTAAGCGAGCTTGCGAAAAAGTCATCCCGAGCATTTGTAGAGGGAACAAGAGATGCGATATTGAGGACTGTAAGAGAAACAGTCGAACAAGGAGAAGAAGGCCGTAGATGGTATTCTCTCATGTCGTCCATGAGATCAGATTACCTACATGGTTTCGACGGCCTGTTTCAACTTTTTGAAAAATCACTCTGTGAGCTAAGTAGAACCGAGCCTGATTTCACTAGAGAAACTCTCGCCCGCCTGCCAGCAAGCCTTCATCCGCGATTTATGGGGTTACATCTGGGAATAATTGGTACAAGCTCCGACACATTCGGAGACATGCTTAGTTCACTCCTTGACGATGACAATGCCCTAAAAGCTGGAGTCGATGGGGCTGAATGGAAACCGTTCGCTATAGCTTGTAAAGCCATGTTGGGAGTATCTAACGATTTACGAGATATAATCGAAGCTAAGATTTTTTCTATTGATCACGAAATTCAAAGAGCAAAGAGGCTTTGGGACCTATTAAAAAGAGGAGAGGCCAATGAGTGGGTTGATAAAAACTCGGTTCTGAGAAGCTTAAATTTTTCAGGTTGCAGAGAGTGGAATATTCTACACTTCATCGGCATCGAAAACTTATCTGAGAAAGGGAGGAGGCGTTATCAGCAACTGAGTCACAAGTTTAATACCGAACATATTGATGAAGAAAACTCAGTTCGTATGATTGGAGTTCACTCGCCTATCGGTGCTGAGCAAGCACAACGAATGAATGATGAGCAGATAATTTCTGCTATGCTAAAATATGATACTGACGAGGGAAAAGATTGGAGGCGCGGAGGTGCATATGAGCTATCTTCTGTAATCACAGATCAAGCAAAGAATGACCCAAACCGATACTTAGCTTTACTTTTAAAGTTGCCTCTAAATATCAATCATCTATACCATTCAGGAGTTTTGAGAGGTATACGCGATGCGGAAGCCTTCGATAATGAGGTGGCAAGAACGGCTATTCTTCATATCCATGAACATTTTAAATCCAAGCTATCAGACGAAATTTTAAGCGTGATAGAGACTCATTCATCACTCATTTTATCCGATAAAATAAAAGAACTAGTCTTCGATTATGCCGTTAATGGAGACAGCCCTAGCAGAGAAGACCTTCGTGAATACAGCGACGATGACTCTAATAATTCTAAAAACAAACTACTCACCGTTGATGATCTTGTTCGATCAGGTGGTGGTGGCATTATGATACAATCCGTTCATGGAGGGCGTGCAAAAGCTTGGGACACGCTCAAACGAATTGGCTGGGATCATTCCTCAATACACCAAGAAATTTGGGATTTAGTAGAAACACAAGCTATCGATGAAAAGTCGGTAAGCATCAGGGCTAGAATATTTGATGCAATGACGCCACTCTTTAATGACGATAAAAAACGTTATGAAAATGCCTGCCACACACTCTTCGACCAGAAGACCATAGGAAACAGATCAATCGATCCAATAGCAATATTAGCGACACTTCATGGCGTAAATATGCAAAAATATATCGATTTCAATATGCCTAAATTCGCTTCAAAATGCATCCACAGGATGACCACAAATGACAATAAAAATGTTCAAGCCGTTGGGACATGGTGGTTGTTTTGTGAGCATTTTCGACATGGACGCTCAGGTATACCGCTCAAAGCCGTCGATGAAATGAGCGATCAAGAAAAAATCCTTTATGCTGATATCTTGTCACATGCGTTTCATTGGGACGAAGTGGAAAAGTCTGCGGAAACTGATTTAATCAGAATGTTCAATGACCCCAATATCAAAATAGGCGAACAAGCCTCTGAAGTTTTCAGGAATTGTAAGCCCGAAGATTTTCATCGTTGTTTAAAGTTGGCGGAAGCATATATCCGAACAGATGCATACTTAGAAGCATCAACTTACATACTATACGCATTAGATAGCGCAGAATGTGATGTCATGGAACTTGTAGTGTTCGGTGCAGAACGATTAATCGCAAGTATTATTGATAAAGGTGATCAACATGGTAGCCGAGGAACAGGCCTTTATAAATTACAGGAGCTATTAGCGCGAGAATATGCTGCTTCGGAAAAACGACAAGATATCAGAAAGAGAATATTAGATTTGATCGACCTTATGCTTGAAAATGATATTTACGGCACTGAAAAAATTACCTTGGCAAATGATAGATAACTTTAACTAATACTCATCCGCCCGCATGATCGTCATTACGCGTGTTGTTTTCTCTGGGTCGCTCGGGTCTTCTGATCCGTATCTTAAGCTTGGGTCGTAGTAGTCGATTTTGAAGAAAAATTGATCTCCGTTTATTTCGACAGCCCCAAAGTCATGCTCATTATAAGGATCATTCCCCTCCTCAAATTTATTGTACACTCGTATTGCTTCAACAACCTTGCCACGTGTTTCGTGGCCTAAATTTTGAACGCCGAGTGTTGCGACTACTCGCCCGCCAATACCTTGTGTGCGGAGGAGGTCATTAAGTCTTGAGATCGAAGCCGTTTGAGGTGTTTCTTGCATAGGACAAAAATTCTACGCCCTCTCGGTGTATGCATTCAAATATCATAGATAGATTTGACTTGAGCGAAAATAAAAACTGTTATGCTTTATAACTTTGACGATATTACAGCAAAATCTTTTAAATTTGTAATCTACGGGTAACTTTATAGTTGCTTTAACAATTTGAGATAGACAATGGTGAATATACAACGAATCATTAACTCTAAAAGTACTTTAACCTTGATGCCAAGTTCACTTCTGAGAAAACCCTCTGATGGCTCTGAAATTGCATCAGAAAGCCTGAAGCGAGATCATTCAAATGAAACTCAGGCCTATTTACGCCTAATTTCTGCCGATAACTCGTTTTCTGAACGCAAAAAAGCGATTGGAGAATGGCTAGTGTACTATAATGAAACAGAGTCGAGACAAGACCCATCTACGGCCATAAAACAGCTAAACACAATGGTAGATTTTCTTTTCCCCAAAACAGATGACCTCGGGAAATCATGGAATGCTCTGCTTAAAAAGCGAATACCAAACGCAGCTACCTCAGAAAGTGTTACAAAATATGGTAATTTAATAAAACTGTGCTACGGTAACTATGCCAATAATCATACATCTATGGAAAAATTTGATTTTCATTCTGCCAAATCTCGTATTGAAGCACTCGTTCCAGAGGTCATTAAAGAGCTTGATGAAAGAGAAGCCGAACTAGACCTTCAAATCAAAGAGTCCCGTGAAAGACAAGCTGAATACAAGATAGCTTTAGTAAATTCCCAGCGTCTGATTGAGGCGATAAGTTAAAATGAATGCCGAACTTAAAATTCTCAAGCTCGCCGCCGAGATACTTAAGGCGGTTGCAGGTGGATCTGATAGTATCAAGAAAATGCTTGAGAGTTTTTCGAGTAAAGAGAAAAAAGAAAAGCAACATAAATTAGAATTAGACAAAGAAAGAAAAGCTAAAGCGGCTTTGGTCGAAACAAACGCAATGCTGTACAAACTTCTATCTGAAGCCCATGCAAAACAGAAAGAGATAAATATTGAAGTAGTTGAATTAAAGGCGAAAAATGTTGATCTGAAAATTCAAAATGACCAATTTTCAATTTGGAAGGCGGGGTGTGTTTGTGAAACTACTAAAGACATAACTATCAACTAGCACTATTTACTACGATTTATTCGCCCCTGCTTCCGCTTCCTTTTCTTCAATTTATCCCGATAAGCTTTTGGCACTGATTTCTGATTGCTAACTGACTTCGGTTTTGAAGCGTGAATGTCGAGATGATCTCTCAAGGCAAAATAATCAGGTTCACGAGTTTTGTCCGACCAGATAAAATTACTGACTTTGCGAGCTATGGTTTGATTAATCTGACCATCCGAATTGATAATACCAAGCTCTCTCAAGTTGAGATTCCAGTAAAGGTTTTCTTGCTTTAACTCACCTGTTCCATCAGGGCGGCGGCACCAACTCAGCGCGTATTCAATATCATCTTTGTTCGCCGATTGGCTCGTATTATCGAGATTGGGATCAATAAATATCTGCATGAAGCATTTGTCGATATCAGGGATATTACCGTTACATCGGTCATAAAAAGCCAACAATTCCGACATATATTCCAATGATAAGTCTTGGCGGATCATCTCTACGATCAAACCTATTTGCGGGGTTTTATTCCAATAAGGCGCTACCAACTGGGCAAGCGCCGCTAAACGGGCATAATCCACTTCTCCGTTAGCTGTTTTAAGCTTGAGATCATTTAGATCAAAAGTAGGTGGCTTAAAGGAAACGCCTTCACCTGTTTTTCTAGCCGCTTCTAATGCGGGACGGATTTTATTATAGGCTTGGTTCCATCGTTTAGCACTACACAGCCAGATATAGAGCTGATTGATATAATCGGACAATGGCGCGTCCGCAAAACCATCACCGAGCATTTCAGGCGGTAAAATATTATCTAAGGGTATGCCCGTATCGCCTTTGCGTATGTTAAAATAGATTATCCCTGCGTCGTTCTTAAACAGCCCAACCGTTCCATTTTCTTCCATGTATTATCAGTGTACGGATTATGCTTCGCCTGAAAAATCCAAGTTCTGATTTTCTCGCTCCGCTTCAGAAACAGGATCAACAAATTGCGGATATAATCGGTGTAGATAATCCACTAGCCCTAACTGATCGGAATGCCCTGAAGCATAGTTTTCCTGCGTGTAATCCCCGAATGCCGCGATGACCTCTAAGTTTGGATGTCCGTCTGCATTTTCCAATCCCAATCGTTTCAAGACTTTGGTTGTTCCAGCTTGGTTATTTTCCCAGCCAAAGGTGGTTTGGGTTTCAGAGAATAAGCGACTTTGATTTTGGATAAGGGTTTGTTGGTGTTCAAAGTTTTCAATGTCACCATCATACCCTGCAAAACCACCAGTCATGTGACTAATCACTTGTCGAAACCGATTAACGGTCAAAGGATCAAAAGCTCCGCCGCTATCCAATACTGAGAAATCAATTTTGTAGATATTCTCAACAAAGCCCGTGGTTCCAAAGCTTTCAGTCGTATGCCAGTAATGCATGACTTCGACCATTAGGCCAATGTCCTCGCCTGACCAACCCGTAACGTCTTTGGTGACGATATGATCGCCTGATCGAGCTTCGATAATCTGTCGGCCTGACGGTTCGGCATAGCCGCTCACGCCCGATCTAAATTCACGCTTATTGTCTTCGGTATTGCTAAAGACCCCATCAGCATTTTTCTCCGAGAGAACGTCCTGCACATCTGAGCCTGTGACAACATCTCGAAGACGTGTTTTAGTTTCTGCCGAGAATGCTTCTGATTTATCTATCTCAGCTAATACAGGCGAGAACATGGTGTTGAGATCATTCGCGCCTAAGTCAATCGGTACAGATGCCAACATAGCTTCAAAGGCGGCTTGCTCTTGTGGGTCTTCAATAACGCTCCGTAAATCGGCAAGTGTCTTTCTAAACTGGGTTATTTGTTTCAGGGCTATTTCAGCTTTGTCAAATTTCGACACCTGCGCTTCAATCCGTTCTAATTTGGTATCAATACTGCCACCCTTTTCAAATTCTTCCCGCGCTACTTCATTTAATTTTGTTAGCACTTCAGTCGTTGTGTCAATCTTCTCTAGCTCTTCTGTTTTCGCGGCGATTTCAGTGTTTTCAATACAGGTATCAAGTTCAAATTCAGCGAAATCAGGATCATCTAATATAGCTGGATCAGTGATAAGTAATTTGGCCGCTTCATGTGCCGCCATTGATAAATGTAGTGAAGAGTTACATTTATCTCGTAGGTAATCTTGAGCGTGTTCTGGCAAGCTTAATAGGGAGGTATCAACGCTATCGCTTAAAGATACTCGTTCTTGAGTGGATGCCTCTAAAGCGTCTGATTTCTCCTGCAAATAATCTGCGTTTGACTCAGGTGATCTCTCGCCGCCAGCCAACTCATAAGAGTTCATCCACTAATTATAGCAGATATACGCTCAAATTCCTAATTTTGCGGACGTGCGCCCTTTTCAAATTCTTCCCGCGCCATCTGTTGAAACTCTTTACTTAACACTTCATTGGTTGTGTTGCCTTCTTCGATTTTGGTATCTAACGCGGCGATTTCAGCTTGTCTGGCCGCTTTTGCTTCTCGCATACAGGTTAGTTTTTCAGCTTTCGTAGCACCGACCAAGGCTCTACATTCTGCTTGTGTTCGTACTTTCACTTCTACCACTGCCGCCATTGACGTAAGCTCGGCTGTGGTTGTCTGAGGCGCGTTCTTATCCTCTGCTCCAGCATCAGCACATCCTGCTAACGCCAAGCCACCTGCCGCCGTTGCCAAGAGAGTTCTAAGTTTTCCCATGAAAGGTATATTAAGTACCATAAAGGCTACCTATTCTCCATTTTTTGTCAAATATTCGTCGAGCTTAGGAGCCAGTAATTCCCATAATTGATCGGCCAAACCCGCCTGATTTTCTTGGACAGGCATTGGGTCAAATATGTTGTGAGTGAGCGCGGCTTCTCGCGCCTGAGCTTCATCTATGCCGAGATAACGGATGGTTGACACAGATGATCTATGGCCGAGTAAACGACCAATAAGCTCCACTGTAACACCTTGCTGATAAAGGTAGATCGCCTTTGAACGTCGTAGAGAGTGTGCACTAATATTCTGCGAAGGAATACCAACCGCTTTAACCCATGACTTAATCAGTGTTCGATAAAAGCCAATCGTTATCGGTTGACCATGTGGGTCTTTAGTTCGCGTGAAAATATAATCGTGTTCTCGTTTCTGACTTGCGATCACCCAGCTCTTAAGAGCCTTACGCGTATCAAGGGTAAGTACAGGAAAAACAGATTGAGATGTTTTCTTCTGCCGTAACGGAAAGCTTTGATGAACTGCCCCATCTGAAAGCATTACATCTCGGGTTTTCAGGTTCAACAAATCCGAGGCTCGGAGCATCGTATCTATGGCCACCATAAACAGGCAGTAGTCATGTGAATGGTTTTTTAATTGCGATCTGATCTGCGCAATTTCAGGCACGGATAAGGCTCGCCGTGCACCGACACTGCGGCCTTTGTTCCACGGCTGGCCGTAATTTCTCGTCATGAAAAAGGAGGTGACGCTATTTATAAAAGCAATGCTATTTTACAGAAATAGTGTCGATAACAAGGGAATTTTGTGGAAAATGGATTTAGCTTTCTCAAATTCCAACGACCATAAAACCCTTATGAGTCAAGGCGGATTGAGTGACGCTTTTATAAAAAGCAAGTATGATACTGCTGTCTTAATCAAAACACGATGTCAGTTGAAATATCTGAACTTCATATTGCGATAGCGCAGGCTAAAGGATTCCAAGTCTACGAGACTTATAGCGAACCAAAGGCCGCACAGATTTTAGGCCTTAGCCTCTCTACCCTGAGTCGATTACGGCATAGCGGGTCTATTGGCTTTATCCAAAAAAGCGAACGCCGTGTGGGGTATTTCGGGTTTCACCTCATCGACTATTTATTAGCGCGACAATCATGCCCAAATACAGAACAACGAAAAGATACCAAGTCGGTGATTACTGGCTCTCTAAGCAAAGCCGTAGCCCCGCATGGTGCCGTACATGGTACTGCAAACGTACCAAGCAAACCCGCCGTACTTCACTCCTCACGACAGATTTTAACGAGGCCAAGGATCGCTTAAATCAGTGGTTTATTTTGGAATGCCAAAAGAAAAATCAACCAAGTGATCATGTGACTATCGCTTCAATCTTTGCGCGGTATTATGAAAAGCATGGTCGGCATTTAAGCTCATATGATAGCGTTAAACGGAACCTCGAACACTGGTTGGATTTCCACGGTGAAGCAACGCTCGAAGAAGCGGCTGATCTACGCCAACAAGAAATCTTTAGAGACTGGCTTCAGACAGAACGCAAACTCGGTTTAAACTCGGTGCGTAAGGTTATTACTATCGGAAAGGCTGCTTTTAACTGGTCGTACAAACGCGGTGAAATTGAAAACGTCCCCTACTTTGAAACGGTCAAAGTACCAACACCTGAACCGCTCGGACGACATCTTGAAATCTCAGAAATTGCCGCCCTCTTTCGAGCCGCTGATAAACCACATATCAAAATGTTTATGATCATGCTCATAGCGACAGCGGCGCGGCCAAAGGCTGTCTTAGATTTACAGTTCGATCAGATCGGCTTCAAACGTGACATCATTGATCTGAACCCGAAAGGCAGAACGCAAACGACTAAAACGCGGCCAATAGTCAAAATACCAAAATCTATAAAGCCGCTTCTAAATTTAGAACAAAGCATGAACTTAAATTCTTACCTAATCCATTACAAAGACGCACCGATTAAGAGCACTCGATCCGCTTGGCAAAACTTACGGGATGCCGCTGGATTAGATAAAAAAGTCATGCCCTATTCTATACGCCGCACAATTGCACGGTTCATGAGACAGCAAGGGGTTCCTGCTTGGGAAGTAGCGGAACAACTGGGACATAAGTCCACTGGCTACCGCATTACAGAGCTATATACGGCTCATAGTCCTGACTATTTAGAAAAAGCTGTAGAGGCGATTGATGTATTCTTTGACCAATTAACGTGTGAATTACGTGTGAGTCGTCTTGAAGACATTTTTCATGGCTCTGAAAAACCGTTAAAAATCAAGGAGAAGAATGGTAGTGAGAGTGAGACTTGAACTCACGACCTCAGGATTATGAGTTCTGTGGAAAAGATTATTACAACGAACATTTGCGATGTTGAAAGACTGAGTAATGTTATAAAAGATAATATTATCAATGACTTAAAAGCTTTATAGTTCCCCAAATGTGAGGAGCGATTGGGAAAAGATTAAAAAAATCAAACCCAATTCAAACCGCGGTAAAACTTGAGAGCAAAGATATGACAAAAATAAAACTAAAAGCCAGAGCAATCGATAAGTTGCCAATTACTGGCAAACGCTATGATGTACGTTTCTTAGACCAATCCGCTAGAGGACTAATTTTACGTGTAGGTAAGAACGGCAGCAAAACTTGGAGCTTCTGGCAAAAAATACCAAATTCATCTGAAATATTTTCAAATACCTTTGGTAAAGTTGACTTAGATGCCCATGACAAAATCAAACCAATCAATATTGATGAAGCAACCGAATGGGCAGCATCACAAAGAGTTGCAGTTAAGAATGGAAAAAACAAGAAACGCTCAAAAAGACTGGCCGAAGGCCCGCTAACTTTTGAAAAATTATATCAAGAGTATGTGCAAGACCATGCAAAAATTCGAAATTGTCTCTCATCACAAGAGAATAATGAGAGACTTTGGCGATTACACATAAAACCAGAATTTGAAAATCTAGTTGTTAAATCTATTCAGCATGAGGACATTGATTTTTTTATAAGCAAGAAGTTTTCTGAACTACGTTCACATGGTGGCTCTGGAGGACGTGCGAACAATATTCTATCGCTTATGTCATCAATAATGAATTTTGCTCTGCGGCGCAGATATATTACATCCAACCCATGTTTCGGAATAAAAAAAATTAAAACCAAACATGAATGGCCCGAAATTACGAATGAACAACGAACCCTTTTGAGGACAACTGCTGCAGAAGAAAGCCCTATGATGGGTCTTATTGTAGATATTGCTCTGATAACTGGAGCCAGAAAACAGGAAATTCTAAAGGCGCGATGGGAAGAACTTGACGGTAATCTTTGGACTATTCCATCACGCAGAAAGAAAGGCGGCAAAGAACATGTGCTTACTTTGCCTCCACGATTATGCGCCCATATAAACTCTTGGCGTCAAAGACCTAGCATTATCAATGATAACGGAGATACAGCAACGATGGTTAGAAATGCTGGGTATATTTTTCCCTCTACAGCATCGAAATACAAGGGCAATCGGCGGAAAGGGATAAAGTTCACGCCTGAGAATGAAAGACCGCCTTTACAAGATATCAAATCTCCATGGACACGTATTAAGAAGGCTTCAAATCTTGAGTATTTGCGTTTTCATGATTTAAGGCATGACTTCGGCACCCAATCTGCAAGAGCTGGTATGAGTCTCTTCGATTTAATGGATGCAATGGGACATCAAAACGTCAGCACAACAATGCTATATATCAATAAAGCAGGTCTGAATGGTCAACAGAAAGTTTTAGCTATGAGGGAAGAAATGTTAGAGAAAGCCCGAAAACTGTAGCCGAGAGAGAAAGAGAGAGAGAGAGAGAGTGTGTGTGTGTGGCTCGCTTTAGAGGTTTTAATTTCTCTCTATGCCCTCTTTCACATCATTTAGGCAGTTATGGCCATCAGAAATATATAAATCATAAAGAAGTCCCTTCTCTTCGGCATCTTGACAAGCAAATTTAATACCTTCTTCTAAGCTATTTTTTTCGAACTTTGAATTTATATGAATTACGAATTTAGTTTCGAATGTTTCCATAATTTTTTTTCGGTTTAACTTAGATTGTTCAGACCCATAAAAGTAGGGACAAAGTAAAACTCTTTGAGAAGGAACTAACTCATCTCCGAATAGTGCAAGCATACACCCTAATCCACTATTGCTTATAAAGCCTTTAACTGGATAACTATCTCTTACTGGTTTAAGAACCTCCGCATTTAATATCTTTAATATTTCTAAAGTTTCAGGATGTCGAACTTCATCTGACAGCTCTGTACACTTATTTCTCTCGCTGATATCGTCAATTTTAGGGAGATAACAACTGCTGCCAATTCTATAGGCATCGAACAACGCCGTAAAATCTGAAGGGTTATTTTTTTTTGATGCGAAAGGGCTCTTTGAATGCGAAGGAAAAGAATTGTATAACATTCTCGGACGTTCGCCTTCACTTAATAAAGTAAAATTAGGGTATTGAACACTTCCGTTTAATTCAGAAAGTTTTTTGGCTTCTTCAAAGGGATCAGGATTTTTCTGATAAATATAAGGAAAATTGCTCTCTACTCTAGTACCAAACTTATTATGTTTACTTCGCACATATATTTTTTTTTCAATATTAGGCACACTCCTTTCATCAAAAATCTTAAGGAGAGACTCTTCTTTAGCGTCCCATTGGTATCTAATTTTTAAATACCTAAAATCATTCAAAATTAATTTGGCACCATAAAAGTTAGAAAAACTCATATTAGCGTTAGAGAATTGATTCCCAACAAGTAATGAAGAGGCAAAACTAGCCGCAGAAAAATCCCTATGAGCTAGTGAACTATTCTCAATGAATGAATAAGAAAAATCACTTCCTACCGAAGAAAACCAACCACTTGTACCTTGAATCACCGTATATGAAAAATCGCAATAACTACAACTCGCCATAAGAATATCCGAACTAATAAACTTCGAATTTTCAAAAATAGACCCGTCGAAATTGCTAATAGCAATATATGTATTCTGAAATGAAGAGTCAGAAAAAATAGACCCAAATGCCTTAACATCGTTAAATGATGCGGCATTAAAATTCGTTCCATTAAAATTTAATCCTGACATCTCAGTATTTTTAATGTCAGAAAATGCGAGTTGCGAAGTCAGAATTTTAGAAATTGGCATATGTTGCCTTCGGTATACTTCCCACGCACCTCTTGTTGCATCAACTGTTTGCAATTTTGAAACAAGGTCAATTGGAAGTACATCTTTTATCAACGGTATTTCTTCTGACAGGTTTTTGCCTTTTAAGGCTAAATAGCGAATTCTTGGTATACCAAATAAAGTCTTGTGAGCCCGCTCTAAACCGGGTTTATCATCGCCATGAGCGAAGACAAAATCGTTCCAATAGAATGAAATAATCCCTTTGTTTAGCGCTTTTGATTTAAGGTCTGGAAGCGGTCGTGCGATAAGCAACGAGAATAAAGCTATTACACCTCCCATAACTATGGATACCAGTATTAAGTAGGAGGTTAAGTTTTTTAAATTTAATGAATTTAGTAACGGCCTTAGAACTAAAAAAGAAAAAGTAAAAACGGTAATAATAACAAAATCTAATATCGTTATAAAAACAGTATTTAAAACAGGTAAGAACCAAGTTTTTAGTAATGCAAGTACACTAATTGGCAATACTGCAAACGTAGTTATAAAAAATGCTATCCGTATGTTTCGTTCATAATAGCCATATGGGATAGAGTTTTCCATATATAAGAAGTTAAAATCACTAAATTTCGAAACCAGAGATTTTCTATAATCTAGTGGTTTCAAGCTTCCTGAGTCGTATTGAGTCAATTTCCGTATTTCTCTTAACAATGAAAAAAGACGAAGACAAAGCCCTCCATAAAGAGTCACCATAATTATCGACGAGCCAGCGACAAAAAATGGGATATCAACCTCAATATTGACCAATGGAAGTTGAACAGCAGATTGTTTAGCTTTGTCTAAATGCGATGAGCTTACGATTAAAGAAGCAATAGTGAATGCAATCAGTAGGAAGGAAAAGTAATTTGTTCGGGCACTCCGAATACTTGCATTTATGTTATCGTATGAATCAGATTGCTCTATTGTGTCTTTCATGCGCATTACGCTTACAGTAGATTAAGATTAAAAAAGAGCAACTCGTTTTTAAGAACAGCATTGCAGATATCCAATTATTTGTTCTCTGTAGAAACGCACTTTTCCATTGTTTCTTGTGTCACTTGCGCGATTTTCACAATTCTCTATTAGCCACCTCGAAAACAACAATGAGGTAGAAAATGGATTAATTTCTTCACCCTGCTAATTAGGGGTTAGACAAACAGCGGATGTGAAAGTGACGATTTTCTTTCTGAACAGGTAAAGCATATATTATTTCGCTCATACCGAAAGCAAATTCGTTCCTTATCTAAAATAAACTTTAAAACCCCGTGACGGGTTAACAGTGGAGCTTTGCCTAATGGTAAGTGAAATAGAAATAATAGAAAAAAAGAGTAGGTACTGGCAGCTGCCTGACGACACATTAGTGAATACGAAAACTGCCGCGTGTCTAATAAACAAATCGCCCAGTACGCTAAAGTTTTGGCGCACCTCAGAGCAAATGCGGGGGCCTAACTGGGTAATAGGACGTCCAGTTAGTTACACTATAGGCAGTCTGAAAGCATATATCAGGCAGCAACAGTCCAATACATATGATGGGGGTTCTAATGGCTAAACATGACGCCAAAGGCAGAAGTAAGAATACAAGATTCATCAAAATCGATTATTGGATGGTGCAATCAGATGCTTGGAGGTCTCTAAATCCAAGGGAAATAGCGATATTTCTCCTATTGCTGGAACGATACAACGGTTCAAATAACGGACGCATTAGCCTCTCCATTAGGGAGTCGTCTAAATTAGGACATATGTCACAGAATACGGCCTCAGAAGCTTTTAAGACGCTCACTGAGAGGGGTTTTATCAAAATACGATATAAGGGCTCGTTCTCTCAAAAAGTTAAGCTTGCGAGCGAATATGAGCTTACGCATTTAAAGTATAAAGACCGACTGCCAACTAAAGAATTTGCAAGTTGGAAAAAACAAATTCCGGTATTAAATCAGATGCGGAACGGTATTGATTTAGGTGCGATTAGCAACAATGATGTTTTATAAGGCCAAATTTGCACTTAGCTTAATACCCAAGTCATATAATTTTGACCTTAGACGGTATCATTTTAACTTACACATATAATAGCCATATACTATGGTGTATTGTTCTGCAGATTAACCTAAAGAAGATTAAGTAACTAAAAGACAAACTTGCTGGGACGCAGAGTGTTTTCACATAATTATTGCTGTATAATTATAATATTATTTTTTTGGTACTTCTAGGAGATTAATGTGAGAGTTATTTTATTAGTTGTATTAGCTTTTACTTTCCTCAATCCAGCTTTCGCCTATGCCCAGATTAAACAAATTGAAGACAGTGAAGGATATGGGGATATTTTTGATAATCTAAACAATAAAAAATCTTCAATATCAAATACTCAGAAATTTAATGGAATAAAGCCTTATTTAAACACCTCTGGTATTTCCTCATGTTTGCTTGAAAGGGCTGGCAGAAACACTTCTCAATCCGCCATAACCTGCAAGTCTATTTGTCAGCCTTTAAGCGAATTAATATCAGAGGATTATTATCCTGCTGTTAGCTTTGCATTGAATGACTCTCTAAAGTCCATGGGTTCAAGTGTTGTTAGCACCTGCAACTTTATGCCTTATGGCATTATAGATGGCAGTCACCTTGCAAACTCTGCCTCGAGGATTCCTCAAGTAAAAAACAATAAATACGATACATACAATTTAGCGTTATTTGCTCAGAACGGGAAAAGGCAAAATGAGGCAAGGGCCTTTCTTTTGATGTCCGCAAATCTTGGTTATGATAAAGCTGAGTTTGAACACGGGAAAATTTTACTTAAAACTGGAAGTGAAAAAGAAGCTTTTATTTATTTGAATAAAGCAGCTGCACAAGGAAATATACAGGCCATACAGACACTGAAGCAAGAGTTTGATTATGATGTTAAGCCTAATGCCATCTTGAGCTCTCAGGCCGCTTCTGATCCTATTACGACAGGCAGTAATGTGCCTAGCAATGTTTCGCAAAGTATTCCTTCTGTTCCTTCAGTTATGGCTAAAGATTATTGGGTGAAATCAAGCAGTGCGAACATATATGACAATACTGGAAATGTTATAGGGAAACTAGGTTTCGCCGCACCTGTAACCACATATGGGGAAAAGGACGGCAAGGGTAAGATTGACCTTTCTTCAGAAAATTGGATAAATTTATCTGAGTTATCAAATATACTGCCAGCGCAAGCCGAGTTGTTAAAAGAAACAGTTTCTGCTCCGAAGCAAGTAGATAACCTTAATCTAACTAAATACACTACTGCTGACCCCCTAAATTACAGAGATGCACCAAACGGAAATAAACTAGGCAGTTTGTCGTACGGTTCATTAGTTAAAGTCTATGAAGAACGGGATAACTGGGTAAGAATATCGAAATCAAATGAAACCCCAAATTGGGTGCACAAAGATTACGTTTCCAAGTCAAAGCCTCGACCCAAAAAGACGGTAACTCGCACTCAATCAAAAAGAGGCTTTAAGGAAATTGGCGATGGCGGAAGGTATGGCATCAGTCGTTCGCTAAAAACACTTAAGAGCAAATGCAGCTACCGACAAATGGCACAATTTAGTGTAGGTGAGTATGTTTCAGGCGGTTGTCATTATGTCGTTCAAATCCTTAAAAAAGAACCTAACCACCCATATTCTACAAACTTGACGCGGTATATGAACAGTTCACTTTGGCCATAATATTTCTGTCCTAGGTGATATTTTCTAACCCACATGACCCATCCGTCATTAACTAACCTTGGCATCCAGAGTTTTCACCTATTGGTCATCTGAAAATTGAAAAAAAATTTCGCATCTTGGTATTGATAGCTCTAATTTTTTCCAAGAAAGACAGCCTCCCAGATCATTCAAAACTATGTATTAATTACTAGTCTGTCTTAGACTATTTTAAGAAACAGCTAAGAGGGCAAACGAAATATTTGACGTTCATTTAAAACGATTGATTCAGTATAATATACGCGGTTTTGTACTTCAGTTTTCAAAGCTTATTTGTTTAGAATTATTCCATCAAGGGTTGTTTTAAACTAAGCCTAATGTCAGTTTGGCAAAATGATTATTCACTTCACTAGTAAATATAAATGCATTCCCCGTGGAGGGACTGTGGAACTTCCAAAATTTGTTGTATTAACAGGTAAAAACGGAAGTGGTAAAACTCAATTATTTGAAGGTATTCATAATAAAAGGTTTAAGCTAAAAGATAGTGAAGGCGAATTTATTACCAGAATAACATATATTGAATCTGGTAAGTTGTCCGTCGACGACAATTCCTTTTCTGAGCCTACAGAAACTAAAGCTCTTTTGGCTTATTACTACAACCAAATTATTTTAAACATCAACGGTAATCGCGGTGGGAATTTTGACTCATATGATAGAGACCCAAACGGTAGATTTTTAGGGGTCGCACGGCAATTAGCTCAAGAGTTAAAAAGAAATAAGATAACTGAAATAAGTTATGATGAAATGGTTGAAAAATTCGATGAATATATAAATAGCATGAAGCCTAAAACAATTTTTTCTGATCAGCTTAGTGAAACCTTCACGAATTATTTTGGACAAAAGTGGGATAATGACAATAATCAGTTTTTAGCTGAGATAAAAAATAGAGATGTAAAATTTTTAACTGATGAAGAATTTTTAGATTTGCAAGGTCCACCTCCTTGGGAGTTAATTAATGAAGTTCTAAAGAATGCTAAAATACCATATACAGTTACCCAGCCAGAAGATGAAAAGAAGCCTTTTAAGGCTCAATTAAAAAGTGTTACTGACCCCCAAAACATAATTGAATTTTCAGATTTATCTTCTGGTGAGAGAACTTTATGCAAACTGGCTATCGCAATATATCAAACAAAAACTGCGCCTGAATTTCCTGATTTACTTTTACTTGATGAACCAGATGCTCACCTGCATCCTTGTATGTCAAAACAGATGATAGACACTTTAGTAGTTAGTTTTTTGCCATACATCAAACATGGAATAATTATTACGACACATTCGCCTTCGACATGCGCATTGGCACCTGATGGCTCTCTTTTCTACATGCAAACTGATACAAGAAGGCCAATGTCAATTCAAATTGACGATGCCCTAGAGGAATTATGTGTAGGTATTCCAACCTTATCCATTCGCAAAGAAAATGAACGTCAAATAATCGTTGAAAGCAACATTGATGCTGAACTTTATACATCAATTTGGCAAAGGGTTAGAAAGGTATTAGAATTACAAAATGTTCCAAACTTAAACTTTATCTCATCTGGCAAAGCATGGAGAAAAGGCAACTGTGAACAAGCACAACATATGTGTGCGAGCTTAAGAAAAGGCGGGTCAACAACTTGTTTCGCGATAATTGATTACGATGGCAAAAATAAATCTAATGATCATATATTCGTGCTAGGTGAAGGGGAAAGGTATTCAATCGAAAACTTCATTCTAAATCCATTATCAATAGCTGCTCTTCTGGTACACCATCATGGTAGTGCAGCTCCATATGAATTTTTAAAAGGCATATCAATTATAGATATCAAAGACCTACCCCCAGAACAGTATCAGATAATTTCAGATGGTATCTGCAATAGGATTGAAACCAGTTTGGAAGAATTTCGAACGAGTAAAAGTCTTGAAAATAAATTTCCAGGGGTTGAATTGAGTGATGAGAGAATTGAAGTATCCACGATTACTGGTTTAGAGCTAAAACTTCCTGTTTGGTATAGCGTTACGAATGGGCATGTACTTGAAAAACTAATACTCGCGGTTTTCCCTAAACTTTTACATTATGGAAGAGACAATGAAGCGGGAAAATTAATGACTTCTGTATGCACTCATATTTTAGCTCCAATTCCCGAATTTATTCCTCTAAGTCTTTCTGAAACTTTAGTTAAACTAACAGAATAATGTACTCTCTCAGTCTAAGATGCGTCTTTAAAGATTATTGACCAAAATCTTGGTTCATTCCCGAAATATTACTTAAGCAGTAACCCAAAGTGCTACAGACCTAATATGGGAACATGGGTCAAAAATAGCCTTAAATAGATAGATTTTGAAGACCGAGAGAATCTTTATTGAGATAAAAATTTGGGGAAAATCAAACCCGATTCAAACCGCCCATATTTTTAAAAATAAGCAGGATGACTAGCTTAACGACGCATTAAGCTAGGTCTGAGAGACTAAGACATTGAAATAAAACAATATTTACGTTACAAATGTCGAAACTTTTAAGAAAAAATGGTAGTGAGAGTGAGACTTGAACTCACGACCTCAGGATTATGAGTCCTGCGCTCTAACCAGCTGAGCTACCCCACCACGAGGCGTCCTTATGAACAGGCGCGGGGAATAAGCGAATTTAGCCTCTATGACAAGCACAAACCTATCATAAAAACATCATTGTTGGGTCTTCGAGTAAAGCTTTCATCTCTTGCATCATTTTCGCTGCGTCATAACCGTCTATCACGCGGTGATCACAAGAGACGCTGTAATTCATGACAAGACGTTCGATAGGCTGCCCGTCTTCTAGGACCAGTTTTTTACGGATTTTATTGGGGCCAAAAATGGCAACTTCGGGCCGGTTGATAACTGGCGTAGTCACGAGCCCGCCAAGTGGTCCAAGCGATGTGAGAGTGGTCGTTGCCCCGCTAAGCTCTTCGGGGCTGAGCTTATTGGTGCGCGCACCTTCGGCCAGCCGCGTTATTTCTGAAGCCAAGTCCCAAATGGAGCGTGTTTGCGCGCGGCGCAGCACGGGGACGATCAGGCCATTATCGGTTTGCGTCGCGATGCCCAGATGCAAATCAGAAAATTGGGAAACATAGCCGCCCTTCCCACTCGCCATATTCTCATCAATGAAACGCGCGTTAAATTGCGGCCAGTCTTCAAGCGTGCACGCAAGCGCGCGTATTATGAAAGGCAGAACCGTAAGCTTTGGCTGGTCTTCAGATTTTTTTTCATTGGCGCGCTTACGCAGAGCTTCAAGTTCCGTGACGTCAATTTCTTCAACATAGGTGAAGTGCGGGATATGGCGCTTAGCTTCTTGCATGCGCTGGGAAATTACACGGCGCAGGCCAATGACTTTTATGCGGGTTTCGCCCTCTTCCGGGGTGAAAGTTTTTTCCAGCAAATCAAGGTCAGCTTGGGTGACTTGCCCGTTCTTACCCGTCGCAGTGACTTGGGAGAGCTCTACGCCTAGCGCCTTAGCCCGCTTGCGCACAGCCGGCGCGGCCAAAGCTTTATCTGTTGACTCCGCTTCTTTTTTGGAAACTGGCTTAGTCGGTGGTTTTTTGGGGGCCTTGTCCTTAGCTGCTTCTTTTGTCGGTTCATTTATTGGCTCAGACGTATCACCTTCAACCTCAAAAATAACAAGATCAGCCCCAACTGCGAGTATATCGCCCTCTTCACAGGCCACCATGCTGATTATGCCGTCAACGGGTGCTGTCAGTTCAATCGTCGCCTTATCCGTCATAGCATCGGCTATGGGATCGTCTTCGGACACCTTATCCCCCAGCGCGACATGCCAAGCGGTAATTTCCGCCTCAACAACACCTTCGCCGATGTCGGGCAGTTTAAAATGATACTCACCCATTATCCAGCATCCATCACTTTGCGTATGCCGTTTATGACACGCTTTGGCCCGGGGAAGAAGGCCCATTCCTGTGCATGGGGGTACGGCGTATCCCACCCCGTGACCCGCACGATGGGCGCTTCGAGAGAAAAGAAGCAATGCTCTGCGACTTGAGCGGAGAGCTCTGCGCCAAAGCCAGAGGTTCGTGTGGCTTCATGTAGGATAAGGCAGCGCCCTGTTTTTTTGACCGATGCCGATATGGCGTCAATATCAAGCGGCAAGAGCGAGCGAATATCGAGAATATCAGCATTTACGCCTGCTTCACGAGCGGCATTTTCAGCCACCCAAACCATTGTGCCATAAGCCAATATGGTGAGATCATCACCTTCGCTGAATTGACGCACGGTCTCAAATGGAACTGTGTAATGGCCTTCAGGTACTTGGCCCAGCTCATGCTTGGCCCAGCTCACAGCGGGTTTATGCGGATCACCATCAAAGGGACCATTATAAAGCCGCTTTGGTTCTAAAAAGAGAACAGGATCATTATCTTCGATAGCCTGTATCAGAAGCCCCTTGGCATCATAAGGGTTAGAGGGGATAATCGTTTTAAGGCCCGATATATGCGTAAATAGCGCTTCCGGGCTTTGGCTGTGGGTTGTGCCGCCAAATATGCCGCCGCCAACGGGCGTACGAATTGTCAGCGGCGCTGTGAAATCCCCATTGGAACGGTAACGCAGGCGCGCGGCCTCTGAGGCAATCTGATCATAACCGGGATAGATATAATCTGCGAACTGGATTTCAGCGACAGGGCGCAGGCCATTGGCGGCCATGCCGACAGCAATGCCGACAATGCCGCCTTCTGAAATTGGCGTATCAAAACAGCGGTGAAGCCCGTGTTTTTCCTGAAGGCCCGCCGTGCAGCGAAAGACGCCGCCAAAATAACCAACATCTTCACCGAAGACCAAGACATCAGGGTCTTGGCTCATCTTGACATCAAGCGCATCGCGAATGGCTTCGATCATATTCATTTGTCGGGTAGGAGCACTCACAGTTAAAGCTCCTCATCAAAGAGGTCACGTTGATCACGCAAATGACGGGGCAGTTCCTCATAAACTTGCTCAAACATTGTGTAATGGTCGACCTTGGTATCGCCGGATAGACTGCCTAAAGCCTCGGCTGATTTATAAATATCTCGAATTTCTTTTTTACAGCTCTCTTCAAGCGCGGCGTGCTGATCTTCATCCCACTCACCAATTGCAATCAGGTGCATTTTAAGACGTTCAATAGGATCGCCAAAAGGCCAAATATCAGGCTCGCTCTCTGGTCTATATTTTGTCGGATCATCCGATGTCGAATGCCCCGAACTGCGATAGGTGAAATGTTCGATAAGTGTCGCGCCGCCGCCTTTGCGGGCACGTTCCGCGGCCCATTTCGTTGCCGCATAAACGGCGAGCAAATCATTTCCATCTACACGCAGCGTTGCCAAGCCAAATCCGGTGCCGCGAGCCGCAAAGGTTTCACCTTCACCTGCGGCAATGCCTTGGAAGCTAGAAATCGCCCATTGATTATTCACCACATTGATAATGCAAGGCGCGCGGTAAGTTGACGCAAAGTTGAGCGCATAATGAAAATCGCCCTCTGCGGTTGCGCCCTCACCCGTGAATACCGACGCAATATCATCAAGGTTCTTATAGGCATTGGCCATCGCCCAGCCTACGCCTTGAATAAGCTGTGTTCCAAGATTACCTGAAATAGAAAAGAAACCATGCTTTTTAAAAGAGTAAAGAACAGGAATGGATTTACCGTCCAGAGGATCGCCAGAATTAGACAGACATTGACACATCATCTCTTTGATAGAAGCCCCGCGGTTAATCAGGATGCCTTGCTGACGATAAGTCGGAAACACCATATCAGAATTTTTAAGCGCCATAGCGTGGCCAACTGAAACCGCCTCCTCGCCTCTGGACTTCATATAAAAGCTCATCTTCCCTTGGCGTTGCATGTTAAACATGCGGTCATCCATCGCGCGTGTCATCATCATGTCTTTTAGACCTTTATGCATAAGGTCGAGGGGCATTTGCGGGTTCCAGTCACCCACAGCCTCGCCATTAAACCGCAGAACACGGATTAAGCCCAGCGCATGCTCCATAGTATCATAATCATCACATAAGGGATCAGGACGCGGAGGCGTATGCGCTGTAGGGACAGAGATATAGGAATAGTCAGGTGTATCACCTGGGCGGAAGGGCGGCTCAGGAATATGAAGGCGGGATTGATTGGAGGTTTTTGACATTTTTCCTCATATTTCAAAATAGTTGCTAAATTTAGCCCTCTATAACCGTATTATTATAATTTTTCGTGTTGATATTCAATAAAATGCAGAATATTTGTCCTAAAATATATTAATAGGAGGCTAAAAATGCCCGAACAAATAGATGGCATTGATGCAAAAATTTTGCATCTTATTCAAACCAATGCCGCCCTTTCAGTCGCAGATATTGCTGATAGCGTCGGACTGTCCTCCTCGCCCTGTTGGCGGCGTATAAAACGCATGGAAGAAATCGGGATTATCAAACAGCGCGTGACGATTCTTGACCGCAAAAAACTTGGGCTTGATTTTGAAGTTTTTGTTGCTGTTAAGCTCGCTTTGCCAAACCGCGTAAATATGGAAAAATTTGAAGCCGCGGTCTCTCGTATGCCCGAAGTCGTCCAATGCGCCACCGTTACAGGGGCCGTTGATTTCATGCTGCGTGTCGTCACCAAAGACATGCATAGCTATGAAGACTTTTTAAGAGAAGTCCTGCTCTCCATTGATTTAATCTCAGATGTACAAAGCCGTATTGTTCTCAGGCAAAGCAAAGACAGCTATGCTATTCCTCTAAATCTGATTAGTAATTCAGTTCCGCGCCTTTAAATCCCTCACCCTTATTTAGATTACAAATATATAATCTAGATAAATATGGGCTGAAATGATGTTTCAGCAACGGTTCAGCTTACGAATCTATAAGGGGTCTTGCGTGCGTCCCCTCTGTGACGTCCCTTCCCCCCCGGTGGGTGGCCGTGAGACTTCCGGCCCACAGATCGCGCAGCAGGGCGGTGGTTGATTTTTCTCTCTCTAGATCAACCCCGCCTCTGTCTTTTCAAATATACTGAATCCTTACATTATTTTTTACCTGCGAGCGTTCCGTAATGCTCAACCAGAGCCGAAAGCCCCATTTTTAATATAGTTAAACCGCTAGACGCTGCCCATTTTTCAGCTCTTTCAACCTCACTTAAAGACTTATCCATGCAGCACACAGCAATAAGAGCTTTGATTAAACTTCGCCCGATAATCTTATCTGCTGTCTCAAGACGCCTGCGCGCGTCTATTCTTCTATTCAGTACCACACTATTGCGATCAGCATAATGCGTTTTATCTTCCCCTGCCGAGAGATAATTCTGGGTCGAAATGTTGGCGTAACCAGCCAAAGCATAATCCTTTGCATAACGACGCCCCGCTTCATATTCAGCGCTACTCAGTAGGGTTTGCCCGTCTCTATCTCTGCGCCGGTATAGGCGATCTAAAGCTGATAAAGAGCCGTTAATGCGCGCCGGGCGTTTCACCCCTGACGGAACAAATAGGTCGCGCTCCTCAATATCTCTATGTTGATTGGCAAAATTTTTATTGGCTCCGGATCGCTTAGAAAAACTACGGGCAACCGCAAAACCCTCGCCTTGTTGCTCAAGAACACCAAAGCTGGACAAAGCCTTGAAGCTATCTTGGCTTACCCAGCATATCGGACGTTTACGGCGATCGCCTCTAGGATAGGCTGGAAATGCATCCGAGCCGGATTTGATAATTAGCGCCTCATGTTTGGCCAGCCGCTGGGCAAGGTGGTTATCTGATAAAGGCAAACTCATATATTTAGGCCTAACAGTTTCGCATTTGTCATCTGCCGAAGCCGGTTTTCCATAGCAATGAGTTTACTGTCCAAAACAGGGTCGTCGCGCTGTTCTTCAATGACGTTACATGCATGAGACACAGTCGAAAAATGCCGCCCAAACACTTCCCCGATCCGCGTCTTTGTTGATCCAAAAATACAATGCATTAAATACATCGCAATTTGGCGCCCAAAGCTTATGTCACTGGTTCCTTTTTTATGGCTTAATATTTGGTTTTCTGGAACCGAAAACTCCAATGATACAGTTGAAACCACCAAATGGGCCCGAGCCGTATCTATATAAAAAGGTGTTGGATTTTTTTTGCGCATATTGTCCTCATTCATTCACTGAAGTCACTATAACATGATTATAGTAATTGAGGATTATATTCCTAGGATTTTTTTCCTATTATATCAAAAGCTTGTGAGTAAGTTTAATCTCTAGCTACTTAAGCTTTTGAAATTAAGCATATTTTATCTGTGGTTCCTCTCGGATGAAAACAGCATCAGACAGCTTCACCATATGGTCATAACCGAGGATAAGATCAATATCTCTTCCATCAGTCGATAAAGGGAGTCTAATCCAAAACTGTGCAAAATGAGCCCCATTAGGCGTTCCGGGGCGGGTGACCCCGGCAAAAGGACGTCGCTTATCCACGACTTGTCCTAAAACCCGGTTCCAATAAGCACAGCGATTACCGAGCGGTAAATCATCAATATACTGTCCTTGAATTTCGTCCTGATATAAATTCCAAAATCCAGTACCCGCCAAACGATAACGATAGCGCTTCTCCTGTCCCTGACGTTCCACGCCAGTTAAGCTTGTCATTGGCAGTTGATCAATAATATCTTCGGGCAATATATCGGCGCGGGTAGGAAACGTACCACCTTGGCATTTAGAGCGCCAATAATCGTAAAATTTTTGTTGCTCTGGTAAAACAATTTGATGCCTAAATGCATTTGCCTGCAACATGATCCTAGCCCCTCAAGCCTCTTCCCACATCATCAGTGAATCGCATCGGCCTTTGCATCAAGACTTTGTTAACCATATTTAGGTCGTTAACAGCTTATTAACCATGTTTTTTGTTACGGTGCCGATTCAATTAAGCGCGGCGGCAAGCTTTTATCTATTCTTGCCTAGACCCGTCTTCTTGGCGAGGGCGGAACGCCGTTTCGCATAATTAGGCGCAACCATGGGATAATCACGCGGTAATCCCCATTTTTCGCGATAAGCCTCAGGGGTCATATTATACTTTACGCGCAAATGTCTTTTAAGCGACTGAAAGGGCTGCCCGTCTTCCAAGCAAATAATCGCATCATCAGTTAATGAGTTCTCAATGGGAACGGCAGGCTCTGGGCGCGGTTCAGCGTTCACATCCTCAGGTGACGCGACGCGCTGAATACCCGCAAACACGGCTTCAAACAGGTCTGGTAGTTTATCAGAGCTGACTTCATTGTTGGATAGATAGGCGGCCACAATGTTAGTGGTCATTTTCATTAAGCGCTCTTTGTCAATGTCGCTCAATGCTCTGACCTAAACCGATGTAATAAACATAATGAGTAGCGCTATCACCAACATACCAGCCGTTAACACCGCCGCTAAGCCGCTAGGCGCTGCCTCACTCATAGCTCCTGCTGGGCTGAAGATTTGATAGAGGCGCTTACCGGCATTATCGATAAATGTTTTACGCAGGCCTGTGATGTTCACACTTAAACGTGTCCACATTGCGCCAATCCATTTCGCAATACCCAAACCAAGTTTTCTATAGGTCCAATCAAAGTCGATAATCTCGGCCCGTTTTTCAGATGGATAGAGACCATATTTCTTAAGGATACAGAACGCTGTTATCGCCGCAAACAAAAGCTGTAATTGGAAAATAACATGGTCAGGTGTGTAAGGATGATAATCCACTTCATACGGCAAAAGTGAATATAGTAATTTATACCCGAAGCTAACACCCGGTAATGCAAAGACAATACAAAGCAAGGAAGCAAGCCCCATGGCCGTGAGCATATTCCAAGGCGCTTCTTTAACCCGCCGCCCGCTATCATGTGAGAAGAAGGTGAAGTATGGCACTTTGATGCCTGAATGTTCCATAACACCCGCAGATGCGAATAAGAGCATAGCCAGCGGCACCCAGAGATGTTCCTCAAGTGCGGCTGTTAAGATCATAGATTTCGTTACAAAGGCCGATAGTAATGGGAAAGCCGCAATAGACCCCGCCCCAATCAGGCAGAATAATGTCGTATAAGGCATAGATCGGAATAGACCGCCAAGCTCAGACGCTTTGGTTGTACCTGTACGCAGCATCACCGCGCCCATCGACATAAAGAGTAAGCCTTTAAAGATAACATCGGCAACAACGTGAGCCGCGACGCCGTTCATGGCCAGAGGCGTACCAATACCGATACCGCAAACCATAAAGCCAAGCTGGTTATTGAGTGAATAAGAAAGAACCCGTCTTAAGTCATTTTCGATAACCGCAAAGAATACTGGGAAACAGGTCATCACCGCACCGATATAGATAAGAATATCTTCGCCTGCAAAGCCGCGCGCTAAGGCATAAAGTGCGAGCTTAGTCGTAAAGGCCGAGAGAATAACCGTACCCGTAATAGAGGCTTTGGGATAAGCGTCTTGGATCCAGTTATGGAGGAAAGGAAAGCCGCACTTAATACCCATGGCAATTAAGAGGAGCCAGCCGCCCGGCGCGCCAAGGCCAATATTGCCAAAGGTGAAATCGCCGCCATTCGCGCGGCCATAAACAATCGCCCCCGCGAGTAATAATACGCCAGAAAGCACATGTATGGCCAAATAACGGATACCAGAGGCGTAAGAATGCTCGCCGCCTTTCCAGACTAGGAAAACGGAAGAGATCGCCGCGAGTTCCCAGAAAATGAAAAGGGTCAGCAAATCACCGGAAAATACACCTGCAAGGGCCGCGCCCATATAAATAAGCGCCGAGCTATCCGTAATTTTACATTTTTCATGCAGGCCATAAATCGCGTTTAAAACGCCCGCTAAACAGAAGAGATAGCCCCAAATCATCGAGAGGCGATCTATACGCAGAGTGGTATAGTCCATCCCCGCAAAATTTATGACGCCGCCAATCACTTCTTGCGCGCCATAAATTTGGAAAATCATCACGGCCGCAAAAATCGGGGCTAGCAGCACAAGGGCTTTGCGGATTGGGCTGACGGGTAGGAAGGCACATATTATGCCTGCCAGAATAACCCAAAGGCCTGGATTGATTTGAAGGATATCAATCATGGTGATCTCCTTCGGTCGAATATTCTGGGTCAGGTAACCCGCCTTCACCGTAATAATCTTCATTGCGCGCTAATAGCTTAAAGAGAGGCCCTGCACTAAAAACGACGAGGCTATAGGCGACAAAACCGATCACCGTCCAAGAGCCAAAGAAATCCCAAGGCGCGAGGTGATGGGGCGGATAAATCAGGCCAAGCGCCGTACAAATGATCATCCCTGCAATAGGAAGCCACATGAAGTTTTTAATGGTAGATTCCCGTCCTAGCCACAGAAAGGGCACAGACATGGGATGCGCATTTGTGCGCTCTTCGAGTTCAGCCTCACTTAAGTTTTCAGGTGATTTGGCCATCTAAAACCCTCCTGGCAGCATAGGACCTAAAAACTCTGCGATAGGTCCGGCGAAGAAGAATAAAATAAGCGCGCCAAAGGCCGTTACAACTGGCGGGATGATAACCCAGCGGTGCTTCTTTCGCTCCTCAACAATATGCAGATCTTTTTCTGCATTTGCTGGCGGTTTCATAAAGGCCCGAATAGAGATCGGCAGAAGGTAAATAATATTGAGAATCGAGGACACAATCAAAGCCGCCATCAATATGCCCTTCCCGCTATCCAGCGCGCCGACCATTAAGAAGAACTTCGGCCAAGACCCTCCCATTGGCGGAATGCCGATAATAGACAGCGAGCCAACTAGAAACGCGCCAAAGACCCAAGGCATAGACCGCCCTAGGCCATCTAGTTTAGAAATTTCAGTTCGGTGCGCGACGGTATAAATCGCGCCCGCGCACATAAAGAGGGTAATTTTACCCCAAGCATGCATGACGATTTGCAAGCCCCCGCCAATTAAAGCCATGGGCGTCGCAAGCATGGCCCCTAAGGTAATATAAGAAAGCTGAGACACTGTTGAATAGGCCAAACGGGCCTTAAGGTTGTCTTGGCGCATAGCAATAATTGACGCCACCACAATCGAAATCGCCGCCACCCACGACAAGATTGTGCTCATGGACGTATCAGCCATCACAGACGGCCCAAAGATAAAGACAACGATTTTAAGAATGGAGAACACCCCAGCCTTCACAACGGCAACAGCATGCAAAAGCGCAGAAACAGGCGTCGGCGCTACCATGGCATTAGGTAGCCAAGGATGCACCGGCATGAGCGCGGCTTTGCCAATACCAAAGGCAAAGAGGAAAAGCAGAATAGATGTCGCCAGAGTGGACGTCCCTTCTGGGAAGACGCCGCCAACGGCAAAATCGGTTGTACCAGCGATAACCTGCGTGCCGATAATGGCGGGCAAGAAGAGCGCCAAGGACGTGCCCATCAAAATAAGGGCATAAATCGTGCCGCCGCGTTTGGCCTTGGCATCGCCTTTATGGGTTACCAACGGGAATGTCGAAATTGTCAGGGCTTCATAGAAAATAAAGAGCGTGATTAGATTGGCTGACGCCGCAATACCCATTGCCCCAAAAATCGCAATCGCCACAAATGTATAAAAGCGCGTTTGGTTTTTCTCATTATTGCCGCGCATATAACCAATCGCAAAGAGCGAATTGACAATCCAGAGTGAGCTGGCGATGGCTGCAAATGTCGCTCCAAGGGGTTCAAGCTTGAGCTTAACATCAAAGTTTCCTGCAAATGTCCCCAAATGTAGTTCTGGACGCGCGCCGCCAGATACCATTGAAATCAATCCAATAACATTGGCAAGCAAAGCTACGCCCGCAACGAGCGTAATGCCCTCGCGAATATTGGCATTTTTGCCAAATAGCGGAATAAGCGCGGCCGCAACCAACGGAATCATGAGCAAAAGGAAGAGCGCGAGTTCAGCAGTATAAGTCATGCTACGCTCCTGATCCTAAAAGAAGACGCGCGGCGGCTTCGGCAGCGCCGACGAAATTATCTCCAAGATTAAATATATTTGATCCGATGGCGATTGACATAATGGCTAATACCCACATCGGCACAAGCATCATGAGCGGAGCTTCATTACGCTTAGCAACTTCGCCGTTAATTTCTGGTGCGTCGCCAAAATAAGCCGAGAGCAAAATCCGTCCCATATAAATAATGGCTAGAACAGAGGTCACAACAATCACAGCAACTGCCCACCACCAACCTTTATCAGCGGCGGCTGTGGCAAGATTGACTTTGGACACAAAGCCCGCGGTGAAAGGAACGCCGATTAAAGATAGCGCTGAAACTGTAAAAGCGCCCATTGTCCAAGGCATCGTCTTTGATAATCCCTGAAAATCTTCTACGCGCGTAATACCAAAGCGATACCAAAACGCGCCAAGCGCGATAAAAAGACCGCCTTTGATAACGGCGTGATTAAGTAAATGCAGATAGCCTGCCGCAAGGCCCGCTGCCGTTGCAAGGCCAATGCCTAAAAGCATATATCCGACCTGAGCCACAGATGAAAAGGCGAGTGTTCTTCGGACATCTGTTTGGAAAATCGCCTGTAGTGAGGCAAATATCATCCCGACAACCCCGACGCCAATCAGCAAATATTTCACCAAGGTTCCGACATATTCAAAGCTTGGATCAAACACAGTAAAGGTAAATCTTAGCAACAGGTAAAGCGCGGCTTTCGTGGCCGTAGAGGCCAAGAATATCGTCACCATGCTTGGCGCGTATGCATAGGCTCCAGGAAGCCACGTATGTAGCGGGAACATGGCAAGTTTTAAGCCAAGACCGACAACAATGAAACCAAAGGCAACTTTGGCCACGCGTGACCCGCCATCAAGATCGGCCAAAATACGGGCCATATCCGCCATATTCAGCGTCCCAGTCTCCATATAAAGAAAGCCCAAACCAATAACAAAGAATGTCGCGCCGATTGATCCCATAATAAGGTAATTAAAACTTGCTGTTAGGGCCCGTCGATCGCGCGCGGCGCCCATGGCAACCAAAGCATAAGTCGAGATAGAACTAACTTCGAGGAAGACAAATACGTTAAACGCATCACCCGTTACCACCATGCCCATAAGACCAGCAAAGCAAAGTAAGAAGGCTGCATAGAAAGGCGCGCGTTTCTTTGGCTCAACCTCGGCAATTGTGGCTGGCATACCATAAACCATCGTGAGGACAGCCATGGCTGAAATCAGGAGTAAAACAGGCGCGCTCAGAGCGTCGACAACTAATCCGATTCCATGCGGAGGATCCCAGCCGCCCATCGAATAAACCGTCGTCCCCTCGGACATCATATTTAGCACAAGACCAAAACTTGTGAGCGTAACGATTACAGTAACAATAAAGGCCGTCCACCAGGCTAAGGATCTGCTGGGTAAAATCGAGGTAATGGCGCCCATTAAGAGCGGGAGAATAATAATGAATGCTGCGCCGTGCTCAATTAACCACGACGGGAAAAGAGAAAGGAGGTCCATCAGTCAGCCGTCCCTTCCAGATTATATTGATAATCTAGCGCCTCGATCTCGTCTTCTTCGATAGTGCCATATATTTCACGAATTCGAACAATCAAAGATAATCCAATTGCGAGAGTCGCAACGCCAACAACAATAGCTGTTAGAATAAGAACGTGCGGCAAGGGGTTTGAGTAAAGCACATCGGATTTTGCAGCGGCATGACCCACAGCCTCTTTGGCCCCCGCCGCTGCCACCAAAACAGGCTCCAAGCTGGCATGGTCATCACCATGGCTATCGACAATGATAGGCGGCTGCCCGCCTGAGACTTTGCCTATGGTGATATAGAGCAAGAAAACGGATGTTTGAAAAATTGAAAGACCGACGAGCTTCTTGATAAAATTACGACTTGCAAAAACCACATAAAGCCCTGTCATCATAAGAATGATAACAATGGCATAATTATATTGTTCAAAGAGGACAGACATTACCAATCCTCACTTTCCATATCAGGCTGACGTGAGCCAAAGGCATAAAATATCGCAACCATGACTGTCGCAACAGTGACAAGAACCCCAAGCTCAATCGCGATAATCCCGTAATGTTGTCCATGGGCTGCATCATGGGCAAGAACGCTATAATTGAGGAACTCACCGCCTAAAATCCAAGCCAAAACACCGGTGCCGCCATAAATCAAAACACCAAGAGTCATGCCAATTCTAATCCAAGAGGGCGGAAAAGCTTTCTTCGCTGCATCTAAACCGAAAATAAGCGCATAAAGGATGACTGAGGCCGCTAAAATGACACCGGCCTGAAATCCTCCGCCCGGCCCAAAATCACCATGAAATTGAACATAAAACGCGAATAAAGCGATAAACGGGATTAGAAATTTAGAGACTACCCGCAAAATTACATGCGGGTCGTGTTCGATGGGTTCTTGGATAGGATCTGGCATTACGCGTCTCCCGCCTTAGATTTATTCTTGGGCTTATTCTTGGACCCTTTTGGGCGCCCCCGTTTTGATGATTTAGCCTTAGTAGAGCTCGTTGCCTTTTTTATGGCAGGTGTCTTCTTTGCAGTAGGTGTCTTTTTAGCTGTCGCTTTACGTTTTGCTGCAGGAGATTTTATTACTTCTATTTCTTCTTCTATCATCTCCGCGGCAGGCGCTGATGGGGCGGAAATACGCTGCCCATTTGGACTTGCTTGCCAGTGTCCTGCATTCCCATTCAGGCCAAGAAGTAATAAGACCCCGAGACCCGCGGCAAAAATAACCACGACTTCGCCAAATGTATCATAGCCGCGATAGCTCCCCAGAACAGCCGTCACGACATTTGGAATATGAATTTCATCTGCTGTACGCGCGATGTAATCCATCCCGACATAGCTATTCGCCGCAGAGTTCGCATCACCATAAGCTGGCATATCCCCAATCGCGAAAAACATGGCTAGGCCCGCAACAATGACAACTAATAGCGGCGCAATTTGTTTAGAAACCGGTACAGGATTGGATTGCCGGTCAGCCAATAACATCGCCGCTAGCATTAGAACGGTGGACACCCCTGCCCCAACAGCCGCCTCTGTAAATGCTACATCCACAGCATCTAGTGAGACGAACCAAGCCGCGCAAACAAGACTATAAACCCCTTGGAGCATTACAATCCCGAAAAGTGATCGCATTCTGACAATGGCAAAGGCCACAACAACAAGAATGGCCATGAGACCTACATCTAAAATCATTGTTGGAAGTGCTGGCGTGGATGCCATAATTGCGGAGACGATCATTTCACGTCTCCATCAATTTCTGGCGCTTTATATTTACCCAGCTTAGGCTTGAGGCCCGCCTTATAGGCGGCATGCGCGACAGCATGCGTTGCCGTTGGACTTGTTATAAAGAGAAAGAAGCCAACAATTAGTAATTTCAAACTCATTTGCGAGAAGCCCGATTGTAGAATGAGGCCTAATAAAATTAATTCTGCGCCTAATGTGTCTGTCATGCCCGCGGCGTGCAATCGCGTATAAAAATCTGGCAGTCTCAAAACACCTAATGTACCCGCAAGGACAAAAAATAGACCTGCAAAAATAGAAACAACCGAGGCGACTGTTGTAATGAGGCTCAGCCAATCAATATGAATGGCCGCAGACTTTACCTCTGTGGAAGAAGCTAGAATTAAATCAATCACTTAGACACTCCCTTACGGCGAGCATTTCGAGTTTGGTCTTTAATAAGAGGCACACCAAGGGCGCGATAATTAAAGAATTTTAAAACGGCGATGGTGGCTATAAAGTTCATCAAAGCATATAAAAGCGCGATATCTACGCCGTCAGGACGGTCGATAACAAAGCAAAAAACACAAAGGAACAATACTGTCTTTGTTCCAAATGAATTAACCGCGAGCAAGCGATCATAAAGGGTGGGGCCGCCAAGTAAGCGGCCTAACATCATCGCCATACTGACAATGAGGAAAAATGCCGCCGCAAGATTAATATATGGAAGAAACTGTGCCATTAGCGTGCCTTCACAGCTTCGCCGATGGCCCAGGCCGATTGCTCACCCATTTCTTTAAAATCAGCAGGCTTACTCATCTCTTTAAGCAAGGCATGCACGAGAATATGATTATCTTCCATATCCACGGCGACAGTTCCAGGCGTCAAGGTTATCGAGTTCGCAAACATCGTTCGCGCAACATCTTCGTCACTCGCATAGGGAATTTTCGTAAGCGTCGGCGACACTTCCAAATCAGGGCTCAATACGGCTTTTACGACTTGGACATTTGCTTTTACAATCTCAGAAAAAAGCCAAGAGAAATATACAATAGATTGCGGTAGCGATAAATAAGGCACCGTTTCTCGGTCCAGAATATTCATTCTCTTACACATCCAAAGAACGAAAAGCACCGAGATAACGCCCAAGGACAAAATCATGGGAATAAAATAGCCCGATAGAGACAACCAAGTTGCCGCCAAAATTAGGGCCAAAATAACACCGAAACGCACAACGTCGCTCCCTTCCACCAATCGATTCTTATCTTTATCGAAAGTCTTTAAAGGGCGCAGTATTGAAACGAAAGACTAATCGCTCAAAAAACGACAATTTTCTTGGGATGAAATTGAGACGATTTTTAGCGTCTTAGCCTAGCCGTTACGGTTACCAAAGACGAGAGCCGCCGTAATAGCGGCCGCGCCATGGTCTTCTTCACGCGGAATAACACCGTCTTTAATGTGCCGAAGGACCTCTGCGTTTAGAGACGCTGTCAAAGACCAGTTCCAATATCTCAATACCGTTTGAGCCTTGTCAGTGGAAATGACATCATAGGCTTGATAGACTTTTTCAAGATCAGGATGCACTTCACCGTCAACATCATGGACAGGACGTTTTAAGGCCCGCCATAATTTTTCAACATATTGGCGCTTTAATCCTGGCGCTTTACACAAAATTGCGATGGATTCGCCCCCCTTATCTGTCAGTATTTGAGCGCCCGTCGCTGGCTTAATACCTGAGATATAGGATATCTCTTCGGTCAAAGAGCGTGTTAAACCTTTAACTTCCGCAGCCTCTATAGCCTCTTCAAGTGTCGCAAACTCACTTCGCTCCATAGCGGCGCGGTTTCTTTGACGGCGTTCAATGAATTGTAGGGCTTTTCTCACGCCTGGATCAGACCACCCTTCTTGAGCTGCCTTTGGAAAAAGATCGTGACACGTTTCTTGTAGGACATTTCGTGTGACACCAAACCGATGTAAAATCTTTTTACGTGTCGCGCTTGTTGCCCACCAAAACATGGTCAAGCCATGCGAGGGACGTAATTCTACCCGTTTAACCAACAGGTCAACATAAGGCAGGTGACTACGCGAGACGGTTAATATACGCTGCAAGGCCGTTTCGGAAAAATTCGCGCCTTTGTTTTTAAGCAAAGTTTCTACAACATCTTCTTCAAGAAATTGAACTAAAGCATCGACAACAGCGTCAGAGACCTTTCGGCGCTTGGCAATAACCTCACGGTGCTCGCCAGACACTTTTTGAATAATCTGAATAAGATCAGAGTCTGTGAGGCTTTTACTTTCCTCCAATACATGACGCGCAACCTGAATATCATCTTTTGCAAGAATGACTAATATCGTTCTTGGCGCTTCGTTAAGCATGACTAAGCGCTTGGCGACGCCTTCTCTTAGCTCAACATCTGCATCTCTGAGGAGTTCAACGAGGACATCCCCTGCCATATGACGTTCCTGCGGCGTTAATTGACTCGCTGGAATACAAATCACATCCGACAGGCGTTTGGCGAGCTGCCGTCTTACAGATTTATCTTGTGGTGTATCCGGCGCTATAGCTGTAGGCTTAAGGTCCAAAGCGGGTGCTGACGCCGGAGAAGGCGCAGGAGACGGCATTGCCAACGGAGCTGTAGGAACGGGCGCGGGGTGGGCCTGCATATCAAAATCCTCGTAATATCGGGATAAACTTAGGCATAGACCGTTAACCAAGCGTGACCATTTTCTGTATTTTTGCGCCAAATCTGCCGAATTAAAAGACGTTTAGATTATGCTTTGATGCCTTGAAGCCCTCAAAATCTAGCTTATGTGGAGGATAAATGACGCAATTTTATAAGAAGAAGGAACTCTCTATGCGCAAATCGCTTATTCTTGGAACCGCCCTTGTGGCTTTATCTTTGGCCCCTTTGGCTTCCTCACAAAGCCCATTTTCACGCGGAGCTGAAAGCTCAGCTATGACAATAGACAGCCGGGGTGTTTTGACTATGGCCCCACTTTTGGAAAGCGTAACGCCAGCTGTGGTGAGTATAGACGTCTCAGGCACAAGAAAGGCAAGTGCGACGCCGCCAGGGTTTGAAGGTAATGAAGAGCTATTTGAGCGCTTTTTTGGAGGCCGGATGCCCCGTCAACAAGAGCGGGAGAGACGCGGCATTGGCTCTGGCGTTATTGTGGACGCTGCAAAAGGCCTCATTATTACAAACCATCATGTTGTTGAGGATGCGGATGAAATCACCGTCACGCTTGAAGATAAACGGGAGTTAAAAGCTGAACTTGTCGGCTCCGACCCCAAAACAGACATCGCCGTGATTAAAATTCCTGCGCGCGGATTACGCGCCTTAAAATTTGCAAGATCATCTGATGTTAAAGTTGGTGATTACGTCATTGCCGTTGGCAACCCTTTTGGACTTTCGCACTCTGTTACAAGTGGCATCATTTCAGCCTTGGGCCGAGATCGCGGCGCAGGCCAAAACTATCAAGACTTCATTCAAACAGATGCCTCCATCAATCCTGGAAACTCAGGCGGGGCCTTAGTAAATTCTAAAGGCGAGCTTATTGGAATCAATGCCGCGATTGTGTCGCGCTCAGGCGGAAATAACGGCATTGGATTTGCGGTTCCGACACGAATTGTGCGAGGCGTTATGCGTCAATTGGTGAGTTACGGCGAAGTACGCCGCGGGCGTATTGGCGTCTTAATTGGCGATATCACGCCAACTTTAAAAGAGGCTCTAGACTTGCCAACACTTGATGGCGCTCTCGTCAGTGATGTTGTTGATGATAGTCCAGCCGCAAAGGCAGGGCTTAAAAAAGGCGACGTCATTGTCGCATTTAACGGCGAAGATATCGCTGATGCATCTGACATTCGCAATTCAGTTGGCCTCGTAGAACCTGGCGAGCGGGCGGACATCACCTATTTAAGAGATGGAAAACGCCGCACGACACGAATTGAAGTCGAGGAATTCGAAGAAGAACGCGAAGTCCTTGATGAAAGCGCCGCTGATGATATTCCCGCGCTTGAGAGTTTTTCCGGAGCCTCAATCACAGATATTCCTGATGATATGGAGCTTCGCGGCGGGACGAATGGCGTCTTAGTAGCCTCTGTCGAGCGCGGATCCAAAGCGGCGCGAGCAGGCCTGCGCAAAGGAGACATTATTCGCGAAGTGAACCGTAAGGAAGTCTCTAATCTGGATGATTTTGAAGCCGCCATTGACGGTAAAGATGGCCCCTTCGCTCTCTCCGTTGAGCGCGATGGACGCAACGCTTTTATCGCTGTTAAATAACGCTAACTTTTTCGAGCTTCAAAAGCCGCCATCTGTTCTGGACTGGCGGCTTTTTGATGCTTGGTTTTCCACTGTGCATAAGGCATGCCGTAAACGCGCTCGCGGGCCTCTTCGGCGCTGATCTCAACGCCCTGCTCATCGGCAGCCGCTTTATACCATTTACCCAAACAATTTCGGCAAAAATCAGCCAAAATCATAAGATCAATATTTTGAACATCTTTGCGGTTGTCCAGATGCGAGAGCAAACGCCTAAACGCAGCCGCATCCAACTTATCTTGTGTCTGCTGATCCATTAAAACGTCCTATCTGCGGCGGCGGTTTCCGCGTGACCCTGTCGCGCCGGGCTTGGGCGGTGGATTTACAAGCTCGCCCAATTTAGACGTGACTTCAGCCATGCTCGGTCTTTCCCCGCGCTCGAAATTATCCATGGCTTCGCGCATAGCCGCAACATGCTCGGGCGCTGTTCCGCAACAGCCGCCGATGATACGTACGCCAGCATTAGCAGCCATTTCAACATAATCCGCCATTAGTTGCGGCGTACCAGAATAAACCGTGTTTTTGCCTTTAACCGTTGGAACGCCGCAATTGGCCTTACCAACAATAACTGCCTCGCCATTAGCAGCTGTCATTTCCAGCATAGTCAGCATCATATCAGAGGCCCCAACGCCGCAATTCGCGCCATAAGCCAAAGCCGCCTCGGGGATTGAGTTTGCAACAGCATCAAGCCCATCTGGCGCGATACCCATCATAGTACGACCAGCTGTATCAAAACTTGCTGTAAACACATAAGGGATGCCGACATTTATGGCAGCTTGCGCGGCGGCTTGAATTTCTTCAGCCGCTGACATGGTTTCAATCCAAGCGACATCTGCGCCGCCATCTTTCAGGCCCTGAATTTGCGTGGTAAATTCGGCGATTGCGCTTTCCATGGTCATCTCGCCCATAGGTTCAAATAATTCTCCTGTCGGGCCAACTGAACCCGCAACAACAACCGGACGGTCCGCCGCTTCTGCAACGCGGCCGGCGATCTTCGCGCCAGCCTTGTTAATGGCATGGGTTTGGTCCTGCGCGTCATGAAGCTTGAGGCGCGGTGCATTAGCCCCGAACGTATTGGTAAGAATAATGTCCGACCCTGCATCGACAAATGCTTGATGCAAAGCTTCTGGTTTTTGCGGCTCGGATATATTCCAGAGATCTGGCGGAAAGCCCGGTTCAAGCCCCATCTCCATAAAATTTGTCCCGGTCGCGCCATCAGCCAAGAGTATATCGCTCTGCGCCAAGAGTTTCTCGAGGGAAATACGCATAATTTACTTTCTTCGGGTAATGCGAACGCCAACAGATTGAGCGTCTTCAATCGCGTCTAGCTTGAGAACTGATACGCAAACTTGGCGTGCGCGCTCATACAAGAGACATGCCGCCGCAATACGTTCAGCTAAAGTTTCTACAAGGTCAATATGGCCTTCATTTATGATTGTCTTTATATCCGCCACGATGTGATCGTAACGCACAATATTATGCGTCTCATGCGACGCCTCGGCAGCCAAGGGTTCTATATCGACGACAAGATCAAAGCGAACCGATTGCTCTTGGCCACATTCAAAATCGAACACACCAATTTCTACGGGCAACACTAAGCCTTCAATCAATATTTGATCACAGGGCAAATGTGCCACACCCTGCGCCCGGGACGTTATTTTATTATCATAAACCTTGAGCATATTGGCTCCATGTTTGGTCTGAAATGTCCCTCTGACGTGGATAGAAACAGAATTCAAGCTATTCCCTCAGAAATTGAAAAAAAATCTATCTTGCTTAATAATAATGACTGCTCTATCGGGCCGTTATTGGTCCCTCGCAAGGGGGTGAATATGGGAAGCCTGTGCCATAGCGCTCTTAAAGCTCTGTGAAGTCAGGCACTGCACCCGCAGCTGTAATCGGCAAGTGGGTCTGACACATGTCACTGCATCCTCACAAGGGCGCGGGAAGACGTCAGACACACATTTGAGCCGGAAGTCAGAAGACCTGCCAATACGTCGCCAGCGCGCGCGGGCGGGACAGACCGATGCGCATGGAGCTACTCCAATGACGACACCTTGTTGAACCTGTTTGAGTCATACTCAGACATAATTGGAGTCGTGCTATGAAACGATTATTACTAGGGGCCGCGATTGCAGCTTTTTCTACGCAGGCTTTTGCACAAGTGCATGAGCTTCCTCAAAAACAAGGCGTCGATGGCGACGGCGACATGGTTTATGCAGTTCTTTTCTATGAACCAGATACTGAAGGCGAAATTATTACAGTTAGTGAACGCATTGGGACGCGATACAAAGACACCCTTACAAGTCCTGCCTCTATCTTAACCTCAGACGAACTCGCCGCCAGAGGGCAGCAATATATCTCTGATCTCCTGCGCTCCCTTCCCGGTATTGCTGTGAATTCTTCCGGCCCCGCAGGCGGCCTTACTCAAATCCGTGTGCGCGGCTCCGAAGCTAACCATGTCCTTGTTCTGATTGACGGCGTTGAAGTTGGGAACCCAAGTACAGGAGAGTTTGATTTTGCCGGCCTTCGCGCCGAAGACATTTTGCGCATTGAAACTCTTCGCGGTGAACAATCAGCCCTTTACGGCTCTGACGCGATTGGCGGGGTTATCAATATCATCACCCGCGCAGGCTCAAGCCGAGAAGGATGGCGCGTCTCCGTCGAAGCTGGTAGCCGTGACACAATCGAAGGCCAGCTCAGCGCAGTTTTACCTCTAGGCGGGGCGGCTTTATCGCTTAACGGAAATTTGTTTAATACTGAGGGATTTGATATTTCGGGTCTTGATGATGAACGTGATGGATCCAAATCGCGCAGCCTAAACATTGGACTTAACAAACTTAATCTCGGCCCTATTTCCCTTTCCGCAAAATTTGGCTCATCACGCCTTGATGTCGATTTTGACGGCGATTCAGATTTCGACGGACGCCTGAACAATACAAGCGGAGAAACCACAGTAAAAACCGAGACGGCCCGTATAGATGCCCGCTTCAATCTTGCTGGATTTGAGAATCTAATTACTTCCCACATGGTCGATACAGACACTAACACGCGCGGCGGATTTTCGTCACAATCTATTGGTCAACGCCATAATATTAACTGGGCTGCAAAACGTAGTTTTGGCTATAGCAGTTTTACGGCGCTGGGCGAGATTGAGCAAGAAAGCTACCAAATCATTCCGAATTTCACTGAAGCGGATGCCAAGCCCGATAACTGGACCTATGCCTTGGCAGGTGATTACCGCTATAATAAAGGTCCTATCGCGCTTTCCGCCTCAGCCCGTTACGACATTAATGACCTCTTCGCTGATGCCACAACATGGCGGTTTGGCGCTGGATACGCTTTTGAAGAGTTTGGCGGCCGTATTCGCGCATCTGTCGGAACAGGTATCAAAAATCCGTCTATGATTGAGCTTTTTGGGTTTTTTCCGCAAAGTAATTTTACAGGTAATCGCGATTTACAGCCTGAAGAATCGCTTGGCTTTAGCCTCGGATATGAACAAGAGCTGGGAGATTTAAACCTCTCAATTGATGTTTTCAGATCTGAATTAACTGATGAAATCACTACCATATTTAATCCTGATTTCTCATCAACTGTTATCAACTTGGACACCGATAGCACCCGTCAAGGCGTTGAGGTTGAGGCGAGATGGAAAATCTCTGACACATTATTCGCTAGGGGCTCAGCCACCTATCTTGAAAGCGATCAGGACGATATCGAAGAAATTCGCCGCCCAGAATTTATAGCAAGCGCGAGCGCCACATGGCGCCCCACAAACAAGCTTAGCTTAACCGCCAATGTCGACCATAATGGCAAGCAGCTCGATACGGATTTCAGTACGTTTTCAAATGTAACGCTAGACGCCTTCACACTTGTCGGCGCAAATGCAAGCTACGCTGTGAACGACTTTGCTACGCTCTCTCTGCGCGGGGAAAACCTTCTGGGTGAAGCGTATCAGGAAGTCTTTGGCTATACCTCTCCGGGACGCGCGGTTTACGCAGGTCTAAGGTTAGACTTTTAAGGCTCTGAACTTTCAGGGCGCTCAATTTTTGCATCAACCGGGATTATAACGTTCTCACCTTGAAAATCATAATAACGTGAGACTTTATAGCCTTGGTCACGCAGTAAATTAATCACGCTATCTTCACCTAAAAGATGGCTCGTGCCCACTGCTACAAATGCTGTCCCGCTACCTTCCATATAGCGGGTCAGCACTTTAGCCCATTTCTGATTCCTATCAGTCAGCAATGCTTGATAGTAATCAGGTGAAGTCTTCTTTAACTTCTCAACCATTTCACGGGTAAGGAAGGCTGTTCTGCCAACCGACCACGCCTTAACAATTTGCGTGAGGTCAGAACCAAGAGAATTGAAATTTTCAAGTGTCTCAGTCAAAATTTTCATCTGCACAAATTCAGGCTGGTCCGCCGAAAGACGGATTTGCTCTTCCATTGTTTCGAGATAAATGACGTTTTTTTGTTCGCGCGCCGCACGTGATTTAAGCGCCGTATCGGCGGAAAGCTCTGGTGATAGCCCTGCATTTGTCGCTGCGGCCACGGTTAGAAATTCACTTGCCAGCCACGGTTTCATACTATCAAGCGCCGCCAGAGTAATATTTCCATTATGCGCGGCTGCATCTAAGAGCTTTAGCTGATAACTATCCAAGCTATCAGATAGTCTCAAACCATCGCTTCTCATTCCCAGATTTTGGGTCAGAATACTCGCCTCAATTTGCCCCTGCGTTCCTGTATCGACTTCAAAATAAACAGTCCCCGCTTCACGAAAAGCCGCTTTCATATCATCTTTCATCCAGCTTAAATCATCAGGCAAAAGATGCACCGTCCCATACAGATAAACCGTACTGTTATAATCTTTGGCAACCCAAAGCGCGGGCCCATCATTGCGCGCTCTTGCATCTGCAACTTTTTGGGCGGCCCCATCAATAACAGGCGCTGGACCACAAGCTGAAAAACCCAGAGCCATTAGTGAAAAAATTATGCCACGTAAAAACATGAGGTCTCATGAACAATCGGGGCTAAAATTTCAACGACATTCACACATAATGTTCGCCCTTATGACCGTTAGCAATTTCACATTCACCCGTTGCACAAACCCGCCAGCTGTCCTATGAGCCGCCTCATCCCTGATGCACCCTTAGCTCAGCTGGATAGAGCGCTGCCCTCCGAAGGCAGAGGTCAGAGGTTCAAATCCTCTAGGGTGCGCCAATAAAATCAATGACTTATTAAATTATTTATTATTCGAATTTTTATTTCGGAAGCTTAACGGAAGCAAATAGACTTAAGCTCAAGAGAACATATCCAGGAGACACCACGAACAATTTTTCTTTTTACCTCTTTCACGACCTTCGTATCAATTTTGGGAATACGAGGTTCCCTAAAGACCGCACCATAATTTTATGATCATTCTACTAGGTTTAATCCTAGAACTTGCAGGATAAGTAATTATGGCTAAATCAGTACTCATTTAATTTCAAAAGGGCTACGGATTGCATTTACTGGCCCTGCGTGGCACAAAATAGAATAACTTAGAAAGCTCGCTATGAAAGTTTCCCGCCGAACCCTCTTAAGTCAATCTACTGCGGCAACTCTGGCCATGACTTTTCCGCTGGCATCTTGCTCGGATAAGTCGACAAAGAACGCAAAGGCTGTTTCAACCCACGCGACCAATACAGACCATGAAAAATCAGCAAAAGACTTACTTGGACAAGCCACAGATCTTATGCTCAACGCTTATCCTGAAAGTGCGTCCAGTGCTGGAATTGATAGCGGTAAATATGCGGCCTTAAAATCGAAACTCACCGACCGTTCACCCGCAGGTCAAGCCAAGATCAAAGGCGACGTACGCGCAATGCTTGGTAAAATGAATGCCGTCAATACATCAGCTCTCCCTGCAGATACTGCGCTTAATCTTGAGGTCGTACGCTCTGTTTTTGATATGAGCGCGCAAGGTTTTGACTTGCCTTATGGCGATATGGCGCTGCTGAACTCAAATTGGTCTTATCGCAATAGTCCCTATGCCGTTGCGCAAAATACAGGCGCATTTGTCGAAATTCCCAGTTTCCTCGATGCTTCCCATAAAGTCGAAACCGCCGCCGATGCAGACGCTTATTTAGAGCGCCTTAAAGCCTATGCTGGCCAACTTGATGGGGAAACTGAACGCACGCGCATTGATGGTGAAAAAGGCGTTATCTTACCCGACTTCCTGATGGAGAAAACATTAGGTCAACTACGCAACGCCCTGTCCAAATCTCCAGAGAGTTGGAGTATGATTTCCATGCTTGGAACGCATTCAGATAAGCTGGGCGATAGCTATGTAAAGACGGCCAATGACATTGCGGCAAAGAATATTGCTCCCGCCATTAAGCGCCAAGTTGAAGCCCTTGAAAAACTCACCCCCAAGGCGACGAGTGATGCAGGCGTGTGGGCCAAGCCAGATGGGGATGCTTATTATGATTGGGCGTTACGCGCTGGTACAACGACCACGCTCTCGCCAGATGAGGTTCATCAGATGGGCCTTGATGAGCTTGCCAGCCTGCAAGCTCGCATGGACCCTATTTTAAAATCTGTTGGCTATTCAGAGGGTACGGTCGGAGACAGAATGACAGCTTTAGGGCGGGACAAACGTTATCACTTCTTGCCGGGCGATCCTGGCCGGGCGGAAATTATGGGTTTCATTAATGACGCCGTAGAAGAAATTCGCGCCCTGATGCCCCAAGCTTTTGAAACCCTTGTGCCGGGCTTTCTTGAAGTCACGCGAATCGCGCCCGAGGTTGAGGCGGGCGCGCCAGGGGCCTATGGCGGGGCGGGGTCAATTGATGGTACGAAGCCTGGGCATTTCTGGATTAATCTACGCTCCACGGATTTACACAATAAATTTAACCTCAAAGACCTGACCTATCACGAAGCGATTCCGGGCCATGTCTGGCAAGGTGAATATACGTTCAAGCAGCCACTTATCCGATCGCTTCTTGCCTTTAATGCCTATTCCGAAGGCTGGGCGCTATACGCGCAACAACTCGCCGATGAGCTAGGTGTTTATGATGATTTCCCAGTGGGCCGATTAGGGTACTTACAATCTCTGGCCTTCCGTGCCTGCCGCCTTGTTGTCGATACGGGTCTTCACGCCAAACGCTGGACTCGCGAAGAAGCTAATATCTGGTTTGTCGAAAATAACGGCTCTAACCCAGAAGAAGTGCGCGGCGAAATTGACCGCTACTGCGCGTGGCCTGGTCAAGCCTGCGGCTATAAAGTTGGGCATACGGCGATTAACCGCTTGAGAAGCAAAGCCAAAACAGAGCTTGGCGATAAATTTGACTTCCGCCGTTATAATGACGCTGTCGTCCTTGGCGGGAGCGTGCCTATGACAGTGCTAGGCCGCGTCATCGACGATCATGTTGCCCGAGAAAAAGGAGCTTAGGTTTAGGTTTTTATGTTTATACTAAGTTTTTTTAGTATCATCCACGATGTTCATTGTTGCTAATCCGCTATGACCTAACTCCACAGATGCAAAGGGGCCCCCATGGGACATGTCGCCAATATCCAAAGGGTTAAGCGGCTCTGAATTGGCAAAGATATCTGCCGCAAATTGCTCAGCATTATCTTTAGGCTTATATCCAAGATGGCTGGCTTTGCTATTATCTACGGGGGCGCGGTCATTATTGGAAACCCCATAAGCAATCGTAAAGCCCGTGACCGGCGTAGACACAGATTTTTCAACCAATTGAATAAGGTCGTCATAAGACAGCCATGACCCAACAGCGCGAGGATTGGTCACTTGCGCACAAGATAAAATACGCAGGCAGACAGCTTCAAGACCACGTTTTTCCCAATACATGCGGCCTAAATCTTCAGCGAAACATTTTGCAAGGCCATAAAATGTGTCTGGACGATGCGGTACATCCGTTCCAATAAATTCATTTTTCGGATACATCCCCACCGCATGAATAGAGCTAGCATAAACAACGCGGCGCAAGCCCTGCTGGAATGCGGCCTCCCAAACATTATAGGCTCCAATAAAATTAGGTCCTAACAATTTTTCAAACGGGCCTTCATCCACATAGGCCCCAAAGTGGACAACCATGTCGGCACCTTCCAAAACCGCCATCATCGCATCAAGGGATTCAAGGTCAGCCTGCATGTAGCTCTCACCTGCATATAGCTTTCCAATATCGCCAACGATATCTGTAGAGATCAAGACATCTGCTATTTTTGAAAGTGGCTCACGCAAATAGGACCCTAAGCGGCCAGCCGCACCTGTTAGAACAATTTTTTTCATATGACGGCTTTCTCAACAAACGGCACATTATTGATAATACGTTCGTAATTAAAGGGCGAAAGATCAAGGCTTCGATACTCGCCGTAAGTTATAAGTTCTGATATTCCGCGGCCCATAGCGGGTGATTGCTGGAAACCATGGCCGGAAAATCCATTCACAAAAATAAAGTTTTTGACCCTATCATGCGGGCCTAAAATAGCATTTTGATCAAAGCTATTAAAAGCATAATGTCCGGCCCAGCTATTGATTAATTTTATCGCTTCAAACTGAGGAATTCGGTGGGCAATGATGGGCCAGACTTTCTCCTCCCATAGGCTATAATCTTGGATAAAATCATCATAATCGACCGCAGGGTCATCATCTGGCGGACATCCCGCTAGATAATAGGTGCCGTCAGTGCGAAAATGAATACCACTTGGGTCAATCGTCAAAGGCAGGTCACGATCCAAAGGTTGCGCAGCATCAAATATAAAGGTGTAACGTTTGCGCGGCTGAACCGGAATTTCTATACCCGCCATGCTAGCCGTCAGTGCGGCCCTCGGGCCTGACGCATTAACAGCATATCCACATTTGATAACCTCGCCTGATTTAAATGTCACGCTTTCCACTTGAGTCCCCGCCGCGTTTTTGGTCATAGCCACAACTTCATTTGTCAGATATTCGGCGCCGCGCTCCTTGGCTGAGCGCTTCCACCAATCAAAAACGGTTCCCCCATCAAAATAACCTTCATCTATCAGGTTATGGTTTCCGCCAATAATATCCTCGACGTTATAAAAGGGATAATCGCGCTTTATCTCCTCAGCCGTCATATATTTTGTGCCAGCCCCGCATGATTTTTGTATGACTTGGCTGTCTTGAAGCGTTTGCGCAAAGGCTTGCGTATCTGCGAGGTACATATAACCATAGCTTTGAATCGGGATATTGGGGACACGCGTGTCTTCTCCAAAATAGGATCTAAAATTTGTGACAAAATCAGCCGCGAATTGAGAAATCCTGACATTGATTTCATTAGAAAATTGCTGCCGCATACAGCTATTCGTGTGGGCTGTGGACGAAAACTCATAGCTTGGGTCTTTTTCAACCACCAATATAGATCCATCAAAGTCAGGATTGCTCGATAGAAACCACGCAACTGATGACCCAAACATCGCGCCGCCAATAATAACAACATCATAGCTATTTTTTGATGGCTTCTGCAGTTTGACTATCATCGTCATGCCCTAATTATAAGGCCAATAGAGTCGCATTACCACCCGCGGCTGAGACATCTGTTGACACTGTTCGTTCAACACCAAATCTATCAATCTCATCAGCTGCGGATAAGACGGGCAAAATAGCGCCTTCGCGATCTACCATAAACTTGGCGATTTTTGACCTGTTCTTTCCATCGCAAACAACGCCGTCAAATTTAAGCGAGAGAGCGCCCTGTAAATCGCCATCAGGAACAAAATTTAGCGACATATTCAAATCTGGATATTCAGACGTCAGCTTATTCAATGCGGATTGGGTCTCTTCATTGGCTATGATAAGAGGTTTATTCCCACTTGCCAAAACCTTGAAAATTTGCCGCTTTAAAAGAGCGACATCATTATTAGCTTCACATAAGAGAGTACCGCGCGGATACAAACTAAGTTCATTCACTTCACCCGTAGGACCAGGCATCAACTCGGTTTTTGAAAATTCGGTCTTATCATGCTGATAGACTTCCATAGGGTCAGATAGGTCCGAACTCACCTCAGCTGCTTTTGAGAGGCGTTTAAGATAATGTGGACCACCAGCTTTCGGCCCTGTCCCAGATAGGCCTTCGCCGCCAAAGGGCTGCACGCCGACGACTGCGCCGATTTGGTTTCGATTGACATATATATTCCCAATGCGCGCCACTTTCGCGACATGTTCGGCCCGTCTATCAATGCGTGTGTGCAGGCCTAAAGTTAGCCCAAATCCAAGGCTATTAATTTGCGACAGCACATCATCAAAGTCTTCGGCTTCATATTCATAAACATGTAAAATGGGGCCAAATTGTTCGTCCTTTAACGCCGTTATTGAATCAATCTCTACGGCTGTTGGCGGGATAAAATGCCCTTCCAGATTATCATCTATCTCGGCGGTGCCAATAACTGGCCAGCGCTGTTTAATATCTTTGATATACGCCCCTAATTTATCAGAGGCAGCTTGATTTATAACGGGTCCAACATCAACGGATAGGCGTTCTGGATTACCAACCTCCAAAAGCACCATAGCGCCAGACAACATGGTTTTAAAATCTTCTGCAATATCATCTTGCACGCAAACAATCCGGCACGCCGAGCAACGCTGCCCCGCGCTTTGAAATGACGACATAATGACATCGCTAACGGCTTGCTCAAGCAGCGCCGTCGAGTCGATAATCATAGCGTTAATTCCGCCTGTTTCAGCGATAAAGGGGATAAGGGCTCTATCTGTATCGGCCAAGGATTGACCTATACGTTTTGCTGTTGCCGTCGATCCCGTAAAACAAACACCATCAACATCAAGGGCGGAGACGAGTGCTGATCCAATCTTGGCCCCTGTGCCAAGCACAAGATGTAAAGCATCTTTGGGAATACCCGCCTCATGTAACAATGAGACGGCTTTAAAAGCGATAAGCGGTGTCTGCTCCGCAGGTTTGCAAATCACACGATTACCAACTGCCAAGGCGGCCACAATCTGGCCCATGAAAATCGCGAGTGGAAAATTCCAAGGAGAGATACAGGCGACAATACCTAATGGCGCTTTCTGCTTTTGGGTTTCAGCATCAGCTTGGTTGGCATAATATTCACAAAAATCAATTGCTTCTCTGACTTCGGCAATAGCATCAACCCAGCTTTTTCCAGCTTCTTTCACCAATAAGGTTAGGAACATATCACGGGTGTCATCCAAGGCCTTAGCCGCACGCCGCAAACAAGCAGGCCGTTCGATGACAGAATTTTTATGTCCCCACTTTGACGTTTTGGCTGACTTAATGGCTTTGTCTAAATCAGCTCTTTCTGCATCCATCACCTGACCCATGACTTCAGATGTCTTGGCAGGATTGACAATGTTATAGAATGATTTTTTTCCTTTCAGTATTTTTTTGTGTTGAGCCTTGCCATTTATGATGGAGCTCACTTTTTCTGGTTTGAAACCTGCCAACATGGTTTTAACTTTTGCGCCCATATCAGCTTGAGTGTCATCCAGACCTCTGGCCAATAGACGGCGGCCTTCAAAGATATCACGGGGTGCTGGGATCTTATCATGTGCGGCCATAGGGTTCGCCAAGGCCTCTGCAATCGGATCCGCAGCGAGACCTTCTGGACGGATATCTGGATTTAGAAATTGATTGACGAAAGAACTATTGGCCCCATTTTCAAGAAGACGCCTGACGAGATAGGGAAGCAAATCCTTATATCGCCCAACGGGCGCATAGATACGGCTCTTAATGGACGTACGCTGCATAATTTCATCATGAAGAGGGCCGCCCATTCCGTGTAATCTCTGGAATTCGAAGTCTGTCCGCTCCCCAGCCATTTGCAGCACGGCCGCCATCGAGGCGGCATTATGCGTTGCAAAGCGCGCATAGACAATATCGCCAGCATTTAGCAATTGCCGCGCGCAAGCTATATAAGACACATCGCTATTTTCTTTACGGGTAAAAACGGGATAGCTCTCAAGACCCATTTCTTGGGCGCGTTTTATTTCGCTATCCCAATAAGCGCCTTTAACAAGGCGTATCGAAAATTTTCGATTTACGGCGCGGGCCGTTTCCAAAAGAAAATCAATCACAGCAGGTGCGCGGCGTTGATAGGCCTGCACCACCACACATAGCCCGTTCCACCCCTCAAGGTCAGGATCGGTTAACAGCCCCCGCGCTATATGCATAGAGAGCTCTAAACGGTCGGCCTCTTCGGCATCTATAGATAGACCGACATTGCCAGCCTTAGCAATCAGAGCAAGCTCTTTAAGCGTCTGAATAAGATAAGGAACACATGCCTCTTTTTTTGCATATTCATAGCGAGGATGAAGCGCTGAAAGTTTGACGGATAAGCCTGACTGATCTTCAACAGCCATGCGAGCGTCGGCGTCCTGAACGATACGGTTCAACGCGCGCTTATACGCCTCTTTATATCGCTTGGCATCTGCCCACGTATAGGCAGCCTCGCCTAACATATCATAGGAGAAGCTATATCCGGATTTAGCGAAATCTTTAGCGCGGGAGACGGCGTCTTCAATCGTTTCTCCTAAAACAAAATGGCGGCTCATCATCTGCATAGCCACTTTGATGGCTTGGTATAAAACTTTATCACCTAGTTTAGAGAGAAGATTTCCCGCCGCGCCAACACCTGTTGCTCTGACCCATTTGGCTGAAAAACTGAGGCCATCTGTTGCGCGGTTAACAATAAAGGCGGGGCTTTGCCCCTTATGGGACAGCCAATTACGGTCCGAAAGTTTGTCCCGAATGAGTAAATGCGCCGTCTCTTCATCTACAGTACGAATAAGGGCCTCAACAAGCCGCATAAGTGTTACGCCCTCTTCTGAGGACAAACCATATTCTTGTAATATCGCATCAAAGACACTGCCTTGCCCAGCGCTCTCGCGGCAAGTTCTGATAATGTCTGCAGCTTCTATCTCAATCTGTTTGCGGGCCTTAGGGCTTAAATCAGCCTGCGCAACGCAAGCCTTTAGACAGCTCGCCTCTGGCATAAGGTAATGGCTGGAAAATTGAATATCATCTGCAATCATAAAGCTCACCTGATTGAATAGCTAGACAATAGTCTCAATCAAAGGTCTTTGAGTCTATATTTAGATCAAAACAGGATAAATACATATGAACATATGTTTCATATTAGACAAAAAGACTGCATAATGGACAATATGCAGACCTTAGATAATATTGACAAAAATATCCTGAGCATTCTTCAGACAGATGGCAGACTCTCGGTTGTCGATCTGGCGAAACGGGTGAGCCTGAGCAAAACCCCCTGCTTGACCCGCTTGAGACGTCTGGAAAAAACAGGATATATCTTAGGGTATCAAGCCCGCATCAACCCACATAAAGTGGATCAAGGCTATCTGGTTTATGTGCAAGTTAAGCTTCAAAACACAACGAGTGAAACTCTTAAAAAATTCAACCTCTCCGTCAAAGCTATTCCCGATATCATGTCCTGTCACATGCTCTCTGGGGGCTATGATTATCTGCTAAAGGTTAGAACACGGGACATGGGAAGTTACCGCGAGCTACTTGGCGACGTCATCGCAAGCCTGCCCGGCGTTCAAACGACGGCAAGCTTCCCTGTGATGGAAGAAGTCAAGGAAAGTTCTGCTATCAAAATTGAGACGAGCTAATTTAAATAAGACCTGCCAAAGGCGAGCTTGGATCGGCATATTTTTTACGCGGCATGCGCCCTGCCAGATAAGCTTCACGTCCTGCAATCACCGCATGTTTCATCGCTCGCGCCATTTGAATGGGGTCTTTCGCCTCGGCAATCGCTGTGTTCATCAAAACACCATCACAGCCAAGCTCCATAGCCACCGTAGCGTCTGACGCCGTACCTACGCCCGCATCGACAATGACGGGGACTTTGGTTTGCTCGACGATAAGGCGAATATTGACGGGATTTTGAATGCCAAGGCCCGACCCAATTGGCGCACCTAGGGGCATAATGGCGGCGCAGCCTAAATCTTCGAGCTTACGCGCAAAAACGGGATCATCGGAACAATAGACCATAACGTCAAAACCATCTTTGATCAGAAGCTCTGCGGCGCGAAGCGTTTCTTCCATATCTGGGTAAAGATGCTTGGGGTCAGAGAGCACTTCGAGTTTGACGAGGTTCCACCCGCCCGCTTCTTTGGCCAGACGCAATGTGCGCACGGCGTCCTCGCCCGTGAAACAGCCCGCCGTATTGGGTAAATATGTGAATTTTTTAGGGTCTATAAAATCCATAAGCATTGGCTCATCTGGCTTGCTGATATTGACGCGCCTGACCGCGACAGTCACCATATCCGCGCCGGAGGCTTCTAGCGCCGCCGCATTTTGCGCATAGTCTTTATACTTCCCCGTCCCGATAATAAGACGTGAGTTAAATGTCTGTCCTGCGACTATGAGTTTGTCAGTCGACATTAGCCACCTCCGATAAAATGTATAATTTCGAGCCGGTCACCTTCTGACAGCGCCGCCGTAGAAAAAGTCGATTTGGGTACAATTTCGCGGTTACGTTCAATCGCGATTTTCTTTTCGGGCAATCCAAGATGCGCGATTAAACCCGCGACCGTTAGCGGGTCAGGTAAATCGTGATGATCTTCGCCGTTAATGACCAAAAACATAGGACATCCAAATCAAATCCAAAATAAATCTAGGCTTGTCGCCCGAGTCCTGCACCGTTAACATGAGCGAAACAGGACACACAATGGCAAAACCCATCTATATCCTCAATGGGCCAAATTTGAATCTTTTAGGGACGAGAGAACCTGAGATTTACGGCTCTGACACGCTGGCTGATATCGAAGCCGCCTGCGCGGCGCTTGCCAAAGCCGCTGACCATAAAACCGTGTTCAAACAATCAAATATTGAAGGCGAATTGGTCGATATGATTCAAGAGGCTAGAGCCAAAGCCAGCGCTCTCGTTTTTAATCCTGCCGCCTATACCCATACCTCTATTGCGATTTATGACGCGCTTAAAACCTTAGATATTCCTGTGATTGAGGTTCACCTCTCCCAACCTGCAAAACGCGAGAGTTTTCGCCGCCGAAGCTACGTCGCAGAGGCCGCAACAGGCACAATTAGCGGTTTTGGCGCAAAATCCTATGAATTAGGGGTGCAAGCCGCGATTAATCTGCTAAACGCATAGGTTAGCGTTTAAAGCAATTGACCATTTAAAGAGAGATTACATGGCCAGCACACCTAAAAAAGCCGCAACGGCTGACACAAAACTTGTGAGAGAATTGGCGCAAATTCTCAATGAAACAGACCTCACAGAAATAGAGCTTGAAAAAGGTTCACTAAAAATTCGTGTGGCCAAAGGCGGCGGCCAAGTCGTTCAAACGGTAGCATCCGCTGCCCCTACCGCTGCGGCGGCGCCTATCCCCGCAAGCCAGCCTGTTGCCGCCCCTGCAGCCAAAACGGAAAAAGCCGATGCGAGCGCGCATCCCGGCGCTGTGAAATCGCCCATGGTCGGCACCGTCTACACGCGCCCCTCTCCTGACGCAGATGCTTTCGTCAAAGTTGGCGATAAGGTCAAAGAAGGCGATACAATTGTTTTGATCGAAGCGATGAAAACATTCAATCCGATTACCGCGCCCAAATCTGGCAAGATCGAAGAGATCCTTGTCGAAGACGCACAGCCCGTCGAATTCGGCGAAGCCTTATTCATCATCGTCTAGTCTATGCCCGGCTCAACATCATTTAAGAAAATCCTCATCGCGAACCGCGGTGAAATTGCATTGCGCATTCACCGTGCCTGCAAAGAAATGGGGATTAATACGGTGGCTGTTTATTCAGAAGCAGATCGTGACGCCATGCATGTCCGGCTCGCCGATGAAAGCGTCTGCATTGGTCCCAATAGCGCCACGGATAGCTACCTTAATATCCCCGCGATTATTTCGGCCTGTGAAATCACAGGCGCGGATGCCGTGCATCCCGGCTATGGCTTTCTATCGGAAAACGCCCGCTTTGCTGAAATCGTCGAAGCACATGGCATGGCTTTTATCGGGCCAACGGCCGAGCATATCCGCATTATGGGTGATAAAATCACAGCCAAAGATACGGTCAAATCAGCGGGTATCCCCGTTGTTCCGGGCTCTGATGGCGGGGTTAGCTCTTATGCAGAAGCCAAAAAAGTCGCACAAAAAGTCGGCTTTCCGCTTTTAGTCAAAGCCGCAGCAGGCGGGGGCGGTCGCGGTATGCGCCTTGCCGAAACGCCCGATGATCTCGAAGAAGCCTTATCGGCTGCCCAGCAAGAAGCCATAGCCGCCTTTGGTGACGGCGCGGTATATCTAGAGCGCTACCTCACAGGCCCGCGACATATCGAAATTCAAGTGCTCGCCGATACGCATGGTAATGTCGTGCATTTAGGTGAACGCGATTGCTCGCTCCAGCGCCGCAATCAAAAAGTGCTCGAAGAAGCCCCCTCTCCGACTCTGACCGCGAAAGAACGCGATAAGATCGGAAAGATTGTGGCTAAAGCGATTAAGAAAATCGGCTATCGCGGCGCGGGGACAATCGAGTTTTTATATGAGAAAGGCGAGTTCTTCTTTATCGAAATGAATACACGCCTGCAGGTCGAACATCCTGTGACCGAAGAAATTACGGGCATTGATTTAGTCCGGGAGCAAATCCGAGTCGCGGACGGACAGCCGCTTAATTACTCACAAAAAGATGTGACCTTTAAAGGCCATTCCATTGAGTGCCGCATTAATGCCGAACACCCTCGAACCTTTGCGCCGAGCCCCGGTAAAGTCACCGAATTTCATGCCCCCGGCGGCATGAATACTCGCCTGGATTCCGCGCTCTATTCAGGCTATTCCATCCCGCCCCATTATGACAGCTTGATTGGTAAGCTCATCGTCTGGGGCAATACACGAGAGGGCGCAATCTTACGCCTAAGACGCGCCCTTGGCGAAATGGTGATTGAAGGCATCCAGACAACCAAACCCCTCCACGAAGCCCTGCTCGATAATGAGGATTTCCAAAAAGGTGATTACAATATTCACTGGCTTGAGAAGTGGTTAGAGGCGCAGGGATAGGGAATGATCAGTTTTCTATTATCTTGGATACCGCTTCTTGTAGCTATCTTAGTTGCTATATCTAAGATAAAAAGAAAACGAGTAGCACTTCCACTTATAATATTAGCTTACGTTATTGCTGCGATTGTTTTAATATTGGTCGCGCATGCACTTCCTGCTTATAACGAAATGATAGAAAGCGGGGTTGGTGACCCTCAACTTTTAGCTGGGGAAATATCCGTCGCAATTGTAACCGCAATGCTGCGGGCTATTATAGATATTCCTATTGCAATCTTAGTATTTTTTGGTGTGCGAAAATGGCGCCAAAAACGGGCATAAATACTAAAGGTCCTAGGGATAAACCCTAGGATGACATAGATTTAAAAGATAATCACAACGTCTTCCTAGGGCCTGTCCCTAGGATCTTTACTGCTTAGCTAACTCCATTCAAATGGTAAGAACTCGCCCGTTTCAGGATGCAGGGGTAACCACTCAGGATTATTTTCTTCAATCAAATTAATTTTCCACTGACGTAAATATCGTTTGAGAGATTTTTCACGTTGAATGGCGCTATCCATATCCTCATGGTCTTCAAACCAGACCAATCTTCGGATTTGATATTTAGCAGCGTATTTCGACCCTTTTCTGCTTCTATGATCGACCATTCGGCTGGGCAAATCACTTGTCACGCCAATATATAAACTGCCATTTTTGGAAGAGGCGAGGATATAAACGCACGGGTTTTTCATATTGAGAGTTTAGTCGTAGAGGTCCTAGGGACAAGCCCTAGGATGACATGAAATGAAGATTCAAAATAAGTGTCTTCCTAGGGTTTATCCCTAGGACCTTTAATATTAAGGCCGCTTATAAAACCCATCTCTCGGCGTGACCTCTACTCGATTTCTCTTCACCGCAGTTCCAACAGCCCCTAATGCCAGTGCAATTTTCCGCCCTTTACTCGCGCTCACGCGCCCTTCCCACGCCTCAGGGCCGCCTTCTTTTAAGCGTTCCCCAATTGCGCGGTAAACGGATAGCGCCGCGCTTATCGCCCATGCACATCGAAAGGGCAGCTCTTTGATGCCGATTTTAGCGCTTTGATAATAGGCTTCAGCGACATCGAGTTGTTCACGCGCGGCGGCATAGGCGGCGGGCCAGTTTTCCTTTTGCGCGAGGGCGGCCGCGTCAACAGGCGCGCCGTGTTTTATAAGCAGATCACGCGGAACAAATACGCGGTCAGCCTGCGCGTCATCAATCACGTCGCGGGCGATATTGGTAAGCTGGAAGGCAAGACCTAAATCACTGGCGCGGTCGAGCGTGGGCTCATCCCTTACGCCCATTATATTGGCCATCATTACGCCGACAACGCCCGCCACATGATAGGAGTAATCAAGAATATCATCGACGGTTTCATAAACGCGGTCCTGCGCGTCCATCTCGAAACCTTTGAGCAAATCAAAAGGATGTTTGTGATCGATATTATGGGTTTCGACCACACGGGCGAGCCCCGCAAAGACGGGGTTGTCTGTGGGCACGCCGTCCAAGGCGTTTTTCGTATCTAGGCGGAGCTGCGCAAGCCGCTCGCCCTGCCCCGTCTTATAATCTGCGATTTGGCCATGACCCATTTCCTGACCATCAATGACGTCGTCGCAGTATCTGCACCATGCATAGAGCATGGAAGCATCATCGCGCAGTTCTGGCGGGAGCACACGTGAGGCCAACGCGAAAGACTTGGAGCCTTTCTTTATGCTTTCATGGCCGTGGGCGGTGATGGAGTCCATAGAACTAACTTTGTAACATCCGAAACCGCCAGCGGTTTCGGCGCTTCATTGCAATCGATTGATATTCGATTGCGGTCATTTCGCGCCAAAAAAGTCAAATTTACCCAACGGTACCCCATTATGGCGCATGATATTATAGACCGTCGTCACATGAAAATAGAGGTTCGGAATTGTGAAGCCAGAAAGATAGCTTATCCCCGTAAAGTCCATGTCTCGCGGTCCCATCTTTAGAGAAAACTCACGGCCTTCTTTGCCGTCAAGATCGCTTGCTGAAACGGCGGCTACATCTTTGCGAGCGCGCTCAAGCAGCGCGTAAAGCTCTGCAAATGTTTCTTCTCCGCCTTCATAATTTGGCGGTTCTTGATCTGCGATACGGTAAGGTGCGTTTTTTGCCAGCGCCGCAATAGTCGAGACTTGTTTTTTTAGCGGCCACATATCAGGTGCAAGCCGCGCATTTAAAAGAACATCTGCATCAATACCGCGTTCTTCAAAATTAGCTTCTGCTTTGCGCACAATATGCTCAAGATTATCGAGGATAGTGGTTACGGCGCTCACCGCACTTGACATAGAGAGTTTAGACATAATCTGTTCCTAATTATTACTCGGCCAACCTTCGGCCTTTATTTTAGATAACACCCCATCAAAGTCATCTTGAATGACACCGGCTGTTGCCTTGGCAGCCCCGACCACTCCAGGGACACCGGCCCCCGGATGGGTGCCTGCGCCTGTAATATACATATTACCGATAACGTCGTCGCGGTTATGCGGGCGAAACCACGCCGATTGTGTTAGGATTGGCTCGACTGAGAACGCACTACCTAGATGAGAATTCATAATATCACGGAACCCAAATGGCGTGAGTGTATGCAGGACTTCAAGATTTTCATTTAGGCCCGCAATGGCGTGCTCTTCGAGGTAGTCTAAAATCTTTTGTGTATAGGCAGGCCCGATTTCATCCCAATCAAGATCAGCATGTCCCAAATGCGGCACAGGCGCGAGGACATAGTAAGATGACTTCCCTTTAGGAGCCATGGATGTATCCGTCACACAAGGCGCGTGCATATAAAGCGAGAAATCATCAGAGAGCTTTCCGCCCTTCCCGAATATCTCTGCAATAAGTTCCTTATAGCGCTGTCCAAATAATATGATGTGATGTTTTAGATGCTCTGGCGTCGGCGTTTTCAGGCCGAAATATATCACAAAAAGTGACATAGAATGGCGCTTCTTTTTCAGCGCTTTGCCGTAATTTTGCCCGCGCTTATGGCCGCGTAATAATTTGGAATAGGTATGCACGACATCGGCGTTGGACGCGACCAAGTCCGCCTTTTGAGTCCAGCCATCTTCTGTTGTTACGCCAGTGACGCGGTCGCCTTCTGTGTGGATGTCGGTGACCTCAGCGTTTAGGCGTAACTCACCGCCAATATCCTTAAAAAGGCTGACAAGCCCTGCGACCAAAGCCCCTGTCCCGCCTTTGGCAAACCAGACGCCGCCTTTACGTTCAAGCGCGTGGATAAGCGCGTAAATGGCGCTCGTGGCAAAGGGGTTGCCGCCGACTAAAAGAGATTGAAATGAAAGAAGCTGTCTTGTCTTCTCATCTTTTACATATTTAGAGACGCGATTATAAACGCTTTGGTCTGCGCGCAAACGAATAAGCTGCGGCGCGGCGGCAAACATCTGGCTCATTTTTAAAAAGGCCGTGGTGCCAAGCTTTTCATAACCCTCGCGGTAAAGCTCTTGGGAATAGGCCAAGAACTTGCGGTAGCCTTCGACATCATCTGGATTACGCGACGCGATTTGCTGCTCGAGGAAATCTTGGTCATTATTATAATCCATGACCTCGCCATCTTCCCATTGCAGACGGTAAAATGGATCAACAGGCAGAAGCGTGACATAGTCTTCCATCTTGCGCTCGGTTAGTGTGAAGAGCTCTTCGAGGCAATCAGGGTCTGTAATGACAGTGGGGCCACCATCAAATTTAAAACCGTCTATTTCATAAACATAGGCTCGCCCGCCTGGCTTATCGCGGTTATCAAGCAAAGTCGTTTGAAAGCCCATGGCTTGGAGACGAATAGCCAAGGCGATACCGCCAAAGCCTGCACCAACAACAATAGCCGTTGGTTTTTTAGATGATTGTGTCACGTATCAGATTCTCTTCTAGCTCTTTCGCGCTTGATAAAAGCTTTTTCAGAGAAATTATAGAGTGCCTTTGTCACAGGCACAGGCGGTTTTCCAATTAAGATACGCGCTTTGTCTGACTTAGAAAGTGTTCCAGCATAGAAGCGTTCAATTAAGTCTCGCGGCAGGCCATAAAAACGTTGCAAGACTTTATAACGCTCTTCAGGCGCGCAGGAACGAAACAGCATACGATTCAAGAGCCGAAGAAAGGTTTCTTCATCATAATGCCCTTCTCGATATTGCGGAATAAATTCCGCCAAAAAGCTTAGTTCTCTATCATTAAAAATTTCCATCTCATCACAGATTTCGTCAGCAAGTTTAACTGCTTCCGGAAAGCTGTAACCTGTGACGGCATTATAGAACCCACCGCGAATTCCAATTCTACCATCATTTTCTTGATGACCCGACTTTCCGTGACCTGACTTAAAATCGATAGCTAAAGTAATCGGCAAAACGCCCTTCTCTTGCCTGACTAATTCATGATCGCCCCAACCTTTAGCGTTGATATAATCATCAATACGGGCCGTCACTTCATTCTCGGAGAGTTCAGGCCCGTCCGTATAATAGGTATCTTCAACCAACACCTCATGCGCGGTAAAAGGCAGGCAATAAACAAAACGATAGCCCCCTAATTGCGCGACTTTGGCGTCCATAATAATGGGGCGTTTGAGCCCATGCGGTGTTTTGGTGCGAATGGTTCGGCCAACAAATTTTTGATAACCTAAAAAAACATTCTCATTGGGTTCAAATCCGCGCGCATCCAATACGCATGTGGCCTGCAATTTTTGGCCATTATCCAAGATGACATAATCAGCTTTTAGCTCTTTGACGCGGGTCTTGAGTTTTACCTTTAACCGCCCGCTTTCAATATGCGGCTGAACACAGGCGCGAAGCGTCTCGCTATTGCCCGTACAATAGGTGATATCCAATGTGCGCTCGCGCTTTGGAAATTTTACGTCATAGCTATCCCATTGATAGGCGATGAAAGGCTTTATCCAAGCGCGAAGGCTTTCATCCACATCTGTTAGATTGAAAGACCATGTGTGATCACCCGCGATTTTATCTGCGGCTTCAATTATCATTATCTTTAAATCAGGATTGACATCCAGACAGCGCCAAGCCGTCAGAAGACCTGAGAGGCCAGCCCCTACAATAATCATATCTGCCTGAGCATTCGACATTTTACCCTCTAAAGCGACATTCGTCGCGCATAGGCGCTTTATCACTTAGAGCGTCCATAAAGACATTCTAAGACCCCTACAATGCGAATCTATTTGGAATGCCGCAGATATTGGCTCGCTTGAGGCGGCAAAATATGCGGATATTATCCCCGAAACAGGGAACCATCTAAAGGATATCTCAATTTTTGGCAGATGTTAAAATCGGGATGAAGGGGTGGAAATACCGATGAAAACACGTCCTAATATAAAATTTATAATAACTAACAACTTAAAGACTATGGGCAATGCTTAAGTAAAATCTAAAGTAACTAAAATATGGCTTATAAAGAAGAATAGTGAAATCAAAGACTTATCCAGATAAAAATAAAAAAAATGTAATGTTTCACTCCCCTTTTATATTTCTGTCACGTATACACTAATATCCTATCTTTGATAGGCGGGCGGGCGGCGAGGTTGCCCCACATCGGCTGAGCTGCTCGTCCAATTTATTCTCATAAAATTATTTTTCTGACTGATATTTTATATCAGGTTGATAATTTTCATCATGTTTTGCGAGAACTTCATTGGCTTCAAATGAGGTTTTACCCGTTAAAAATCCAGTAATGACAACGCCTTGGCCCTCGCGGAACAAATCTGGTAACACACCCGTATATGTTACAGTTATGGGAACCTGCATCTCTCTTTCAAAATCTTTAATCTTGAATATTGTCGTGAGTTCTCCTTGTTTTTCGACGGTTCCATCTATGACAAGCCCGCCGATTTTAAAGGCTTCTGATTCGGGGACGAATCCTTCAGCAATCACATCACTTGGATTATAGAAAAACTGTGTATTTTCTTGCAAAGCCGATAAAAGCAAGAATACACCTCCAGCCAGTAACACAGCAAATAAAGCGACCAGTCCAATTCTGCGGCGTTGATGAGGAGGTGTCATATAGTTTGCCTTTTTATCGCATCGCAATATGGGTGACATGGCGAAAAGCGCAAGGCATAACGGCTTGATATGGCTGAGCTATTTTCACGCATCGGCGCCGAAACCCCAATAAAGGCGCGTCTCAAGGTTTCTGACCTATCAATTTCTCGCGGCGGAACGCCTTTATTTGCGGGCCTTTCGACATCGGTCTCCAATGGCGACATTCTTTGGATTCAAGGCGATAACGGCATCGGGAAAACCACATTACTCGGCGCATTGGCTGGATTAAATCGAGCCGAAACGGGAACCGTTGAATGGTCGGCAGATAATCAACCCTGCGAAGCCCGAGACATCTGCGCCTATCAACCCCATAAAAGCTACGCAAAACCCTCTTTAACCGCGCATGAAGACCTCACCTTTTGGGCGAAGCTCCACGGAACATTATCTCTCACACATCACGCGCTCGAAAAAGTGAGTTTAGGCCCGAAAGCCAATGTCCGAACGCAGCACCTATCCGCCGGTCAAAAGCGCCGCCTCGCGTTAGCGAAGCTAATTATCAGCCAAAAACCCATATGGATTATGGACGAACCCGCAGCTGCTTTGGACAGTGATGGCACAGCGCTAATTGATGAGCTCGTTCAAGCGCATATAGCCAGAGGCGGCGCTGCCATTATCGCCTCACATAGCGGCGCCCGAGTATTATCAAGCGCAACTCGCACACTGACCTTACGAGCGACGACATGATGCGGGCCATGATAAAACGCGACCTGACACTCGCCATGAGATCTGGCGGCACTTGGCTTTATGGATTGTTTTTTTTCGCAGTCTTTATTGCCCTCTCGGCAATTGCCTTGGGTGGATCTTTAAACCTTATGCGCCCCTTCGCCCCGGCCCTCATCTGGCTGGCTGTCATTTTTTCAGCCATGTTATCATTCCCGGCAATCTTTCAAACAGATTTCGAAGATGGCAATCTCGCGCAGTTCAAGCTCTCAAACCAAAGCCTATTAAGCCTATGCATGGCCAAAGCGATTAGCTTTGCCGCTCTTTCTATTTTGCCGCTTATCCTTGCGACGCCTTTAGCGGCGCTTGTTTTTGATATGCCGCTCCAAAACGTTATGGCGACGATGATTTCGCTATGTCTGGCCGCACCAGCCCTCGCCATTTACGGCGTTCTCTCAAGCGCGATATTAGCAGGGCGGCAGGGCGGCGGATTTTTGATTGTTTTAATTACCACGCCTTTTATCATTCCCCTGCTTATCTTCGGGGTAGAAGCCATTAACGGCTATGCCCAATCAGCCTTAGCCGCGCCTGAATTGCGTGTTCTTATCGGCCTTAGCCTTATTTCAATCGCAGTGGGTTTACCTGCGGCAAGTGCGGCCCTAAAAGCTCAGCTAGAATAATATGATAAATTACCTCGCCAATCCCGTTCGGTTTTTAAAATTCTCCAAAATAGCCACGCCTATTTTTGGCTGGCTATCTCTTGCGGCTTTTATATGGGGCTTATATCTCGCTCTGATTAAATCTCCGCCAGCCATTGAGCACGGACAAGCTGTTCGCATGATGTATGTCCATGTCCCAGCGGCGTGGTGCGCGCAAATGGCCTATACAGCGCTTGCTATCGCCAGCCTTGTCAGTTTTATCTGGCGTCACCCTCTGGCAGATAGCGCGGCCCGAAGCTTCGCCCTGCCCGGCACAGCCTTTACCTTTTTAGCGCTTGTCACGGGGAGCCTTTGGGGAAAACCCGCTTGGGGGACATGGTGGCAATGGGATGGACGTATGACGTCAGTCTTAATTCTACTCTTCATCTATCTTGGCTACCTTGCCATCTGGAATATAATTCCCGAGCGCAAACGCGCCGCGCGCCTTGCCAGCATTCTAGCCATGGTTGGCTTTATCAATATTCCTATCATTAAGTTCTCTGTTGATTGGTGGAATACCCTCCATCAACCCGCCAGTATTTCAAGTCCTGGCGCGCCGGGCTTCCCCCCCGAAATTCTCTGGCCACTCGCAATTATGGTTTTGGCTTACACGTTTTTATTTGGCTGGCTATCGCTGCGCGGTATCGAGGCCGATGTTGTCAGGAGCCGCATCGCCCGCGCAAATACCAAGCCCGCCGCCACCGCAATCATCGAGACGTTGTGATGCTAGAATTTGGGAAAAACGCAGCCTATATCTGGTCGTGTTACGGCATTAGCGCGCTTGTCTTAGCCTTGCTGATTATACGGGCTTGGCGGAGCCCAAAACAGTGACTGACATAACTTTTCTCGGTGAAACGCCCTATGAACGCCTAAAGGCCCTTATGGCGCGTCTGCGGCAAGATTGCCCTTGGGATAGTCAGCAAAATTTTGAAACCATTGCGCCCTATACCATAGAAGAAGCCTATGAAGTTTCCGACGCCATTGAGCGTAAAGATATGGGTAGCCTGAAAGAAGAACTGGGCGATCTTTTATTTCAAGTTTTATTCCACGCCGAAATCGCGTCCGAGGCCGCAAGCGATGGTTTCAACCTTGATGAGTTAAGTGATGCTTTGGTCTGTAAAATGGTTGAGCGCCACCCCCATGTTTTTACAGCGCGCGAGGGTTCAAACACCAACAAGATAATCCCGTGGGAAGTTTTAAAAGCGAATGAGAGAACAGCCAAAGGGCATGAAAGCCTGCTTGATGATGTCGCGCTGGCCCTACCCGCCTTAATGCGGGCTGAGAAATTACAGAAACGCGCCGCGCGTGTCGGTTTTGACTGGCCTGACCTTGACGGTGTTTTTGAAAAAATAGACGAGGAAACACAAGAACTCAAAGACGCTATCACCTCTGGAGAGAGCGACGAAATCGAAGATGAAATGGGCGATCTCATATTTGCTGTGACGAACCTTGCGCGAAAAACAGGTATAGACCCAGAAAAAGCTCTTCGGCGTACAAATTCAAAATTTTCAAAACGGTTTCGTTTCATCGAAGCTCAGGCGAAAGCACAAGGCCGCGCGGTTAGCGAGATGGATTTGGAAGAAATGGAAGCGCTTTGGCAGGCCGCGAAACTAACTGACTAAATTTTTGTGCCGTGCGCGCAATTTACCCGCATCAGATTCAGTCAGGCGTACATCCATTTCGCATGTCCCATTTCGCTTCGTTGTTTCTTTAATGACGTGACCATTTTTATGTAGCCATGCCCGCACATCATATTGTTGCGGCGGAACATCAACGTGTAAAATTTCATCGCCAGCCGTCAAAGATTTTTCAATGCCCGCAGCCAAATGCTCAAGTCCCGTTTTATTGTGACAACTGAGCGGATAGGCCGATATCATATCCTCAAAGTCTTGTGAGGCTTGCGCGCGTTCATGAATTTGATCCATTTGAACCTCACCAAGTAAATCTATCTTATTCCAGACTTCGATAATATCCTGTCCATGATCAGGTCCGGCTTTAATTTGATCTAGGACCTGCATAACCTCTTCACGGCGGCGCTCCGTAAGCGGGTCAGAAATATCACGTACATGGATGAGCAAATCGGCTTCTTTGACTTCTTCAAGCGTGGCTCGGAACGCATCGATTAAATCGGTGGGCAGATCGGATATAAAGCCCACAGTATCAGAAAGGATAGCAGGTTGACCGCTGGGAAGCGTAAGCACACGGTGCGTTGTATCTAGCGTCGCAAAAAGCATATCCTTGGCGAAAACGCCGCCCTCCGTGAGGAGGTTAAAAAGGGTTGATTTGCCCGCATTTGTATAGCCCACTAAAGCCGCAACCCGTTCTGGCGCTCGTTTGCGTTTTTGTCGTTGCAAACCGCGGGTTCGCCTGACTTGACCAAGCTCGCGTTTAAGCTTGGCTATTTTATCATTTAGGACTCTACGGTCACTTTCAATCTGCGTTTCACCTGGACCCGCAACTGTTCCTGTTCCGCCGCGCTGACGTTCCAAATGCGTCCATGTGCGCACAAGGCGAGAGCGCTCATAGCCCATACGTGCAAGTTCGACTTGGAGCTGCCCTTCTTTAGTCGCTGCCCTAAGTCCAAAAATTTCAAGGATTAAGCCAGTGCGGTCGATAACTTTTGTCTTCCAGATTCGTTCCAGATTACGCTGCTGAACAGGTGACAGCGCCGCATTCACGATAATGATACTAATATCATGTGCGTTAACTTCGGCCGCAATATCTTGAATTTGGCCAGAGCCGAAATAATTAGACACCTTAAGATCGCGAACTGGGACAATCCGCGAGGCTTTAGTTATCACCCCTAACGCATCGGCAAGGCCAATGGCTTCTTCAAGGTCATAGTCAACATCATCAACTCTTGCGAACCTAAAACGCGGATGCAGAACCATCGCATTTTCGACAGGCGATTCTTGAGTTATCATAAGCGCCCTGAAGCCAATTTAGTCTTCATCTGTTTCGGCATCAAACATTTGAACAGGCCCAGACGGCATAATAGTAGAAATGGCATGTTTATAGACTAATTGAATTTGTCCTTCGCGCCGTAACAAAACACAAAAATTGTCAAACCAGGTGACAACGCCTTGCAGCTTTACGCCGTTAACAAGAAAAATCGTCAAAGGCGTTTTAGATTTTCGGACAGAGTTTAGAAAAGTATCTTGAAGGTTTTGTTTCTTGTCACCGGACATGTCTATTCCTCAAATTATTATTGTTTTATGCGATTCGTTGGTCGCAACCCACCTTGTTCTACTTAAAGAGTTACGCCCTTTGGTGGCAAGCTTAATGTCGGAAAATCGCAAATTTTATACAGTTGCTATAAATTTATTCATCTTTGCCAAAAAGACGGAATAAATAGAATAAGAACAGCTAAAACCTCAACGCGGCCAACCAACATGAAGAAAGCTGACGCAATTTTCTGAGCGCCTGTGAAGTCTGCATAAGTCAGACCGCTTTCAGGAAATGTCGCGGGGAGTAATGGCCCCATATTTGAAATAGACGCTGCGCCCGTCACAACCGCATCCTCAAATCCCAAACCTGTGGCGCCCAAAGTTAAAATCGCGAGGCCGAAAAAAAGTGTGTATCCAAAGAAATACATCCAAATAGACAAAAAGGCATTATCTGCGATTTGTTGCCCCTTAAAGGTCACCGGAATTAAACGTGATGGATGTGTGAGCCGCCCTAAATCAGTGAAAAGGTGCCTAAATAAAAGCAAAAGCCGAATAATTTTTACCCCGCCAGCCGTAGACAAGGCCGACCCGCCAATTAACGCAACCGCGATAAGGACAGCCGAGGGCAGCATCTCCAATCCTATCACGTCATAATCAAATCCTGCCGTACTTACAAAAAACAGACTCTCAATGAAAAGCGTATAAACTTGGGCTGGCCCGACCATCACAAGCCCCAGTACAAATAAGCTTGCCGCAAGAACAAAAAGCCCTCGGCTCTCCACGCTGCGAAATAAAGCTAAAAAGCTTCGCCATTTTCTTAGCCTGAAAAAATCCCAGAGAATCGATATATTCATCGCCCCGAGAACCGTAAAAATAGCCAAGAAAAATGCGCCAAAGCGGCCGACATAATGACTCATTGGTCCAGAATGCGGCATCAAGCCTCCTGTTGAAACGCCGCTTAGAGACAGGCAAAGCGCGGAAAACAGCTCTGTTCCAGTAAGCATTAGACTCATAAAACAAAGCGCGGCCAAAAATGTGTAAACACCAGCTACGATTTGACCTATCGATGTCAAACGCGCAAATAACTCCTCTTTATCCAAGGTGAATAACATTGAGCGGTGCACCCCTGTTCCTGCAAGATTTAGCGCCGCCAGAATAACAACAGCAAAGGTCGCCACGCATATACCGCCAAACCATTGTATAAGTGATCGCCACAGCAGAAGAGATTTAGGCAGTACATCAGGATTGAGAGCGCTAGCCCCTGTCGTTGTAAACGCTGAAACCGCTTCAAAATAGGCGGATGTTAAATCAGGAACGGCGTTCAGCGTTAAATATGGCAAAGCCATAATCGCGGGCATAAGCAGCCAAAAAAGCAATAAGAAAAGCAAGGCATCTGCCTTGGTCTCCTGCGCAGGCGTATTTTGCGTGGTCCAAATCAAGATAAGACCCAGAACGCCAACCCCTAAGCTTCCGGCTGATAAAGCCATGACCGAGCTTATATCCAACATCAAAAATGAAGACACGGCTGGCACCGCCATTAATACAGCGCAGATGACGAAGCTATTGCCCAGCCAATGAATGATGCGCGTTAACGCCATTTAAAAATAGTCCGAGCTGACCCTGAACATGTGTTCGATATCTTTCAGAGCTGACTTCTCTGCGAGCAATACAATATGATCACCTTGTTTTATAACCGTATCGTAATCAGGAAACTTCACTTGGCCTTTTTGGATAATCGCGCCAATGGCAATACCGTCTGTCATACCCGCTTCAAAAATCGTTTTACCAGCTAAAGGAGACGTTTCTAAAACCTCACCTTCCATCACCTCAGCGCTCCCATTTTCAAGGGAATAAACATCAAGAATACGTCCGCGCCGCACATGACGTAATATAGACGACACTGTACTGGCGCGTGGATCAATAATCATATCAATGCCCAGCTCATTTTGCATGCCTTGCATCGACACTTCATTGATAAGGCTAATCGTGTTTGACGCGCCGAGTTTCTTGGCAAGTACAGCGGCAAGTACATTTATCTTATCATCATTGGTTAAGCTGATAACCATTTCAGATTTTGCAACACCTGCTTCTTCTTGAATAGCCGCGTCCATCGCGTCGCCGTTCAAAATAACTGTGCGTTTAAGCTGCTCCGCCGCGCGTTCGGCTTGGGCTTTATCTCGCTCTATGACGCGCACCCGAATACCTGAAATACTTTCAAGCTCTTTCGCCACATAGGACCCGATATTACCGCCGCCAATAATTACGATATGGCGGGCTTTGTTCTCACGGTTACCCACAATTTCCAGCAAGCGCGTGGCATGATCTGACTGGGTTATAAAATAAGCATCATCCCCTACATTAAGGGGGTCAGTTGGAACAGGCGCAAAGATTTCACCATCACGTTTAACACCGACAATCGCCGCATGCAGGCCAGAGAATAAATCTGGAATTTGTTTTATAGGCGTGTTCACAATCGGGCAGTCTTCATCGATTTTTACGCCAATCATTTGAACGCGGCCTTCCGAAAAGCCCACAACATTAAAAGCCCCGGGCGTATTCAAACGTCTTAAAATAGCTTTCCCAATTTCAATCTCCGGCGAGATGATAATGTCGATAGGCATATTTTCGCGGCTATAAAGATCGTTATATTCGCTCTCAAGATAGCTTTGCGCCCTCACGCGCGCGACCTTGGTCGGAACATTGAAAAGCGAATGCGCGACCTGGCACGCAATCATATTCACTTCATCAGAATAAGTGACAGCGATAATCATATCAGCGTTTTCAACGCCGGCGCGTTTTAAAACTTCTGGATGGGACCCATGTCCAACAACGCCTCTGACATCAAGCTCAGTCGTAATATTTCGGATGAGGTCTGATGAGAGATCCACAACCGTAACCATGTTGTTTTCGCTGGATAGCCGAGCGGCTAAGCCATAACCCACACGCCCTGCTCCGCAGATAATGACACGCATTGCCCTTAAGTCCTTCGTTTAATCGTCTCGACCGTTCGCGCCCAACCCTAAAGATTTGAGTTTACGATGCAAGGCCGAACGCTCCATTCCGACAAAGCTCGCTGTACGGGAAATATTACCGCCAAAGCGTTCAATTTGAGCCGACAGATATTCACGTTCAAAATGCTCCCTTGCATCCCTAAGCGGCATGGCGATGACCTTCTCATTTTCATTTGCGCCCGCTGCCTTGCGAACAACCGACACCTCTGGCGGCAGGGTTTCTAGCGTAATCGGTTGAGATGGCTCCCCCGTGGCCAATATCAATAAACGCTCTACATTATTACGTAGCTGACGTACATTTCCAGGCCAATCATGAGCCTGTAGAGCTGCCATTGCGTCGTCTCCAATTTTACGCGCCGGAAGGCCTGTTGAAGCCGCAAGTTGGCTAATAAAATGCTCGACGAGTTCAGGAATATCTTCACGCCGCCCCGTCAAAGCCGGCGCTTCTAGCGGCATGACATTGAGACGATGAAACAAATCCTCTCGAAAGCGGCCAAGATCAACATCTTTGGCCAGGTCACGTGATGTGGAGGTAATCACTCTGACATCAACTTGAACATCGTCATGACCCCCAATGCGGTGGAAACGCTGCTCAACAAGGAGGCGCAGTAATTTGCCTTGCGTCTCCAGCGGCATATCGGCAACTTCATCCAGATAAAGTGTCCCATTATGTGCGCGTTCCAATAATCCTACCTTGGCTGTTGTCCCTTCATCATCTTCGATGCCAAAAAGTTCTTCTTCAACACGTTCAGGCACCATGGAGGCGGCATTGACAGCTTTAAAAGGCCCCTGTGCCCGTCCAGAACTCCCATGCAGAAGACGCGCAATTAATTCTTTACCAGAGCCTGAAGGTCCCGTGATTAGAACTCGGCTATTTGTAGGCGCGATTTTTTCTATTTTTTGACGCAATTGAATAATTTGTGGTGAGGTCCCAACGAGCTTATCATCCGAAGGCGCTTTGCCTTTAAGCTCCTCATTTTCTTGCCTAAGCCGCGAATTTTCTAAGGCGCGACTGACAGTGACAAGCAACTTGTCAGCTTTGAAGGGTTTCACAATATAATCATAGGCTCCCTTACGAATAGCGGAGACGGCAGTTTCAACAGTGCCATGACCGCTAATGACAATAACGGGCAAGTTTGGATGAATAGATTTGAGCTTATCAAGAAGCTCGATTCCATCCATTGAGCTTCCTTTGAGCCAAACATCAAGCACCATAAGGGAAGGTTTTCTGGCTTTAACGGCTTCTAGCGCCCCATCACTTGTTGCTGATTGGCGAACCTCATATCCTTCATCAGATAATATCCCTGCTACCATCTCGCGGATATCATCTTCGTCTTCGACAATAAGTACATCATATTTCATGAGTGTTCCTCACTTAGTGGATCGATTTTCTTAGTGATTATTAAATTAGGATCAAAGCTATCGACATCACCTCCGCGCGGAAGTACGAGCTCAATAACAGCGCCCTGTTCCCCGTCATCGCGCTCATGAAGCGTTAACTTACCACCGTGATCTGCTGCGATACGCATAACAATCGCAAGCCCAAGCCCCGTACCACTATCGCGAGTCGTCACATAGGGTTCTAAAAGTCGTTCTTTATCAGGGACAGGCCATCCCATTCCATTATCCGAAATCCGAATTTTTATTTTATTTTCAAAGATCGAGAGACGTGTTCTAATCAAGCCATCATGCTCGCCTCTGCCAAGTTCCGCGATGCGGCGAAGAACGGACTCAGAAGCATTTTTATAAATATTCGTCAGGGCCTGATTAATCAGACGCCCATCACACCGAACCATGAGCTCACCTCGGGTCTCGTCGTTAAATTCAAATTCGATATCGGGAAAGGCCACACCTTGCGCAAATAATGTATCCTGAATTAACTTGCGCAGAGGCGCAGATTCAAAATTTGGCGCAGGCATTCGGGCAAAGGCAGAAAATTCATTCACCATTTGCTCCAAGGATTCAACTTGACGAATAATCGTTTGCGTACAGTTTTGGAAAACGTCAGGATCGGTTTTTATTTCTTTTGAATATTTACGAAGAAGACGCTCTGCTGAAAGCTGAATGGGTGTCAGCGGATTTTTAATCTCATGCGCAATACGGCGCGCCACTTCACGCCAGGCAGAATGCCTCTGAGCAGAGACAAGCCGTGTCATATCATCAAATGTCAGAACCCAGCCCGTATCATTGCGCACACCCTGATAGGCTGACACCCGAAGATCAAAATTTCGTACACCGTTTTCTGTCTTGAGATTTACCTGATCTTCAGCCGTGGCTAAAATGCTCTCTCTTGCCTTTTTAAAGGCGGGCGAAAACTCGCTCAACACATCATCAATGGGATATCCAAGCAATTCTCTTTCATTCAGCCCAAGTAATAATCCGGCAGAATCGTTCATAAGGGTGATACGGCCAGTTTGCGTCAAACCAATTACGCCTGCCCGTACGCCAGAAAGCACCGCTTCCGAGAATTGTCGGCGCTGCTCGGAAACATCATGCTCACGCACTAATTCATCGCGCTGAGAATTTAATTGACTGGTCATCCTGTTAAAGGCGCTACCAAGGTCAGACATTTCTCCCCAGTCTTTACCAACATCAACGCGGGCCGTCATATCCCCGGCTCGGATACGCTCCGCCGCGTTTATCAGCCGACCAAGGGGGTCAATAATGCGGTTGGCAACACCCAACCCCAGCCAAATAGCCGCAAATAAGATAAGCAAAGCCGTTTGAATAAAAGTCAGTAAAAATATGCGGCCCATCAGCGCCTGACTATCGGCAAATTTATCAATCGCGCTCGTCGCGCTCGCTATCCCTGTCAAGCTAGACAGGACGGGGCTTTCAGACTGCAATAGCTGACCTACATATAAATAGGCATCATCGTAATTTTCGAGCTGCGTAACTGCGATGAGATAATCTAAATCGTCACGTCTCTGGAATGCAATTTCACCTGCCTCCAATCCTTCAAAAACACCCTGACGCGGTATCTCAAAAAGCGGCGCGGCCGGGCTTTCAACGCGTGTTAAAACATAGCCATTTTTTCGCACAATATAAACGGCATCCAAATCTTGAACCCGCGACATAATTTGTAAGTCCGCCGTATAAGAAATGCGAGAATTCAACCCACTGGGGCGGCGATTAAGCTCTGTTTTTACGGTCCTGACAGCGCGGCCAAGTTCCGACATTTCCTGCTCGACATAATCTCCCAAAATTGAGCGTGCAGATTCAATATTACTGCGCACATTAGACCCAAAAAGATCATTAATATTTCGGCTAATGAGCGTTGTCGAAAAAGCGCCCACAATGACCGCAGGCGTAAGGGCGGCCAGACTAAAAATAAGAACAAAGCGACGATGTAAAAGAGGCGCGGATTGCCGCGAAGATTTAGCAAAAAGAACTGACCAGGTTCTATAGCCCAAATAGCCGCCTAAAAAGGCAATAATAACGAGATTAAATAGAAGTATAGAATAAGCCGCCGAAGAGCGTTCCGGGTTGCCAGATAAGGAAAACAAAGTTCCTATAACGGTCAGAGCAATAGCGGCAGTAAATGCTATTCCAAAGCCCGCAGAACGAACAATCTCAGGCGCGCGGCGTAACCGCGGCAGGTTTTGCGCATCAGCGAGTAAAATTGGCTTTTGCTGGTTCATAGCAACATTTTTAACGCGCTCACTTGCGCAAACTGTTACCTTAATACCTCAGTGTTGCCAAAAATCAACACATCTTAAATTGCGATTTCGTTAGGAAATGTCCAAATCCTTCATACGTGTGCGTAACGTATTTCGGTGAATTCCCATTTTATCAGCAGCCTTTGCGCGGTTTCCACCTGTAATCCTGAGCGCCTCGACAATTAAGGGGCGTTCAATCCAGCCTAAGGCGGTCTGGTAATGCGTATCTGTTCCCTCAACTTCATCCGAGTTAAGTAATTGCCGACAAGCGAGTTCAATTTGTGTTTCGAGCTTCGCATCATCCTTATGCGGTTTTCCAGACAGAATATCTTTAGAGAATTCCTGCAAAACCATATCTGCCGTTATGACATCATCTGAATAAAGCACGGCTAAGCGTCTGACGAGATTTTCAAGCTCACGCACATTTCCAGCCCAATTATGACGATGAAGAATATCAAGCGCTTCTGTCTCAAATCGGCGGCTATTTGAAGATGAGGTGTTAGATAAAAAACTTTCCGCCAGTTCATATATATCTCGGTCACGTTCAGATAATGGGGGTATCCGGATTTCAGCTACATTTATTCGAAATAAGAGATCATCGCGAAACTTTCCCTCATCAGATAGCCGTCTAAGGTCTTTGCGGGTCGCCGATAAAACACGCGGCCTGTCAGCGGCATGTATGCGTTCAGACTCGGTCATTACCGCCAAGAGACGTTCTTGTTGTTGCATTGAAAGCTCAGCAATTTCATCAATATAAATATCGCCGCCATTGACTTTTTGTAGAGTCAGTGAAGTATTTTCAAAATCAGTTGTACGCAGAAAAGGGCGGTCTTTACGCATGCCACCATCATGAATAAGCCGCGCCACCAAATCTTTTCCTGTTCCAACAGCCCCTTGAATAAGGACAGGTAAATCCCCCGAAGCAAAACGGGACACGGCGCGGTAGACGGGCTGCATCGCCGGGCTTCGGCCAATCATGGGGAGCTTGCCAAGTTCGGCGCTTACTTTGTTTCGGCGTGGATTTACGCTTTGCCCGGCACGCGCCACGGCTTGTGTCACATCATCCAGATCAAAAGGTTTGGGCACATACTCAAAGACTTTATGGCGTCCAGATTTAAGCGCCGTATTCACTGTGTTATTTGCGCTGATGATAATCACAGGCATTTTAGGCCGCGCGGCAGCCAGATCAGGAAGCCGTTCAAAGACCTCGCGCCCCCCCATCATAACATCGGTTAGAACAATATCGCCCTGTCCCGCTTCAGCCCATTTCAATAACGTATCCGCATTGTCAGTGGCTTTGACACTATGCCCAGCACGCGAGAGCGCTTTGGATAAAACAAGGCGAACACTATCATCATCATCGGCTAACAGGACTTCATATTTCATGATAATTCTCCGTCATTAGGAATCGGCAAAAGCAGTGAAAATTTTGTGCGGCCCGGACGCGAGCTCACCTCGACAAGGCCGCCATGCGCGCTGGCAACTTTGGACACAAGCGCAAGGCCCAAGCCTTGGCCTTCAGGTTTATTTGTCACAAAGGGCTGGAAGAGCTGTTCTTTAATAACCTCATCAACGCCGGGACCATTATCGATAATTCTAATTTCTATCGGAAGATGCTGGCTTTTTTCCGAAGCTCTTAATTTAGACACGCCGCTCCTAAAGCGTGTTTCCAAACTAATCTCGCCCGTCCCTGACACAGCTTCTGCGGCGTTTTTGATAATGTTTAAAATCGCCTGCATGAGCGTATCTGCATCGCCTTTAGCGTGAGGCAATGAGGGGTCGTAACGTTCAGTAAAAACAAGCTCGGGATTAGCAGATTGAATAATGCGGCGCGCGCGGCGAAGTATTTCATGAATATTGACGCGGTCTACATTATCGGGGTCTTGATCGCCCAATGTTTCCATACGGTCCGCCAAGCGCCGAATACGGTCAATCTCCGAGCTAATTAAATCAAGAAGACTTCGCCCTTCTTCACTTTCCACATCATCACGCAAGAGCTGGGCCGCGCCTTTAATACCAGCCAGCGGATTTTTAAGCTCATGGGCAATCATTCGGCCCATGCCAGACACTAATTGCCCCCCGACCCGACTTTGTCGCGGCTCTGAGCGCGTAAACCACAGACTAAGCCCAATTCCATTATCCGATGGAAAAGCCATCAGATGACAGAGCTCTTCCTCTTTGCCTTCGCGGTTGATAGGGCAATCACGCATAGTCAGGGGCGAATGGGCGGCCTTGGATTTAGCAATTATTTGCTGCGCGTCCGCATCGACTTGAAACAGCTCCCACGGAGTCTTACCGCTCAAGCGGCGAATAGATTTACCCGTCCATTCCTGCGCGGCTAGGTTAGCCCAGCTGATAGTTTCAGTTTCAGGCTCAATCAAAAAGAGCGGGAAAGGCCAGTCTTCGGACAGAGATGTCGGCATTAATTCGCTCATGCCGCTAGCTCCGCAATATCAACGCTGTAGATATCAGCCAAAGTCGCGATGACTTCTTCTGGGTCTTCGGAGCGGGAAACAATTGATCTGACATCGGCTTCATTAACCAATCCCAAATCCTCGACATAGCCAACCAGATGTTTGCGCGCGATGCGAATACCTTTGCCCTCGCCATAAAAGCTTAGCAAATCACGGTAATGGGCAATCGCGACTTTGCCCCTAACTGGGCGCGGTAATTCAGGCGGCACGGGCAAGCCGTCTACCGCGGCTATAATTTCACGAAGCTTCCACGGCGCGCCAATAAGGCCGCGCCCCACCATAACCCCGTCTGCGCCTGATTGCGTCATCGCCTCTAATGCGCTGGCGGGGTCATTAATATCGCCGTTAACAAAGACGGGAATAGAGACCGCCTCTTTCACCGCTTTCACAGCGGCCCAATCCGCCTCCCCTGTGTAAAACTGATTGCGCGTACGGCCATGAACAACAAGCATTTGCACCCCCGCCGCTTCGGCGAGCCGTCCAAGCTCTGGCGCGTTTAGACAATCAAAATCCCAACCGAGGCGCATTTTAAGCGTGACTGGCACATCCACCGCGCCGATAGTCGCTTCAATTAATTCCAAAGCGTGGTCGAGATTTCGCATTAGCGCCGAGCCTGACAGCCCAGAGGTGACCTTGCGCGCGGGGCAGCCCATATTGATATCGACTATCGCCGCGCCCGCCTCTTGGGAGAGTTTGGCCCCTTCGGCCATCCATTTCGCTTCGCGTCCGACGAGCTGTATGACGAGCGGCTCTATCTCGCCGCCGCCTGCCGCTTTGGCGACAATATCGGCATGGCCCTTGGCGAGAAATTCACTCGCTACCATCTCGGAGACCACAAGGCCGGGTTTGAACCTCTGCAATATCCGGCGGAACGGTAAATCCGTAATGCCAGATAAAGGCGCGACAAGGACGCGCGAGGACAATTCATGCTTGCCGATTTTGGGCATAGGGTTCATGTTGAGCCTCATAGAGGGCGAAATCCCTTTGCACAATATTTCATCATGTCAAAAAGGGTCTCCGTGACACGAATTGCACAAATTTTGGTCGCCGCAGGCAAAGGTGAACGCGCCAAGGGCGAAAGTGGCGGCGATTTACCCAAGCAATATCAGACAATAGGCGGTAAAGCTGTCTTACGCCGCACGCTCGAGGCGACTCAATCCGAACTACGCATTCGCGAAACAATCGTCGTTGTGGCCAAAGGTGACCCACATATCGGCCCTCTGATTGAAGATTTAGACACTATCAGAACCGTCACAGGCGGCGCGACCCGCACAGCCTCGGTCAAAGCAGGTCTTGCGGCGCTGGCGGATAATCCGCCAGATTTTGTCCTTATTCATGACGGGGCGCGGCCCTTTGTGACACCCGCCCTGATTGGCGAGGTGATTGACGCGCTTAACACATCCACCGCCGCCGTACCCGCTCTGCCTATTGCGGACGCGCTAAAGTCAGTGGACGGCGCAAGCGTAGACCGAGATAAGCTGCGCCGCGTACAAACGCCCCAAGGCTTTCATTTTGATAAAATATGGGCCGCCTTTAGCGCCCTGCCCGAAGGCGCAAGCTTTGCCGATGACATAGAAGTCGCACACGCAGCAGGCCTAGATATTGCCTTCACAACGGGGGATACCAATAATTTCAAAGTGACATATCCGTCTGACTTTGCCAAAGCTGACGCGATGCTAAAAACTGAAACTTACACCGCAACAGGCACAGGCTTTGATGTCCACCGCTTTACCGAAGGTGACGTGCTTTGGCTCTGCGGCGTCCCGATTGAATGCGGCTTTACCCTGCTCGGTCATTCCGACGCTGATGCAGGCTTACACGCCCTCACCGATGCCATACTTGGCGCGCTTGCTTACGGCGATATTGGCGATCACTTCCCGCCCTCTGATCCGCAATGGAAAGGCGCCAGCAGTGATAAATTCCTGATCTACGCCATTGAGAAAATCAAGGAGCGCGGCGGCGCGCTCCAACATGTGGACGTGACCTTGATTTGCGAAAAGCCCAAAATCAAACCTCATAGAGACGCCATGCGCGCGCGTATCGCAGAGCTTTGCGGATTACCGCTCACCCGTGTCAGTGTCAAAGCCACCACAACAGAAAAGCTTGGCTTTACAGGACGCGGTGAAGGCCTCGCCGCTCAAGCCAGCGCCACGATAAAGCTCCCCGCATGAACCAGATGCTAAAAGATATCTTCGCCGAAGCCAAAACCATCATCACTTTGGCGAGCGAAAAAGGCCTCACTATAGCCACAGCTGAGAGCTGTACGGGCGGGCTGATTGGGGCGGCCATCACCGCTATTCCCGGCTCATCGGCGGTCTTTAAAGGTGGCATCATTGCCTATGATAATGCGGTCAAAACCAAACTGCTCGGCGTCTCGCCTAGCGTGCTGGGGAAATATGGCGCGGTGAGCGAAAAAACAGCCGAGCGCATGGCGGCGGGCGTTCGCGAACGCCTCGGCGTAGACATCGCCATCTCCGTCACAGGCATAGCTGGTCCCGGCGGCGGCACAGAAGACAAACCCGTCGGCACAGTCTGGATAGGCATCGCGACGAAAGACGGGGTCAGCGCCACACGGTTTGATTATGGCGACATTGGGCGGAACAAAGTGCGGGACGTAACGTGTATGGACGCGCTGAAGGCGTTTACGGGGGCTTTGGGGTAAAAAATATAGAAAACTTCGACTTTGGAATTGAGTTAACAACTTCAAATCCTCGAAAGGGAACTTTGATTAATCTTCGGAAGTGGAAGTTAAAAGTCGTTTTTTTTTCTTAGATATTTGAAGATCTTTCCATTTTACATAATCTTGTTTTTGGAGTCTTTCACTAGTTATAAACAAAAGCTTACTGTGTTTATTGAAATCTCTTTCAAACGCGTCTCCACCAACGACTAAGTCGTTGATAATATTTGCAATGCAATCAATGATTTGCTTCTTTCCTTTGCAACTTAGTGGGTTTTCTGTATTTAGCTGCTGCATCCGCTCAGGTGAAATCTCAGTCAATTCAGTATTGAAAGTACGAGCCCACTGACCATGGGCTAAATTATTTCTAATTTCAATTAATGGCTTAAGATCTCCATCAAGAAGAGATTGAATTTTATCGTGTTTTGCTAGAGCATCAAAACCAATCTTAGCTTCTGTTAATTCACCAACAACACCATACCTTTTGCAAAAACCTAAATAAACAGCCTCTTTCCATTTATCCAGCAGTGAGCGTTTATCCATAATCTGAGAAATATCAGAATCAATGAAACCATTGGGTTCAAACAAAACTTTCAACAGTCTTACTTCTGCCCAAGCACCAATAAGCATTAGATAAACTTTCAAAAATGCTTTTTCAGCGACAGTATTTTTTGAAGCTACGGCATTATTTAACTGACGTTTAAAATGCTTATGAGCATCATTTAGTTCCCTTAAGTTTAGAACGTGAGCTTTATATTTTTCATTTCTATTCATATAGCTTCCCGGTCATCAAAAAACATTCCTTAAAACGTCCTTTGATGACCGGGAATCGAACCCAGCTAGACTTCCCGAAGGACGTGTTTCCATTACACCATCATCGAAAATATAGATTTGCATGTAGTGGTATAAACTTCAAGGAGTAGTTATACCAAGTTGCCAGTTAAGCCGTATTGTCAAATGATCAAAATAAGGAGAAAATTCACTATCCTCACCACATCATTACAAGGCTTGTCCTTGTAATCCATCATGAGATGTCTGCCTTAAAGACTATGGAAAATATCGCGAGATGGATTGCAAGAATAAATCTTGCAATGACGGTAAGTAACTAAACCTTCAACCCCAACCGCGATAACTCCGCGCTTAAATCCAGCTTCCCGCTCTTCACAGGCTTACACACCTTTGCGGCGCGGCGTTCGAACGCGCCCATAATGACGTCGCTGGCTTTGGCCATTTTTTCTTTGATGAGCATGTTAAGCGGGAAAGCTTTGAGGCTAACCTCGACGAAAAATTCGACCGCTGTTGTCCCGTCAGACAGTTCGTGAAATTTCCATGTATTTTCTAATGTTTTGACCGCCCCGCCCTTTTCGGCCTTTGTCACGCGGATGAATTTATTTTCGCGGTCAACATGGATAAGCGAGCGAAAACTCTCGCGTAGCATTTTATAAGAGACAATCGCTTCGGCTTCGAAATCGGTCTCGCTGATTTTCTTGGTGATGCGTAGCGCCGAAATCAGATTTATAAATTGCGGATAGTTTTCAACATCGGCGACCATCTCCAACAGCTCATCTGCACTGTGGCAAATATGGCGTGTGAACTGGGTGGAGGGCATTGGTCTTTAGCCGTATTTAGCTTGGCGCGCGGCTTGGAGCTTCGCGAAATCACTATCGGCATGATAGGATGAGCGCGTGAGCGGCGTGGCCGAGACGAGCAAAAAGCCTTTGGCTTTGGCGATGGTCTCATAGGCTTTGAACTCTTCGGGCGTGACAAAGCGGTCAACCGGCGCATGTTTGCGCGTGGGCTGTAGATATTGTCCGATGGTGAGGAAGTCGATGCCCGCAGAGCGCATATCATCCATGACCTGCATGACCTCTTCTTTGGTTTCGCCAAGCCCGACCATGAGGCCCGATTTTGTAAATTGGCTCGGATCGCGCTCTTTGACTTTTTCAAGCAGGCGCAGAGAATGGAAATAGCGAGCACCGGGACGAATTTTCAAATAAAGCCGCGGCACGGTTTCAAGATTGTGATTAAACACATCGGGCTGCGCATCAATCACGGTTTCTGTGGCGCCCTCTTTACGTAGAAAATCAGGCGTTAAAATTTCAATTGTGGTTTTCGGGTTGAGGCCGCGAATGGCCTCTATCACATCGACAAAATGCTGCGCGCCGCCATCAGCCAAATCATCACGATCAACCGAGGTAATCACCACATGTTGCAGCTTCATCTCTTTGACGGCCTGCGCAATTTTGGCGGGTTCCTGCGGGTCAATGGCATTGGGCAGCCCCGTTGTGATATTGCAGAAAGCGCAAGCCCGCGTACAAATTTCGCCGAGTATCATGAAAGTGGCGTGGGATTTTTCCCAGCACTCACCAATATTGGGGCACGCCGCCTCCTCGCAAACGGTCACAAGGCCTTTATCTTTGACGATTTTACGGGTCTCGGCAAAGCCTTTGGAGGTCGGGGCTTTTACCCGTATCCATTTGGGTTTGCGCAGGACCTCGCTTTCTGGATTTTTCGCCTTTTCCGGATGGCGCAGCTTTTGTTTCGGCTGAATATTTTTATGGGTATCAATCAAAGTTGCCATAGGCGCTAAATGGGACTTTGCGCAGGGAATGACAAGAGCGAAAAGACGTGAGCTGGACCCCAAAATCCGAAAACACTTGGCATTTACATTAAGTTAGCCTAAAATGTAGTTAGTATAATCTTATACTTATAGCTGTGTGGGGCGCAGAATAATGATAGATACGGGCGTAAAATATCGTGAAATTCCTCTTCCAAGAGGCCTATATAACTCGCGCATGGCCGCGCTTAATGCCTGCCTAAAGATCATATCTGGTTCAGAGGTAAAAGTAGAAAAAGTCGCGATTTTCGAAGATCCCCCGCGCGCGATATTGCATATATCTAACGCTGATTTTGAAAGTCAAAAGGAGCAAAAACCTAAATGGCTACCAAGTTTCTTTGGCGCTGCGCCTAAACAAAAACCCCTGACTACACTTGAATTAAACGTGGATAAACAAAGCCGGGCAGACAAATCCTACACACTCAAATATGAGATAAATCCGGCTTAGTTTAGTTTGATAAGAGTTATGGAACCCCTCACCCACCTTCCGCATTTTTCCAAAATGCTATAGGCACCCTCTCCCTATGGGAGAGGGACAGGTTTTTATATCCTTCTCCCATAGGGAGAAGGTGGCGCGAAGCGTCGGATGAGGGGTTCGGGATTAGATTAATCCTAACTTATCAAAATATATTACCCTCTCTTTTCAGTCCCTTATAAATTAAATCAAAAACTCAATCCTCGCAAACTCTCACGGGGTTATATTCCAATCATTGAAGTTCAGAGATAGGCTCTGTTCCGTGCAATTTTGTTTCACAAAAATGCACTAAAATGAGGAGAGCAAGAATTTGGCTTTGATAAGTTCCCCGCATCACAGGACAGGTAAGACGTTGCTTACTGGATTTGGGGACGATGAGATTGAGCACTGTGTAAATGTATTGGTTGCGATCATTTGCGAGATGCAATGAACGCCG
>CALLMD010000007.1 GCA_938007935.1 uncultured Hellea sp.
GTAACTGTGGGATTTTCCAAAGAGGCCGCTACACAAAAATCATCGCCGCAGGGTCAGTGCCTTGTAAAACATCTTAGACTAAATTTGGTATCCATCAGGGTACCGGCCCTGCGGACTGTCCACTTTGTGGATTGAAGCTTAAATTTCGCGGATTTTTTTTAAATCCGAGTCTAATGGCAGGGTTAAACCGTCTTGATTAGCGAACGGCTTGACGGCCCTTTTCCGTCAGACGGCAGACAAGCCAATCTGGCTTCATCGGATTAGCAAACCAACGTTCCGCCAAGCCTTTTTTCATACAGGATTTGATAATAGCTAAATTTATTTCCTGCCCATAATCATCAAATAATGGCAGTTTGCCGCCGGGCTGCATAATGCCCATGGCAAGATAATTACGCTCATTACTTGTTAGCTTAGCTACATTTTGCGCGCGCACGCGCGTTTTTACTACCGAATCCATGTCCAGCCCACCTAATTTTTTCACCAATTACAGGATTCGCCGTCTTCGCGACTTTTCCCTTATTAAGTCGCATGGTAAGGGAAAACGGCTTATATTCGGTTAATTCCGCCAGAATCAAATTTAGGGTCGTTTGTGTCAGACATTTTCAAAAAAATTACTAGCATCGAACCTGATGAAGCTGACGTGCTTGACGCTATAAGAGCTAAGCCCCAAACGCCTGTCAAAAAAGGTCTGCAGCTTTCCTCGATTGAAGAAGAAGACGTAGATAATGATCCAATCCCGAGCTTTATCACGCGCGAAGATACGCCTGCAGTAGAAAAAATTGAGATAGCTGAACCCGAAACCTTAAGCCCGTTAGTCGATGATACGCCCGCTAAGGCGCCCTCACCTGCTATGGCTCCAGCCGCTATCAGCGCCCCTGCGATAATTGGATCTCAGATTGAACCCTCCTCACATGGATGGATGAAATGGGCGGGGCTCCTTGCAGCGCTTATATGGATTGCAGCTTCATTTTCATATTTTTATGGCTTTTTTGAACTCCGCCAAAAATGGACTGACCTCAGCCCCATGCAAATTAGCGGTCTTATTATGGCTATAATTTTCCCGGCTATCCTGCTGGCTTTGCTGTTTTATGCGCTCAAACAATTATCCCAATTATCAGCACATTCGCACCGCTTAGAGAGAGCGGCTTTTCAGCTCACCCAACCCGATGAAACTGTCATCGGTAAAACTAATCTTATGTCGCAAGCGATTAAGAACGAAGTGGATAGCGTAGATGCCCGTATCGACCAAGCCTTAGCGCGCATGAGTACGCTGGAAGAGGTTTTAAACGAGAGAACGAAAAGCCTAGTGGATGCAACAGGACATACAGCGCAGACAACAGATGAAATTGCGTCACGTCTCTCAACGCAAAGATTAGCTTTAGAAAGCATTGCAGGCACGTTTGATAATCGCATGGAGATGCTTTCCTCTAGTCTGTCCGAGCATACAACAAAACTTGATGGGTCTACGCAACTTGCAGAGCAAAAAATTCAGGAAGCGCGCGTAAGCGTAGAAGGCGCAGCAGAACGCATCAATGCCGCCTCTGATGTAGTACGCGGAAACACTATTGATGCTGCCTCGACACTAACCAAGAGCCATGAGGAAATTGAAAACCTAGCCAATATGATTAGAGAACGCTCCGCTGAGCTTGATGAAGTCTATAGAAAGCACGCACAGGATTTAACAGGCATGATCGCAGAATTGCGAGATGAGCAACAAAATCTAAGCCTATCACTTGATGAACGCCTCTCTCAAATGCGCGATATGTCACTTTCGGCAAAAGTCAGCGCTGAAAGCCTGACGGAAGCTTCAGAAGCCGGCAAAAATACGGTCCAGGCCCTGGCAGAAGCAACGCGCCTGACTGACACAGCCGTCAAACAGCGCTTTGCCGAAATGGAGGATATGGTCAAATTCTCTAACGAAAAAGCGGCCAATATTAGCGACCAAGCCTCACAGCGCGTTCAAGATAGGCTTGCGCAAACACGCAAAGAAATCTCACGCATCGAAGATGATATGTTGGCGCTACAAAGTAGATTAGCTTCGCCAACCCTGCCGCAAAACAAACTTGCTTTAGATGACCCTAAACAGCCAACAAAGAAACGAAAGCGCCGCCTAAAATTATTGGCCGTTGAGGAAGAAGCTAAGCCACATATTGAAAACAATGAACGCCCCGCCTCTGCTGCGCCCTTAGAGGACACATCTGATGATCTTGAAATACCGAGCCTACGCTCATCACTTATATCCGAGCCTCCATCTTTTTCAGAAGATAAATTAAATTTGGAATTGGATAATGAGTATATAGAACTAGCCAGCCCTACTGAAGTTGAAACAAAAGCAATAGACTCTGCCAAAGATATTATTCGAAAAACGGATGTGCTTAAACCCGTGCGCGATACGACTAAGAAGAAAGAGCGTTCAGGATGGCGGTGGCGAGATATGCTTGGCGGTCTAGACCGTCCTGATGCAACACAGGCTGTGAGCAGCGCCGCAGCGGCGCCAATACAGCGTGAAATCTCTCATGAGCGGATGATAGCCTCACTTAGTGCCCTTGGACTGACCCCCTCAGCTATTGTCGATGATGGCTGCATCATTGAGGCGACAAATACGCGGCGCGCCAAAGGCGCATCGGCAATGAGTACATCTGTATCTCAGCGCATTGGATCACCGGTCAGGCACCTTCACAGATCCATGGAAAAGAACCCAGGCCTAAAATCTGATACGCTCGCTTATGTTGCTCAATTCAATACGCGGCTAGGCCCTATAGGAAGCGACAGAGAAGCCATACGTAATCAGTTAGAGACTGATGCAGGTAGAGCCTTCTTGCTCTGTGATGCGGCTTTAAATGGGTAAAACCGAACACACTCATCAACCATTAACCAAGTAAAAAGCCGCCTCGTGTGAATTGTTTAAGCAATTCGCACAAAGCGGCTGTAAATTTGTAGAATTTTAAATTTCTAGAAGCTATAGCGCGCTGAAGCCCCATAGGTACGAGGCTGACTTGGGTAACCATTAACCGTTGCACCTTGAACAACCCCCGGGAAGGCACTTGTATAAGACTGATCATTGTTCAAATTACGTCCCCAAACTTGGAATGACACGCCATTATCAAAGCTAAGACCAACAGATCCGTTGAGGATATTCGTCGAGCGGTTCACACCAGCAATATTATCGACAATCTGAACGTCGCTTTCATATTGGTAGTCGCCTCGAATGAAGCCTTCCATACCATTTACAAATTCATGGGTATAAGTTGCAGATGTTGAGAGTGACACTTCAGAAATACCTGCAGGCTTCTCGCCAGACAGATCAATTACAGTACCGTTAGGCCCAGGCGCGCCAGTAAATTCATCATAGACAGGGTCGAGTAAAACACCTGCAAATGTTACGCGAAGCGACTCAAACGGATCAAAAGTTGAGTCAAATTCAATACCTTTCGTCGACTGTGCACCCGCATTTGAGAGAACAAATCCCGTTCCTTGGAAAATGGTAGACTGGAAGTTCTCGATTGTTTGATCAAAGGCTGCGATATTAAACGCCCCCCAATCGAATCGAGCTTTCAACCCAAGTTCAAACACTTCAGCTTTTTCAGGCTCTGCAAAACGTGTACCGAATTCACGGCCTGTTGAAGGCACATAGTTATTAGGCAATAATCCAGCCGCTTGTAGCGCGGCAGCGTCAGCTAAGAAGGGACGTGTATCACGTGTTAGGTTCCATGATGCGGCCTTATAGCCTGTGGCGTAACTACCATATACGTTGAAATTATCATTCACTTCATAAGCAAGACGTGCTGTGTACGTTACCTCACCATCGCTTGTGCGACCATCCTCAACGGAATTTGGAAATTCCAACTGCTGGGGTTGAAACTGAAGCCCAAAAAGCCCACCCAAAGGACTCAACGATGGATCATTCAACACCGCGTCTGGGATCGCATCTACGCCGGCTTGGACTTGTGCTTGGAAACCAGGGAATACGACAGAACCAGGTGCTGTATTACCCATAGCATCAACGAAACAGGCAGGTGCCGCTAAAACTTGACCGATATTTGCCGGCGAGAATGCCAATTGTCCGAGGCCGCACGAGGCAGCCACCGCAGGGAAATTTGCCGCAAGTTGTGATACTAAGATAATTTGTCGTCCATCGGCACCATTGAGTGAAAGGTTTCCGAATACATCGTTATTGTCTCCTGTAAGAGACACTTGTTTCTTATCTTTTGTATAGTTCAGGCCTAAAGTTGCTGTAAGACGGTCTGTAGCTTTAAAGTCTGCGGTACCAAAAATAGAATAGGCTTCATTGTCTTGCGTAAAGGTTTCTAAAACACGGGTATCGTCAGAAAAGAATGTCCCACGAGCAAAACCAAGCGAGTCTTCGATTCCGGCAAGAGTTGCCGCGCCACCTGCTAGCAAATCAATGTATGTCCGTGTGTCTGAGCCGTATTCAATACCCGCATCTTGCTCAATATCCTCGTCAAAATAGTAGCCGCCCAAAAGGACATCCACTTTATCTCCAAAAGAGGTATCTAAACGTAATTCTTGTGTGAATGTACGAATATCAACGTCTTGGAAAACGTTCTCCAAAAACTCCAAAGAGTTATAATCTGAGTCTGAAACATAATCAGAGTCATTAGCGCGATAGGCTGTAATTGATGTTATATCCAAATTACCAAAGCCGAATTTACTCTCGAGTGAAACACCGCGGTCTGTAATCTCATTTTGAGAATTTCTATTCGCATATGTCTCGTAAGAGAACTGATTATCGGAAGACGGCTGGTTTGCGCCCAATGAGCGAATAATGTCACCAACATTTGGTTGACCCGCAGCAAAAGGCCCATCAATGATAACACCCGTACCACAACAATTTTCATCCAGTTTGCTTCGATCTGCAATCAAACGGAATTCAGCGTTATCTGAGGGCGTCCACAAGATTTGTCCTCGGAGATTAAAACGGTTTAAATCGTTAAAGTCATTTGCTTCAGCTAAGTTAGTAAAATATCCATCACGATTTTGGAAACCACCACCAAGGCTGACAGCCACATTTTCGGATACTCCGCCTGAAATATAAGCTTTACCATAAACTTGGTTAAACCGACCTATACCAGCTTCGATGTAACCATTTGTTTCAAAATCAGGCTTTGCAGTTACGACACTCACAACCCCTGCAGAAGCATTTTTACCAAAGAGTGTTGATTGTGGTCCTGAAAGCACTTCAACTCGCTCAAGCTTAGGCAAATCACCAATTGCAGCCGCAGCACGTGATCGGTAAACTCCGTCTATAAATACACCTACGGCTGGTTCGATACCAATATTGTTACCACCATTACCGAAGCCTCTAATGGATAGGCTTGTGTTGGCAGAATTCTGAAGCTGTGAAACACGAAATGTTGGAACAACTGATTGCAAATCCTTGATATCTAAGATTTGAGCTTTCTCTATAACATCGCCTGTTGTGACAGTTACGGCTACAGGTACTTCCTGAAGTGTTTGGGTTCTCTTTGTCGCTGTAACAATAATTTCATCGTCCTGCGCAAATGAAGGTGTTGCGATAGCTGTCGTTAGAACAACTGTAGAGCCAAGTAATAATGATTTTTTGAGCATGGTTTCCCCTGAAGGTTTGTTATGGGCGCTATTCACTCTTGAATGAATGATATTTATATTTCAGCGGTACAATGCAATTAGTTGCATATCAAGTGCGATAACTGGGTTTCATGCAAATTCTGTCATGTGTGACCTTTGCGCCACATCTAGGTTTACGCATCTCTTAACACTTCTAACCATGCTATTGCTTGGCTTATCATTAAGAAGCGACTAAGTGCCCTATAATGGATACTCAACAGATAAAAAGTGACTGGCATGTGAAAACTGCCGCGGCTGAGGAAGCGGGCATGCGGCTCGACAAATGGCTCGCGGGGTGGACTGGGCTTTCACGTACGCGGCTAAGAATTTTAATCGAGAGCGGGCAAGTTCGTATGAATGGAGATATTGTCAACTCGCCAACTAAAAAGGTCAAAGAAGACGTTGAATATGCTCTTCTCGTCCCCCCTCCTGTAGATGACACCCCAACACCTGAGAACATACCCTTGGACATAACTTATGAAGACTATGATTTGATTGTGGTCAACAAGCCTGCGGGAATGACCGTTCATCCCGCGCCGGGGTCCCGCTCGGCAACATTAGTTAATGCCCTACTCCATCATTGCGCGGGAAGTTTATCAGGTATCGGCGGCGTTATGCGCCCTGGGATTGTTCACCGCATCGACAAAGATACCTCTGGTCTTCTCGTTGTTGCGAAAACAGACCAAGCCCATCAGTTTCTTTCGAAACAATTTGCGAAACACACGGTCAAGCGCAAATATATTTGCCTTGCCAGAAGCGCTCCAAAACCAAGAACAGGACAAATCATTTCTAGGTTAGCACGTAGCCCGAATGACCGTAAAAAGCAGGCAGTTGTCAGAGGCACTATGAACAATATAAATGCCTCAGATCATGGCCGTCATGCGGTCACAAATTATAAATATGTTAAAGGCTACGGACAGCAGGTGGGTGCTGCGCTGGGAATGCCCCAAGTCAGCAAAATTGAGTGTAGATTGGAAACAGGCCGCACACATCAAATACGCGTACATTTAGCGCATATCGGGTGCCCACTTCTAGGCGACCCCTTATATGGAAAACAACGCGCCTTCTTAACGTCAAAAAACCCAAATGAATTAGCTGTCAGCGAAGCTTTGAAGGCCTTCAAACGCCAAGCCCTGCATGCCGCTAGCCTTGGATTTATCCATCCAACTTCAAAAGAACAGATTGAATTTGAACAACCACTCCCGCCAGATATGGCTAATTTAATAACCGTTCTTGAAAATCTAAACTCATAGCCCAATTAAAGGTGGAACTAATTTTCTCAGCTCAAATTTAAGCACCTTACCGGTTCCTCCGCGCGGAAGCTCTGTCATAAGGTGAAGGAATTTTGGCTTTTTAAATGTCGCCAATTGTCCGTCAACGTGAGTTAAAATATCATCAAGGCTAAGACTTGCACCTTCCTTAATCACTGCGCAGACACAACCAGTTTCACCAAATTTTTCGTCTGCCACTCCAATGACAGCCACCTCAACGATTTGAGGCATTTGATATAAAACATTTTCAATCTCTGCTGGGTAAACGTTCTCACCACCAGAAATATACATGTCTTTGACGCGATCTTCGATATAGACATAGCCCTTTTCATCCATGCGGCCAATATCTCCCGACTTAAACCACCCATCAACAAAGGACTTTTCATTCGCTTCTGGATTACGCCAGTAACCTGGGGTGATTGCAGCGCCTTTAAACTGTATCTCTCCCGGAACATTTGGTTCACAAACATTTCCGTCTTCATCAACAATTCGCACGGACGAATGCATTAATGCGCGTCCCGCTGACCCAATCATCTCTGGGATATCTTCTTTGCGTAGCATGGTGCCGCCAGCCGCAGTTTCAGTCATCCCATAGCCCTCTTGAATCACAACACCGCGTTCAAGCCACCATTCCACTAAAGATACCGGCACAGTTTCAGCCCCGCAAAGCGCTGTAACTATACGTGAAAAGTCGGTCTTTTCGACATCAGGATGCGCTTTCATAGCATTATAAGCCGCAGGCACCATAAAGAGCAGGTTGATCCCCAGCGCCTCGTTATCAATTGCTTTAAGCGTCGCATCTGGGTCAAACATACGCATTATAACGGCTGTACCACCGACAGAAATGCTTGGCAGAGCTGTCACATTAAGGCCGCCAATGTGGAAAAGTGGCATGTTGTTCAATGACACCTGTGCTGGGCCACTATCGGGCAAACGCGCGGTTGATGCTGTTGTGAATTCGAGCATAGCATGGGTGATAATCACACCTTTTGGCATGCCTGTTGTTCCCGATGAGTACATTAATAAGCATTGGTCTTGGATATCTTGAGGCTCATATGTGTAAATCGGCGTTGCAGCGGCTAACCCTTGCTCATATCCGCTATCGCCTCCCAATCCATCCGTATCTACCCAATGTTCTACACTAGATAAAGCTTTGGTTGCTTCGCCGACTGAAGCGAAAGGTTTATCAACCAAAATCATTGACGCCTCAGAATCGTTCAGAATGAAAGCGAGTTCAGGTGGTGTGAGGCGGAAATTTAAGGCAAGACAGACAGCGCCAATTCGCCAACACCCAAATATCAATTCCATGACATCCGTAGTATTTAGACACAGATAAGCAACACGGTCGCCCTTTTTAATACCTTTTGATTTCAAAAATCCTGCAACCCGTCCCGCGCGTTCATTTAAATCCTTGTAAGTAAAACGACGTTCACTCATCAGATCAATCATTGCTACTTTATCAGGCGTCGTTGTGCTGTGATATTCGATCCAGTCACGCGCAAAAATTGTCATATGATTCTCCTATAAACCCATTTGGCGCACAGCGAGGTCGCGCATTATTTCTTCTGATCCACCGCCAATGGCCATGACTTTAACTTCGCGGTAGATACATTCGACGCGGTTGCCGCGTAAATAGCCCGCTCCGCCAAGAATTTGCATAGCTTCTGAAGCCACAAACTCCAGCGCCTTAGTCGAGAAAAATTTGGCTTTAGAGAGTTCTGCCACGGGTATATTACCCTGCTCCATATTCCAGCAGATCATGTTTATATAGCTTTCGACTGCATCAATTTTGGCGGACATATCTGCAATTTTGTGACGAATAACTTGGTGTTTAATCAAGGGCTTACCAAAAGTTTCTCGCTGCTGGGCCCATTCAATGGAGTCCTCCAATGCCGCCTTCATCATCCCAAGGCACCCTGCTATCAATGATAAGCGCTCATTGTTAAAATTATTCATAATGGCAATGAAGCCATAATCTTCCTGACCCATCAAATTTGTTGCTGGTACGCGGCAATCCTCGAAATAAAGTGTGGCTTGGTTAGAGGCCCACCAGCCCATTTTTTTAGAGAGTGGTGTCCGTGAAAATCCAGGTGATTCCTTTTCTACAAAAAAGAGCGAAATTCCCGTTAAGCCTGGCCCGCCTGTCCTTGCGCCAATAACAAAATAATCGGACTCCATACCCCCGGTAATGAAAGTTTTAGACCCATTAATGACAAAATGGTTTCCGTCACGCTTAGCCGTAGTTTCAAGGCTGGCAACATCAGAGCCGCCGCCAGGCTCGGTAATTCCAAGGCTAGAACCTTTTTTACCCAAAACAATGTCTTTGAGAACACGGTCACGTATTTCAGGTGCAGCCAAACGCTGAATAGGGTCAAGCGATATACCGCGCCCACCAACCGCCGCGCCAACGCCGCCAACGCCACATTTCGCCATTTCCTCTGCCGCAATAGCCCGCATGAAAGGGTCGTCAAAACCAAGCCCTCCATATTCTTCATCTATCCCAAAACCGAAAAAACCAAGAGCGCCCAATTTTTCATGTAATTCCCATGGCACATTCCCAGCTTCATCCCATTCAAATGCATGGGGCCGAATTTCTTTGTCTACAAAATTTTTAATAGTCTCACGAAAGGCAACGCGTTGCTCATTCTCGAAAGGACTCTTCATATCTCACCCGAAGTTTATTGTTATTTTTTGAATATGCCTCTTTCTCCAGCATATGCAACTGTTTGCATATATCTTTGAAACTAATCTACTATTTTCAAGATGCCATTTGGGTTTGTAGCTAAATCTTTGCTACGCTATAGCGAGATATGAAGAATATTATTGTTACATCTATAGCCGCCATATCATGTTTAACCACTGGAGGGTGCGCAAGCACGCCAAAACCTGAGAAAGTTTGCACTTCAGAATGGATAAGTAAACGCTCTGACAAAGCCTTAGATAGAATCGAATCTAAAGCAGGCCGCTCAATTAAGGCCTTAACTAAAGCTGCTGAGAGCTGGGCCCGTGGGAAAAAGCCTAATTTATTTCAAATGATGGCACTACAGAACTCATTTAAAGGTCTTGAGAAAGAACTTAAATATGGGCGCGGTATGAAAGATTTAAAAACATTGGCTTCCACCTGTGAAAATCCCAAAATTATTACAGACGCTATGGGAGGCTTTTTGCGCAAACAAGGCCTGCCTGATAATATGATTAAATTCATTGAAGGATTTGAACCTTATCAACGACTCATTAGTCCAAATATTGAGACATAAAAAACGGCTCAATTGTTGACCAAATAAGCCCGCAGACTTAAAGGGACGCAATTATGACTTACTGCGTCGCTGCACTCTATCACTTTACTCGTTTGGCTGATTACGAACAGCTCAAAGCGCCTTTGCAAGACATGTGCGAAATGCTGGGAATTAAAGGTACTCTCCTATTGGCATATGAAGGCATAAACGGAACTATTGCTGGAACAGATACAGCAATTACTCAGCTTTTGGACTTCCTTAAATCCGACCCTAGGCTACGCAGTTTAGAACATAAAGAATCACGCTCTGAGGAGATGCCGTTTTACCGCATGAAAACGCGGCTCAAACGAGAAATCGTTACTATGGGCGTCGATGGAATTGATCCTAATGAAGTTGTTGGCACCTATGTTGAGCCCAAAGATTGGAATGATTTAATTTCTGATCCAGACGTAGTTCTCATTGACACACGTAATGATTATGAAGTTGAAATTGGAACATTTAGAGGCGCACTAAATCCCGACACACAAACCTTTAGAGAGTTTCCGCAATGGGTCGAGGATAATCGAGACAAAATCACCAAGCCTAAAGTGGCAATGTTTTGCACTGGCGGAATAAGATGTGAAAAAGCCAGCTCTTTCATGAAGTTAAACGGGTTTGATGAAGTTTATCATCTAAAAGGCGGCATTCTCAAATACTTGGAAACACAACCAAAAGAAGAAAGCCTTTGGGACGGTGATTGCTTCGTCTTTGACCAGCGCGTAGCTGTAAAGCATGGGTTAGAACAAGCGGAATATGACCAATGTTATGCCTGTCGTTATCCTATAACTGATAAAGAAAAACAGTCGCCCCTATATATCAAAGGCGTGTCATGCCCGCGCTGCCATAATAAAATGAGCGAAGAGCAACGTCAGCGTTTTGCGCAAAGACAAAAACAAATTGACCTCGCAAAATCCCGTGGTGAAATACACCTTGGCCGCAAGATGAATAGTAACATCAAGTGAGTGCAATCCTATATTCCTTTAGGCGTTGCCCCTACGCAATGCGCGGACGGATGGCATTGCATATAAGCGGCTTAGCTTTTGAGCACCGTGAAGTTATTCTTAGAGACAAACCTAAGCATATGCTTGAAACATCCCCCAAAGGTACCGTGCCAGTTTACATCACAAAAAATGGAAAAGTGATTGATGAAAGCTTGGATCTAATGCGCTACGCATTAGCAAAAAATGACCCTTTAAACTGGCTGGAATGCAACGAGGCTGAAGCTGATGCTCTTCTCGCTGTCAATGATGGCCCCTTTAAGTATAATCTTGATCGCTACAAATATGCGAGCCGCTACAACAAGGATGCAGAACGCGGAGATGTTGACCTCTCTCACCGCAATGCGGCTGAGACACATCTAAAACCACTAGAAAATCGCCTTTCTAAAACGCCCTACCTATTAGGAGGCCAGCAAAGCTACGCTGATATTGCGATATTCCCCTTCATACGCCAATTTGCGAATACGGATGTGGACTGGTGGATGAATGCGTCATACGAAAACTTACGGCAATGGCTCAGCAGGCATATAGAATCCAAACTGTTCAAAACCATTATGAAGAAGCATCCACAATGGGTTCCCAAACAAATTTGAGCTACTTAAATGCCATTATTTGAACAAAATCTTACGCTTTATTGTTCTCTAATGGTTGGGAGGCCTGAATGCGTATTGTATGGCTAGCAATTATAACGATTATTTTTACGTCTCTCAGTTCCTTGAGCCATGCACAATTTGAAGATTTAGGCGGAATTATTGAAGAGATTATCAAGGGTTCCCAAATCCCAGGCCAGACTCCGATTTACGAAGATACAGCAATTGAGACTATTCCGGTAACAATAATCTATGATGTGCCTGTTCCACTTGATGATCATACCCTCACCTTATCAGCTTATACTCCGCATGATCCCTCTGGCATATCTAAAGACACTCAACTTTTAGGCCAAACGCGGTTAATGATGAACGGATTAAGCCCCCCCGTAAAACTAGGCCTGACTATTCCCAGTGCTATGACCAAAGATCTGACATTCATTCGCATAAGTGCTGAAATCCACGATACAAATAATAATCGAGTGATGATACATGAACGTGAAGGCATATTTCGCGGCTCAGAGCCCCCGTCCTTAACGCTTATATCCGCGTCCCAATCAGCCCCCATATCCAAAGCCCCTGAAATTTCTGTTCTGGAGCTTATCAATGGAGAGGTCTTTATCCGAGATAAAGCCCGTGTGCCAAATAATGGAACACTGACGATTCAACTATTAGAAAATGCTCTAGCAGGCGGGCGGGCGCTCTCAATCGCTGCTGAAAAGACCATCTCCATTGAACAAAATTACCCCCCCTATGCCTTTACATTAGAGAGAGGGTTAGTTGCAGGAAATCACCCCAATGTCCTCTCACTAAAGGCCTGGATAACCGACTGGGCGGGCCGCAAAACACATGTTTTAAGAAAGCCCGTTTCTTATAATGGCCCCGACACCCAATATAAAATCATTTTAGATGCTTTAGCGCAGGGCAACCAGACTTCCGCGGGTAAACATTTAAATCCTGCCTTAATGGCTCAAACTCTTATAGAGGGTGAAGCCTTTTTTGATCCTAGAAATGGCATCCCTAGAGAGGCAAAAATGAAAGTGACTTTAAGTAAAAGCATTGGGGCTTTTGGAGAAAACCCAACTTTGGCAACTCAAACCATCATTGTTAACGCGCGGGACACCCGCATCCCTTTCTCGCTCTCAACGGCGAGTACAAATTTCGACCCATTCATTCCAGCCCCGATTCTAAAATTGGAGATAATAGATAGCCGTGGGAATATTTATTATGACAGCGGTGACATTGTGGCTGTGGAAGGGGTTCAAATGGTACAACTTTACGCAAGACGTGGTTTTTAAGTAAAATTGGCCTAATTTCGGCCTAAATCCGCTTGTTTGTTACAAAAACCGTGACTAGGCTAATCTTCAGGATAAGGAGATTTTATGGGCCATGTGACACCGACGGATGTCAATAATCCGGATTATTTTCACAAAGTTGTCGACTGCCAATGGGCCTGTCCAGCACATACGCCTGTACCCGCTTATATCCGTCATATTGCAAATGGTGAATATAGCGAAGCCTATCTTTTAAACCGAGCCTCAAATGTATTTCCGGGCGTTCTCGGGCGGGTCTGTGATCGCCCATGTGAACCTGCATGCCGCCGCACACGCGTTGAAGAGAAAGCTGTCGCCATTTGCCGACTAAAACGCGTCGCTGCTGACCACAAGGACGACATCAAAAAACACTTACCAAAAAAACCCGACAAAACGAATGGTAAGCGTATAGCGCTAATTGGCGCGGGGCCTGCCTCTTTCACCGTCGCAAATGATCTCGCACCTTTAGGCTATGAGTGCACAATTTTTGAAAAGCTACCAAAACCTGGCGGATTAATGCGGTCAAACATCCCAGCTTTTAGGCTTCCTGAAGAAGTCCTGATGGAAGAAATAAATTACATACTAGATATGGGCGTCGATTTAAAATTAAACACACCTGTCGAAAGCATGTCATCATTTTTAGAGGAAGGCTATGATGCTGTCTTTGTAGGCACGGGCGCGCCCAAAGGTAAAAACCTAGACCTTCCAGGAAGATGGGATGCAAAAGAAGGCATCCACATTGGAATTGATTGGCTCGAATCTGTCGCCTTTGAACATACAGACAAAATAGGCCGTGAGGTTTTAATCATAGGGGTTGGAAACACAGCAATGGATTGCTGTCGAACGTCGCTTCGCCTTGGCGCGAAATCCGTCAAAGTTATGGCTCGAAAGCCACGCGCATTCTTCAAGGCTTCCGAGTGGGAACTAGAAGATGCAGAAGAAGAAAATGTCGATATTCTTGTCAACCATTCTCCCAAAGCCTTCATAACTGAAAATGGCAAACTTGTGGGTATGTCGTTCGACCTTATGGAATATGACATAGAAAACGGACGTATCACAGATCAACGAGTTACGGGCGAAAAAATCATTCCTTGTACGGATGTTATTCTTGCGATTGGACAGGAAAACGCATTTCCTTGGATCGAAAAAGATACTGGAATCGAGTTTGATAAATGGGACGTTCCGATTGTGGATGCTGTTACATTTAAATCAACTAAATCAGGTGTATTTTTCGGAGGAGATTCTGCCTTTGGACCTAAAAACATTATTTGGGCCGTTGAACATGGTCATCAAGCAGCCATTTCCATACATAACCATTGCCAAGGCATTCCACTCACAAAACGTAAACCCGATGAGGTTGAGTTAAAGAGTACAAAAATGGGCATGTTCGAATGGCGGTATTCAAATTCATATGATGGGTCTGAACGCCGAAAAATGGAACACATTGATCTCGTTGATCGGTTTAAGAAACTTGATACAGAAGTCGAACTTGGTTTTTCACCTGAGCAAATCGCAACAGAAGTCCAGCGATGTTTGAATTGTGATGTGCATACTGTTTTTGACGCGCCTAAATGTACCGAATGTGATGCCTGCATTGATATTTGCCCGGTTGAATGTCTGACGATCACAGAAAACGCGGAAAGCGAAGAAGCTCTTAGAACAGCCTTACCCTCTAGTGAAGCCCCTGATGGACAAGCTTTATATGTGTCCACAGATTTACCTCTTACTGGACGCGTCATGATTAAAGATGAAAATATATGTCTGCACTGTGGATTATGCGCTGAGCGCTGTCCAACAGCGGCATGGGACATGTCTGAAGGTATAGTTCATATTCCGCATGCTCAAGATCAAGACTTTGCGGAGGCCGCTGAATGAATGAAGTAATGTCTGCGGGCGTCAATGATTTTGTTATAAAAATCGGGACGGTCAATGGAACCGGTTCGGCGTCTGCCAATGAACTCCTGATGAAAACTATTTTTCGTATGGGTGTGCCTGTAGTTGGGAAAAATATATTCCCCTCTAATATTCAGGGCCTTCCAACTTGGTACGAAATCCGCGTAACGGGCGAAGGCTATGCGGGACGCTCTGGTGACGTTCACCTCATGGTTGCAATGAACCCCGAAAGTTACGAGCGCGACTTGGCTGAACTCAGCCCAGGCGGGGTGTTACTTTATGATAGTACATGGCCGCGCCCACATTTTATGAGCCGTTCTGATATCACTGTTATTGGGGTGCCGCTATCCAGCATGTGTAATGACGCTTTCGAGGTTGCGAGATCGCGCATCCTCATGAAAAATATGGCTTATGTCGGCGCTTGTGCAGCTCTTCTTGATCTCGATGTCGATATCATTCACGGCCTCGTAGATGGAATGTTTGAGAAGAAACAAAAGCTAATTCCAGCCAATAGGCAGGCCGTGGCGTTAGGTTTCGACTATGTGAAAAAGAATTATGAAACGCCTCTTCCGTTCAGGGTCAAAGCTCTGAATAAAACCAAGGGCAAAATCATGGTCGATGGTAACACCGCTGCTGGTCTGGGTTGTGTATATGCAGGCGCTACCTTTGGCTCTTGGTATCCCATTACTCCTTCGACGTCTCTTATGGACGGTTTCGCCAATTACTGCGCTCAATTGCGCGTTCACCCCGAAACTGGTGAAAACCTTTATTGTATTATCCAAGCTGAAGATGAACTTGCGGCGGCAGGGATGGCGATGGGCGCGGCGTGGAACGGGGCGCGTGCTTTCACGCCAACATCAGGGGCTGGCATTTCTTTGATGAGTGAATTTATTGGGTTTGCTTATTATTCTGAAGTTGGCCTTGTCTATTTTGATATTCAGCGCGTTGGCCCCTCAACAGGCATGCCAACGCGCACGCAACAATGCGATATAAACTTGACAGCCTATGCCAGTCATGGGGACACGAAACATATTGTTGTTTACCCAGCCAATCCGAGTGAATGCTTTACGATGGCAGCAGATGCATTTGATTTAGCCGAAAGATTTCAAACGCCAGTATTCTTCCTCTCAGATCTGGATATTGGCATGAATGACTGGATGGTTGACGAACTTGAATGGGATAAAAATTATATACCCGATCGCGGCAAAATTATGAGTTCAGATCAACTCAAAGAAATTAAACAATTTGAAAGATATCTGGACATTGACGGCGATCATATACCTTACAGAACCCTGCCAGGCACAGACCCAAAAGGCGCATTTTTCTTAAGAGGATCAGGTCACAATAAACACGGTAAGTATACTGAAATTAGTGAGGAATATCAGGAAGTGGTTGACCGCTTAATTCTTAAATGGAAGAGCGCCGCCGACTTTGTACCTCAGCCTATTGTTACAAAGGCAAAACAAAAAGCGCCTTATGGCATTATAGCTATTGGGAGTAGTGACGGGGCGGTTAAAGAAGCCTGTGACAAGCTCGCAAATGAAGGCATCCATTTAGACTATATGCGTCTTCGCGCCTTCCCCTTCCCGCAATCTGTGGAGGATTTCATTATGAGCCACGAGAAGGTTTTTGTTATCGAGCAAAACAGAGATGCTCAGCTAATGAATCTATTGATTGCGGAAACCGAGGTTCTCAAAAGCAGTCTTGTTTCGATAAAATATTATGCAGGACAACCTTTGGGCTACCGTTTTGTCCATCAAGCCTTAACTGATGAACTTGCTAAGCTCTCTCAGCAAAGGAAATCCGCATGACCTCTTTTGTTAAACCGCGCATCGCGCGTAAGAATGCCCCAGTCAACGCTCTTGGCCTGCAACGTCAAGATTATGATGGGTCTATGTCAACCTTATGCGCTGGTTGTGGGCATGACAGTGTTACAGCCGCGATGGCAACGGCTTTTTATGAATTAGCAATTGAACCCTATAAAGCCGTGAAAGTTTCAGGTATTGGCTGCTCATCAAAAACTACCGCCTATTTTCTCAAAGAAGCACATGGGGCCAATACCGTCCATGGCCGTATGCCCTCATTTGCAACAGGGGCAATGGCGGCAAACGCCGCGCTAACCTATATCGGCGTATCTGGTGACGGTGACAGCCTATCAATCGGTATAGGACAAATGCTGCATGCGATGAGACGCAATGCTAATATGGTTTATGTTCTGGAAAATAATGGCGTCTACGGCCTAACCAAAGGTCAGTTTTCTGCTTCGGCCGATATTGGATCAACGGCGAAAAAAGGGGCCGTCAATGAACAACCCCCGCTTGACCCTTGCATAATGGCACTGGCCGCCGGCGCAACATTTGTCGCCAGAAGTTTTTCAGGAGATCGCAAGCAACTTGTCCCTTTAATCAAAGCTGGCCTTAAACATAAGGGCTTTGCCATAATCGACGTGATATCGCCTTGTGTCAGCTTTAATGATCACAAAGGTAGCACAAAATCTTATGCTCATACCTATAAATATTATCACAAAGCTGTTCATGCGGATTATGTTCCACCGAGCGCCGAAATCATGACAAATTATGAAGCAGGTGAAGTCATGCCAGTCGAACTGCATGATGGTGGGCGGATACTCCTCAAAAAACTTGACCCGGACTATGACCCTAAAAGTCAGGCTGCTGCGTTTTCGAAAATTATGGCAAGTAAAGATGCGAAGCAAATCCTGACTGGCTTACTCTATCTTGATGAAACGAAAGAGGATATGGCCACACAAAATAATTTGTCAGACCGCCCATTAAATCAAATTCCATATAGTGAACTCAACCCAGGGCCAGAAGCACTAAAGGAGTTACAAGCTGGCTGGAAATAGTTCAAAACTAAATCTAGTTATCAACAAAGCTCCTATCACTACATCTTGTAAATTATCTTATTCGAGCTAGCGTTTGCTTGTAATAAGAATCGCATAAGTGATTCATTTTGGTGGTGCTAAATGAGCTTTGCAGACGATAGATGTATTAGACCAAATCCGTCATTAAGCGGGACCGTGTCTGTGCGTAATAACCCTGTGGATGTTTTCGCGCGGTTGGCAACGGCAGAGAATTATGACTTTGAGCGCGTTGACTTAAATGAACTTCATATATCAATGCCTGGGTTATGGTGCGACCATGATATTTCAATAACATGGAATTTGGGAACAGAGCAGGTTCAACTTTTTTTAATTTTTGAAGGGCGAACACCTGGTGGCCGTTCAAATGATATATGCCGCCTCATGTCACTTATTAATGAACGCTTAGCTGCGGGACATTTCGACTATTGGGATAAAAACCAAGCGCTGGTATATAGAAATGCTGTATCGCTCAGAGGCGGCGCTACCCTTAGGACTGAACAGGCGATGGACATGCTAGCTCTCGCGCTGGATGCCGCTGAACGCGGCTACCCTGCAAGTCAATATGTAATTTGGGCTGGGAAATCACCAGAGGACGCCCTTACCTCTGCGCTGGTAGACCTCGCTGCAAACCCATAACATGACGAATCATACCCATTTAATTGTCGGCGCTGGAAAAATGGGCGGCGCTTTAATTTCTGGTTGGCTTGAAACGAAAATACTGAAGGCAAAAAATCTTCTCATCCTTGATCCCTCACCCGGATTAGAAGCACAAATGGCTATAAAGGCAGGCGCAACACATATTAAAAAACCATCAAAAAAAATTTCTACGGTTGATTACGTCTTACTCGCAATAAAACCTCAATCATTTTCAGATTTAGCTAATGATATTGAAAAACATTTAGGAAAAGACGTAACGGTCATTTCTATATTAGCAGGCACATCTCTTGATAGTCTTCAAAGCTCCTTTCCAGAACGCTCCATTATTCGGGCCATGCCCAATACACCTGCCTCTATCGGTATGGGGATAACCGCTTTTACCAAAGGGTCTGGTGTGAGTGCCAAACAGGAAAAGATGACTGTCTCGCTTCTCTCAGCTGTTGGGCAAGCCCATCATGTCGCGAATGAACATTTAATAGATGTTGTGACAGCTATTTCAGGATCAGGCCCTGCCTATATTTTTCATATGGCTGAAGCTCTTGAAGCCGCGGCCTTAAATATTGGTCTTCCTCCAGAATTAGCCCCCATATTCGCGAGACAAACAGTCATAGGTGCAGCCGGACTTCTCTCTGAAACTGATTTTCCGGCCACAGAACTACGCCAAAATGTGACCTCTCCAAATGGAACGACGGCTGCTGCGCTTGATGTTCTCATGGATGTGAATGGGTTAGCAGCCTTAATGCGTGAAACGACGCAAGCGGCGCTTAAGCGAGCAAAAGAGCTTGCTGATAGCTAAGCTTTTATTTGGGTAGTCGTATTACAGCTTTTAAACCACCTAATTCACTATCATCTAAACGCAGAGAACCGCCATGCATCTGAGTAATATCGCCGACAATCGCCAGCCCCAGTCCAATACCTTCGATATTTTGATTGCGTGCCGTATCTAAACGCTGGAAAGGCCGCAAAGCCTCAACTCTGCGCTCTTCTGGGATACCAGGCCCATCATCTTCTATTTCAAAATAAATATTGTTGCTAGAGGGCCGAATTTTCACCTTACAATGTGCCCCATATTTTAGAGCATTAGACATAAGGTTTTTTAACGCACGTTCAAAAGATTGTGGCTTGAGTGCAACAAATATATCATCCTCACAATTCAAGGATATGTTTGCCGAATCCATACGTGAAATAATATCTTGAACATATGGCTTAATATCGAGTGATATTGTCTCCTCGCCTGTAAGCCCTCTGGCAAAGTCGAGATAACCATTTAACATCGACTCCATATCTAATAAATCTTGTTTAGCGGCCTCATTATCTTTGGAGTCTGGCTGCATAGCCATATGAAGTTTAAGGCGCGTAAGAGGCGTTCGAAGGTCATGAGAGACACCAGCCAACATGGTTGTTCTTTGTTCAATATGCCTTTTAAGTCTGCTGCGCATTTTAAGGAATGATTGCCCTGCCAAACGCACCTCTGCCGCTCCAGACGGTTTATAAGTTGATATATCATCTCCTTTACCAAAAGCCTCTGCCGCATCGGCCAGTTCTGAAATTGGTTTTGCCTGATTGCGAATAAATAAAATACTTACGAGGGATAAAAGAACCGTCGCCGTGACCAACCAAAAAATAAAAACAAATCCGGTTGGAGCAAAAACGCGGTCACGCGCCGCTATGAATCTAAGAACACCTTCATCTACGGCGACACGAATATCAATATGGTGAGGATATCGTGTTGTATCAAACCAGAACTCATCATTCAGGCTATTACCTAATGCGCGTCTTAAAGTTTTGTCCAAATTTGAAAAAAAGGCATCTCGTGTTGTTATCGGCAAAGTATCATTTTGTTCTAAAGCGACAGAAAGCTCCATCTTAGGACGCAACATATTGTCTAATCTTTGAGCCCGCTCAAAACTCGGATCTTGCTTATAGAGTTGAACGGCCACGGATACATCCGCCGCCACCGAATCGGAGAGATTCGCTGTGACTTCATTCCAATGCGCATTAAAAAAAAAGTAAGCGACGGCCATTTGCATAATCGCAATTGGCAGCATGATAATAAGCAAAGCACGCCCAAAAAGACTTTTAGGTAAATAGGCCTTAAATGGCATTATACTGCGTCACCCAACAGACGATAACCCTGGCCCCGTACAGTAATCAGATAATCAGGTTCCGCGGGATTATCTTCTATTTTACGCCGCAATCGCGTCATTTGCACATCAACAGCCCTCTCTGACTTTGCCGCAATTTTTTCAGACAATGCATATCGGCTTACAGTCCCCCCAGCACGCCTGGCAAGCAATGTTAGCAAAGCTTCTTCACCTGTTGTCAAACGAACTTTTTCGCCATTTTTCAACAGGGTCTGTCGTTCAATATCATACTCATATGGCCCAAAATTAATCTTCGAACTCAAACCAGCGGCACCAGTACGTTTAAAGATTGCTTCAATTCTCAGTACTAATTCTTCCGGCTCAAAGGGCTTTGCAAGATAATCATCTGCCCCAGCCTTTAGACCTTCAATTCTGTCTGAAACCTCTCCTTTTGCGGTTAATAATATGACGGGAATATCGTTATGTTCTCTGAGCGAACGCGTCAGAGTAACACCGTCTTCCCCTGGCATCATTACGTCCAAGATTATCATGTCGAAAGTCAGACCTTCCATTTTATCTCGAGCAATTTGTGCATCGGCCGCACAGGAAACACGAAACCCGGATTGGGCCAAATAACGTTTCAATAGGTCACGAATACGGTCATCATCATCCACGACTAGCAGATGAATATCTCTTCTGTCTAGGTTTTCGGAATCTCGGGGCAAATTATTCCAAGCCTTCTCTCTAGTTTTGATTGACTTCCCAATCTCTCTGTAAACAATGCCGCGAAATGTTTACCACCGCAAGCGGACAAATAGAATGATCGAAAAAGCTTATCACGACCGCGATGGTCAAATATGGATTGACGGAGAATTTGTTGATTGGCGCGAGTCAAAAATTCACGTACTGACCCATTCTCTTCATTATGGCTCTGCTGTATTTGAAGGAAACAGATCCTATGAAGGTCAAGTCTTTAGGCTGGAAGATCACACGCGACGCCTCATAAATTCAGCAAATATTATGGGCTATGAAATCCCCTTTGCAGCAGAACAGATTAATGACGCCTGTAAAGAAACCCTAGCTAAATCTGGTCTTGGAAATGCATATATGCGCCCCTTTGCGTGGCGAGGCTCTGACATGATGGGTGTCGCCTCAAAAAACAACCGCATTCATCTCGGCGTGGCGTGCTGGCATTGGGGCAGTTATTTTGAAGACAAAATGAAGGGCATTCGCATGTGCATTTCTGATTGGAAGCGCCCAGCACCAGATACAATACCTTGTAAATCAAAAGGCGCTGGCCTTTATATGATTTGCACGTTGTCCAAAGATGCCGCTCAAGCTAAAGGCTATGACGACGCTCTCATGTATGATTACAGAGGACGCGTGGCTGAATGTACGGGCGCACATATTTTTTTAATCCGCGGCAATGAATTACATACCCCAACTAATGATATCTTACTTGATGGCATTACTCATGACACCGTTGTAAAATTAGCTGAAAAACGTGGCTATAAAGTCTTTAAGCGCGATATATACCCAACTGAATTAGAGCATTTCAATGAATGCTTTGTCGTGGGCACAGCAGCAGAAGTTACACCCGTTCGGGAAATAGAGGGTTTTCATTATACGCCTGGCGAAGTCTGCCATGCTTTAGCATCGGATTATGACCAATTAGTCCGCGGTAAAATTACGCTTTAAGGGCCGCTCTAAAATATAGCGTTCCTGTATAAACGGATAATGCGGCAGCCAACCATAGCAAGACAAGGCCGATGGATTTTGACACCGTTGCAGTCGTTTGAACGGCCGTATCAATAGGCAGATATGCTTTTCCAATCACCCAAAAGATAAGCGCGGCAAGTGCTAACATCTCACAAGCTGTTTTCCATTTTGCTAAATTCGTAGGCGGCATCATTTTACCTTCTAATGCGGCATGCTCTCTGGCACCTGAAACTAATATATCTCTGCCAATTATGAGTAAAGCCGGGACAAGAAATAGCCACTGACCATTGGAAATTATTGCAAAAGCAATGAGGCAACCAGCCACTAATAGCTTATCGGCAATGGGATCAATCATACGGCCAAAGTCAGAAACTAAATTCCATTTACGTGCATAATACCCATCCAAGAAATCTGTTAAACACGCTAAAACAAAAAGCCCTCCGAGCACCCATGCCTTAGATAATACACCCCCCCAACCATTTACGATTGAAAGTATACCCCAGATAATAAGCGGAATAGAGACAATACGAGACACAGTTAAAGCATTGGGGAGCCAATATAATGAATGCCGCCCGCTCAAATCAGGGGTTTTATTTGACATCATTAGCTACAGCTTTGGTCGTCAATAATTTTACCCCCGTGAAAACAGAGACGATCGCTGCGAACCACAAAACACCTTCCCCAATCAACCAAACATAAGGCGATGTCGAGCCGTAGATTTCCATAGCATTTTTATCCCCTGCCATAATTCGGTCTATCCACGTCGTGAGCCACGGCGAAGCAACAAGCATACATGTTCCTAACATCACCAATCCGTTTTTCAGATCACCAAAACGCGTTTCTGGCCAACCTGATTTGGTCATCTCATAGCCTTTAACGACGCCAACAATCAATTCTCTTAAAATTATAACACCAGCAGGAATAAGAAACGTCCACGCTAACATGCCACTCTTTTGGGTCACATAAAGCATGGCTGCTAACGTCCCTACGACCAGAACTATGTCCGCGATGTCATCAAATAATCCAAATTTTCGATGTATAGCATTTTCTGTTCCCCCAAAATAATCATCAAAAAAATCTGTGATAGCAGCAACAATGAATAACGCTGATGCCAGAAGGGCCATCTCAATATTAGGCCATCCCTTCATTATTACTAACATTATAATCGGGGTAAGTGCAAAACGTACCAACGTTAAGGCATCAGCCAAAGCCCCGCCAGTTTCCGTACTATTTGGTTCGCCTGTCTTATTCGTGGAAATAGTCATATATGCTTTTAGCCAGCTTTTTGCTGACCCCCTCTACATTGGCCAAATCTTCAACACTTGCGGCTCCAACAGCTTTGCCCGAGCCAAAATGTGCGAGCAACGCTTTCTTTCGGCTCGCGCCTATCCCGCTAATACCATCTAATGGACTTGCTTTCATCTGTTTTTTACGCTTGGCACGATGCGTTCCAATCGCAAAACGATGAGCTTCATCTCTCAATCTCTGCAAATAGTACAAAGCTGGGTCTTTGGGAGGTAATGTAAAGGAAGCTCGCCCAGGAATAAAAAATGTCTCTCGGCCAGCATTACGATCAGGCCCCTTAGCAATTGCAACCAATGTTGTTCGATTTGTAACGCCTAGTTCGCCAAGAACTTCGACAACAGATGATAATTGTCCTTTCCCTCCATCAATTAAAACGACGTCAGGCCAATCCAAACTATCGTCTTTCATAAGCCGTGTGAATCTACGCCTAAAAACCTCACGCATCATGCCATAGTCATCACCTGGCTCAGTATCTGTGTCTTTGATATTGAATGTTCTATAATGCTTACGCTGCAAACCTTCTGGACCAGCGACGATAAATGCACCGACAGCATTCGTCCCTTGAATGTGACTATTGTCATAAACCTCAATACGATTAGGCACATCATCAAGCCCTAGTGCCCCCTGAACTTGTTTAAGGAGTCGTGTTTGAGAAGCCGTCTCTGATAATTTTCGTGCCAAGGCTTCTTGCGCATTTTTTATAGCGCGGTCTATCAGCATCTTTTTTTCACCGCGCTTGGGTTTAGATATTTTAACGGATTTGTCTGAACGTTCAGAGAGGCCTTTTTCTAAAATCTCAAGATTGGGGACATTTTCACTAACAAATATTTCTTTAGGTATGGGTTTATTGAGATAAAACTGCGCCATAAAAGCATCGACTATCTGAGCTGGCGTCTCATCTTTAGAATGACGTGGAAAATGTGAACTATTTCCCCAATTCAATCCTGATCTAAAAAAGAAAACCTGAATACAGCTCTGCCCCCCATCAGAATGAATTCCGATGACATCTCCATCGCTAAATGTTTCGGGATTAATTCCCCCGCTAGAAGAACTAACTTGCGCCATAGCTTGAAGACGATCTCTATATTCGGCTGCCTTTTCATAATTCAAATTTGCTGAAGCCTCTCCCATTTGCTCTTGGAGGCGTTTGCGAAGTTTACCAGATTTGCCCGTCAGAAAATCTTGAGCGTCACCAATAAGCTCGCCATATTCTTCTAATGTCACCTCGCCTGTACACGGGGCCGCGCAACGCTTTATTTGATGGAGCATGCAAGGCCGTGTTCGCGACTCATATTTACTGTCTGTGCAATTTCGAAGCCTGAAAGCCCGCTGCAATGTATCGAGTGTTCTGTTGACGGATTGGGCGCTCGCAAAGGGACCATAATAATCTCCTTTGATATTACGTGCACCGCGATGCTTCATAATACGCGCGGCGGGATGGGTCTTACGCACAAGAATATATGGAAAACTTTTATCATCGCGAAGTAGGATATTATAGCGAGGTTTCAAGCGTTTTATCAGGCTTGCCTCAAGCAAAAGAGCTTCGGTTTCCGAGCCACAAATAACGAATTCCATATCATGGGTCGCACGTATCATACGCTGGATACGGATCGTATGACGCTCATATTTTGTATAAGCGCTTACGCGTTTTCTAAGGTCTTTTGCTTTGCCAACATAGAGAACATTCTTATTTTCATCGAACATTCGATAAACACCAGGCTTATGCGGTAACCGTGATACGAAATCTGCAATTAATGCAGGCCCGTATTCGGCTTTTGGGGATTTAGACTCAGAAGACACCATGTGTTGTGAGGTTACGCCCAATAAGTAAAAACTGCAATCTTATGGGCGTGTTCTTCCTATCAATAGAATAATGAGGCCCATTATCCACGAAACCCATTTCTCTATAACATCAGCACCAGCCCCAGAAACATTCGCAAAAATCACGGCCGTAAAAAATCCGGTTATAATGGCACACATTACAAAGCCTCCCTTCACACTCCACCCTATGCATTTTGTTAAAATCGTCGGTCCAAAAGCCGCTCCAAGCGCCACCCAAGAAAACAAGACGCGGCTAAAGATATCTTTGGGTAGGAAGAGCGTGAGTAAGACGGCGATGACCGCCACAGACACCATCGCGATGCGCCCAAATAAAAGTGCCTTCTTTGGCTCAGAATAGGCAATTCCCATATCATGGGATACAGCCGATGCTGCTGCTAATAACAGGCTATCCACAGTCGACATCACTGCAGACAAAACAGCCGCAATTACAATCCCCGCCAACACGGCTGGTAAGTAAGCTTCTGCCGCGGCAAAGAATAAACTCTCGCCTCCCGTATCAAGTTTCATGGCCCGCCCTGCAAAAGCGAGACAGATCAATCCTGAATAAATAATAACGCCCCAACCTATTGTAATCGCAGCTCCCTTGCGGCGCTCACGATCAGATTTTACCGCCATGATACGATTAAGTAGCTGAGGCTGCCCAAGAGCTCCGAGCCCTGTACCAAACAATCCCATAGCCACGCCAATCCCAGCCATACCTACAGCCTTTCCGGTAAAGCTAAAATATTCAGCTGGCTCATTGGCTTTCAAAGTGTCAAAAACCTCACCTAATCCACCAGCACTATGAACGGCAGCGAGAGGCACCAATATGCAAGCCAGCATCATAACGACCGCTTGTAGGGCATCAGTTATAGAGGCCGCCCAAAAACCGCCTAACAAACAATAAATCACGATTACGGCGGCCCCGAGAATAATAGCCTCAGCGGCATTCATGTTAAATATTTCGGTGAGCGCATTTCCAGCAGCTTGAAATTGAGAACTTATATAAAATATAAAACAAAATAGAATCATGAGAGCACAAATAATGCCTATCATTCGTTTCCAATGAGCGTCTAAGTCACCTGTTATAAAATCAATGACGGTTAAATATCCGCGTTCCGATGTTTCAGCGTTAAGTCTTGGCCCCATAACAAGCCATGTCAGTAAATAACCGCCAAATATCCCAGGAACAAGCCACAGCCCTACAACACCTTGGGTGAATACAAGACCCGTGAATCCGAGTAAAACCCAGGCACTTGACGTCGAGGCAGCATAAGACAAACCTGCAGTCCACGCACCAAGCCCCTGATCCGCCAGAAAAAAGTCACCCTCGGTTTTGATACGTTTTGAAGCCCAAAACCCCACGCCCAAAAGAAAAACCTTATACGCAATAAGCGTGAGTAACACTGTCGTCGTCGATGACATGATTCCCCTTACGATTTACTCAACTAAACTAAGCTTTTTCAATGTTAACAGGTATTCCATTTAAAACAGCATTTCCAGATAACTCATCAACTAAAGCTGGATCTGTAAGATCGTTCATTGATACACCAGGATTAGTAGCAGCAACTGACAACTTTACGCCCTTACGTCCATGCCCAAAGCCGTGCGGGATAGACACAACACCGGGCATTATATCTTCTGTAATTTCCGTTTCTATGTCCACAGTGCCAACATGATTGAACACAGTCGCAATATCACCCGCTTCTAAACCCAAGCCCTTAGCATCATCGGGATGAATCATAAGCGTGCATCGATTTGGACCTTTAAGCAGACGATGACTATTGTGAAGCCAACTATTATTGCTTCGGATATGACGTCGGCCAATAAGGCTAAAAGTACCCTCGGCTGGCATGGTAGTCTCACTTCTAAAAGCCGCTAAATCTTGAATCGGTAATTCTGGCGCGCAATGGATTAATTGATCTGCAGTTTTCAAACGCGCCGGTAATCGAGGCTTAAGCGGCCCCATATCATAGCCATTCGGATGCGCTTCAATTTCTGCCAGTGAAATTTTATGCGGTGAACTTTGCAGCATCTGGTCTAAGATTTTACGAGGTTTTATTTTTTCTGGAATGTTATTCTCACCTTGAGCCAAACGAATAGCGCCTTCGAGATCAGCCATTATTTCCCAATCTGCTTTGCTACCTTCTGTTTGAGGCAATATCGCTTGCGAATAGGACGCGTAATTTCGAATCGCTAGCGGCGTAAAAAAGAGTGGGTAATGATCGCGCTCTAACGGACCACATGGCGGTAAAATATAATGCGCATGACGTGTTGTCTCCGTCACATACATATCAATTGAGACCATCAAATCGAGGGTTTCCAGCGCTGTATCTAATTGCCGTCCACCCGGGGCAGATAAGACGGGATTACTCGCAAGTGTCAGCAACGCCCCTATTTGGCCTTCACCTTCTGTGACTATTTCAGAGGCAAGTTCAGCAGCAGGTAATTCCCCTAAGACCTCGGGCCGTCCCGAAAGGCGTTGGTGATAGCGGCCATATGATCCTGTACCACTACGTTCAACAGGATCTATTAGGGAGTCAGGAAACATAACGCCGCCTTCACGATCTACATTACCCGTTGAAATATTTAAAAGTTGAATAAGGAAGTGATTAAGCGTGCCATAACGCACAACGGAAACCCCCATTCGGCCATAAACAATCGCAGGCTGACCACTGCCTAATTCGGCAGCAATCGCGCGAATGTCATGTTCAGATATTCCGCAATATTCGGACAGACTCTCTAAGTTAAATTGGTGTATAGCCGCCCAAGCTTCATCCCACCCCTTTAGCATAGGCATCAACCGTCCGGGGTTAACAAGTCCAGCTTCGTCTAGCGCAAGAAGTAATCCTAAGAACAGGGCAGTATCCGTACCGGGTTTGATAAAGTGATGCGCATCAGCAATCTTGGCCGTCTCGGTTTTACGTGGATCCACAACAACAAATTTACCGCCGCGTGCCTGTAATCTTTGAATACGCTTTTTTACATTTGGAACAGTCCAGAGTGATCCATTTGAAGCGAGTGGATTGCCGCCTACGCAAAGCATAAACATGGTACGATCAATATCAGGTACAGGGTAAAGCGCATTATGTCCGTAAACCCATTTTTGGCATATCATATGCGGAAGCTGGTCAAGCGTAGACGCCGAGTAAATACCCTTCGCCCCCCAAGATTTGGTGAGGCCGCGCATCGAAAAACTATTGGAATAATTATGTGCGTTGGGGTTACCCAAAAACATGGCTGGCGCTTTAGGACCTGCAACTATGGCCTGATGCTTGGCAGCGATCTCAGAAAACGCCTGATCCCAACTAATCTCTTCCCATTCATTCCCGACGCGTTTGACTGGTTTTCGTAAGCGGTCTGGGTCTTCTTGCAAATCAGCAATCGCTGTGGCCTTCGGGCAAATATAACCTTCTGAAAGCACATGGTCGGGATTGCCCGTTACTTTTGTCACCTTCCCGTCTTCAACAGTCATCAATATACCACAATTGGCTTCGCAAAGATGGCAAGTACGTGCGTGAATTTCGGCCATATGCATTTCCCTATTATTTTACATCTACTATGCCGCGATGGCATCACGAAAGCTAGCCGAATTTATAATTCCACAAGCCGCTCAGCACTATTCACGCTTAATTCAGCGAAGCTTCTTGACTTTCAATCAAGGCTAACCGACGACACCTTCATGCAAATCGCGACCTGGAATGTAAACTCGATAAATGCTCGTATTCATGCGGTGACAAAGTGGCTATCCGAGGCCAAGCCAGATGTTGCTTGCTTGCAAGAAATCAAAACTGTTGATGAAGCTTTTCCGCGTATGGAGATTGAGGCCCTAGGCTACAACATCGAAACGCATGGACAGAAAAGTTATAATGGTGTGGCTATCCTCTCAAAGCACCCTTTCGAAGAGGTTTCTCAGCGACTTCCCGGAGATGAAAGTGATGAACAAGCCCGATATTTAGAAGCGGTTATTTCTGGTCCGAACGGACCATTCCGTGTCGCCTCAATTTACCTACCTAATGGTAATCCCGTTATGGATGAAACGGGGGTGTTTACTGAAAAATACGAATATAAACTCAGATGGATGCAGCGCTTACACGACCACGCCGCTAATCTATTAAAATATGAAGAACCACTTATCCTAGCGGGTGATTATAATGTTATCCCCGACGCTAAAGATGTACATGCCCCAAAGGATTGGGAAGGTGACGCTGCTTACCGCCTTCAGACACACGAAAAATGGCGCGCGCTTTTGAATTTAGGCCTCACTGAAGCTTTTGAACAATTAGACGGCCGGCCAGAACAATTTACTTTTTGGGATTATCAGCGCGGCGCATGGCAAAATAATCTTGGTATCCGTATCGACCACCTATTGCTCTCGCCGCAAGCGGCGGACCGCCTTACAGGCTTCCGTATTGATAAAAATGTGAGAGACGGCGTAAAGCCCTCGGACCACGTCCCCGTTATTGGAACATTTGATTTGTAATCAAAAGCGAGGCAAGAGCATTCCGTGTAGACTTTCGCAGAATAACGGCAAGTCGTTTTCCATATCTTGGAACACCTTACTAACAGTACTAAATTTGTCAGATGAGGCCTTCACCGCAGGTATCAAAGTATCCATCAAAGCTTTGTAATAAGCCCCGCGTTCAGCATCCACAGCTTCCGAACCCTTTGCGCCTACGCGTGCCTGAAGCGTTTGCATTTTCTCAAGCAAATAAAATATACCTCCAATTTCATTAATTATTGACGTAGAGGCATCTTGGTAATTGGCTGAGTTTAAGTCTCGAGAAAAATCAAAGCGATCATCAATATCGACGGTCACATGAAACTTATCTCCCATAAAGCCACATTGAACATTACGGCCCATATAATCGTCGGAAAATACAATAAGCCGTTCCATAAAGTCGGGGGTAATTAGAAACCTGGCTTCAACTTGATCATCACTAAAAACTTCAAACGTTTTTTCAAAGACTGAGCTCGCAAACCCAACGCGTTTTAAATCTTGAATTACAGGCGGATTCAACTTGCCCATATCGCGCCGAATAATTGTACGGCCCATAAATTGGCTATGATGAGGTAAGCTGATGACAACACCCTGAAACCCACGGCGCTCACTATAACTCGCATCAAACATCGCCATATCCTCAGCATCTACAGGCTCTCCCATAATAAAGCTCATATCTGATAGCTGATTCATATTCCGATATTGGCCAATATTAGGCCTTGTCATTTTCGCCGCCGTTACATCGAACAGCTCGAAACTCTGATTGTCAAAAGCATGCCCCCGAACCCGTCCTCGAAAATCAAATCGTCCCGACAATGTTGTAACAATTCCGGCAGCTCTAAGCGGCATAAGGATGGTTGGAGCGCCAATATTGGGCTCATAATCCCACCCTAAAGCATCATGAATATATTTACGCAAGGTTTGCACTTGCACTGAGAAATCTTTCGCTGGATAGACATTTTGCACCGTCATACCCAAAGCTTAGCATAATGAGTTTAAAGATGAGTTATTATGCGCTAGGGGCTAAAACAGCGTCAACAATATCATAAATCGCGCCTATTTCGTCGAGAATTTTTTGCGTTCTCTCAGGCGTAGTCAGCGGTTTTAACATTGATCCCGCCTCATAACGATTTTTCGTTTCTACGACGATAAATAACTGCCCATCTATAAATCCAAACCGAATTTTCTTGCCATCGACACTACGTTCCAAATCAACGAGTTTCTGCATAAAGGCAGGGTCGAGCAAATAACGAGATTCAACTTGGTCGGTACTATAGGCTTCAAATATTTTTTCAAAAACTGGGTCAGCTAAGCCAACACGTTTCATATTGCCGTGTTTCTTGCTTTGGAACATCCCTTTATCGCGTAAGACAACGGTCTGTCCCAGAAATTTTCTAGGAAATGTCAACGTCATAATCTGCCCGCGAAAAGCCGTAACCCAATTGTCATCCGATTTGGTTTCCAAATGAGCCTCGACAGACTTGAATTGAGCGCCATGCGCTTCTCCAGACATCTGATCTTCAAACGACGCGCGTTTGCTTGATGACGCGAGTTTCGCAAGCGGTTGTCCTTTAATTACGCCATAGCCTTTCTTGATGAGGCCATATGTACCCAAAAGAGTAAGGTCAGGGATGTCCGCGGCCTTTTCTTGAAACACCCAGCCGATAAATCCGCAAATCCCGCCGACGATTTTTTCTTTGGTGACGCCTTTGACGGATTTCATCAACCAAGAATAAAGCCCTAGATTTCCTATCACGCCGCCAAAAAGAGCAAAGCCTATCGGCTGCACTTTTCCTGATTTCGTATAAAGGAAAGCCGCACAGCCAAGCGCAATTATAGCTATAACTGTGCCAAACAATTTAAATTTCCTGAGAGCCTGACGCCGAGCATCCTCATGCTGTGCCAAAAGCGGGAATATGTCTTTGTGGAAATATTCCGAAAAGCCCTTAAACTCGCTATGATGTTCATTGAATTGGTGCATGTTTTACCTTTAACCCAAATGCACATTCTTGTCATTCCGTCTCATCGCGAAGCGATGGCGGAACCCATGCCTTGATGTTGCGCCTATCGGAAGACCCGAATTTGCCGCGATATTAAGACATGGATTCCGTCACGGCCTTGCCGTGTGTCGGTATGACGATAATTGATAATGTCTGCCCTACCCCAAATTCGCAAGTGCCTCATTAAGCTTCTCAAGCTCCGCCACATAGCCCTCGCGGCGTTCCTTTTGTAGATTCACGACCTTTTCGGGGGCTTTGTCGGTGAAGGCTTTATTGGAGAGCTTTTTATCGATTTTGTCGATCTCAAACTGGGCCTTTTCTGCTTCTTTGGTCAGGCGAGCTTGCTCTGCGCCTTTATCAATAAGCCCGTCTAGCGGTATTGCGAATGTCACGCCATCGACAACGGTTTGAAGCGCGCCTTTGGGAGCTTCGCTGGCGGTTTCTACGCCGTCAACTCGCGCCATAGGCGATAAGACCTCGGCATAATCCGCGAGGCGTTGGTCGAGCTTGTCTGCGAGCATTAAGAGCGGGGCTTTCTTGCTCGGCGGGATATTCATTTCCGTGCGCACAGAGCGGATATTGGTAATCAGCTCAATCAGCCAATTCATATCTGTTGTCGCGGCATCATCAATGAGGTCATCACTGAGTTCTGGCCAATCAGAGATAATCAAAGCCTGCGGACGGTCCGATGTTTTCAGCCAAATATCTTCGGTAATGAACGGCATGAAAGGATGTAGGAGCTTGACGATTTGGTCGCGCGTCCAAGCGAAAGTCGCGCGGGTTTCAATTAGCTCAGCTTGATTATCACCCGTTAGGATAGGTTTGGTCATTTCCAGATAATAATTACAGAACGTATCCCATGTGAATTTATAGATGGCGTCCGCGGCATCGTTAAAGCGGTAGCCTTCGATACAGCGAGACACCTCAGAAACCGTCTTAGTGAGTTCCGAGATAATCCACTTATTCACAGTCATCGTCACAGTGCTTGGGTCAAAATCCTCGACCGTATTACAATCATTCATCTGGCCGAAATTAGCGGCAGACCAGAGCTTGGTCCCGAAATTACGGTAGCCCGCAATGCGGTCAACAGAGAGGCGGATATTGCGGCCCTGCCCCGCCATAGATGCCAAAGTAAACCGTAATGCATCCGCGCCATAAGGCTCAAACCCGTCGGGATATTGCTTGCGAGTCGCCTTTTCAATCTTGGGCGCTTTTTCAGGGTTTTTCAGCCCGCGAGTCCGCTTGGCGACAAGCTCGTCAATGGATACGCCGTCAATCAAGTCGAGCGGGTCGAGCGTATTGCCGATGGATTTGGACATCTTCTTGCCCGCTTCATCAAGAACAAGGGCGTGGATATAGATATCTTTGAACGGTACATCATCCATGAAATGAATGCCCTGCATCATCATCCGCGCCACCCAGAAGAAGATGATGTCAAAGGCTGTAACGACAACGGAGGTCGGGTAGAAGCGCTCAAGCTCATCCGTATTTTCAGGCCAACCCAGTGTAGAGAATGGCCAAAGGCCAGAGGAGAACCATGTGTCTAGGACGTCTGAGTCTCGGTTGAGGTTAATCTTACCTTTCCAACACTCTGCTTTTTCATCGTAATGAAAAGGCTCACCATAAGAGTTTTCATCAGTTAATGAAATCTCTCCATAATATTCTGAAGCCTTCGCAATAGCCTCTTCTTGCGTCATCGCACAAAAAATTACTCTTTCATTATCTTCAAATGGGTTTGCAAATGGAGAGTTTTTAGATTTTAGATTAACCTCTGGCAATAATTTTGGCCCATACCACACTGGGATTTGATGCCCCCACCATAATTGCCGTGAAATACACCAAGGCTGAATGTCTTTCATCCAATGGTCATAGGTCTTTTTCCAATTTTCAGGGATAAATTTGGTTGAACCATCATCGACATTCGCCATGGCTTGCTCAGCGAGCTTTTCCGCATCGACAAACCATTGATCGGTCAGCATGGGTTCGATGACCACGCCTGAGCGGTCGCCATAGGGCTGCATGATTTTCTTATCTTCGACCTTAATCAATAGGCCTTCGGCGTCGATATCCGCCACAACTTCTTTACGGGCTTTGAAGCGGTCCATACCGACATATTTGGCGGGCATAATCTCGCTTTCGCACATCGCGCCGCGCTCATCCATGAGGCTATACATGGGGATGTCATTGCGCTTGGCGACGTCATAGTCGTTAAAGTCATGGGCGCCCGTAATCTTCACCGCGCCCGATCCGAAATCAGGGTCAGGATATTCATCGGTGATAATCGGGATAAGGCGACCCGCTAGCGGGAGGCGTACCATTTTCCCGACAATCGGGGCATAGCGTTCATCATCGGGATGGACCGCCACCGCGCCATCACCGAGCATGGTTTCAGGGCGCGTTGTTGCGATAGAGATATAGTCGCGCTCTTCGGTGAGCGTGACATTCCCATCCTCATCTTTTTCGACGTAAGTATAAGTTTCGCCGCCATCGAGCGGGTATTTGAAGTGCCAAAAATGACCATCTTTTTCGATGTTCTCGACTTCAAGGTCCGAAATCGCCGTTTGGAAATGTGGGTCCCAATTGACAAGGCGTTTGTCGCGGTAAATCAGGCCCGCTTCATACATCTCAACAAAGGCCTTGGTGACAGCTTCGGCCATTTTATCGCTTGGGTCTTCAGGATTACCGAGTGTGAATTTTTCGCGTGACCAATCGCAGGAAGAGCCCAAACGGCGGAGCTGTTGATTGATATTGCCGCCGCTCTCAGCTTTCCAAGCCCAGACATGTTCGAGAAACTCATCGCGGCTCATGTCTTTTCGGGCTTTGCCTTCGGCGGCGAGTTTACGCTCAACCACCATTTGCGTGGCGATACCGGCATGGTCTGTGCCCGGCTGCCAAAGTACGGCTTTCCCGCGCATACGGTTATAACGCACGAGGATATCTTGGATGGTGTTATTGACCGCATGGCCCATATGCAGACTGCCCGTCACATTGGGCGGCGGGATGACGATGGAAAAATTATCGTCTTTGGTATCACCCTCTTTCGCAGGACGCGGCTTAAACGCGCCGCTCTCTTCCCACATCTTATAGAGGCGGGGTTCAGCTTCTTGTGGATTGAACTTATTGTCGAGCATAATGATACCTAAATTAAAGCCCCGCCAAAGCAGGGCTTATTTAATCATCGCTCTACCCTGAAATAACAGGGAATTAAAGAGGCTTATTTGCCTGATGAGATACGCTTGACTTCTTTCGTCACGGCCCGCTCGACAATCCCTTTAAGATTTTTGTCCAACCAGTCTTTAAGCATAGGACGCAGGGCTTCTTGCACGAGGTCACCAATACGATCACCACGTTCCGCAACTACTGCCTTTTCTTCTACAACCTTATTAAGAGAAGAAAACACGTCTGCCGTCGCGCTTTCTGTCGCTTTATCAATAATTGCATCTTTTTTCGCTGCTCTTGGCATTGGGGAGGTCTCCTCATCAGGGGTTAATTCAGTTTGTGTTTCAATTTCAGGCTGACGCTCAGGCTCAGGTTCAGGCGCTATCATATCATCAAGTTTAGATAGTGCATCATCAATGTCATCACTATCCGCCGTATCGGCCTGTTCTAGAAGTTCGTCTTGATGTTCTTCATCTGATGCTCCCGCTTGGGTGACTACAACGGCACCTAGCGCAGCCACAGAAGCAATAGCTTTACCACCACTCATCGCATCAGCATCAGCTTCCGCCTGCGCTGCGATATCCTTAAGACTTACGGGCACGTCTACACCTGACGCTTCTAAAGCGCTGTCCTGAATCTCAATTTCATCGTCTAAAGTTAAAGACAAAATTTCATCCATGACATCATCGGTGTTTACATCTACATCAGTGTTTACATTTGCCTCTATTGAAGGGTCTAAAGGCAACTCCTCAGCTGGCTCTTCAATATCTAATCCTAAAGCGTCGAATATATCTTCTTCTACATCCGAATTGTCATTTTTCAATTCCAATGGCTCCTCGTGGAGGGGCTCACCTGTAAGATCAGCCATCAGAGATTTCACCAAATCCATGTCTGACTCAGAATTTGAAACTTCTGAATCCAGCTCGTCTTCTAAATCTATATCATCATTTATAAGATCTTCGGCAGGGTCTAGGACTAATTCAAGTTTTTCATCACTTTCGTCTAGATCTGCGAGTTCATCCAATTCAGCGACTTCATCATCAGCATCGTTCAACATATCGTCGAGTAATGCAGAAAGTTCATCATCTGACGTTATATCATCATCTAAAGCTTGTGGAGCTTCAAGTTCGGTCTCGTCTGGAATTTCAAGCTCTATCGATTCTTCCGCGGCCTGCTCGACTATTTCCTTAGCAACTGGTGCTGTAACGACCTCAGCATCGATCATATCCATATCTGCGATGAGAGCATCGATCTCTGAGTCACTCGGCTCGGCAATGATGTCTAAGTCCAAAGTTTCTAAATGATTATCAGGACTGCTTCGAGCTATTTCATCGACATTAGCAACAATACCTGCACTCATAGTATCTGTTTTAAGTTCACTTTGAAGCTCAACAGTTGCCGCAACGCCTTCATCATCTGCAATAATTTTTCGTATAGAGGCCAGAATATCTTCCATGCTCGGCTCAGCACCGTCGGAAATATTATTTGATGTGTCTGTTGTCTGTTCAGACATAGTTGATTCCTTAACAACCATGGCAGTTCCCCCTACCACTTTCGTTAGAAGTTAAGACAACACGTGACACTTGTCTAGAGTGCTTAATACTCAATTAATGGGAGAACTTTGAAAAAGCTGTTATTTTTGAATATGTTGACCTAATCGCCAAGCTTTTTAAGTGTCGATATAACCTGTTCAGGTATAACTTTTCGAGTTACGCGCCCGAACTTATCATTTTTAATCGTTTCGAAATTTTCTTTCACATCATAAAACCTAATGGGCAAACGAATACCTTGTGCATCAAATACGCCTAAAATACGCAATAATTCAAATGTTGCTCCATCCAAGTTTCTTTCGGCACGAATAAGGGAAAGCTTAGCGTTTAGAACCTCTTGCTCGGCGTCTAGCACATCCAAGGTGGTTCGCGTTCCAACCGATTGCTCTAATTCGACGCCTTCAAAAGCCACTTCAGCGGCCTGAACTTGAAGGCGGCTAGATTTAACCGCCTGCCGAGCGGCATCAATTTGCGCCCATATTTGCCTCACATTAGCATCAATAGAACGCTCAGTATCTTTGATTTCAAATCCTATACGTTCATCTGCATGACGAGCCTGGCGCAGCTTTGATTTATTCGCGCCCCCGGAATAGAAAGGAATAGTAATCTGCGCCGTCAATGCCGCTTGATCTGCCTTTGATAATCCATTGATTTGACCTCTCTGTCCCCCCAACGTACCGTTAAGCGAAATAACAGGCTTGGAAGCAGATTTCACCACCCCGATTGCTGCTTTGGCCGCATCTTTATTATGTATTGCAGCTAATAGGTTTGGGTTATTTTCACGCGCAAGGGCAATGGCAGAATCGACTGTTGGAGGTAATTCATATTTTGGAATTGGGCCTAAATCGACTGGCATATGACCAATAAGGCGAATATAGCTTGCTCGGCTTGATTGCAGCTCAGCTTCAGCCGCGGCAACACCCGATTCTGAAGCGGCCAACCGGCTTTGCGCCTGCGCGATATCTGTCCGCGTTCCTACGCCAACTATAAAACGCTCCTGAGCAGCCAATTCTTGACGCGCTAAAACACTCACACTATTGCGCCGAATTTTTGCAATTTCTTCATCTCTTAAGACGTCCAAATAAGCATTAGCCCCTTGCAATAAAAGCTCCTGTTCTGTGCTACGAAGCTGCTGCCTTGCGGCCATAATCCCCGCTCTAGCTTGGTTTTTTAATGCTCGAACACGCCCACCTTGATATAGAGGTTGAATAACCTGAAGCTGAGCCGCTGATGGCGTACCTTCACGGCTAAAACTTTGATCAGGCAATCCTGGTAGAAAAGAACCTGAAGATCGATTAATTGCATAACCCAAATTTCCAGAAATATTTGCATTTAAGCGCCCCTGCGCGCGAGCTTGAATATAATTTTCATCAATCTCACGCAGCTGAGCACGTGCAGCCATAAGACGGGGGTTAGAATTATAAACCGATATAAGTGCTTCTTCAAAAGTCTCTGCATGTACAGTCTGCGTTGCCAGAAGACTACAGGAAAGAGTCAATAAAACTAAAAGCTGTCTTACAGGTAGCACCTTAAAAGACAAACTCAGCATGGCGCTCAAATCCAGGCAAAAGTGGAAGAGATGTATCAAATATAATTTTCTCGCCAATAACATCGCCTGATCGTTTATAAACACAAGCATGGCCGATTGGGCCTTTTTGCACCACACAGATTAAACGACCACCATTTGCCAGTTGATCCGTCCAACTTTTGGGAACCTCACTGACAGCGCCATTGACAAAAATAACATTAAAAGGCCCGTGCTCTGACGCGCCGAGTTTTAAGTCCCCTTTGACGACGGCTGCATTGGTAATATCGGCTGTAATTAATCGTTCAGAGGCCTTCTCTACAGCTTCATCTGTCGTTTCAAGGGCTACAACAGTTTCGCCCAAATGCGCTAGAATCGCAGAAGAATACCCTCGACCACAAGCAATATCCAAAATCACATCACTTGGCACAATATCAGCAGCCTGTACCATTTTTGAGAAATCGCGTGGTCTAATCATGACACGGCCCTCTCCAAGATCAATATGCGCATCACCATAAGCCAAAGCTTGTTGGGATTTGGGAACAAAGTTTTCCCGTGAAACCGACTTAAACGCTTTTATAACGCCATAATCCGTCACATCACTTGTGCGGATTTGGCAATCAACCATCTGGTCACGCGCGGAAGGAAAATCAAACATATACTGACTCACTCAAATTCTGCGCCCGCTATACCCTCCAAAACCGTAATTAGGCAATGCTCTATTGCCGCATAGGACCTATTCATTCGATTCATCAAACGGGTTAATCTTGTAATTCTGTACAAGTTTCCAATATTTTCGCGTTGCATAGACCAGCGCTGCTGTTTATACGCCGCATCTTAGGACGGCACCATGGCGGAGTGGTTACGCAGCGGATTGCAAATCCGTGTACCCCGGTTCGATTCCGGGTGGTGCCTCCAATAATATTGATTAAGTTATTGTTTTTTATATATTTTTTTATTTTTTTTTAAAAATGGTCCCACTTTTAGTCCCACTTTTCAACCAACTCAAAGGTATACTTTAGAGGACCACCCCTCTCTTATAAGGTAATATTACTATGCCAATTCTATAAGAAAATTGGATTGAGGTAACGATTTTTCAAAAAAAAGAACCCTATCGAGTTCAGTTTCGAATCATCAATAAACCTTGTTTGCGCAACTCATAAAAATGAAAACCCATCAGAGGGCAGCTACATCACCTGAAGGCTATCCATCCAATCTTTAAGCTCTGACATTTTCCATCGAGTCGAATGACTTCCGATCTTATATGCACAAGGGAATTCGTCATCTTCATCCCTGGACCTACGCCATAGCGTCGCCCTACTTTTAATCCCTGTTAAGGCTTGAACATCATCCGATGTCAATAATTGGTCGGTCATAAATCACCTTTAAAAGATGTTGTTTGAATGCGCGCTTCCACGTGCATTCATAACATAATGGACGTTACTGCGTCTTAGGCCGTGACCAAACGAGATCGGCCCCCTCTTCACGGTCAAAGAGTGCAGCATTGAACGGCTTATCCATTTCTGGGCCATCAAACTTGATACTGACATAATCCACAGGCTCCTTGTCATCGTCAGGCTCAGATGTCACATTCCACCCGACACCGAGATCGCAGCGGCCAGATTTAACGAAGTAATCAGGACTATTTTCAGATTTCTTCTTTTCATTGGGAACGATGCGTACCTTTCGGCTCGTCATCATAGTAACGATAGTTCCTTCATAGCCGCCTTTGGCCATGGGTTTAAATGTACCTATATTTGCCATTGGATTGTACCTCCGTGTTTGGCGTTATCGAAACAGTTAAGCCAGCTCGCGCTTGGCCTTCTTAAATCCAGCATCACTTGCTAAAAAGCTCGCGATCATGGACGGAATAAGCGCGCCAACGGTCTGTTTCTCACCATAGGCTTGCTCATAGATGGCGGCGTAAGCCTCCAAATCTGCGTTTAATTCATGGGGTAATGTAACTGGGATTCTAACAGGCTTATGTTCCTGCAATTTCGCAAGTTTTAATGTCGGCTTGGCATCTGCCATAGGTCAGTCTCCATAAGGTTTGAGGATGAGGTCACGGCTGACAATGACGTTAAAGCGCCATCCCTGCCGTATTTTGAGTGTGGGCTGCACATTGAGATTACGGTCAATGATACGCTGCCCCGTTATATTAGCGGTGTCTTGCCCAGCATTTTGAAGAGCGCGCGTAAGACGGTCACCGTCATCACTGGCAAGCTCTGACCCTATTGATAACAATGAAGACAAAGCCGCGCCTTTGATTAACTGCCATGTATGGCGATCCACCTTATCTTTCAGCCCTGCAAAGCCTTGGGCATCAGACCCAGGCAGATTGTCAAGCTGTATGCTATCACCATTGGGCAAGATTAGCCGTGTCCAGACGACAAGTGCCCTGCTCTGCCCGAAAGCAATGACGCTATCATAACGCCCCATTAATCGAGACCCTTGCGGTATCAACAAATGCTGTCCAGTAACGCTGTCAAAAACGTTCTCAGTGACTTGACCGATTACCTGTCCCGGTAAATCCGAGTTTAAACCCGTTACCAATGAAGCCGGAATGAGATTACCCGCCATGACCTGATAAGGTGAACGCGGCGATACAAGACCATGACTGTTGTAAATATCATCGCTATCACGGCCTAAGAAGGCCTGTTTAGCACCCTGTCCATTGGGGTCAGCCGTGACAGGACTTGAATCAAAGCCAGATGGCGGCGGGTTAAAACTTGGATATTCTGGTAGCGGTAAATATTGACTGCCGAGATCGGCCACTCGGTTTGACTGTGTATCTACCCCGCGCCCACTGATCTGAAAGAACAAGCTTGAACTTCCAGGGTTTTGCCGCGGCGTTATGGGCACTGGTTCATATCTAGACTGCACGGGCCTTGGTTTCGAGTATGCTGCAACCCTTTTTGGTTTCACAGGCAGATTGACGGGACTGATAACTTCTGGCTCAAGGTTGGCGCTCATATAGGCCGCGCCGAGATCACCGGGCAATGGCGGCCCTAATTTGGGCTTCATTTCCGCGTAGGATTTTGGCAAGAGCTCTAACCCTGCGGCCATGGGTTTGTGGGTGACGTTATAAAGCTCATCAGCATTCGCCTCGCCGTAATCCGGAGATTGAAGCGCAACCGCTAGTGCTGCGAACATAATTGTGCCTAGCCCAATACTCCCGCCAATCAAAGCTTTGCGGCTAAAACGGCGAACCGACCTAGGCCGTGCCCTAATCGTTAGTTCTGGAGGCACCACATTTGATTTCTGGTCACTCATGACTGCCGCTCGATACGAACAACGTCTTGGTCTTTCTCACCAAGGCGCAATTCAGCGAAGTCAAAGAGACGGTCTACGACGTAAAACTCACCCTTTACGCGGTAATTGACGAGTTTGCTTTTCTTGCCCTTACGGTCGGTAATGAACAGTGGCGGCGCTTCAGACACGGCTAGGCTTTTCGGGAACTCAATAAAGACCTTCTTACCATCATCAAAGACGCGGGTTGGCCGCCAGTTCGGATTATCCCCCTTGATGAGATAATCAAAGCGAAGGTTTTCAGGCTTAAGGTCTAAAGCATCCGACTTGAAACTTGCCTTTCTCAAACGCGGCTTCTTGGGCAAGACCTTTTTGATCTGCTTAAGCGCCTCATGGGGATAACGCCACGATACCGCCGCCATATAGGTATCAGCAAAGGATTTGAGGTCGAGATAGTAAGTACGCTTGGTCGTCGTGATAACAGCATTGGTCGATAGTTTGGCCGCCATGGGCTTAACTAAAATATGCACCTGCTCATTTGCGCCTGACCCGGACACGGTATCGCCAACCGTCCAGCGTTCAGTATCCCCTGCCGATACCGATGTCAGCGCTTCCCCGCGCTGCAACGCTATATCCGTGACCTGCGAAGGAGAGGCATAGACCTGATAGAGAGATCCCGGAGTATAAGGATAAAGCTGAATGGCATTGAGGTAGTTTTCGGATGTTGGCTGAACAACGGCGTTTTGATTGGCATAGCTGACCGCCTGAAAACCTGTCATGGAAGGTTGATCCAAAAACTCAACACTGACAGGCATAGGCTTCATTTGGCCGGGCATCACCATATCCGGGTAATGCACCATAGGCTCAATATACCCGTCAAAGCCCGTTTCTTTCTGGGCCTCTTCTTCAATATCATGCTCAGTAACATATACGGCACGGTCCATCTCATTGGGTTTGGTAACAGTGCCAGACGATTTAAATTCCGACTTCACGTTATCAAAGGCAGATTGAAGACTGGCGCACCCTGTCAGGCTTATTGTGATAGCTAAGACCGATACGGATTTAATAAATGATCGCTGTGTCATTGGGACACTCCTGCTGATGTGGTGAGGTCTTTCGACCAGTTAAGATTATGCACGTAAAGGCCCAGCGGATTGCGGTGCAGCGTTTGTGCGTCCTTTGGGGCTTGGGTAATGATCGAGAGCGAGGCGGTGTAAGTCTGGGCGCTCAATTTCGCGCCTCGCGCAAATTCCGTCTCGCGCCAGCGAAGCTCAAATGTATCGCCAGATGAACGCACAATGCTAATAACATCAACGGTCACACTACGGTCGCCAATAGCGGAGAAAGGGTCATTGTCCCGAGCATAATCATTCAGAGCAATAGCTGCCTGATCGGTCGCGAAGCCGTAAGCCTCAAGCCAGTTATCGCGCAGCACAACAGGGTCGATTGAGACAGAGCGGACATTGCTAATAAACCGCGCGAGCTGATTAGCGATTTGGGCGTCACTTGGCTCAAACTTACCCTGCAAAGGATTGACGGATTTTATACCGCCGTCAGCATCAATCTCGACAACATGGACTTGGACGCTGGCTTGCGCGCCTTGATAGATCATGCCGCTGGCCAGCAAGAAGGATAGCCCGAAGGAACCGAAACAAGCCATGCGCCAGTTTTTACCGCGCACGAGCGCTGAGCCATGGCGGTTATCAACGACCTGCTTGGCCTTTTGATACGGCGTTTCAGGCACGGGCGTTTGCCCGTATTTTGACTGATTGCGTTTCCATTTCCACATAATTTTCTCCTCTATCCATCTGGGTTCAGTGATGGGCCGCTAGCGCTACCGCCGCCGTTACCGCGCATGGCATGGGCTGCATGACGGCCTGCATTGCGCGTATGTTGCCCACTCTTCATTTTTTTGGCCCAGTCGGGCTGCGTTTTGGGGCCGCCTGCCACGCTTGGCGCTGCTGGTTTCATGCCTTTTGAGAGCGCCCGCATTGCGCCGCGCGCACCATTACCGTGGGCCGTTGATATAGCTCCGCCTGCCGCTAAGGCTTTACCGCCCGCTTTCTTGGCCACAGACATAGCGCCCGCCTGCGCCACTGTTGCCGCGCCTACAATATTGCCTTTGAGGCCTTCACTGCCTGTAGACATTTTACCCAATGCAAAGGCGAGCTTTGTGCCGCCTGTCATAGACGCGCCAGCTTTGACGGATGAGACGGACGCTTTCATGCCGGCTTTGCCTGCCGCGCCAGCGACTGCTCCGCCCGCTAATGCACCTGCGCCAACAGCCGCCATTGTGCCGACGGCCGCGCCTGCGCCTAATTGCGGCGCGCCTGAAACAAGGCCCGTTGCGATACCGGGACCAAAGAGGCCTAGTGCGAGCAAAGCCATAGAGGCTAAAATTACGGCTGCGGCATCGGCTAATTCAATTGGCGGAACGGGAAGTTTTTTACCCGTAATAGGATCGATAGAGACCTGAAAAGCAGACGTTATGTCGCCAAACATGGTTGACCCAATACCGATAATGATCGCCAGCACCATAAGTTTGATGCCCGACGCCACGACATTACCAAGAACCTTTTCGGCGAGGAATGATGTCTTATTCCAAAGGGCGAACGGGATTAGAATAAAGCCTGCCAGAGTGGTGAGTTTAAACTCAATGACGGTGACAAAAAGCTGAATGGCTATAAAAAAGAAGGCGAATATCGTAATCACCCAGGCCAAACCCAATACGCTGATGAGAACAATATTTGTGAAGAAATCAATCGGGCCTGTGAGGTTTCCAATTTCGGTAAGAAGCGGATGGGCGGCCTTAAAGCCTGTATTGGCGATAAAACCCGGTTTTAATAATTGCTCATGTGTTAGGATTGTTGTGGTCGCTTGAAGCCCCAAACCTCCGAAGCTTTTAAAGATGATTTGGGTCAGGCCGGAGAAGTTTGTAATGATGAGCGCGAAAACGCCGACATACATAACTTTTTTAAGAAACTTACCAATGACGGATGTATCAGGCCCCATGGCCCAATAAAGGCCTGCAAGGGTGATATCTATGCCAATGATAATAGCTGTGAGATATTGAACCTCGCCGCCAAGCAACCCAAAGCCGCTATCAATATAGGTACTGAATGTATCTACAAATTTGTCAATGACGCCAAGATCTTCCATTACGGCAACCCTCCATAAGCAGAGTTTGATCCGACAAAATTCTTTAATCTCTCGCGTGCTTCTTTCTCACTTGCCAGTCTCCGTGCGTTTTCAATGCTGTTGGCACGATATTGTGTCACCTGCATGTGTTGGGCCTGCATGGACTGTTTGATAAGCAAGGCCATGAGTTGATTTGTTGATTGTGTGGCTTGGAGAGCGCCCGTAGCCCCATGACTCTTATTTGTTAGAGTGTTTAAAACGATGCGGTCATCTTCCAGACTTTCAACCATCTTGGACTGCATAACCATAGCGTCATTATAAGCGCTGCGCGACATCTGCCAGTTCTCTTCAGCGCGGACATAAAACTCATCATCCGTCATACCTTTATAGTCTTGCGGATATTGCTCTTTGACGAGCTGGCGTGTGCGGCCCACCTCATAAGCGACATTTTCAGCCTGAGCATTTAGATAAGCAATCTCGCTGAGAATGCGGTTAAGCTCGCTTGCACTATTCACATCAAGCCTCGAGAGATGTTTAGCCTGATTAATCAGCATCTGCGCTTCATTACGAAGCTGCGCCGCCTGCCGGATTATCTGCGTATGGCTCCTGACAGCTGTATAGAAATTTTGCTTATAATTGGCAGGGTCATAGACAATGCCCCCAAATTGAGCGCTCGCGATTGGCGCATAGGACAATCCGATGACGGCAATCATAGCCCCCGTTATCAGCCGCGTCATTATTCTGCTACGTCGAGCCATGGCACATACTCCTCTGCATCTATGTTAAACTCTGAGCGGATAAGATCTGAGGCCCAATCAAGGCCATTGAAACCAAGCCAGTTGGCGGCAAAATCATCAGGCCCATTACCGTCCAGAACATGATCGAGGTCTTTATGGCCTGCCTCTGTTCCCACGCCGCAAAAGGCCAAAGCTACCGGGCCGAGCTGTAAATCAAACAGACGGTTACCTGCACGTGACTGGAAGTAATAATCCCGCTTAGGCGCCGCTGAGGATATAATCTGGATTTGGCGCTTATTCAGCCCGAAGCTGTCATAATGCGCCTGCTGCTGCGGCTCCATAGCCCGCTCATTAGGCAGGAATATACGCGATGGACAGCTTTCAATAATAGCGGGCGAAATTGGGCTATTGGCGATATCGGACAGTGATTGCGTCGCAAATATCACAGAGACATTCTTCTTGCGCAGGACTTTGAGCCATTCGCGGATACGGCCCGCAAACATGGGATCATCCAAAAACACCCAAGCTTCATCCAGTATCAAGAATGTGGGCCGCCCATCAAAACGGGCTTCTAATTTATGAAAGAGATAAGTCAGGACTGGCGCAACAAGCGCTTTACTGTGCATCAGCGTTTCCATCTCAAAGGCGAGCGTAGAATTGAGCGTGAGCGTATCTTTATTCCCGTCCAGTAAGTATCCAAACGCCCCATCTAGCGTGAAAGGCTTAAGCGCTTGGCGCAGGTCTTTTGATTGCAGTAAGGCTGATAATCCGGTCAGCGTTCTTTGATCTTCGGGGGCACTGCTAAGGTTTTGGAGCGCTGACCACACCACCTCTTTGACATCCGGCGTAATCTCAACGGACTCATTTGTGAGAAGTCCAATCACCCATTCGAGCGCCCAAGACAGTTCGGCCTCATCATCAATATCTTTCAAAGGCTGAAAGACGAGTTCTGAGTCAGTTGCGGCAAGATCATAGAAATCACCTTGGAGGGCCTCAATCATAGCGCGAGATGAAGCGCCCTTATCAAATGTGAAGACCTGCGCCCCCTCATAGCGTTTGAACTGTAGTGATAATAGATTGAGCAGGACCGATTTCCCGGAACCCGTCGGCCCGACAACAAGCATGTGTCCAACATCACCTTGATGGGTGACAAGTCTGAACGGTGTATGTCCTTCGGTTGTTGCGTAGAGCAGCGGGCCGTCTTTTAAATGCGCATTGGTAAGAGGCCCCGCCCACACCGCTGATAACGGCATTAAGTGTGCTAGGTTCAGTGTAGAGACGAGCGGCGTTCTAATATTGGCATAGGCATTACCGGGATGCGTTCCGAGCCAAGCGTCAACGGCATTCACTGTTTCATGGATGGTGACAAAGCCTTTGCCATTGATAATACGCTCTATGGCATGAAGCCGCGCTTCGGCTGTCGCGGCGTCCGGATGCATGACGCATATGGATGTTGTGAGATAGCCGTAAGAGACATAATCACCGCCAAGGTCTTGCAGAGCAGCATCGGCGTCAGCGGCTTTATTGTCGGCGTCGCTATCAACCAGTACCGATTGTTCATTGAGTAAGGCTTCTTTGAGAAGCGCCATGACAGATTTGCGCTTGGCAAACCATTGACGGCGTATCTTCGTAATCGTCTTTACAGCGTCAGGTTTTCCGAGCGGCAAAAACCGTGTCATCCAGCGGTATGGAAATCCGAGCGTGTTCAGCTCATCGAGTATTCCTGGCGTCGTCTCATTAGGAAAACCGCGAATGGTCAATATGTGAATGGCGTGATCGGCTAGGCGCGGAACTAGACCCCCGACTAGGTCAGCCCCGCCAATCACTGCGTCTATATACGCTGGAACATCGGGTGTCACAACAGCGTGGCGCATAGGAGAAACAGTAGAATGCAGATAAGTCAGGGTTTCATCATCTGACAGCCATGCACCCAGCGGCATTTGGTTTTTAAGAAGATCCAAACATCTATCCGTTTCAGACTGGAAACTATGCAGATGATCTTGCGCCGATAGAGGGGTTTCATCTTTAGGCGTCTCAATCAATAGGCCTTCCGCTTTTGAAGTACGGTCCGCAGGCGGCATAAATTGGAAGGTAAGATAATAGACACTCTCAAAGAGTTCTGAGTTCTCATCAAATTGCCCGCAGCGTTCTTGATCAACTATCCACGCCGCCGCATCGGTAAAGTCTGATTTTGGGTATTCATGAGCTTCAATACGGGCAGCTTCAAAATAAAGAGCCCAACCCGAGCTAAAGCGGCGCAGTGCATTATTGATACGGGCGCATGTCGCCACTAGTTCTTCTTCAGTGCAGCTTTCCAAATCAGGCCCGCGAAACTTCGCCGTGCGCTGAAAGCTACCGTCTTTGTTGAGAACAACACCGGGCGCAATTAGGGCTGACCATGGCAGGTAATCTGCAAGGCAATTCGGACGCTTACGGTATTCGGTGAGGTTCATCATGCCAGATAGCCTTTGTGTTTAATATGGCGGACTAAAACGTCCATGAATTGCGGATCGCGGCCTGCCAGAAAGACGCAGAGCGTGTGGGACACGACGTAGTAAATGATGCCGAGCGCCCAGAGCTGAAGGCCAAGTCCAAAGGCCGCCGCGATTGTCCCGTTCATGATCGCCGCCGTGCGCGGGGCGCCGCCCATAAGAATAGGCTCAGTTAATGAGCGATGAAGCGGGATGGAAAAACCTTCGGGAAGAGCCTCTGACAATCCGTTTGGCATTAGATCATCGCTCCGCCGGAGAACTTAAAGAAGCTCAGGAAGAAGCTGGTTGCGGTAAAGGCGATAGACAGTCCAAAGACGATTTGGATGAGCTTGCGAATGCCGCCGCCCGCATCGCCAAAGGCAAGTCCAAGCCCCGTCATGATAATAACAACAGTCCCGAATATCTTCGCCACTGGGCCTTCAATGGATTGAAGGATTTTGGTGAGCGGTGCTTCCCACGGCATGGCGGAACCCGCCGCGTGAGCCGCGCTCGGGAATAACATGAATATAGCTGCGGCGATTACGAAGCCGAGAAACAGGCGTGAGTGGATATTAATGGCAAGTGGTGCTTGCATGGTGGTCTCCTTGGTAGGTGAGGTTCAAAATGGGGGATGGAGCTGTGAGTGGTTCGAGCTGATAACTCTTCCCCTTCACATCAATCAGGCGCGCGATTGTCTCAATACGCCGTTTGGAGCCCCGTCCAGAGATGAAGACAATTACGTCAATTGCCTCCGCTATCAGAGCGCGCGGAACCGTTTGCACGCCTTCAAGAATGAGTTGTTCAATACGGGACAAGCCCGCTTTCGCTGAATTGGCATGGACGGTCGCAATGCCGCCAGGATGGCCCGTATTCCATGCCTTGAGCATGTCTAGGGCTTCCGGCCCGCGCACTTCACCGACAATGATACGGTCGGGCCGCAAGCGCAGTGTGGAGCGCACGAGATCGGGCAGGCGCACATTTTTACCGTGAGTGCGCAGCGCAATTGTATCTTCCGCCTCGCATTGGAGTTCTCTTGTATCTTCAAGGATAACGACACGGTCACCTGTCTTTGCAACAACAGCTAACATGGCATTTGCTAATGTGGTTTTGCCGGAGGATGTGCCGCCGACAATGATAATGTTATGGCGCGCCTGAACAGCGTAAGTTAACGCCTCAGCCTGCGTGTTAGTCATCGTACCGGCTGCCACATAGTCATCAAGCTTAAAGACTTGAACGGCCCCTTTGCGGATGGAAAAAGCGGCGGCGGAAACAACAGGCGGCAGCAGTCCTTCAAAGCGTTCGCCCCCCTTACCATTAGAAGAGACAGGGAGTTCTGCGCTGACAATAGGGTTTTCTGTTGTGACATCCTGATTGATGTGTGTGCCAACCAAACGCACAACGCGCTCTGTTTGCTCGGGCGTGATAATCACTTTTGTATCGATCATGCCGCTGCCGTGCTTATCCAGCCAAAGCTTACCGTCAGGATTGACCATGATCTCGATGACTTTGGGATTGTCGAGTGCGCTTACGATGTCATTACCAAGCGCGGTGCGCAGCATAGCTAAGGTGCGTTCAGACGTGACGGGGTTTTGCGATCTACTCATCTCTGCCACCCGATGTGAGCCTTTTACTTCTCATTTTTTTGAGAAGTTTGAGTTCATCCTTTTTGAAAAATTGTTCTTCAGAGACGAAGACATCAGGAAGACCTTGCTTGAAAGCATTGCTTCCCTTTTTTACCTTTGCGCTAAGCTGATCGAAGAATTGATTGAGTAAGGAAGCTCCGCGAGACGCCCGCGCCTCCGTATCAATTGCTGGAATTTCCGGTGACAGGGTGAAGAAGAATTGCATGAAGAGTGAAAAGCTCTCCATGAAGAGATTAAGGTCATGTGAGTGACGAAAATCATGCCGCATCATTGTGTCCAGACGGGCTAATATCTCCGCGTCGCGCTGATCATCGTGTTCAAAACTAAAACTCGCTGACAAGGCTTCATCTACAAGACGGGATTTAGTTTTTCCTGTGGTGCGCGCGCGGTGCTCTAAGAACATGGCGTTCTGCTTAGAGATACGAAAACGTAGCCGATTATCGAGAACATCTGCCATCTCTAAATTCCTAAATCTTGATCTATCGACTGGTTAAGGCCATGCGCGCGCTGCATTGGGCTCGGCTCGCGCACGAAATCAGCGAGCTTTACTGAAGCTAGAACAGGATCAGCCGCCTCAATATCGATGGGCTTATCTTTTGCCGCTTTGGTGATCGCTGGCCCCTCAGGTCCAACAAGCTCTGGGTTTTGATCTTTGCCGCCGTCATCTTTTGCCTCATGATTTTTAGTCTTGTTAAGGCGCGCAGCTATCTTAGCCTGCTCGTCTTTATCTGCGGCTGTATAAAGGCGGTCATCCACAAGCCGTGTCCGGGCGCCCCACATGCAAGGGCTGTCAGGGGAAAGACCGCCATTGCCGAAGGGTGGAGTTGGAGGCGCGGTGACACGGCCTGTGAAATTCTTATCCGCAAAAGAGCGGACTTTATTGGCTTTGATGGGCGCAAAACCTGACAAGAGAATAAGCTGCTCATTAGCGGGGAGCTGCATGATTTCGCCCGGCGTGATGAGCTGGCGGGCTGTTTCCTGGCGCGAGACCATGACATGCGATAACCACGGCGCGAGGCGGTGACCGGCATAGTTACGCATAGCCCGCATCTCTGTCGTGCTGCCGATGGCGTCAGATAGACGTTTGGCTGTGCGCTCATCATTGGTGGCAAAGGCAATACGCACATGACAGTTATCGAGGATAGAATTATTTTGCCCGTAAGCTTTTTCAATCTGGTTCAAAGATTGTGAAATCAGAAAGGCGCGCAGTCCATACCCTGCCATGAAGGCCAGAGAGCTTTCAAAGAAGTCGAGACGGCCGAGCGCCGGAAACTCATCGAGCATTAAAAGTAATTGACGCTTGGGCTTGCTATCTCCGCTGACAACTAATTCTTCAGTTAAGCGGCGGCCAATCTGATTAAGGATAAGACGAACTAAGGGCTTGGTACGGGAAATATCGGACGGCGGTATGACCAGGTAGAGCGAAACGGGCTTATCCGCCTTCATCAAATCAGAGATACGCCAGTCACATTGTGAGGTGACTTCGGCCACCGTAGGGTCGCGGTAAAGGGCCAGAAAGCTCATCGCCGTTGACAGTACACCAGAGCGCTCATTGTCGGATTTATTGAGGAGTTCACGCGCCGATTGAGCTACCACCGGATGAACGCCCTCTTTTTTAGCGTCCCCGAGATGATTGGTCGTCATCATAACCCGCAACGTCTTTTCAAAAGAACGGTCAGGATCAGAGAGGAATGAGGCAACGCGGGCTAATGTCTTCTCAGGCTCGGCGTAGAGAATATGCAGGATTGCGCCGACTAAAAGACTGTGAGCGGTTTTTTCCCAATGGTTACGGCGCTCAAGCATACCTTCCGGGTCAACAAGAATGTCAGCTATGTTTTGAACATCACGAACTTCGCATTCGCCTCTGCGCACTTCCAGCAAGGGATTGTATTTTGCGCTCTCCGCATTGGTTGGATCAAATAAGAGGCAATGTGTGAATGTAGAACGCCATCCACTTGTGAGCTGCCAGTTCTCGCCCTTGATGTCGTGAATGACGGCGCTATCTGTCCATGACAGAAGCGTCGGAATGACAAGCCCTACACCCTTGCCAGACCGCGTTGGCGCAATCGCCATGACATGTTCCGGGCCTTCATGGCGTATATAATCGTGTTTGGTGCGGCCCAGGAAAACACCTGTATCGCCCATTAAGCCTGCACGGTCGATTTGCTTTGCAGTTGCCCATCGAGATGAACCAAAAGTATTGATTTTTTTGGCAGAACGGCCGCGCGCCACTGAGCCGATTACGGCAAATATTGTTCCGACGAAACCGCCGCCTGCCGCAATCTGCCCGCCCTTGGCAAAAATATCAGGCGCGTAAGCATCAAACTGATACCACCACGGAAACAAGCTCCACGGCGAATAGACGGTGTGATCACCGACGGAAAACAGGCCTGTGCCAAGATAAGCGTCATAATCAAATTGAAGGGCTACCCATTGCGTTGCGTACCACGTCGTAAAAATTATCGTTGTGAACACAACGATGATTTGTCCAATGAGTATGCTTTGTGGCGACATAGCCGAAGTCCTTTCAAGTTGGACTTAGGCTGTCAGAATTCAGCAATTTATGTCTAGAATCTAAATACTGTATAATTTGCGGTCATTTGCAGGGATTTGCAGCTATTTGCAGGGATTTGCAAATTCGTGATTTTTAGACAGCTTTTTCGGGGGCCAGTTACTTTTGGTAAAATAGCTGTCTGGAACGGATAGGGTTTAAAAGGATTAGCTTGATAACCAAAAACGGAAAATTATCCCCATACCAGACATTAACTCAGAGAACCTGGCCGGTTTTAGGACACAAGTTTTCAGTGTTTTTCCAAATCTTGGACAAGTATGACGGGGTCTGCCTCTTGGCCCATTATTCTGTTCATTAAGAAGGCTCCTTCTAATAGAGCCAGTGACCGCGTTGCCGCGCTCGCAGGGTCTACAACGCCTTGCCTTTGAAAGCCCCGCTCCAATATCGCTTTTATTTGAGAAATAGACGCGGCAAGCTCTTTTGAGAGACGCGGTGAATCAGGGATACATTCCGAGGCGAGCACGGCAATGAGCGATCCCTTTACGGCTCCTTTATATTTTGAGAGTTGGCCATGATATTTTGCCAAACCTGTCAGCATCTCTTGGCCAGTTGCGTTCTCTTGATTGCGAGCTTCTAGGAAAGCAACAATCTCTTTGGTTAACCAATCCAGCGTAGCGGATGCGACCTCTTCTTTTCCATCTGGAAAGTGATGATATAGACTGCCTTTAGGAATTTTCGCGGCTTTAAGAATGGCTGAAACACCCGTACCATGATATCCATGACGCTGAAATAACTTGACGCTTTCTTCAATAATCCTAAGCCGTGTCTTAGACATGCTGGCCTCGCTAATTCCTGATAGCCGCCACGTAAAGGGCATCCATAGCCCAAGCCTCAGGAGCCTCATTCCAAGCAACGCGAGTTGTCGGGACATGTTCGGGGCGAAATCCATAGTTAGCCCAGACATCCATTACGCCATTGTGGCAATGGCGACAGTCAGGCCGCCCAATTGCCCATCGAACGCCTCGACTATAAAGCGCGCGCGTATCAATGGGCTCTATATCCTGCAATGTGGGCGTGACGCTAGTGATCAAGCCTCCTGGAGCAATCCTGTCAAATGCTGTGGTAAGACAGAGCCCTGAGGGGTTGGCAACAACGATAATATCAAACTGGCCATCGGGTAAGTGCGTAATACTAGCAATCGCTTTGGCTCCATATCCAGTCGCAACTTGGCGCCGCTCGGCATTCTCGTCAACATAGGTAACATTGACTTGCAGGGCAGTTGCTATTCCTGCCGCATATAAACCTATCACAGGCGGCATACCGCCCAAAACCAGTACACGCGCTTCCGGATGATCTTGAATTTCATCTGCCACCGTGCGCCAAGCGTCAGCTCCCATATCGGCAAGGCCAATTAACGTCACCGGGTCAACACCGTCCGGAACAGATGTAAGCATAGCCTTGGCAAATGGAACACGGACAAGATCAGCTAGACCACCACCAAATCCGCCCTCTCGTCCCATACCATATGAGGCTCCAAATGGAACTTTCAAGCATCGAGCTGTCAGCCCGCGCCTGCAGTTCTTGCATTCCCCGCAAGATATCTGAGCTGGAACGAAGACACGTTGACCAATTTTCCAATTCCTAGTGTTGTCGCCTAAATCTACAATTTCGCCAATTATTTCATGTCCAATAGGCGCTCCAGAAGGCATTGGCAAAATCCCTTTGAGGTAGGCAAGATCTAGATCACATCTGCCAACGACTAAGGGCTTGATGATGGCTTCTCCATCGCCTTGCAAGACCGCATCAGGCGTCTCTCGCCATTCAACTTTACCGCGTTCCACAAAAACAGCATGCCTCATGATCTCGCCTCCACTATTGCGATGGAGGCAAGGGCCGTTGCAACGAGTTTTGATTGGTCTCCGGTCTCCGCATAGACGTCTGAGCGTACAGAAAGTTGGCGCTTGCCTTTTTTGATTACCACGCCGTGTGCTCTCAAACGTTCCCCCAAAGCAGGCGCGAGCAATTGTAGCGTGTAGCTGGAAGTGACGACATCTCCAACCAAACTCGCTGCGGCCCATGCGCAAGCATTGTCAGCAGCGGCTCCAACAACCGCGCCATGCGCAAATCCATGATGCTGCGTAAGTTCTGGTTTAAGGGTAATAATCAGTTCAGATTCGCCGTTAATGCACTTTGTAGGCTCTATTCCCAAAATCGTAGAAAACCCAGATTGCATCACGGATTGCCGAAGCCGTTCTAAAAAATCTACCGGCTTCAAAGTATCGTCATTGTCCATCATTATCTCCATGATATTTTACATTCAATAGACCAATCGGTCTATTTTAGCAATATGACGGAGTCCTATTTACATTTTTTCAGAACATCCTTCTTAGGGCGTTAAAACGTTCAGCTTATGTCCGCAAAGCCACTGACATGAAGACAAGATAATCCCCAAACCGGACCTTAGCTCAGCGTCTAAATCTTGGCGGTTTTAAGAAACACACCTTCCGAAATCACCTAAAAATAGATGTGAAGTTTGAGACTTATAAATTTCTCATAGCCAATACAATTCCACCAAAGAGTCCTGCGTCATCGCCAAGCTCTGGCGTCACGATGAGTGCCTCAGTGTCCGCCTGTGATTGTCCTAGATAATTATTTATCAAATCAGCATATTGCTCTCTGACTTTAATGAGCAAATGCGGGGCGAGCATGAGCCCCCCGCCAAGAATAATTTTATTAGGGCGGATCGTCAGTGAAAGAATATTGCACGCTTGAGCGAGATAAAAGGCTTCTATGTCCCAGCCGATATGCTCTGGTGAAAGCGATTTGGGGTCGCCGTATCTTCGGGTTAAGGCTGTTGCCGATGCCAGACCCTCAAGGCAATCTCCGTGAATTGAGCAAACGCCTTTAAAATCCAGGTCAGCGTTGTGACGCTTGAGGCGTATA
>CALLMD010000008.1 GCA_938007935.1 uncultured Hellea sp.
AATGCAAGCTTCACGGCGACCTATACAGTGACACAAGCTGATATTGACGCCGGGACAACGATCTCGAACACAGCGACAGCAAGCGCAACCACGCCAGGCACCTTTGTTGAGCCCACAGCGACAGAAACCATCGACCCTGAAATAGCAGCCCCTGATTCTACGCTGACGAAAACAGCGTCTAATGATACGGACGTCGCCGTCGGCGAGGTGATTACCTATAGCTATGTGTTCACCAATACAGGTAATGTCAGCCTGAGCGATGTCTCAGTCTCTGATGTGCATTCAGGTACAGGCACACTATCTGCCATCACGCCAGCGACTGTTGCAACGCTTGCCGTTGGCGATAGCACGACCTTCACCGCGACTTACACGGTCACGCAAGCTGATATTGATGCGGGCACGCCCATTACGAACACAGCGACCTCAGCGGCCACGCCAGCGGGGGGAACTTACACACCTGTTACGGCTGATGAGAGCATTACGCCAGAAGCGCCTGCACCTGAAATTACCTTTACAAAAACAGCCTCAATCACAACAGACGTGGCTGTGGGTGACGTTATCACTTATACATATACGGGTGTGAATACGGGTAACATATCCATAAACAATGTCAGCGTTTCTGATGTACATAGCGGAACGGGGACCTTATCTGCAATTACGCCAGCCTCTATTGCAACGCTTGCCGTTGGCGATAGCGCGACTTTTACGGCGACATATACAGTCACGCAGGCTGATATTGATGCAGGCACGCCCATTACCAACACAGCGACTGTGGACGGCACCCCAGCACAAGGCACGTTGCCGCCAACAACGGCGGATGAGAGCGTAACGCTTGATGCGCCTGCGCCGTCCTTAAGCTTTGAAAAGCGTGCTATGGTCACAGATTTCACAATGGTCGGTGATGTGCTGACATATGAATATGACGTTGAAAATACAGGCAATGTCACGATCTCTAGCCTCGTCGTTACTGATGATAAAATTGCGACGATTAACTGCCCTGTGACAACATTAGCGCCAGGCGCGAGCACAACATGTACAGGATCTTATACAGTCACACAGGCCGACCTTGACACAGGATCTGTTGTTAATAACGCTTCTGCTGAAGGTACGCCCGCTGGCGGGACACTGACCCCGCCAACAGATATAGTGACTGTTGACGGTACGCAGTCGCCAGCCTTTACTATTGAGAAGACAGCCTTAGACACGAACTTTGCTGCCGTTGGCGACACGCTTGATTACGAATATCTTGTCACCAATACGGGTAATGTTGAGATTACAAATATTGCTGTTGCCGATGATAAAATTGCGTCTGTTAGCTGTCCTGTGACAACATTATTACCGACCCAGACAACGCTTTGTACGGGCACTTATACTGTCACGCAGGCTGATATTGATGCGGGCACGATTACAAATATTGCTGATGTGTCTGGTACGCCTGCGGGTGGGACTCTGGCGCCCGCAAGTGATACGGCCACTGTTGACGGTACACAAGCGCCTGCGCTTGCCATTGAGAAGACAGCATTGACAACTGACTTTACGGCTGTGGGTGATTTACTGGATTACGAATATGTTGTGACCAATACAGGTAACACGACGATCACAAGCGCGATTACAGTCAATGATGACAAAATTGCGCCGCCTGCAATCGTAACATGTGATCCTCTTCCATCTGGTGGATTAGCGCCGAACGCGACTTTGATGTGTAGCGCGGCATATACAGTGACCCAAGCGGATTTGGATGCAGGTTTTGTCACGAACATTGCGGAAGCGACGGATGGAAATGTAACGTCGCCATCAGATGACGCGACAGTTGGCGGGACACAAACACCTGCAATGACAATTGTGAAAACGGCCATTGAGACAGATTACAATGCTGTCGGTGATGTTGTGAATTACGAATATACGGTCACCAATACGGGTAACGTCTTGATGTCTAATTTGGTCGTCACTGATGATCTTATCAGCACGGTGACATGTAATGTAGCCGCTATCGGGAATGGCGATGCTAATCTTGACCCAGCCGAAGTGGTTGTCTGTACAGCGAGCTATACAGTAACGCAGGCTGACCTTGATAATGGGTCGGTGACGAATAATGCGTCCGCTGATGCCACGCCAGCAGGCGGTACTTTAACGCCGCCTACAACTAGCGCGACAGTTCCTGCTGAGCAACTGCCTGAAATGAGCATTGCTAAAGCTGCGATTGAAACAACGTTCAACGCTGTAGGTGATGTACTGACTTATGAATATACAGTCACCAATACAGGCAATGTCTTTATCGCTAACTTGGCTGTTACCGATGATAAAATTGCGGCGGTGACATGTGATGTTCCTGCGATTGGAAATAATGATGTTAATCTAGACCCCACCGAAGTTGTTGTCTGTACGGCGAGCTATACTGTGACACAGGCTGACATTGATGCGGGTGAGGTGGTCAATAATGCCTCTGCGACAGGGACGCCAGCGGGCGGAACTCTAACGGATCCAACGGCAACAGAAACAGTTGACGCTGATCAAATGCCTGCAATGGAAATGGTCAAGACAGCAACAAATGTGAATTTTGAACAGCCGGGCGATGTCACAACATATGAATATGTTGTCACTAATACAGGTAACACAACAATCACCACGCCGATCACAGTTACAGATAACTTGATTCCCAATGTAACATGTCCATCCCTACCAGCGGGCGGCCTTGCGCCAAATGCGGCGCTGACATGTACAGCGACATATACGGCAACACAGGCCGATATTGATGCAGGGTCGGTGACGAATATTGCCTCTGCGGAGAGCGGAACTTTGACGTCTCCTCAGTCATCTGAGACAATTCCAGCAGATCAGAATCCGGCGCTTTCAGTTGTAAAGACAGCTCTAGATACTGATTTCACGGCCGCAGGCGATGTTGTGAATTATAGCTTTGAGATGTCCAATGATGGTAACCTTACCCTGACGGGGACAACGGTTATTGTTGACGACAAGATTGGAACGATCACGTGTTTTGTGGGTAACTTCCTCCCCGGTACAACACAGACATGTAACGCAAGTTATACAATCACCCAGGCCGATATTGATGCGGGGTCTGTGACAAACCAAGCTTATGCACAAAATGGTAATGTTGTATCTCCGCCAGTAGACGAAACGATAACAGGCACACAATCTCCGGCTCTGAATTTTGTTAAACGTGCGACGAGTGCAACATTTGTCAGTGCTGGCGATGTCCTCTCTTATGAGTTTGATGTTGCCAATACGGGTAATGTGACGATGACGAATATCAGCATCACAGATAGCCTTATTGCCTCGGTTAGCTGCCCGCAAACAACACTTGTTCCATCAGCAACAATGATATGTTCAGCCAGCTATACTGTGACGCAGGCAGATGTTGATGCAGGCTCGGTGACGAATAACGCCTCTGCGTCCGGCACGCCGCCAAATGGCGCTCCAGTCACAGAAGATTCTAGTGTAACGGTCGATAGCGATCCTATGCCATCAATTACTTTTGAAAAGCGCGCGATGACAGCTGATTTCGCTGATGTCGGTGATATTCTAAGCTATGAATTTGATGTCGAAAATGATGGGTCGGTCACGCTGTCTAATATCGTGATTACCGATAGCCTTATCTCATCTGTCTCATGTCCGTTGACAACACTTGCGCCAGCGCAGTCTATGGTGTGTTCAGCAAATTATACGGTCACGCAAGCTGATGTGAATGCAGGGTCTGTGACAAATAATGCGTCAGTTGCAAGCGATCTGCCAAATGGCGACCCGCTTCCACCCGTAAATTCAACGGCGGTTGTTGACGGTAACCAGACTCCAATGCTGATTATTGATAAGCAAGCTGTTGATACAACTTATGCCGTTGTTGGTGATGTTCTGAACTATACTTACCGCGTTCAGAATACGGGTAATGTCACGATCACAAATATCTCGGTATCGGATAATTTGATCCCCAATATTACGTGCCCCGTTAATGTGCTTGCTCCAATGGCACAGACGACATGCACAGGGTCTTATACTGTTACGCAAGCTGATATTGATAATGGATCAGTGACGAATATTGCTGACGCTACAGGCACGCCGCCAGCGGGTACAACATTGCCGCCAGCGAGTGACCAAGTCACAGTGGACGCTGATCAAGCCCCTGCGCTGACAACGGTGAAGACAGCTGTCACGGCAGATTATAATTCTGTTGGTGATACGATTGACTACACTTATGTGGTGACCAATTCAGGTAACACGACAATTACGAATGCTATCTCTGTTTCTGATGATAAGATTGCTTCCGTCTCTTGTCCGGCGCTACCAATGGGTGGTCTATTACCGACACAGTCAATCACCTGTTCAGCGACATATGTTGTGACGCAAGCTGATATTGACGCGGGCAGTGTTGTGAATAATGCTTCTGCTACAGATGGGTCGGTAACATCGCCAAACGCAACGGCGAGCGTCGATGCCGATCAAATGCCAGCCATGGCGATGACGAAAACGGCCACGCCGCAGACATTTGCCGCCGTGGGCGAGTCGATTTCATATAGCTATGTCATTACCAATACGGGTAATGTCACAATCACAAATGCGCTCAGCGTGACTGACGACCGTATTGCAACAGTGACGTGCCCAGCGCTTCCTGCTGGCGGTCTTGCGCCCAATGCGAGCCTAACATGTAGCGCGACCGATACGGTGACGCAGGCTGATATTGATGCCGGGTCAATTACAAACACAGCCACGGGCACAGACGGAACAACGTCAACGCCGCCGGTGTCTGAAAATGTAGCCGCCAATCAATTGCCAGAACTCGCGATTGAGAAAAATGCGCTTGTCTCTGATTTTGAAATGGTCGGCGATGTTGTGACCTATGAATATATCGTCACCAATACAGGGAATGTGTCGATCACGGACCCAATCACAGTTACGGATGACAAAATTGCTTCAGTGAGCTGTCCTGCAGCTCCGGGCGGTGTTCTTGCGCCAGCGGCGTCGATTACCTGCACAGGTTCATATAGCGTTACACAAGAGGACATTGATAATGGCTCAGTGACGAATGTGGCCTCTGCCAGCATTCCAGGGACAACATCACCGACAGCAACTGAGACAGTCGATTCTGTTCAAACGCCAGCTATGACAATTGTGAAAACAGCCAATGAGACAAGCTTCTCTATGGTGGGTGATGTCCTCTCTTATGATTACCTTGTCACCAATACGGGTAACGTTACGCTTACGGGCGCGATTACAGTCAGCGATGACCGCATTTCTAATGTGGGCTGTCCGAGCTTGCCTATGAGCGGCTTGGCGCCAGCAGCGTCAATCACCTGTTCCGCGACTTATCTCGTCACGCAGGCCGATATTGACACGGGCGATGTGACAAATATTGCGAGCGCGTCTGATGGGACAACAACGTCTCCGACTGACACAGCCAGCGTGCCAGCAGATCAAGCCCCTGCGCTGACAACCATAAAGTCCGCGCTCAGCTCTACTTATAACGCGCCGGGTCAGACAATTGATTACGAATATGAAGTCATCAATTCTGGTAACACGACAATCACGAGCCCGATTACGGTTTCTGATGATAAAATTGCCTCTGTGACCTGTCCGGCTCTGCCTGCAGGCGGCCTTGTACCGACAGCTTCTATCGTCTGTACCGGCACTTACACAGTCACGCAGGCTGATATCGATTTAGGTAGCGTGACAAATGTCGCGAGCTCGAGCGATGGAAATGTCACCTCGCCTGATGTTGACAAGAAAGTCTTTGCGTCTCGCACTTCAACCCTCGAGATTGATAAGAGCGCAACGAATATTAACTTCACCTTGCCAGGCGATGTGACAACTTATGAATATGTTGTGACAAATACCGGTAATGTGACCATCACAGACCCAATTACGGTGAGTGATAACTATATTCCAAATGTGACCTGCCCGGCTCTGCCTGCAGGCGGCCTCGCCCCATCCGCGTCGATAACCTGTAGCGCGGATTATGTGGTCACGCAGGATAATCTAGATGTTGGTGTTGTGACCAATGTTGCAACGGCGTCAGCAGGCTCGATTACTTCGGCTCCAGATTCTGAAAATATTCCAGCCAATGCAAATCCAGCGGTTGAAATCCGTAAGTCATCGCCATCAGTTGATTATAACGCGGTAGGTCAGGTTCTGACTTATAGCTATGAAGTCGAAAATACAGGCAATGTGACCCTGACAGGCACAGTTGATGTCGTGGATAATAAGATTGGTACTTTTGGCTGTTACACAGGTAATCTCATCCCTGGCCAAATTGAAGCATGTACGGCGACTTATACTGTTACGCAGGCTGACATTGATAATGGCTCTGTGACCAATGATGCTTATGCAATGCATCCGCGCGCCAGTTCACCGCCCGTCTTCGTCACTATTCCAGCAGTTCAAGAGCCAGCTCTAAGCTTGGTTAAAAATGACCTGACAGCGGATTATGCCAATGTTGGCGATGTTCTGGATTACGAGTTTGTCGTGACCAATAGTGGTAACACGACGATTGTTCTTCCGATCACCGTGTCTGATAGCCGTATTGCCTCAGTCACCTGCCCCGCTCTACCAGCGGGTGGATTAGCGCCAGGCGCATCCATTACATGTACAGGATCTGATACGGTAACGCAGGCTGACATTAATGCAGGTGTTGTGACCAATACAGCGAGCGCAACAGATGGTACAACGACGTCTCCTGTTGAAACAGTGACAGTCAACGCGGTTCAAACACCTTCAATGGCGATTAACAAAATTGCCCAGTCAAATGATTTTGCCGCGGTTGGTGATGTGCTGAGCTATAATTACATTATTACAAACGATGGTAATGTGACGCTCACGCAAGCGATCACTGTTAATGATGATAAAATTGGCGCCATTACATGCCCAGCTTTACCAAACGATGGACTTCTTCCGAACGCAACACTGACATGTAGCGCGACCTATACAGTGACCCAAGCTGATCTGGATGCTGGGTCTGTTACGAATATCGCGTCTGCGACGGATGGCACAACAACATCTCCTGATGATAGCGAGACAATTAACGGTACGCAAAACGCGGCTCTGGATGTTGTGAAAACAGCTAATGAAACTGAATTTTCTGTAGTTGGTGATGTCCTGACATATGACTATGTTGTCACAAATATGGGCAATGTGACGCTGACAAGCCCAATCACAATATCAGATAACAAAATTCCATCTGTGAGTTGTCCGGCGGTACCAGCAGGCGGATTACTACCAACGCAAAGCCTGACTTGTACGGCGAGCTATAGCGTTACTCAGGCTGATATTGACGTCGGTTCTGTAACTAATATTGCTTCTGCAAGTGACGGGACGATTACATCACCTGATGTGAGCGCGACAGTGAACGGCGCGATGACACCCGCCATGACATTGGCCAAGAGCGCGCTAACGACAAGCTTCGCGGCTGTGGGTGACACTATCGATTACGAATATGTTGTAACAAACTCTGGTAATGTAACGCTTACGCAGGCCATCACAATCACGGATGACCAGATTGCGACTGTGACATGCCCAGCCATGCCAGCGGGTGGATTGCTACCAGGGGCGTCCATAACCTGCACAGCGACAGATACTGTGTCTCAGGCTGATATTGACGCCGGTACGCTCACCAATATAGCGACGGCCACAGATGGGACGACAAGCTCGGATCCTGAGACTGCAACAGTTGCGGGTAATCAAACGCCTGCCTACACCGTTGATAAAATTGCGATGTCCAATGACTTCTCAGTTGTTGGCGATGTTCTGAGTTATGATTATATCATCCGCAATACGGGTAACGTGACCCTTACGGGCGCTGTAAGCATTGATGATGACAAGATCGGAACCATCTCATGTCCCGCGCTGCCAGCAACTGGTCTTGTCCCTAATGCATCGCATAGCTGTTCAGCGACCTATACGGTCACACAGGCTGATATTGATGCTGGGGCTGTCACTAATATCGCGACGGCCACTGTGGGTGATTTGCCGCCATCAGCGCCAGACACAGTGACGATTGCAGGTACGCAAGAGCCAAGTATGACAATTGATAAATCGACAACAGCGACAGAGTTCACAGCCGTCGGAGATGTTATCACTTATACTTACGTCGTGACCAATACGGGTAATGTAAGCATTACAAATGCGGTTACAGTGTCAGATGATAAAATTGCTTTTGTGACCTGCCCAGCTCTGCCAGCGGGTGGTCTTGCGCCCGCCGCGACACTCACTTGTAGCGCCGATTATACTGTGACGCAGGCTGATATTGACGCGCAGAGCGTAACCAATATCGCGACAGCCTCAGATGGCACAACAACATCAGAGCCTGATAGTGTGACCGTTGATGCAGACATCACAGAAGGCCTTTCAATCGTTAAAAACGCTATTACGGAAGGCTTCTCAGCGCCAGGTGATGTTGTCGCTTACGAATATCTCGTCACCAATATCGGAAACTCAACTCTGACAACAGCTGTGACCGTGACAGATGATAAGATTGACACTGTTAATTGCCCAGCGCTTCCAGCAGGCGGTCTTGCGCCGCAAGCCGTGATTACCTGTAGCGCAGAGTATATGATTACGCAGGCGGATATTGACGCAGGCGAAGTCATCAACATTGCCAGCGCGCAATCAGGCGACATCACGTCACCTGAGACATCTGAAACAGTCGAGGCAATGATTGAGCCCAGGCTTGTTGTGACAAAATCTGTGACAGAAACTGTACAGGCTTTCGGACCGCTTTATGATGTGACCTATCAAATCGTCATGGAGAATACAGGTAACGTCACATTGACGAACCTCACGCTCGAAGATGATCTGGTTCAGTTCCTCGCGCCAGCGACGATTCACACATCCCCGGTAACGGCCATAAGCGGCTTTACGGGCGGAACCGTGAACGGTGATTATGATGGCGGGTCTGATATTCAGCTCCTAAGCGCAAATCCGCAGCTGCCTGTGGGTGAGGCCGGGATTGTCACGATTGTCGTGCGTATCGACACGACAAATGGCGGGCCCGCACAAGGTAATACAGCCATCGGTAACTCTGACGTGCTGCCGGCGCCAGTCCCATCTAATGACCCAACTGTTACGCCGGGTACGCAGGATGATATTAATCCAACGCCGCTATTGCTCATAGATACGGATGGTGACGGCTCTCCTGATATTTTTGAGAGCAGCACAGAGGACCGTGACGGTGATGGCATCCCTGATTCAGAAGATTATGATCCAACGGGCTATTTCTTCTGTGAAGAGAATGGAAATATCCTAACGGGCGGCGGAATCTCTGTCTCTGGGCCCGCAGGTACAAATGCCTCAATTGGCAGTGCCAATAATATTGTCATCGTTGAAGATGGCTCGACTGGCTATTACCAATTCTATGTCACTGCGCCGGGCCGTTATACGCTAACGCCGACCTATCCATCTACGGGCATCCCAAGTACGGACCGCCCTGTTCAGAACATCGTTCTCGATGCGACGTCGCTGCTCCCAGCTAACCCCGCCATTTTGGGCTCATCTGAAGTGGGCTCGACAGGCGTGCTCGCGGACGCTTCGCAAGCGGCAAATCCAGCTTATTACTTTGAGTTTGATTTCGCAGCAGGCGATCCGTCAATCTTGATGAACAATATCCCAATGCAACATTGCGGAAGCTCCGAGCTTACACTGGCTAAGTCTGTAATTGGCGACCCCGTCACGCAAGACGATGGTAGCCAGTTGATCACCTATGAGTTTAACGTCTCGAATACGGGTGAAACGCAAGTGGACGCTATTCAAATCTTTGATGATTTGGGTGACGTCTATGGTGATGCCAATGTGACAATCAGCTCAAATGAAATCACAACAGAACCCGCAAATTTTGCTGGTAATGAAAACGTCTCTTATGATGGTGTGAACACGATTACGCTTCTGGACGGTCTTGGCTCTCTCGAAGCGGGCGAAGTCATGACAGTTCAGCTACAAGCTTTGGTCAGACCGGAAACAGCAAGTACCTTTATCAATAAGGCGACGGTTCAAGGCGCGAACCCGCTGACTGGCGCAGCTGTTGAAGGTGATGATACAGCCTCAATAGAGCTTATCCCATCTGCCAAGGTGAATGATCTGATTGTGCGTAAGAGCGCGCGTCCAAGAACGGTTCAAATTGGCGACCCTGTTCTCTATACAATTGATGTTACCAATTCTGGTATTGGCGCAATTTCTAACATTGATATTGTCGATAATATTCCGGCTGGCTTTGCTTATATTCCAAATAGTGCCAGCGTGTCTGATGGTACTAATACGGTAAGTCTTGAGCCCATACAGGCGGACAGACTAAGCCTTGCTTGGAGCCTTGATAATGTTAACGCTGCGCCGCTGGATTATCTCTCGCCAGGCGAGACTATCTCTATAAACTTGCGTTTGCTCGCGGGACCAAATGTTGAATTTGGCGCGCATGAAAACCAAGCCTATGCGCAAAGCCGCGACACAGGAGAGCGTTCAGATATAGCCACAGCAATTGTGGATTATATCCCAGAGCCAAGCTTTGATTGTACGCCTGTCATTGGCCGTGTATATGATGATGTGAACCATAATGGTTACCCAGATGATGGCGAGCCAGGCTTACCTGCTATCCGCCTCGTCACGGTGAACGGTGATATCATCACGACGGATGAATATGGCCGCTATCATATCCCGTGTGCGATCATTGCCAATAGCGAGCGGGGATCTAACTTCTTGCTCAAGGCAGATACACGGACATTCCCATTAGGTTATAGCCCAACAACGGAGAACCCGCGTGTTGTGCGCGCCACCCGTGGTAAGTTTGTGAAAATGAACTTCGGCGCGGCGCATCGTCCTAAACTGCGTGTTGATTTATTCGCCGCTGATTTTGGCGGTCAATATACTGTCCTTAGCAGTGAAGCCCAGTCACGTATCCGCAAGGTTCTGGCACAAGACTTAACGGCTGAACGCGCAATCATTGTTTATCATGCTGATGACCAAGAAGATGTCGATCAAGGCCAAGCGGCCCTACGCACCGGTCTTGACGCAGTTAAATCTATGGCGCGTGGACGCTTTAAGGATATTGCCCTTGAATCAAGCTGGGGCGATGCCAAAGCCTTTACAGGTCATACGGGTTACCGTGAAAACGAAAACGGCCATACGCATGAAGCTGAGCGCCGCTCTGTCGGACAAGTCTTTGACGGCCCAGCTGATCACCGTAATCGTGACCGTGTTGCTTTCTTTGAAAATGATAATGGTCAAATCGAGCGCACCATTCGCGAGAGCGATGATAATTGGGATGCGATGGGTGATGAATATATCAACCGCGAAGAAGGCCTGCGCGGGGAACGTGGATCACGTGCCCTTGCCGGTGACACGCGCCGACCTACCTCACGCTTTGGCGGACGTAGAGATACGGGCAATGCCGAGTCGGCGCGTCCAGGACGCCTCCAGCGCTGGATTGGATGGGGGAATAAAACCTCGTCCTATGCAGAGGGTATGGAGATCGAAACGACAACGTCATCATTGGATCTTGTGAAACGTCTTGATAGCCAAGCGGATATTGTCTCTGCTGCGCAGGGCCGCGTCATCATGGCCGAAGGGTATTGGAACTATAACGCCTTTATTGAGCGCGCAGAACTTCGTGTCTTTGATGCGCTGCGTTCAACACGCGGAACGCCCCTTGTTTCGGCTGAATTTGTTGGAAGCAACGTTACAATTCCTGTTGAGTCGACAATGCCGCAAGATATGCTTTATGTTCTTCGCGTCTATAATGCGGATGGTGATTTTGATGAGACAGCGCCCAAGCGTCTACGTCTTGGCAATGATGCTGAATTTGACCTCACGCCAGAAGAATGGTCCCGTGAAGCACATACAGCCTTTGGCCAGAATTCGCTTATCGTTGACAATATTCGTGTCCGCGGCGGTGCCGTGCGCGTCTATGGCCGCAATGTGCCGGGCAACACAGCAAATGTGATGGGACAAACCATTGCGATTGACGCTGATGGGAAATTTGTCACCGAGCAGCTTCTCCCAATTGGTGAGCAAAGCGTCGAGATTAATGTCGATGGTCAAAGACTTGTGCGCTCTGTTGATGTGAAATCAAGAGACACATTCTATGTTGCTCAAATCGAAGCCACAATTGGCGAGACTATCGCTGAGGACAGCACAGGCGAGCGTAGCTTTGAAGATGGCCGCGTGGCCTTCTATCTGCGCTCACGCCTTAATGACCGCTGGGCTGTCACGGCCACAGCCGATACAGGCGAAGCCGCGCTGGCTGATTTGTTTGACGGTCTGGATGATAAAGACCTTGGGCAATTACTGCGCCGTCTTGATCCAGAACGTTATTATCCGACTTATGGGGATGACAGCACGATCGAGCAGGATGCACCGACATCAGGCCGCTTCTATGCCCGCATCGAACGTGATGATGATTATGCCCTTTGGGGGAATTATCAGACCAATTTCAATGATACGGAATTTGCCCGCGTACAGCGTACACTTTATGGTGCCAAGCTGCATTGGGACGAGAATGGAAATCAAACCATCTTTGGTGATGACCGTACGCGTTTGACTGCTTTCATCGCAGAAGGTGGATCGCGTCAAGGACGTGACGAGCTACAAGGCACAGGCGGATCGGTTTATTACCTGCGTAATGGTGATATTGCGATTGGCTCTGAAATCTTGCGATTGGAAACCCGCGACTCTGTCTCAGGCTTGGTCATCGAATCTCGCCGCCTGACTTATGGCACCGATTATGATATGGACTTTATCCAAGGCCGTATCATCTTAAATCAGCCCCTAGGCAGCACATCTGATGATGGCCGCCTCTTCCGCGATGGATCACAAAGCGGCAATGAGACTGTTCTTGTTGTTGATTATGAGTTCACGCCTGTCTTTGGCGCGACAGATGACGCCGCTGTTTACGGCGTACGCGGCTCACGCTGGTTTGGCGATCATGTCAAACTTGGCGCGACTTATAACCACGATACAGATGGCGGATCAGAGTCTGATCTCTTTGAGGTTGACCTCACGCTTCAGTACGAAGCTGGCACTTACATTAAGGGTGAATTTGCCCGCAGTGAAGGGCTCGGGGTTCAAACCTTCCGTTCGCTTGATGGCGGCTTTAGCTATAACCCGCTTGATCGCGGCGGCCTAAGCCCGCTGACAACGGATAATAAGGCTGATGGCTATGCCCTTGAAGCGGCCGTCGACTTTACCGAGATTGACGGTATTAATCTGGATGGTACCTCTTACGCTTATTGGCGCAAACGCGAAGCTGGCTTTGCCGGATACTCAGAAGCCACGAACCAAACCATTGAACAGTTTGGCGGCGGTCTTAATATCAAGCTCTCAGAGCCTCTGCGTCTGACAGCACGTGCTGATGTCTCAGATGATAAAACTATCGGGACAAATAGCTTTGCTGAAGCGCGTCTTGATTATGAAACGAATGAGCATATCACCGCCTCTATCGGTGTAAGCTTTAGTGACGATATTCAAGGTAATGCCGGGACATCTATTGGCGGTCGTCTTGAATATGAATTTGATGATGACAGTAACATCTACGCCTTTGGTCAGGTTGGTATTGCGGGGGAAAATACGCGCACAACGGACCGCATTGGCGCTGGCGCGGAAATGCGTCTATCCAAGCACATCTTGGGCGGCGGAGAAATCTCCACCGGAGAAGACGGTCTGGGCGCAAGAGCCTCACTACGTTATCAATATGATAATGGGGATGAGTATTACCTCGCCTATGACTTACCGCTTCGCAGTAATGTAACGTCAAACCTTGGCACCTTTAACTTTGGCGCGCGCCGCCGCTACGGAGATAGCCTATCTATCTACGGCGAAGAGCGTCTGCAGTTTAATGATCGCGGATTGAACGGTCTAACCCATGCTTATGGGATAGATTATAAGCCGGGGAACTGGAACCTTGGCTTGGCCGGGGAAGTTGGTAAGGTCGATAATCTTGACCGCACGGCTATCTCTGCCAATATCGGCTTTGCTAATGACCGCCTTAAAACAGGTATCACAGGTGAATGGCGTGAAGACAGAAATGTTGACACAGGCGATATGCGCGAGACATGGCTCCTACGTACACATGCGCGTTACTTAGCGTCGGAAGAGCTGCGTTTACAGGCGAAGTTAAACCTCGCTTTCTCTGACCAGTCAGCTAATGACCCAGTTCTCGGGCCGCGCAGCTTTAACGAAGCTGAGTTTACCGAAGCCTCGCTCTCGGCCGCCTATCGTCCGATTTGGGATGACAGGTTCAACATGCTGGCCAAGATTGTCTTGCTCGAAGACCTCTCGCCGACATCACAGCGCTTTAACGGCGAGACACTGAACTATCGTCAGAAGAGCCGTATTGCCTCTATTGATACAAGCTATGATGTGAGCGAGCGCTGGACCCTTGGCGGTAAATATGCCTACCGCTCTGGCTCGGTGACAAGTAACCGTGATAGCCTCGACTTTAACAAGTCAGAAGCACAGCTCGGCGTCATCCGCTTAGATTACCACGCGACCCATCTCTGGGATGCTGTGATCGAAGGCCGGATCCTCAATATTGGTAATGGTACCATCACCCGCGAGGGCGGCATGGCCGGCCTTTACCGTCACGTAAATGACAATGCCAAAATCGGTGTTGGCATCACATGGGGCGGCATCGAGGAAGAATATCTCGCAGCCCAAGATGATGAGAGCCTTGGCTGGTACCTCAATGTTATCGGTAAGTTCTAGGCTTACCGGCATATAAATGAAAGAAGGCCGCGCTTAACCCCGCGGCCTTTTTGTTGAGAAATGATTGAGTTTGAAATCGATATGAGTCTCAAATTCAATCCTCACTTATCTCAAATTTTTTCCGTGCTGATTCAGGGGTTTATCAAAAAGGCAAAGAGATTAATCCGCACTGACGGAAATAGGTCTATATTTCTTGTGTCATCGGGAAACTATCCTCGATGATGTAAGTTTTGATTCACGTGGATAGGTAAGAGTACGTTACTTACTGGTGGGTTAGACGGTGAGACTGAGCATCGGAGTGTAACGACTTCGACTGTGCCGGGTCTTTGTAGCGGGGCCTGACCACTGCGTTTAGCGATATTTGGTATTGTGTCGTGTACGGGCGTGACTGTGGGATTTTCCAAAGAGGCCGCTACACAAAAATCATCGCCGCAGGGTTAGGGCCTTGTAAAACATCTTAGAATAAATTTGGTATCCATCAGGGTATCTGACTCTGCGGACTGTCCATTTTATCAATGGATGAACGCTTTTCGCGGATTTTTTTAAAATCCGAGTCTGATGACAGGATAGAACCGTCTTTATGAAATATGGGTGACTGAGTTTGGTAGGCCGTCTTTGATCAGCTCAGCTAAGGCCATGACCGCTTTTATACGGGGGAAGCGTTTGCGGTAGGTCAGGTATATTTTTCGCGCAGCGCCTTTATCCGTTAATTTATGGCTCTTTAGCCCTAAGTCAGAACTCCACCCCCCGCGCATGGCCAGCGCAGGCACAAGGGTGACGCCTTGGCCAGAGGCAACAAGATTGATGAGGGTTTCAAGCGAAGTTGCGCGCAGGGATTGGCGTCTGCGGTGATGGGCGGGGCGGCAAATGGAGAGGGCTTGATCGCGAAAGCAATGACCTTCTGTGAGTAATAAAATATCATCTTCTTTGACGTCATCCATACTGGCGGCGTCAAGGCTGCCTAGCTCATGTGACTTGGGAAAAATAAGCCAAAAAGGTTCACTATAAAGATCAATTGCGGTGAGCGTATCTTCCTCGGGGGGCGTAGCAAGAATGGCAATATCAAGCTCTCCCGATAGCAGGCTTTCTGTCAAACGCTCCGTTATATCTTCGCGGTACGTCATGGACATATTGGGCAATTTTTTGCCAAGTTTGCCGACAAATAGCGGAATGAGATAGGGCGCAATGGTGGGGATTAAGCCTAAGGATAAATTTCCCGCTAAGGGATCTTGGGCCGAAGCCGCGACAGATTTTATACGCCGCGCCGCATCACGGGCTTCGCGCGCAATCATAATGATTTCTGTGCCAATATCAGTGACGCGAATGCCTTTATGGCTACGCTCAAAAAGTGTGACGCCAAGCTGGCGTTCTAATTTTTTGATCTGGCCAGAGAGGGTCGGCTGGCTGACATGGCAAGCTTCGGCTGCCCTGCCAAAATGTTTGTGGTCAGCAACAGCGCAGATATAATCTAGGTCACGCAGGTTCATGAAGGGAGCCCATAGGATTTGCCAATATAATTCATAGAAACAATCGATTTTACGTATAGTAAAACTTATGCAACAAATCAATTCAAGCATTTGGTATAAATCATATCATATAAAGCGCGCTCCCCTCGCGCTTTAAGTCTCCGGTCACACATTGCTCCCCTCAACCATTTGTGACCGGAGCATTTGTTTAATTTGGGATGTCGGATGCACTATTTTATGTTAAAATCAGCTATGACCTCTACATCGAGCCCTCAAATTATGTCACCCTTTCATCGGTTTCAAGGTTGGCGTATTTTAGCGTTGATAGTCATATTCATGATTTATACGCTGTGGTTTATTGGCCCCGGATATTTTGGGCAAATGACCCGCATTCCCGGGCATATATCTTTGCAAGAAAGCGGCTTTTATAGCGGTGCTACGGCCATAGACAGATTAGGTCAATTAGAGCCATCAGAGCGTAAAACCAAATATCTCGCACTGATTTTTGATGTGCCTTATATGATTTTACAGGCCCTTGTCTTTGAGGCGTTAATCGCCTTTGGGATGCGGCATTTGAAACCGAAAAACCCTAAGTGGAACTTGTTATTTATTTTACCGATCGGCTTTTTATTAATCGATTTCATCGAGGATAGTTTTATCGGCTTAACTCTGGCGAGCGGCTCTGAAATATTAGGAACGATTGCGGGCGTTATGACGGCGCTAAAGTTCATGATATTTATACCTGCAATTATTGTGTCCCTTATTATGGGCGGCGGCGGGCTTATGACTTGGTTTCGAAACCGCGCTTAGGGAAGGAATTACAGCACACTTGCCTTATTTTTGTCTTTTATTAACCTTAGTTACTCAAATATTAGCTAAATTTGATTTGGGCCTTCCAAATCTATGAAATGACAAGGATTGATTATGGCAGAGCCTTATAAAACATCGCGGCGCTATTCATTCTTAGCCTTTGGACTTGCAATCAGTTGCGCCAGTCTTTTGGCCCTGGCGGGCTGCGCGACAGCTGAAAGTAATCCTGCCCAGCATACGGATATTCGTAAGGCGCAATCACAGAGCTATACTAAAGCGCAAACTTATAATGAGAATGAGCTTATTTCTGCGATTTCGACGCATTTGGGTGTGACGTCAGAATCGGCGGCGACTGCGATTGAGCGTTTGTTTAAAGATCGGGGACGTCCCGTCGGTTATATCACGGGCGAAGAGGGGAGCGGGGCTGTTGTCTTTGGCGCGCGTTACGGCAAGGGCACATTATGGATGAAAGATGGCCGCACCCAAAAGCTATATTGGCAAGGACCCTCCGTTGGGTTTGATGGCGGGGCTGATGTGTCCAAAGTCTTCACCCTCGTTTATGGCTTAAATGACCCTAATTATATTTTTCAGCGTTATCCGGGCGTTGATGGTTCGGCCTATTTGGTGGCTGGCATGGCGATTAATTATCAACGCGCCAATGGAATTACGCTTGCGCCTGTGCGTTCAGGCGTGGGCGTACGCCTCGGGGCGAATGTGAATTATATTTCCATAACGCGTAAGCGCAGTCTTATTCCGCTATAGGAAGCGATCTTTTTCTTCTGGTGGCGGCATGTAGCAAAGCTCTTTCTGGCCAAACCATTTGAGGCGGTTTCGTGCAATTATATTATAAGCCATATCGGCAATTTTATTAGGAAAGATACGGCCAATGTTTAAAGCTTTCCACGGCCAGCCTAAATATCCAAACATAGCCATTGTACCATCGGCTTTCGTGCGAACAGCGCCGTTTTCGATTAAGAGGTTGGTGGAGTAATCATCAGGCTTTAATTCAAAATGTGTATAAAGCGCTTCGCCTAAATCACTTTGCGCCGCCAGGAGTCTAAGGCGTTTCTTTTTGTCATGCTTGATAACGAAATTGGCAAAGTTTGAACATAAAACACAGTGACCATCAAAAACGATAATAGGCTTATCGTCTTTGAAATCGGGGACAGCTAAATCATCTTTATAGCTATATGGTGAAACTATCATGTATTTATGCGCGAAGACGCCCGCCCGCTTTCATGACACTTGCAATGATTTTATCGCTGACGGCTTCGATATCTTTATCGGTAAGCGTGGCGTCCTTGGGGGAGAGCGTTACGTCAATCGCGAGCGATTTATGGCCGTCCTCGACGCCTTTTCCTTGATAGACATCGAAGAGCGAGACATTGGAGATAAGCTGCTTATCCGCGCCTTGGGCGGCTTTCAAAATAGTGCCCGCTGCTACGTTATCGGCAACGATAAAGGCAAAGTCCCGATGGACGGGCATGAAGTCTGAGAGGGCGAGGGCCGATTTAGCTTTGCTGGCCTTTTTCTTTTTCGGCGCAGGAATGTTTTCAGGCCAGACTTCAAAAGCGATAACACGGCCTTCAATGCCGAGCGCTTTGAGGGCGCGTGGGTGAAGCTCACCGAAATCTGCGAGGATATTTTTAGGGCCCATTTGTAAGCGACCGCAGCGGCCCGGATGCCAGTAATCACCTGTGGGTTTTGACATTTGAAGGTTAGCAACATTCGCACCCATAGCTTCGAGGGCTGCGAGGGCGTCTGCTTTAGCCGATAGGGCATCTACAGGGCATTCACCCGCCCAATGGCGCTCGGTCTCTGTGCGGCGCATCCCTGCGAGGGCTAAGGCCTGCTCATTCGGCTGCGTCCCGCCATAAACAGGGCCAAGCTCGAATTGCGCCGCGCGTGGATAGCCCTTATCGGCATTACGCTGTCCCGCGAGGAGCAGGTGAATAAGCGCGGTCGGGCGCATGCAATTCAGGTCAGATGAAATTGGATTATCCAGCAGCATCGTATCTGCGCCGCCGCCGAAAAGTTTAGCGTGGTCTTGTAAGACAAATGACCATGTGATGGCTTCCGAGAGACCGCGTCCCGCAAGGGCACGGCGGGCAAGGCGCGTCCGATTTTGCGTTACCGTGGCTGTCGGTTCGCGGCGTCCCGGAAGCGGCGGCAGGCTGACAGCTTCGAGATTATGATAGCCGTGAATACGAACGATCTCTTCCACGAGGTCTGCCCCTTTAGTGGCATCGCGCCGCCATGTGGGAACCTCAACGCTCCAGTCTTTGCCCACGTTAAAGCCAAGGTCAGTGAGGATTTTGCGCATCGCGCCGTCATCCATGTCGAGCCCTGTCAGGCGTTTATTCAGCGCGGTATCAAATTTAATAGAAGGCGGAGGTGTTGGGATGTCGCCTGCGATAACCACCTCACTGGGCTTACCGCCGCATATATCAAGTACCATCTGCGTAGCCAAATCCATTCCGCCCAAGAGGAAGCCTGTATCGACGCCGCGCTCAAAGCGATATTTTGCATCGCTATTCACGCCAAGACGTTTTGCCGTACGACGAATAGTCAGCGGATCAAAATAGGCGCACTCAATCAGGATATCAGTTGTGCCTTCGTCACAGCCCGTTGTTGTGCCGCCAACAATACCGCCAAGGCCGAGAATGCCGCTTTCATCCGTGATGGCGACATCGCCGTCTTTGGCCGTGTAAGATTTATCATCAAGGGCTTCGAATGTTTCGTCTTTGCCCATACGCACCGTAATGCCGCCTTTAAGCTTAGCGACATCATAAAAATGCAAAGGACGTGCGCGGTCATAGGTAATGAAATTTGTAATATCGACAAGCGCTGAAATTGGGCGCAGACCAATGGCTTTTAATTGGTCTTGCAGCCATTGCGGAGATGGGCCGTTTTTGACGCCTTTCACAACGCGGCCAACAAAGGTGGGGCAAGCCTCAGGGACTTCGGTTTTAATCGCAACAGGGCAGGGGAAGCTGCCTTTGATGCTTTCAATTGGTTTCGTCTTTAAGGTGCCAAGCCCAACAGCGGCAAGGTCGCGGGCAATACTATCAACGCCAAGCCAATCAGGGCGGTTGGGCGTGACTTCAAAATCAATCACAGGGTCGTTGAGATTGAGCGCATCGGCGAGGGGCGTACCCATTTCAAGCGCGCTGTCCAAATCCATAATACCGTCAGCATCTTCGCCAAGGTCAAGCTCTGCGCCGGAGCACATCATGCCGGAGCTCTCAACACCGCGAATTTTACGGGGCTTTTTATCCAAGCTAAAATCTGCGCCCGGAATATATGCGCCCATCGGCGCATAGGCGACGGTCATATCGGCCCGCGCATTGGGCGCGCCGCAAACAATTGTTTTAACGCCATCACGTGTCTCGACCGTGCAAACGCGCAGCTTATCCGCATCAGGATGTTTTTCAGCGGTCAGGACTTTGGCGACAGAAAAGGCCGAGAGTTTTTCAGCCGGATTTTCAACCTCTTCAACTTCGAGGCCCGCAAGGGTCATAGCTTCGACAACTTGGTCAATCGTGGCATCCGTCTCGAGATGCTCTTTGAGCCATGAGAGTGTGAATTTCATTATGAAAGCCCCGTCGCGAGGTTCGCTTGCAAGAGTGGATTAAAGCCGTAATGGGTTAACCATCTGCTATCGCCTGCGAACATGTCGCGTAAATCTGGCATGCCGTATTTTAGCATAGCGAGGCGGTCGACGCCCATGCCAAAGGCGAAGCCTTGATATTCGTCCGGGTCAACGCCGCAGGCACGTAGCACATTGGGATGCACCATGCCGCAGCCCAGGATTTCCATCCATTTCTCGCCTTGGCCAATTTTAATCGCTGAGCCGACGCGTTCATAACGCACATCCATTTCGGCGGAGGGTTCCGTGAAAGGAAAATGATGTGGTCGGAATTGTACATCTACATCTGTCTCGAAAAAGGCTGAGACGAAATCCATCAGCACGCCTTTGAGGTGACCCATATGAATACCCTTATCGATGACGAGGCCTTCGACCTGATGGAACATCGGCGTATGAGTTTGGTCACTATCACAGCGATAAGTGCGGCCCGGCGCGATGATACGAATAGGCGGCTTTTCATTAATCATCGTACGAATTTGTACGGGCGAGGTATGCGTACGGAGAACCTTCTTCTCTTCGCCTTCTTCTGCCGTCATGAAAAACGTATCATGCATATCACGCGCAGGGTGACCGGGCGGGAAGTTCAGCGCTGTGAAGTTATGAAAATCATCTTCAATGTCTGGCCCTTCGGCGACAGAAAACCCCATATCCGAAAAGATAACGGCCATTTCTTCCATGACTTGCTGTACGGGGTGGAGCGTGCCTGCAGGAGCGCCTACGGGTAAGGACATGTCCATCGTCTCGCTGACAAGCGCGGCGTCAAGCGCAGCATTTTCGAGCGCTTCTTTTTTGGCTTCGACCATAGCAGCGATGTCGTTTTTAAGGCCGTTCAGGGCCGGGCCCATAACTTTCTTTTCGTCAATCGACATCTTGCCAAGACCTTGCATCATCTTTCCAATTTCACCCTTTTTCCCAAGGGCCGCCACACGGATATCGTCCAAAGCGCGAAGCTCATCGGCGCTTTGGATTTGCGCAGCATATTTGTCTTTAACAGCGGTAATATCGCTCATGGGGTCTATCCGTCTCGGCTCTATAATTGAGGTCTTTTACTCTGCTTAGGCACGAGGTCAACAGTCAGGACGTTTAACTCAAATGGGAAGACTAACCCGTTTTGGACTGTGTGAACTTATCCACGTCTTTGAGGTTACGTTTCGCGCGTTCAAAGGTTTTGCGTCCATTGGGCTTTTTTATAGACGGGTCTTCTATAACGGGTTCGACTTTTTCTTGGCGTTTCCGAAAGACACCCTTTTGAAGGGCCAGTGGGTCAAACCCAAAATTAATATGGTTGAGCGTTTCGTTAGAGCCCAAAAGCAAATAGCCTAAGGGCTTCACAAGAGTGGCAAGCCCTCTTAGCACCCGGACTTGTGCGGGTGAAGAATAATGAGGCAAGGCGTTTCTAAACATCACAACATGAAAATCACCTAATTTATCAAGGTTAGATAATAGATGGGTTTCTTCAAAGGTGATCATGTTTCTAATTTTTGACTTCACGACCCAATCTTCATTGTCTCTCTCAAAGTAAGTGACAAGATCTCGTATCGGGAGGCCTCGCTGGACATCGAAATGTGTGTATCGCCCTGACTTTGCCCGATCTAAGGCAATTGAGGGGTAATCCACACCAACGATTTCGAATTTTAAATCTGCATATTTTTCTTTGGCTTTATCCAGTGCCATAGCGATACAATAAGGCTCTTGCCCACTTGAACATCCAAAGGATAAAATGCGGATTGTTCCATTTTTATGAATGGGATGAAGCTGGGGGATAATGACGTCTTCAAGTTTATTCAGACTTGGCATATCCGTATTAAAGTGCGTGTCACGTTCCAGTAAGCTAGAGACGACTTGGACGGCCAGGCGGCTTTCACCCGTATTGAATAACTCCTCGACCATATTTGTCAGAGAATCAAACCCTTCAGTTCTGGCTAAACTCGATAGTCGGGTCTCAATCAAAAAAGTATGATCGGCCCCTAAATTGACTCCGGCAAGCTCTAAGGTTAGCCGTTTTAAGGCTTCATAATAACTAGGTGTGAGCGAAAGGACTGCGCCCATTTAAATTAATCCAGCCTGTTGAAACTTAGACTCGATTATATCTGAGTCAAAAGGCTTCATGATATATTCGTCCGCGCCTGCATCTAAGGCTTTGGTAATTTTTAAGACGTCGCGTTCAGCTGTACAGAAGACAACGACGGGCGTTTTTCCATCCGGCTCTTTGCGTAATTCTTTAAGAAAGCTCAAACCGTCCATAACGGGCATGCTCCAGTCAAGCAGGATGGCATCAGGCATATCTACGCGGCACTGATCAATCGCGTCTTGGCCGTTTTCGGCTTCTGAAGTATCGAACTTCAAGTCTTTTAAAATGCGTGACGCAACACGTCGTATCATACGGCTATCGTCAACTACGAGGCAGCTTGTCATGTTCCATACTCCTGAAAACTAGGCGTCGTTCGAGGTTGAATTCGAATAGTTTCACCTTCGCACAAGATTGAAATATCTAATCCCTTTGCGTTTTTTTCGGCTGATACATCAATATGTCCGCTCCGAGGCAAACCTGCATTTTGTCTTTGCTCTGGCGTTGCAATTTTATTTCGCACGAGGCGTTCAACAATTTTATCTAGCTCTGCCCGTACTTGCTCGACTTGGCTATCTTCGAGATAAAGGTCTTCAGCCGCATATGAAATACTCACAGATTTTCCTTGCCCGCGGGCATTACGAAGCGCGGTATCTGTAATTTCAGGCATGAGACTTTCAAAACTGACTTGCGGCGTTGTCTGCTCAGGAGCATCCAAATTTACATTCATCAAGCGTTGCAGTGGTAATTTATGACTTTTCGCAAAGGGGAGTAATTCGGTTAGCGTTCTTTTGGCCTTGTCAAAACTGACTTGCGGCGCGGGGGATAGCTTAAGACTCGCGGCTTCACTGTTAGAGCTAACAATAGGCGCGATTTCATCAAGACCGGCACTATATTGCGCAACCAGTTTATAAAGCGCCATGAGGCGACCATCAATTTTGGGCTGTTTATGGTTGTTCTGATAACTTTCGACCACCGAATGGGCCGCGCGGTATATACCGCGTGCCTGCATCTTTTTGGCTTCGATCTGAATGTTCAATAATGTCTTCAATGCGCGCTCCGCATCAAGCCGAAAATCGGAGAGCAGCTTATCCATATCAGCGAGAGCCGAGGTAGAGAATATGCGGGCTTGTTCTAAATCATCACCAAGAGATGTCATGGGGCGTTGCTCGACAAGGGTTAAACAGGTCGAACTACTGTGCCAAAAAAGGGTTAAGAGGGTATAAAGTTATGCTGTTTTAAGCAGGTTTTATTGGGATATTTGCATTAAAAAGAACGGTTTCTTCACTAATAGATGCTGAGAGGCTACCACCTAATTCGCGTGTAATTAGTCCTGTATAAAAGGGCTGAATAGTTCGCCCGTCAAATCCATCTTCAGGGGATTTACCTAATAAGGTTTTTTCAACGGCTGCATCAAGTCGCGCTTTAGGACCAGTCGCCGCTAGGTTAAGTTCAGTTGAATCAGCGTCTTCCCTGACCGAAATCTTGATATCACCGCCGCGCGGGACGGCCTGCACAGCCAACATTGTTAGATTGAGTAAAATACGGGCGCAATTCTTATCGATACCTGCGGCTGAGCTGTCCCAATGTAAGGACGCTTTTCCTTCGCTATACATACCGTCAATAAGGGATTTTATTTCATCAAGGGCGATGACGCCAGGTGCTGACCCGCCAGCGCCAAGCGCTAATCTTAGAAATCGAAGTTTTGCATTGGCTTGCCGAGATGAGTTTCTTACCAAATCCATGGCGTCATCATGCATATCCGTATTGCTATCATCATTGAGAATTTCAATCGCCGTCCCGAGAGCGCCAACAGGACTAATCAGATCATGACATATGCGAGCACAAAGCAGCGCTGCAAGGCTTGTGGGCGTAAGTTTAGCAACGGAGGACGACATAAAGACTCGCAATTTTTAAAGTGATTTGTTGCATATTAGCTAAAAATTTCGCGCTGGATAGAGCAATTTCAGGTGAGACAACATCACATACCTAATTACGTCCACACGGACTTGCTCAAATCTCACCTGACGTTATGTTGCAAAAAAATTTATAGGAAAATGAACATGAAACTTTCATCTGATATCGCGGCTATTGTTACTGGCGGGGCCTCTGGACTAGGCGAGGCGACAGCGCGCGGTCTTGCAGCCAAGGGCGTAAAAGTTGGCATCTTTGATATGAATGAAGAGCGCGGGCAAATGGTTGCCAAAGAGATTGGCGGAACCTTTGCGAAGGTCAATGTTGCCGATAACGCAAGCGTGGATGCGGGTTTTGAGACCGTACGCGGGGCCAATGGGCAAGAGCGTATTATGGTCAATTGTGCGGGTATAGGCGGGGCTGAAAAGACGGTAGCCCGTAAACGCGATACGGGCGCGATTGTCCCCCATGATGTCGAACGTTATATACGTATTATCAATATCAACCTTATTGGTTCATTTCTCTGTGCATCAAAATCTGCCGCAGGTATGATGGCATTAGAGCCCACAGAGCCGGATGGCGAGCGCGGCATTATTATCAATACGGCCTCGGTTGCAGCTCAAGATGGTCAAATTGGGCAAGTGGCTTACAGCTCCTCCAAAGGTGGAATTTTAGCTATGGCGCTCCCTATGGCACGTGACCTTGCACGTGAAGGCATTCGGGTGAATACGATTTTACCAGGATTTTATGAAACGCCAATTTATGGGCAGATGAATGATAATGTGAAAGACGCCTTGCGCGCCCATGTTCAATTCCCTGTGCGTTTTGGTCACCCCAGAGAATATGCTGAAGTCGTCGAATTTATGTGCGAGCACACATATATTAATGCTGAATATATCCGCACAGATGCAGGCGCAAGAATGCCGCCGCGCTAGGGCTAGAGCGAGTCGCCAATCTCAATTACCGCCCCAACAAGCAGATCTAAATCGGCTTGTTGCGTGCGGTGATTGGTAATGTTTACGCGTATCGCCAATGTGTTATTAATTGTGGTTGTTGACGGGGCAGCAATGCCGCTTTCTTGAAGCTGCACGACAATATCGTTATTTTTATGATCTGCGCCCGATTCGAATTTGTAACGGAAACAGCAAATATTAAGTGAGACAGGGGCGAGCATTTCAAGTTTCGAAGATGCTTTGACAAGGCTTTCTAAATATTGCGCCTGAGAGATATTTCGCTCAACGACTTCTTTAATGGCGTCCACGCCATGCGTCTTGATATGTGTCCACACTTTAAGGGCTCGAAATCCGCGTGAAAGCTCGGGCCCGTAATCCACGGCCCAAAACTTACCCCCTGCAAGGCCGCGTTCTTTACCCCGTAAATATTCTGGCCGTCTTGCAAAAGCTTGGCGATGGATAAGAGGGTCGCGGATTAACACACAGCCCGCATCATAATTGACCTGCCACCATTTATGAAAATCAAAACCGAGGCTATCCACGCGGGAGAGCGCAGAGAGGCGGTCTTTGGCTTGCTCGGATAATATGGCTGTTGCGCCAAATGCGCCGTCAACATGGAACCATAAATCTTCAGCCTCACATATATCTGCAATCCCCTCAAGATCATCAATCGCGCCCGTATTCACGGTGCCCGCTGAGCCAATAATGGCGAATGGAATGTGGCAGAAGGCACGGTCTTCTTCCATTTGCGCTTTGAGCGCGTCCAAATCCATTTCAAAATTTTCATTACACTTAATTTTGCGCAGGTTTTCTTTGCATATGCCCAGCAGATCAAAAGCGCGCCCAATACAGCTATGGGCTTGCTCGCTCGTATAACCCACAAGGCAGGCATCTGGATTTGTCTCTTCATGTTTTTTTTGATGAAAATCACGCGCGGCCTTAAGCGCCACGATTGTAGCCATGGATGTCCCTGTCACCACCAAACCTGATGTCTCTTTGGGCATGCCCATGACTTCGGCCATCCAGCGAATGACTTGTTGTTCAATATGGGGCGCGACATGGTTGCGGCTCCCTGCATTTACATTCATGGCGGCCCCCGCCATTTCAGCTAAAATATTTGACGGCGTGCCCGCCCCGTTCACCCAGCCAAAAAATCGCGGGTGAATATTACCTGGTGCATAAGGTATGATCTCTTCAAGTGCCGCAGTTATATCCTCATAATCCGATGGGGCTTTGGGTAGAGGTTCCCTTATGCTTTTTGCCAATTCATCCGTGACAGGCGTCCAGACTCGGCCCTCGCGAGAGGATTGCATGCGGTCAAGGCTCACATCCAGCATGGTATGCGCTGTCTTGCGGAAGGCTTTCCAATCTTTAGGGTCGAGGCTCATAAGGGGTTATCTAAGGCATATTAGAAATAAAAATAGGGAATTTTGCTGAAAATAATGAATAGGCAGATTATCGCCGTCTTCCGTTGTTTTTATCATCAAACAATTCAGCAAGTTTTTCAGTCATGGCGCCGCCGAGTTGTTCGACATCCATAATGGTGACAGCGCGTTTATACCAGCGCGTCACGTCATGGCCGATACCGATGGCGACGAGCTCAACATCGCTGCGATTTTCAATCTTATCGATCATAAGACGCAAGTGATTTTCAAGGTGTCCCGTTTTATTTTGGCTCTGCGTGGCGTCATCCACGGGCGCGCCGTCAGAGATAACCATCATGATACGGCGTTGTTCGGGCCGCGCCATGATACGGCGGTAAGCCCAGTCTAGCGCTTCGCCGTCGATATTTTCCTTCAGCAGGCCTTCGCGCATCATCAGCCCAAGATTACGTTTCGCCCGCCGCCACGGCATATCCGCGCTTTTATAGATGATATGGCGTAAATCATTCAGCCGTCCTGGCGCTTGGGGTTTGCCTGCCGCCATCCAGTCTTGGAAACTGCGCCCGCCTTTCCAAGCCCGCGTGGTAAATCCAAGAATTTCCGCTTTCACCCCGCAGCGCTCTAAGGTTCGCGCCATAATATCGGCGCAGACGGCGGCGACCATAATGGGCCGCCCGCGCATAGAGCCAGAATTATCAATCAGGATTGTCACGATCGTATCGCGGAAATCGGTTTCTTTTTCTTCCTTGAAGGTCAGGGCCGACATGGGGTCTGTAATCACCCGCGTCAGGCGGGCCGTATCAAGTTGACCTTCCTCTAAATCAAAGGTCCAACTCCGTTGTTGCTGCGCCAAGAGACGGCGCTGCAAGCGGTTAGCAAGACGCGAAATCACCGAAGATAGACCTGCCATATGCCCGTCCAGATAACCGCGCAAACGGTCGAGCTCTTCGGTTTCGCAAAGCTCTTCAGCTTTGATCACCTCATCATGGGCCGTGCTATAAATAGTATAAGGGTCGGGTAGATTTGAGGGCTGCGGGCGCTGGGCATTGGGATTAGGCGTTTGATCGGAATCGTCGCTTTCCCCGTCAATATTTTCAGCATCGACCATATCTTGAGGGTCGGCGCTATCATCTTCCATCGCGTCTGCGTCGGAGACTTCAGTTTGGCCCTGCTGTTCTTCTTGGGGGGTATCAGGTGTTTGATCTGGCTGCTCGTCTTCGTTTTCCGAGGATTCATCCTCTGAGTTTTCATCTTCTTCGGGATCAGCCAAATCATTAGAGAGGTCAAAATCTTGGATTAAGTCACGCACGCTACGGCCAAATTTTTCTTGATTTGAAAGTAGGTCTTTAAGTTCCTCCATACGGGGCGCAGCTTTGGCTTCAATCTCAAGACGCCAAGCCTTCATAATACCGTCACATGATATGGGCAGAGGTCGTCCCGTTAAAACCTCACGCGCGTATAGGCCAACAGCCTCAGCAAAGGAGTTGTCATCTTTGGCGATGTCTGCATTTTGAAACCCTTTGCGCTCGGCGCGAGCGCTGAGCGCAGCATTCAGGTTATCGCCAATGCCCGCAAGGTGCTGACTGCCTAAAGCCTCAATACGGGCTTGTTCCATGGCTTCAAATACCGCCCGGGCTGGCCCTGTGCTTGGTTGGTTTTTGGCGTGGGTAAATTTATCATGAAGCGCGATGCGTAGCGCAAGACCGTCAGCCTCGCCGCGCGCTTTGGCAATTTGTTCTGGCTTAGGCTTGGGCGGTAAGCTCGGTAGCATGACTTGGTCACGGACAATCCCCGCAACATCGCCGCCAAAGGAAACTTCCATCTCAGCTTCGCCAGCAATGGCTTTCGTCGTAGCGCCGAGGCTGCGTTTAAACTCATCGATAGGCGTGCTACTGCTCATGGCTTTTAATCTAACGTCTCTGGGGTCGGATGCAACCCGCCCTTTGAGACTCGTTGCGAGGTGACTGAGGTAATCATGCTCTGTCACAGAGTGCGTTTAAGCGACCAATCCGGCTGCCGCGCTTTCTGCGAGGTCTTTGCCAAAGGCGCGTTGATAAAACTCGCTTATGATCGGACGTTCTAGCTCATCACATTTATTAAGGAATGTGAGACGGAAGGCTTGGGCCAGATCGCCGTTAAAAATACGCGCGTTTTCTGCCCAGTTCATCACCGTGCGGGGACTCATCACCGTTGAAATATCCCCTGCGATAAAGCTACTACGCGTCATATCGGCCACGCGCACCATAGAAGCCAAAATGTCTTTACCTTCGGCGTTATCATAGCTCGGTGACTTGGCAAGCACGATGGCTTCTTCGCTGGCATGGGGCAGGTAATTTAGCTGACAGACAATCGACCAACGGTCCATCTGGCCTTGGTTGATTTGCTGCGTACCGTGATAAAGCCCTGACGTATCGCCAAGGCCAACCGTATTTGTTGTTGCGAATAGACGAAACGCCTTATGCGGCGTGATGACTTTGTTTTGGTCAAGCAATGTCAGGCGGCCTTGGGCTTCAAGCACGCGCTGTATCACAAACATCACATCGGGGCGGCCCGCATCATATTCATCAAAAGTTAGAGCGACGGGGTTCTGCAAAGCCCATGGTAAAAGACCTTCGCGGAATTCTGTAATTTGTTTGCCGTCTTTAAGGACAATGGCATCTTTGCCGATTAGGTCAATCCGGCTGACATGAGAGTCGAGATTAATCCGCACCATTGGCCAGTTCAGCCGCGCCGCCACTTGTTCAATATGCGTTGATTTCCCCGTCCCATGATAGCCTTGAATCATAACGCGGCGATCAAAGGCAAACCCTGCGAGGATGGCTTGTGTGGTTGGGCCGTCAAAAAGATAGGCTTCGTCCAGTTCTGGAACGAATTCACTTTTCTGACTAAAAGCTGGCACCTCCATATCGAAATCAACGTTAAAGGTTTTTCGAGCAGAGACAGTGGTGTCCGGCGCAAAAATAGGGAATTGGTCACTCATGTCGTCTGTCCGTAAAGAGGGGAATTAGGTTGTTTTCAGTTTAGCCAAGATTTGTTGTTTTTAGTACTTTCATGGCGCTGACAACACGTTGGAAACTTTCCTCGGTATTTCGTTTGCCTTGATTGGCATCGGGATGAAGCTGTTTAACAAGCTGTGTATAGCGTTTGCGCACATCATCTTTGGTGGCCGTATCATCAAGTCCGAGGTCGTTAAGCGCTTTAAGCTGCATTTTTGACAGGCTACGGCGGCGCGGCGCTTCGGCTTGATCGGCAATATTGCCCTCACCAAATATATTATAGCCTTCGGCAGTTGCCGCTGTTGAGCCCGCTTTGCGTTTCTTTTGCGCTTGGGCGCGCTCAGCCGTGTTTTTCTTAACGTCCCATGTCGGGCGGTGACCATGGCGCGCGCCAACTTGCCATTCGGAAATATCTTCATCAGACATGCCTGAGAAGAAGTTCCAGTTTTTATTATATTCACGGGCGTGGATTGTGCAGAAATTATAATATTCCCGCAGGCGGTCTGGGCTCTTAGGCGCTTTACAGCCGCCCATGGATACGCAGCCGGACCATTCACATTCTTGTTCATTGGGATCGACTTTTTTCTTGCCCTTATTGACGCGAATGTCGATGCCTTTGAGTTTATATTCGTAATTCTTAGCCATGATACCTATATGAGGTTAAGTGTGAAATAGTAAGGACTGCACAAAATGGGCATTATTGGGTCAGCAATCAAGGAAAAATTAGAACAAAGTTTCAATCCGTCACACCTTGAGGTCATTGATGAGAGCCATAAACATGCCCATCATGCGGGCGCTAAGGCCCATGCCGCGGATGGTGGCAGCGCTGAAAGCCATTTTCAGGTCGTTATTGTGAGCGAAAAATTTGCCGGATTAAGCCGTCTCGCCAAACATCGCGCCGTTTTAGATGTGCTAGCCGACGAAATGAAGCTGATACATGCTTTTTCGCTAGATGCCAGCGAGGGTTAGTTAAGTTTCTTTCCAGCCACCCATGTCTCTAACACTTTTATGTCTTTGAGTGCATAGGGTGCCGTCTCTAATGGATTTTTATCTAATATAATGAAATCCGCCCATTTTCCAGGCTCCAAGCTTCCGAGTTTGTCGTCTTGAAATGCACCATAGGCATTTTCAATCGTCATCGCTTTTAAGGCTTCAGGTGTAGATAGGGCTTGGTCCATATACCATCCCTTTTTGTCTCGGGGCGCATCTAAGGCTTTTCGGTTAACCGCAAAATAGAGCGTTTCCATAGGCCTCCAAGGCTCACCCGGCAGGTCTGAATTCATCATCAGCCGACCACCCGTTTTCAGGATTGTCTGCCACGCATAGGCATGTTGGATACGCTCAGCTCCGACGCGGTCTTCCGCCCATTTACTATCACCAACTGCGTGAGATGATTGCATACTGGCGATAACACCTAATTGGCTTTGCCGTTTATAAAAGTCAGGTAAAACCACTTGGGCATGTTCAATGCGCCAGCGGTGGTCCAAATCAGGTTTTTGTGAAAGCCGTAATTCATAGCTGGCAATGACACAATCATTGCCTTCATCGCCAATGGCATGAACAGCCATTTGAAACCCTTTATCTGCGGCTTGTTCTGCGAGTTTATCAATCTCATCAAGATGGATGCGCGCTGTTGGTTTGGCCTCTTCGGGTTTGTCAGAATAAGGCGCTTTCATCATTGCCGTTCGTGAACCGAGAGAGCCATCATAAAAAACTTTTATACTGCGCACGTCAAAGAAGTCTTCGGGATCATCCAAAGGCCCGTTTGAAAACCAGCTCTCCATGAGGGGTTTGTTATTTCCATCAAGCATCCCGTAAACCCGAATGGGCAGTGCCCCTTTTTCGGCAAGGGATTGAAAAGCTTTGACATCTTGGGGCGTCATACCCGCTTCGTGCACGGAGGTCACACCTGCTTCTCCCATAAGAGAGAGCCCGGCCATAATTGCGTTTTCAAGCTGCTCTTGTGAGGTCTCAGGGACATGTTTGTTCACTAAACTTTGAGCCAGAGTGAGCAAGACTCCGGAGGGCTCTCCATTTTCACGGCGCAAAATATTACCGACCTCAGGATCAAGAGTTTGAGTAGTGATGCCTGCGATGTCTAACGCCGCACCATTATAAAACCCTGCAAAGCCATGCAGACTTTCAAGCTTTACCGGATTATCACGAAAGGCCGCATCAAGGACGGCGCGGTCGGGATAACCAATCGTGCCAAAGACGCCTTCATCCCAGCCTTGCCCGATGAGCCATTGGCCTTTCTTTGGGTTGGGGTAATGTGCCTTTAGGCGTTCAGCCATGTCTTCTGCGCTTTGAACGCCGACCAAATTAGCTTTAACTGCGTCCATGCCAAGCTCGCGCACATGGACGTGGCTGTCGATAATGCCCGGCATTACCGTTTTGCCTTTAAGGTCTATGACCGTGACATTATCAGAGGTTGTGCGGTTCTTAGATGGACCAATATTGATAATTTTATTATCCTTAATCGTCATCGAGGCCGCGCCAGGCTGCTCTTGGTTCATTGTTAAAATATGACCATTCTCAAAGACGGTGTAGCTATCTGTATCAAGCATAGTCTCTGATTGGTTACACGCCGTTAAAAAAGCGGCGGAGATTATCAGGCTATATCTTAGATACATATTATGACTCGTCGCGTTGATCAGGTTCAAAGGTCTTGGTAATTTTCAAGGCGCGGATTTGATTGCGTTCGCGTTCTAGAATTTCAAAGCGGTAGCCATAATAGGCGAATGTCTGTCCGATGTCAGGAATTGTTTGGCTTTCATGTATGACGAGCCCCGCAATCGTCACAGCTTCATCATCTGGCAGTTTCCAGTCCATGGCGCGGTTTACGTCCCTGACAGCTGTTTCGCCTTTCACAATCGCGCTTCCATTTTTCTGCCGCGTGACGCCTTGAACATCTTCATCATATTCATCTTGAATATCCCCAACAATTTCTTCAAGAATATCTTCAAGGGTTAAGACCCCCATCAGTGCCCCATATTCGTCAACTACAAGGGCGAAATGCTCACGCTTTTGTTGGAAGGCGCGAAGCTGTTTCACAACTGAGGTTGTTTCAGGAACAAACCAAGCGTCACGGGAAATCTTTTTGGCATCTATTTGAGAAAAATCGCCATTCATTTTGGAAATGGCCTTGAGCATGTCCTTGGCATGTAAAACCCCAACGACATTATCAATGTCATCTTGGTAGAGCGGGACGCGGGTATGACCTGAGTTTAGCATCTCTTTCACGATTTGCTCAGGCTCGATATCGGCATCAATCATGACCATGTTCTTGCGATGCGTCATGACATCTTCTAGGTCAAGTTCACCAATTTCGAGCACGCCATAAATCTGATCGCGCGCGCGTTTGGCCATGCCGCCTTCTTCGAGGTGAAGATCAACCGCGCCTTTAATATCATCTGCCGCTGTCCACGCCGATGCGTTGCTATCAAACCCAAATAAACGCAGCGTCGCATTGACGATGATTTGAACCACAGAAACAATTGGCGCGAATATTTTGACGATGAAACTTATTGGCCGCGCAACGCGCAGGGCTAATTTGTCGGGATTTGAAATAGCGTAGGTTTTAGGTAAAACCTCCGCGAAAATTAAAATGAGTACTGTCATTACGATGGTGGCCAAAGCTAGCGCTAAGCCGCCTGCGCCAAATAAATTGGTAAAGAGGGCTGTTGTTAAAACAGAAGCTAGAATATTGACGAGATTATTCCCAAGCAGGATTCCGCCTAAAAGCCGTTCACGCATATTTAAAAGCCGAGAGACAATTGAAGCGCGTTTATCACCGTCTTTTTCGGCGGTATGCATGCGTGATCGCGATGCCGCTGTTAAAGCTGTTTCTGAGCTTGAGAAAAAACCGGAAAAAACCAAAAGGCAAAGTATGATTACAATCAGCGCTATGTTCTCGGGTTGGCCTAAAGCCTGAATGAAGGAACTGTCAGACATCTATTTTGAATTCACCTTTTCGGAGAGTGTTTTAAGGTAGGCATGCGCCTTGGAACGTGAAGCGCCTCTTTGAACAAAAGATTCTCCAATTGATTTGGCTAAAATCAGTGTCAGATTTCCGCCTTCATTTTTTTTATCTTGATTCATATGGTCAATGAGTGCGTCAGAGTTTTTCAAAAGATGTGCGACATCATTGATAGAGGTGAGTCCTGTTTTATCTAAATGTTTTTTAAGCGTGTTAACGTCGTCCAAAACACAATGACCCTGTAAAGCACTAAATTCAAAGGCCATTTCCATACCTGCGCTTACGGCTTCGCCATGTAGCAAATCGCCAGAATATCCTGCTTCTAACTCTAAAGCATGTGCAAAGGTATGGCCAAGATTTAACAGCGCGCGCTCGCCGCGTTCTCTCTCATCGGCGGCAACGATGCGGGCTTTGGTTTGACAAGATATGGCAACAGCCTGCGCGATGGCCTCTGGTTTTAAGGTTAGTACATCAGCTCCGTTTTCATCAAGCCAATCAAAGAAGGCTCTATCGCCTAAGAGGCCATATTTTAGAACTTCAGCATATCCTGCCTTTAATTCTCGAACGGGTAAGGTTTTTAACACAGAGGTATCAGCAATAACGAGCTGAGGCTGATAAAAAGCCCCAATAAGGTTTTTCCCATATTTATTATTAATCGCCGTTTTTCCGCCAACTGAACTATCGACTTGCGCCAGCAGCGTTGTTGGAATCTGAATGAACTGACAACCGCGTTTATATATGCTTGCCGCAAACCCTGTTAAATCCCCTATTACGCCGCCGCCAAAAGCAACGATCGTATCATTGCGATCAAACCCAGCCTCAAATAATTTATCTAAAACAGACTGAAGACCTTCAAAGCTTTTTTGACTTTCGCCCACAGGCAACACAATCATATATTTTTCATATGCCGAGAGCGCCGTTTCTATGGCTTTCCCATGAAGCGCATAGACGTTCTCATCTGTTACAATCGCTGTTCTGCATGCTTGAAGATGAGGCTCGATAAGCGCGCCCGCTTGAGACAAGAGGTTATCCCCGATGATAATATCATAGCTCCGATGACCTAAATCAACGGTCACTGATTTTGAGGCATTACTAGCTTGGGTCATTCTACCAGCTTTTTCTCGTAAGCTTGTAGAGCTTTAACGACACGGTTAACTGTCCGGATATGAGGTCCATTTGCAATATCAACCTTTATATGCGCTTCTTTGTAAATAGGATAGCGGACATCCATTAATTCGCGCATCTTTTGTCGGGGGTTATTCACCTGTAAAAGTGGGCGCGTATTTTTACGGCTAACGCGTTCCATAATCGTTTCAAAATCACCTTTGAGCCATATAGTGACAGCAGTTGCTTTTAGAATTTTACGTGTCTTTGCTGGAATAAATGCGCCGCCGCCAGTTGCCAATATGATCGGCTTTCCGTCTAGAAGGCGTTCGATAACGCGCCTTTCGCCTTCCCGAAAGGCCTCCTCGCCATGGTCACGAAAATAGCCCGCGACGGTCCTACCTGACGCTTGCTCAATTTCATCATCACTATCGAAAAATTCACGATCTAGCTTCTTCGCTAGCCGTCTTCCGACAGTCGTTTTACCCACACCCATCAAGCCAACAAGGGCTATGGGGCGTGTTGTTATGTCCGGGCTCATCAGCCTATTCCTTGCCTCGCTTACTGACCTGCTCATCATATGTATATGGAACTGGTAGTAATTACGAAAATTTGCCTTAATATGAGCGCAAAATAGGCTATGCTCAATACTTAAAGCAAAAATTTGCGTCGAAATCGACCAAGAGACATAAATCAAGAATAAGGGCCTTGCAGTGAAAAAAATAACCACTAGCGCTATCATCCTTGCAATTTTACTGCTTCTAGCCTTCTTTTGGCTACTTTCTCAGGCCTCGCCAGAGCATGCGCCGCAAGAGGTTGTGACGATAGAACTGCCTGATACATTCGAGAAATAGTCCTTAAAATAGGCGATATGATCCATATGAAAAAATTCTTACTGACTTCTGTCATAACGATTATGCCCCTTGGCGTAGCATTTTCGGGCGCGGCGCAATCCATTGAGACGGGCCAACTTGGCGCGGCGCAAGCTTATGATGCAGGCGTGATTGATAGCGGTAGCGGCGGGCTAGATGCAGCTTTGTGGCAAGGTACATCATCAAAAATGGCCGTACATTTGTTGAACAAAATTCCGCTTAATAGCAGTAATGACCTCGTCAAAGATTTGATGGAAGCCGTCGTCTTTAGCGCGGGCGTCCCGCCAGAAGGGGCCGATAGCCGTTATGATCAATTGCGCCTGAAAAGCGTGATGCAGCTTGGTGATGAAGCGGCGCTGGAAAATATCGCCTCGCGAAATCCCGATATTGCCAAAGACCCTGCCGTGCGCGCAGAGCTCGCCTTGGCGGGCGGTGACGTTGCAGGTGCTTGCACGATTACCGATAATATAACGCAGGGACGGGGAGAACCTGTTTGGGCCAAATTGAGGGCCTTTTGTCATATAGAGCGCGGTGAGGCCTCTGCAGCGGAGCTGACAACTGAGCTTTTGCAAAATTCTGGATATGAAGACGTCGTTTTTTATCAATTGATGAAAGTCCTAACGGGGGTAGCAAAAGATTTGCCTGATACGCGTAACATCTCTGATCCGCTCCACCTCGCTATGATAAAAAAAGCAGGGGGCTCTGTTAGCGGGGGCCAATCGGCAGAAACCGCCCTTGATGCAAAAGCCTCATCTTTCTCGCGGCTAAACGCGGTTTTCAAACAATCAGACAAACTAAGTGACGCGCAAATCAACTCGGTTTTCTCCGATCTGGCTTATAAGGATGAAAGCCTAGCAGGTGGGTCGCCATTTGATTATACCTCTTTCGATCTTGAGACGGCCAAAGCTGACCCAACCGCAAGGGGTATGGCCCAGCTTTTCCAACTGGCCAATGCTAGCGGGGATGCCCGCTCTTCTGCGCAGGCGATGGCCTTGGTTCTCGCGCGCGCAGACAAAGATAAAGCCTTTTCGCGATTTGCGCGGCTCTTTGAACAAAATATGGCGATTATTCCGCCCGCCCTACAAGCTGAAGCCGATATAAAACTTTTTGCCCGCGCCGCTATAAAACGGGGCGATATCGGGACTTTGCAAGGCCTATATAGCGCCATGGAAGACGGCCCTAAAAAGGCCCGTATCGCTTTGGTGGCTGACGCTCTTGGGAATGGATTTAATCTCGGCACTTTGGGCAAAGATATCGAAAAGCGTTTGGGCGGCACAGCTTCTGAGAAACGCCGCGCCGTCCGCGATACATTTATAGCCGCGGCGCTGGGCGCGCGTCTTTCGGGTGATGCCGGGATTGCGTTGGAGGGTAAGACCAATGGCATTGGCAGCGCTATTCCCGCTGGCGATCTTTTAGCATTAATGTCAGCTGCCAAGGCGGGCTCCCGAGCGGAAACGGCTTTGCGAGCGGCTATACTTATTGAAAAATCTCCGCTGGATGACCGCTCACTTGCGGCTGTGATTGAGGCGCTGAGCATTGCAGGCCTGCCCCAATTTTCTGGCCGCCTTGCTGCTGAAGATTTTTTATCTGCTCTATGACCCCCGCCCGCGCAATCGACTCATTTTTAGAAATGATGAGCGCGGAACGCGGGGCCTCGGATAACACGCTGTCTGCATATCGGCGCGACCTCGAAGACTGGGCGGCGGCTTTATCTGCGGCCAAGCGCGATATTTTGTCGGTTGGGACGGGCAGTCTTGAATCCGTTCTTGCGGGCTGGGCCAAAACGGGTCTCGCCCCGTCAACCGCGGCGCGAAAATTATCCTCCCTCAAACAGTTTTGCCTCTTTCTGCAAACTGAGGGCCTACGCGAAGACAATCCGGCCCACAGCTTGCGCGGCCCCAAACAAGGCCGGCCTTTGCCCAAAGTTTTATCCGAAGCTGATGTCGACGCGCTCTTTAAAACCGCAGAGTTGGATACCTCGCCTAAAGGTATTCGGTTTCGATGCTTACTGGAGATTTTATATGCAGGGGGTCTGCGGGTGACTGAGCTTGTGACGCTGAAAAAAAATGCGGTCAGCCGCCGCGATGGCTGCCTGATGATTAAAGGCAAAGGCGGGCGTGAGCGCTTGGTGCCGCTCACGGGGGCCGCCCAGCGCGCCATAGCTGAATGGCTGAGCGTGCGTGATGAAACGCTGCCGAGTAACGCTATTGCCAAAGACCGCGCCAAATCATTTCTCTTTCCTAGCGCCTCCAAGCTTGGCCACCTGACGCGTGAACGCTTTGCGCAAATATTAAAAGACAAAGCCCGCGCAGCCGGGCTAAACGCAGCCAAAATCTCGCCCCATGTTTTGCGCCACGCTTTTGCCACGCATCTTCTCGCCCGCGGGGCAGATCTAAGATCCGTACAAACTCTGCTTGGCCATGCCGATATTTCGACCACACAAATTTACACCCATGTTCTGGACGAACGCATGCGCGAATTGGTAGAGACCAAACATCCCTTAGCCACCTAATCCCGTCTAACCTAAACCTGTAAAATTGAACTTGTAACGCATTATGGCCAGAAAAACACTTTACCATCCTAACCTCGCTGATGATCTTGATATCTTGCTGGCAGAGCTTTGCGCGGAATGGGATTTCTGCGCAGGCGTCAAAGGCGCGGATTTGACCAAGGACGGGAAAATGCTGACCTCCAAAGTTTTTACCGAAACCGTCATTGCCGCAGAAGGTGATAGCTTAACGGGCGTCAAAAACTGGACCCGCCGTATTAAACGTCGTTTCGTCCAAAGATATGGACATGAGGTCAGCGAGGCGACATGGACCTTATAGAGAGTGACCTTATAATAAGAGATTTTAAAAGAGCGTTTTAAACGCTTTACCTGCCAAGCCATATGACTATGGTTCCCCGCTGATATATATTGCCTCGCCCAAACAAGGACACACAGAATTTTATGGTACGCACCTATCTTGATTTTGAACGCTCTGTTGCGCAGCTCGACAGTAAGATCGAAACCCTGATTGCCAGTGATGGCGCGGCGGCAGAGGGCGTTGCGGATTTGCGAGAAAAATCCAAAGAGGAGCTTAAAAAGCTCTATAAGAAAATCGGCCCATGGGAAAAAACCCAAGTCGCGCGCCATCCCGCCCGTCCCCATTTTAGCGAATATATTACTGGCCTCATTAGTGACTATACGCCTTTGTCGGGGGACCGTAAATTTGGCGATGATCATGCGCTGCTGGGCGGGCTGGGTAAAATCCGAGGCCGCTCGGTGATTGTTATGGGCCATGAAAAAGGCACGGATACCGAAACGCGGCTCAAACATAATTTTGGCATGGCCCAACCCGAAGGATACCGCAAAGCCGTGCGCCTAATGGACATGGCAGAACGTTTTGAGCTGCCCGTAATTTCCTTCGTTGATACGGCGGGCGCTTTTCCGGGGCGCGGGGCAGAAGAGCGCGGCCAAGCCGAAGCGATTGCACGCTCCATTGATAAAGGCCTCTCGCTTAAAGTCCCCTTTGTTTCCGTGATTACAGGGGAGGGCGGCTCTGGCGGCGCGGTGGCGATTGCCACGGCTGACCATGTGATGATGCTCGAGCATTCTATATATTCGGTTATTTCCCCCGAAGGCTGCGCCTCGATTTTATGGCGCGATGGGGCCCGCGCCAAAGATGCAGCCAATGCCATGAAAATCACGGCCCAGGATTTAAAGAAACTCGGCGTCATAGATAAAATCATCAAAGAACCTGTGGGCGGCGCGCACCGCGCCCAAGCCGAAACGATAAAAATTGTCGGCGCCGCTATTGTGAAATCTTTAGACGCGCTCTCAAAACTAAGTAGCGATGAATTGATAAAACAGCGCCGCGAAAAATTCCTCGATATTGGACGGTCTTTGCTCTGATAAACACGCATATCGTTTTCATTTTGTGAGTAAACTTTTTCAAAGATTATTTTTGAAGAAGACCGTGTGCATTTCGCTTCGCGAAATGCACGAGTTTTTGTTGGTGAATTTTTTTCAAGACTTGAATCTGAATTGAACAAGTTTTTATGGGTAAACTTTTTCAAAGATTTAAATCTGAAATTGGCCCTTATTTGACCATTTTCAGATTTATTTTTTGAAGAAGAAAAAGTTTACGGAGCAAAATCAACCATTGATAAATACCACGCTTTTTTCGCAGCTTCTTCTTCGGCTTTGATACGGTCAAATATAGCGAGCATTTCGGCTTCCATCCGTGCGCGCTCTTCGGGTGAGGGCGGGGGCATATCTTCATAGCGCGTATATTGCGGCTCGCTTTGGGGCTGCTCGCCTTCAAGCTTGGCCAGCCGTGCTTTCTCTATGGCGAGCTTGGTCTTGGCTATATTTTGGGCGAGTTCGTCTTGGACGGATGGAGGTTCGGGATTTGCACGTGACATATGTTTTCTTTCTTTAAGGTGGTTGGGTAAGCGATTTAGGCATGCACTATCGCTAGCTGCCCATCGGGTGGCAGCAAATTGGATATGGACGCTTATAAATAGGACGTCCGCGAGGGATGGCCTCCCGAAGGAAACCAAAAGGGGTGAAAATATTTTTACGAGAGGGTCCCTCGCGGCGATGATTTTTGTATAGCGGCCTCTTTGGAA
>CALLMD010000009.1 GCA_938007935.1 uncultured Hellea sp.
AACCTCTCGTTCAGCCAATGTTAGGGAAGGCGTGAACGTGTCCGCTCTGGCGGACGGCTGCAGCCCGTAAGTTATTAATAAGGAACATGAGTTGCAGGGGGTCATAGTGGGTGGTCGCCGTTGGATAATAGCAAGTTCGGAAGGAAGGGCGGTTAGTCTCGGGGAACCAAAGTCTTTTGCTAAATCTCACATAAAAAAGCCAGCGCTTCGTCATTGGGGTGACTCTTTTGTAACGGACATTTCTCTCTAATTACGCAAGTCTAGACAACTTTGAAAAATTGCAAAGATAGCTAGACGCAGTTTATCGATGAAAGGGAACATTGAAAACAAATCTAAGGAACTTTGAAAACGCACAAAAACGCAACACTGATGAAATCACGCTTTGATCGCATAATGTTTATTATGAGAAACAGTAGGTAATTATACCCTGACATACGTAGTATGCGTGTCAAAAATTCTAAGCTAAATATCAATAACATCAATGCTTTAGAGATATAAGCTTAGATTATAATCTCCATGCCGTCATAAGCTGGTTTTGTTGTGCCGTATAGTTCTTCGATCAGTGTTTTATAGTCCATGTCTATGTGAAGGTTTGTCAGCACGCCTTGTTTTGCTTTCGTCTTAGCAAGCCAGGATAATGTCTTATCTGTATGAGCGTGAGTTGGATGATCATTATAGCGTAGCGCATCTACAATCCATGTATCAATACCTTCCAGCGATGCGAAACTTTCCTCTGAGATGTCCCAAACATCCGGTGTGTAGGCCAGTTTTCCATCGAAAATGAAGCCCAGAGCTGGCGTTGGGCCATGACTGAGCTCTATGGCTTCAACGTTTAAGATGCCACCTGGGCCGTCTATGGTGATTTTAGAGCCGTTCTTGACTAAGTTTTGCAACTCTAAAATGGGGGGATGAACGCGGCCATCTGGCATTTCAAAGCAGTATTCAAAGCGTTTATAGACATGCTCTTTCGTGTGGGCGTCCATATAAGTGGGAATGCGTTGTCTCATACGATATGCGACAGCTCTTAAATCATCAATACCGTGACTTTGATCTGCGTGATCATGCGTATAAAGAAGCGCGTCTAATCGTTTGATTTTACAGCGTAAAAACTGCTCTCTAAGGTCAGGAGAAGTATCGATAAGGACGGCCGTGCGCTCTTTGATTGACGGCATCTCCTCCCCTTCCCAATATTCTAAATAGAGTGAGCACCGTGTGCGCCTATTTTTAGGCTCAGAAGGGTCACATGCGCCCCAATCACCGCCTACTCTTGGTACGCCGCCAGAGGAGCCACAGCCCAGAATAACGGCTCTTATTGTCATGGGCGCTTTGCCTTTTGAAAAAGATTGAAGAAAGCATCAGTCGTAATCTTGGTGGCTTCCTCTACGCTCCAGCCTCTTATTTCAGCCAATGTATCACGCACATGGGTCACATATACCGGCTCATTGCGTCTCCCCCGAAAAGGGACTGGCGCGAGATAAGGGCAATCTGTTTCAATCATAAGGCGCTCTCCGGGCAGCCATGAGGCTATATCACGTACATCTTTTGCATTTTTGAACGTAATAATGCCAGACATAGAGAAATATAATCCCAAATCTACGGCCCGTTTTGCGAGTTCTGGGCCAGAGGTATAGCAGTGCAAAAGCGCTGGGAATGTCCCCTTCGCCATTTCGCGTTCAAGAATATCTGCCATGAGTTCATCAGCCTCACGGCTATGAATTATCAGTGGAAGCTGCGTTTCGCGCGAGGCCTCAATATGAGCCTGAAAATTGTGTAGCTGGGCGGCCTCATCACTATAATTATAGTGAAAATCCAACCCCGTTTCGCCAATTCCAATAACCTTGGGATGTTTAGATAAATCTATAATCTGCTGGGCTGAAATATCGGGTTTTTTTTTAGCGTCGTGTGGATGCGTCCCGACAGAGGCCCAGATATGTTTATAACGCTCAGCGACAGCCACGACATCATCATAGTCAGAAATATTACAACAGATATTGAGCATAGTCCCAATGCCCGCCTCCTGTGCACGGAAAACTACCGCGTCGAGGTCTTCAGCGAATTTTTCACCGTGAAGATTTACGTGGCTATCAACGAGCATCAGGCCGTCCGTATCAATGAAAGCGTATCATACATGACGGACTTCTTATCCATATTTATGGCGGCTTCAACCCGTTGCATTTCGCCAACCTTATCCCAAAGCATTTGCCATGTTTCTGGCGGTTTTGATATGGGCAGCGGCTTGAAAGCGCCAGTCCATTCACCTGTCATAGTAAAAACAGATTGGGCCTGCAGGACGTCTTGCAGCGCTTCCCAGAATAACGCCCGTGACGCGCTCGCATTTTGCGCGGCAAGCGCATTTGACAAAGTGTGATCTATTTTAGCCTGAGAGCGGTCCAGGCTTTTTAAATAACCGGATAAGGGTTTGAGCACAGTGTCGGCATTTTGCACAAGAGCGATGGCTTTGCCCGGGCCGCCGCGCGAGAGTTTGACCGCGGCCTCTAATATGACATCTGGCGCTTCTACATGGCGGCGTAGCCACGGCATGATTTCTGTTTCCGGCACCTCCCTAAGGGGTAAATGCATGCAGCGAGACCTGATTGTCGGCAAAAGCCGCCCTGGTGAAGATGAAAGTAAAATAATCAAAGCTCTTTCTGGGGGCTCTTCTAAAAGCTTTAAAATTGCGTTCTCGGAATTGCGGTTAAGATTATCAGCGCTATCGATGAGACAAACCCGCCAGCTATCGTCTTCTGCCGCTGTGCCTTGAAAAAATTTACCTAAGCCTCGCACATCATCAACAGGGATTTCACTGCGTAGCTTCTTAAGCTTAAAATCATAAGGCCGCCGCAAAAGTGAAAAATTTCCATGTCCAAGGCTTGATATTCTCTGAGCAACCGGGTCTGAGGCCGGTATATCCATACTGCCCTCAAGCAGAGATTTACCGCCCAAAATATACCGCACCATGCGGTAAGCAAGCGTTGCTTTGCCAACACCCGGCGTGCCTGTTAAAAGCCAAGCGTGATGTAAACGTTTCGATGCATGTGCATCTAAAAAGCGTTTTTCAGACTCAGCATGACCAATAAGGTCAAAGGTTTCACGCGGATGTAAACATCCCGGAGCGCGATCAGCTTCGGGAAATTCTTCTATTTCGGCCTTACGCACTACCACCCAGCTTACCCGCCAATTCCGGGTATTTCTGTGTCACGGCATAAAGGATACGTGTATGGACGCCGTCTCTTGAAGCGGCCGCATCTACTGTGAAAATACGATGTGATTCATCATTAGCAATTTCAAGAAAAGCGTCACGCAAAACATTATGAAATGCAATGGACTCGGAATCAAAACGAGAAAGCTCTTCGCCGCGGGTTTCAACACGTTTTTGAGCTAATATAGGATCAATATCGAACAATATGGTAAGATCAGGCCCAAAGCCGTCCATGACGGCACTATGCACAGCCTTAACCTTATCTGCCCCAAGGCCCCTCGCATAGCCCTGATAAGCCAAACTTGAATCAGCGAATCTGTCACTCACAACCCATACGCCGCGCTCTAAGGCGGGTTTGATGAGTTTTTCAACATGATCGAGGCGCGCAGCATACATAAGAAGCAATTCAGTCATACCAGACCAACGATCTTTCGTGCCTTCTAGGACTAAATCACGTATGGCTTCAGCGCCAAATGTGCCGCCAGGTTCGCGTGTGAGTAAAGTCTCCACGCCAGCGCCCTGCAAGGCATCGCATAACAGTTTCGCCTGAGTTGTTTTGCCTGCGCCTTCACCGCCTTCAAAGGTAATAAATTTGCCCTTTGGCTTTATACTTTCTTGCGCCATTTTATCCTCGAATCTTGTTAAGCAGAACTGTCCAAGCTTTTGAAATTGCTGACTTAGCTTTTATATCTTCAGTTGAATATAGAGCAATTTTCTGTTCAGTACGACCCGGTACAGAAACAATCATATCAGCGATATGCTCACCTGCTGTAATCGGCGCGCTAACCGGTTTTGAAACCATAACAGCAGAGAGTTTTGATCTATCACCTCTGTAAATTCCGGCTTTTACATCTTTATCAATGCGAACACTGACTTTGTCAGCTTTGCCCATATACACCTCGACATCGCCAATAATATCGCCTTTTTTATAAAGCTCATAGACTTTGAATTGATCAAAAGCGGCTCTCATAAGGCGCAGGCTTACGTCTGCGCGCTCTGACTTGCTGTTAAGACCATTAATAACAACAATACGGCGATCTGCACCGCGCTTAGCCGAACCAACCAGCCCATAACCAGAGGCCTCAGTGCTACCCGTTTTCATGCCGTCTGCGCCAGTAAACTTCCCAAGCAGCGGATTACGGTTACCTTGAGGGATTTTATTCCAGGCAAAGGACTTCTCGCTATATATTGAATAAAATTCTGGATATGTTTTGATTGAGTGCGCCGCGAGCCTTGCAAGGTCATATGCGCTGATTTGATGTTCTGGATGTGGCCAGCCCGTAGCGTTTCTAAATGTCGCGGAAGAAAGACCTAGTTCTTGAGCTCTGGCTGTCATCTGGTCAGCAAATGCGGTTTCAGACCCAGCAAGACCTTCCGCGACGACGATACAAGCATCATTACCTGATTGAATAATGATGCCTCTAAGCAAGTCTTCCACCCGCACGGAGGAATTCACATCAAGAAACATGGTAGAAGATCCTGATTTAACGCCGCCACGTCTCCAAGCTTCTTCGCTGACCTGAAATTCAGTATCTGCGGTGACAGTGCCATTCTTTAGCGCCTCAAAAACCATATCCGCTGTCATGATCTTTGTCATAGAGGCGGGCGCCATTGGCTCTCTGGCGTCCTTTTCATAAAGAATTTCACCGGTCTCAAAATCCATAATAACGGCATGAGGGGCCTTGGTTTTAAAACCGCTATCTTGTGCGAAAGCAGGCATGGCGGCAGGCAGTGTCATAGCAAGGCAGAGAAAAGCTAAAGCAGGACGATACACATGAACCTCGACATAGAATCAAAACAGACACCCAAGGGTGCCTGTCTTAAATGCCTTAGCTTTGTGGCGGGAACAAGCCCGAGATCAAAGAATTACATCTTAGGGCCTGACAACACCGCGGATAAGGCGAGGCTGAGCACTTACGCTGGAATGTCCAGCCACATGAATAGGGCCTTTAATCGTTAAAGTCACTTGACCTTCTTCTTCGCCGCCTTGTGGCGCAACTGGCTGGGGTGCACTTGGCGCAATAGGGGCAGGAACCGGCGCGGAAACACGCGGCGCCTGATATTCTTGCACAGGTGCATTATAAGGCGCAGGCGCAGTGGCCTCATAAGAAGGCTGCTCAGATGGTTGTTGACGAAGCGGCTGATACTCAGGCTGCGCTGGCAGAGCAGGAGACGGCGTGACTGGACGCGGAGCTTCAACGACTTGCGGCTGAGGCGCGGGAACACCGCGTTTAGAGGCCATAGGGTCGGCAGGTCCTGCATATTGAACGCGAACTTTACCCAGTCCTTTACCTTGTGTCCCAAGAGCTTTAGCTGCCGCTTCTGACAAATCAATAATACGGTCACCAATAAACGGCCCGCGATCATTAAGTCGAACCATCAGCGTACGGCCATTCTCAAGATTGGTAACATGAAGCATGCTATTAAGCGGCAAAGTCTTATGCGCAGCTGTCATATCATTTTTATCGTAGATTTCACCCGTAGCCGTTGGCTTTCCGTGAAATTTGTCACCATACCAAGAGGCAATTCCGACCACATTATAAGCAGGCTCATGCTTTGGCGTGTAGGACTTACCCATAATTGTATAGGTTTTCCCAACTTTCTGATGCTTATACAGATCGCGATCCACAGTTCTTTGATCAAATGTAGATCGGCTTGGGCTCGATGGTTGAGGGCGTGCCACTTGAGGAGCGGAAACCTGCGGAATTGACAGTTGAGGCGCGACTTGGCGTGATGACGTATAAGGTGTAGGAGAACTATGACGCGGCATCGTTACCGAAGCATATTGAGCAGCGCCCTTCCCGATTTTATAAGTAATTGGCGCGTTTTGAGCCACTTTAACTGTTTTGGTTGTTGAACAAGCGGAACTCCCCAGCGCCACTATTCCAGCACTTAATGCCAAAAGAACTTGTTTATAACCTGACTTGTTAAAGACTAACATCTGCACTCACCTTTTAAAAGCCCACGCTAAGCAGGCTGCCCACTCTTTATTATCAATGAAGTATGCGCCTCTAACGGACCCTATTGCCTTCATTGGATGTTAAGCTAAACGAACACCTTTAAATCCAAGTTAGGCAACAGCCTTAACGCGTAGTTTTTTTACACGGTTACTGGTAAGTTAATATGGAATGGGATTTTATCGACTTTACCCATAAAAGATGTTGAACCTGCCCCGAAAACCGATTAGAGCCAGCGCGCAAACCAAGCAACCTTGCATATGGGCGGGTGGCAGAGTGGTTGAATGCACCAGTCTTGAAAACTGGCATAGGTGAAAGTCTATCGGGGGTTCGAATCCCTCCCCGCCCGCCACTAATTGTATTTAAGTCTGCCCCTAAAACATTCTTAGCTTTTTTGGACACCATAAATGACAAAGCGCCAGCGCTACATCCAATATCCAAAACGTCCTCTATATTGTCTATATCCGCTGAGCGAAGGGATGTAGTATTCGTCTAAAAGACTAGAAAACTCAACCCATCAGCATAAGAAGGCCCCAAAGGCCTTCTTCAAATCTTGATACTAAACGCGGTTATGCGCGGGCCGAGGCACTTAGATCGAAACGGTCTGCATTCATGACTTTGTTCCATGCCGCGATGAAGTCAGTGACGAACTTCTCTTTGGAATCGCTCTCGGCGTAGAATTCTGCCAATCCGCGTAGGATTGAGTTTGAGCCAAAAACGAGGTCAGCGCGTGTGCCCGTATATTTGACTTTTCCTGTCTTGCGGTCACGGCCTTCAAATGTTTCTTCGGACGCATCCGTGGCTTTCCATTCCGTGCTCATATCGAGAAGGTTCTTAAGCCCGTCATTAGTGAGCGTTCCGACACTATCAACAAAGACGCCGTGCTTGCCGCCATCTGCATTAGCGCCAAGTGTACGTAGCCCAGCGACAAGGACTGTCATTTCAGGCGCGGTTAGGCCCAAGAGCTGCGCGCGGTCAACGAGAAGGGCTTCTGTTGAGCGCGGATCATCCGTGTTTTTGTAGTTACGGAAACCATCAAATGTTGGCTCCAAAACTTCAAAACTATCGACATCTGTCTGTGCTTGACTGGCATCGCCGCGGCCAGAAACAAAAGGAACATTAATCCCGCAGGCGTCTTCAATGGCTGCATTGCCGCCAAGAACAATCAAATCGGCAAGAGATACATCGCCATCAAAATCAGACTGCACTGATTCCAGTTGGGAGATTACAGCGGCAACGCCTGAAGCTTTGTTGATCGCCCAGTCTTTTTGTGGAGCAAGGCGGATTCGCGCGCCATTCGCGCCGCCGCGCCTGTCAGAGCCGCGGAAAGTTGAGGCCGACGCCCAAGCTGCTGTGACGAGCTGAGAAACAGAAAGCCCAGTTGCCATAATCGCTTTTTTAAGGCCTTCAACTTGTGCATCGCTTAGCTGAGCTCCTGCCGGCACAGGGTCTTGCCAGATCAAGTCTTCCGCAGGCACTTCGCTACCGAGATAACAAGCTTTGGGGCCCATATCGCGGTGAGTCAGTTTGAACCACGCGCGGGCATAGGCATCAGCAAATTCATCAGGATTATCGAGGAAGTTTTGCGATATTTTACGATAGGCGGGGTCCATTTTCAGGGCCATATCAGCCGTTGTCATCATAAGCGGCTGTGTCTTAGACGGATCATGCGCTTGTGGAGCTTGCGGCGCGTTAGAGGCGGCCGTTGGTGTCCACTGCACATGGCCTGCCGCGCTTGTCGTCTTTTCCCATTCATTTCCAAGCAGGACTTCGAAATATTCCATGTTCCACTCATTTGGTGTTGGCGTCCAAGCGCCTTCAAAACCAGCCGTGGTTGTATCGTCGCCTTTGCCCGTACCGTGGGTGTTAAGCCAGCCAAAGCCTTGGGCTTCGATTTTGCCGCCTTCAGGTTCAACGCCGACTTTATCTTCGGGGCCTGCGCCGTGACCTTTACCAAATGTGTGACCGCCCGCAACCAAAGCTACAGTTTCATAATCATCCATCGCCATACGGCCAAAGGTATCGCGAATATCGAAAGCTGACTTTAGCGGATCAGGATTGGCGTTCGGGCCTTCTGGATTTACATAGATAAGACCCATTTGTACGGCGCCTAGCGGCGTTGCAAGCTCACGCTCGCCCGTATAGCGCTTATCATCAAGCCATTCTGTTTCAGGGCCCCAATAGATGTCTTCTTCTGGCTCATATATATCTTCACGTCCGCCGCCAAAACCAAATGTTTTGAATCCGCAAGATTCCATAGCGACGTTACCCGCTAAAATCATCAAATCTGCCCAAGACAGTTTCTTACCATATTTTTGCTTAATCGGCCAAAGAAGACGTCGCGCCTTATCAAGGTTGCCATTATCAGGCCAGCTATTGAGAGGCGCAAAACGTTGCGATCCCGAATTTGCGCCGCCGCGGCCATCATATGTGCGGTAAGTCCCAGCACTGTGCCAAGCCATGCGCACGAATAAACCTGCATAAGTTCCGTAATCAGCTGGCCACCAATCCTGACTATCTGTCATCAGCGCTGTTAGGTCTTTTTTAACAGCAGCAAGGTCAAGGCTTTTAAAGGCGGCGGCATAATCAAAGGACTCACCCGCTGGATTCACATTAGCCGAGTTTTGATTTAAAATTTTTAGATTTAATTGCTCTGGCCACCAATGCTGATTGGATGTGCTGCCTGATGCTGCGGCTTTGTTCGCGCCGTGCATTACGGGGCACTTACCTTGATTACTCATGTTTTCTCCGTTCATTTTATGAATTTACTATTCTCTGTGACTACAGAGTTTTATGATGAAACTCCAATAGATATTCTCTATTGTATCAATAGGCCGAGCCAATGAACTTTATCAACATCATTGTTAAAAATTACCAATTATTGATATAGCGTCAATAGCATTTCCTTATTAATGTAGTTAATTAGGAAACTAGAATTAGGCTAAACTGTTCGCAGGGCTCTTATAATTGGGTGCGCCAAGGAAACCCATAAACTTTTAAACTGAACACAAATTACACACGTCGACGGCTAAGCTGTTGTTTTCATTAGATCGTCGCTCTAATCCATCATTCATATCATAAAATACCAGTTAGGGCTTCTTCCCGCCCGTCACTTAACTTCTTATTAAAACCAGAAAAAGTAGAGAAATCATCCCCGACATAAAGAATAAAGTTAAAGTGACTTTCTATAATATCGTACGGCAGCATCAAAATCGGGGTAATCTTGATCACCAATTGGAATAAACCCCATAGCGAGGTGGAAAGCGTGTGATCTCTGGTTATTGGGCTTAGTATTTACCTCACAAGCCAGATGGGCATGGCCTACTTTTCGAGCGAATTTTTCAATATCTTGATAGAGTACTTTCCCGTAGCCCTTCCCTTGCGATTTTGGGTCAATAATGATGCGATCTATATAAAAGTAGTTTTCAACGTGCTGGTTAAGCCACGTCATATTTTTATGATCTGGGTATTCAGCATCGTGCGCATAGCCAAATAAGACGGCCTGAGCATTATCTAATTGGCGCTTATAGCTCGCTATCGAGAGAACCCAGTCTAATCTTTTGGAATCTAAAGGCGATAGCCAGTGAACGAACTCTTGGTTTATTTTTAATATTTGATCGTAATGACGCGATGTTATGGGACTAATCACGCTTTGCCTCATAGACGCCGCGCATCAAAGCGCGCGCAACACAGCGTGAAGCAGCTGCGCCAATTTCTGCTAAAGCCACAGGGCTTTCGCATTTTTGGGTTCCAGTTGAGAGCGCAAATATGGTGTCCCCATCCAGCGGTGTATGTGACGGCTGGACTGCCATGGCTATACCGTCTTGGGCCATAATGGATATGCGCTTTAGCTGTTTTTGAGTCAGAGCCGCATTCGTCGCGACGACGCCAATGACGGTTGATTGGCCTGCCCCTTTGAGAAAAGCCAGTTTGGTATCTGTTGCTGCTTGTAGAATATAGTCTTGTGGGGGTCTCTTCCCGCCAAACTCACCATCGCGCTCTAAGGCCCAGGCCCAAGGACAATCCGTACCTGGCATATATGGCGATCCAACGGGGTTGGCTGCAATAAGCGCTCCAACTGTTACCCTATCTATTCTCTCTGACGCACTCCCTACTCCGCCAAAATATATTCCAGCGGTGGCGCCATATCCTGCGCCTTGCTTTCCGAGTTTCAACGAATGCCCCGCATTTTCACAAGCCTGAATACCTAATTGCCTAAAAGGTGGTTCTAGGCCCCAATCTTTATCACCACCATTGGCGTTATCAAATAATATAGCGCTAGGAACAATTGGCGATACTGGGATTGGTGAAGGCCCCGGCGCATAGCCGATGCGTTTCTGTCCAAGCCAAGCACAAACCCCATCAGCTGCAGCTAGGCCATAGACCGATCCGCCTGAGAGGACAATTGCGTGCACTTTATCAATGAGTCCGCCATCATTTAGTGTGTCAGTTTCACGTGTTCCAGGACCGCCCCCGCGAACATCAACAGCACATGTAGCAGCTTCATCTGGCAGAATTACAGTTACGCCCGTCATGGCGCTTGCGTCATGCGCCTGCCCGACGCGCAACCCACCAACGTCGATGATTGAGTTTTGGCTTTCCATTTAACGCACTCTTTATGGCTTGGGACTTGCTCTCATGAGTTTCTGTCCTATTGTACTACCTTATTTGAAGGTTCAATCTATGAAATTCTTTACCGCTCTCATGTTAGGGTCTGCCCTTACTGTCATGGCCTGCGCGCCGAAACAGGCCGATCAAACAACTACGGAATACGCAATTGGCCAAACTGTGTCCCATTCTGGAGGTATGGTCGCAGCCGCCAATCCATTGGCAACGCAAGCGGGTGTGGATGTCTTGAAAGCTGGCGGCTCTGCTATAGATGCCGCCATTGCCGTGCAGGCGGTTCTTGGTTTGGTAGAACCGCAAAGCTCAGGGTTGGGCGGCGGGGCCTTTATGCTGGTTTATGATCCCAAAACAGCAAAAGTCTGGAATTATGATGGCCGCGAAACTGCGCCGGCAGCTGTGACACAAGAGATGTTCTTGGACCCTGAGACGGGAGAGCCATTGCGATATTTTGATGGCATTGCATCTGGACGCTCGACTGGCGTGCCTAGCGCCGTCACTATGCTTCATATGGCCCATCAGGATTATGGCAAAATGTCATGGGGCGACCAATTTGGTCAAGCCATCAAGTTGGCCGAGGATGGGTTTAAAGTCAGCCCCCGTATGGCAAATATTACAGCGCGTATGGGTAGGTTCGTGCTTAATCGCGACGCAGACGCAAAAGCTTACTTCTTTTTAGAAGATGGTAAAACACCCATTCCAGTCGGGTTTCTACGGGATAACAAACCTTATGCAGAGACATTACGCGCCATAGCTGCTAACCCGCGAGCTTTACTTGAGGGTTCAATAGCAGAAGCCATCATTGCTAAAACACGTGAAGAACCCCTGCCCGGAACACTTAGTCTGTCGGATATGGCGGCCTATAAGCCCTTAAAATCAGAAGCCTTATGCTCGACTTACCGAAAACATATTATTTGTGGCGCGCAGCCACCGTCTAGCGGCGGCGTTGCGGTTCAATCCATTTTAGGTATCTTAGAGAACTTCGATATGGGAAGTTTAGGACAGTCACCAGAAGGCTGGCATAAATTCGCTGAGGCGAGTTTTCTGGCCTATGCTGATCGAGATAAATATGTGGCTGATCCCAAATTTGTAGAGGTTGAAACAGGATTGTTGCTCAATAAGGATTATCTTAAATCCAGAGCCAGCCTTATTCAGCCTGATAAAGCCATTCAAGATGTTAAAGCTGGTAATCCATCGGCCTTTATTCGCGGCGAGGATGCCACTCCCGACAGTCCTGGAACGTCTCATTTTACTATCGTAGATAAAGACGGCCTCACAGTATCAATGACAACAACGGTTGAAGCGCCATTTGGTAGTCAGCGTATGACCAATGGCTTCATGCTCAATAATCAACTGACAGATTTCTCTTTCCGGACTGTAGATAAAGACGGTCTTCCTATTGCCAATGCCCCTGCCCCAGGCAAGCGCCCACGTTCAAGTATGAGTCCGCATATTGTCTTTAATCCAGATGGCGAGTTTCTTTTTACGACTGGCTCGCCAGGCGGAAACTCTATCATTGCCTATACCGCCAAAACGATTGTGGGTATTATTGATTGGGGCCTAACACCTCAAGAAGCCATAGAACTGCCAAACCTCATCGCGCGCAACGGCCGCGTAAGCGTTGAAGCGAAAGGCATTAAAGATGAAACAACCCAAGAAATTGACCGAGGGTCTCCAGCAGAAGAATTTGGCTTAGCTGAAGACGTCGTGGGAAGCCTTGAAGCAAAAGGCCATAAAGTAAGACGGAGTAAAGGCGAATTTAGTGGTCTTCACATTATATATCGCAATCGCGATGGCAGCTTACTTGGCGGTGCTGATCCCCGCCGAGAAGGTGTAGCCACAGGCCTTTAGTGCCCTCAATATTTGCAAATCCTTAACTACAATCCCTAATCGCCCATAAATCTTAATGCAGTAAGTTGTTTATGTGTGGGGCACTAACGCCAACTTAACTTTCGTGTTGAGTTGGCATACATGTCAATTGGGTTGGGGAATCCATGAGAAACGGGCCAGAAAATCTGGCAAGCCAGCAAAAGCAGGCTGCGGAGAACTATCTCGGCTATCTGTCTAACGCTGCGATTGTCTTTGAGGATGCGATTTCGCGCCTGAAAGACGGCTGTGCGGATAACGTTAAGCTCTTTGATGCATTATCAATGTCTCATAAGATTAAAGGCAATGCCTTTATGTACGGGTTCCCTGAGCTTGGAGAACAAGCAAAGTCCCTAGAAGCTATACTAAAACTACCTTGCACAGATGATATGCAAGCTAGGGCGATAAATTCGCTCATAAATATAATTCATTCAATTCACCAAATTTGTTCGGCAACGGACAAATCGGAGCCAAATTGGCTTCGTAACGACTCTACGGTTCGGAATAAAGCCGGGGATGACTATTCCCCAGCCCCCCCGGCTACTCCGGACCGTAAGTCTATTCTTGTCGTCTATCAGGATCCATGGGTTTCGGCCTTGGTTGCCAGCATGTTAGAGCCTGAATATATTGTGCATCAATGTCACACGGTAGAGGCGGCAATAATTCAGTGCGATCAAGCCTTGCCAAATATTGTTGTTACCGAGAAAACATTACCTGACTTCTCAGGCTTCAAGCTCATTGAATATATTAAAACATTGGTTGATCTTATTGATTTACCAACAATTTTAATAACACCTGAAGAGAATCAGGCTGATATTGCTGAAGCCTTGAGCCTTGGTATTACAGACTATTTTGCAAATGCTTTTGAGGTTTTACCCGTTGTTTTAAGAATCAAAGAAATCCTGCAAAAAAATAAACCCAGCGTATTAATCGTCGATGATGATAGCGCTGTGAGAGATCTCTTGCGTCATCGTTTCGAAGTTGATGGAATTGATGTTGAAACAGCTAATGACGGTGTTGCTGCCATCAAATATCTGTCCACCCACACCCCTGATCTCGTGATTTTAGATCGCTTAATGCCACGCCTTGAAGGTACGGCTGTGCTTTATGAAATTAAGAACAAAATTAACCTTAAATCCATTCCTGTCATGATATTAACAGCCATGTCTAACCGGAATGAGGCATCTGAATGGTTTAAGAGGGGCGCTGTTGACTTTATAGCAAAGCCTTTCAACCCAGACGAAGTTCTGATGCGCGCTCGTAAACACTTGGAAGGTTGAAATCAGTAATGTTCCAATGTCATCCAAATAAACGCGTTCTAACCCAAGCTTTGACCACGCTTTTTATAATATTACTCAGCATCTTCTCATACGTGCAAGAGTCTTATGCTTCAGAAGATTCCATCATTATGGACTCTATTCAGACTTTAATCGAAGCTCAAAAATTTGATGATGCGCTGCACCTAATGTCACTACAAGATACTGAGGTTCAAAATAGTTATGATCACCTGTTTTTGAAGGGCCGAATCCTGTCTTGGAAAGGTGCCCACAGACAAGCCAAAACTGTTCTTGAAGGGTTATTGTCTGATTACCCTGGCAATGATGATGTGTTGTTAGCCACAGGAAGCTTGAATTATTATCAAGGTAATTTGAATGCCGCTGAAAAAACTTTCTTGTCTATACTGTCACGAACACCAAATCGCTCTGATGCTCTACAAGCCCTTGAGAATGTTAGAAAAGCAAAAAGAGCGAACCGCCCCTATACGTGGCGTATTGATGGTGGAGCAGGACAAAGCACCTTTGAAGATACAGATCAGACCAATTGGAATAATCAATATTTGCGAGCAGAATATGCACCAAATGACATTGCGTATCATGCAAGTGCTAACAGATATAAACGGTTTAGCGTAGAAAACGTTCAATTTGAGGGCGGTATATCGTCAGCAAAACGCGGTGACTGGGATTGGGGCTTACAAGCAGGATTTACACCAGATGCCCTATTTCGTCCTAAGACTCATTATGGTGGCCGAATTGGCAAAAAGCTTGATATTGAAAATGGTCCAACTCTTGTTGCGACGCTACATTACCGTCGGGACAATTACACAGAAACAAAAATTCATAATATATCTCCAGAAGTGACCGCTTACTTCAATAATGGAGCCAGGTTAACCGGCCGTATTATTGGTACAGTGCAAAATCAAGAAAAAGATCAAGCAGGGTGGCTCGTAAATGGGAGCTATCCAGTTGCAGATAAATGGAAACTAAATGCTGGTATTGCCCGCGCACCAGAAGCGGTCAATGGTTTAGTGGTTACAACCAAGAGCTTGTTTGGCGGTATAAGTTACGAGGTCAGCCCCAAACTTGACCTTCATCTTAATGTTGCACGAGACAATCGGGAAGATATTTACGTCAGAAATGCGATAAATGTTGGATTTACTCATAAATATTGAGCTCAGCCTCCTTACGCTGTTTTGGGCGATTTCCATCTCACTAATTGGGGTGTCCATATGCCTTTGCTTGATCTTAAGCTTACGCAGAATTATAAGAAACTACAATGAAAACAATAGATTAAAGAAACAATCTGAATTCGAACTCTTACTGAATACCGCCCTAAAATCCAATTTAGAGGCAAATGACAATTTGGTCTTTAATATCGAAAACAGTAAGGTTTTTAATGAAGTATTTCTCAATTACTTTCGTACCCTTAACGGAAAACGCGCCGAAACTTTAAGGACTATTGCCGAGCATATTGATATTGAGCCTCAAATTAGAAAGTCCACAGAGATGGGAACAATTGGCCGCCGTATGGAGGCTATGCAGGTGCTTTCTTATTTGAACTCACAAGCATCATTGCTCTCAATTCACGCAGGATTATCGTCCTCAAAAAAGTATATTCGCTTAACGTCTGCACGCTGCCTCACGCGTAGAAATGCAGATGTATTCATCAATGACATAATAGAGTCTATAAGTACGGCCTTTCCTTCTGACCCTCAATTACTTGCAGATATATTGTTTCGGTTTGGGGCGCATATATCGCCTGTCCTTGAAACACATATAAGAAACAGCGATAATGTTTGTGTACAGGCTGCGTGCTTGGAAGCCCTCGTCTTAATCATGCCTGCTGAAACGTCATTGGATCTTGATGCCTTATTGGAAAGTCCAGACGATGGTGTTCGCGCTGCGGCCACATCCCTTTCGACAATTACAGCGCATAATTCTTCGGGCGATGTTTTAATGCACGCCCTTTCTGATTCTTCCACTAAAGTAAAAATAAGAGCCGCAAAATTAGCTTACACTGCCCGCAGGACGGATACCATATCCTCTCTATATAAGTTAAGCCAAGATCCTCTGCTTTGGGTGCGATATTGGTCGATAAAGGCAATTTGGAATACGGGCCGACAGGGTAAAAAGCTTGTTGAAACCATGTCACGCGGTAGTGATGCGACAAGCCGAATGGCTCGAGAAGTTTCGTTAGAATGCCGAACAAGCAATCATGAGCTTGTATAATGTTTGAGGCACTCGAGTTATTTACCGCGGGTCCTGAATTTAGGCAGGCAATGCTATGGATAAGCTGCGGTGTCGTTTTAGTTGGTCTAATCCAAAACATAATCTATGCGTGGTGTATTCCCCATGCATGGTTCGAGATTAACAAGCATTCGCAACGTGATGATGATCATTCGCATTGGGAAATGTTGCGTTCGGAATCATACTTACCTGTATCTATTGTTGTTCCCGCATATAACGAGCAAAATACTATTCGTGAAAGTGTATTGGCGCTTCTCTCGCTACATTATCCTGAGTTCAAAGTTATTGTTGTTAATGATGGCTCTTCAGATGATACCGCCGAAACGATGATACGTGAATTTGGCATGAAGCCCATCCATCATGTTAGAGATGATGAAACCATTACGCATCAACCTATTCGGCAAATTTATGGGTCTGAGAAATATCCAGACCTTTTATTTTTGGATAAGAAAAATGGGAAAAAAGCTGACGCAATTAATGCTGGAATTACGTGCGTTAGAACCCCGCTCTTTTGCGTTATTGATGCGGACTCGCTCTTGGAGTCTGGCGCCTTATTAAAAGCCGTAAGGCCATTTTTAGAAACCTCAGATAATGTGATTGCGGTTGGTGGGACTGTAGGCATTGTAAACGGGTGTACCGTTAAAAACGGACAAGTTACTAAATACGGTCTACCCCAAAAATTCTTACCCCGCCTACAAGTCGTAGAATATATCAGAGCCTTTCTTATGGCGCGCCTCGCGGCTAGCAGAAAAGGAACGCTCGCCATTATTTCAGGGGCCTTTGGTATTTTCCGCAGAGATATAGCTGTCGCGATTGGCGGCTATGACACAACGACAGTTGGCGAAGATATGGAAATGGTTCTGCGTATGCACCGTTATATGCTAGAGCGTGATATCCCCTACTCTGTTAGATATGTCCCAGAACCTGTGTGCTGGACCGAAGCACCTGAGTCTTTAAAATTTCTATCCAATCAACGTACCCGTTGGCAAAGAGGCGCCATGGAATGTTTAGGCCGTCATAAATCAATGATTTTCAACCCAAAATACGGCCGCCTAGGCATGATCACATTGCCAACATTTGTCCTCGTTGATGTAATAAGCCCTATCATGGAAATTTTGGGATACATCCTGATGATAATTTTTGTTTTACTGGGATGGCTTGACTTTAAATATTTCTGCGCCTTGACGGCTATCATTTTTAGTTTCGGCGTTTTTGTGACCACTATGTCCCTTTTGATTGAGCAAGATGAAATCGAACAATTTTCCAATCCTATGGATTTAATGAAAGTTCTTCTAACGGCATTCGTAGAAAATTTTGGCTATCGTCAACTCTGCTCATTTTGGCGTATGCGGGGTTTATTTCAACATCTACGCGGCAAGAAAGCGACTTGGGGGTCTATGGAACGTGTAGGCTTCAAGACCTCTGAAGGCCCAGAGAACGCTTAATGCATTTTGTTCAAAAGATTGTCATCGTAGCTATTATTTTAGTTATTTTACTGCTTGGATATTTCTATCCACGTGCCTTAGGCACCCATATATTTGAAGGTGTTTCAGGACCAGAACAGATCTCTCCTGAAATTTTATATTCGCCAACGTCATATGAAGTTTATGCAGACGGTTCCGAAAGCCGAATGGCAGTCTTGCTTACAAGCGAAAACTCCAATTGGCTTGGTTTAGCGCATGGATTTAAAACTATTGGTATTCCGTTTGTTATAACCAAAGATTATCAGCGCGCTCTTTCCCATGATGTAGTATTCGTATATCCGTCAATATCTGGGAAATTGATATCTCCGCAGGCTCTTAAGGCTATTCGTCAACACCCAGAAGACGGCGGAACGTTAATCGGTACGAATGTCTTAGGCGGAGGTCTGTCAGACGTCTTTGGTTTTGACGCTATTACGGAGTCAAAAGAACACGCCTATATGACTTTTAATGAGGCGCATGATTTAACGAAAGAATTTAAGGCCTTAGAAAAAACCACGATTAAAATTGGAAATGATGAAACATCACAATTTAACGCTGGGTCAAATAGCTATACGGGTCTGACAAACAAAGCGCTTGCAGTTTATGAAAATGGTGAGGCCGCGATTACATATCGGGATTTTGAAAGTGGCGGCCGTAGCTTTGCTTATGGATTTGATTTAGGGCAACTCCTTCTCAAGGGATATAACTGGAGAGATTCAGGTATTGCTCAAAACTATGTCAATGCTTACCAACCTACATTAGATGCACTTTTACGGCTCGTACTAAACACTTATAAAACCTCTTCATCTGCCTCGATAACACTTGGCACGGTCCCCGAAGGGAAATCCCTCGCTACAATTATCACCCATGATGTTGATTTCACAAAATCAATAAAAAATGCAATTGACTACGCCAAAATGGAAAAAGAAGAGGGTGTTAAAGCCACCTATTTTATTCAGACAAAATATATGAAAGATTTCAATGATGATATCTTCATCAATGATGAAGGCGCGTCTTATGTTTCTCAGTTAGAAGATTTAGGAATGGAAATCGCAAGCCATAGCGTCTCACATTCCCTTCAATTTCACGAATTCCCAATGGGAGATGGTCGCGAGTCTTACCCAAAATATCGACCGTTTGTATTGTCTCAAAACCGTACCAAAGGGGCAAGCCTTTTAGGTGAGTTGCGCGTCAGTAAATTTCTACTCGAAACCTTTGCAAAAAATAGCGCAGTCATCTCCTTCCGTCCCGGTTTTCTCCGAAACCCTGATCTATTGCCAGAAGCTCTCGCTAGATCGGGATATAAATATAGCTCTGCCGCCACAGCAAATAAGTCTCTGACGCATTTCCCTTTTCAGCTTAATAAAGGCCGCGCGTTCGAAACAGAGATAGATATTTTCGAGTTCCCGATAACTGTGGAAGATGAAAAACTACCCCTTATGGGTGACCGCCTTCCCGAAGCTCTCGCAATCGCGGATAAGATAAAAGACTATGGCGGAACATTCGTCTTACTCAATCATCCAGATATTTTAGGGCACAAATTCGAATTTGAACAAAAATTTATACGGCATGTAAAACCCTATGCGTGGTTTGGCACCTTAGGTGAATATGGCGATTGGTGGTCCACAAGAAATGAAGTCGCTCTTGATACAACCTTAGAGGAAAACGGAATAGTCGAAGTAACCCTTAATTCAAAAGTGTCCATTAAAGGACTAACGCTTAAGCTTTCAAATGATTTCAAAATCATCAAAGGTGATATAGCACAAAGCTCCCTAAAACTATCTGATCAACAAATCATATTACCTGAATTTCAAGGTGAGTTTAAAATCCAATTAGAGCGCTTAGAAAACTAATATTTTCTCTCTCCGTGCTACGCGTAATGCGTTTGACATGACCGTAGAGTATGTCAAAAAGCAGGGATTGGAGGTCTGATTTGACTGTGAATGCACCACATAATTTATCAACTGATATTGATGATTTTGCAGCTATAAAGGCAGTTACGGGCCTAATTGATGCACGTCTTGCAACTATAATTCCCTCGTCCCAAACATGGCCAGCGCGGCTTCATGAAGCGCAGCGTCACGCGCTTCTCTCGCCAGGTAAACGCTTTCGTCCGCTCTTATGCGTATTTGTCGCCAAAGGCGCTGGATTTGAGGGAGACGCGGCTATTGATGTTGGATGCGTGGCCGAGATGGTTCATGCGGCATCCCTTATTCTCGATGACCTTCCGTGCATGGATGATGCTGAACTCAGACGTAATCAACCGACAACACACATCGCTTTTGATGAAAGCACGGCCATTCTCACAGCAACAGCTCTCCTAAATCGGGCCTTTGGGGTTTTATCGCGTCTTAGTCATGTGGACGCCGAGAAACGCATTGAGCTTGTAGATTTGCTCTCCTATGCGGTAGGCTCAAAGGGATTAATTGCGGGGCAAATGGCAGACCTTGCAAATACAGATGCCAATGCAAGCATCTCTGAAATAGAACGCCTTAATACCCTTAAGACGGGGGCCTTATTTGACTTTAGCGTCGAAGCCGCGGCCGTTCTAGCAGGGTCTAGCGCGGGGCAAAGATCAGCGCTAAAAGATTTTTCACATCATCTGGGACTCGCTTTTCAATTAATGGATGATGTCAAAGACACGCTTATGAGTGACACGGAAGCCGAAAAAACTGTAGGCCGTGATATTGGCAAAGCGACAATACTTGCCCTTACAGGCTCAGAGGCCGCGCTTGAGCGCTTATCTGGGTATATTATCAACGCTAAAGAGGCGCTGACGCGCGCAGAGCTGTCTAATGGCGACACGCTAAATTCCGTCTTAGATGCTCAGTTCTCATTTATTCGAACATGACACCTGCCCTTCATGTCAAAGACTTGACGGTGTCATATGGAAGCCACCAAGCTTTACATCCTTTAGAATTAGATGTTTTGCCAGGTGAACTCATAGGTGTTATAGGACCTAATGGTGCAGGAAAAACTAGCTTTATCAAAGCCTTATGCGGCGTTGTTGAACATAATGGCCAAATTGATATTGATGGAACGCGCGTCATAAGACATCATAACCGTCAGAAACTGCTAGGACTCGTCCCTCAAGATATAGGTCTCTACCCTCATATGAGCACTAAGGAAAACCTTGAGTGCTTTGCCAAAATCATGGGACTTCCGCGTTCTAGTATAAAAGACGCTGTATCGCAGGCTTTAGAGGCTGTAGAGATGAGCGGGAAAGCTGACGTGCTGGTTAGCCAACTCTCAGGCGGCATGAAGCGCAGAATTAATGTTGCCGCCGCAATTATGCATGATCCAAAGCTTATCATTTTTGATGAACCAACAGCAGGCATAGATATTCCAGCCAGAGATACGGTGCATAGACTCGCCCGTAAACTCGCAGAGCAAGGTATGGCCGTATTACTCGTCACACATGAATTAGAACAAGCTGAAGCCCTTTGTGATAAAGTTCTTATTTTGTCTGAGGGCAAAAAACTCGCATTTGACGCGCCCGCAAAGATTTTAGAAGCGAGCTTTGCAGGCCTACGAGAAGTCATGGTGCGCTACGCCACTTCGCCAACAGAAGAGTCGTTGCAAGCCATGAAACCTTTTGAATTTAGCCAAGCTGAACATCCAACGATTTGGACCGCCATGACCAAAGCCAGTGAAGTCTCATTTGTGTCCGCTTTTATGACGGCATTTCGTAATGGCGACCAACTCGTGCGCGAAATAAGTGTTCGCCGTCCTGGCCTGACATCCCTCATGCACCGTATTGAAAAGACGGGTGCATTACGATGATTTCGGCCATATTTAAAATTATGTGGCTTAGGCTCTGGCGCGATAAAGGCGCGCTTATTTTGGCCTTTGTTCTTCCGGGTTTTATATTTGCGATCTTTGCCGCTATTTTTTCCAATGCATCAGGGGGATCACTCGATTTACGTGTCTCTATGGCTTTAACGTCTGAGGCCCCTGCCAGCCAAGAGTTTGCTGATACTCTGCGCAAAGATGCTGAATTTACATTATCGACTGATGAAAACTGGACTGCGGATACAATCAAGACCCGCGTAAAGCTAGGACAAGATGATGTTGGGCTAGTTATTGACGGTGATATTGCAAATCCAAACACACCATCACTCACAATAGTCAAAGACCCAAGTCGGGAGGTTGCGGCAACGGTTCTTATGGGGCAATTAAGACAGCGGCTAGCTGCGAACGCCAATCGTGATGCGCCGAACATCTTTACCGAAATATCAGCGCTCCCTAATAACACGGAAACCGAGGTAACAGACCCATCCGTAACCTATTACATTGGGGCGACCGCCATCCTCTTTTTACTCTTTTCAGCCATGCAAGGCGCGGCGATAAGTTTGGATGAAAGAAATACTGGGATTTCTGATAGGCTTTTAGTGGGCCCTAAAGGGGCGAGCGCCATGCTAATCGGAAAGTTTTTATTCCTAACACTCATTGGAACTGTTCAAGCCGCCATCATTGTGGCCGTAGGGCATTTTGCATTCGGCGTTCCTATCTTTGAACATATTCCAAGTTTACTCTTGGCCTGTATGGGTTCGGCCGCCCTCGCCGCTTCTATTGCGCTCCTCGTTGCAAGCCTGACAGCAAATGCGGCTCAGATGAATACCGTCTCTACATTTATCGTCTTGTTATTCTCTGCCATAGGCGGATCAATGGTGCCCCGTTTTATGATGCCTGAATGGCTACAATCATTGGGACGCTTTACGCCTAACCACTGGTCCATTGAGGCTTTCTACGGCATTTTAGCGCGGGGACAAAGCGCGGCTGATTTGGTAATAACATGGAGCGTAGTCTTTGGCGGAGCGTTTATTCTGCTTTGTCTGGCTGCATTTATTTCGCATCGTATGATGAGAGTTTAGTGAAAACAGGATTAGAACAGCCTTTAGAAAATGCCAAAACAAGCACAGGTCTTGTATTTGCAGCTATAGTCATTTGCGGATGGGCAGCCGTACATATTTATAGCGTTTTCTTTCATGCGCTAACAGCGCCCGTTTGGATTACCCTGCCCTTAATTTTAGTGCAATGCTGGCTGTATGCGGGCATGTTTATCATTGCGCATGATACCATGCATGGCTCCCTCACGCCCAATCACCCAAAACTAAATGCCATAATCGGCAAAACCATCATGTTTATTTATGCAGGTTTTGATTGGAGTTACATGCGAGACGCGCATCACGCCCATCATGATAATCCAGGGACTGCGCAAGACCCGGACTTTAACGCCGATGATCCCCACGCCTTTTGGCCTTGGTATTATAAATTTTTCACGCAATATTTTGGGTGGCGTCAGATCTTGATTTTAGTTGGCTTTACCCTCGCCTATATTTTTATCTTTGGCGCGGATTACATTAATACAATCATCATGTGGGCAGTACCGGCTATTTTATCATCAGTGCAGCTTTTCTACTTTGGGACTTATCTTACGCATCGGCACCAAGATGCCTTCCCTGACCATCATAATGCCCGAACAAATGACTATCCGAGATGGCTATCTCTTTTGACCTGTTTTCATTTTGGTTATCATCATGAGCATCATCTATACCCCCAAGAACCGTGGTGGCGTTTGCCATATCGAAAATTTGGAACAGGCGCATGATAGGTAACTTACTCATTGTGATTGTCAGTATCATTGGCATGGAAATCTTCGCGCTTTATTTCCATAAACACTTCATGCATGGGCGCGGATGGAATTGGCATGAAAGCCACCATGTTCATACGGATGGTTATTTTGAAAAAAATGATCTCTACGCAGTATGTTTTAGCGTTATAGCCGCAGGCCTATTTATATCTGGCTCTCTTTGGTGGACACCGCTTTGGTATATTGCGCTCGGTTTTACGATTTACGGAATTCTCTATGGATTTGTGCATGACGGGCTCGTGCATCAACGCTGGCCTTTCCAAATCACGCCTAAGTCGGGATATCTAAAACGGCTTGTCCACGCACATCGTTTGCACCATCACACTGTGACAAAAGAAGGTGCCGTATCTTTCGGGTTTCTTTATGCAGAAAGCCCTGAAAAACTGAAAGCTGTTTTGAAGTCCAAATGAGTTCATTTGGCCCTGAAGAGCTTCTCGATTGTTATCGTCGCGGTGTGTTTCCTATGGCAGACTCCCGTGATGATCCCCGTATATTTTTAATGGACCCAGATGAGCGCGGAATAATTCCCTTGGACGGTTTACATGTGTCACGTTCACTCGCCAAATTTATGCGCAATATGACTTTTGACATTACCTATGATAAGGTCTTTGCCAGCGTTATTTCAAAATGCGCGGAAGCCGCCCCCGATCGTAAAAACACCTGGATTAATGCTGGTATCGAATATCTCTACACACACCTCCATGATTGCGGCAACGCGCACTCTGTTGAGGTTTGGCATGAAGATGAACTCGTTGGCGGACTTTATGGTGTATCGATTGGCGGGGCCTTCTTTGGAGAAAGTATGTTTTCCCGAAAGACGAATGCAAGCAAAGTTGCGCTTGTGAAACTTGTGGAGCGCCTCAAGGCTGGCGGATACACCTTGCTTGATACGCAGTTTCTCACAGATCATCTGGAAACCATGGGCGCAATAGAAATTCCGCGAGAACAATATCAAAACCTTTTAAGCGAAGCCCTTAAAGTTAAGGCTCGCTTTCATCTTGCCTAACGCGCCAACTCGTGATTATTTAAGTCATGAAAAATCTACGTTTTACTCTTTTGGTTGCAGCTTCAATTACCTTACTCGGCGCATGCGGCGATAATCCTGATACGGAAACAAAAACAGATGATGACAAAGCTACAGCCTTTGCCAGCACATATGCGCCCATGCCGTCAGAAACGACTCTAATTAAAAATGCGAGGATTATTGATGGTACTGGACAGGAATATGAAAATGCTAACCTTCTTTTAGTAGACGGAAAAATAAACGCTATTGGCGCAGATGCAAGCGGTGACGCCGCCGTAACAATCGATGCAGAAGGCCGCTACGTTACCCCGGGCATTATCGATATTCACTCACACCTAGGCAATTACCCGACACCCTCCGTAAGAGCGCATGGCGATGGGAACGAAGTAACCTCACCTATTACCTCCGAAGTTTGGGCTGAGCATGGTGTTTGGCCGCAAGACCCCGGCTTTGATGAAGCGCTACAAGGCGGCGTGACGACGCTTCATATTTTACCGGGCTCGGCAAATCTTTTCGGCGGACGTGGCGTCACCTTACGCAATGTGCCCTCTCGCAGTGTTCAAGGCATGAAGTTTCCTGATGCGCCATATACGATGAAGATGGCATGCGGAGAAAACCCGAAACGCGTTTATGGACAAAAAGGCGGACCAGGTTCGCGCATGGGCAATGTCGCCGGGTATCGGAAAAACTGGATTAAGGCGCAGGGCTATCAAAAGAAACGTGAAAAAGGCGGTGAAGACTTCCAACGTGATCTCCAGCTTGAAACGCTGGCGGATGTTTTAGAAGGTAAGATTTTGGTGCAAATGCATTGCTACCGCGCGGATGAAATGGTGCAAATTTTAGATATCGCCAAAGAATTTGATTACAAAGTGACGACATTTCACCATGCAGTCGAGGCTTATAAAATTGGTGATATTCTCAAAGAGAACGATACATGCGCCGCCATGTGGGCCGATTGGTATGGGTTCAAGATGGAGTCTTATGATGGCATCTTAGAAAATGTACCTTTTGTACATGCAGCTGGGGCCTGCGCAATGATCCATTCTGATGATGAAAACGGCATTCAAAGACTTAATCAGGAAGTGGCTAAAACTTGGGCAAATGGAAATCGTGCGGGACTTAACATTTCAAAAGCCGAGGCGTGGAAATGGCTGAGCACACATCCCGCTAAGGCATTAGGTATATTAGACGAAACAGGCACACTCGAAGTTGGTAAACGCGCCGATATTGTACTCTGGTCAGATGATCCCTTCACAACTTACGCGCGGCCAGAAAAAGTTTTCATTGATGGAGCTTTATATTTTGACAAGGCAACGGGCCTGAAACCCAAAAGCGACTTCAGATTGGGATATGGGGAGATGGAATAATGTCAGTGTTTAAATCATTTACCCTCTCGCTTTTATTGAGCGCAATCGCTCTGCCGGCTATCGCTCAGGATTATTTCATATCAAATGCCAAACTCGTCACAAATTCAGGTGACGGAATTATCAATAATGCTGATATTATAATCCGTGATGGCAAGGTCGCCCAAATAGGTACCGGCTTGGTTGCTCCAGCTGATGCTGAATTTATCAAAGCAGATGGCAAATGGGTAACGCCTGGCCTGATTGCCCCATTCTCACAATTGGGTCTGGTTGATGTCGGCGCAGAAGACGCGACTAATGATATAAGTTCAAAGGACTCGGAAACATCAATTAGTGAACTCGCGAGCGATAGTTTTAACCCCAAGGCAGTTTCAATTGCCAATACGCGCCGCGTGGGTGTTACGCATACGGTTATCTCTCCGCGCGCAGCCGGTGAGAGCATCTTTGGTGGTTCAGGCTTAATAGCCAACTTATCAGGTGAATTTGACTCAATCGAAAAAGAACAAGCGTTCATTTACGTCCAGCTTGGCGGACGCGGGACTTCCAATTCAGGCGGATCGCGCGCCTCATCTTTTCGTCAATTAAGAGCCGCGCTTGATGATGCTGGCGCTTATCCTTCACGCTTTAAGGGCCCGAATGATGGCGACGCCTTATCAAGGCAAGACGCGGCCGCGCTGGTTAAGGCCTTGCGCGGGCAAATGCCTTTGATAATTGCGTCAGACCGTGCTTCGGAGCTTTTAAACATTGTGCAACTTAAGTCCGATTACCGCAATCTGGATATCATGGTTTTAGGCGCAGCTGAAGGGTGGAAAGTCGCTGCTGACTTAGCCAAGGCCAAGATTAAAGTCATGGTGGACCCGCATGAAAATCTTCCTGCAAGCTTTGATCAAGTTGAAGCGCGTCTCGACAATGTGGTGCTACTCGATCAAGCGGGCGTTGATTATGTTATTACCAATGCGGGTGCTCTTGGTGTTTCCAAGCCTATGACCCTGACGCAACATGCGGGAAATGCCGTGGGGAATGGTTTGGATTGGAACAAAGCATTCTCTGCGATTACCGAAACACCCGCGAAATGGTTCGGTTTACCAAGCACTGAAGTTAGCACAGGCAAACCTGCAACACTTGTCGTGTGGGACGGTGACCCATTGAACGTGACATCAGCTCCAACTATGATGATGATTGATGGAAAAAACCAAAGCCTGAAATCAAGACAAACCGCTTTGAGAGATCGCTATAATCCGGCGAATCAAGACACACGGCCTCATAAATACCGTTAGAAATATATAGATCTAGCTCTCTGACGTTGCTTCAGGCGTTTCTTGCCCATCATCGTTGGCGTCTTCATCGTCATTATCTTCAATGCGCTCGACTGAAACCACGCGCTCTTGGTCTTTAACTCGGATAACTGTTACGCCTCGCGAAGAGCGTGAGACGATTCTGATATTCTTGACAGGACATCGAATAAGCTGGCCGCCATCTGTAACAATCATCAATTGATCTTCGTCTTGAATAGTGAAGCTTCTGACCAAGCGGGCATTGTCAGCGCCTTTGCGGGACAGCTCTTGGGCTGTTACGCCCTGCCCGCCGCGGTTCATACAGCGATAATCATAAGAAGAACTTCGCTTACCAAAACCATCATCAGCGAGCGTTAAGAGGAATTGTTCTTTTCCACCAAGTTCACCTATGCGGTCCTCATTAAGTGAGCTTTCAATCTCTGTATCATCCGTCAACTCATCATCGCCCTCACCCAATGCACGCCGCATAGCATTAGCATGCTTCATGTACGCACGAGCTTCATCAGTTTCGACATCTACATGACGTAGCACAGCCATTGAAATGACTTCATCACCATCGGCCAGTTTAATACCGCGAACACCACTAGATGTGCGGCCAACAAAGCGGCGAACATCAGTAACCCGGAACCGAATAGACTTACCCATAGCCGTCGTGAGCAAGAGATCATCATCTTCATCACACAGCCGGACATCAACGATGCCGTCACCTTCATCAGGCTTCATGGCTATTTTACCGTTACGATTTACGCGCGTGAAATCAGCAAGACTATTTCGGCGTACTCCACCTGAACGTGATGCAAACATGATGTCGAGATTTGCCCAATCTTCCTCGTTCTCAGGCAGAGCCATAATCGAGTTAATGGTCTCATCTTGATCAAGCGGTAATAGGTTTACGAGAGCTTTACCGCGCGTCGCAGGGCCGCCCAAGGGAAGTTTCCAAACTTTGAGCTTATAGGCCATGCCCGTGGATGAGAAGAACAAGACTGGCGTATGTGTGTTAGCGACAAAGACTGTTGTAACGTAATCTTCGTCTTTCATCGACATACCAGCGCGGCCCTTGCCGCCCCGGCGCTGGGCGCGGTAAGTATCTAGGGCCGTGCGTTTTACATAGCCACTTGCTGTGACTGTGACGACCATGTCTTCAACGGCAATGAGATCTTCATCTTCAAAGTCTTGACCGCCCTCTGTAAAGATTGAACGGCGCGGTGTTGCAAATTTCTCTTTAACTTCGGTCAGCTCATCACGAATAATCGTCTGGACGCGTTCACGCGATCTGAGAATATCTAAAAGATCGGTAATCGTGGCGGCGAGTTTTTCAACTTCATCCGTGATTTCGCCCATACCAAGCTGTGTTAGCTTCATTAAGCGCATTTCAAGAATGGCTTTGGCCTGCTCTTCCGTGAGCTGAATAGTCCCGTCTTCATGTAAAATCGAACGTGGATCTGCGATAAGCTTAAGCATCGCTTCCATATTTTTAGCAGGCCATCTCTTTGATGTTAGCTTCTCACGTGCTTCCTTGGGGTTAGCTGAGCTGCGGATAATTTTGATTACTTCATCAATATTTGCGACAGCTGTGGCGAGACCAACCAAGATATGGGCCCGTGCGCGCGCTTTTGCGAGATCAAATTTGGTTCTGCGCGCAATGACTTCCTCACGGAAGCTTAAAAACGCCTCAATCATCTGGCGCACATTCATTTGCTCTGGCTTACCGCCATTTAGGGCTAGCATATTGGAACTAAAGTTCTGCTGAAGCTGTGAATAGCGATAAAGTTGATTTAAAACGACATCTGCAACGGCGTCGCGCTTAAGCTCGATGACAACCCGCATACCCACACGATCAGACTCGTCACGAACAGCAGAGATTCCTTCGATGCGTTTCTCATTAACAAGTGACGCTATCTTCTTGATCATATGGGCTTTATTGACTTGAAACGGGATTTCAGTGACGACAATTGCCATACGATCTTTGCGAATTTCTTCGACTTCTGCAACGGCGCGTAAGGTTACAGAACCTCGTCCCGTCAAGACTCCCTGTCGTGCACCAGAGCGCCCCATAATGAGCGCCCCAGTTGGAAAGTCAGGCCCAGGGATAATTTCGAGTAATTCTTCATCAGTCAGCGCGCCATTTTCTAATATTGCAATACTGGCATCAATGACTTCGCCCAAATTATGCGGCGCTATATTTGTCGCCATCCCCACAGCAATACCGCCTGCGCCATTAACGAGGATATTTGGAAACCGAGATGGAAGAACGACGGGTTCTGTTTCTGAAGAATCGTAGTTTTCTTGGTAATTGACCGTATTCTTCTCAATGTCAGCGAGCAACTGGGCCGCAGGACGGTCCATACGAACTTCGGTATATCGCATCGCGGCAGGCGGATCGCCGTCAATTGAGCCAAAGTTCCCCTGCCCGTCGAGTAGAGGTAACCGCATAGAGAAATCCTGCGCCATACGCACAAGCGCATCATAAACGGCGCTATCGCCATGCGGATGGTATTTACCAATCACATCACCCACAACACGAGCTGATTTCTTATAGGCCTTTTCACGGGTAAAGCCGTTCTCATGCATAGAATATAAGATTCTACGGTGAACTGGTTTCAAGCCGTCACGCACATCAGGAATAGCTCTCGAAACGATCACAGACATCGCATAATCGAGGTAGGAGCTTTTCATCTCCTCTTCGATTGTTATAGGTGAAATACCCTCGGGCAAGCCCTTTGGAGCTCCGTCTTCGTCCTCATCTGGAATATCTGTATCGTCGCTCATAGCACCGCTTGTGACTTGGAAAGTCCAATAGAATTATCGCCGCTCGAATCGAGCGGCGAAGCTATAAGTTTTGTAGCATTTACTGTTGATAACAGCAAATAAATGAAGGGTTTTTATGGCTTTAGAGCCGAAGCTATTTGTACCATGATTTTAGTACAATTTAGCTTTTTGTGCGAATAGTTAAGTTGGCAATCTCTTTACCAATACGTGCAAAAGCCTGCTTAAATGTTGTTTCATTTTCTGCATCAAAATAATATTCAGACTTGTCAATTTCTTTTGCTTCTTTTGCCCTACAATGTCCAAGGGATTTACCACCGCCTGAATTGCCATTCGCCAATCCCAATGCATTGCCATTCTCACCAGGTTTTGCGCATTTATCATTTGGATTTTTGCTAAGCTCTTCAAAGCTTTCCATCTCAGGGTCGTCCGGTTTTTCAACACCATCATTCCAGGACGCGCAATCCAGTAGTAAGACTTCCCCTTTTTCAGGGGCCGCAAAAGCAATTGAAAACAGCTCTATACCGTCATTTCGCATCGTATTGCATATTTGTGCGGACTCCTCATCCCAAAGAACCTGGTTATTGTCTCCATCTGTCATAAAGACAACATACTCTCTATGACTTGATTCAATGAAACTTGGGTCGTGTGTTTTTCTAAATTGGCGATCATCTCTAATTTGTTTATAAGCGCTCTCAAGAGCGGGCGTTGAATTCGTACCGCCATTTGCAAATAATGAGTTCACAGCTCCTTCCAAATGCGCCCAACCCCAGTTCATAGCCTGCACATCAACGATGTCAGTATTATAGGCCGACATACCTGTTCTGATACTTTCCGGTAATAACGCAGGATTAGGTGTGCCAGCCTCAATCTCATCAAAGAGGATTTTCGTCGATTGCTTCAAGACATCAATTTTTGGCGCCCCAGAGCCCGCATTCCATCCCATTGAACCAGAAACATCCAGAGCAAACGCAATCGTAACAGGATCAACTTTTTCTGTTTTATAGGAGGCCGTGCTTTCAACATTAATATTTTGAATGTCCTGCCCCAACACCCCGCCAAAAAACATGTTCATTTGGGTTGGAATTTGGACAGTCACTTCCTCAGCTTCATCATTAAAAGTAATAATCGAATTTGCCGAAATGGACTGATCCGTCAGACCTTTCTGATTAAAGAAAATGTTTTCCCGCACGCGTTCTTCCCTTTGAGAAAACTCGTTCCTCGCGCTATAAGCTCCAATTAGGGCTGCTGAATCTGCCATATCTTGTAATTGGGTTTTTAAACTTACCATGCGCGATATTTCTATCGCGCCGCCCCCAACAAGCATCAAAGCTCCCATAAAAATTGAGGCCATAATAGCAAAATTGCCATCAGTATTTTTATGATAGTGTTTTAATAAATACTTCAAAGCACTTCCCCAACAAAATATAATTTTGAGAGGTAGTTACCCTTAATTTATTTATTTAAATTTAACTGAGCAGTGACCGCTGATTAACCAAGAATATAAACTTATTTTTGATCACCCGGCCAGATATTATTCCACCAATCACTTTTCGGTTTTTCTGGAAATTCAGAAAAGAATCCCCCCTTACCTGATGCCTTAATCTTTTGACGAATATAGCTTGTTTCCCAATTTGTTAGATTTGCAAGTGTATTAATCTCTTTGTTTTTACGTTGATTCACCTGCTTGCGATAGGCATCTGCTTCTGGGCAATCCATTTGACCTTCATAGGCATGACGTAATATGTAACGGCCTTGAAAGTTTTTCTTATCACCCGTGGTTTTAAATTTTAAATCTTCGGGAAAACTTTGCGCATCATATCGCACATGTAACCGTGTCACATATACATTTTTAGCCATAGGCATAGGACGGCGCATTTTAGGCCTCATCGGCATGGGTTGGTCATCCCGGCCTTCATTGAGCCAAAATACACCGAGTTCTTGAAGCTGATCATTGGATAGTGGGTCGGCAGCACAAGGGTCACACCAATTCATATCCCATGCATATTCCATAAAGACCCCGTGTCCGCCCTCACGGTTAGCTGCTGTTTTGTACATATCCTTATAGAAATCACCAAAATCATCTTTGATGAATATTGGTAGCTCTTTATCAGATGGTATTATTTGGGTGCGATAATTTGTTGTTTCGACTTTCCCGTTTTTAGTCAGGGTATAAACAAATAAGTCCTGACTACCTTTGGCATTTACGGTTCCCAGACGAATGGGGAGCATAAATTTAGGGCTTTCATAGGCCACTGCGATTGGACGTAACATTTCGCCGCCCTGCTTAGCTTTTTCTTCAAGGTTCACCTTAGCAACAAAGAATTTCATATCTTGCTTGATATAGCTCCCAAGGGTCTTGCGCGCTTTGGGCGGGACTTTATAACCGCTTTTTTCAAGCCATATTTGCAAGCCATCACTTTCTTCGGCTGACAGGATCAAGATGTCGTACTCTCCGACAGAGAAGCTCTCTTCGATTGTTACGCCTAGACTTTCCGCATCTTCCATCATTGCTACGGGAGCTTGAGGCCCGCCCGCACTCATTGACCTCATCATCATTTCTTTACGGTAACGCCGTTCACATGGGTTTTCGTCGAAATACTCAACCAAACGCGGCGCTGTATAAGCATCAAGATGATCAAGTAAGGCTGGATCAGAGATATGAACCTGCTCTTTTGTGATGACTGTTGGCACAGGAATAACCATGGCAAATTCTGTCGGGTCACCAATATAGTCATTGGCCATTGTAATAACCGTGCGGTCGCCATCTCGCACTAGCGCGACTTTGGAGCTTTGATTAAATAGCTCTGTATCTGCTTTAGCGACATAAAAACCACAAAAAGCAGATGCGGATGGCGCTGTGGCAAGCGCTGCTATCGCAATAGTGCTACTCAGCAGGTATTTGAACTGTTTCATTGGAAACTCCATTAGGTGAAAGTGAGAATTTGGGCCATTGATAACGACCTGACGGGAAAAATCTGTCTATAAGTGGAACGAGCGGGGCTGTGATAATCAGCGCAAGTATAATACCCGCTGCGTTATAAAAAGCGAATTGAATGCTAAAGCCTAGCGCGGCGACTATCATAGCATAAAGCACACGCCCTAACCTTGCGTCGGGCGTTGTCTTAGGGTCCGAAATCATAAAGAAGGCAAAGATGAGCAAGGCTCCGCTTTGTAATTGATGTACGGGTATCGTAAGTGGATCGCCGAGCCATATTGCGCGCCCAAATAATAAAGCGGCATAGCTCACTAGCAGCGTCAGGCTCACATCCCACCGTTTGGCTTTGCCTGTCACAATGCCGCCCATTCCGAGCAGGAAGAGTGCAAATATAGGCGCTGTTCCCCACTGCCCCGGTGAAATCCAAGCACCCGTAAAGAGCAGCGATAAAATAACGAGGCCAAAATTTGCGGGATTGAAAATATGTTTACCACGCCAGCGGAGAATATATTTAGATCCAATGGCCAAAACACCTGCGGCGATGGACAGCGTTACCGAACCTGTTCGCAATAAAAGCGTCAGAGAGAGCGCCGATATGAGCGGGCTACGGGCATCAAATTTTCGGCCAATTAATCTATCCGCAAATGCTTGTGTCCCTAACGTCGAGCCCACACAGGCCACGACATGCCACCACGGCAATTGAAACGCGAAATGAAAGGTTCCAAGCAGGATAAGCGACGATAAAACGATAATTTGGTAATGACGCGGGTCAGCCAAAAGCGCGCGTAAAAAAACGCCTCGCCCCTGCATATATTGGGGAATTCCCGCCATGTCTTCACCTTTGCAATTAAATCATCATAACATGAGAACAATGCGGCGCAATCATGGCACGCATATCAAACTCATAACTATAAGACGTATGTCGAAGTGAAATCCTTGGAAGAATCTTCAGTATTATTACGACCTAGAACGGAATTTCATCATCCAGATCGAAGTTTTCAGTCGGGCCTTCTTGCGTAGAGGCTGATCTTGAATGACCTTGATTACCATAGGCCACGCTATCTTGATTGTAGCCGCCGCCTCCGCCCATGCGCGACCCACCACCTTCACTATTGCGGCCATCAAGCATAGTCAGATTACCACCATAGCCTTGGAGTACAACTTCGGTGGTATATTTGTCATTGCCGTCACGGTCCGTCCACTTACGCGTTTGCAGCTTACCTTCAATGTAGAGCTTTGATCCTTTTTTGATATATTTCTCGACAATATTGACGAGACCATCATTAAAAATTGCAACGCGGTGCCATTCCGTTTTCTCTTTGCGCTCACCCGATTGCTTATCGCGCCAGTTCTCAGACGTGGCCAAGGAAAAGTTAGCGACCTTACCACCATTGTTAAAACTACGGATTTCGGGGTCATTGCCCACATTACCGACTAAGATAACTTTATTTACGGACCCAGCCATAATTCACCTCTGACCATTTGTTCTTTTTTTGTTCTATACGACTCACAACAAATATGCAAGTACATGAACCACCTCTATTGTTTTGAGGTTTTAAGCCGCTTAAGTCCATCTCTGGCGGCATGAAAGCCGTATATTGTCCACAACCTTGTAAGGGTCACATGTCCAGCCTTAAGTCTATCCAAGTTCGCGGCGCGCGTGAGCACAATCTTAAGAACGTCAATATTGACCTGCCGCGTGATAAGCTGATCGTGATCACGGGGCTTTCTGGCTCTGGAAAGTCATCTCTGGCTTTCGATACCATTTATGCCGAAGGGCAGCGCCGTTATGTCGAGAGCCTCTCGGCCTATGCGCGGCAATTCCTGGAACTCCAGGGCAAACCCGATGTCGATAGCATTGAAGGCCTCTCGCCCGCCATTTCAATAGAGCAAAAGACAACATCTAAAAACCCCCGCTCCACAGTAGGCACTGTGACAGAGATATATGACTACATGCGCCTGCTTTGGGCGCGTGTTGGTATTCCCTACTCCCCAGCGACAGGCCTGCCCATTACGAGCCAAACGGTAAGCCAGATGGTTGACCGCGTCATGACTATCCCAAAGGATACTAAGCTCTATATCCTCGCCCCCATTGTGCGCGGGCGTAAAGGTGAATACCGCAAAGAGCTGGCCCAGCTGATGAAAGACGGATTTCAGCGGGCCAAAATTGACGGTGAGTTTTACCGTATTGAAGACGCGCCAGAGCTGGATAAGAAATTCAAACATGACATTGATGTCGTTGTTGACCGCGTTGTCGTGCGCGAAGGCCTAGAAACCCGCCTCGCCGACAGCCTTGAAACCGCCCTGCGTCTCGCTGATGGCCTTGCTGTTGCAGAGCAAGCCGATGCCCCCGAAGAACGCATGCTTTTTTCAGAGAAATTCGCCTGCCCTGTCTCTGGCTTTACCATTTCGGAAATCGAGCCGCGTCTCTTTTCGTTCAACAGCCCACATGGTGCCTGTCCCGTCTGTGACGGCCTTGGCAAAGAACTGAAATTCGATCCCGGCATGGTCATCCCAGATGATACCAAATCCATAGCAGGCGGCGCGATTGCCGCTTGGCCGAATAAAACCAGCGGCCTTTATATGCAAACAATCGAGGCCCTCTCCAAACATTACGGCTTTAATACGGATAAACCGTTTAAATCCCTCGCAGAGGGCGCAAAAGATGTTGTACTTTACGGCACCAAAGGCGCGAAGATTAAATTCGTCTATGAAGATGATGGCCGCCGCTATGAAACCACCAAACCCTTTGAAGGCGTTATCCCGAACCTAGAGCGCCGCTACCGCGAAACCGAATCCACATGGATGCGTGAAGAGCTCGGTAAATATATGTCCGATGCGCAATGCGAGACTTGTCACGGTAAACGCCTGAAACCCGAAGCGCTTTGCGTGCGTGTGGGTGATATGGATATTTCAGTCACAGGCGAAATGTCGATCAAAGACGCCGTTGACCGCTTTGAGCAGCTCGGCAAAGAACTCAACAAACAGCAAATGGAAATCGCGGAGCGTATCCTAAAGGAAATTCGCGACCGCCTAACATTCCTCAATTCTGTCGGCCTTGATTACCTCACCCTTGGCCGCGGCTCTGGTTCGCTCTCTGGCGGGGAATCGCAACGCATCCGACTTGCTTCTCAAATTGGCTCTGGCTTGACGGGCGTTCTCTATGTGCTGGATGAACCCTCTATTGGTCTGCATCAACGTGACAATGCGCGCCTCTTGGAAACGCTGCAAAATCTGCGCGACCTTGGCAACACCGTCCTTGTCGTCGAGCATGATGAAGATGCTATCTTAACCGCAGACTATGTTGTCGATATGGGCCCGTTGGCTGGCGTCAATGGCGGGGAAGTGGTGGCTGAAGGCACGCCCGCAAAAATCAAGAAGTCCAAAAGCCTGACGGGACAATACCTCTCGGGCAAAAAAGAAATCTCTATCCCCAAAGAGCGCCGCAAGCCATCTGGTAAAAAAATCACCGTCAAAGGCGCGCGCGGCAATAACCTACAAAATGTAACTGCAGAATTTCCTATAGGTCTTATGACCTGCGTGACGGGCGTATCAGGCGGGGGGAAATCTACCCTCACCGTCGAAACCCTTTACAAGGCGACGGCGCGCCGCCTGAATAAATCAACCATACAGCCCATGCCCCATGATGATGTTGAAGGGCTAGAGCATCTAGATAAAATTATTCAAATCGACCAAAGCCCGATTGGGCGCACGCCGCGATCCAACCCCGCCACCTATACGGGCGCCTTTACCCCTATCCGCGATTGGTACGCAGGACTACCCGAAGCCAAAACGCGCGGCTATAAGCCGGGCCGTTTTAGTTTCAACGTCAAAGGCGGACGCTGCGAAGCCTGCCAAGGCGGCGGCGTTATCAAGATTGAAATGCACTTCCTGCCTGATGTCTATGTCACATGTGATGTCTGCAAAGGCGCGCGTTATAACCGCGAAACATTGCAGATTAAATTCAAAGGCAAATCAATCGCCGATGTCCTTAATATGACCATTGATGAAGCGGCAGATTTTTTCAAAGCCGTGCCGAGCATTCGCGATAAGATGGTTACGCTACAACGCGTCGGCCTGACCTATCTAAAAGTCGGGCAACAAGCCACAACGCTTTCTGGCGGCGAAGCGCAGCGGGTCAAGCTTGCTAAAGAGCTCGCCAAACGCGCCACGGGCCGCACGCTCTACATTCTGGATGAACCCACAACAGGCCTACATTTCGAAGACGTCAATAAGCTCCTCACCGTGCTAAATGAACTCGTCGAAAGCGGAAACACAATGGTCATCATCGAGCATAATCTCGACGTCATAAAAACCGCAGACTGGATCATAGACCTCGGCCCAGAAGGCGGTGACGGCGGCGGCGAAATCGTTGCAATCGGCACACCAGAGAAAGTCGCGAAAGAAAAGCGCAGCTGGACAGGTAAATATCTAAAGCCGATGTTGGCGCGGGGATAGTTGAGTTTTGCTTTGACGATGCCACAAGATCAGAGGCAATAAACGCCCAGAACTTAGACCCGAAAGCGGGCGTTCCAGTTGCTAAAATTTAATGTCTCTATATCGTACCTTACTATGATTAAGGACAAACTTTACATTAGCCTTTATGACAATGATGGCCTGCTTGTTCTTTCTGAAAAGGGGGCCCCTCTGGGGAGCTTAATAATAGCGGAGTGGCTACATTGTGAATTGGGGTGGGGCGAGTACATAAATAAACTTTTGTCTGATGCGCTTAACCCTAATGATAACGAATGTCGATATGGAGCAAACGTATATGGTTGGGAGATAATTGCTGGCGAATACGTTGTTATTTATAATGCATTTAATGATAGAATTGATGTTAAGGAATACGTTCTTTTGACATTAGATCAATATGTATCTCTTTTGCGTACTTATATGGCTCAATTAGAGCAGACTAAAAGTAAAATAAAAGAAGGGGGCGACACGAAACAATACTTCGAAGTTGAATACTTTGCTGAAGGAGCTAGAGCGAAAAAGATTGCACATAAATTATTGAATGTAGACCATGAAGTCTTTTATTAGATAAACTTTAGAAGAATGCATGTCGGCTTCTGCCTAAATAACGGACCCATCAGCCAGCGGCCTAAAACCGCTCAAACTAGCCGCTAAGGTGCAATCTTTTTTCGGGAATTATTGTCCGAAAAACCGTCTTGCCGACGCGGCTCTGTAAGAGACGCCCGGTATCCATATCTCATATTTAAATTTATATTATAAACTATGAGGAGTGTCCTAGATATAGGCGCCGGGAAAGTCTTGCGACTTGCGACGGTGTGACTAAAGAACTTAATCCTTATTTATACGGTACTATTCCCGCATTGTTTCAAGCACTTATAAGATAAATACTGAAATTAATCCTCACTAACGGGAAACTGGCCTATATTTCTTGTGTCGTCGGGAAACTATCCTCGATGATGTAAGTTTCAGTTGAAGTGCATTTTCTTTTCAAGAAATTGCACGGGATAGGCTAACGCGTAGGTTTGTTGTCAACTGGACGGTGAGACTGAGCAGCTTGAGTGTCTTTGCTTTGTTCATTTGCGAGATGCAAGTGAGCTTGCAAAAGCACATTACGACCAAGCCTGTGCCGGGTCATTGTAACGTGGAAGCCAGACCGGCTGGGTCAGGTGGCGACAGCCATCGTACCGCTCAGACTTCGGGATTACCTAGTGCCGTTATTCTAAAATCACTGCCGCGAGAGTTGCCTCTCGTAAAACACCTTTTTTTATTTGGTATTCCATCGGGATGCCGCTCTCGCGGACTGTCCATTTTATGGATTGAAGCTTGGATTTTGCGGATTTTTTTAAAATCCGACTCTTATGACAGGGTAAAACCGTCTTGATTTTACTAACTTCGCGGCTGGAAGATTAGTTAGCAAAAACTAATTGCCATACACCTTTAAGCGCGATGAATGAGGTAAAGAGTGAGAACAGCAATATGGCCATTAAGATAATATTGGCGAGCGCCTTATTCTTATGCTCTCCCATTAAATCTTTGCGGTTCGCGAGATAAAAAATACAGGCCACGGTGAGCGGTAATATAACCGCGTTGAACGCTTGCGAGACAATCATCACCAAAACAGGGCGCGCCCCAAAGAGCGGAACGACGAGACCAAGCAAGCTAATGATAAAAACCATGATGCGATATTTGGGCAGGGTCATATTGCGCTCGGTTTCATTATAATCACAAAGCAGCCAAGGCAGCATAAGCACATTCGGAAATTGCGAAGACACGCCCGCGGCGATAATACCCGTTGCAAAAAGCGCCGTAGCCAAAGGCCCTGCAAGTGGTTCTAAAAGAGAAATCATTTGCGAGGCTTTGGATAGTCCCAATCCCTCGGCATGAAGCGTACCCGCTGCCGCCGCCATAATCGAGGCGCTGATAATAAACATCATGCCGACAGCGAAAAGAGCGTCATTGCGCTGTGTGCGTTCGTCTTTGAGTGTCCACCCTGCCTCTTTGACCAGTGTTGTTCGGATAATAAAAAGACCAGAAAAAACCGTTGTTCCAACCATGGACGCAATCACCAATAAAGGCCCTGCCCCAGCTTTGGCTTCAATTTGGGGAACGCTGGGAACCACACCTTTGATAATCTCGAGAGGCGGAGGCATCATAATGAAAAAATTAATTAAAAAACACGCTGACATAACGGCGACGATCACGGCAAGGCTACGTTCAAAAAACTCAGTTTTCCCATTCCAGAATATAAAAAAGACCAGTGCCGAGAAGAAGGCTGCGAACCAGATTGGCGCTATGCCGCCCTCAATCATCGTCTTGGACCATTCGTAGCAAATATCGGATACGATGCCCATGACGCCCATAACGCTTCCAGCCACACCGAGCGTCAGAGCTGCAATAAAATACATGCCCATAGCCGGATGGATATGTTTCTTAAAGGCTTGCAGCGCCGTTTCGCCCGTTACTAAAGTATAACGGCCATAAAGGTTGATCATGAAAAATGTACAAAGGCAGGAGGCAATAATCGTCCAAAGAAGTGTCATGCCATATTCAGCGCCAGCTTTGGCCATAGCTGTGACGCTGCCCGTTCCCAAATTAAACCCGAGCAAAAATATCCCCGGCAAGAACAGCGCTAAGGCTTTTGCAAATTTACTTTTGGGTGTCGCCTCAATGCTCATATTAATATCTTTATGTTCTGGATAATGCGCGAATGACGCCGCGAACTTCAGCGAGGCCTTTCATGCGCCCAATGGTAGAATAGCCGGGATTTACTTGCTTGCCTATATCATCCATCATTTGAAAGCCGTGATCGGGCCGGATAAATATGTCCTCATCGGCTTGCCCTGTCTTAGCCCGCCTTTTTTCTTCATTGAGCAATTCTTGAATGACAGCGACCATATCAATATCGCTATCGAGATGGCTGGCTTCGAAAAATGAGCGCTGCTCATCCGGGTCACGGCTCACGCCGCGCAAATGCGAAAAATGAATACGCGGGCCAAATTGGCGCGCCATAGCGGGCAGGTCATTATCTGGGCGGCTGCTATAAGTACCAACACATAATGTTATCCCGTTAGACGGGCTGGGCTGAGCCTCAAAGAGAATATCTAAATCATCAGCCGTACAAATGATGCGCGGCAATCCCAGCATATCGCGCGGCGGATCATCTGGATGTATGGCGAGTTTCACCCCGCATTTTTCCGCCCGTGGCAAGACATGTTCCAGAAAGGAAAATAAGTTTTTGCGCAGCGTTTGCGTATTGACGTCTTTGTAATTGGCGAGCATCGCCCGAAAATCATCAAGCCCATAGCTCTCCGTCATCTTACCGGGCAGACCTGCAATAATATTTTCCGTCAGCTGCTCACGCTCTTTGGCGCTCATCGCATTGAAAATATCTTCGGCCTCTGCGATTTCAGCCTCACTATATTCGGCACTGGCATTCTCGCGCTGTAAAATGAAAAGATCAAATGCCGCGAATTTCTTTTGGTCAAACCGAAGGGCATAGGCCCCGCTGGGAAGTTGATAGTTTAAATCAGTCCGCGTCCAATCAATAACGGGCATGAAATTATAACAAATCGTTTTTATTCCGCACTGCGCAAGGTTCTCCATAGATTGCGCCCAGGCCTCGATATATTTTTCATGTCCGGGACGGGCGAGCTTAATATCTTCGTGAACGGGTATGCTCTCTACCACTGTCCAGTAAAGTGGAGCTTGATCAGAATTGCCGGCTTCAATCAAATTCTTATGCGCCTTGATAGCTTCCAGCGGCCAAACCTCGCCTGCAGGAATATGATGAAGGGCGCTGACAATATCCGTCGCGCCGGTTTGTCTAATGTCTGTAATGGTCACTGGATCATCCGGGCCAAACCATCTCCAAGACTCGCGCATAGTCATCCCTTAAAATATAAATACAAAATGACGTTAGCCTTTAAACTTTAAATCCGCAAACTATCTCGTGGACAGTCCATTTTAAAAATCCGACTCTGATAATAAGTGAGAAATAATATTTTGCTTATAGACAGATTGCATGAAAATTCTAATGCGATTTAAATTGAGTTCCGCTATGGTTATAGAATAGGGTCTGACATGCATATTATCAGCAAAATCCTAATAGGGCTAAACGCACTTATTCATATCTGTATTGTTGTATTGGAAATGTTTCTTTGGGAAAGCCGCGGACCGAAAGTCTTTAGCAATTTTCCGGCCGAGTTATTCCCTCCAACTAAAGCTATGGCGGCCAATCAAGGGCTCTATAATGGCTTCCTTGTCGCAGGTCTTCTTTGGGCGCTTTTCTTCATTAAAGACATATAATGGCAACGCAAAGTCGCCGCCTTTTTCCTTGTATGTATTGCCATTGCGGGTCTTTACGGCGCTGCGACCGTTTCTACCTCCATTCTTTACATCCAAACCGTTCCAGCAACGCTCGCCCTCATCAGTCTTTATCTGCTAAAATCTAAGGCCTAGCTGCGCCATGCCTTCACCGCATGTGATGATATCCCGATAAGCGAGACCATCCAGAGCGCATAAGCGGCGCAATAGGCAATCATGGAGAGAATACCGACGAGCATCCAGAGCGGATTTTTAAGACGCTGCGCGGCGGCGGCCATGACTTCTTCTGGATCATCCGTGCCAAGGCCTGACATTGTCATGACAAAATCAGGGTTCCCAGTCACGAGACCAACACCAAACATCATAATCACGGACATCAATACATAGCCGCCTATGAAGACAACGATATAGGCAGGCAAAAGTGTCCAGAAACGCCCCTTTGTTAAACCTTTGGCCGCGAGCACATGAGTTTTATTATTGGCGATAGAAAGCCCCGCCGCAGGGGCCAAACGCACAGAAGCGAGAAGAAGGAGACATATATAAGCTATCACGCCGACAACACCGATGAGCGCGCCGAGAAATGGGGCCACGGCCGCAAATATTCCGATAACAAGCATAAGGGCCAGGAGGCCGAAAACATATATCGCGATAATCAAGCCAAAGACGCCGAGTTGCGCGAACCAAACACGAAGCTCGTCTTGACCTAAGCGAAGCGGCTGTCTGGGCGCTTCACTATTATTGAGGACTTTGCGGTGAAGTGCGGCCTCACAAGCCACCCATGTCAGCCAATAGCCCAACATCAAAAGCCCATAAGTCGGAGCCATTTTTAGCATTAATTGATTCATCGCGCGTGAATCCACGCTATTAGGTTCCCCCCCCATTATGGCTTGCATATTTTGCTGATTAATCGCTAGAAGATCGCCATAATGCGGCATAATCATGGGCCATGTAATCAGGCTAACGATTGTGAGGGCAGCGGTCGTCCAGAATATTAAGCGCCAGCCAAATTGCTTGCCGCCAGAGGTTCGAAAGGCCTGTGTGACAGCATGTTCAAATTTATAAGCGCTCATGATTCGGCTCCCTCTCGGCTTATTCTAGGCGATTGCGTTAAATAGGTACAGAAAGCTTATATGCAGGGCTTGCCTACCTTCTCTGCCTGGCCTAAATCGCGCGGCATGAGTTCAAATTTGAAAACAGATATTCAACCCGTTCATATTATTGGCGCGGGTATTGCTGGCTCTGAGGCCGCTTGGCAATGTGTGCGTATGGGTGTGCCTGTTGTGCTGCATGAAATGCGCCCGCAGCGAATGACCGACGCGCATCAAACGGATGGTTTTGCAGAGCTTGTGTGCTCTAATTCTTTCCGTTCCGATGACAAAACAGGCAATGCCGTAGGCGTTCTTCATGAAGAAATGCGCAAGGCCGATAGCCTTATTATGGGCATGGGCGATATGACCAAGCTACCTGCAGGCGGGGCTTTAGCCGTTGACCGTGAGCAGTTCTCTGATGCTGTCACAACTATCTTGAAGCAGCATCCACTTGTGAGCGTAGAATATGGGGAAGTCAAAGGCTTACCGCCCATTGAATGGGGCAATACAATTATCGCAACAGGCCCTCTCACCGCCCCGTCTTTGGCTAATGCGATATTGGATTTAACAGGAGAAGATAGCCTCGCCTTTTTCGACGCCATTGCGCCTATCGTTTACAAAGACTCAATCGATTTTTCGAAGGCGTGGATGCAGTCACGATATGATAAAAAAGGTCCGGGCGGGGACGGGGCGGATTACATCAACTGTCCGCTCGATAAAGATCAATATGAGACGTTCATTCAAGAACTTATTAATTCTGACCAAACTGAATTCAAAGAATTTGAAAAGAACACACCTTATTTTGAAAGCTGTCTGCCTATCGAAGTCATGGCCGCGCGCGGTGCGGAGACCTTGCGCTGGGGGCCTATGAAACCCGTTGGTCTGACCAATAAGCATAATCCTACGGTTAAGGCTCATGCTATCGTACAGCTCCGGCAAGATAACGCGATTGGTACGCTTTATAATATGGTCGGTTTTCAGACCAAGATGAAATATGGAGCCCAAGCCGAAATCTTTAAAAAGATACCGGGATTGGAAAAGGCTGTCTTTGCAAGGCTTGGCGGCATTCACCGCAATACTTTTATTAATTCACCCAAACTTCTGAACCGTCAATTACAGCTTAAGAGGCGCCCTGACCTTAGATTTGCAGGTCAAATTATGGGCGTTGAAGGTTATGTTGAGAGCGCTGCTTTAGGTTTAATCACAGGGCGGATGGCCGCTGCGCAAGCGCTTGGCCGCCGCGCCTATGACACGCCACCTTTGACCACAGCTATGGGATCACTTGTTGAACATGTCACGGGTGGATATATGAGCGGGCCCAAAGCTAAATTCCAACCGATGAATGTCAATTTCGGACTCTTTCCACCGATTGAAGGGTTGGTCTATGATGATGGAAGCGGAAAACGCCTGCGCGGAAAGGATAAGACCCGGTTCCGTAAAAGCAAATTTGCCGCGCGCGCCCTACGCGATATTGAAGGCTGGGTTAGAGCTTAAACCCGTTTAGCAGAATAAAGAATTCCAAATTACCGTTTATGGTATCTTCCTTATCATGCCCCCATTTTTGCAGCCGAATGGGCTGTATCGCGATTTTTCTAATGTCATCATCTCGCATATGAATTGGTTCTGAAATGCTCTGATTGCCTGTGCTATCACTAAACTGAGTAATCCAATCTTTCAGATTAAAGCTCTCAATTTTTGTGTCATTATCCCATACTTCCAAATAACCCGACTCAATAAGAATTTTGATCCCATTCTGATTATATAGGATTTGTGCGTCAGAGTTTTTTGCCTTTTGGTAGAAGTGATAATTATAAGCTCCCAACATCTGATCAAAATCATTTAGGGCAATGGGTTTGTTTCCAAGTTCAAAAATATCCGCTTGGTTTGCGCCAGAAAAACGGGACGGAACTTTGACGTTCTCCAATCCCAAATCGTCATAAATATCACTCAGTGAAAAATCTTCCTTGGGCTTATAATCGATCTTTGAAAAGGCGCGGCGTAACTGTTTATCCGCGTTTTTATTATCTAGGTAATTAATTGCGCTTTTGACGTTTTGAGCCGCTTTCATATCAACGACTTCATAACCGGATTCAGTTTTTGAAATAGCTTGGGTTAGAGAATTATTTAATCGCCCATATTGGCTTGCGATTGAAAGCCAGAGGCTACCTACCGTGCCTAAAAATAATAAAGCCGCGCCAGAACCGGGAATAAGGCGAATGTCTCGTTTTTCTTTGGAAGTAAATGAAAACCAAATTCCAAGACCTAGTGCCCATAATACAATCAAACAAAGAGCGACCCGTTCAGGTGTGAACCCATAAGCCTTTACACGCACGAATACCGCAATAGCCAGCATGAGCGCCGCCGGAATGGAGATCGGAAACCACAGCTTTCTGAAAAGTCTTGCGAGCACTTTCGTTTGAATAAAGGGAGGTTCTAAAACAAGCCATGTCAAACTCCCCACCAATAAAAAGGGCGTTGTGAGCTGCGCGATTTCACCTTTTGGCAATTCACCTTCTATCAGGGTTTTGACAGCATAAGCTAAAATTATCAGTGCATAAATTAGAGTTAGCGGTGATAAGAGCCAAGTCCCCAAAAACGCAACCGCCTTGGACACAAAGCCCGGATTATCAATAAGCTCGTTATAAGGCTCATCAACGGCGGGCACGGTTGAAAGCCAATAGAGCGGGGCTAAAGACCCGAGCCCGATTGGCAATAATAAACGCTCAGTTAAGTCATTTATACTTAACCCAAAAAGAGATTTGAGCGCGGCCTGTATCGCAAAAACACCTGCGGTAAAAATGATAGATCCGACAAAAGCAAAAATTGCCCCAGTCCAGATTTTATGCGTAAAGTCCCAAACATGTAAATCATTGCGGGGTTTACGCCAGAGCACGGCGTTACCCAATAAAAGCAAGACAGCACCTACAGCCATAACTAAGTTCAAGCGCAGAGTTGCGGAGTAGTAAAATAACGCCGAAAGACCCATAGTAAGGACCAATTGAATCGGAAGCAGTTTTGATTTTCCCTGCCCTTCACGTGCGAGGGTAATAATGACGCAGCTATAGGCACTGACGATTAACCCAACGAGTAAACGGCCAATATTTTCATTGCTCGAGACTCGGTCCACGATAATTAATATGACCGTAAAAACAGCCATAGCAATTACCGCAACAGGGAACCGCGCTATAACAGCGCTTAAATCAGGAACGCGGCCAACCCAGCGTTCTAAATTGGGCTGCATTAGGTAACTGTTGGGATTGTAATAAGGGCTGGCGCGCCGGGGCCAAATGGCCATCCCAGCATAATCCAAAGCATGACGAGTATAACACCTGTAATCAGCATCCAAATCGAATATGGAATCATCATCGCCGTGAGAGACCCTAAACCAAAATTCTTTGTCCAGCGCTGAGCAAAAACCAAGACCAATGGGAAATAGACCATAAGCGGCGTAATAATATTGGTTGCGCCGTCGCCTACCCGGTAAACGGCTGTTGCCGCATCCGGGCTTATACCCAGTAACAGAAGCATAGGAACCAAAACGGGCGCAAGTAAGGCCCATTTAGCTGAGGCTGAGCCCACGAATAGATTGAGCAATCCAGCAAAAAGAACAATCAATCCCAGCACAATTGGTAATGGCAGGCCGCTGGACTGAATCGCATCAGCTCCATGAACGGCAGACACTAAACCAAGATTTGACCAGTTAAACATAGCTACAAAATGCGCTGCGGCGAACATAAGGACGAGATAATACCCCATATCCTTCATGGCCTCACTCATCATATCGACAAGGTCTTTTTGGCTTTTGATTGTTCCGGCCGCTTTTCCGTAAGCCCAACCTGCGGCCAAGAAAAGTATCATAAAGCCCGCAACAAGGGATTTAAAGAACGGCCCGTAATTTGAAACAGAGGCGCATAACCCGGCCGCCGCTTGATCGGCTGGACAAGCATTTGGATCATAAAGCGGACGTCCCGGCATAAAGGTCATTAAAGCCCATACAGCGCATACCCCAAGTAGAGCGTAAAGCGCCCAGCGTAAGCCTTTACGCTGTTCAGTCGTGAGAGGTTTATCTTCATTGCCATAAGAGGCCATATCGCTGCCGCTATCGGGCACCCATTTACCTAATCTCGGCTCAATAATTTTGTCTGTGACAAGCCAGATAAGCGGCAAATAAATAAGTAGTAAAGCGATAATGAAATAGGTGTTCCCTGCAATATTGGATGTCCAGCCTGCATCAATCGAGCTGGCTTCATAAGCCGTTTCGGTAATGCCGTATAAAAGCGCGTCGAGCTGTCCTGGCGCGATATTGGCGGAAAAGCCCCCTGACACACCAGCAAATCCGCAAGCAATACCCGCGAGTGGATGACGACCTGCGGCGGCAAAGATAATCGCGGCCAGCGGTATCATAACTACATAGCCAGCATCAGCCGCGTGGTTAGACAGCATAGCCACAAGCGCCACAACAGGCGTTAAAAGAAATTTGGGCGCATTTCTAAGCGCGGCTTTAATGGCGCTAGCAAAAAGACCAGAACGTTCAGCCACACCTGCGCCTAACATCACAACAAGGACATAACCAATAGGATGAAAATGCGTGAATGTCTTGGGCATCTCGACCCAAAGCCTGCGTATATTCTCAGGTGCTAATAAGCTTAAACCTTTAATGACGACGGGGTTCCCGCTGGCGTCAACTTTTGTGGGATGATTTGCAGATACACCCAGTAAACTACAAATGACAGATACGGCCACTAGGAACAAAATGAGATAGAAGAATATAAAGACGGGGTCTGGCAAACGGTTACCCGTACGTTCAACCCATCCTAGAAAGCCTTTTTGTGTCGGCACATGCGGCGTATCGTTCATTTTGGTTCCCCTTAAACGCTTTTCTTTAAACTCTACCCCGCATTACTGCGCCTAGCAAGCGCAGACGTTTCCTTAGCGGTGAATATGATACGCTCTGTGTGGCTGGGTCATGCGCCTTGTGCGAAAGCCTTGTGATATATCCGGGCACCAAAGCCGCATAGGCACAAGCTGGAAAAGCGGCGCTGTCTAATGACTTTAAACCCGCGCTCTCCACATGGCTTTGTTTCGCCGCCGCACAAATTTCGTCAAAGGATAAGGCGCTGAGCATACCAGATTGATAATATCGAAAAGCCCGCGCCAAACCAGTCAGCCCCCAAGCCTGCCCCGCCGCCATAACTTTATCGTCGGGCGAATGACCCGACACTTTAACCGCTAATTGCATCAAAATACCTGACGTATCTTTGCAATAGGTTCTGGCTTCATCCAAATTCGCAAACGGCCTTGGATCAAGATCTCGCTCGCGCCCGTCAATCAGCTTATCGAGCCAAAATCGCGGTATGTCGCAATCCGCTATTATGGCGGCCAGAGGCACTGTAATTTCATGTTGGCGCACCACTTTGCCATCATAAATCTCAGCAATGGCGTCCCGCCACCATTGATAACGTATCGCCCCTATCATCGGTTCACTGACAAGTTCGGGGACTTTAGCCAGCTCATAATGAAAGGCATAAAGCAACAAGAGGCGCTCCCTGATTTGCTTATCTGCAAACATCGCCGCGCGGCAACGATCAGGGTCAACTTGTTTCAGCTGCTCTAAAGTCGGGGTAGAAATCATCAAATATGTACAACTTATCCAGTCTATCCCCGAAAATCCTCCGAGGCCCTGTTGCCGTAGATAGACCATCAGTTTAATTTGAGCTACCATTACAAAGGACATTTTCATGAAAACATCCAAATTATTTCTTGGCACTGTTGCGGCTCTGGCCGTATCGACGCCAGCCCTCGCCCATGATGGCGATCATAGTTTAGGCTTTGTCGCGACAGCCATGCATTGGCTCTCAAGCCCGACACATAGCCTCTTTGCTGTTATTGGCGGTATTGCAATCTCGGCTTTGATCTACAAAGCTGTAAAGAAGAAGGCTTAATCATGTTGAACACTTTCCTCTCAAAATTTGACGCGCATATTGATGACGCCTCTGCCCATTGCGATATTCCTTGCGGTATTTATGACGCGCGCACGGTTATGTACCACGCTGTGTCTACGCTTCGTCAAATAGACATCCTGCTTAGCCTAAAAGAAAAAGGCTTGTCTGAAACAGGTTTTGCAATGCAAGTTGCGCGCAATACGGCCGAGAAAGAAAAGCAAGCCGAGCTCACCAAACATGAAGTCCGCATTATTTGGGGCGATTTCATGAAAGGCGATAAGCTGGAAAAGCATCCAAACGCCCACGCCCTCGCCCATAGCATTATGGTGGCGGGCTCTGCCTGTAAGCAAGACCTGCACCGTGAAGACGGCGAAAAGCTTGTCGCGCTTTGCAATGAGTTCTCGGAAATGTTCTGGGACATGAAAGGCATCAAGACAAAAACAGCGCCTTGCCCCTATGCACCAAATGTCGATGTGGTCATTCCTGCGCTATAATTATGCTAAGGCTCGTTAAAGTTACGGGCAATTCTATGTCGCCAACCCTAGAAGATGGCGACTATGTTATTACGAAAAAGCCTCGGCGTCTCGCGTCGGGGCTTATTTATGTCATAGACCACAGTGAATTAGGACGGATTATTAAACGTCTTGGCGACACTAAACATGACCGCTGCTTTTTCATAGGCGACAACCCAGGCTCGACCCCCAGCACCATCATCGGCGCAGTAGAACGCTCGCGCATTATAGGGCAAGTTATCTGGGTCATTGGAAAATCGGGCCTACGCCGCGTCTCAACGGCTTATAATAAGTAACCACAAAACTAGACAGTTTTACCCTGTCCTCAGACTCGGATTTAAAAAAAATCCGTAAAAAGGAATACCTCGGTTGATTTTTTCCTTCGGAAAAATTCAACGAGGACAGTCCGCAGAGTTAGATACCCTGATGGATACCAAATTTTTTCTAAGATGTTTTACAAGGCACTAACCCTGCGGCGATGATTTTATATGCAAGGGCCTCTTAATCCCGAAGTCATACCCGTACGATAGCTGTCGCTACCTAAGCACGCCGGTTGGGCCTAACACCTCACACAGACCCGGCACAGGCTTGGTCGTAATGTGCTTTTGCTGGCTCACTTGCATCTCGCAAATAAACCGACAAATACACTCAAGCTGCTCAGTCTCACCGTCCAGTTGACAACAAACCTACGCGTTAGCCTATCCCGTGCAATTTCTTGAAAAGAAAATGCGCTTCAACTGAAACTAAATCATCGAGGATAGTTTCCCGATGACACGAGAAATATAGCCCCGTTTCAGAAAGTGAGGATTAATCTCTGAGGATTTTTGATAAGGGCTTGATACTGCAAGAGAATTAAATTGGATAAGTAAGGATTGAGTTTAGGGTAGTTAATTCAGTGGCTTATTTGGGCGAGTTTAGGACACTCGTAGCTTGTATTGCTTTGGTCGCAACCCATTAGAATTAATCGACTTGTGCCGAGTTGGAAACATGAATACTCTGAAATTATGAGTACTTATATGCCCCCAATCATGGCCCCCTTTGCAACAATTAAGTGCCCATCTTGTGGCGAAGCTGCGAAATTCGCCTTCGCTACATATCAAATTTTTAAGAAGAACGACGAGGAGTATTTTAGAAAATCAAAAGACTTTGAAGTTTTCAGGGGTCAACATTCCCATGGCAGCTTTTATCATGCGGCACTGTACTATCCTGGCCTTGGAAACAGTCTTGAAAATATCAATGATTTACCGGAGGACTATAAACCCAATATGTGGCGCCATCCTTATTGGTATGTTACTTTGCCCAAAGAACTCGAAAATACTGGTTCAATCCGATGTTCCTCTTGTCTGATACAAAGAAAGCATAGTTTGAATTGGCCCAATGATGCTTATTTTCAAATCACTTACAAAGGGAAAGTGCTTTGGGCATTTGATCGAAAATACACTTTGAAACTTTTGTCTTACATCGAATCTAAAGAACGCAAAAAAAGGATTGTCGGATATTCTGGAAAACCGTGGAATACGATTTACTCTCAAGACTGGTTTTTGCGACACATTCCAGAACATTTTCAATCAGCAAAAGCGCGACCCGAAATCGTCAAGAAGCTTAAATCTATACTTCAGATGTAATTTACATCAATACTTGCATTTTAATGAGGCGCGATTTTAGGAATGCGGCGTGAAGCCAGTGTCCTTCTTTGGGCGATTAAGCCGCTAATATAATGTCTTAATCCCTAAGCCTAAGCCTTCGCCTCTGCATTGCCTGTATTCACACCGCGCTTGAGCTTTAGGAGCAAGAGCAAGGGTGACGCCACAAAGATAGACGAATAAGTTCCGACAAAGACGCCCCAAATCATGGCGAATGAGAAGCCGCGTAGCCCTGCTCCGCCTAAGATATAGAGCGCGACAAGGGCAAGTAAGGTTGTCAATGACGTTAGGATTGTCCGTGACAGCGTATCATTAATCGACAGGTTTAGGACTTCGGGTAAAGGCTTGGTTTTATATTTACGCAAATTCTCTCGAATACGGTCATACACAATCACCGTATCATTGAGCGAGTAACCGACAATGGTCAGGATAGCGGCGATAATGGATAGGTTAAATTCGATTTGCGTGAGCGAGAAAACACCGATGGTCAAAAGCACATCATGGAATAGCGCAATAACCGCGCCAAGGCCAAATTGCCACTCAAAACGAAACCAGATATAGGCCAGTACCATTAAGAGCGCGAGGCCAACGGCGAGCATCCCCTTGGTACGTAGCTCGCCCGAGACCTTAGAACCAACAACATCTTGGCTGTAAACTTCAAATTTCCCGACTTTTTCGGTTAGGCCCGCCTCAATTGTACGCAGGGCAATTTGCTGCGCTTCAGAGCCGCCTGTCTCTTCTGTTTCAGGCTGTAGCGGAATACCTACGCGGATAAATTCGTAATTTTTATTAGCCTCTAGGGGCGGCGTAATCCCTTGGAAGGTCGCGCCGTCAAAGCCCATCTCGCCGACTGCGGTTCTGACAAGTTCAAGATCAGTTTCTTGGCCGAAATCAAGTTCAATGACCGTACCGCCTGTAAAGTCGATGCCGTAATTTAGCCCGCGCGTTGTAAAGAGGAAAACAGACGCGATAAGCGCGATAACTGATAAAATAGCCGCCACCACGCGCATATTGATAAAGGGAACCCGGGGTTCCTTTGGCATTAATTTGACGAGGGAAATATCTTTCATGGTCTTATCTCTCGCTTAAATCGGCAATGTCTTAGGACGTGTGCGGCGCAGCCACGTCGAGGTTATCAAGCGCGCCACAACAACGGCTGTAAAGACTGACATGACAATACCGATGGCCAGTGTCACGGCAAAGCCTCTGACAGGGCCTGAACCGACGAAGTAAAGCGTCACCGCTGCAATAAGTGTTGTGATATTGGCGTCCAAAATTGGGGCAAGTGATCGGCGATAACCAGTCTCAATCGCGTTGACGGGCGGGCGGCCCAAATGCGCCTCTTCTCGGATGCGCTCAAATATCAGCACATTGGCATCAACCGCCATACCAATTGTCAGGATAATCCCTGCAATACCTGGCAGGGTCAGCGTAGCGCCCATGAGCGATAAGGCGCCTGCAATCAGCACAATATTTGTTGTCAGCGCGATATTGGCAACAGTCCCAAAGCGGAAGCCATAGGACAGCCACATAAAGAAGCCCACGCCAATAAGGCCAATAATCGAGGCCGTTTTACCCGCATCAATCGAGTCTTTCCCTAGCTCGGCAGAAACCGTTCTTTCTTCAACGATAATCAATTTGGCTGGCAGCGCGCCGGCATTGAGAAGCAATGATAATTCGCGCGCGCTTTCGATGGTGAAGCTACCTTCAATATAGCCAGAGCCGCCTGTAATCGCGCCGTTAATGCGCGGGGCTGTAATAATTTCATTATCAAGGACAACGGCAAAGCGCTGACCTAAATTCTCTGAGGTCAATTTACCGAATATCTTGGCGCATGTGATGTTAAAGCTAAAGTTCACGATGGGATAATTGGCTGTGGGATGCAGGCCCTCGCTGGATGACTTGAGGCATTCACCTGTAATCTTTGTCCGTTTTTCAAGAATAAGCCCGCCGGGATCATCTTGATTAAGGACAAATATCGCCCCGGGCGGTAATTTACCTTCTGCGGCAAGGCGCATAGCGGCTTCGCTACCGCTTTCTTTACGCACCATATGAAAGGATAGGTTCGCCGTTTTATTAATCCGATCTTTGATCTCGCCGACATTCTTTGCGCCCGGCACTTGAAGCAAGATACGGTCATCACCTTCGCGGGCCAATGTCATCTCGGTTGTGCCTTGCGGGTCAATCCGTTTACGCAGGACTTCGATAGACTGCGCAATTGTACGCGCCTGAATACTTTCAATATTGGCGTCCGTAATCGTGACCTTAAAGCCCTTCTCACCCTCTTGCTCGACCTTCGTTGTTTTATCCGTGGACAGGCTCGTTGGGTCTACAGCCACTGAGAGCTTACGCAAAAGCTCTAGCGCTTTGGGCATATCTTCTGCGTTACGTAAGCGCCCAACTACGGCGTCGCCTTCTTCGTTGACGCGAATAAATTCTGTTCTTAAGCGGTCCGCCTCTCTAAATTCCTGCCTGATGGCTTCGCGCTCATTATCGAGCGCTTGTGCCAAGACACTTGATAAATCGACTTCGAGGAGCATATGTGCCCCGCCCTGTAAATCGAGGCCAAGGTTTAAGGTGCGCTGAAAGGGCGCTGGCATCTTTTCGCGCATCTCTGGCGAGAGCGCATTAGGCAAGGCAAAGAATAGACCTAATAGGACAGCGCCCAAAATAAAGGTTATTTTCCATTTGGAGAAAAAGAGCATGGTGCTTCCGTATTAGTGAATTACGCGTGGGTAAACTTAGGCTTATTTCTTCTTTTTGCCCGTATCATTGGCTGGCATAGTCTTGTTACGGACATCGGCTACCATATTGCGTACGACCTGAATGGACTGCCCGCCAAAATCAACGGTGAGTTCATCGTCATTGACTTTCTTGACCTTACCGACAAGGCCGCCATTTGTGACGATTGTATCGCCGCGCACGATTTCAGACAGCATCAAGCGGTGTGCCTTCATGCGCTGGTTTTGCGGGCGGATAAGTAGGAAGTAAAAAATGACGCCAATTAAAATTAGCGGTACAAATTGAACAAAGGCTCCACCAGCTGGAGGTGCTGACTGCATGATCAGATTAAACATCTCTATCCCCGAATAATTACGCCCCTTACAGGCCTGTTAAGGGACTATATAGGGGCGCAAAATTCTTATGCAACGGGAAAGACCCGCATAATACTCGCTTATTTGGACTTAGTTCAAGCAATGACCCTGTGGCATCGTCAAACGCTGTCCCGGCTGAATAGAGCTTGGCGATGTAATCGCGTTAATCGCAATCAAATCTGCGACTTTGACGCAAGCACGGCGAGAGATTGAATAAAGTGTGTCTTTAGGGAGAACGGCGTAAATACCAGAGCTTTGGCCTGCAATTGGCTCAACATTACGAATATAAGTTAGATTTGAGTTCGTCGACACTGTGGTAACTGGCGCGACATAGGTATTTTCAGACACAATCATTGTTGATGCAGGAATATTTAAAACCTGACCAATGCCGATATTATTATCGGACAGATAATTTGCAGACTTTAGGCTATCGACAGAAACTGAATAACGCTTTGAAATATTATAAAGCGTATCCCCTTTCAAAACGCGGTGCGATGAGGCAAATGAATTTGTTGTGCTATACGACTCAATGGACGTTGTTTCAGCATATGTGACCGTATTAGCTATTGTTGTTTCAGGTTCAAATAGTTCAATTTCATATGAACCTGTCGATGGATAAACTGTCGTCGTACCAGCATCATAACTTGTATCTGATGACACTACAGTTCCGTATGTGGCCTCTGATGAATAGCTATCTGTGATATAACCATTATTATCCTGATAGGCCCGAATACGGTCAGCTTCATCTAAAAGTGCTTGATATTCGGCATCAGATAAATCACCCGGTTTAAAATGCTGTGCTTTCACAACATCTGTTTCGGAATAAGTTGGCGCTGCGAAGATCGTTGTTTGAAAATCAGGCGTAACAGGCTCAACAACGCGTTTGATTGTTGTCGCCTGTGTGGGCTGTGCTTGGCCATAATTAGCTGGCGCCACAGCGGTGCTGCCATAGATGCGCGGGGCAAAACGGTCGTCTGTTTGCGTTTGAACTTGAGCAAAGGCCGTGCTGGTTAGCAAAACTGTTGCGGCGGCAGAGGCTAAAATGATTTTCGCAGCCATGATTGATTCCTCGTAGGTTTGATTACGGAGGAAATATGAATGTTTATAGTTAAAGCTTCGCTAAATTTTATAGTTAAAACTTCCCTAACAAAAGCTATGCTGGGCTTGTTTCAGCTTTCTTCTCAAGCACGGAAACTGACAGGATGGATATCTCGTAAAGCAGATAGATTGCGCCGCCTAAAACGATTTGGGTGATGGGATCAGGCGGCGTCACAAATGCTGCGAAGACAGCAATCCCAAAGAGCGCATATTTACGCCCCTTACGCAGCGCCGCCGCGCTGACAATCCCTGCCCGCCCTAATAAGCTTAGAATAACGGGAAGCTGAAATGATAAACCGAAAGCCAAAAAGAGTGTCATCGCCAGTTTGAGGTAGTCACTAATTTTGGTGAGCAGATCCACTTGCTCTCCATCCGTCAACGCCTGCTGATTAAGGGCAAATTCCATGACGTAGGGGAACACAAAAAAGAAAACCAGTGATGCCCCCAAAATGAAAAGGATTGGGGACAAAATGAGATAAGGTAAAAACGCGCCGCGCTCATTTTTATAAAGCCCCGGCGCAACAAAACGGTAAACCTGAAAAGCGATAATCGGAAAACCAAGTATAATACCGCCAAACAAAGCTATTTTGAGTTTAACGAAAAATGTCTCAAGTGGATGGGTCGCAATCAACCCTAAATCAACAGGTTCAAGCCCCTTGGCGACAAGACTAGCATTATAACGCACAATGGCTTGTTCAAATGGCCACATCAAAAGCTGAATAATTTGCTTTAGAAACGGAATACAAATGATGCAGCCTGCAACGACCGCTAAGACAGATTTAATCAAACGTGAGCGAAGCTCGATTAAATGACTTAAAAGCGGAGCCTTGCTCTGCTCAATTTCATCCGATTCTATATTTTTTGTGGCGCTCATTAACCGCCGCTCTTGGGTGATGACATGTCGGTCGCCGCGCGAATATCATTATCTAGCTCGCGCATTTCATCGGCGAAATTACCATCTGATAGATTTTCAAGCTTCCCGAGACTTTTAAGTTCTTCAATCTCGCGCCGCATAGCCGCGATTTCATTATCCGCATCCATATCATCAAAGGCGTCTTTAAATTCTTGGCCCATAGCCCGCATCCTTGCCATAAATTGGCCTAAAGAACGCATAAGTTTAGGCAAGTCTTTGGGGCCGACCACGATGATTGCCAGCAAAGCCAGCACAACCATTTCTGCAAATCCAAACTGTGGGATCATAAAGCGCCTCTAGCGCAGACTGATTTATTTATCGTCTTTTTTAGGCGTCACGTCGAGGGCCTCATCGGCAGCATCTTTTACGTCTTCAACGCCTTCTTTAAGGCCTTTACGAAAACTGGTAATGCCTTTGCCAAAATCTCCCATAATCGCAGAGATTTTACCGCGTCCTCCAAATACAAGAACGCCAATCACTAAAATGATTGCAATTTGCCAAGGTCCGAGAGCCATAGTCTATTCCTTTAATACCCGCTTTATGTAGCGCTTGTTTTGTGCATACGCAACGATGAATGGCGGGTCATTATGCTGCAAGCCAGTCTAAGCCCGATCCCCGTCGTCCTCTTCAAGGAAATCTTCGAAAAACTCAGGATCTTCCTCTTCTTCCAAAGCCACTTCATTTTCAGTGAGATCGTCAGGCATAATAGGTTCTGGCATTTCAAAGTCTTTAGGAAGGCGTGGATCAAGCAGACCTGCGGACTTTAGATCGTCACGTCCGGGCAAATCACCAATCGTTTCGAGATTAAAATGCGCCAAGAAATTTTCAGTTGTCCCATAGGTCACAGGACGACCAGGTGTACGGCGGCGCCCGCGAAGCCTTATCCAGCCAAGCTCCATAAGAACATCAATCGTGCCTTTTGAGACGGCAACGCCGCGAACATCTTCGATCTCAGCCCGCGTCACAGGTTGATGATATGCAATAATCGCTAAAGTCTCCAAAGCGGCCTTTGAAAGTTTTCGAGGGGCTTCTTTGATATCAACCAGATGAGGTTCCAAATCAGGGGCTGTCTGAAAGCGCCAACGTTTCGCCACTCTCACAAGGTTTACGCCTCTACCCGAATAATCCCGCGCCAGGCGCGCTAATAATGCGCCAACATCGGCTTCCTTCGGCATGCGCTCGCGGAGGGTTTCCACATCAATCGGTTCAACGGCCGCAAATAAAAGCGCTTCTAACAAGCGTAGCTCTTGCTCCACGGCCTCTCCATCAGGAGAGCTTTGGAGACGCGCTGTTAGGCTAACAACTTCGGCCTCGATGCCGTCGGCGGCTTTTTCAACGCGATCTTTACTCATGAGACATCTTTCTTGCTCTGGCGTTCATGTTCTGCGCCCCGAACATAAATAGGCGCAAAAGCGCCCGTTTGACGTAGTTCCATTTCACCCTCTTTCGCGAGCTCTAGGCCAGCCAGCAAAGAGCTGGCTTTAATTGACTGCATTGGAATATCTTCTTTAAGATCATCCGAGCTTGGCAATAATTTCTCTAAAGCAACCCATTCTTCTTCGGATAAATCAAGGCCGCCTAAGGCACGCTTTAATCTTTGCCTCGCGCCATCAAGACTTAGCACTAAGGGCTTGGGAACTTTATGGTTTTTAATCGCAACGCGGGCTCTGGAATTTCCATAAGCTTGCAAAATATCGAAAATCTCTGCGCCGTATAGCGGCGTCGTGCGAGACCTCAATCCCTCAGGCATTCCGCGTTTAAAGACGACTTGCCCCGTTTGCGGCAATCGAAACAATCCTTTTGCGGCAAGCCTCATGGCGTCTAGGCGCTGCAAACGAAACGCCAAATGCGCCGCAAGCTCATCCGCTTCGGGCATCAGCTCTTCACCGCCTTCACGCGGTAATATCAATCGAGATTTAAGGTAAGCAAGCCAAGACGCCATGACGAGGTAATCTGCGGCTAGTTCTATGCGTAAGTCCTGCGCATTTTTGATAAAGGCGATATATTGCTCTGCCAGTTCAAGAATTGAGATACGCGCAAGGTCAACTTTTTGTTTGCGCGCGAGTTCCAACAGTAAGTGCAATGGCCCTTCATAACCATCTATGTCGAGAACAAGCCCCTGCCCATCATCAGCGGCGTCACCGGCGGCCTCAAAGCTTAAATCCTCTTGGAAATCATCGCTCATGCTGCCGCCTGCATTATGTCTTGATGCTCCAATAATAGCTCAAACTCCGCCTGCGCAAAATCACGATCAAATTCAGTGATATAATCAGTGCAATTTTCAGCGATTTGGGCGCGTTCTAAAGCCCGGTTTTCTAAATAACTTGCCCCCTTCGCGACACGCACCATATCAGGTAATTTACCTGAACATTGCAGCGCAATATCACAGCCCGCCGCTAAAGCCCGTTCAGTTTTGCGGGTTAATCCGCCAGAAAGGGCTTTCATGTCCAAATCATCGCTCATCACCAAGCCATTAAACCCAATAGCGGCGCGCACGAGTTCTGTTAGAGTTTTCTTAGACACTGTTACCGCTGAACGCGAATTAGACTCATAAACAGCATGTGCCGTCATCGCCATGGGGGCATCGCTGAGGGCACGAAATGGAATAAAGTCAGTTCTTTCAAGCGTTTGTCTGCTAACTTTAATGCGAGGCAAGGCTTTGTGGCTATCGACTTCGGCGCGGCCATGCCCTGGAATATGTTTGACGACAGGCGCAACCCCCCCGCTCATAAGGCCCGCCATGGCGGCATGGGCGATATCAATGACTTGGACTGACTCAGTCCCAAAGGCACGATCTGATATAATGGGGTCAGATTTTCGTGTTGGCAGATCCAGAACGGGCGCACAATTCGCGGTAATACCGACTTTCCGCAAATCATCGGCAATAAGGCGGTAAGAGAGATAAGCCGCGCGCCGGCCCCAGCTTTCATTCTGATTATAAAGGTTTTGAAAAACAGCGCCTGACGGATAGGGCCGCCAATGAGGGCTGCGCAATCTTTGGACACGCCCGCCTTCTTGATCGACAAATATCAGGCAGTTTCTGCCGACTGTGTCACGAATATCGGAGGTTAAACGCTTGACCTGTTCAGGATTTTCAACATTTCGGGCAAATAAGATGAACCCCCAAGGGTTTGCATCCCGAAAAAAAGTACGTTCCGCAGCTGTTAACTTCGGGCCGGACAGTCCTAGGATAACAGCTAATTCGCTCATTTACGGGTCACGAAACAGGCTTGACCCCGCGCTTCAAATTGTGTGCAAAGGCTATTTGCGGCGGCTTTATCAGGAAGGCCCGCAACACGAAGACGATAATAAACGCCCTTCTCGGCCAAATCCGCATATTTGATATCGGCATAATGGCCTGACGATAAAACATTGCCGAATTTATCAGACACCTTCCCCCAAATCGCTTGAGCATCCTGTTCTGTGCGCACAGAGGCCACTTGTACAACCCAATCACTTGACCCAACAGCCACCGGACGCGTTGTTGGAACCTTGACAGGATTGGTAATGGTCTTGGGAACGGAAGGCGCTTTCTTTGGGACTGTAATGGGCGCAGGGTCAACTTTGATATTGGCAGTTTTGGGAAGCTCTATTGGCATTTCAGCGCGCGGCGCAGGAGTCACAGTTTCACTCGGTGCGTTGCCATCCATAACATCATAAACAGTTTTATCTTGGTTAGGCGTTTCAACACCGCCTGCATCAGCTGGTATAATTTTAAAGGGCGTATCATCTGCCGTAATTTTTGGCGGCGCGCCGCGGTCTCTAACACCTGGTTGATAAACTTTAAGAATGAGAAAGGCCAATAAGAGGAGAAAGCCAAACCCTAGGGCAAGCTTGATTAATCCAGACCGGCCTGAACTATCGCGCACGTCGAAAGGGGCCAGTTCTTCATCGGCAGAACTTCCCGCCGCCGAAAACATATCTCTATCTTTCTGAGTCATTTTTCTTCCTTCGCCAATGGCTCTACGCAAGTAGCAACCGATTCGCACGGTTGTTTTAGCATAATTACCGCAGAATTAAGGCGAAATGGTTAACGGATATTTACAAATAGCCCGCAACGGAAAACAGCTTTTTATGCTCTGCAATTGCAAAGCTATCTGTCATGCCCGCTATATAATCACAAACGATACGTGCAGTTGTGGCTGTCTCTGGGCCGTCACATTCCGACCTTAAAATAGTGGGCAGAATATCAGGGTCTTTGATGAAGAGCTCAAAGAGCTCTTTCACCACGCGTGAGGCCTGCCCCATCATGCGGTTGACCTTGTAATGGCGGTACATGTTCTCATGCAGGAACTTGCGCAGCGGAGCCTCTTTCTCTCTGAACTCGGCCGAAAAATCACATATGGCGCGGCTGAGCCCCCTCACCTCATCGGCGCTTTGCGGATTTTCCTCAGCCAAACGTCTGCGGGTTTCCGCCAAAACATCAGAGACCATATAACCTATAAGATCTCTTACGGCTTCATGAATCATACGGTCTTCGGAAATATCGGGATAACGACGTCTTACATCGGCAAAAGCTTCACCCACTATCGGCACATCAGAGACATCAGCGACTGAAAACAGCCCTGCTCGCAATCCATCGTCAATATCGTGATTATTATAGGCAATATCGTCGGCCAGCGCCGCGACTTGCGCCTCAGGGCCCGCAAAAGTATTCAGTTCCAAACGCTCCCAATCATCTAGCGCCTTTAAAGCCCAAGGGAGCTTCTTCTTATCCGCCTCGTTTTTAACCAAGGGGCCATTATGCTTGGCGATGCCTTCCAAAGTTTCCCATGTCAGATTAAGACCATCAAATTCCGCATAACGCCCTTCGAGCTTTTCCACGATGCGCAAAGTCTGCGCATTATGATCAAAGCCGCCATAGGGCGTCATGCCCTCGGCCAGTGCGTCCTCACCAGAGTGCCCAAAGGGTGGATGACCCAGATCATGAGCCAAAGACAGGCATTCCGCCAAATCCTCATCTAGCCCAAGCACCCGCGCGATTGAGCGGCCTATCTGCGAGACTTCAAGAGAATGCGTAAGACGCGTACGGTAATAATCGCCTTCATGGGCGACGAATACCTGCGTTTTGCCTTTGAGGCGGCGAAAGGCGGATGAATGGATAATACGGTCTTTATCACGCTGAAACGGGCTGCGTTCAGACCCGCTTGGCTGCTCTATACGGCGGCCACGGCAGGCCGCAGGGTCAGAGGCATAAATTGCGCGCTCACGGATAGGTGTAAATTTGCCCAAATCTTTTGACCTTTATATTTTAAGACTTGCGCCCTATATAACGCTTATGAGTGAAGTTGCTACACAAGTTTCCCCCCAAGTCTCTCTGTCCGCTAATGCGGCGAAGCAGATTAAAACCATCATGGCCAAGCAAGGCTTTGATAAATTTCTGCGCGTGGCCGTTGAAGGCGGCGGCTGTTCGGGCTTTCAATATAAGTTCGATTTCGCTGACGCCCCTAATGCAGACGATCTCGTCATTGAACGCGACGGCGCAAAAGTGGTCATAGATGATATGAGCCTCGAGTTCCTCGCAGGCTCAGAAATTGACTACACCAATGAGCTGATTGGTTCAGCCTTTAAGATACATAACCCAAATGCGACAGCAGGCTGCGGCTGCGGGACAAGTTTTAGCGTTTAGATTAATTCCAAAATTTCCACCAAGGGTTTCGCGGATTTCCTTTAACTTTGAAACCCTTATATCTTTTTTCAATTAGCTTTGAGAGTTCATCAAAATCATGCTCATTTTCGGAGACCAGATACATTTTATCAAAAAAGAGACCACTGTAGTCTAATGAATATAAGTTATGTTCGTCGTAATAACTCTGGGCAAATTTGTTGCCCTCTTCATTAAAGTCTTCGTTAGTAAGTTTGCCGTCGCAATGCTTGAAAAAAAACTCTGTAGCAGACATTTGACCAGCAATCACATTATCAACATCATTTTTAGCACTTAATAGATGTTCTTCACTCGCCCATCCTTTGATAAAGCACCACTTAAGAAACAATGCGATATGTGTACCCCATACTCTTTGGGAGAATTAGCTGGAAAATCGCCGCCATAGTGCCAGCTTGCATCATCATACTTCATACTAACGCTCAAAAGTCAGCGAAATAGTCGCGCTCACAATCGGTGAAATACTCTCAAGCCCAGCTAACTCCTGTAACTTCGCCAAACCAGTCTCGAAACCAAAATCTTCTGCATCGAGTATGAGCGGTGCTTTATTATCAACTCGCACTTTATTTGGCCCTAGCCGCGTCACAAGCACATAAAATTCACGCTCATCTTTGATGCCGTGTAAATCCAGCGTCATATCGAGCAACACTGTCTTGCTATTCCCAATTGCCAAGACATCAAATTGACTCATGTCTAAATCAGCCATGACTTTTGCGGTCGGATATTGATCCGTTTGAAACACATACTCTTTCATGCGCGGGTCGCGGATTTCGTTATTCGTATCAACGCTATCCAAATTGATCGTAAATTCTGCCTTTCCCTCTGTAGTCACCACACCAGAAATATCGCGGAAGGTATTGATTTCCCCTAAGTTTCCATTTTTGATGGTCACATAGGTCATGCCTGAGGCGGCGGGATTAAGTGTCCAATCACCTGTTCGTTCTGCTTCCCCTTTGGGGCCGCAGGCTACCAAAGTTAAAAAACAAAGACTTGTCAGGAATTTATATATTGGCTGCATATTGCTCTCCTCAATAGCTTTTACGCCATTGAGATGCCAAGGTAAACCAGCCTTTCTAAACCATCCGGCTTTGTTTAAGCGCCGCTTTCACAAAGCCCGCAAAGAGTGGATGCGGCTCGAAAGGACGGCTTTTAAGCTCTGGATGATATTGCACGCCGATAAACCAAGGATGATTGGGGATTTCTACGATTTCAGGAAGCACCCCATCTGGCGATAGGCCTGAGAATAAAAGCCCTGCTTCTTCCAGCCTCTCTTTATAGTCGATATTAACTTCATAGCGGTGGCGGTGGCGCTCTTCTATGTCTTGTGTGCCATATTGCGCCGCCACAAGAGAGCCTTTGGTGAGGCGCGCGGGATAAGCCCCTAAGCGCATGGTGCCGCCAAGGTCTGTATCTTTATTTCGCTCAACGCGTTCATTGCCGCGTGTCCATTCCGTCATCAGACCGACGATGTTCTCGCCCTTGGTTTCGAACTCTGAACTGGATGCGTTTTTGATGCCCGCCATATTGCGCGCCGCTTCAACCACGGCCATTTGCATACCGAAACATATCCCAAAATAAGGCACATCTTTGGTCCGCGCAAAAGTGGCGGCTTTGATTTTTCCTTCGGCCCCACGCTCGCCAAATCCGCCCGGCACTAAAATACCATGTACGCCTTTAAGGACATCAGGGTCTTCGGAATTTTCAAACTCTTCGGCTTCGAGCCATTTAATCTTCACTTTGACTTTATTGGCAATACCGCCATGAACCAAAGCCTCGGTGATTGATTTATAGGCATCAGGCAGAACCGTATACTTACCGACCACAGCGACAGTCACCTCACCGTCTGGATTATGCAGCGTCTCCGATATGCCTTCCCAGCGCTCAAGTTTAGCCTCTGGCGGATTATCAATCCCGAAATGCATAAGCACTTCTTTGTCTAACCCTTCCGCATGATAGGCCAACGGCACATCATAAATGGATTTAGCGTCTAGGCCTTGAATGACTGAGGACTCCCGCACATTACAAAAACGCCCGATTTTACGCCTGTCGCTGAGCGAGATTTCACGGTCAGCACGGCAAAGCAGAATGTCAGGCTGAATACCGATAGAGCGCAGCTCTTTCACGCTATGCTGAGTTGGCTTGGTTTTCATCTCACCCGCCGCCGCAATGTAAGGCATAAGCGTCACATGCATGTAACAACTTTGGCGCATAGGCAGTTCTTGGCGCAGCTGACGTAAAGCTTCAAAAAATGGCAGACCTTCAATATCGCCAACCGTTCCGCCAACCTCGCAAAGCACGAAATCAACATCGCCTGCATCGGACAGGACAAAGTTTTTAATTTCATTGGTGACATGCGGAATGACTTGGACAGTTGCGCCAAGATAATCCCCGCGGCGCTCTTTCTCGATAATATTGGAATAAATACGGCCCGTTGTGATATTATCGGACTGCGCGGCGGAGACGCCCGTAAAGCGTTCATAATGGCCGAGATCAAGATCGGTCTCCGCCCCATCATCCGTGACATAGACTTCGCCGTGCTGATAGGGGCTCATCGTACCGGGATCAACGTTCAGATAAGGGTCGAGTTTACGCAGGCGAACTTTATAGCCGCGAGACTGGAGCAAAGCGCCTAATGCCGCCGAGGCCAAGCCTTTGCCCAGCGATGATACCACACCGCCCGTAATAAAAATATATCGTGGTTTATTTTCCACAGACCCGTCCAATCACTGTCGCGAGCCTGTTTGCGACGCTTATTCGTCGTCTTTAGGCTCTGGTGCGACCTCTGATTCAGTTTCAGCTGCGGTCTCTGTCTCGGGAGTTTCCGCCGCTAAAGTTTCATCAGCCAACGGGAGTGTCGTATCGGGCGAATCTATAGGTGCCGTCAAGGGGGCAACCGCATTCGTATCGTCAATTAGTGAGGTATTTTGGTTTTCCATGTTGAAAACAACTGAAAGCGCCAAGCAATTGATAATGAAAATGGTTCCTAAAATCCACGTCATGCGAGAAATAGAGTTCGTGGCCGAGCGTCCAGACATAAAACCGCCGCCGCCGCCGCCGCCAATACCCAGCGCGCCGCCTTCAGAGCGTTGTATCAGGATAAGACCTGTCAGGATGATGCTGATAATCAGCTGAACGATAAGTAAAACAGTGGACATAGATGGTCTCTTATAACTCGAAGCGGCGCAGTAACGCAAAATCGGCGTCGATGCTAGAGGATATTTGGGAATGCCTTAGCAATTTACAAGTCTGCTATTCAAAATCCGGTTTTGTATTGCGCTTGGCCTTAAAGCCGAGTGCGACCAAATACATTTCGGGACTGCCTGCGCGCGATGATTTAGGCTTGGCATGTTTCACAGTTTTAAAATTATGTTTTAGCATTTGAAGCAAACGTCCCTCTGCTCCGCCTTGAAATACTTTAGTCACAAATGCCCCGCCCGGTTTTAAGACATCCAAAGCAAAATCTGCTGCCGTTTCAACAAGGGCCACAGTTTTAAGATGATCTGTTTTACGATGCCCCGTCGTATTCTGGGCAAGGTCAGACATGACAAGATCAGGCGCGCCGCCTAGCAGGGCTTTAATTGCGGCGGGTGCATTTTCGTCCATGAAATCCATTTCAATCAAATCGGCTCCTGCGATGACTTCGACTGGCAGGATATCAATCCCAACAACATGGCGCGCCCCGCGTTTTAAGGCGATTTGCACCCAACCGCCCGGCGCACAGCCGAGATCAACGACAAGCGAGCCTTTTTTGATGAGTCCAAATTTATCATCGAGTTCTTCGAGTTTGAAAGCGGCGCGAGAGCGGTAGCCTTTTATTTTCGCCTCTTTCACATATGGATCATTAATCTGGCGTTCGATCCACAATTTAGATGAAATTTTCCGTCCGCGCGCTGTCTTGACCTTATGGGTCATCATGCGCGTTGCATTATCCTTATCCATTTTAGCGGTTTTACGACCGCGTTTTGGTCCGTCTGGCGTACTTCCCGACATGCGTCCTTTATTTGGTGGTTTCCTAGCCATCGGCGTCAGTTTCTGAGTTTGCGCTTTCGGGAGCCTGCTCGGCGGCCTCCAATATATTGATTTTTTGGCTTTGTTGCATCAAGCCCATCAACATACCTTCCCGCAAACCACGGTCAGCTACGCGTATCATTTTGCTCGGCCACATTTCACAAATGACGTCAGTAATCGCGCAGCCCGCGACCAAGAGACGAGAACGGTCAGCCCCGATACAAGGTTCTTTGGCGCGGTCTTCTGGACTTAAAGACGCCATATGGCGCGCAACATTGACGGCATCTGCGCTTCTGAGCCAAAGCCCGTCCACTTTTTCCCGTTGGTAATAAGGGAGCTTCAAGTGTATACCTGCAAGTGAGGTAATTGTTCCAGACGTGCCGATGAGGTGACCATTGCCTTCCTTAAATGTCTTCGTAAACCGCGTTTCACAGCCTTGGTCTTTGATCGCCTTGCGCACAGTATTTTTCATATCTTCATACCATGTCTCGCGGTCATCATGCTCTGGTACCATCTCAGACAAAGTTACAACGCCAACAGGCAATGAGGCCCAAGCACTAATGGGCGGGCGATGCACACGGATCTGGTTTTCAGGGTCCCTGAGACGCCGTATATCTACCCAGCTTAATTCCGTGGAACCACCGCCAATATCTATAACAAGCGCAACATCTTTGGTTGTATCAATAAGATTAAGACAGCCCATAACCGCGAGGCGAGCTTCAACGCGGGGCGAAATAATTTCCAAGCTGATACCAGCCTCGGATTTCGCGCGGTCTAGAAATTCTTGCCCATTTGCGGCTTTACGGCAGGCCTCAGTAGCCACGCAACGCCAACGTTTAACGCGGCGGGACTTCATTTTTTTAGCGCACACGGCTAAGGCCTCAATGGCAGCATCCATACTTTCTTGTGAGAGATTACCTGTTGCGGTTAGGCCTTTTCCAAGGCGCACAACACGGGAATAGCTATCAATGACTTTAAAGCCATCTCCGCTCGCCCGCGCTACTAGCAGCCGGCAGTTATTCGTTCCCAAATCAAGGGCTGCATATGTCTGTGGACGCCGTCCCTTATGGGTGCGTCCATGACTCCGTCGCCGAGAGCGCACAGGGCGTTTATGTCCTGCGTCGTCGCGTCTCTCAACGCCGGACAAATCACCGTCCGGCATATCGTTCTCTCTATAGAAGCCGTGTCGCGGAAATCGCGCCACTTGCTTATTCTCGGACAGCATAACTTAAACTGGAATTTTAGCAATGGAATTAAAGTTAGTGGATATCCACGTGATCTGAGAGTTGGTTCCAATCAGGTTCAGGCTCGAGGTCTTCCATAGCCTCGTGCTGAGACAAATAAATCTGGCCAGACAAGCTCTCAATAAAATCTGATCTATATAGCCGTTCTTTAACGCGGCTCTGCATATCTGAAAAATGAAGACGAATATCCGTGCGTTTTAAGCGTCTATTTATTTCCTGAAGGCTGGATAAAGCGCTCGCATCAATGCGGTTGACTGCTGTGCACATCAAAACGAGGTCTGTCATCTCTGGGCTTTCTGCCACCAATTGGGCCACTCTATCTTCGAGAAAACGCGCATTTGCATAATATAAGCTCTCATCAATCCGCAGCGTTTTGACCTGCTCATTAGTTTCAACGTTGAACCGTCCTGCATCTCGATAATGTTCAGTTCCTGGAAAACGCCCGACTAGCGGCATATATGGCTGCAATGTCCCTTTAATATGCAGAGCCATGGCTAAGACTACGCCGACTAACACGCCCCATTGTACGCCAAAAAACAGCACAGCCAAAAAGGTCGCAAGAGCCGTGATACCGTCTGCGCGGCTATAAAACCATGTTCGCCAAAGCGATTTAAAATCGATCAAACCAAAGCAAGCGACAATGATAAGCGCCGCCAAAACAGATAGAGGCAGCGCCTTTAATATGGGGGTTAAGAACAATGCTGTTAAGGCCATGAATAAGGCGACGATGATGCTCACAAGGGGTGTTTTACCGCCCGCAGAAAAATTCACCGCTGAACGGGACATGCTGCCATTAATTGGATAGCCGCCCGTCACGCCAGCAACAAGGTTTGAAGCCCCCAGGCCTAGAAGTTCTTTATTCGCGTCAATCCGTCCGCGGGATCGCGCTGCCAGTTCTTGAGCCGTCGACGTGCTGTCCACGAAAGCCACAATCGCGATGACGATGGCTGGGACCAGTAATGATTGAAATGCACCTAACCCTAAATTTGGAATTTCAAATGGCGGTAGACCTGATGGTATAGTTCCGACAACCCGTAGATTGTGTGTATCAGCGAGGTTTAGCGCCGCGCTTAAAATTATGAAACCAATTATAACGATAATTGGCGCGGTGCGAGCAATCAGCTTGGCGATACGGCTTTTGACATGAAAACGGACCAGCCCAAAGGCTAAATACCGCCTTACGGCCCATAAGATAAAAATCGCCGCGCAGCCCGTCAGAACCGCCGCAATGTTAGCGAATTTAGCATTAGCTTTAAGGTCCCCAAAAAGCCCAAAAACCGTATTCCCTGACGCTTCCACGCCTAAAATATGTTTGAGCTGACTAAATATAATCAGCAAAGCGGCCCCCGTAATATAGGCAGAAACCACGGGACGGCTGACAAAATTCATGATGAAGCCGGCCTTTAAAAGCCCCGCAATAAGAAGTATTCCGCCCGTCAGGAGAGCAAGCGCTGCGGCGCTAATCAAACGTGTGCCTTCTGGAAGCACAGCGATCGAGGCCGCTGTCATCAAGGAAATAACCGCCGTCGGGCCAACATTAATGACCCTCGAGGAGCCAAACAGTGCATAGGCAATAAGGGGGAAAATCGAGACGTAGATTCCAACTTGCGGCGGTAGTCCCGCCAATAAGGCATAAGCCAAAGATTGCGGCACGAGCAAAATTGTAACGATTATTGCGGCGACGAGGTCATCAGCAAAAATGCTTCCGCTATACCCTTTTAGCCAGCCCCATTGCTCGATGAACGGATTTGGTTTTGCGGTTGCAACGGTTTCGGAACTGTGGGCTTTATCCACCATATTCCGTGAGTGTCAGGATTCCTTGCAATATTCAAGATTGAGTATGCTTATAAAGATTTTGATTTTCCCGCTTCAAGCATTGGGAGTGATAAAGGAAATAGAGTTTCACTGGAAATTGCGGTCTGTTTTTTGCGAAACCGCAAAAGCTTATCATCAATGACCGCTAAAAGAACTCCGCCTTTATCAAGCTGTTCCAACAATTGCGTGGGCTCTTTTTTAACGGCGCACCCCACTATGATGCAATCAAAGGGCGCCTGCCCCTTCCAGCCATAACGGCCGTCTCCATGGCGGATAACATGATTGGTGAGATTGACCTGCGCAAAGCTTTGCTCTGCCTCGGCTATAAGCTGCTTATAGCGTTCCACTGAATAGACCCGCTTTGCAATATTTGAGAGCACAGCAGTGTGGTACCCGCTACCCGTACCGATTTCGAGGACCTTATGCTCGGGCGTTAGCTCCAGCGTTTGACTCATTAGAGCAACCGTTAGAGGACTAGAGAGTGTCTGGCCGCAAGAAATGGGTAAGGCCTGCTCATCATAGGCCGCGTCCCAATGCTTTTTAGCCACGAAATGGCGACGATCAACCAGTTCCATAGCGCGCAGCACGGCATTGTCTGAAATGCCGCGCCCGCGCAGGCGCATAATCATGTCGATTAAACCCGGATTAAACATAGGGATTAAACACGGAAGAAAAACATCAGCCCAATATTACCTTTTTTCTAAATTATCCTTTAAAAACATAAGTGTATCTTCATGTGTTAAATCAGCATGCAGCGGCGTGACAGAGATATAGCCATCATAAATCGCGCGTAAATCCGTGCCCGTTGGCGGATTAGATTTCTGCGCGCCATAAGTCAGCCAATAATAATGCCCGCCGCGAGGGTGCGCTCTTTTATCAACATCGCTCATTTGGAAATCACGGTGACCTTGGCGCGTAATTTGAACGCCTTTGACGCCTTCTGGCGACGTATCTGGGAAATTGACAGATAAGACCACCTTTTCAGGCCAGCCCTTTGATATAAGGTCTTTTATAAGCTTTGCCCCATGTGCTTCGGCTGTCTCCCATGGCAGGCTATTTGCGCCTTGAAACCCGCGAGCTAGAGAGAGCGCAATCGAGGGAACCCCCATCTGCATGCCTTGCAGCGCCCCAGCTACCGTCCCGCTAAAGGTCACATCCTCGGCTAGATTTTGTCCCCGATTAACCCCAGAGAGAACCAAATCAGGCTTTTTGTCCTTAAAGATATCTTTCATGGCGACAATCACAGAGTCGGTTGGCGTGCCTGTCACAGAAAAAAGCTTTTCGCCATGCTTTCGAAGACGCACCGGATTATGCAATGATACCCCCCGTGAGGCGGCGGATTGCTCTGTATCCGGCGCGCAGACCCAAACATCATCAGAAAGCTCTGCCGCTATATTGCGTAAAACCTCTAGGCCGCGGGCTTGGATGCCATCGTCATTGGTGAGTAGTATTCTCACTTAATCAACTCAACGCCGCCCATATAAGGCACGAGCACTTTGGGGACAGTTATTGATCCATCCTCGTTTTGATAATTTTCGAGCACGGCAACAAGCGTGCGGCCAACAGCGAGGCCAGAGCCATTGAGCGTATGAACGAACCGATTATCTTTCTCGCCGTGTTTATATCGTGCATTCATACGGCGGGCTTGAAAATCTCCGCAATTTGAACAGCTGGAAATCTCACGATAAGTGTCTTGGCTGGGCAGCCAGACTTCGATGTCAAAGGTTCGGCGCGCGCCAAATCCCAAATCGCCCGTACACAATTCAACCACGCGGTAAGGCAGTTCAAGACGCCTCAGAACCTCCTCGGCGCATTTCAGCATACGCTTATGCTCACCTTCACTGTCTTCTGGCCGCGTTATAGAGACCAATTCGACTTTGTTGAATTGATGCTGACGTATCATGCCTTTGGTATCACGCCCTGCACTCCCCGCTTCACTACGGAAACAGGGTGTATGTGCGGTCATCCGCATTGGGAGTGTTTCACGGTCAACGATAGATTCACGCACAATGTTGGTGAGAGAAACTTCAGCAGTTGGAATTAGGTAAGCTTCAGTCTCTTTACCAAAGGGTAAATCGAGCTCTCCAGAAAGTATTTCATCTTGAAATGTATTCTTTAGGGCAAATTCCAAAACACTTGAGTCAATATTACTAAAATCAATCTTCCCCGTTTTTGAAGCACTTTCCAAGTCAAAGATATTTGAAATAAAGTCTACAAATTTGTGAAAGGAAGAACTCGCTGAATATAAATCTTCTTTAAATTTAGGTAACTGACCAGTCCCATAAAGAGCATGACTTCTTACAATCAAAGGCGGGCTATGCTCCACATACCCATGCTCTTCTGTCTGCAAGTCCAGCATAAAAGCCGCCAATGCGCGATCTAAACGCGATAACATCCCACTCAACACCACAAAACGGCTCCCACTCATCTTTGCGGCTGTTTCAAAATCCATCATGCCAAGCGCTTCGCCGAGCTCATCGTGACCTTTAGGCTTAAAATCAAGTTTTGTCGGCTCTAGGTGCTTGTGAAGCTCAACATTAGCCTCTTCATCTTCGCCCTCAGGAACATCAGCAAAAGGCACATTCGGCAAGCCAGAGAGCAAATCACGTAGCTGGGCTTGCTCGCTATCAACCTGCGCGCCCATGGCGGCAATCACATTTTTCGCGCCCGCAACTTCGGTCTTAAGGCGCTCGGCTTCGTCTTTGTCACCCTTGGCCATAGCCTGACCGATAAGTTTTGAGCTTTTATTACGCGCGGCTTCTGCCTCTTGCACAACCTGCTTGGCTTTGCGGATAAGCGCGTCTTGATCGAGGATTTTCTTCGATAGCGGCTCCAGCCCGCGCTTGGCCCAGAGGGCATCATACTGATCGGGGTTTTCGCGAATGGCTTTTAGGTCGTGCATGACTATCTCTATAAATATTTTGGCTCGCTATAGAGGCAGTGATGAGTCGCGTAAAGACATTGCAGGCGAATCCTTTATAATGAGGCCATGTTAACTCACCTGCTATTGATGCGGCACGCCAAATCATCTTGGTCTGACGGCAGCCTGACAGATCATGAGCGCCCTTTAAATAACCGCGGCGAAAAAGCGGCCATTGCCGTGGGCCAAGCCTTGGTTGCGCGTGGCTACGCACCTGATGTCATCTGGAGCTCGGATTCAACACGGACCCGCCAAACCGCCATGCGCCTTATACGCGCTATTCCAGGCGCGCAGACCGTAAATTATGATTCAAATTTCTATCATGCCTCTGCGCAACAGGTTCTGGCCATTTGCGGCAAACAGATAGAACCGACAGGGAAATTGATGCTTTTAGGCCATAATCCCGGCTGGGCAGAGCTGCATAGCTATTTCACAGGGCAATCCCATGCTTACCCAACTGGGGCCTGTACGGTTTTAACGCGCCTTTATGATAGTGATGGGGATTGGCTGGACCCAGCGTCCTGGAAATTTACAGATTTAATATTACCGCGCGAATTAATGTCATGAAAGCCGTGCTTCTTGCGATTTGGCGCTTATTTCATGCCATCGCCTTTTATCCGATACTCATAGGGATATTTATCTGGCTTTATTTTAAGGGCGCGCATTGGCTCTATGGCCTTATGATCATCGTCATAATTTTAATCTTCGACCCGATATGGCGCATTATGGGGCGTAACATCTTAAATTTTTTATCAAAAAAATAGCGCTTCGGTAATGGGGGGTACCGAAGCGCTGATCTTAGCCCATTACATAAGGGGAAGTTGGACTAAAAAACTGGTGTCTACTTTGATACGATTAAACCGCAAATGTCGGATTGCTTCTACGCAAAAAATTAATAAGCGTTAACGCAACCTATACCATAAATTGTTTTTTGAAAGATTTTTAGTGACATTACACAACTTATAGGTTAAACACGAATCAACGCTGGATAACTCATCCCAACTCTTTCCAGCGTGATTACGGTAGTAACCCCACGCTAATGCTACCAATAAAAGGTGGGCTGGTCATTGCTCTCACTTCATCCCGGTGAGCCCAACGACCAGCCGCCAATTATCACAATTCGCATCTTAAAATTTTAACACCTCAAAAATGGGCAAATAAGGCCCAATTTTTGAGTCGATATATGCGAAATGTCCTAAGCGCTCTTAGTGATCAAGCGATAACATCGTGTCTTCATCTCGCAGGCAATAAAGCAAAAGCATTGCAGCAAGCGCAGGCACAGCTGCCAAAAACAGCTGATTATACCCTTCCAGTCCCGGAATAAGGTTGGGAATAGTCATGAGCGTTCCAATGCCGTGCAATAAGAGGACGAGAAGATAGCTAATCTTCTTTTTAAACCCGACCAAAAAAGCGATAAGCAAGGCAATCATCAACACGCCTGTAATCGTGCTGCCAATCTCTGGCATGCTGAATTTATAATATTTATTGGATATTCTGTTGATCGCTTCAGGTGTCGTGAATCGCATGAGTTGCCACGGTAGCATGAAAAGAAAAATACTCAGCCGCGTCAGAAATAGTGGTAGTCTAAGTGTATGCGATGCCATTTTGGCCCCCTCTATAATTTAAGAGACCATAGCAAATTCAGCAGCTTACGCCCATAACTTTATTGTGAGCTAGGCCGTTTCACCCAAAAGGCGGGCTTTAGCCTTTTCTGCGCCGAGTAATTCCAAAAGCTTTCCCATCTCTGGGCCGCGGTCACTTCCTGTGAGGGCGCGGCGCAGGGGCAGAAAGAGCGTTTTACCTTTGCGGGCATGATCGACCTTAAGCGTGCTGGTCCACTGCCCCCATGTTTCAGGGGTGATGACATCAGGCAGGGCATTAGCCGCAGCTTCGCAAAACGCTTTGTCTTCGGCCTCTATTCGGCCCGGCATGGGCGAGTAAATCACCGTTGACCAACCAGCGGCGTCTTTGACCTTGCTGATATTAGAGCGGATGAGATTCCAAAACTCCTCTGCTCCGCCAACATTCATGCTCTCCAAATGCTCTTTCACGGCCTCATATGGCGTATCGTGCAGAAGGCGGCTATTGACCAGCAAGAGCTCATCTTCGTCAAAGCGGGCGGGCGCGCGGCCAATTTTGTCAAAACTAAACTCGTCTTTAAGAACTTCCATGCTCGGCCGCGCTTCGATGGGGTCAGATGTTCCGATTTTACCTAGCAATGAACAAATAGCGAGCGGTTCTAGCCCCTGCTCTTTGAGCTCTTTCATCGAGAGCGAGCCAATCCGCTTAGACAGCCCCTTCCCGTCTTTGCCCACCAAAAGCGGCGTATGGGCAAATGTCGGTAAGTGCTCAGAGAGCGCCTTAAACACCTCTATCTGCGCGCCGGAATTGGTGACATGATCTTCGCCGCGAATGACGTGCGTGATTTTGGCCTCAATATCATCAACCACACTGGGCAGCGTATAGAGAAATGAGCCATCCCCGCGAATAAGAACGGGATCAGAGAGCGAGCTTGTATCTACGCTCTGCTCGCCGCGCACCATGTCATTCCATTTCGCGACTTCGCCAGAGAGCTTAAAACGCCAATGCGGTTTGCGTCCTTCGGCCTCAAATGCCGCCTTTTCATCATCGGTCAGTGAAAGCCCCGCGCGGTTATAAACGGGCGGCTTGCCCTGCACGCGCTGTAATTTGCGTTGTCGGTCTAGCTCTTCCCCTGTTTCGTAACAGGCATATAGGAGGCCATCTTCGCGCAGCTTATTCGCCGCCGCTTCATAGCTTGGGAAACGATGGGATTGATTAAAGCTCTCATCCCAGTTCAGCCCCAGCCATCCAAGGTCTTCTTTGATGCCCTCTTCATATGCATTGGTGGAGCGTTCTAAATCCGTATCATCAATACGTAGAATGAACTTGCCCCCGCGCTCCCGCACGAAGAGCCAATTCATGAGCGCGGTGCGCACGTTACCAACATGAAGCCGGCCCGTCGGTGAAGGCGCAAAACGTGCAATGACAGTCATCAGTGAAACCTTTTAAATTCCTCGCGCTCTTAGGGGAAAATAGGACGAATGAAAAGGGATAAGCAAGCACATGTGCTCATCCCTGTTTTTTAAATCCGCAAAGTGATAAATAGCGCCAATGAAGTATCTCTTATCATTATTCTCGCTTGGCCTTATTAGCTGCACATCAGGCCCGTCTCATATCCCGCCGCTTCATCAAATCCCAGGCGCGGCTATCGGGTCGGCCATAGAGAATACGCGCTATAAATCACGACGCAATAAGGTGAAGGCCTCTATCGCCCCTCATCTTGATTTCATTTTAACCGAAGCCGATAGAGGCGGCGGGTCTACATTTAGCATAAGCTGCCAAGTCGCCCGCGTCAGTCCGCCTAAATGCGCAGAGCTCGCCCGCCAAATATCTCAGGACGCTCATATATACCGTGTTGGCAGTTTCGACGAACGCGTAGAAAAGCTGACTGTAGCATTTATGGTTTATGGGGATTAGGCATATCCAAATTAATTTCTGCTTTATTTTTTTCTACAACTTCACACACTCCAACACTGCAAACTGCGCTTAATCTTGAATAGTCGAAAGGTTTATATTCACAATATACATAAGGCTGTCTCTCTTGAACTCTAACAAAGAATTCCGATTTGCGTTCTCGATTTATAGCTTCTGGAAACATACAAGCATTTGATACAACAATACACTCAGAGGTATTTTGGCAAGCTTTATACGAAAAATATTTTCTGTCGGCTTCAGAGAGCCGTTTGGCCTTTGAAGGAACTGGAAATTGTTCAGCATTATTGTTTACACAACCCGCTATCAATAAGCTTAAACTAAACAAAATTACCGATCGGAATATCACTTAAATCTCATCCCGATACCCATTGGTAATCGGATACCTTCTATCTTTCCCGAAGTTCTTGCTACTAATCTTTACGCCCGGCGGGGCTTGGCGGCGTTTATATTCCGCTATGTAGAGTAAGTGCTGCACCCGCTTCACATCGGCAACGGTATGGCCGCGGGCGAGGATATCTTCGACGGGCAGTTCTTCCTCAATCAAGCCAAAGAGGATATCGTCGAGCACGTCATATTCTGGCAGGCTATCACTGTCTTTCTGATCATCGCGCAGCTCGGCTGAGGGCGGCTTGGTGATGATATTATCGGGAATGGGATAATCCCCGCCGAGCAGGTCTTCGGGGTTATTTTTATTACGCCACTTACAGAGCTTAAACAGCTCGGTCTTATAAATATCTTTGACGGGGTTATAGCCCCCGCACATATCGCCATAAAGCGTGGCATAGCCGACCGCCATTTCCGACTTATTCCCTGTCGTGACGACCATAGGCCCGAACTTATTGGAAATCGCCATAAGGGTGAGCGCGCGCGAGCGCGACTGCATATTCTCCTCGGTCGTATCAAAGGGTAAGTCCTTGAACATCGGCGCGAGCATCTCTTGGAAGGCATCAAAAGCGGGTTTAATCGCGATAACGTCATAGCGGCAGCCAATCCGCTTGGCGCAATCTTCGGCGTCGCCAAGGCTCTCCCCCGCCGTATAGCGCGAGGGCATCATCACGCACCAGACGCGCTCTGGCCCAAGGGCGTCGGCAGCAATGGCGGCCACGGCGGCGCTATCCACCCCGCCCGAGAGACCGAGGACGATTTGCTTGAAGTAATTCTTATTCACATAATCAGACAGGCCCAGACACATGGCCCGCCAATCGGCCTCCATCCCAGTGAGCTGTTTTTCGACCTTGGCCTCTACGCAGCTCCAACCGCCCTCGCCCTTCTCCCATGTCGCGCAATCATAATCCTCGACGAAAGATTTAAGCGCCTGCACGATGCTGCCATCCGCCGCCATAGAAAAGCTAGAGCCATCAAAAACAAGCTCATCCTGCCCGCCAATTTGATTGACATAAATGAGCGGCAAGCCTTCATTATGCACTTTCTCGCCTAGCGCTTCGACACGCTCCGAAAGCGCCGTGCGCCGCCAAGGCGAGCCATTGGGCGAGATAAGAATCTCCGCGCCCTGATCGGCGAGATGCGAGGCCACGCCGGGCTGCCATAAATCTTCACAAATCGGCAGGCCAATTGTAACGCCCTTAAACTCTATGGGCGCAGGCAGTTCCCCGCGTGTAAAAATACGAAACTCATCAAAGACGCCATAATTGGGCAAGTGATGCTTACGCCGCACATCGGTGATTTTCCCATCCCGCATAAAGAGCGCGGCGTTATATAATTTCCCATCTTCCAGCCACGGTAAGTTAAACACCACAGCTGGCCCGCCTTTAGTGAGCTTCGCAAACGCTTCGGCATGAACCTTACAATCCGCCACGGCGGCGGGCTTCAGCACTAAATCCTCCGCCGGATAACCAATGACAAATTGCTCAGGCAGCACGAGGATATCCGCCCCGTCAGATTTGGCGCGCGCATAGACAGCCTTGGCCTTATCCATATTCTTACCAAGCGCCCCAACATGGGCGTTAAGTTGAGCGGATGCTATTTTGAGAGTCTGAGTCATGATTATCTACGATTAAGACAGCAGGAATTAATTGCAAGGTTTTGATGTAATTGTTGAGTAAATGAGATAGTAAACGGCAATGGATAAGCGTTATCAAATTTTCGTAAGCTCTACTTTCTCAGATTTACAGCCTGAACGTCAAATTATAATGCGAACGTTAATGGAAATGGGTCACTTCCCATCAGGTATGGAACTCTTTTCAGCTATTGATGAAGAGCAATGGCCTTTTATTCAAAAAGTGATTGATGATAGCGATTATTATGTTCTTATATTAGGCGGTCGATACGGCAGTTTAGCTGACGAAGAAATAAGTTATACTGAGAAAGAATTTGATTACGCCAAAAAGACGGGCAAAAAAATAATCGCACTAGTCCACGAAAACCCATTAGAACTACCCGTATCAAAAACTGATCAAAACGAAGCCCACGCAGATAAATTAAAATCATTTAGAGAAAAAGTTTGCACAGGGCGTATGGTTAAGTTTTGGACAAAGCCTGAGGAGCTTGCGGGACATCTAGCCTTAGCACTGCCCAAAACTATTAAGACATACCCCGCGAGAGGTTGGGTTAGAGCGGACGTTGAGACAGACGAATCTTTGTTAAGACAAATAGCGGAAGTGCAACGTAAAAACATAAATTTGGTTGCTAGAGTCAATGAACTGGAAGCCGTTCAAAAAGAAACAAAAAGTTTGCAGTTAGGTTTAGAAAAACTGACTGAACCTATTAATTTTGTTTTACAGTATGAAATAATACAGCGTGAGATGGCATCTGAAAAACTTATTAGTTCAGGACAAGAGGACTTCGAAATAACTTACAAAGAGCTGTTCCATATAATTTCAGATGAATTAATAACAGAGCCATCTGAATATCGTCTTAGAAGTTACCTAGCAGAAAAGTTACTGAAAGATAAAATTAGCTTAGGCAAAGCACAACATATATCTACAAAAATGCGTTTAGAGGATCTCAAAAAAATAATGATGAGACTTTTAGCTTGCTCTCTAATCGACATTTACTTTGAAGAGAGAAAATTTGTAGGGGCGAAAAAATATCATTTAACTGACTTCGGTAAAAAATTCATGGCAATATATTAAAGCTAACACACCTTTTGCCGTCATTACCCGACTGGTGCATTTTGATGAAATCAAATTGCACGGATCGGGTAATCCATACGGCAAGCTCTCATCAATCATCATACTCAATCGTTACCTCCCGCCATTCGGGATTGTTTTCTTCAATAAGCGCGATTTTCCACTCCCGTTTCCATTTCTTTATCGCTTTCTCTCTGGCGATAGCATCAACAATAAGGTCGTGGCGTTCAAACCAAACGAGACGCGTGACATTGTGAATAGCGGTGAAGCTTTTGGGGTTGGCACGGTTTTTATGCTCGGTAAGGCGCGCCGCGAGGTCGCTGGTCATGCCTGTGTAAATCGTGCCGTTCTTTGCAGAGCAGAGGATGTAAACATAACCGTAGCGCATGCGGTAGAGTGCACCTTATGGATGACCGCATCAAGTGCGGTCATGACGGGAGTGATCGTGTCATCACGTGGATAGTGAAGATCAATCCTCATTTATATAAAATTAAAAAACTCAATCCTCACGAATTCGTACGGGGTTATATTCCAATTATTGAAGTTCAGAGAATGGCTCTGTTCGTAAAAAGAGGAGAGCAAGAATTTGGCTTTGATAAGTTCCGCAAATCACAGGACAGGTAAGACGTTGCTTACTGGATTTGGGGACGATGAGATTGAGCGCCTAGTAGTGCAATTTGCGCAAGCAAAGTGCACGTAACGCCCTAGGAGGTGCCGGATCTTTGTAGAGGAGTCTGACCGCTGCATTTAGCGACTTGGAAATTGAGGTCGTGTACGGATGTAACTGCGGGAAAGTCGAAGAGACCGCTACTAAACAATCATCGCCGCGAGGGACCCTCTCGTAAAAATATTTTCACCCCTTTTGGTTTCCTTCCGGAGGCCATCCCTCGCGGACGTCCTATTTAAAAGGATGTCACTTAATCCGCTGCCACGCGATGGGCAGCTGGCGATGACGCATGGCTTTTTAACACTGATGGAAGGCTTATATTATGCAAAAAAGACCGCTATAAAAGCGGCCTTCAAAACTTATGTTAAGACGATTAGTCTGATGATTAGTCAGTGGAACCATCGGCATTTACGCGGCCATGGCCAAAATCATCATCTTTACCCGGCTTGCCCAAATCATCTGCGCCTTGACGCATTGCGCGGTAAACCGCTGTTGGGCTCATATCGCCGCCATTTGCGCCGATGATTAAAGCTGCAACACCTGCTGCATGTGGGGCAGCCATACTGGTACCAGCGTTCCAGCCCCAACCTCCGGGTGTTGTACTTAAGACCATATCTAGAACCCAACATGGTATTGGCCCTACAATCGGGTTATTACAAATGGCATCAGGGGCATCAAAATCACCACCTGGCGCGGCCAAATCAATACCGTTTTTGCCATATGTTGAATAGGATGTCAGGATATCAAGATTTGTATTTGGGTCTAATCCCCACAATTCTGGCGCTGTGGCCGAAATCGAGATGACGTGATTAGCGCCGCCCGGAACGGTCTGTACGCTTCTGTCAAAGTTGGTGTGGCGGCCATCATTACCCGCAGAGGCGATAATCGTTGTGCCGGCTTTGTGCATATACCCCGTCACGCGGTTATATGCGTTCAAAAGCTCAGCGCAGTCTTTGGCAGGAAACTTATCTTCCCCAAAGGTACAATTATGTGGAATTCCGCCCGGAATACCGAGACTCATATTCACAACGTCTGCGTCAATGTCTGCCGCATAGACCATGGCTTGCAAAATGCCTGACGTCGCTCCGCTACCGGTAATAGCCGATAGAGCTTTCAGGGACACAAGTTCCACCTCAGGTGCAACGCCTATGGCGCCAAATGCATTATCCGCGGCGCCGATGGTACCAGAAACATGTGTACCATGTGATCCGGGAGGGTTATCATAATCTTCGCCTGCTATGAAGGACCTGCTCAACGCTGTGTTAAGATTAGGCACCAAGTCGGGATGGCTAGAATCGATACCCGTATCAATAACGGCAACGCGTACGCCGTTCCCACGGTGACCCGCTTCCCATGCTTCGGGAGCATCCACCGCATCATGACCCCATTGAAGGTCAAACAAGAAATCATCATCATTTGTGAAAGGCGGACTAACTGCATCCAAACCCACATCGAATTGGCTCATATCTTCGGCATGAGAGTTATCTGGCTCGATCGTCGATGCCATAAAATCGTTAAAGGCATAATGAATGCCGCTAACTTTTGCCGCTTTACTCCGGAAATCTGCATCATCACTGCTGACAAAAATCATACCGACTTGCGGCAAAGTCGCTGTGACAGTTGCGCCAGTGGCTTCAATCGATTTCACCATTTTGGCAGAAACCTTATTACCCTTAGCCGTGACAACATAGTCAGCCGCATGCGCTATGCTACCCCCTGCTACCATCGCCAATACTGACCCACAGGCCATTAGTTTTTTAAAAGTACTCATTACGTCCCTCATTGTTTTATGTTTTAGAGACCTACAACGCTACATAGCTTTAATAAGAATTCAATATCTTCTTCAAAAAAACCAATTAATGAACATGCTTCTTTCAAGATATCTTTGTAATTAAAAATTTTCACCTTTTAAAGCGAGCTTGTTAGAATCTGGTTCCTTACAGACTCCAAAAAATACTTGTAAATTTAGAGTATTTGCCGTCAAGGCATAACTTCATCCTAACTAACAGCAATTTCTACTTGCTTACATAAAACTTTACTGTATTAGCGCGTTAACACAGTGAAGATTTGATATGTCCAAGACAGACACAGAGATAAATACGCGCAATGCCCTCTCTCGGGCCTTAAGCTCTATTGAAAATACAGAGCTTATGGAGAAGTTCCTTATTGATCTCTGTACACCCGCAGAGCTTAGAGCCTTGTCCGAGCGCTGGCATGTTGCCCGCCTGCTTGATAAGGGCGAGCAAAGTTACCGTGATATCAATGCCGAAACGGGCGTGAGCACCACAACCATTGCCCGTGTTGCCCGCTTCTTAAAAGATGAGCCGCATCAAGGCTACCGCGCGGTCTTAGACCTGCTAAAAGGATAAGCTCCCATGACTGAACGCCTCAGAATTGCCCTTCAAAAAAAGGGACGGCTCGCCGATGATAGTTTCGCGCTGCTTAAAAAATGCGGATTGCGTTTTGCCATACGCGGCGGCGGATTACTCGCCCGTGTTAAAAACATGCCCATTGACCTCTTGCTTGTACGCGATGACGACATTCCTTCCTTCGTGGCCAATAACGCTGCAGATATTGGCATTGTCGGAGAGAACGTCCTTGTTGAAGAACAGCTCACAGCGAAGACAAAACTGGATGCAGAGATTACGATGCGTCTGGGGTTCTCGCGGTGCAAACTCTCTCTCGCTGCTGCAGATATGGGCGACATCAAAAAACCTACCGATTTAAACGGCACGCGTATCGCGACAACCTATCCCGGAGTCTTAGGGAAATATCTGAAAGATAAAAATATCGATGCAACAGCCGTTGAAATGAAAGGCGCTGTTGAGCTTGCCCCTTCTATCGGGATTGCAGAGAGCATATGCGATCTTGTCTCATCGGGCGCTACATTAGAGGCTAACGGTCTCACCGCCTTTGAAACGATTTTGAAGAGTGAAGCCGTCCTCATTCAATCGGGCAGAGATTTATCCGAAGACAAACAAGCACTATTGGCAAAATTGATGAGCCGTATTGACGGCGTGATAAAGTCAGCCGAAACGAAATATATCATGCTCAACGCCCCCAAAGATAAAGTTGCGGCAATTACACAATTATTGCCGGGCTCTGATGCGCCGACAATAATCCCGCTGGCGGGCAGTGACGATCTTGTTGCCCTGCAAGCCGTCTGTACGGAAAATATTTTCTGGGAAACATTGGAAGATTTAAAAGCCTTGGGCGCGCGGGCTATTCTCGTTCTCCCGATTGAGAAAATGATGTCATGAACCGCTATGTCTGGACAGATTTAACTCAGGCGCAACAAGACGAAGCTTTAGCGAGGCCTGAAGGCCTATCTGATCCTAAAGTCTATAAAGCTGTGATTGATATACTCGCCGCCGTGAAATCTGGCGGTGATAAAGCCGTTGCAGGTTTCACAGAACGGTTTGATGGCGTGACCCCATCAGCGCTGAAAGTCCCAACCGACAACATGAAAGATGCTTGGCGTAACCTTCCTAAAGCGCAAAGAGACGCGATAAATATTGCCAAGGCCAATATCGAAGCCTTTCACACCGCCCAAATCCCATCGGATATAGAAGTTGAAACAATGGCGGGTGTTATGTGCCGCCGCGAATCTCGCCCTATCGCAACAGCTGGATTATATGTTCCGGGCGGCACCGCGCCTTTGATATCCACCTTATTAATGCTAGCCGTGCCCGCAAAAGTCGCAGGGGTACAGCGGCGCGTGGTTGTGACCCCGCCGAGTCAAGATGGCACAGTAAATCAAGCCATATTAGCGGCGGCTTATCGCTGCAAAGTCACGGACCTCTTTGTTTGCGGCGGCGCGCAAGCCATTGCCGCCCTCGCCTATGGCACAGAGTCTATCCCTAAATGCGACAAAATTTTCGGCCCCGGTAATGCTTATGTTGCGGCTGCTAAATCAATAGTCGCACAAGAACCCGGCGGCCCCGCGATAGATATGCCAGCAGGCCCGAGCGAAGCTATGGTGGTGGCTGGTAATGACGCCAATCCCATCTTTGTCGCCTCCGATCTCTTAAGCCAAGCCGAACATGATAGTCTGGCTCAAGTTATTTGCGTCGCGGCATCAGAAAAAATTGCAACCGCCATACAGGCTGAAATCAATCAGCAAATAGACACGCTACCGCGAAAAGATATTGCCCTCGCCGCCATGTATAAATCCCGTATGATTATAGCCAATAACCGCACGGACATTATCGATATTATAAACCGATATGCGCCAGAGCACCTTATCCTTCAAATCAAGACACCAGAAAATCTTGTCGCGGCTATCCGCAATGCTGGGTCAATATTCTTGGGGCCTTGGACGCCTGAATCTGTCGGCGATTATGCCAGCGGCACAAATCATACGCTGCCAACTTATGGCGCGGCGCGGGCCTATTCTGGCGTGACACTTGAAAGTTTCATTAAATATATTAGCATTCAAAAACTCACCCGGAAAGGTCTTGAGGCTCTGGGGCCGACAGTTGAAAAGCTGGCGCAAATGGAAGGTCTTGAAGCCCATAGGCGCGCGATATCTTTGCGTTTAGAGAGTAAAGTCACATGAGTAATTGGCCAGAAAATATAGCCCGTAAATCCATTGTTGAATTTTCTGCCTATTCGGCGCGTGGTGGCTCGACAAGCGCATTGCATCTTGATGCCAATGAGAGCCCTTATGCTCCGCCGCCAGTTAAAGGGGCTGAAGGCTATAACAGATATCCGGAACAGCAACCGAGCGCTCTTAGGCAGCGCCTTGCGGATTTATATGGCACAAATATAGAGCGCATCATGGTTGGCCGCGGGGCGGATGAAGCGATTGAAGTCTTGCTGCGGACCTTTTGCGAAGCGGGTCAAGACAATATCCTAATCTGCTCACCCACTTTTGGGTATTACGCGACTTGCGCACAGATCCAAGGCGCTGGTATCATCGATGTTCCCCTTGGCAAAGATTATCAATGGAATAATGAAGCCATAATCAAAGCCGCCAGTAACGCAAAAAATCTGAAAGTGATTTTCCTTTGCACACCAAATAACCCGACGGGGACTATCATCCAAGATGACCTTGTGGAGCAGCTATGTGAGCGTTTTCCCAATGTCTTGATCGCGGTTGATGAAGCTTATGAAGAGTTTTCATCTGCGCCTTCATACACGCCCAAAACAAAAGAGTTTCAAAACCTCATTGTCATGCGGACATTATCAAAAGCCTATGCATTAGCAGGCGTTCGCGGCGGCGTTGCGATTGCCGATCCGCGTGTGATTGATTTGATGTTAAAAGTCCTCCCGCCCTACCCGATTGCGCGACCCGTGGAAGACGCCATTATGAACGCGTTATCGCCTGCCGCGATGAGCACGCATGCGGCGCGGCTCACCGAATGGCTCTCTGAGCGTGACCGTATGTTTGAGGCCCTGCAAAGCTCATCATTTGTTGAAAAAGTTTACCCCTCTGAAGCCAATTTTCTACTTCTTGATGTCAAAGATGATAAAAAACTAATGGATGAGCTTTCCCCCCGTCAGGTCAAAATTCGTGATTACCGTAAAACAACAGGTCACATGCGCATTTCGATTGGTTCACCTGAAGAAAACACCATTGCCCTCGAAGCTTTTGGGGTAAGCGTTCCTGAAGTTAGTGCTGACCGCATAGGCGAAACACACAGAAAAACAAAAGAGACAGATATTTCCGTGCGGGTAAACCTTGATGACCCCAAAGTCATTAAAATTGATACAGGCATTGGATTTTATGACCACATGCTTGAATCTCTCGCCAAGCATAGCGGCATAGGACTTGTACTAACCTGCAAGGGTGACCTGGAAATTGACGCTCACCACACGGTCGAAGATTGCGCGCTTGCGCTGGGCACAGCTCTAAAGCAAGCGCTCGGCGATAAGGCTGGCATAGGCCGTTTTGGCTTTGTCATGCCCATGGATGAAACACAGGCGCGCGTTGCCGTTGATTTATCAGGCCGGCCCGCCATGACCTTTAAAGGCAGTTTCCCGACAGACCATGTTGGCGAGTTCCCAGCGGAGATGTGCCCGCATGTGTTTGAGAGCCTTGCGCAGACACTCGGCGCGGCCATCCAGATTGAGGTTGAAGGCGAAAATACGCACCACATGATCGAGGCTAGCTTTAAAGGTGTCGCCCGTGCGTTAAGACCTGCCTTTGCCCGCAGCGGCACAGATATCGCCTCGACTAAGGGTGTCATTTAATCATGTCTTTAGTCATTGTGGATACTGGTGTAGCCAATCTTGCGTCTGTGCTCTTTGCATTTGAGCGCTTAGGTGTCTCTGCAACGGTGACCGATAATGCCGAAGTGATATCAAAGGCCGAACGCGTTCTTATTCCCGGTGTTGGCGCTGCGCCATTTGCCATGCGCAAAATACATGAGAAAGGCCTAATATCTGTTCTGCAAGGCCTCACACAACCCGTCATGGGCATCTGCCTTGGCATGCAGCTTATTTTTGAAACACTTGAAGAAGGCGGAGAGAAAATAGACGGCCTCGGCTTGGTGCCGGGCATAGTCAACGCTCTGGATACGAAAGGCCAGCCTGCGCCCCATATGGGATGGAATACGCTGAAGCAATTAAGTAACGACCCATTACTAAACGGCATAAAGAACCATGATTATGCCTATTTTGTGCATAGCTACGCTGCCAAGGTCTCTGAAGTCACACTGGCCTCGTCTGAATACGGAACAGAATTTTCAGCTATCGTCCGGTATAAAAATATTTATGGTTGTCAATTTCACCCCGAACGCAGTAGCCTCGTTGGTGCAAAGATACTTGAAAATTTCTTAAGAGTACCCGCATGATTTTTCCAGCTATAGATATCATGGATGGCGGTTGTGTCCGTCTTTTCAAAGGTGACTTTAATCAGCGCACAAATTATGACGCCACGCCAATGGAGGTTGCCAAATCCTATGCCGCAGCGGGCGCAGAATGGATGCATATTGTTGATTTGGACGGCGCTAAACATGGTAATACAGAGCAAGCTGATCTTATTATCAAAATCGCTAATGAGAGCGGACTTAAAGTACAAACAGGCGGTGGTCTGCGTGAACTTTCACAAATACAACGCTTATTAGATGGCGGCGTTGAACGGGCCGTTATTGGATCATTAGCCGTAACTAACCCGCAAATGGTGAAGTTCTGGATTAATGAAGTTGGCCAAGAAAAAATATGTGTGGCACTAGATGTGAATATCGGTGAAGATGGCGAGCCTTACCCTGCCACGCGTGGCTGGACTGAAACGGGCAGCCGCACATTATGGGACGTTTTAGATGATTATATGGGTACTGGCCTTTCAACAATTTTAGTCACTGACATCAGTAAAGACGGTGTTCTAGGCGGCGCTAATGTTGGTCTTTATAAATCTATTATGACCCAATATCCTACATTGAATTTAATCACATCTGGCGGTGTTGGTACACTTACACATGTCAAAGCCTTGAAAAAACTAAATCCTTACGGCGTTATTATTGGCAAAGCGCTCTATGAGAATAAATTCACACTCGAAGAGGCTATTGCGTGCTAGCACGGCGCATAATTCCTTGCCTTGATGTGCGAGACGGCCGCGTTGTTAAAGGCGTACAATTTCGCAATCACGAAGATGTCGGCGATATTATAGACCTGGCCCTGCGATACCGTGATGAAGGGGCTGACGAGCTCGTCTTTTACGACATTACAGCTTCAGTTGATGATCGCACCGTTAGCCCTGATTGGGTTGGCTCCGTATCAAAGGCTATAGATATTCCGTTTTGCGTTGCAGGAGGGATAAAAACCGTCAAAGCCGCAGGCGCGCGCCTTGCCGCAGGAGCGGATAAAATCAGTGTAAATTCACCTGCGCTGGCGCGGCCTGATCTAATCAATGAATTATCAGCAGCTTACGGACGGCAATGCATTGTTGTCGGTATTGATAGCTTTGAAGAAGATGGCACTTACCGTGTGAAGTCCCACACAGGTGATCCTGATAAAACACGAGAAACAGGCCGTAAAACCATTGATTGGGTTATAGAAGCTATAGAGCGTGGCGCGGGAGAAATTGTTTTGAACTGTATGAATCAAGATGGGGTCAGAAAAGGTTATGATATCAAACAGTTGTCAGAAATTCGTAAAGTCTGCTCTGTACCTTTAATTGCCTCTGGCGGCGCGGGCGCGACCAAGCATTTTGAAAATGTCTTTAAACAAGCCCATGTTGACGGCGCTTTGGCCGCGAGCGTGTTTCATAAATCAGTCATTGCCATTCCAGATTTAAAGCGTGACCTAAAAGCACGTGATATAGAGATGCGCATATGACCTCCGAATTTAAACCGTTAGAACAAGGTGCCCTTAATTGGGAAAAGGGCGGCGGATTACTACCCGCTATCGTTCAAGACGCGAACACTGAGCAAGTTCTGATGCTTGGCTATATGAACGCAGATAGCCTCAAAAAAACCCAAGAGACAGGCCTTGTGACCTTTTACAGCCGCTCTCGTAAAACGCTTTGGACGAAGGGTGAGACAAGCGGCAATACGCTGAAACTTATCTCACTGGATACTGATTGCGATCAAGATACTATTTTGGCTCGCGCCACCCCAAAAGGCCCGACATGTCATGAAGGCACAACATCATGCTTTGGCGATAAAGGGCCGCAAGGTCTCGGGTTTTTATCTCAATTAGAAAATTTAATAATCGAACGTAAGACCGCAGACTCAGAGAGCAGCTACACAGCTAAATTGCTCCAAGGCCCACTTCATAAAGCGGCGCAAAAGGTGGGAGAAGAAGGCGTTGAGGTTGCCCTCGCCGCAACCTCGGAAACGGATGACGGCTTAGTCTATGAATCTGCTGATTTAATTTATCATCTTATTGTGCTGCTTGCTGCGAAAGATGTGAAATTAGCAGACGTCATAAGAGAGCTTAAAAACCGTCATAAATGAAACGATTAGCTTTATATTTTCTGATCACAGCCCTACCCGCAATCGCGACGGCTCAGGGCTCTTTCTACTATAACTATAAAAGCTTCTTTGGGAAAGAAGACCGGATTGGCTTATTCTCTGATGAGGCAAAAGCGCGTTTCTCTTATGACGTTTTAAATTCTATAGCTGCGAATACTTTGCTAATGAACTGCGGAAGTAAAGGAAAACCCGCCACAGGATTTTTACTTCAATCCAAAGATGGACCCCAAATTGTAACCGCCGCGCATAATGTACAATTGGCAACAAGTTCCAAGCCTTGCAGAGCTAGACGTTATAACGAATATGCGATTCAAGTTTCGGATTTTAAAATTAGTGCAGATTACCAAGACAGTGCTACCCTGACTGATGTGGGCTTTGATGTAGCGAAAGCTCATAGCACGACATTATTAGGTGGCTTTGAACCTTGTAAAACTGTCGACATCACCGCCGCATTCATTGTACCGCAATCTTATGATGGTAAAGGCTATCTAGCCTTACCGCCCTTATGCCGCGTCACAGAGATTGCAGGGAATGTAATAACAACAAATTGCAAAGGCCATTACAAAGCGTCAGGCGCGCCGCTACTTTTAATCAAAAACGAAAAAGTCTGCGTCGCAGGCGTCTTCAACGCCCATAGTGGCAGTTTGATGCACTACGAGAGTTATGCCGCGAAACTAGAGGGTTAAAACACTTCATAAGTCTTTTTGGTTGGGACTTGGACCCACTTGCCATCAATGTAATGTATACCGCATTCAGTCTTATTATTGTTTCTCCAGCGGCCAGCCCGAGGGTCTTCGCCCTCAGCCACGCGTGTCGTGCAAGGTTGACAGCCAATTGAGAGATAACCAAGCGCAAACATGGGGTGCGGAGCAAGATCATGCTTACGGATATAAGCCGTAACATCTTTGGCCGTCCAATAGGCAAGCGGATTGACCTTTGCCATACGTCCGCCAAGTTCCATAATAGGCATGTTATTACGATCTGGCGTTTGGTAACGCTTACGACCTGTAATGCGGGCGTCAAAATCTGTTAAAACTCTGTCCAGCGGGCGCACCTTACGCAGATTGCAACATAAGTCTGGCTCAGACTGGTTTAGATCACCATTGGGATCTTCAGCCTTTAACTCTTTGCTGTCCGGCGTGAGAGTTATGAAATTGGTTAAACCCAAATCTTCGATTAAAAGATCACGGTAAGTTAGTGTTTCCCGAAAGTGTTTGCCGGTATCGAGAAAATAGATGGGTAGATTTTTATCTATCTTAGAAACCAAATGCAGCAAGACGGCAGAATCTGCGCCCAATGAAGACACCATGACAATTTTGCCTTTGTAGTCCTCTATAGATTTTCTCAGCGCCATTTCCGCAGAAAGGCCGAAGTAAGGATCATTTGAATTCATCGCCTCAATCGATGTTTGCCTCGCATCAAAAACGCTAAGGGCTGGCCCTTGCTTAAACGCATATCCGCGCTGATATGTCAGGCTAAACGCGTCCATAGCGTTAAACCAATCACTCTCTGTTTGACGTGAATATGTCCCTTCATCGAGTTTGATGGCGTCAAAACCACATTGCAGCGCAAAGGCGTATTGATCAGGTATAAGCGGGCCTTCCGCGATCAATAGAGCCGAATAGCCGTATTTTTTACGTAATTGACGGGCGATAGAAAACCCGCGTCCATCAGCAAAGTTAGGAAACTCCACAATGATAGTTTTTACCGTGGGCAAACGCAGTTTAATCGTTTCTAAATCCACATCATTAGGTAAGCGTACCGCTTCCCCGCGGTTAGAATTCAGGAAATCTTCGAGTTCAGGCAGATCATGAAAATCCTCAGCAGATTCTTGATGGCCATCTCTGATTAGAACGGGATCAAGCGGCATATAGCGCCTCCTTAAATGGGGCCATACCGAGACGATTATAGCTATCAATAAAGCGCTCTCCGTCTTTGCGGACTTCCAGATAGTAATCAACGAGGCGTTCTATCCCATCAACAAGTTCTTCTTGACTAAATCCCGGGCCAGTAACCTTACCGACGGCTGCATTTTCAGAGGCGTCGCCGCCAAGTTTGACTTGATAAAATTCTACGCCAGCTTTTTCGAGACCCAATATACCAATGTGCCCGACATGATGATGGCCACAGGCATTGATACAGCCAGAAATTTTAATCTGCATTTCGCCAATCGCACGCTGACGCTCGGGGTCAGCAAAGCGCTGCGCAATAGCTTGAGAGACAGGAATAGAGCGCGCCGTAGCTAAGGCACAGAAATCCATACCCGGACAGCAGATTATATCTGAAATAAGCCCAATATTATCAGCGTGAAGTTTGACGTCTTTGAGGGCTTGATAGACCTCATATAGGTCGGATTTTTTCACATGAGGTAATAAGACATTCTGTTGATGTGTTGTGCGAATTTCACTGAAAGAATATTTATCTGACAAGTCAGCTACAGCACGCATTTGATCGGAGGTAATATCACCTGGGGCCAGCTCTATCGGCTTAAGCGAAATATTGACAATCGCATAGCCAGGCATTTTGTGCTCAGCAAGGTTATTCTCTGCCCAATTTTTAAAGTCTTTATCAGATAAGAGCTTAGCTTTGTAACTATCATCATGAGTTGGCAGCTCTTCAAAATCAGGGCCGCTAAAATAAGACGTAATCCGCGCGACCTCTTCCGCAGATACCGCAATATCTAAAGGCTCTAATGTTTCATATTCTGCGTCGACCATCTGCTTGAACGCATCAATACCGGTCTCAGTCACAAGGATTTTAATACGCGCCTTATATTTATTATCACGGCGCCCATAACGATTATAAACACGTAACGTCGCTTCGAGATAGGGTAGTAGTTCTTCGCGTGGTAGGAACTCACGTAAAGTCTGCCCTATGATGGGAGTGCGGCCTAATCCGCCGCCCACAATAATATGGTAACCCACATCGCCTTTGTCGTTTTTAGTAATTTCAATTCCAATATCGTGTGCGCGAATAACGGCGCGGTCAGTCTTGGAAGCCACGACAGCGATTTTAAATTTACGCGGCAGATAAGCAAATTCCGGATGCATCGTCGACCATTGACGCAAGAGTTCTGCCGTTGGGCGTGGGTCTTCAATTTCTTCGGCTGTAGCGCCAGCATAGGGGTCAGAGGTCACATTACGAATGCAATTGCCAGATGTTTGAAAGCCATGCATTTCAACCTCGGCAAGATCATTTAAAATATCTGGCACATCAGTCAGTTCAGGCCAGTTAAACTGTATATTTTGCCGCGTTGTAATGTGGCCATAACCGCGGTCATATTTGTCCGCAATCATCGCCAATTGGCGCATTTGCTTGGCCCTTAGCGAGCCATAAGGCACAGCAACGCGCAACATATAAGCATGGAGTTGTAGATATAACCCATTCATCAACCTTAGAGGTTTAAACTGCGTCTCTGTTATACGGCCATCAAGGCGGCGCTCCACTTGCGAGCGGAATTGTTTAACGCGGCTTTGGACGATCTCGCGATCGAATTCATCGTAACGATACATCTTATTTTTCTCTTTTTAGGCCGAGTTCATCAGCAGTGTCGTAGCTCGGGCCTTTAACCCGAAATTTCTCGCGGTAACGCACGGGTAGCCCCGTATCTGGTTCAATATCAATGAAGTAGACCCCAACAACAAAGTTAGCCTCTTCACTCTCTTCACCTTTGGCCTGCATGGCTGCAATCAAAGTCTCGTCTTCAGTTTTAAGCGCCTCACCGAAATCTCGCGACCATTCCAGTTCTGGTGTTAGCCATACACTATAGCCTTCACGGAGTTCGTTGCCCGTTAGGCTTTGAGGCCCTTTACCTTTATGTTTGAGGGTGCTCATTGGGCGGCGCTCCTTTTAAAGGATGTTTCAGCAATTGAGCGCGGGGCATAACCAAGCAATAGAATTGCAGGACCTTTTACACCGTTGGCGGCAATATCCTCTGAAAGACGCTCAAGGGTTGTTGAAACAATAATTTGTTCTGCGCGTGATGCGTTTTCGACAACAGTTACAACAAGATGTTTATCAGCTCCGTGCATCAGTAAGCGTCCTTGTATAAAGCCAGACGCCCCGACCCCCATATAGACAGCCGCACGCGCGCCTTTAGCGGCAAGGGTCTTCCAATCATGTTCTGCAAAACCTTTTGCGTCATGACCAGTTAGCAACGAGACAGCCTTATTGTGTCCGCGTGTAGTCAGTGACGCGCCAATTTCCGCCGCAGCCGCCGATGCAGAGGTGATTCCCGGAACAATTGAGTATGAGATGCCAGAAATTTCTAATGCATCGACTTCCTCATCGGCACGTCCGAATATAAGAGGGTCACCACTTTTAAGACGAACAACCGTTAATCCCTCTAAGGCTTTTTCAATTAAGATGGCATTGATTTCAGACTGAGGCGTTGATTTCCCGCCAGGTTCTTTGCCAACATAAATATATTCGGCCTCACGACGACCAAAGTCTAACACGCCTTTACTCACTAGGCGGTCATATACAATGACATCTGCGCTATGGAGTTTTTGGCGCGCAGCTAGCGTTAAAAGATCTGGATTTCCGGGGCCTGCCCCGACCAAGCATACGCCGCCATTATTACTGTCTTTATGGCTATTCATCTTACGTGACACACGAGACGTAAGTTCCTCACCCGACACTCGAAGTTGACTGAGCAAGTCTTTGCCATCAAAGATCTCAGCCCAAAATAGCTGCCGCTCTGACAGACTTGGAATTTTCAACTTAACTTTAGCCCTTAGCTCGTTGATAATATTCGCTAATTTTCCAAGTGAGTGCGGCAGCCTTGCCTCTAAATCAGTTTTAATGGCGCGGGCCAAACTTGGGCTAGTGCCTTCAGTCCCAATAGATACGATGACAGGACTACGATCAACCAAGGCAGGCGTGATGAAATCACATGCATCTTTCTGATCCGCGGCATTGACGAGCAAACCCTTTTCTCTGCCTAAATTAGCGATCCGTGCATTTTCTTCATCATCTTCGGTTGCCGCATATACAAGGCGTACAGCTTTAAGATCAGATGGCACAAAATCTCTCTGGTTCCAGACCAATTTGTTTTGGCTTTTCCAGCGAGCTATTTCATCGCTTATTTCAGGGGCAACTACGCATAAGTTAGCTTCGGTTTCAATTAAAGTCCTCAGCTTTGCTTCTGCCGCTGAACCGCCTCCTATAATGAGGATTTTAGCGTCCTTCATATCGACATGTATGGGAAGATATCGCATAGTTTTTGACCTTAGAGCATGTTCGCTTGATTAACTCGTTTGTTCTATATATAGAACGATTGAATAATATACTAGACCCCCTACCGCACTTTTTTATGAAATTTGGTAATAATTTATGGCCCGACAAAAACGACAACCCTGTGCAGAGACAGATGCTTTAGCTGAAAAACTGGGTCAAACCATACTTCGGTTACGCACCGCAGATAAAATGTCGCTTGGTGATTTGTCTGAAATTTCAGGCGTCGCGAAATCCATGATTTCACAAATCGAAAAAAACGAGACCAATCCATCTCTTGCGACTTTGTCCCGCCTGAGCCAGGCCTTAGGCACAAGTGTCGAGGCCATGGTCTCACAAGGTGATAGCAGTTCCGCCCTTGTCCAAAAAACTAATATTCAAGATACGCCGCTATTAAAAAGCGAAGACGGCTTATGCGAATTACGCATTATCGGGTCTATTGATACGGTACAATGGGTGCAATGGTATGACTTTCGCGCTCAGCCCAATGGAAAACTTATAAGTTCCCCTCACCCAGATGGGTCAGTTGAAAACTTAACACTTCTCACAGGCAAAGCCCTTGTTGAAATAGGTGATGAAAGCTGGGAAGTTAATACGGGAGAAACGTTGCGATATCGTGCTGATCGCCCCCATATAATCACAAATATAGGCAAGACGCTTATTCATGCAACGATGGTGAATATTTTAGCGCATGCCGTAAGGACTGTAAGTTCTTAACTGCTAACAAAAGCTTGCAAGACTGCCTTATTTCCTTATTGAGCTTGCCATGAATTACCGCTCACATTCGAATAGTAAACTAACCGCGCGTTTCGGTGATGCTCTGCTTGCAAGCTTAGCCCCTGACGGTGGTCTTTGGATGCCTGAAAAAATTCCGCATTTTACACCTGAGCAAACGGCCAAGATGGGCGCGATGAGCTTTGCTGACTGTGCGGCTAAGCTAGCACGACATTTTGTTGATGACCGATTTTCTGACGCAGACCTTACTGAAATATGCCGTGATGCTTATAGTTTTCCTGTTCCAATTAAAGCACTAAATGGCACTCTAATGGATGCGGCCACACCAGAAACCGCCAATGAATACATGCTCGAACTTTTCCACGGGCCCACATTAGCTTTTAAAGATTTCGCAGCGCGATTCATGGGACGCGCTGCTAGCCATCTGATGAATGCAGAGAATGATACGCGGACTATATTGGTCGCGACATCTGGTGATACTGGCGGCGCGATAGGTGATGCTTTTTTAAATCAAGACGGCATACAAGTCTTCATCCTCTTCCCAAAAGGCGGCGTAAGTAAAGTTCAAGAACAACAACTTTGTACAATGGGCGGTAAAAACTCTAACGTCCAAGCTATCGCCGTAGATGGTACATTTGATGATTGCCAAAAACTCGTAAAACTAGGCTTTGGAAATAAGCGGCTAACTGAAAAATATAGCCTTATGTCAGCCAATTCGATTAATGTTGGCCGCGTAATTCCTCAAAGTTTTTACTACTTCTGGACAAGCTTGCAGATAAAAGCCGCACATCCCGGCGTTCCAATCGTTTACTCCATTCCATCCGGAAATCTTGGGAATTTAACGGGAGGCCTCATTGCGAAACAAATGGGAGCACCAATTGAAAGATTTGTGGTTGGTAATAATAGCAACGATCCATTTGTCGATTACCTCAAAACAGGTAAATATTCGCCGCGCGCCTCTGTGCCTACCCTTTCCAATGCCATGGATATTGGCCGACCAAATAACTTCCCAAGGATTTTGGTCTTAAATGACAATGATCATGACACCGTAAGTGATATTTGTTGGGGGGCCTCTTTCTCAGACGAAGAAACTGAGCGCCATTTGAGGCAAGTTCACCGAACCCACGGTTACGTAATGTGTCCACACACAGCGGTTGGACATTTAGCCATGGAGGCATTTGCTTATGACATTGAAGACGAATTTATACGTGTCACTGTTGCCACAGCTCACCCTGCAAAATTCGTAGATAGTGTAGAACGTATTATTCGCGAAGATGTCCTCCTACCCGCGCCTCTTCAAAAGGCTATGAAGAAAACCAAACGTGTGCATGTAATGGCACCTCATCTCAAAGCTTTAGAAGACTACCTTGAGCTAAATACGGCATGAAGCTGACACGCTCTGATTTTACCAAACGTTATGAAGCTGGAACGCTAAAACTTGCCTTTATTGGCATGTCTAATATCGGAAAAAGCTATACAGCTTTAAGATTAGCAACACATTATAAGTTCAATCTTATTGAGGTTGACAAAATTATTTGGGAGAATCTTGGTCATGATTCAATGGACGCCTTCGCAAAATGGCAGGGCCATCCTTATTCTGATGACTATGCAAAACGTGAGCGCCATTCAATCAAACTTGAAACTGAAGCCACGCGCAAAGCCATCAGAACACTTAAAAAAAACCCGATAATAGATACGACAGGAAGCGTTATTTATACCGATGAAAGCGTCTTGAAGGAACTTTCTGATAATTATTACGTCGTCTATATCCAAGCCATGGAAGATCATATTGAACGTTTAAAGGTACAATATTTCAAGCACCCTAAGCCCTTGGTTTGGGCGGGGCATTATCAAAAGTTAAAAGGTCTTACTGAAGAAGAAAGTATCCTGGCATGTTATCCAAATCTTTTATCTGCCCGAGCAAAAGCCTATGCTAGCCTTGCTGATGTTACCTTAGCTTCGACAACAATCTTAAATCCAGAAATAGGCATAGTAGATATTTACGAAAAGCTAAAGCCAGCCCATTAGCAATCGCTCTTTTGCAAGCTCCGAAAGAAAATCCAAATGGGCATCATCGTCATTCAAACATGGTACAGCCGTAAATTTTTCGCCGCCATACTCCATGAAGGTTTCGCGGGCTTCTATTTTTATTTCTTCTAAAGTTTCAAGACAATCAGCTGAAAAACCTGGCATCATGACAGCCACTTTTTTAACCCCCTCAGCGGCTAAACTCTCAAGCGTTTTATCCGTGTAAGGTTGCAGCCAAGCTTTTGGTCCAAAACGAGACTGGAAGGTTGTTCTAAGCTTTTCATCGCTCATACCAAGATGCTCTCTCAAGAGATCACTCGTTCTGACACATTCTTTTTGATATGGGTCACCCTTATCTACATAGCTCTGAGGAAGACCATGATAGGATGTCAATATAACAGCAGGTTGCCAAGCTAGCGTTTTCAAATGAGTATTTAGACCATCTGCAAGTGCTTTTATGTAGCGGGGGTCTCGATGATAATCTCTTAGGAAACGCATTTCAGGAACATCTTTGCGGTCCATCAACGCTTTGGCCACACCATCATAGACTGACGCCGTTGTCGCGCCCGCATATTGTGGGTACATGGGTAAGACCGCAATATTTTTACATCCTTTGGATTTCAGAATATCTAGTCCAGCCCCGATTGAAGGATTGCCATAACGCATAGCAATTTCAACATGAACGTCTGAGCCCAGCCTTTTCGATATTCCTGCGGCCTGATCACGCGTAATATTAACAAGTGGAGCCTCACCGCCATCCTCATCCCAAATTTTAGAATAAGCACGAGCCGATCGAGCAGGACGTACGCGCAAGATGATTCCATGAAGAATGGGGCACCAAATCCAGCGACTCGTATCAATGACTCGTTTATCATGCAAAAACTGAAACAAGTATTTTCTAACCGCTTTTGCGGTTGGGGCATCTGGAGATCCCAAATTAACGAGCAAAAGCCCCGGTTTACCGCTCATTCTGTGTCCTTTTCGTCGCAACTGTATAAATTCGATAATGAAAATGACGGTTAATCTTGACCCGTCACGCACAGTGATTACGAATAAAGTATATTGGCCGGATTGAATAGAAATAAGAGGACCTCATGCGCAAATTATTACTCTCAGCTGCAAGCATTACCTTTATTGGTTTGGCAGCCTGTCAACCCGAGGCAACTATTGAGGTGGATAAGCCCGCAGCAGAAAAGCCAACCAAGACTGTAGAAAATTTAACCGCTGCGGCAACAGCTGGAACGGAGAATGGTCCTCCTACTGTGCAAGAGGCCAAAGAGTTCCTGGAACAGGCTGAAAAAGATATTGTTGAATTAAGCGGTTTCGCGGCGAAAGTATATTGGGTGCAAGCTAACTTTATCACTGACGACACAAATGCATTGGCCGCTATGGCAGGTACACAGGGCGCTAAGTTATCAACGCGTCTGGCAAATGAAGCCAAACGATTTAATGACCTCACGCTTCCCGCTGATATGCGCCGCAAGATGGACGGCTTAAAACGAGGAAGTAACTTCCCCGCCCCCGAAAAAGACGGCGCTGCTGAAGAACTCGCAACTATTATGACGGGCCTAGAGGCAACTTATGGTACAGGAAAATTTGATTATGATGGTAAAGCTATCAATCTTGGTGAAGCTTCGGACATTATTGCAAAATCTCGAAATCCAGAAGAACTCCAAGCGATTTGGGAAGGGTGGCGCACTATTTCACCACCAATGAAGTCCGACTATGCCCGAATGGTTGATATCGTCAACGAAGGCTCCAAGGAACTTGGGTATGCAGATACGGGTGCATTATGGCGCGGTGGTTACGATATGGACGGAGAAGCGTTCATCAAAGAAGCTGACCGTCTCTGGGGCCAAGTCAAACCGTTGTATGATCAGCTTCATTGCAATACCCGTGCTGCGCTCAATACAACTTATGGCGATGATGTTGTTCCCCTAGACGCCCCCATTCGGGCTGACTTGCTTGGAAATATGTGGGGACAAAGCTGGGGCAATATTTACGACATGGTCGCGCCCAAAGGCGGCGGCAAAGGTGTCGATCTCACAAGCCTTCTTGAAAAGAATGACTATACACAAAAGCAAATGGTCGAAGTGGGCGAAAAGTTTTTTACATCATTAGGTTTTGACCCCTTACCCGACACCTTCTGGGAGAGATCACTCATCACGAAACCAGAGGACCGCGAGGTTGTTTGTCATGCCTCTGCATGGAATCTTGATGATATGGATGACATCCGCATCAAGATGTGCACGAAAATAAATGGAGAAGATTTCGTCACCGTTCACCACGAACTTGGACATAATTTTTACCAACGCGCCTATAAGAATCAGCCTGTTTTTTATAAAAATGGGGCAAATGATGGCTTCCATGAAGCTATTGGGGACATGATTGCGCTTTCCATCACCCCCGAATACCTTGTCAAAATTGGCTTGCTAGATGAGAAAGATGTTCCCGGCGCAGATGCTGATTTGTCATTATTAATGCGGCAAGCCATGGATAAGGTCGCCTTTTTACCGTTTGGTTTGATGGTTGATCAATGGCGCTGGAAGGTTTTTTCCGGGGAATACACCCCGTCTGAATATAATAGCGGCTGGTGGGAACTTCGTAGGAAATATCAAGGCCTTAGAGCCCCAAGTGAACGTTCTTCAGACGCATTTGACCCAGGAGCAAAGTTTCATATTCCTGGCAATACGCCCTATATGCGCTACTTCCTCGCCCATATTTTGCAGTTTCAATTCCATAAAGCCGCTTGTGATATGGCAGGGTTTGAGGGACCGCTTCATCAATGTTCTATTTATGGAAACGAGGAAGTTGGACGCCGTTTCAACGCAATGATGGAAATGGGCGCGTCAAAACCCTGGCCGGATGCACTTGAAGCCTTCACCGGCACGCGAGACATGGATGGATCCGCAATTTTGGAGTATTTTGCTCCGCTTATGACCTATCTCGAAGAGCAAAACAAAGACCGAACTTGCGGTTGGGAATAAATTAGCGTTCAAAAAACTATAAATTAGCCCACTTTTAGGTGGGCTTTTTTATATCTTGGTTAACGGCTCGGAAAGGAGTTCAATTATAAACTTGGCTAACCCTAGGTTCGAGGAATCAATTGACATGACTAAGAGTGCCTCTCAACAGACAGTTCTAATTGCAACGGACAATATTAATGAAGCTCAATATATTGCAGAAGAGCTTAGAGCTCAAAATTATGACATAACCTTTTGCGAGTTTGACGGAAAAACCTTGAAAGGCACACCTTTTAAGGTTCCAAACGCGGTATTATTAGTTTTTACTGACTATATAGAGCAAGCACATATGGTCGTTTTAGCTCTCAAAGAGCATTTTTTACCGAAAGCCCCTCCTTTTATAGGCGCTCTTACGAGAGAGTCTAAAATGACACATGAGGCCTTTGATACGGTAATTTATCCGCCAGCACATATTTCACAGATTGCCAATCGTGTGAGCTCGATGATTCGTCTTGGTCAAATGGAACGAGAGATTAATCGCCGTATTATTACCTTAAAAGACGATTTCGATATTAAATATTCATTATCGGAGGAAGCTCTAAATCAACCTTTTAAAATTCTATTTATTGGCAAGGCCACACCTGAATTCATGGTCATCATAAATGCGCTGCAAACGAAAAATGTTGAAGTTGTTGCTGCATTTACATCATTTAGCGCATTTGATTACCTGCATGAGGGCGAATTTGATGCCGTTGTCATGAACGCACTAGAGCAATCAGAACCTGCTTTGACAATCTCAGAAACGATGCGCAGAAACGCAAAACTCTACAATGTGCCAACCTTATTCCTTGTCAATTCAGACACATTTACTGATCAGGAACTCGCTTATCAGAAAGGTGCTAGAGATATTATATCCACAAATGCCGAAACAGAGGAAATTAGCGGCCGTATTTTGGAATTGGCAAATTATCACAGAATTCATTCACAGCTTAAAAACGAATTCCAATCTCTGAGTAACAAATGTGTCGAAAAGGATTCCGGCATCTTTAATAAGGAGTTTTTCCAATCACATTTAAAACGCGTTGTTGCTGATATGGAAACAAATGATGAGAAGCTCACACTCATTGCAATTAAAGCTAATCCCAATTCGTACAGCGAAATATCCGCGAACAAAATAAATTCAGCAATGAATCAAGTTGGTGAAATGCTTAAAAATCTAGTCCGTATGCAAGATATTACAGCGCGCTGGTCTGATGATATTTTTATGATCGCCTTCCCTGAGCAAGATTTAGTTTCTGTTAGCAGCATTATTGAAAGAATCGAAGGAATTGTAGATTGCGCAGCTTTTGACTCGGGTAATGAGGAAAGTGGACCTTTCACAATTATGCTAAATTCTGCAATTGTGGAACATATCGGACATGAGAGTAGCGATGAACTTATAGCTCACGCTGCATCGGAACTTACTGGACAGTCGCAAAATCAACTTCGCGCCGGGTAATTAGCCCGTTATAAGCGCTTTAACCGCGCGCTCTGCACCCTTGAGCCGAGGGGCAGCTTTCTCAAAATTGCCTTTAACCAAAATCGTTTGGTCTGGACGCAAACGCCATCCACTGTTCTGCGTTATTGCATTTAAAATCACTGAAGGTTCCTTGATATCCTTGTGACGGATTGTCAGCACAACTCCTTTAGGGCCAGCATCAACTTTTTCAACATGAGCCTGCCTACATAAGCGTTTGATTTTCATGACTTTTAGCAGTGATTCCAACTCGGTAGGCATAGGGCCAAATCTATCTATAAGTTCCGCTGCTAAACTATCACTATCAGTATCATCTTCAATTTCGGAAATTCGGCGATAAGTCGCCAATCTCAAATTGAGATCTTCAATATAATTTTCCGGTATCAATATGGCGACGCCAACATTGACCTGTGGTGACCAACTTTGATCTTTGACCGTTTCATCATTTTTCAGCTCTGCTACGGCTTCCTCAAGAAGATGCTGATAAAGCTCTACACCCAAATCTTTGATATGCCCAGATTGTTCTTCGCCCAAGGGGTTACCTCCGCCCCGCATATCCAGATCATGACTGGCCAGTGTAAACCCTGCCCCCAATGTGTCTAATGACTGCAGGATTTTTAGCCTTTGCAAAGCACCTGCGCTGGCCACGTGCTCGTCTGGCATTGTAAGATAGGCATAGGCCCGCACTTTAGAGCGCCCTACCCGTCCGCGCATTTGATAAAGCTGGGCCAACCCAAAACGATCAGCACGGTAGACAATCATTGTGTTTGCAGATGGAATATCAATTCCGCTTTCTATAATCGATGTCGAAATTAAAACATCATATTGCCCATCATAAAAGGCCGTCATGATGTCTTCCAAAGCTCCGCCTGCCATCTGGCCATGCGCGATGACATATTTTACCTCTGGGACAGAGTCGCGTATAAAGGCTTCTATTCTCGGAATATCGGCAATGCGCGGTGCAACAAAGAAGCTTTGGCCACCACGGTATTTTTCTCGCAAGATAGCCTTCCGTACTGAAACCTCATCGAAAGGTGAGACATAAGTTCTTATAGCTAAACGGTCGATTGGCGGCGTCGCAATCAATGACAAGTCACGAATGCCTGAAAGCGCCATTTGGAGCGTCCGCGGTATCGGGGTCGCAGTTAATGTCAATACATGCATATCCGCGCGCAAAGCTTTTAGGCGCTCTTTATGCTGTACACCAAAGCGCTGCTCTTCATCGACGATTATCATGCCCAAATCTTTGAACTGCACTGATTTTGCTAGCAATGCATGTGTCCCAACGACTATTTCGCATCTTCCATTAGCGAGTTCTTCCTTGGCGAGAGCCGAATCTTTCGTGGAGACTAATCTTGAAAGCTGGCGAACCTTGATTGGCCACCCCCGAAAGCGTTCGGAGAATGTCTTGAAATGTTGCCGTGACAGTATCGTGGTTGGCGCAATAACGGCAACTTGCTTTCCGCTCATGGCAACCGCAAAGGCTGCGCGCAGAGCAACTTCTGTTTTCCCAAACCCAACATCACCGCATATAAGGCGGTCCATCGGTCGGCTACTTTTTAGATCCGTATAAACATCATCAATAGCGCTAAGCTGGTCATCTGTTTCTGCATAGGGAAAACGCGCGCAAAATTCATTATAAATTCCATCATCAATCTCCGTCGGCTCACAGCTCCGCATAGCTCTTTTCGCGGCAATCTTTATGAGCTCTCCCGCCATGTCTCGTAGGCGTTTTTTGGCTTTTGCTTTCCTAGACTGCCATGCAACACCTCCAAGGCGGTCAAGTACAGCACCCTCACCTGCAGAACCGTAGCGCGATAGTAATTCGATATTTTCGACAGGTAGATAAAGCTTGGCGCCGCCGTGATATTCAAGTTCAAGACAATCATGAGGCGCGTCTTGGACCTGTAATGTTTTTAGTCCTAAATAACGACCAAGCCCGTGATCTATATGAACGATGAGATCACTCGGTTTTAGCGCTGATGCCTCAGAAATAAAGTTTTTGGCTTTTCGCTTACGTCCTCGATTAACAAGGCGGTCCCCGAGAATATCTTGCTCGGAAATAATAACCGTCTCGCCAAAAGTAAAACCTTGTTCAATCGGAAGAATGATACGGCGAACTTGGCCAAGAGGCATCTTGAGAGCCTCAATACCGCGATTTTCTAAGGGCGTGATAAGACCATGATCTTCCAAAACAGACCCTAACCTATCACAAGAGCCTTTAGTCCAAGCGGCAATCAAGATACGCTTTTTATCGTTTTTTAGAGTTTGAACATAATCAGAGACAGCCGCAAAGACATTTGCGCCCTCTGTCTTGCGTTCATTAGAAAAACTTCGTCCTAACTTACCGCCGAAATCAACTTTATCTAGCGCATCTGGGGGCGCAAATGGTGTGTGGTCACGTGTTTGGAGCGGCTTTAAAATATTCGTCCAACTATCCGCGTCTAGATAGAACTTATCCATTGGTAGCGGTCTGTAGACGCCTGCGGACTTTGAAGGATCGCCTGAGCCCGTATCTTTACTTTCAACATATTCCTGACGTGATGTGTAAAAATCTTCTATCAAATCCCAACGCTCGGATTTAGATTCAGACAGCAAACCATCTAAGCCAAATAATGTATTGGTCCTCGAATAATCAAAAATAGTTTCAAGTGCGGTATAAAATAATGGCAGATAATGCTCGATACCTTGCGGACGAATACCCTCGACGACAGCCGCGTAAATTGGGTCTTTGCTAACACCGCCGCCAAAGCTCGCAATATAGTTCTTTCGAAACGTGCCGACAGCGATATCAGACATTAAGACTTCACTTACTGGCGCGAGATGGACCTCTTGGAGTTTGTCGATTGTTCGTTGTGTTTCGACATCAAAAGCGCGAATACTTTCAAGATCATCTCCAAAAAAATCGAGCCGGATTGGATTCTCAAGTGCGGGCGGATAGACGTCAATCAAACCACCGCGAATGGCGTAATCACCCGGTTCCATAACTGTAGACGCGCGGGAATACCCATTCGTAGACAAGTACGCTTCAAGCGCCTCTCTCTTAAGCTGCCGTCCAGCATAAGCTTTGAAGCCAGCAGCCTTGATAACCGTTCGTGGCGGCACCTTTTGCATCGCAGCGCTTACCGTTGTAACGACGATTAAAGGCTTGTCAGTGGGCGCAACAAGTAATGTGTGTAGTGCCGCAGCTCTACGGGCCGCAAGCGTGCGGCTCGGAGACACACGATCATAAGGCAAACAGTCCCAAGCAGGAAGCGAGATAACAGGAATATCAGGCGCATAAAATCGACAGGCAGAGATAAAGGCGGCGGCTCGGCTATCATCTCTTGCAATGAAAACACCACGGCTACCGCGTTGTTTAATGGCGCGCGCAAAAACAAGCGCGTCTGCGCCTTCGGGAAGGCCAGCCGCAATTAAAGACGGTTCCGGCCCTGCATATCTGTTAAGCTGTATTTGCATTATCCGTTTGGCTTAAAGTCACAAATCCGCTTAAATAAGGGCGTGTCGTAAATTTCGGGAACTAAGTCTTTTCCTGAAATCCAATTATATATATCGTGGTCTTTAGCCGAGAGTAAATCTTCAAACATTGTCAGTTCGTCTTCGGTCAAACTTTCGATATTCGCTTTCGCAAAGCCGCCCAAGATTAAGTCAGCTTCTTTAAATCCGCGATAATTTGCGCGGTAAACCAATCTTTTGCGTCGAATATCCATGGTGCGCGCTCCTTTAGACATATTCGTTTCTGATGTCACTTGCGGATATATAAAACTTACGTTTAATTGTCCAAATGGCAGGTCGTCCAACAGAACTAAATCCATTCTTTACAGAAACCACCTCGCTTAAGGGTGTCGGCCCGCGTGTTGCGGAGGCTTTAGGGCGCGCCATGGGCACAAGGCTAAAAGATTTACTCCTAACACCGCCCTCTGGATTAATCGATCGCAGTTACCGTCCCAAAATTTCGGACGCGAAAGCGGATCAAATATGCACATTTAATGTCACGGTTGGAAGGCACATGGTTCCATCCAATAAAAACCGCCCTTACCGCATCCGAGTCTTTGATGAGACTGGTGATATGACTCTAACGTTCTTTAAGGCACGCTCGGACTATCTTAACCGCGTTCTCCCCGAAGGCTCACAAAGAATAGTCTCCGGCAAAACAGAAGTATTTAATGCCGAGATGCAAATGACCCATCCCGATTATATTCTTACGCCCGAAAAACTAGATCAATTAAGACTATATGAGACCCTTTATCCCCTTAGTGCGGGGCTTTCGCAAAAAGTAGCTGGTAAAGCCGTCATGGGAGCTCTGCAACGATTACCAACTTTAGGGGAATGGCTAGATTCTGAAATGCTTACACGGCAGGACTGGCCAAGCTTTCATGAAGCCCTCATTCGCCTACATGCTCCAGAGCACCCCGTAGATATAAAGGTTGATGCTCCCCCTAGGTTAAGACTGGCCTATGATGAATTATTCGCAAAACAACTGGCTATGGCCCTAGTGCGTGAAACAACGCGCCGTGCTAAGGGGCGGCCGTTAAAAACATCAGGACAATATGTAGATGATGTTCTTAATGGTGCGCCGTTCAAGCCAACTGGCGCGCAAAGACATGCCTTTTCAGAGATTAGTGCAGATATGTCATCGCCTTTTAGGATGGCTCGTTTGCTTCAAGGTGATGTTGGCGCGGGCAAAACCTTTGTTGCCGCCCTGGCCTGCGCGCAAGCGGCCGAGGCGGGTGTACAAGTCGCCCTCATGGCTCCCACTGAAATTTTAGCCCGGCAACATGCGGCCACTCTTAAAACCTTATTGGAACCGGCTGGCCTGACCGTTGATGCCGTCACAGGAAGAGATAAAGGCAAAGCAAGAGACGCATTAGCGACAGGCCTTGCAGAGGGCTATGTCGATGTCGTGGTTGGAACGCACGCTTTGTTTCAAGAGAAGGTCGAATTTAAAGACCTAGGTCTTGTCATAATAGATGAACAGCACCGCTTTGGCGTACATGACCGCTTAAAACTGGCAGAAAAAGGTAATAATCCGGACTTACTTGTCATGACAGCGACGCCTATTCCTCGCACCCTCGCGCTCACATCATATGGGGATCTGGATGTTTCAAAACTTGATGAAAAGCCTGCAGGACGAAAACCCATTAAAACGCGTATTCTTCCAATGCAACGATTAGATGATGTTATTGATGGCGTTGAACGAGCGATAAAAAAAGGTGATCAAGTTTACTGGGTCTGTCCCCTTGTCGAAGATAGTGAATTGATTGATTTATCATCTGTCGAAGATCGTCATAGACAACTGACAGCTATTTTTGGTAACCGCGTCGGCTTGCTCCATGGCCGTCTAGCAGCACAAGAAAAAGAGTCGATATCTCAAGCATTTAAACGCGGATCTTATGATATTTTAGTTGCAACGACTGTTATTGAAGTGGGTGTCGACGCGCCTAATGCAACAATCATGGTCATAGAACATGCAGAGCGTTTTGGCTTGGCCCAATTACATCAACTTAGAGGTCGTGTAGGTCGCGGAGACAAACAATCTTCCTGCCTCCTACTTTACAAAGGCCCATTATCGGTTAACGGAAAATCACGCCTAGAAATTATGCGCCAAAGCGAAGATGGTTTTCTAATCGCAGAGAAAGATTGGGAACTTAGAGGTTCAGGAGATTTACTTGGCGCGCAGCAAAGCGGTTTACCAGCCTATAAGTTGGCTGATTTAGACAAGCATAAAGCTCTTTTAGAAACAGCTGTTCAAGACGCACGATTTTTAGCGCAAACAGACCCAAGTTTAACATCTAAACGCGGGGAAGCCGCGCGTAACTTACTATATTTATTTGAACAGGACTTCGGAATTGCTCTCATGAAAGCGGGCTAGCTTTTACTTTTTGCCGCCTTCTTTGCCGCAATCTTTGCTTTATGGGCTATCTCGACCTCATCAATTTCAATCATCTCATTCGATGAAACCATCCCGCCAGAAATTATCATCTTAGCACCCTCTTCGGGTGTCATATCTAATATCTTAATATCTTCTTCTTTTGAAAACAAAAGAAATCCAGATGTCGGGTTGGGTGTCGTTGGAATAAAGACGCAGACATATCCTTCCGGTAAGACATCCGCTGGCGCGCCAGCAAGATCAGCCGTCACAAAACCAATAGCCCATAATCCAGGGCGCGGATATTCAAGCAGGCAGACATCTCTAAAGGCTCTGTCTTTTTGTTGCGCGACCGTCGTCACAATTTGTTTAAGCGCGTTATAAACAGGGCTAACCACAGGCACACGCGCCAATAGGCGCTCTCCAGCCTTAATCACGGAATTTCCGATAAAGTTTGAGGCAATAACGCCGAGCAGAAATAAAAGAATTATAGAGATAAACAGACCAAGGCCTGGGATATCAAACCCCAGATAAGTTTTTGGATTCCATGGTCCAGGAATTAAACCTAAAACATTATTGTCAATTTTTTGAACAATCCAAGATACGCTCATAAGCGTGGCAACAATTGGCAATGCGATAATGACGCCCGTAAAAAAACGGTTCCTGATCCATTTTACCAAAGATAGTTTTGAACCACTATCCTCAGCTTCTTTTGCCCCACTACTATTCGTCATTTTATGTCCATTAAAAACTGTTTATGTCTGCCCTATAAGCTGTACAGACTCACTAAATACTTTATCTCTATAGGTGACTAATCAAGGCAGAGATATGGCCAAAGCGGCAAAAAAATCAACTTTAGCACGGGCGGCATTAATCGGTGTTTTTCTGCTCTGCTTATGCCTCATTATCGCCTATCTTTATCGTGATGACATCTTTCAAACCATTCAAGACCCAGATCAACCCTTCCAAACTTATGAAAAGCCAGTCGCGCCTGATTACACGCTAGCGGAGTCATGGCTAGCCCTACCTGATTTACAAGCAGACCCTTATGAGCATCCAACTGCAGGTGACGTTTTTGTGGTTACGCCTAGCGTCTATCGGGGCGGAAAGCACTGGGTTCTTCGCTCTGATGATCTTAAACGGAAATCAAAATTACAGCGTATAGTTCGGCCAAATTATGTCACCCCTTATGGAAGTGCTGGAAGGTTATTTGCGCCCTATTACCGACAAGCTTCTCTCTATAGTTTTATGACAAATCGAGAAGATGCACGAAAAGCTCATGACTTTGCCTATCAAGACGTAAAACGCGCTTTTACATATTTTTTAAAGAACTCTCCTCCAGAACGGCCGATTGTTTTGGTAGGGCATAATCAAGGGGCAAGTCACCTACAGCGCCTCCTTGCCGATTTCTTTCAAGGTAGTTTAAAATCACGGCTCGCAGTTGCCTATATTATTGACTATCCATTACCCATTGACACCTTTCAAACCACGTTAAAAGCGCTCAAACCCTGTGAGGCTGAGACAGATGTAAATTGCGTTGCGGCTTTCGGAGCTTTCATGCCAGGAGATGATGTCATCGCTAAACGCTTTGTCTCTCGTCTTGTTGTTCATAATGGCGAAGAATATAAACCAGTCGAAGGACGAGAACTTCTTTGCACCAACCCTTTGCTTTGGAACAGGTCAAATGATTACGCGCCGCGGCGACTTCACTTAGGCGGCGTGGCAGCTGAAGGCCTTGATCCTAATATGAAGCCCGCCCCGCGCGCAAAGCATGTCGGCGTAGAATGTCAAGACGGAATTCTTTACGTTGATAAACCCAGAAGCCGCTCTTTTAGGCGCCCCATCCAAGTTGGATCTAAATTTAGAACTTTGCCGTCTAATCTCTTCTATGAAGATTTGAGGGTTAATGCAGAAAAGCGAGTGCAAGCTTTAATAGCAAAAGGAGACTTACCCACTCGGGTTAAAAAATTAGATGATCTAGACGTGATAGATATTATCGATAGTCCTGTAACGCCCATAAAGAACTAGGATTTAGAGAGCTCATCAAATCGTTTAATATCCAGAAGTAAATTCTCAAACTGATCCATCGGTATCATATTAGGTCCGTCAGAGGGTGCATTATCAGGATCCGGATGTGTTTCCATAAACATGGCAGCCACGCCAATCGAGGCTGCTGCACGCGCCAGAGGGGGCACAAATTCTCTTTGTCCACCTGATGTACCGCCCTGCCCACCAGGTTGCTGGACAGAATGCGTTGCATCAAAAACGACAGGCGACCCAAAGCTTTTCATGATGGGCAATCCCCGAAAATCTGTCACCAGTGTATTATAGCCAAAACTTGCGCCGCGTTCACAGGCCATAACATTCGGGTTTCCAGCTTCAACGACCTTATGGAGAACATTCTTCATATCCCAAGGAGCCAAGAATTGTCCCTTTTTAACATTAATGACTTTATTGGTTTTAGCCACGGCCACTAAGAGATCTGTCTGACGACATAAAAAGGCTGGCACTTGGAGCATGTCAACAACCTCGCCAACTTCGGCGGCCTGTTCTGCAGTATGAACATCTGTGACACATGGCAAGCCAATTTGAGTGCGAATGTCTTCGAAAATCGGGAGAGCTTTTGATAGGCCAAGACCGCGCGGCGAATGAATACTGGTACGGTTCGCTTTGTCATAAGATGTCTTATAGACAATATTTAGACCTACATTTTCAGATATCGTCTTTAGGCGCTCGGCTGTCAGTAAAGCATGGTCCCTGCTTTCCATAGCGCAAGGTCCAGCTAAAATCGTCAGCGGTTTATCATTCCCAATTTCATAAACGCGGCCCTTAGGAACGGGCATTGATATGGTCGCATTTGCTTGTATCATGTTTGCCTTCTTCGTGATTGGCAGCGCAATAACATAGAATTGAATGAAAAACACATCTATTCGCATGACAACTTATCAATAATTCTTGCCAAATATTTTCAATTAGTTAGCTGTAGATGCAACAAATTCTGGAGCCAAATGTGACCGCCACCTCAGTCTTAGATCTTATTGGGAATACCCCGCTATTACGTCTAAACGAAGCATCAAAGTTAACCGGGTGCGAGATTTTAGGTAAAGCTGAATTTTTGAACCCTGGCCAATCCGTAAAAGACCGTGCGGCCCTAAGCATTATCAGAGCTGCCGAAGCAGACGGTTCCTTAAAACCCGGCGGTGTTGTTGTAGAAGGCACAGCAGGTAATACGGGTATCGGCTTAGCCATGGTCTGTTCTGCACTTGGGTATCGATGTAAAATCGTTATGCCACGCACCCAGAGTCAGGAAAAAAAGGACGCCGTCAAACTTCTCGGGGCAGAACTCGTCGAAGTTGATGCTGTTCCTTATGCAAACCCCGACAATTATGTTCATTTTTCAGAACGGCTTGCCAAAGAAACGCCTGGCGCGGTTTGGGCGAACCAGTTCGATAACACAGCGAATCGTGATGCGCATATCCATGCAACAGGCCCAGAAATTTTCGAACAAACAGAAGGCAAAGTTGATGGTTTCGTTTGCGCTGTTGGGTCAGGCGGAACGCTTGGCGGCGTATCAATGGCCTTAAAAGCTCGTAATCCGAAAATAAAAATCGGGGTCGCTGACCCATATGGATCGAAGATGTTCAGCTATTTCACCGATGGATGCCTGGAAGCTGAAGGTGGGTCTATTACGGAAGGTATTGGTCAGGGCCGTATCACAGAAAATTTGAAAGATGTCATCGTCGATAAAGCCTACCGCATTTCTGACAAAGAAGCTCTCGAGATTATATTTGAGCTCAACCAATTAGAGGGCATCTGCCTAGGGGGGTCCTCTGGCATCAACATTGCGGGCGCTATTCACATGGCTCGCGAAATGGGCCCAGGCCATACAATTGTGACAATTCTTTGTGATTATGGACAACGTTATCAGTCGAAGGTCTATAACCCTGAGTTCTTACGAGAAAAAGGATTACCAGTGCCCTCATGGCTGATTTAGTTTCAATAAAATGGCTGGCAGGGAATTTAGGCGCTGAGAACGTAAAAATTCTAGACTGCACATGGGTAATGCCCGGTGAAACGGCAACGTTACCTGATGGAAATATTCCAGGCGCTCAATATTTTGACATTGACAAAATCGCTGACACATCCAGTGATATGAAGCATATGCTGCCATCGGGAGACGTATTTTCAAAAGCTGTGAGCGAGATGAACATCAATAATTCAGATCATGTTATTTGCTATGATCGTCATGGGGTACTCGCTGCGCCGCGCGTGTGGTGGAGCTTCAAAACCTTCGGGCATAAAAATGTATCTGTTCTGGATGGCGGCCTCCCTAGTTGGATAAAAGCTGGAAAACCTATCGATACCAACTTTACTAAGCCGAAAGGGCAGAGCTATTTCAAAGTAAAGAAACCTTTATTGAAAGTGGCCAACTCTGAATGCGTGGTAGACGCCATTGAAAGTGAAACACAGATAGTCGATGCGCGGCCCTCTGGCAGATTTTATGGGACATCACCTGAACCTCGGGCTGGACTGAGGTCGGGTAGAATTCCAGGGAGCTTTTCTCTTCCCTTTGGGGCATTAAAAAGAACAGATGGAACGTTCCTGCCCATGCATAAGCTTGCAAATCTTGTAGGCGCAGCAGGTATTGATCTTAGCAAACCTATCATTACAAGCTGTGGGTCTGGCGTCACGGCGGCGGGAATAGCGCTTACCCTTCATCGGCTTGGCGCGGACAACATAACGCTTTATGATGGCTCTTGGACAGAATGGGGGGCGTCCGATTTGCCTGTGGAATTATAATGAAAAATGAAACTAAATTCGCACATATTGGCGCGCCTAAAGCAGGCCTTGGAACAGCGGTTAATCCATCAATATCACGTGCCTCAACCTTATTATTCGACCGCGCGGAAGATCTCTATCGTTCTGACATAAGAGGCTATGGGCGGCATGGCGCCCAGGTGCATGATGCTTTGGCAGAGGCCTTTACAGATTTAGAAGGCGGCGCGGGTACAGTTTTGTTTCCTTCAGGTTTAGCTGCTTGCACCTACGCCATTTTATCCCAAGTTAAATCTGGTGATCATGTCCTGCTAACAGATTCTTGTTATGGGCCTACGCGTAAGTTTTGTGACACCTATCTCAAAAAAATGAATATCGAGACTGAATTTTATGATCCAAGAATTGGGTCTGGCATTAAAGAATTCATCCGAGACAATACATCCCTAATTATTCTAGAAAGTCCCGGTTCTCTCTCTTTTGAAATTCAAGATATTCCAGCCATTTGCAAAGTCGCTAAATCAAACAATGTCGTAACCATCATTGATAATACTTGGTCAGCTGGATTATCGCTTAACCCACTAAAACTAGGCGTCGATATAAGTTGTCACGCCGCCACCAAATACTTTGGCGGCCATAGTGATGTTATGTATGGCGCGGCAATAAGCCGAACGAAGTCATTACATAACGCGATAAAACAAACGGCTAAATATATAGGGAATGCCTCATCCCCCGATGACGCTTACCAAATTCTTCGCGGCTTTCGTACTCTGGTTACCCGTTTCCGGCAACAGGAAGCCACAAGCCTTGTTCTTGCAGATTGGCTTTCATCCCATGACCGAGTCTTGCAAGTTCTCCATCCCGCCCATAGTGACCACCCTGATCATGCCTTATGGCAGAGAGACTTTACAGGTGGCGGGTGTATCTTCAGTGTTGTATTTAAACCCTGCAGCGAAAAAAAGGTCTTAGGTTTTGTAAACGCGCTCAAGATATTTGGAATTGGCTACTCTTACGGTGGTTTTGAAAGTCTATGCATTCATTGCGACCCCCAATTAAAAAGAAACCACGCAACTTCATTAGGTGGTCCGCTTATTCGTTTTGCCTGTGGGCTCGAAAATGCAGAGGACTTAAAAAGTGATATAGAACAAGCCTTTAAGACTGTTTTTTAATACAAATAAAAATCGAGGATGGCAGGCCCGGTAGGACTTGAACCTACAACCTGCCGCTTAGAAGGCGGCTGCTCTATCCAGTTGAGCTACGGACCCCCGAAATTAGCGCTCTAATGCGTCCAAGGAAGCTTTCTGTCAAAGGCAAAATTATCTGCATAAGATCGCGGAATCCGTTTCACCTTCTGTGGCTGAATGACTTGGTGCGGAATATTTTTCGCTTTGGCGTAAGCCACAGCCTCTTCGAGCGTTTCAAACTTCAAATCTAACTGCGAATGCATGTTAGTAGAGCGTTGCGTCCCAGTTAGTGGGTCTATTTCACCACTTCGCTCACCTATAAATTCAAGCACCCAATGCTTTGATTGCCCCCGACCAGAAGTCATGGCTGAGGGAGACGGTTGATAGATTTTAGCTAGCATTTCCTAGTCCATAATGGTTCATGCAACGCATACAACCCTACGGCTTGTGTGTAAATTACATATCTCGATTAAATGCGGTATTGAGCATGGATTTTACATCGCTAAGGTTTTGTGGCTTTTGGGCCCCTGCAGCCTGAATCCGCTGCCTTATTTGTGCTGCCTTATTAGCCGCCACTGCCTGCGGATTAAAAGCAGGCTGAGCTGGGGCTTTTACAGGTTGCTGACGCAATGTTTGTCTTACATCATGTAATGTTGACGCTGAAGCTTGACCAGGCCGATGAGCTAGTGTCGGCTTTTTCTCATTTTTCAGCAAACTACGTGCGCGCCATCTATCGAAGACTAAAGTCATGAATTCATCCGTGACATCAGCCCGATTCCAAAGGTCAGTAAATTCAGCACTAGAACTATGAGGACGAAATTCTTCTTCAAGCGTATTCAAAATCACCCGCATTGGCAGATTAACCGATTCACCAAACACCATAGATTCGGCGGTACCCAGCGAGGGAAGGAATGAAAGCAAATCAGCTGCACCGTCAGGTACAGCGGCGCGGACAAAATTTTGATCAATCTCATTAGACAATCTCATTGAGAAAATAGTAGAGCACTGAGAGAGTGTTGACGCCTCTAATTCAGACGGTCTTTGTGAAATAATCCCCAGCGAAACTCCATATTTACGCCCCTCTTTAGCGATACGGGCAATAATTTTTCGGGTAGAATGAAATCCAAGATTTGGGTCACTTGGAATATATCTATGCGCTTCCTCACACACCAATAATATTGGCAATCTTCTTTCACTCCACGTGGCAAGTTCAAAGGCAAGACGGCTCACTACAGACACAACAACGTTTAAGGCCTCAGAGGGAATGCCTGAAAAATCAAGAATTGAAATTGGTTTATTATTGACTGGAATACGAAAAATTCGTCCTACCAAGGTTTCAATTGGCATTGGCGCTGTTTGGTTACGAAAAACGAATTGATAACGCGGGTCCATCATTAAACTCTGAATGCGCCGCTTTAAACGTTTATATGGACCTAGATTTGAGTTATTCTCAAGTTTTCCCATATTCATATCAATGAGCTTAAGAACATCACGAATACGGTAAGGAACAGGTGAATCAAGCGTAATATGTGATGCGCGCTGCAAGTCAGCTTCAATATCATCTAATTTTGTCTGTGAACTCACATCACCCGTTTTTTTAGTACGGTCAAATAAACGCTTTGCTTTCAATAGCACATCATGCAGGACTTCCTCCTCCTCTCGCGCCTGATCTTCAATATCACTCGCTAAAAGCTCCACCGTTTCTGTAAAGTCAAATAACCAAAGCGGCAGGTCTAAAGTATCATTACTTATAACTTCGGCCATATCGCCAAAACTTTTTGAATATTCATTATGTGGGTCAAAGAGAACCACATGTGCCATCTTATTTTCTTTAAGAATGGCCTGCAAAACTAGTGCAACGGTACATGACTTACCCGAACCAGTTGACCCAATAATGGCAAAATGTTTCGACAACATATCATCTGTCCGTACCTTAGCGACAATAGAGTTATCCTGCTGCAATCTTCCAATGTCTATACAAGGTGTATTTTCTTTGTTGAAAATCAGCTGAAGGTCAGCTGGCGACATGTTATATACAGGTTCATTAATAACAGGAAATGAGCGTACGCCTCTGAAAAACTTCGTTTCTTTCGTTGTTGGGTTTGTTGTAATTTCACCCAATATATTCAGGTTTGCTATACACCCATCACTCATGCCCTCATCGTCATTTTCACCAACTTTAAGAGATGATACCATAGCGACCACAATCGACTTACTCGTCAGAATTTTAAGTATAGTCCCGATCTGGGCTTCATTAAGCTGATCATTTCGAATGAGATTCTTGCTAATTTGTATGACAGCCACAGAGGAGCCAACATTCATCACACGCCCTATTTCCTTGGCCTTATAGGCCGGCGCGACTGGCTGGACTTGTGCTCTTGTTGAAATAGCTGCTGATGTCATAAGAATCCCCAAAAGATCTGTATGACAATAGGTCAATTAAGGTTAGCAAAGCCTTACCAAATCATGTGAATAATAGGGATAGTTGATATTTGCTAAATGATCGGGGCGGCAAGATTCGAACTTGCGCCCCCTGTTCCTTAAAAAAGACTGATTTCACTCATTTCAGTAATTATCCGCGAGGCTTCGCATCATGTCGATGTTTACATTCATTGAATGCACATAGCCATCTTGGGCTAGGGCGAATTCTCTGTCTGCGGCGTTTTTGGCTATGACGAGGTTTTTGGCGGGGTTGATATAGATATACTGTCCGTAAATACCGACGGCGAAGAAATCTCCTTTATTCGGACCCTCTTGCGGCATTGGTACCCACCATTGATAGCCATACCCTACTCCGCGATCACCTATGGTTGGCGCGCTATGAACGGTTGAGGCCTTTACCCAATCCGCTGGAATGACTTGTGTGCCATTAAATGTTCCGCCTTGTAAAAAAAGCTGGCCAAATTTAGCGTAGTCGCGTGTTGTCAGATTGAGTCCGCCAAGTGCAAAGGCCACATTTTCGCCGTCAGTCATGTAATAAGGCGTTTTTTCAAACCCCAGATGGGCGCTGTAAGTTTCATTAAAAAGCTGGTGTAAGCTCTTCCCTGTTGCTGCGCGCAACACCATGGCGGCCACATGGGTATCAATAGAGACATATTGCCAGCGCGTACCCGCAGGAACATCACGCGCGCTAAGTCCCGCCGCGTAATCATCCATAGATCCACCAAGCCCCAATATCCTGCCCATATCATTGATATCTGACTTAGGGTCCATATAATCTTCATTATAGGTAATCCCGCTAGCCATATTCAGGACATTGCGAATGCTAACCCCCTCATAGGCAGAGCCTTTTAACATTGGAACATAGTCTTCGACCTTATCGTCCAGGCTCTTTATCTGTCCGCTTTCAACCGCTTGCCCATAAAGGCCTGACATAAAGGACTTAGCCATTGACCAACTTATTCGGCGATCGTCACGGCCCGTGTCTTTAAAATATGCTTCGTATAAAACTTTTCCGTCTTGGATGACGATAAGCGCAGTCGTGTCGAGTTTTTCGAGTAGCTTTGATAAATTGCGTGGCTTGCCGGCAATTGTGACCATATCTGGCAAAGGCTGAGGGTTTTCTGGCCAAATAAAAGCTACATCAGATATTTTTAGGTCTTGATGTAAAAACGCCTCATCCATATTCGAAAAATTATGAACGATTTTATCGGCGTCAAATAGGGTATTTACCGTCTGTAGACGCTGGATATTCGTCCAGTTCATAACAATGAAAGCGCCGCCAAAAAGTAACAGGCCAAGCGCCCCGGCCCCAATTATACGTCTTTTACGTCCCATAATATATCCCCATCTATTACAAGCGCCATTTCGAGCGCTTTATATCCGTCTTCTGCGGTTATTGGGACTGGACTATCATCTCGTATGGCTTTGACAAAGGCATTTGTTGCAGCGCCTAGGCTATCTTGTGCAAGAGGGTTGGTTTTAAAATCAGTATCTAATTTAAAGGGCATATTGTGTGTCACTGTCTTTGCATTAAAGTCAATTGAGACTGTTCCGCTGGGATAGGTTATATGCATTGTCCGTTGATAATCGTCCTCTACCCGGCTTGCATGAAGTCTGGCTATAGTACCAGATGGAAATGATAACATTCCCAGAGTCGCATCAGCTTTGTCAGACCGAACGCTAACCGCAGTTCCCTTAATCTTTCCCGCGCGTTCTTTGACGAGCATATTTAGCAAATCCAAATCATGAGTCATCAAATCTAGTGTCACAGTCACATCTGTGCCCCGCGGTGAATATGGGCTCATACGAAATGCGGTAATTGAAAGCGGGTGTTCTGATATTTTATCTAAACCTATGGCTTGGGCGACAAAGCGCTCTTGATGTCCGATTTGGACAATACATTTATTTGCTTTCGCCAACTCAACAATCTGTTCAGCGTCATTTAGATTCGTTGCAATGGGTTTTTCTATCAAGCAATGAACCCCAGCTTTAAGCGCCGCAATTGCAAGAGGTCCATGAGATTGCGCAGGACTTGCGATTATAACCGCCTCAACATTAGACACTAAAGAGCGGTAGTCTTTATAGCTATCGACATTGTATTTTTGGGCAATCATGGCCGCATTTGAAACGTTGTGATCATAAATGCCCACGAAATTGACATTCGGGTTATCATGACATTTGAGCGCATGGTATCCGCCAAACACCCCTGCCCCTACAACGCCTATTTTAATTTTATGACTCACAGCGCCTTTAACAGCAAAGACTTGGGAATAAGCAAGTGCGAATTCTTTGAAATTCTAGTAAGAATCACCTCTTTTAAATTTAACAAAATCAGGTTTCTCCTTGAAATATCACATTTTCAGGGCTCAAAAACTCAACAATTCTTGATATTTTGACCTTTTAGCGAAAATTATCTTATAGAAATTTATTTTGGGAATTGCATTAATCGCTTGATCTAAATTAATTGATCTTAATATGAATATTTACCCGCATAATAAGAGAAGGGAAATCGATTACGTCATTTCCATTTATTGATGCAACCTATTGAAAAAAATATATTTTTTATATTACTACAGTCAGTGACTTGATTTCTCTGCTGCAAATTTTGTCATTACACCCTCAAAATGAATTGCGATAGAAAATCGGTTAATGAATTGATGAGTGCTAACATCTCTTTAGGCTTCAAAATCACCGCAAACCCCCATAACACCGCACTCTTTAATTCTTTGTTAACCTAAATGTTCATGATGGGCGTTAATGATTTCGTTGTGTTGACGGGGTCAAGCATCTCAAGGGAGACCATGATGAATAAGAAAGAACTCGTAGGCGCAGTGGCAGATCATTGCGGTACAACTCAGGCTCAAGCTAGCGAATTTGTAAACGCGTTTTGCGAAACAGTCGTTGGAGAACTCAAGCGCGGCAACGGTGTTGCCCTACCTGGCTTTGGACAATTTATTGCCAAGCACCGCCCATCGCGGGAAATGCGTAATCCTTCAACGGGTAAAATGATGATGAGCAAAGCTAAAACAGCGGCGCAATTCAAACCGTCGGCTAATCTAAAAGATCTCTAAACTACACTCCCACGTATGAAGAGATAAAACCGCTATGGTCGTTTCCATAGCGGTTTTTTTGTGTTTGAATAGATGTGGGAGGCTTCAATATGGGCTTAGATGAAAATGTTTTTGAAGAAAATTCGCTTAGTCAAGAATTATCAATCGACCATCCATTGGGCCGAGATGAGTTTTTATATGACTTAATCGGGATAAATATCATTGGTCTGAAAAGTTTAGGCGTATTAATAAAAAATCCTGTCGATTATTTCAAAGCCGCCCTCACGCCTGATTGGGAAGGCAAGTATTGGCCCTCCATGCGGATGTGGTTCGGTCTCATGACAATGTTGATTGGCCTTCAATTTATTTGGGCCAGTGAAAGCAGTGAGATGACGGCTATGTTTCGAACGATGTCAGGAGTCATTGCGGATGGAGCCGAAGCTGCCGCAATACGCAATGGAGAAACTCTTGACCTGACATCCTTTGATCGTGTGGAAGCGGGAAAAAAGATGTTCAAAACATATATATTTATTTACCCGTTTTTCTTTGTTTTATTTATGTGTCTTCTCGGCTTTATTTTTCGAGGTTGGGAACAAAAATTACCATTCATAGCCCGTGTTCGTTATATTTTTGCGATTATAGTACCTGGCTCTATAGTTGGATTAGTTACAACTTTTCTTATGCTTCCTTTTAAAGGGCAGGCCTTTCAAATTGCTTCATTTGTCGTCATGTTTCTTGTATTTATGGTTTATTGGATAACCGCATATCGCGGTGCATATGCGACCTCCCCAAAAGGGAGTCGAATTGGTATGTCCTTCGTAATATCTCTATTAATTATGTTTACGCTGACTATAGCTCAATTTATTTCTATGATGCTGGCTGTCATCCCTATTGGGTCTGAAATCCTAGATATGATTAGACTTCAGAGATAATTACCCTGCCAAACGCGCAGCTTCTTCCTTGCGGTAGCTTCCAAGTTCTTCAGCAATCAAGAAGGCTAACTCCAAAGCTTGGTCTGCATTTAAACGTGGATCACAATGCGTATGATAACGCGAAGACAAATCCTCTTCACGAACCGCTCTAGCCGAGCCGCCAAGGCATTCAGTAACGTTCTGTCCTGTCATTTCGAAATGAACACCGCCAGGCCAACACCCTTCACTATGCAGAACTTGCATAAAGGATTTCACCTCTGACAAAATATTATCGACTGGCCGTGTTTTAAACCCGGTCGCAGTTTTAATCGTATTGCCATGCATAGGATCGCATGACCACACAACATGGCGGCCAGAGGCTTTTACAGCGCGTGCAAGTATTGGAAGACCTTTTGCAACTTTGTCATGGCCATAGCGCGCAATTAACGTAATTTTGCCTGCTTCATTCTCTGGATTTAATTTATCAATGAGCTGAAGCAGCTCATCCGCCTCTAAACCATCGCCAATTTTCATAGCAACAGGGTTTTCGATGCCGCGCATAAATTCTACATGGGCATGGTCGAGTTGCCGCGTACGGTTACCAATCCAGAGCATATGCGCAGAGGTGTCATACCAGCGACCTGAGGTGCTATCGATGCGTGTCATGGCTTCTTCATAGCCCAGCAATAAACCTTCATGACTTGTATAATAATCTGTCGATGCCATTTGCGGCGCTGTTTCAGGGGTAACGCCGCAGGCTTCCATGAAGTCCATAGCGTCAGAAATTTTCTCACACAGCTCTTTATATTTCTTCGTCTGCTCCGAACTATCGGTAAACCCAAGCGTCCACTTATGGATGTTACGTAGGTTTGCATAACCGCCCGTCGAAAACGCCCTTAGAAGGTTTAACGTTGAGGCTGACTGACCATAAGCCTTGAGAAGTCTTTTGGGATTGGGCGTTCGGCTTTTTTCATCAAACGCCATGGCATTGATATTATCCCCGCGATAGCTCGGAAGCGTAATCCCATCACGAACTTCAACAGGTGAGCTACGAGGTTTCCCGAATTGCCCCGCAATGCGGCCGACTTTAACGACAGGCTGCCCTGCTCCGTACGTTAGAACCACGGCCATCTGCATCATAACGCGAAACATGTCGCGTAGGTTATCAGGATGAAATTCTTTAAAGCTCTCCGCGCAATCGCCGCCTTGTAAAAGGAAAGCTTTGCCTGCGGAAACATCAGCCAAACGCGCCTTTAAGCGCCGTGCTTCGCCCGCGAATACAAGCGGTGGATAGCCCTTTAGAGTTTTCTCGACTTCAGCAAGCTTATCCAAATCAGGATAATCTTCGGGTATGTGTTTAGCTGGTTTTGAGCGCCAGCTTGAGGGGGTCCACTTCGTCATGAGCAGTGTCCATTAGGTCAAAAATTGCATTTCAGTCGACTTCTTTAGCAAAGTTATTCACGAATGCCTAGCTTGCTCTTGCCTTAAGGGTAACTATTTCTTCGGCCAGAGTTGGATGTACAGCGCAGGTTTGGTCGAAATCAGCCTTGGTCAGGCCAGCTTTGACACATATGCCCAAAGCTTGAATGATTTCAGGACTATCATCTCCGACAATATGAATACCGATTACGCGCTGCTTTCGGCCTTCGGTGATAAGTTTCATAAAACAGCGCTGCTCTTTTTCGGCTAACGCATTTTTCATAGGCCTAAATGAGGTGGTATAGACCTCTATTTTATCACCATAGGCGGCGCGGGCCTCTGCTTCGTTCATCCCTACTACGCCGATAGGCGGCTGTGTGAACACCGCACTTGCGATATTTGTATGATCATAGGCATTAGGCGTGTCATTATAGACAGTATCAATGAAAGCTACCCCTTCCCTGATTGCAACAGGTGTGAGGTTCACGCGGTCTGTTACGTCTCCCACAGCATAAATGTTTTTGACGTTGGAGCGCGAAAATTCGTCCACGATAACGGCCCCGTTCTTATCTGTGGCAACACCCGCATTCTCTAACCCCAATGAGGCGGTATGCGGCCGTCTGCCAGTTGCCATAAAGACAAGGTCTGTTCCTATTTTTGTACCGTCATCAAAGCTAACGATGTAGCCGCCAGAAGTCTTTTTGATTTCAGTTGGCGATAGGTTAAACCGCGTATCGACGCCGAGCATATTTTGATGCTTACCCGCAATCTCGCGAACGTCTGCATCAAAGCCTTTCAATAGCCGGTCACCGCGATAGGCTTGAACAGTTTTAACGCCCATTCCGGCAAATATGCCCGCAAATTCAGAAGCGATATAGCCGCCGCCAATAATCAAAATACTCTCTGGTAGTTTATCTAACAAGAAAGCGTCATCGGACATGATTGCATGCTCAGCGCCTTTAATCTCAGGCATCCAAGGGCGACCGCCAACCGCGACAAGAATAGTTTTGGCTGTAACTTCCTTGCCGCTATTTTGAAGTCTCACCGTATGCGCATCTACAAATTCAGCACGTTCATTAAATAAAGTCGCGCCGTTTTTCTCAAGGATATTAGAGTAAATCCCAGAGAGACGATTAACTTCAGTTTGGATAGAGTCGCGCAAAGCGCTCCAATCAAAACTAACGTCACTAATAGACCACCCGTATTTTTGAGCCGATTTAATCGCGCCGCCAAATTCAGCGCCGTAAACCAAATACTTCTTAGGCACGCAACCTCTGATCACACAAGTGCCACCGGGTTTGCTCTCTTCTGCTACAGCAACCTTTTTACCAAGCTGCGCAGCCAAGCGGCCCGCACGGACACCGCCAGAGCCAGCACCTATAACAAAAAGATCATAATCATATTTTGACATCAAAATTCTCTAACTACGTTCAAGTTCCATGACTTTGGCATGATCTGTCTCGCCAATGACAATCACATCTGCGAGATCAATAAAAATACCATGTTCCATCACGCCTGGTATTTTACTCAGCAAATGGGCCGTGTCCGCGGGTTTTGGAATTTTCTTACAGCGGCTATCCAAAATATAGTTCCCACCATCCGTCACCAATGGCCCGCTACCATCTTTCATTTGGCGCAAAACTGTTTGTGCATCTTGGCAGCCACTTTCTATCAATGCCGCATGAATATGCTCGGCCGTCAGCGCCATACCAAAGGGATCAACCTCAATAGGCAGCGGGAATGCGCCCAACATGTCCACCATTTTTCCTTGATCAACGATAACGACCATACGCTCAGAGGCATGGGCAATAATTTTCTCTCGCAGCAAACAAGCACCACCGCCTTTAATCAGGCTAAATTGTGGGTCAACTTCATCTGCGCCGTCTATAGTAAGATCAATCCCCTCAACCTTATCTGGCTCAATCAAGGGCACACCGTTTTCAAGGGCCACATCCGCTGTGCGTTTAGATGTCGGAATACCTTGTACCTTTAGGCCTCCAGCTATGCGCTCGCCCAAGCGTTCAAGGAATATCTCAGCTGTAGACCCCGAACCCAGTCCAAGCGTCATCCCATTTTCAACGAAGTCGAGTGCCGCCATAGCGGCATTTTCTTTAGCAATGGTCATAGACTTACTTTTTAGCTTTCCGTTTCTTCTGGGCTGCGTTATATCGCTTGGCCCAGCCTGCCTTATTGCTTTGCTGCGCGCGGGCAACAGCGAGGGCACCCGAGGGCACATCCTTCGTAATGACGCCGCCGCTCCCCAGATAGGCACCTTTGCCAATTTTTACGGGGGCAACTAATGAACTATTCGACCCGATAAAGGCCCCGTCGCCAATCTGCGTTTGGTGTTTAAAATACCCATCATAGTTACAGGTAATTGTTCCTGCACCTACATTTGCGCCAACCCCTATTTTTGCATCACCAATATAGGATAAGTGGTTGATTTTACTGCCTTTACCTATTTTTGCCTTTTTAGTTTCAACGAAGTTTCCTGCTTTACTTCCTGCCCCCATATCTGTTCCGGGCCTTAGGCGGGCAAATGGACCAATCTGGGCACCCTCGCCTATTTTTGTGCCTTCTAAGTGGCAGAATGGATGGATAACGGCATGTTTTGCGATTTTAACGCCGGGGCCAAAGACCACATTTGCGCCTATCTCTGCATCCTGCGCGATCGAAGTATCATGCGAGAAATACACTGTGTCAGGATCTCGTAGAGTGACGCCTTTGCTGAGCATGGCTTGCCGCATTCTCACCTGAAAGGCCATTTCTGCGATGGCAAGATCTACACGTGAGTTCACGCCCATGACTTCTTCGGTGTCTGCGATAATCGCTTTCGCTTTTTTGCCTTTAGAGCGTAAAATCTGAACAATATCAGTCAGGTAATACTCTCCCTTAAGGTTATTATTATCAACGCGGTCTAGGGCCCAGAACATATTTTTCACAGAGGCCGCGACCACACCGCTATTGCAAAGTCCGACAGCTAATTCTTCTGGTGATGCTTCACGGGCCTCTACAATAGCCGTGAGCTCCCCTTTATGCGTAATCAAGCGGCCATAAGCCCCGGGGTTTTCTGGCTCAAAACCTAGAACCGTCACATCTGTGCCATTTTCTAGGCTTTTATAAACCCGGTTTAAGGTGCGCTTTGTGACAAATGGCGTATCGGCATAGAGAATAGCGAGATTACCTTTAAACCCCTTAAGCGCCTTTTTTGCGCTAGACACGGCATGAGCCGTTCCTAATTGCGGCTCTTGCACAGCAATCTCTAGGCCAAGCGCTTCTGCAGCAGCCCTAACATCTGCATTCTCCTCGCCAACGACGCATACAATTTTTTCTGCGCCTGCTGAGCGCGCTAGCTGGGCGACCCATTCGAGCATAGAGCGTCCGCCGACATGGTGGAGGACCTTAGACCGCGTTGATTTCATGCGGGTGCTTTTACCCGCCGCAAGAATTACAGCTGCACGAGGCGTTGACATTGTTGGGCTCCAATCGATTCGTCCATATTGACTTGCTAGGCTCATAACCGATGATACTAGTTAACGCACGATTCTATTTTGGCTATTTCATGAGAAATTTCAGGACAATATCCGTCTGTTTTGACTTAGACGGCACCTTAATTGACACCGCGCCTGATTTGGTGCGCGTTCTCGATTTGGTAATTGCAGAAGAAGGTTTGCCGCCCACAGACTTTAAAGAGGCGCGTAAAGCCGTGGGCTATGGTTCAAGAGCGCTCATTAAAGGCGCTTTTGAGCGAGCAGAGCATAAAATAAGCCCAAAACGCGAAGACGAATTACAAAAGCTCTTTCTCAAACTCTATGCCGAGGACATCTGTAAACTCAGTACGCCATTTCCGGGCGTCGTGGATACTTTAAAGTTTCTTAAAAATAGCGGCGCGGAACTCTCAATTTGCACAAATAAGCCAGGATATCTCGCAAGACCGCTAATGGCAGCCTTAGAGATGACATCATTATTCATTAGAATAGTCGGTAGTGATGATATTGTTCGCAACAAACCCTATGCAGATCACATATATGCCAGTGCGGGCCACAGAGGTGAAAAGGGCGCAATAATAATGGTTGGAGATAGCCGGCCAGATGTTCTGTCCGCCAAAAATGCCAAAGTTCCGTCAATTGTGATGAGTTACGGTTACTCTACCATTCCGGCTATAAAATTAGGGGCTGACCGTATCTTGCGAAATTTCCGCGAGATACCATCAGCCCTAAAGCAGTTAAGCCTATAAGACTTATGCGAAGTTTTCAGTGGAACGCGTCGGAACACCATTAATAAGATTTGATCTTACATCGGTTCGCGCAGAACGCATAGATGCAAGGAAACCACCTTGTATCAGATTGACGCGCACATCGTGCCCGCGCTCTGACCAATAGGCCTCAATTTGTTCCTTAAGACGCTCAGCGCCTTCCCGTGTGCAATAATCGCCTTTCATAGCAATCCTCATAATGTGCGCGGTACCGTCCCTGATCCCGACGCGGTGAATAATGTCTCTCCACCCGTGATTAGAATTTAGGCAACAGGAAAATGGATTTCAAGGAAAATCATTCGTTTTACGAATAACTTTTTTGTAATGCGCTTTTTGGGTGAACTTTCAGCTTTCGTTCAGAAAGTGTGTAGTAAAAGCTAATTACATGAAAATAATGTAATATTTCATGTTATTTCTCAAAATTTTGCTTTTCAATCGAATTATTCGCCGTTATTTGATTCGTTAAATTCATTTGTTTAACTAATATTTTGAGACACCTTTGCCTGATAAACTCCATAGCCGCATTAAAAATCGCCGATTAGAGTTAGGTCTGTCTCAAGATGCTTTAGCAACAGCGTGCGGCGTGCGACAATCGACAGTCGCAAACTGGGAGCTTGGCGGTCATATTCCCAGACAAGGTAAAATCAGAAAAATAGCCGAAGCTTTACAGCTTGATGAAATATGGCTTATTTCTGGCGAACACCCTGCCAATGAAGGGGCCGTAAATAGATACCTCAATACGCCCATTAGACATGTGCCGGTCTATAACTGGCCCGAGTCTCAACAATCTTTTGAGGCGGAAAAGCCGATTGGATATGTAACGATGACAATCGCCCCTGAAAATGTTTTTGCTGTTTTTGCGCCTGAAAACAGAACTGATTTTCAGCATGAGACCATGCTCATGTTCACGAAGGACTATAATGACAGTGATTCAGGCGTATTTTTAGAGCTAACAGACTCAAAAGCTGACCTTAAAACCGCAGAACGCCCGACTGAGCTAACGGCTGGACGTCTCATCTTTTCTCAAACGGCTCATTAAGCAGCTTTTGCAATTGCCGCGAGGCTTTCCATCTCAAGACTCGCCCCGCCAATGAGGGCTCCATTGACATTTTTCGTCGAGAGTATTTCTTTGGCATTGGCTGGCTTGACGGATCCTCCATAAAGAATACGCACGCCCTCGCCTACGATTTTACGAATTGGGGCGTGCATCTGCTCAATATCTTTGGCTGTCGCTGTTTTACCTGTCCCAATCGCCCAAATCGGCTCATAAGCCACAACATAATCTTCAATTTCAGGAATTGATGACTTTATTTGGGCTGAGACAACAGCTTCGGCCTTACCGCTTTCACGCTGAGCCAAGCTTTCACCCACACATATAATCGGTGTGATGCCAGCTCGGTTTGCAGCACTGGCTTTATCTCGCACCATTTTATCAGTTTCGCCCGCAGCGCGCCGCTCGGAATGACCAACAATCACAAAATTAGCCCCTGCCAATTTTAACATTTGCGCGCTCACCTCGCCCGTATGAGCGCCATTTTCTTGAGCATGGCAATTTTGGCCGCCCAAATTGATATTGGCTTTGGAACATGACCTCACCATAGGCGCAATAAAAAGAGCTGGCGGGCATATTAAAATATCCAGATGCGTACGGTTTTTAGCAGGATATAGCTTTTCAAGCTCATCAGCTTTACCTGCCCAACTCATCTCGCCATGCATCTTCCAGTTACCAGCAATTAAACTGCGCATATATCCTCCGTGAATTCAGACCTTTATTGGCAGGAATTATTCTCATCGCAAGAGTAAACACACTTGTATCACTCCGCTGCCATCGTTATGTAACCCCAAATCACTTAAAGGTTGGTTATGTCCGAATCTATTGGCGGAAAAATTCGAAATTTTATGGTTGCGATTCTTATCGGATTGCTTGTCGTGGCCTTCGCTGTTTGGGGTGTGAATGACGTCTTCACGCAACGAGCGGGCAATTCAGTTCTGACAATTGGAGATGCTAAGGTCACTTCACAAGAATTTGAGGACGCCTTTGAACGTGAATTACAATCAATCAATCGGGACCAAGGCAGTTCCATAACAAATCAGCAAGCCTATGCGCGCGGCATGCATAATAAAGTATTACAAGGCCTGTTGACTGACACGGTTATCGGCATTGATGCGGACGAGCTTGGTGTCGGCGTTAATAGGCGCGTCGCCCGTAATGTTGTGAAAGAAATCCCTTCATTTCAAAATGAATTGACAGGAGAGTTCAGCGAAGAAAAACTCAATAGCTTGCTTGCCCAAAACCGTATCACGCGCACACAATTTGAAAATGATATTTTTAGGTCTCTGAGACGGCAACAAACAGTTCCTGCGATTGTTGGCGGCCTCGAGGCTCCTGCCGAATTTGCAACGCAAAGATATGATTTCATTACAGAGCAGCGCAAAGCTCAAATTCTAACGCTCAACAAGGACGCTGTACCCGCGCCGTCTGAGCCAAGCGAAGATGACCTTAGAGAGTTCGTTCAGACCAATGGCGCGAAATATACGGCGCCTGAATATCGACGCGTGGCAATGATGCGCCTAGAGACCTTTGACTTGACCCCTGACTTGGAAGCCACGGATGAAGAAATTAAGGCAGCATTTCAGTATAAAATCGACCTTGGTGAATTAGGCTCGCCCGAAACGCGTACACTTGTGCAAATTACCGCGCCGGATGAAGAAAGCGCAAAACTCGCAGCTGAGCGTCTCGCGCGCGGGGATAAGCCCGAAGATGTCGCCTCTGGCCTAGGACTTGTTGCCCCGCAGCTATTTGAAGATGTGCGTAAAGAAGCTATTTTAGATCCTGAAACAGCCGAGGCTGGCTTTGAACTTGCAGAGGGCGAAGCCAAATCACTGCTTGGCAGCTTAGGTACTTATTATGCTGTCGGTGTCGTCAAAATTACCCCAGCTGTCATTCCTGACCTAGAAGAGTCCAAAGACGAAATCCGTGAAAACGTTTTGAAAGAGAAAGCGGCCGAGATGCTCTACGAAATTACGGGCGAAATTGAGGACGCTATGGCAGATGGCTTAACGCTGGAAGAAGTTGCCGCCAAAGTAAACTGGCCGATCTCTTATTATGATTACGTCGATAGATCCGGCAAAACCCGTGATGAGATTAAAATGTCAGGCTTCTCACTTATCCCTGGCATTGCAACGGATGATACCCTTTTACGTGAGATATTTACGAGCGATCTTGGATTTGAAACGGACCTCTTCGAAACAGGAACGGGCGGATATGCGGCTATTCGTGTGGACGATATAATCGACAGCAAAATGCGTAAATTCGAGGACGTAAAAGACCGTGCCGCCATTGCTTGGAAAGCAGAGAAAATCGAAGAGGCCCTAGATGAACTCGTGATAGAGTTGGCTGGGAAAGCTCAGACGGGTACATCCCTGGCCTCAATCGCATCAGATGCTGAAAAAGGTGTAACAATTGACGATGTTGTTATTGTCCGCGCGTCACCGCCGCAAGACCTTAGCCCTGAAGTAATTGTCGGTATGCTAGAAGGACAAGTTGGCGCGGTCGCGCGCGGTCAAGGCGTATTAACGCAAACACGTCAAATTGGCGTCTTAAATGAAATTGTACCCAATAAAGATGGGCTTGCAGGACAGTTCCTTGACGTCCTCCAGGAGCAAGCGACAGCGGCAATTAGCTCAGATCTACAAAATGCGTATCAGCAAGCTATCCTAGCCGAGAATGAGCTGCGTGAGTACCCCGACAAAATTAAACAAGCGCTCGGTATTCAGAATGACGAGTAATGCCCGCGCAAATACATCCCTCTAAAGCCGCGTTTGAAAGCCAAAAGGACGGCCCAAAGCTCGTCTATGGCAGGGTTATTAATGATTTGGACACGCCCGTTTCGGCTTATTTAAAGGTTGCCAAAGGCAAGCCCTATGCCTTTCTCTTTGAATCAGTACAGGGCGGTGAAATCCGCGGTCGTTATTCTTTTCTAGGTTTCTCTCCCGATGTGATCTGGAGAGCCAATGGTGATGAGAGTGAAATCTCGCGAGATGGTAGTCCTTTTAAAGCCTTAGACGGAAAACCCCTCGATACGCTCCGTAGCCTCCAAGATGAATCGGCCTTTGATCTACCAGACGGTATACCGCCCATGGGCGCAGGACTTTTTGGGTATTTGGGTTACGATATGATCCGCCAAGTCGAAACATTGGCGTCAGACCTGCCTGACCCTATCGGAACGCCCGATGCTATTATGGTGCGTCCGACAATCGTCTGTATCTTTGATGCCGTCGCGCAAGAAATCATTGTCGCCTCCCCCGTTTTTAAAAGCGGCAGCTATGACAAAGCTGCAGAACGGATTGAGTCTGTTATTCGCGACCTCGCCTTACCTGTCAGCAGTAATGTGATTGAAGATATTAAAACGCCAATCATAGATCCAGAGCTGGGCACAACACTTTCCTCATTTTCAGACCGCGTAAAAAAAGCCAAAGACTACATCTTGGATGGTGACATTTTTCAAGTCGTTATTGGCCAGCGCCTCTCTGCGCCCATGCCCGCCAGTGACTTTGCACTTTATCGGTCTTTACGGCGCATGAACCCCTCGCCCTTTTTATATTTTCTCAATTTTGAAGATCATTCAATTATTGGCTCTAGCCCGGAAATCCTTGTGCGACTGCGTGACGGCGTCGTTACGATACGTCCTATCGCAGGCACACGTCCGCGCGGGAAAACATATGCCGAGGATATTCAACACGAGAAAGATTTACTGGCTGACCCCAAAGAATGCGCAGAGCATTTAATGCTGCTTGACCTCGGCCGTAATGATGTAGGCCGCGTGTCTAAGGCAGGCACCGTACGCGTAACAGAGCGCTTCACTATAGAGCGCTATAGCCATGTCATGCATATTGTCTCCAACGTAGAAGGCGATATCTTGGAGGAGCATGACGCTATCTCTGCCCTCTTTGCAGGCTTCCCCGCAGGTACGGTGAGCGGCGCGCCCAAAGTCCGCGCTATGGAAATTATTGACGAGCTAGAAGCCGAAAAACGCGGCATTTATGCTGGCGCTGTTGGCTATATCAGCTCTAATGGTGATATGGACACGGCCATCGCCCTGCGTACAGGCATCGTCAAAGACGGTACACTCCATGTCCGTGCAGGTGCAGGTATCGTTATGGATTCTGTACCTAAACTCGAATTTGAAGAAACGCTTCACAAAGCCGCCGCGCTCTTCCGCGCCGCTGAGCAAAGCGTAAAATTTGATAGGAATTAGCTGATGGATGCTTACAACATGGGCCGTAACATTGGTTCGTTTCTTATATTCCCTGGGATACCGATCTTGTTATTCAGCCTTTATTTAAATTGGCGATCAAAAAAACGATTGGAAAAAACTCGAGAGGAACGTGAAAGAGCGCGAGCAGAAAGACATGATAGAAAGCCAACAGAATAATGCTCCTCGTCATCGATAATTACGATAGCTTTACTTATAATCTCGTCCATTACGCGCAGGAAATGGGCGCAGAGACCCATGTCATCCGTAATGATGATATGGGGGCGAAAGAGGCCCTAAGCCTTGGCGCGAAAGCCGTGATGATTTCGCCCGGCCCGAAAACACCTGATGAGGCAGGTATGTGTTTGGACTTACTCGCTCAAGCCCCAGAAGATTTACCCGTACTCGGCATCTGCCTCGGCCAGCAATCCATCGGCCAAGCCTTTGGCGGCAAAGTCATCCGTGCCAAACAAATCATGCATGGCAAGGTCAGCGATATTCACCATGATAAAACAGGACTTTTCATAGGCCTAGACAGTCCTTTTAAGGCCACGCGCTATCACAGCCTGTCGGTAGAACGAGAAACCCTTCCCGAGTGTCTCGCTATCAATGGATGGACAGATGATGGAGAGATTATGAGCCTGCGCCACAAAATACGGCCTATTCACGGCTTACAATTCCACCCTGAATCTATTGCATCTGAAAATGGTCATGCCTTGATAGATCGCTTTCTAAAAATCGCAGGCCTAAAATGAACGGCTTTGGCGACACTTTACGCTCTATCCTGCGCGGTGAGCGATCTGACGACCAAATCAAAGAGTTTCTTATTGGACTCAATGACGCTGGCCTGACCTCGGACCACGTGCGAATAGGCGTTGAAATCATGCGAGAGAATATGACGCCAGTGGAAATAGACGGCACGATTGATATTGTCGGAACGGGCGGTACGGGCCTGAACACGCTATCCATTTCAACCGCTTCTGCTCTTGTCTGCGCTGGTGGAGGCGCAAGAGTGGCCAAACATGGCAATCGCGCAGCCAGCTCTTTGACAGGCACAGCAGATACCCTCTCGGAGCTTGGCGTGAACCTCGCTATCACCCCTGAAAAAGCCGCTGAATGCGTGGATAAAGCGGGCGTTGGGTTCCTCTTCGCCCCGAACCATCACCCCGCCATGCGCCATGTTGGCCCCGCGCGCAAAGCCATTGGCAAGCGCACGCTCTTTAACTTGCTCGGTCCCATGAGTAATCCCGCCAGTACAAAGCGTATGCTCGTTGGGGTCAATAATAATGATTGGCGACGCCTCATGGCCGAGGCTTTTGCAGGTCTTGGCGTAGAGCATATCTGGGTCGTTCACGGCAGTGACGGCCTTGATGAAATCACAACAACGGGCCCTACTTTTGTCTCGGAAGTTAAAAATGGAAGGGTCACGGAGTTTACAATTTCGCCAGAGAGTTACGGCATAGAATTAACAACGATTGAAAGCCTACGCGGCGGGCATCCGTCCGAAAATGCTATGGCCTTACGTGGGCTGCTCAATGGCGAGCATAGTGATTATCGTGATATTGTGCGCCTTAATAGCGGCGCAGCCCTGATGATTGCCGGTCTTGCGAAGAACATTCCGGAAGGCATCGACCTCTCCACAGAAAGTATTGATAGCGGCAAAGCGCTGACCGCGCTTGAAACGCTTATCAAAGTGTCTAGCGGAGATATTGCTCATGGCTAGCTTGATGGATGCGCCAGACGTGCTTAAGAAAATCGCAGCTTATAAGGTTGATGAAGTCGCCGCTCTGCGCGATGATATCTCAATCGAAGAGCTGCGCGATATAGCGCGAGACCAAGCCCCGGCCCGCGGATTTGCTAAAGCTATCCAAAATGCATCTAGCACAGCCCTTATTTGCGAAGTCAAAAAAGCCAGCCCCTCCAAAGGCATTATCCGTCAAGACTTTGATCCTGTGGCTATTGCCAAAGCTTATGAAACAGGCGGGGCAACTTGTATGTCTGTCCTCACGGACGGCCCCGGTTTTATGGGCAGTAATGCCATTTTCAAGCAGGTCCGTAACACCACTGACCTCCCCCTGCTCCGCAAAGACTTCTTCATTGACCCCATTCAAGTCACAGAAGCTCGCGCTATGGGCGCCGATTGCATCCTCGTCATTATGGCGATGATTGATGATGATACAGCCAACGCCCTTATGGAGGAAGCTGCAAAGCTCGGCATGGACGCGCTCATTGAAACCCATGACGAAACGGAGTTGACACGGGCCATAGACCTAGGCGCGGCGCTCATCGGCATCAATAATCGTGACCTCCGTACATTTGAAACCTCTTTGGACACATTTGGGCGGTTGGCAGGACAAGTCCCAGAAAGCGCGACCCTTATTGCAGAGAGCGGAATATTTACCAAAGAGGATATAGTACGCCTCGCTAAAGATGGCGCGCACGGATATCTCATCGGCGAAAGCCTAATGCGGCAGGATGATGTTACTGGCGCAGTTCAGGAGTTACGCTCATGAGCGGGGCAATAAGAACGGGCTATCATAGCAAACATGTGGCTTGGCTTGAATTTTCAAACCCCGGCAAGCGAAACGCATTATCGCTCGCTATGTGGAAAGCATTGCCTGAAACGCTTGATACCTTAAGCGCCAATACAGATTTACGCGTGTTGATTGTTTCAGGCGCAGAAGAGCATTTCAGCTCGGGCGCCGATATCTCGGAATTTGAAACCGTATTTAAGACCTATGAGTCCTCCAAAGATTTCAATGATGCCGTTGACTCAGGCTTTGAAAAGCTTGTCCATTTCCGCGCACCGACTATTGCGAAAGTTCGCGGCGGGGCTGTTGGCGGTGGCTGCGGCTTAGCACTTGCCTGTGACATTAGGATTGCCGATGAAACAGCCTTCTTCGCTATCACACCAGCCAAACTAGGTATCGTCTACCCCTTCCCTGAAATCAGCCGCCTGAACACCACGGTCGGTATTCCCATGGCGAAAGATATGCTCTTTTCTGCGCGAAAGGTGAAGGTTGATGAAGCGTTGCGCATTAACCTTGTTAATCAGCTCTTTCCCGCCAACGCGCTAGAGGCAGAGGTGCTTGGATATGCTGAAACACTTGCCAGCCATTCTCCGCACTCCCTGAAGGTAACGAAAGAGGTTATGGAACACATTGAAGCGGGCGGCATCGATTCCAGTGACGCCATCACACAAAAAATCGCGGACGCCTTTCAAAGTGAGGATTTCAAAAAGGGCTACAACGCCTTTTTAGAGAAACGGAAGCCGCAGTTTTAGGCTAGTTCAATCCTCAGCTAAAGGTTTTTGAACGCCCCTAAGGCAAGCGAAAGTATTAAAATTTATGTGCAAATGCTACCGCAAGAGAATCCGCATTTCCGCCAGGGTCGGCTTTATAAACCGTATAATCCAGACGAATATTATTTTTCGGCGTAACCGCATATTCCATGCCTATGCCGTAAGCAATGCCAATTGATGTCTCATTTTGCCTTAGGACTTGTGTACCATCATCAAGCTCAGCCTTAAAGCGTGTGGAATGCAATCCGGCACGGCTATGAATTGACACGCGATCGCTAACAGGCAGGCGAGCAAGACCAAAAGCGGCAATTGAATTAGCAAACTCTGTTGTCAATGTGCTTGTGCTTGCAGGCGTATTTGTAGGGGTTGTTAAACCTCCAACCATTACAGCGGTATCGGGCTCTAATGCCTTAGTCTCAGCCCCAAGGCTGATAGAACCTTCAAGCTCTGCGCCTAATATACTCGCGCTTTGATAACCAATGCGTCCTAAAATGCCGTATTTCTTTGAATCGAAATCATAGAGAATGCCACCTAAATTTCCATATTTATATCCGCCTTCGTTATAAGGATCAGACAAACCACGCAATTGCGGAACCTGCCCGTAAGCATGCGTCCCATAAGCGTGTGGAGATGGCTGCGATGCATGTGCCGTTTGATACGGCGCATACCCTGCCGGATAACCAGCTTGAATCGTTTGGTAGTTAGCTTGCCCCATATGGGTGCCGTAATTATGAGTATAGGGTTGCCCATAAGATTGGGTATAAGGTGTGTGAGAATTTGTCCGCGCGGCATAATTAATTGGCATGAAACTATTACAATACGGCGCGCAAGCACTCTGCTGGATACCCCCCATACCCGCCGCAGAACAGCCAGCCAGAGTGGCGGTTATAAAAATGAGACCTAAACAGCGCATAATGTTGCCTTAAATGATTCTAAATAAATCATTTACGAATATGGTTAATAAAGATTAACGCCGCCCGCCTTTATCTGATATAAAACGGCAGATTGCTGTGAGATTCAGTGTACTAGATCATTACATCAATCCTTACTCATCCCCATATAATTTTATATATTTTTCAACAACTTATCGAAAAATCTTAAAAATCAATCCTCATACCACACACTTGGCCTATATTTCTTATGTCATCGGGAAACTATCCTCGATGATTTAAGTTTCGATTGTGTGGACAGGCTAACGCGTAGGTTTGTTATCAATTGGACGGTGAGACTGAGCGCCGTGGGTTACGACCACGGTTGTGCCGGGTCATTGTAACGTGGAAGCCGGACCGGCTGGGTCAGGTAGCGACAGCTATCGTACGGCTCAGACTTCGGGATTATTTAGTGCCGTTGCTCTAAAATCATCGCCGCAGGGTCAGTGCCTTGTAAAACATTAAAAAATCTTTGGTATCCACCAGGGTATCTGACTCTGCGGACTGTCCATTTTATCAAATGGTTCTGCTTCTTTAGCGGATTTTTTTAAATCCGAGTCTGATGACAGGATAGAACCGTCGTTTGACAGCTCAAACGAACTTTTGCATTCAGAGATAGTAACTTGACACAGCGAAGAACATCTGTAGAACAAATATCAATGTTGCCACTTTGTTCGAGGTGATTCCACTTCCCAGAGGAGAAATCAAGATGCTGACGCAGAAACAAAAAGACCTTCTTTTACTCATAGATCGCAAGATCAAAGCTGTAGGCGTTCCGCCCTCTTATGACGAGATGAAGGATGCGCTGGGCCTTGCGAGTAAGTCTGGTATTCACCGCCTTATTACGGCGCTTGAGGAACGCGGCTTTATCCGCCGCCTTCCCAATAAAGCCCGCGCGCTTGAAGTGCTTAAGCTTCCCGAAGACTTTCAACAGGCGCAACACCCCCCCATGGCCGCTAATGATGTTTATGAAGTGCCCTTTGTTGGTAAGATTGCGGCGGGTAATCCGATTGCCGCGATTGAAGATAGCTATAATATGATTGCTGTTCCGCCCAATATGATGGGGCCCAATCATTTCGCTCTTGAAATTGAAGGCGAGTCCATGATTGAGGCTGGTATTTTGGACGGGGATATCGTGGTTATTAAAAAGGCCAATACAGCGCGTAACAATCAAATCGTTGTCGCCCTTGTTGATCAAGAAGAGGCCACGCTAAAGCGCATTTACAAAACCGGCCAAACCATTGAACTTATTCCAGAAAATAAAGATTTTGAAACGCAAACTTACGGCCCTGACCGTGTTGAAGTACAAGGCATTCTCGTCGGCTTAGTGCGCCAATACCACTAAAGTCAGATTATGATATCATGACCAAGGGCGTCTCTGGCGCCCTTTTTCATTGGCAGGACGCATGTCTATGCCCTCATCTGTGATGTAAACATCATGTGCGCCTAGCGTTTTAAAGCTGCGCTCATCGAGTAAAATCTCGCCGCAATTTCGCCGAGAGACGGGCCCAGCCCGCCTTACCGTGAGAACAACAATATCAGAGACTTCACATTCAACCGCAACTTCGGAAGGGTGACTGACCACAGAAATCTTTTTGCCTTTCACATCAAAGCGGCAGGCCAAACGATCGCAAAGCGCCAACGTATCTTTATAAGTTTCAACGTCGCTTTTCGGGCGTCCTGCCCGCTGCATGAATTGTTCGCGCCCATATCTATCGGCGCGTTTACGTCCAACGAAAAGCGTATCATTTTCAGCACTCCAAAAAGCCACCTGCCCCGTATCGGAAATGCGCAAATCAGGCTTTGGGGTTTGCCCCCAGATCAGGAAGCAAATGGCGGTCAGAGCAAAGCCAGAATAACGCCTAAGCCCTGTGCCCAAAGTCGAGAGGAGAAAAGCAAGACCAAAAACTCCAATAAGCCAGCCCGGCGCAGCGGGAACATAAGCCATAGCGCCAGACAGACCTGCAACCCATTCGGCCACAAATAAAAGAGAGGAAAGCCCCCACCCCATAATTGCCAAAGGAAATTCCTCTAATCCAAAAGGCAGCGCAATAAGCGACGCCAGAGCCGCTGGCATGACGATGAACGAAAAGAGCGGCATGGCGAGCATGTTTCCAAGCAAGCTATAGCTGGCAATGCGGTTAAAATGTAGCACAGCAAAACCTGATGTCGCTGTTCCCGCCACAAAGCTTGTAACTGTCAACGTGGCAAGATTGGTTTTGATTTTTGGTAATATGCCCGAGCGGTAGACATAGTCTCGTCTTTCATTCCACTCTGCATAAACAACAACAAGCGCTGCAACGGCTGCAAAAGACATTTGAAAGCCAACCGATATCAGGCTTTCGGGATGTAGCATGAGCGTAATAAGCGCGGCGACTGTGACCGAGCGCATGGAAAACGCTTTGCGGTCAAGCAGAACAGCCAGAAAGACTATCATAGCCATAATATAGGCGCGCTGCGTCGCCACAGAGCCGCCTGACAGGATAAGATAAGCCGTCGCCGCTAGCGCGCCAATTATCGCGGCAGGTTTACGCACGTCATAACGCCGAGAAAGCGGCGCAATACAGGCTAAGAGTAAAGTCGAAAGGAAGTAAGTACCGCCCGCAAGCAGCCCCATATGCAGACCCGATATCGCAAGCACATGGGCCAGCCCCGCAACTCGCAGCGCCTCTGTTTGGTCTTGCGGTATAAACGCCCGCACTCCGGTCAACAATGCTGCCTGTAGGCCTGCTGTTTGTGGTGGCGCTTTATTACGAATACGGTCTGCAAGACCATAACGAAATGTTACCAAACGTCTTTGAAATTTTTCTATAGGGTCCGTCGTTATGATAGTTGCAGCTTCTGGAGTTCCAATTGCAAAACCATAGCCCCCGAGCTTATCAAAATATGCGCGCCTCGCGGGATCATAACCACCTGGAACAACGGGGCCTGGCGGACGAGAAATAATGGCGCGCAATTTTATCGCCTCGCCTACAGCAAATCCGCTTGGTTTAACCCTAACACGTACACGCAAAGGAAGATTTTCAGAACTTATGCCCGGCATTTCACTCACGCGAATGCGCCAGCGATAGCCAGTCCCAGATTTTTCGACGGCCTCGATCCAACCCGTCACATTATAGCTGCGCTCATAGCTAGGGACTTTAGGCGCATCCTCAAACGCTGTGTGTAGAGCCGAACGCCCAATACCAAGTAAAACCAACAATGCAGGAAGTAAAATTTTATACAGCTTGAGACCACGCTGTTCACAAAACCATGATAAAACGAAGAACAAAGCACATAGAGCTGTCAGAATGTTTAGTGAAGGTTCAAAAGGAAGATAAAAGTAAATTGCGATACCCGCCGCAAATATGGCAACAGCCCAATCAAAGCGTTGATACTCTGGCGCAGACCACCCTTGCGCAAATGTAGCTTCAAGCGCCATCTTTATCCTGTTAATCACAGACATGTTATGTGATAGAGCGTTTGAACATTTCAGCCCATTCTAAGAGTTGTATTCCCTTTATGACAACACCCAAAGTAATAACCCGTTTTGCGCCTTCCCCGACAGGCTTCCTGCATATTGGCGGCGCACGAACAGCTTTATTTAATTATTATTTTGCCAAGCATATGAGCGGTGAATTCCGGCTCCGGATAGAAGATACAGATAAAGAGCGCTCCACAGACGCAGCGACACAAGCCATAATTGACGGGATGAAATGGCTTGGGGTGCATCATGACGGAGATATAGTATTTCAGAGCAAAAATTCAGAAGACCATGCTAAAGCGGCTATGGAGCTGCTTGAACGCGGAGCAGCCTATAGGTGCTACGCAACGCCTGAAGAGTTAGAAACTTTACGCGACGCGGGCCGTGATGGTGATACAGCTTTCAGAAGTCCTTATCGCGATGAGGAAAAAGTTTTAGATAAACCACATACTATTCGCTTCCGTGTTCCTGAAGGCAAAACCCAAATCACAGATCATGTCCAAGGGGACATTACTTGGGATAATAAAAATTTTGATGACCTTGTGCTTTTGCGCGCCGACGGAACGCCCACATATATGCTAGCCGTAGTCGTAGATGATCACAATATGGACGTCACTCACGTTATTCGCGGTGACGATCATCTTATCAATGCAGGGCGTCAGACGTTAATTTATGAGGCCCTTGGCTGGAAAATACCGCAATGGGCGCATGTCCCCCTTATTCATGGCCCTGACGGTAAAAAATTATCTAAACGGCATGGCGCCTTAGGCGCAGAAGCTTATAGAGATATGGGATACTTACCTGGAGGTTTGCGGAATTACTTGCTAAAACTTGGTTGGGCACATGGTGATACAGAATTATTCTTTACTGAAGAGCAAATATCCAAAGTCTTTGATCTCGAGGGTATAAATTCTGCGCCCGCACGTCTTGACTTCGACAAGATGGATTTCATCAATGGGCAGCACATTTTACAAGAACCCAATAAAAACCTTCTAGAATTAGCCTCAGGGTTTCTAACTGACCTAAATGAAGGTACTTTAAGTGACGACCTAGAGCAGCGCGTTTTAGCGGCAATGGATACATTAAAACCTCGTTCAAAAACACTCAAAGACCTTGCCGAGCAAGCCCGCTATCTGATGTTGAAACGTCCATTAGAAATTACTGGTAAATCCTCTAAACCCCTTAGGAAAGAAGACGCTATTTCACATCTATCGGCTTTGACTTTGCGGCTAAAATCCTTAGAAGAACCGAATTGGAGCGAAACTGAGATACAGAGGCTCCTACAAGATTATGTGTCAGAACATGATATTGGCTTTGGTAAAATCGGACAGCCCGTACGTGCGGCGCTAACCGGTGGAGCGCCCTCCCCAGATTTATCCTGGGTTCTTACTTTGCTTGGCAAAGAAGAAACATTAGCGCGCCTCGAAGATGTCATAACGTCTGACTTTGCAAAGGACTGAATTTATAATGGAAAATAAAATTAAAAATACCGGCTCAGCCAAAGTTACAATTGGCAAAGATAGCTATGATTTGCCAATAATGGCAGGATCAATGGGCGCGCCAGGTATTGATGTTCGTGCGCTTTATAAAAACTCAGGGCATTTCACTTTTGATCCGGGCTATACCTCTACGTGTTCAACTGAGTCGCAAATCACATTTATTGATGGCGCTAAAGGTCAATTGCTTCATCGTGGTTACCCTATTGAGCAATTAGCAGAAAAATCGACATTCCTCGAAGTTGCTTATTTGATGATAAATGGTGAACTGCCCACCAAAACGCAGAATGAAAATTTCACAAGAACTATCACGCAGCACACCATGCTTCATGATCAAGTTGAAAGCTTTTTCCATGGATTTAGGCGAGATAGCCATCCAATGGCCATGATGTGCGGTACGGTTGGGGCATTGTCTGGTTTCTATCATGATGACAGTCATACAACTGTCGATGAAGCCCGTAATATTGCAATGCACCGCCTAATCGCAAAAATGCCAACGATTGCTGCGCGAGCCTATAAATATTCCATAGGGCAGCCTCACGTATATCCAAATAACGAATTATCATATGCTGAGAATTTCCTTCACATGTGTTTCTCTGTTCCTGCCGAAAAATACAAAGTTAGCAAGACAATCGTCAATGCGATGGATAAGATTTTCATCCTTCATGCAGACCATGAGCAAAACGCTTCTACATCCACCGTGCGTCTTGCCGGGTCATCAGGTGCAAACCCATATGCCTGTATTGCGGCAGGCATTGCGTGTCTTTGGGGACCAAGCCATGGCGGTGCAAATGAAGCCTGCCTCAACATGCTTCGCGAAATTGGAACAGTAGATAGAATCCCTGAATATATAGCGCGGGCCAAGGATAAATCTGACCCCTTCCGTCTCATGGGCTTTGGACATCGTGTTTACAAAAACTTTGATCCACGCTCGCGTGTTCTGCAAAAAGTAGCACATGACGTTTTAGAAGAACTCGATTTAGATAATCCTATTTTGGCCGTAGCCAAAGAACTTGAGAAAATAGCTTTGGAAGATGAGTATTTCATCTCTAAAAAACTCTATCCAAATGTTGATTTCTATTCTGGCATCGTTCTATCTGCCCTCGGCTTCCCGACATCTATGTTTACTGTACTCTTCGCCTTAGCGCGCACAGTCGGATGGATTTCACAGTGGAATGAAATGCTTGAAGACCCAAGCCAGCGTATTGGACGTCCGCGTCAGCTTTATACAGGTGCAACGCAACGCGATTACGTCCCTCTTAGCAAACGCTAGTTCAATATATCCAAAATAGTTTGGGCGGCACGTTTACTCGCAATGCCGCCTTTTCCATGCATGATAGCCGTCTGTTCTAATAGTTTTGCAGAAACCGTCTCTCGAAGATCAGCATCGTCTAGATATTTTGTAATTTCTCGCAATATATTATCCGCCGTCACGTCCCCCTGTATCAGCTCAGGAAGCAGAGCTTCCTTGGCAGAAATATTCACTAATGAGATGTAATCTGGTTTATAAAGCCGTTTTGCGACGGCATAGGTTATGGCGTTAAGCTTATAAGCTACAACCGTTGGAACGCCCGCACAGGCTAGTTGCGTAGTTATAGTCCCAGAACAAGCTATCGCTGCAACGCTCGCATCAAAGACATCAAATTTTGTGGACTCTGGTAATAAGATAATATCTTGCATCCGTTTATCTTCGGCCGCAATAGCCCTTAAATCCGTCGCGACGCTATCTGAAACAGGGCTAACAAATTTCAAATCTGGACGTGTCTGTTTTAGTATTTCAACGGTCTCGGTGAATATTGCTGCCAAGGTCTTAATTTCCGAAAGTCTACTTCCAAAAAATACAGATATAATCTTATCTGATTCACCAATTCCGAAATCGAGTTTAAGTTTATGCCCATCCCCTGCCCGGAAATTAGTATCAAAAATTGGGTTTCCTACATAAGTAACTGGTAAGTTATGCCTTTCAAAAAAGGGGGCATCAAAGTTATGGATCGTCATTAAATGATCAACATTCTCAGCTAATATTTTTGCACGCCCTTCACGCATCGCCCAGACTTGTGGCGCAACATATTTGACGATTTTTCCTTTAAAGTTAGCTTTCTTAAGCTCCTTCGCAATTCTTATCATAAAGCCCCAGCTATCAATTAAGACAACCATATCTGGGTTATTATCCATAATAGATGACACCGCCCCTTTGACGCGCCTCATAATCATTGGATATGCACTCACACCTTCAACAAATCCCAGTATAGCTAGGCCCGATATGTCAATTTCTGGCTCTATGCCTTGTGATTGCATAGCGGGACCGCCTATACCAAGAAATTTAGTTTTTGAGGATTGCTTCTTTATCTCTGCAATTAATTCTGCGCCAAGATGGTCAGCCGAGCTTTCAACCGCAACAATATAAATGCGCTTGCTCATAATTTTAACTGAGGTAATCCCGCTATAAAAATACCAGCTTGGTCAGCCTGTTCTATTACTATTTCCCGGTCAATCACAAAGGCACGTCCGCCTTCGGCTACAATCCCTGCTAGGCCCGCTTTTGAAGCTTTCTTGACTGTCATGGGCCCAATTGTAGGTAAATCCACTCTGGATTCTTGTCCTGGCTTAAGCATTTTTGCTAATATACCTACGCGGTTATCTAATGTGCCAGTGATATCGTCTGGCAATTTTTCAACGCGCTCAAGCATAATATCTGTTCCCTCTTGAGCCTCAACAGCAAGAACAACTCCCCTTGCAACGACAGCTCCTTGACCTATATCCAATGCGCCAATTTTTGAGGCTATCTCACAGGCTTTACGGATATCTTCGGAATGAATGTCATTAATTTTAACAGACCCAAGGATTCCTTCTGGGAGGAGTAAGGATTTACAAATGTCCTGGGGTGCAACAATTTCAAAGCCTTCTTTTTCGAATAAATTTAAAAGATAACGCATTAACGCATCATCACCCTTTTGGGCGGCTTTGATAGCCCCGGGAACATGACGTATAGCCTTAAAGTCAGGTTTTAAGGTCTTAAAGTCAGGGCGGGAAATTTTTCCCGCAAAACACACATGCGTACATTTATTTTTCTTAAAGGTCTTAACGATCTTACCAAATTCAGCGATACCTGCTTGAGTAGAATCTTCAAAAGTCTCGACATCAGCAAAACCCTTTATGGCGACAACAAATGTGTCATGCCCATCAATTTTAGCAGAATTTACGACTAGCTTAGGCAGTTCACCACCACCTGCGATTACACCCAATTTCATATCTATGACCCTAATTTAGGCATACAAATAGATCGGTTCTTTTGCGTCCGGATAAAATCTACTATTTCCGCTACTAATTCATGATCTGAATATATCGTTGCAGCATCGTCTAAGCGCTCAGCAAAAGTTCCTTCAGGCGCGAAGAGTTGGCGATACGCTGACCTTAAATCTCTTATTTTTTCACGGGAGAAGCCCCGCCGCTTCAAACCAACAACATTTAAACCAGCTAAATGGGCCGGATTTCCCCGCACTGACCCATAAGGAATAACATCAGTGGTTACAGTCGCCATCCCACCTATAAAGGCATGTTCCCCTATGCGAGTATGCTGATGAATAGCGCATAATCCGCCCAAAATAGCATGATCCCCAATTGTAACGTTACCCCCAATCTGAGCTCCATTTGACACAATGACATGGTTGCCCATTTGTCCTTCATGAGCGAGGTGCGTTCCCACCATAAAATAACAGTCATGGCCAATTCGCGTTACTGGCTCTCCAGTATCTGTTCCAGGATGAATATTTACGTTCTCACGAAACACACAGCGCATACCAATTTCAATACTTACATTTCCGCCTTTATGCTTAAAGTCTTGAGGGGGATGCCCCATTGAAACAAACGGATAAAGTGTACAGTCAGGTCCTATTGACGTCTGGCCATCAAGATTGACTTGCGCAATGAGCTTGGTGTTTTTCCCGAGTTTTACATCAGCCCCAACGACACAAAGCGGACCGATACTCACACCATCTGCCAACTCCGCCTTTGGATCGACAAATGATGATGGATGAATATCAATACTCAAGAGGCGCTCCCATATTGCATTTCTGCCGCCGCAAATTTCATAGTCGCAGCGACTGTTCCATCAACCTTGGCGGTTCCAGAAAATTTGTAAAACGGCAACCTGACTTTATCAATCATAACATCTACAACAATTGTTTCTCCGGGGTTTACAGGTCTACGAAATTTGACTGCATCTACATTGGAAAAGGCTATGAATTTATCATCTGATAGACCGCGTGTTAAAGATACAAGTAATGCCCCCGCTTGGGCAACTGTTTCAATAATTAACACGCCCGGCATGATCGGCATCCCCGGAAAATGTCCCTTAAAAAAACTTGCATCAGTTTTGACATCTGATTCTACCCTAATTGAGTTTTCATCCAATTGCGTTACCCTATCAATAAACAACATTGGATCCCTATGTGGTAGATAGTCCTTGATATAACTTTGATTTAGGGGAAGAGAGTGGACGAACATATTATTACGTTTTCGGTCTTTTGGACAGCTTTCTTGTCGCACTAACCATTCTCATATGATCCCTTATGGGCATTGCAGGTATGCCACTCCATACTTCACCAGCAGGGATATTATGCATAACCCCTGCTCTGGCAGCTATAGAGGCTCCATCTCCAACGACAATGTGATCTGCAAGCCCGACGTTACCACCCATTTGGACACCTTTTCCAATTACACAGCTGCCTGAGATACCAACGTGTCCAGCAATGACAGTTCCAGATCCAATTATAACATTATGGGCAATTTGCACTAGATTATCGACCTTAACATCATCCTGTAAAATTGTATCTCCTATTTGGCCGCGATCAATGCAGGTTTGCGATCCAATAGAGACACGGTTACCAATAATCACGCGCCCTATATGTGGCATATCAACTACGCCACGCTCATCAGAGGCTATGCCAAAACCCGAGCCTCCAATCATCGCACCTGACTTAATTTGACAATCAGTGCCAAGTAAAGAGCACTCTATATTAACATGGGCCCCAATAAAGGTCCTTGCACCAATATGCACTCCCGGACCGATTATCGCATAAGGAGAAATAATAGCTTCATCATCTATAACGGCGCCAGTTCCTAAAACTGCCGTTGGATGAACTTTTGCAGATTTAGCAATTTTTATATCATCGGGAGGAGCGCCTAGACTAATTTGTGAAACAAGTCTCCCTAAAGTTCGTCCAAAATGAGCTCTTGGCGCACTTGAGATTAAGGGTATTATATGTTTAGCACCGATAACTTCGGCTAATTTTTCGGGAACAAAGCAAGCTGTAGCTCTCGCTGTCTCAACTTGACTTTTATGCCGCTTGTTTTCAAGAAAGCAAATATCTCCTAGCTTACTTAGCGACAATATCGCTCCATATGAAATTTTCTCATCACCAAACTTTTCATTTGGCAACATTACATCCAAGCCATCTATGAGTTCGGCCAAAGAAATGGGGCCGTTTGCACTATAAAACCGGGTATCTAACATTCCCGCAACATAGCGCATACAGCCCTTATAATAACCTCAATTTGAGTTACCGTGTTTTACGCTTAACTCTTACGCGGTAATCTCTCACGCGTTACAGGCACAGTTCTCATTTGACTGTTTAAACGGCTGATAACCGTATCCGTTACATCTACTGGGTCACCGTAAATAACAAGAGAGCGTTCAAGAACGACGTCAGCATTACGCTCTGCAACAATAGCTTTCAAAATCACGCGTAGCCGTTCTTGTACTTTTTGAACCGCTTTACCCTCAGTAATCTGCATTTCTTTTTGCTTATAAGCCAAGTCAACTTGGACAGCCTGCTGATCTTTTTTAAAGGACTGAATTTGAGCTTGTAGCGCCGTATCACTTTGTAGGGAAGCCATGGTTTTACCCTTTAGCTGAGCTTCAAGGGTCTTTCCTTTACTCTCTAATGGCGAGGTTTTTGCTTTAGCTTCAGACTCCATAGATTTACCAATTGTCTCAAGTTGACGTTTGATATGCTTTCCAACTTCGGAATCCCGAAGAACGCGACCTGTATCAACTACAAGAATAGTGCTTTGAGCCATTGCTGAAGCGCTAAATAGGACAGCCGCTGTAACTCCAAGCACCGAACGGATAAATGATTTAGATAGAGACATAATTAGAACCTTGTTCGGGTTGTAAATTGAAATGATTTTCGATCATCGAAGTCATATTGCTTAAGCGGCTTTGTAAAGTCAAACCTGATAGGGCCAAACGGGCTTTCCCAGAACACACTGGCACCTGCCATGGCGCGAAGAGACAAGTCGTCGATTGTTTTTTGATAAGTGGGGGCACTGGTGAGTTGTTCTCCCGTAACAGGGTCAATACCCGTATCGAATTTAAAATCATCATCTAAAAGACCAACTGTTCCTGCTTCAACAAACAAGCTACCTAATAAATTAGGAATTCCAACAGGAAAACTCACCTCAGCTGCAGCTAGCCCAAAGGCATTACCCCCAAGAGAGTTAAGACGTCTTGTGACTTCACCTGTTGTAGAATTATATTCCACGACCCTTGGGCCAATACCAGCATTATCATAACCACGAAATTCAAAGTTACCTTTAAAGTATCTATCATTAACTGAAACTGGGTCGCTTCCCCAGCCTCGAATATAACCGCCTGACAAAGACGCACTTGCAATAACGTTTTTATAAAGTCCTCTATAAGCATTCGCTCGGACATCAGTTCTCAAATATTTTACATCTCCGCCTATACCAGCAGCATCTTGACTAAATCTAACGTCAAATCCACGTGTCGGCGTGATCGGATCATTTCGTCTATCCCAACCAAATGTATAACCTAGAATTGATGATAATCGGCCCCCAACTTGCTCACACAAAGATGTCAGAGATGTTCTGGTAGCTGTCGCATCGAATTGCGTACAATCAGTACCAGGCAGTTCAATATTTTCCTTCCGCAATGAGTATCTTGTCGAAAGAGTGGTGTATTCAGTTAATGGGAAAGCCAAGGTAAGCTGTCCACCCGTACGTGATTGACGAAAGCCAGCTTCATCAAGGAAATCAATAACCACGTCAAAAAGCTCGACGCCGGCTGCCAAATTTCGGCCTAGGAAGCGAGGTTCTGTGAAACGCAAATCAACCTCTCGTCTATTTGAACTCGCCCGAATAACAAATCTGAGCAATTGTCCGCGGCCACGAAGATTACGTTGAGTAATTGATAAATCCACCAAAAATGCATCCGCGGAAGAGAAACCAGCTGAAAATGACAGTTCTCCTGTAGGCTGCTCTTTCACCGCAACTTCAACTATCGCGCGGTCAGGTGATGACCCTTGACGTTCGGTGATTTCAACCTCTTCAAAAAAGCGAAGCGATCTAACACGGTTGCGAGAACGATCCAGAAGAATTCTATTAAAAGCATCTCCCTCTACGAGTTCCATTTCGCGGCGGATAACATAATCAAGTGTTGTGGTGTTTCCAACCACATCAATGCGTTCGATATATACTCTGGGCCCCTCGACAACATTGAAAACAAGGTCAACGGTTTTTGTATCGCGGTTACGCTTAATATTTGGTTGGATATCAACAAATGCGTAACCAGAGGTTCCAGCTGCAAAGTTTAGTGTATCAATGACATCCTCAACTTTACTGGCATTGTAGATTGTTCCCGGTTTAATATTTATCAAGCGTTCAAGAAAATCTGAATTCAAATCATCTAGCTCAGTTTCTACGGTAATATCACCCCAAGTATATTCTTCGCCTTCATCGACGGTAAACGTAATATAGAAGTCTTCTTGGTCAGGTGTCAGTTCGGCGACAGCTGAAACTACGCGGAAATCCGCAAATCCACGATTCGTATAAAATGTACGCAGCTGTTCACGATCATATTCCAAACGACCTGGATCATAGTTATCATTGGAGGAGAAAAATTTGTACCAAACAGATTCTTCAGTCACCATTTCCTTGCGAAGGCGTCTATCCGCATATTCACTATTGCCAATAATATTGATGCGTTTCACCCCAGTGACCGGGCCCTCTGAAATTTCAAAGATTAGATCGACGCGGTTTTGGGGTTGCTGAACAACCTTTGGAGAAATTGTTGCCCCAAAACGCCCAGATTGACGATAAAGCTCAATAATGCGTTGTACGTCCTCTTGTACATTAGAACGGGTAAATATAGCTCTTGGCTCTGCTTCAATCTCATCAGTAATTTTATCACTTTTAAGAGATTTGTTTCCTTCTAATATTACACGATTGATGATCGGATTTTCAATTACCCGAATAAGAACATTGCCGTCACGAGGGTCGATCGCGACATCAGCAAACAAACCTGTCGCATATAGTGTTTTAACAGATAAATCGATGCGATCTTCACTGTAAGGATCTCCTGGAGCAAATAAGAGGTATGAAGCAACGGTATTGGCCTCTACTCTTTGATTTCCTTGCACCTGAATTGTTCTAATAATTTGAGGAAGCGCAATAGGTTCAGGCTGATTATCTTGCGCATAAGATACATTCAACGACGCGAAGCAAAACAGGCTCAGAATCATGGTAATAATTAAGCATTTGGGCCTATGCCAATGTATCGAATAATCTCTCATAAATCGTCCATTAGGAAAACATGCTGGCGACGTAACCAATATCATTTACCGTTAAAATAACGAAGAGCGTCAGCAATAATGCAAACCCTAGTCGAAACCCAAACTCCTGCTTTTGTTGACTCAACGGACGACCCGCGATGGCTTCATAACCGTAATAGAGTAAATGTCCACCATCTAGCACGGGAATTGGCATTAAATTTGCGAAACCTAACGCTATCGAAAGAGACGCAGCTATAGACAAAAGTCGTATTATTAATAAACGAAATCTCTCACCAAAGGAAACATCTGCGTTCGTAGCATCAATAGCAGTTTTACCTGTCATTGTCGCAATTTTCACGACGCTTCCAAGCTGCTTACCATCCTCTTTCCCTTTAAAAATTCGGCCAATATATGTTCCAGTCATCGCAATGGTGTCACGAACCTCACCAACACCAAACCCCAAGGCGGTCAGTAAATTATATTTAATTTCAATAATTTCAGCATCGGGAGAACTCCCTATACCAATTTTTCCTGATGATGATTTTCCTCCAATAAAGTCTTTTTCTGTAACTTTTTGAGGTGTTATAATTAGTCCAATTTTTTCACCATTCCTATCCACGATGGTTTTAATGGTATTATCACTTTTTAAGACGACGTATTTCCGAAGGTCATTGAAGTGGCTTACATCGCGGCCATCCATAGTTAGAATGCGGTCCCCAGGCAAAACTCCCGCACTCTCAGCTGCGCTACCTTCTAATACGGAGCCAACTAACGATTCGACGGTATAGGACCCGAAGGCTAATCCAAGTCCAGCAAATATGAAGACGGCCAAAATAAAATTAAAAACAGGCCCCGCAAGTACAACTAGGGCTCGCTGCCATAGGGGTTTAAAGTGAAAAACATCTTTTATCTCAACATTATCATTATCTCGATATTTTTCTTTAAGCGCGTTTAAGGCATCAACATCAGGATTGCTTGCAGCCCCCGCGTCGCCTAAAAATTTTACATATCCCCCTAAGGGTATTCGCCCAATAGACCATTTAGTCCCGTTTTTTGCGGTCCATTGTGCTAGTGGTTTTCCAAAGCCAATGGAAAAACGCTCTACTGCGACATTAAAAAATCGCGCTACAGAATAATGTCCTAGCTCATGAAAATACACAAGGAATGAAAGAACGAGAACAAAACTCGATAAAAATATTATAGTGTCAATTAACCCGGATAACATAATTGTCTCTTTTCAAAGAATATTTTGACCTGTTTTCCTAGTTTTCACAAGCTTACAATCTGCTCATGTGCAGTATTTCTTGCTTCCGTATCAGTCGTAATAATCTCATCAATTTCGCAAGGAGACGTTCCAAAACAAGAGCGAGATGCATGCTTATTCAAAGCCCCTTCAACAACTCTTGGTATATCTAAAAAGGCAATTTTTTCTTGTAAAAAAGCCTTAACTGCAACTTCATTGGCAGCGTTAAGAACACACGGCGCTTTACCGCCTGCCTCTAAGGCCTCTCTGGCCAAACGTAAGGCTTTAAATTTCGTCGTATCAGGTTCAAAAAAAGTCAATCCGTTTAACTTCGAAAAATCCAACCGTTCAACGGGAGCATGCATTCTATTTGGCCAGCCCATAGCATAAGCTATAGGCGTACGCATATCAGGTGACCCTAATTGAGCCAAAACAGATCCATCAATATATTCAACCATAGAATGGATAATTGATTGTGGGTGTACCACAATATCAATTTCAGCAGAGGGTCGGTTAAAAAGATAACTCGCTTCGATTAGCTCCAAACCTTTATTCATCAAAGTTGCTGAATCGATTGAAATTTTAGCCCCCATCTCCCAAACAGGGTGGGCAAGCGCATCTTTGCGTGTAACCGATAGCAACTTATTCATTGGCGTTTCACGAAAAGGTCCACCGCTTGCCGTCAAAATAAGACGTCTTATGCCCTCAGGCTTATCTATTTCCAGAACCTGAAAGATAGCGTTATGCTCTGAGTCTACGGGTAACAGTGTAGCGCCTCGATCCGCAACACGCTTCATAAATAGATCCCCTGCGCAAACAAGACATTCTTTGTTGGCCAGCCCAACATGGTTGCCTTGATCAATTGCCGCTAAAGTCGGCTGAAGACCAGCAGCGCCAATTATAGCCGCCATACAAAAATCAGCTTGTCTGTTTGCAGCTTCTATCAATGCTTCAGGACCAATACCAATTTCAGTCTTTGTTGTTGAAAGCGCATTTTTTAACGTATCTGCATTATTAGAATCAGCTAAAGCAACAAATTCAGCGTCAAACTCTATAGCTTGCTCAGCAAGTTTCTTTGCATTTGAATTAGCTGTTAGGGCGACGACTTGAAGCTCATCTGGCGCCGCCCGCCTTACTAAATCAAGCGTGCTTTCACCAATGGAACCTGTAGAGCCAAGAATTGTAATTCGTTTCGTCATCAAGTTGCTATAACGGCCAAATGTTCGGCGCTATATATAAAATAACACCTGTACCAACAACCGCAAGCATAAGGCTATCCAGACGATCTAACAGCCCGCCATGTCCCGGCAATAAGGCACCCGTATCTTTAACATTTAAAACGCGCTTTAATCCGCTTTCCAGCAAATCTCCTAAAACAGATAAAATAACTATTGGTATTGCCAAAACCAGCCCTATCAAAAACCCCAGCCCTATGACTTGGCCAACTATACCTCCAATTAATATTCCAAATATTGCTCCGCAGGCGAATCCTGACCACGTTTTATTTGGACTCAGCTTTGGTGCGAGTTTAGGGCCTTTAAAAAAAGATCCGCCGAAATAGGCTCCTACATCAGCTGCAACAACGACCAAAATTATATATATAAGTTTGCTAAAACCTTCCGTCGCAAACCCATTTTCCACGCCGCGTATAGCGACAATAATAAGGCAAGGAATTATTATATAAAGATAACCAAGACCTGCCCAAAGAAGCCCTCCTCTTCTTGAGCGCTCCAATGCCGCAAGAAGCGCTGCAAAAAACACGCTTATAAAAGCGTAAAGCCATAAGCTTTGGGCCATATAGAAATTTGCTATAACTATGCCAATAATTGGTAAAATAAAGGCAAGTCGAGTGGGGGCTGCATCTGACATACTCACCCATTCCCACATCATTCTCCCGCCAATAGTAGACACTAATATCGCCCAGGGCCAACCTCCAAAATACAAAGGCAGTATGCAAATTGCGGCAAAAGCAAGCGCCGTAATAGCCCGAATTCCAACATTATTCCAGATTGGTTTCTTTAATTTGGGCTGTAACATTATGGCCTAAGCCACTTCCGAAGCGTTCAAGTTCCCAAATCTTCTATCACGTGTTTGGTACTCGGAAATAGCGTGGACAAGGTCTTCCTTAGAAAAATCTGGCCATAAAACATCGGTAAATATAAATTCAGCATATGCGGCTTGCCATAACATAAAATTGCTAATTCGTGTTTCACCGCTTGTGCGAATAACAAGATCTGGTTCCGGAATATCTGCTGTATCAAGAAATGAAGTCAAATCAGCTTCTTTCATATCTGAAACATTTAGACCTGCATTTGCAGCTTTCGCGACGGCTCGTATTATTTCATCACGGCCGCCATAATTAAAAGCAATATTGAGGTGAAATTCTGTATTTTCTATGGTTTGATTTTCAACACGGTCAATTAAACTCAAAAGGTCAGGCTTTAACCCTGCTCTGGATCCTATAATTCTTACCCGTACATTGTTTGCCTTTAAAGTTTCGAGATCATCTTCCACGTATTGTCGAAGAAGAGCAAAAAGTGCAGCAATCTCAGCTTTTGGTCTCGTCCAATTTTCAGTTGAAAAACTGTAAAGTGTTAAATATTTAACGCCTAAATCTGCAGCGTCTTCAACAATTCGGCGAACCGTTTTAACACCAGCCTGATGGCCAAAAACGCGTGGACGATGACGTGCTTGCGCCCAACGACCATTACCGTCCATGATTATGGCAATGTGCAATGGAAAATCTGCTTGATATCGTGACACGTCAGCCAAATTTAAATCTGCATAATCTCGGCAGATTTAGATTCGAGGGCATTTTCAATTTCATCAATAACGGCATCTGTAGCCTTTTGCACATCATTGATATGTGCCTTTTGCTCATCTTCACTCATATCACCAGATTTTTCAGCCTTCTTAAGAGCATCCATAGCATCACGGCGTACATTTCGAACAGCAATCTTAGCATTCTCAGAATATTGACCTGCCACTTTGGTTAGATCGCGGCGACGTTCCTCAGTTAACGGCGGCATAGGAATTCTCAAAGTCTGCCCATCCATAATCGGGTTTATCCCTAGATTGGATGTTCGCAGGGCTTTATCTACAGCAGCAACTTGTGTCTTATCCCAAACACTTACCAATAACATACGTGATTCAGGCACGCTTACAGATGCAACTTGATTAAGAGGCGTTTCTGTCCCGTAAGCAGGCACAGTTATATTATCAAGTAATGCGGTATGAGCCCTGCCCGTCCTCAAACCTGAAAACTCAGATTTTAATGACGTCAAAGCGCCGTCCATCCGCTTTCTATAATTTTTCAGGTTAAACTCACCTGTCATTTTTATTCTCCATCTTTGCAGGGACTAGCCTACCATCTTATCCTGATTAAGACTCAATTGTGGTACAAGTCCCTTTACCGCTCATGACTAAATCAAAGCCACCTTTTTCATGCAGTGAGAAAACTATTATGGGGATTTCATTCTCTCGCATCAAGGTAATAGCGGCAGCATCCATGACCTTAAGATCATCTGACAGAACTTTATGGTAAGTTAAAGATTCAAATCTTTTAGCGTCTGGATTTTTCTTAGGGTCACTATCATATACGCCATCAACTTGAGTCCCTTTTAATAAGGCACTGCAGTTCATCTCTGCAGCTCTTAAAGCGGCGGCTGTATCTGTTGTAAAATAAGGATTGCCTGTCCCACCTGCAAAAATGACAACACGCCCTTTTTCCATATGTCGAACGGCTCGTCGTCTTATATAGGGTTCACAAACAGTTTGCATAGGTATCGCCGATTGAACACGTGTGTCGACACCAATTTGTTCTAATGCGCTTTGCATAGCCAGAGCATTCATGACAGTGGCAAGCATTCCCATATAATCAGCAGTGGATCGTTCAATTCCGCCTGCAGCAGCAGATAGGCCTCTGAAAATATTACCTGCACCAATCACCAAGGCAACTTGAAGCCCCTTATCATGAGCGTCTTTAACCTCGCCTGCAATTCGGGCTGTCATCTTGGTATCAATACCATAGGGTTTATCACCCATTAGCGCTTCACCCGAGATTTTTAGTAAAACGCGGTCAAATTTATACGTATTGTCCAAAAAAAATCCCCTGATTGTGACTCGGCACCTTCAGGGGATAATACTTATTCAACCCGTTTGCGCCAGTCTTTAGGCGCAGTAAGTTGGATTTATTTTATTTAGGAACCTTTAAGCGTAGCCGCGACTTCCGCAGCAAAGTCTTCTTCTTTTTTCTCTATGCCCTCGCCGAGCCCCATGCGGACATATCCAGTCATTTTAATATCAGTGCCCAAAGCTGCAGCTTCATCTTCGATAACTTTTGAAATAGCCCGCTCGCCATCCATGACAAATATTTGTGTCATAAGAACAGATTCTTTAAAAAACTTGGTCATCCTGCCTTCTACCATTTTATCGACAATGGCTTCTGGCTTACCAGATTCCAAGGCTTCTGCTTTTAGCATCTCGCGCTCTTTCTGAACAATAGCAGGATTAAGGTCATCAACTGACAAAGCCAAAGGGCTAGTCGCAGCAACATGCATGGCAATTTTCTTCGCCAAATCCTCAAGCTTCGATTTATCTCCAGAGCTTTCAAGAGCGACGAGAACGCCAATTTTACCCATTCCATCAACAACTGAATTATGAATATAACCCGCGACAACACCGTCAGAGACGGTCAATTTAGCCATACGGCGAAAGTTCATATTCTCACCGATTTTACCAACGAGTTTTTTCAAAAACTCGGTAACATTGTCTCCAGAGGCAGTCTTTGCAGCGGCTAATTCTTCATTAGTATTAACGCCACGAGCTAACTGAGCAATTTCTGCAACGGCAGCTTGAAAACCATCATTACGTGCGACGAAATCTGTTTCTGAATTCACTTCAACCAATGCACCAGAATTGGTCCCAAGTGCGACAGCGACAAGTCCTTCCGCCGCAACACGGCTGGCCTTCTTATCGGCTTTAGCAATACCCTTTGTGCGCAACCAATCAATTGCGGCTTCCAGGTCACCACCCGTTTCATTGAGCGCTTTTTTGCAATCCATCATGCCTGCTGATGTTTTATCACGTAGTTCTTTAACTAATGCAGCTGTAATCTGAGCCATAATACTCTCCTCGGAGTAAAGTTAGAAGATATTGGCTCCAATAAAGGAACCGTTATAAATTTTATATGCGGGAACTAAAACTCGCCTAATTTACCTTCAGCCTTTGCTAAAAGATAATAGAAGGTCACACGGTTTTTCATGCGTGTTGGCTTCATGATCGCGCAAACAGCTTTGACTTTTTCCATTGCGGCGTCTTTATCGTCAACACCCATTTTCTTTTTCATGAACCCTTTTACGATAGTCTCAAGTTCAGTTTCATCTGAACATGCCACATATTTGCTATCTTTATTCGCCAAAGACGCACCAAGATGTTTCTCAATTTTTGTAACAACTTCGGCATCAACTTCGGCATCATATTCACGCGTAACACGAAGATATTCAGATTCCTCTACAGCTGCTGTAGTAGCATCAACTACAGGTTCAGCAGCAGGAGCATCAGCGGCAGGTTGAGCTAAGGTTTCAACAGCAGGAGCTGCCTTAACAGCGGGTGCTTTTACAGCAGACTTTTCAGCTTCAGCAGGTGCTGCAGCCATAGCCATTTCCATAGGGTGCTCCGCCGCCCCTAGGTCAACGCCAACATTAGCTTGCGCTTCAGTCATACCATCAAGAACAGCATCCGCAATCAAATCGCAATAGAGCTGAATTGCCCGGGCGGCATCATCATTCCCAGGTATAGGCATATCAGCTGAATCTGGATCAGAATTCGTATCTAAAATAGCAATAACAGGAATACCTAAACGACGGGCTTCCTTAATAGCTATGCCTTCTTTATTCGTATCAATTACGAACATCAGGTCAGGTTTACCTCCCATATCCTTAATACCACCAAGTGCCTTATCCAGTTTTTCAAGTTCACGTGTTAGCTTTAGGTTCTCTTTTTTCGTAAGACCTGTATCTTCCCCGCCATCACCAAGTTTAGATTCAAGCTCACGCAAACGCGCTATTGATCCAGAAATAGTTTTCCAATTCGTCAGCATCCCACCTAACCAGCGATGATTGACGTAATATTGTGCACACCGTGTTGCCGCAGTAGCTACAGGCTCAGAAGCAGCACGTTTTGTCCCGACGAAAAGAACCCGCCCACCTTTTGCTGCAACTTCACGAACCTGCACCAATGCTTGATGTAACAATGGAACTGTTTGTGACAAATCCATAATATGTATGTTTGAACGCGCTCCAAATATATATGGTGCCATTTTTGGGTTCCAAGCATGCGTTTGGTGTCCAAAATGCACACCAGCCTCGAGTAGCTGCCGCATTGAAAATTCAGGTAAAGCCATGGAATATCTCCTTGTTCCGGTTGACCAGACACAGGGTGTGGAGACCGACATTATCGTCGTTCCCACCGGAATGGATGAAAAGCTATATGCTAGACACCCGCACCTGTGTGCGAATTAAGGAGGCGCTATAACTCGAATTGATTATAATGCAAGAAGTTTGTGGATATAATATATTGTACAACGCGCTAAGTTGCTATCTCAGAAACTAACTCAACAAATTTATGCGCCTTAATGGCCTTTTGTATAGCAGGGTCTAGTCCAAATTTTCCTGACAATCGCCAATGCCCTTCACGACCTGCCTCTAAAGGAGCATAGACTTCAATATAACCCGTTGTTTTTGCTGGAGCTTTCTGCAATTCCTCAAATGTTTTTTCAAGTTCATCCAAATTTTGAATATTTGCACTTCGCAAACGAATTTCTAGGCCCTTAATAACCGATTCTTCACCCGTAAGCTCAAGTGAAGTAATCGAATTTGCAAAAAGACGAATTTCCCCGTCTCGATCTTCTACCTTTGCCGTAAGTTCAACTAAAGCGCCCGCCTCTAAAATTGCACGGTTTACGCCTAACAACTCTTCACCAAACAATACCTCAAAATCCCCAGTTGGATCAGAAATATTAACGAAGGCAAAGCGTTTCCCACGTTTACTCATGCGTTCTTGTCGTTTACGAACAACGCCAGCAAGACGTATAGTTCGAGCACCCAATTTATAACGTTCCTCAATATCTGCAGCCATAACAGCCTTTTTACGTTCTAGAATCGGTAAATAGGTCTCAAGTGGATGACCTCCGATATAAAAGCCAATAGCACCTAGTTCATGATCTAGCTGTTCGACATTACTCCATGGCATTGGGCTTGGTAAGTCTGGCTCCGCCATTATATCTACAGAATCACCAAAAAGGCTGTTTTGAGCAGATTCTTTTTCTTGTGCTGCTCGCAATCCAACCGATTGTAATATTGATGCCGACGCTAAAGCCTTAGCACGATTTGGTTCCAAGCAATCAAACGCCCCACCCCGAGCAAGGTTTTCAAAAGCACGTTTATTGACTATCCGTGTATCAACTCGGCGTGCAAAATCAAAAAGGTCTAAGAAAGGACCATCTTTTTCACGTACTTCGACAACATTACGCATGGCATCAACACCAACATTTTTAAGGGCGCCAAGTGCATAAAGTACTTTCCCGTCCTCCACATCAAAATCAGCCATAGACCGATTGACACAAGGGGGCGCAATATCAAGTTCCATACGTTTAGATTCTTGGAAGAACTGCGCCAATTTTTCGACATTGGCTATATCGAGCGACATAATTGCGGCAATGAATTCAGTCGGGTGCAAGGCCTTCAGATAAGCCGTTTGGAATGAAATCATAGCATAGGCAGCTGCATGCGATTTATTAAAACCATATCCCGCAAATTCATTCACGAGATTAAAAATGGAATTAGCCAAATCCTTATCTACGCCACGTTCAGCCGCTCCCTCATTAAAGCGAGTACGCTGACGATCCATTTCAGCCTGATCTTTTTTTCCCATCGCGCGGCGCAACAAGTCAGCTTCACCAAGAGAATAGCCCGATAACACTTGCGCGATTTGCATGACCTGTTCCTGATAAATAATCACGCCGTAAGTCTCTTTAAGAATTTCGGTCAAGCTCTCATGCGGGTATTCAATTTCGGCACGGCCATATTTTCGATCAATATACATCGGAATATTCTTCATGGGGCCAGGACGATATAGAGAAATTAAAGCGGTGAGTTCCTCAATGCTATCCGGTGCCATTTTCCGAAGGACATCTCGCATACCAGAACTTTCGAGTTGAAAAACTCCCGCTGAAAGCCCCTCTTCCAACGGCTTGTAAGCCTCTGGTGTATTTGTACTTATTGTGTCTAAGTCTAAATTAATGCCTTGTTTTTTTAGGTATTTAAGACATCGATCGATTACAGTTAGGGTTTTAAGCCCCAAGAAGTCGAATTTTACGAGGCCAGCCTTTTCAGCCCATTTCATCGTAAACTGTGTGGCCGGAATATCTGAGCGCGGGTCACGATAAAGCGGGATTAGCTTTGTCAATGGCCTGTCACCAATGACAACTCCGGCTGCATGCGTCCCAGCATTTCGGTATAAGCCTTCTAGTTGAAGCCCTGTCGCTAAAAGTTTAGCGACAGCAGGGTCTTCATCACGCGCATCGCGCAACCCCTTTTCCATCTTAATCGCTTCACTTAAGGTACAGGGGTTTGCTGGATTCGAGGGTACAAGTTTTGCCAGCCTATCTACTTGACGTAGTGGCATTTGCATTACCCTACCGACATCACGCACGACAGCACGTGGCTGAAGTGTCCCAAATGTTATAATATGCGCGACCTGATCTTCACCATATTTTTGCTGAACATATTTTATAACCTCGCCACGTCTTTCCTGACAAAAATCAATATCGAAATCTGGCATTGAAACCCTTTCAGGGTTCAAAAATCGTTCAAATAGTAAGCCATATTTAAGAGGATCCAAATCCGTAATAGTCAAAGCCCAAGCCACAACAGAACCAGCCCCCGAACCCCGACCTGGTCCAACAGGAATGCCTTGCGCCTTCGCCCACTTGATAAAATCTGAAACAATAAGAAAATAGCCTGGAAAGCCCATTTCCCGAATGACCCCAATTTCGAATTCGAGACGTTCAAAGTAAGTTTCTTCTGGCGCTGAGAGTTCAATCTTTTTCAACCGCGCTTTAAGACCATCATGAGCTTGTTGGGCCAATATATCACCCTCACTCAAAGACCCATCTCCGAAATTAGGTAAAATGGGGTCTCTTTTTTGAGATTTAAACGCACATCTTTTGGAAATATCCACTGTATTTTCAATGGCTTCAGGAAGATCCTTAAATAGTTCCATCATTTCTTCAGATGACTTTAAATAATGTTCGCGTGTAACCTGCCTGCGGTCCTTTTCAAGAATATATGACCCTTCATTTATCGCCAATAAGGCGTCATGAGCAGGATGAATGTCAGGATCAATAAAAAATGGCTCATTTGTAGCGACCAAGGGTAGCCGTTTTTCATATGCCCATTGTATTAAAATTTTCTCGGCTGTAATTTCCTCAGCCAAATTGTGACGTTGAAGTTCGACATAGAGTCGATCTGGATAGAGTTTGCTCAGCGTATCAAGCCAAGCTTCCGCCTCCCCCAGACGTCCTTGGCATATTAAACGATTTAAAGCCCCATCAGCTCCGCCCGTCAGTACAATAACTCCTTCAGTACGGCCTGTTAAGCGCGCAGATTTCACATGAGGTAAATCAGTGGCGTCAACATCTAAATATGCAGCGCTAGAAAGTCCCATTAAATTCTCATAGCCACATTCATTTTGGGCTAATAATGCAATCGTTCCATCGGGCTCTTTGCGGATCTGACCTGGTTGATCGCCAATCTCCAAATCAAGACTTAGAGTTAAGCCAATTATCGGCTGTATACCTAGACTAGATAAGGTTTCCGAAAATTCTAACGCCCCGCACATATTATTGGTATCTGTAAGAGCAAGAGCAGGCATGCGCATTTCACGGCAACGCGCTGCAGTCGGTTTTATTTGAAGAGCCCCCTCCAATATGGAATAAGGCGAACGGGAGCGCAAATGTACAAATGTAGGCGTTTTCGCCACACAAACTCCCATATGAAGCGGTCTTAACCGCCAATAACGATCATCCACATAGTCATGACAACCACGAATCCTGTCATAACCATAGCCGTACTTATATCCATAACAAGCTGTTTCATCTTATTTATCCTCAATTATAATTCATATGTTCACTTTTTGTTCTATTATTGAAACCCTTCTATGTCAAGACAATCTAAATAAAATTATAGCTGGTGCCGCGAGGGAGAATTGAACTCCCGACCTCATCATTACCAATGATGCGCTCTACCACTGAGCTACCGCGGCTTTTCAATGACTTAGAAAGTGTCAGTCAGTTCATATGTCAACTATATGTCAAGTCATGCAAAATAACAATAATCTAACAAATCAACATGCGTGCTACAGACTTTTTATAATCTTTCAAGGACGAAGTTTTAAATTAGGAAACGAGACATCTTAAAATTGTATTATAAACTAGAACTTTTAATTATCAAACTCCAACAACGTGCGATGAGTCATCAATTCACTCCCCAGAATAACGCTCTACAACACGCTGACCATTTTTTACTGTGTGATAATGAAACACTGTATTCTTAAAGATAGACTTGGATAAATCCGTCAAAATTTCCGCTTCTGCTCCAAAAGGAGAGACTAGTTCTATAAGCCAAGGAATATCACCATCATTCCATTCATTGGCTTTTAGACGGCTTTCTCCATCCCTTAGACGCGCATCAGTCTCTTTGGAAACATTTGCCCATATCGCAACAGCTGCAGGACTATTTGGCCCATAAAAAATCCGAAATTGCTCTAATAATATGGATGGCATAACCATCCATTCCAGATCAGAAATAAACAGGTTCTTATGCGCTTTGGATTGAGAAAGAAGCCAAGTAATCTCCCCTAGCATATGAGAGACAGTTTTATCTGATGATGGTCCGGCTTTGGGCATCTCTATATTAGGCATTTCACTCATATATAACTCTTCCTTATCCTCTTAGTTTATTTGGATAACATCTATTTGCAATCTAAATATCTCTGGCTTTAGTTTTATCTTTCTCTAGCCGCCTCACTACCTGCCTTGGCAATAGGTGAGAGAATAAAATCAATTATTCGGCGATCTCCGGTTTTTATCTCGGCTGTCGCGTTCATTCCCGCCGTAAGTTCACGTTTAAGTTCACCCTCGCCAACATAAGCATGTTTAAGAGTAACTCTCGCAGGAAAAACTAGCCCAACACGCTCATCTGGCATCGCATCTGCTGAGATAATATCAAGAGTTCCTTCGACAAGGCCGTAGCGCGTAAAAGGATAAGCTTCCAGCTTGACCGAAACTTTATCCCCTTCGCGAACAAAACCAATATCCTTATTTAAAATCATTGCCTCAACAATAAGTTCATCCCCTATCGGTGCAATTAAAGCGAGCGGCGCGCCAGGCTCTATCACGCCGCCGATTGTGAAAACTTGCAAGCCCAACACAGTGCCATCTACAGGTGACCTAATAGTTTGCCATGAGTTTCGAGCTTGTGCCTTTTTCTCGGCTTCTGTTCTATCCGCCTTCATCGCTTCGGCTTCTGCAAGCTCGTCTAAGGCATCGCGTCGAAGCTGTTCCTTAAGTAGTTTAAGACGCCTGCGCGTCACGGCCACATTTGCCCCGAGTTCTGATAGACGGCTCTTGGCAATACGCAAATCACGCTCTCTGGTAATGACTTCCTCTTGTAGTCGAAGCGCGTCAAGTTGCGGGGCGAGGCCTTCATTTACAAGCTGGCGGAAAGACGCTTGTCTTTGGCGCAATAAAGGCAAGGTTTGGTTAAGCTTACCGATTTCCTGAAGAATCGCTGCACGTCCTGCCTCAGCTTTGCGTTGTTCTTCTTCAAATAAGAACATTTCCTCTCGGTATGCTTGAATACGGCTAGATAGCTGACGCTCAGAAACTTGTGCAACGGCTTCGGAAATTGCTTTAGGTCGTTCAAAATGTATACGCCCCGTTTTAAGATAATCAAGAATGCCTTTTGCAAGTTGCGCCCGTGTTTCTGCCTGTAACACCTCATTTTTTACGGCGTCGCTATCTGCTGAAGATATCGTCTTATCAAGTTCAAATAATATATCTCCGGCTTTGACCGTATCGCCATTCTTCACATGGATGGCTCTCACGAGGCCCGCTTCAGGTGCTTCAATTGTTTTGGTCTGTCCAGATAGTACAACTTTACCCTGTGCCGTCGCAACAATATCAATGCGGCCCCAAATCGACCATATCAAGGCGAGAACAAATGCGAGCATAATCACCCATAAAACCAAACGGCCAAAGGGAGATGGCGGCGTTTCGACAATTTCAAGTGCCTCGGGTAAAAACTCTGTCTCTTGCCCGCGCTTTCGAACTCCTTTGAGATTTTTTCGCCTCTCTGTTTCATCCCGCCATGACATCGCGATAACCTTCATATGGCTCCAAAAACTCATGAGGAGAGCCCCTGCATTTGCTCCCTCCATAGATCAGCGTAACGCCCGCCTTTTTGCATAAGCTCCGCATGGCTCCCATCTTCGACGATCTTACCATTTTCCATTGTGATAATCCGGTGAGCTGAGCGCAGCGTAGAGAGGCGGTGAGCAATAATAAGCACGGTTCGCCCCTGTGCAATTTTAGTCATATTCGCCGTTATAGCTGCATCACTTTCTGCGTCCAGTGCACTCGTCGCCTCATCAAAGACAAGAATACGGGGGTTGATTGAGAGCGCCCGCGCTATAGCAATACGCTGCCTTTGTCCGCCAGACAGATTGCCGCCTCGCTCATCAATTTGAGTATCATAACCTTCAGAGAGTTCCAAAATAAATTCATGTGCGCCTGATAATTTTGCGGCATTTATAATATTGTCCATAGGCATACCTACATCTGCCAAGGCTATATTATCCCTTACAGTTCTGTTAAAGAGTATGTTTTCCTGCTGAACAACGCCGACCTGCCGCCTAAGCCACGCGGGATCGACCATAGTTAGGTCAACACCATCAACTAAGACGCGCCCGCTTTCAGGCACATATAGTCGTTGCACCAATTTTGCGAGAGTTGACTTCCCCGACCCAGACGAACCCACAATACCAACAATTTGTCCTGCCGGGATGGTGAGTGAAACATCTCTTAGAATTTCTTTGCCGCCAGGAACATAGCGGAAAAACACGCCATCAAACTCTATATTGCCTGTTATCGCAGGCAAAGCAGATTGGGAGGGTTTACTCGCGCGCTCGGGGGGAACATTCAAAATATCACCAAGCCGTGCAACGGCAACGCGGACCTGCTGAAATTGCTGCCAGAGATGCGACATGCGCAATATGGGTTGGGATACGTGACCTGCAAACATATTAAAAGCAACTAGCTGACCGACGGTCATGTTACCCTGAATGACCTCTTTCGCGCCAATATAGAGAATAATTGCAGCAGCCAATTTATTCACTAATTGAATTGCTTGCTGCCCAATAATACCTAATTTTGCTGCATCAAATCCAGAGCGCACATAACCTGCCAGTTGATTTTCCCAGCGGGTTTGCATTTGAGGCTCGACCGCCATAGCTTTTAACGTCTGAACAGCCGTCACGCTCTCGACTAAAAAAGATTGATTATCCGCCCCCCTATGAAACTTTTCTTCAATTTTATTTCGAAGCGGGGGCGTAATGATAAGACTAATCAAAATGTAAAGCGGAATAGAAATTGCCACAACAATGAAAAGCTTGGTACTATAAAACCACATTATCGCCAAAAAAATGAATGTAAATGCTAGGTCAATGACAAGCGTTACTGAGGATGAGGTTAAAAACTCTCTTATCGTCTCAAGTTCTCTAACCCGCGCGACCGTATCACCTACACGCCGCGATTCAAAGTAGGCAAGCGGTAATTTAAGCAAATGCCGAAAAAGAGCCGAGCCTAACTCTACGTCAACACGGCTGGTTGTATGTGTAAACAGATAAGCTCTCAATCCACCCAGTATGGCTTCAAAGGTAACAAGAGAGACCAGTCCAATACCCAACACATCCAATGTTGTTAGACCTTGATGAGCCAGCACCTTATCAACAACGACTTGGAAGAATAAAGGCATACCAAGCGCAAAAATTTGCAATGCCAAAGAAGCCAGCATCACATCTTTTAATAAATGGCGGTATTTTACAAGAGCCGGGATGAACCAACTCACATCAAATTTCTCATCCGTCCCAAAGGGTTTATCCCGGCGCGTTATAAGGACGCATTGCCCCGTCCATCTCTCAGATAATTCGTCGAGTAATAACGACTCTGGCGCGCTTCCCGGCGCTTGAATGAGCACGCGTCCTTCATGCACTTTTCCGATGATAAAAAATTCACTGTCAATGCCATAAGCAATCGCAGGCAATGGAGAAAATTCAAGACGCGATATAGACAAAGAGCTCATTTTTGCGCGCAATCCTGCCCGCTTTGCTAGTCTAACAAGGTCTTTAGGCTCGGAAGCTTTCTCTTTGCCCAAATCATGTTTAAGCTGATCAGGGTCAGCAGGTAATTGCAAAAAACCCATGAGTAAGGTCAGACATTCAAGTCCCGTATCCGGTTTCATTTCTGACATGACCAACCCCAATTTCTAAACTATAAGTTTAGAGATACTCTGTAATAAGTGAAAGGCTTATTTTATCATCCAGTCAGAAGAGGTGATTTGCGGTCCGAATGCCTAGCTGCTGCACCAAATATATCGCGGAGGACTCCATCTGTATCCACAAAAGATCTCACCCCTTCAAAGCCACCTGTCCTGCCAAAGCCCGCCATAGCCTGATTAAACTGGTCTAAAGAGGCAGCGATTGGACGCTCATAAATATTTGCCGCCTCAGTGGTTTCAGTCACAACGGAGGCAACAGCGCCTAACGCTACTCTCAAGTCTTCACCCGTTTTAATATAACCTAATCCATCGTCCTTTATCGAACTGTTTTGCTCTACCTGCTCAACGTCAAAACCGCTACTTTCCACCTCGCCATCTTCACTGTCATTGGCTTCAAATTCAGCCAAAAGCTCATCTTGCGTCATACCGAGGTCACTACCTAAAGCATCAAGCTCAGCTTGTTGCTCCTCAGCTTCATAAAGCATTGCCATAAGCGGGCTACGATGACCCGCTATGCGGCCCCAATCACTATCCAAGGCTATTTTCTCAAATTTAGCCGCGCTATTCACGTGAACGCTCTCAAGCCCCACAAAGCCCGTTAAAAACTGATCACCTTCAGCGCCTTCTGCAAATACACCTTGATACTCAACCCGCAGGCCAACATCTCCCGCAATTCCTTCACGTCCATCTGACCAAGTTATCACCGTTTGGCCAAAGACAACATTATCGAGATATTCTTCTTCATTAGATGTCTGTCGGCCAATATGAGCCGAGAGGTTAACTGATGTCAGGCCCGCCTCTTCCAATGTCTTTATTTCGTCTAATTGGCTCACACCATCTTGGTTGCTATCTTGCCATACACGGAACTCACTAAAGCGCGCATCACTTGCATCCAGAACTCCGTCGCCATTACTGTCAAATGCAGCTAGACCTTCTAGATCTGTTTTTGCTCCAGCAAGGTCTTCTACAAATGAGATCTCAGACACGGCAGTGATAAGACCATCGCCATTTCTATCGAGCGCTAAGAAACCATCAGATGCCCCGACCCAGCCCATTCGGTCAAGTTCACCATCATCATTGACATCGATTTCGACACCGCTTGAGTACAGATGTGTCAGATCAAGATCGCCATCACTATTAAGGTCGAGCACAATAGGTGTCACAGTCGATATATTATGTGAATTATCTTGATCTGCTAACAATTTCTCAAGACGGCGCGTAGAAATTCGGCCAAGACGGCCATTTAATACATCTTCATCTTGGCCAATTGTTGCGACGGAGCTCTCCCGGCCTTCTTGAATAACAGTCGTCGCTAAAGCCACGTCATAAGCCGTGCGTATATCACCGTCAGACGTGGTATAATTAACGTTATTTACAATTACACTATCGGCGTAATTACTAATGTCATTACCCGTGCTATATCGGTTTAAATCTATTGACGTTATACCTGCCTCTTCCAAGGTCTGGAGTTCTTTTTTACTGCCGCGTCCATTTTGATCAAGGTCGCGCCAAATCCTAAATTCCCCCCATCGTTCGTCCCGCGCATCGAAAACACCATCGTCATTAGTATCATAGGCCTTTAGTCCTTCAAGATCACTAGTCGCGCCTTCAATATCCTGAGCAAAGGAAATTTCTGAAAGCGATTCAATTTTACCATCGCCATTACGGTCTAGCGCCAAGAATCCATCATCACTTCCGAGCCAGCCAACACGCGTTAAAGACTTATCACTCCCTTTTACAACGATACGGCTTTCATCAATTGACGTTAGCTCCAGACCATCGCCATCTAAGTCAAAGGCAATTGGCGGTATGTTAGGGCTGGGGTCCACAAATGGATTATATGGGTCAGTGCTCGGTGGAGGCGGCGGAGACGTATCATTATTTAGAATTGAGCCTATAGCCGAACTTCTCGTGAACGAGGCATTTCCCGAGATGTTCAAAGTAAAAAATTCGTCACCTTCAACTGCACCGTCATCTGTCGTTTGAACCGTAACTGTTAGGGAATTGACTCCTGCCGCAAAATCAAGAACGCCAGTAACGGCGGTATAATCATACGCATTAGTATTTCCATTTTCCGTCCAATAATTAATACTCACGGCTTCTGTTGTTGGATTTTCTCGGCTTATTGTAAATGTAATCACACCGCCTTCATTTTCTTCTTGGTCCGCGATGCTAAACGCTCCACTTGAAGGGTTGTCGGTTGTTGAATGCTCATCATTATTCGTAATTGTTCCTGCAGCTCGTCCATCAGTCACACCTGCATCATTAGTACTGATATTTAGGTAAACAGTTTCATGAGCTTCAACTGTCGTATCATGTGTGGTTTCCACTTCAATAACTTTTGTACTCTGCCCTGCATCAAAGGTAATACTAGCATTAAGGCCAGTATAATCTGTGCTATCAGCTGTTCCATCGTCAGTATTATAATTAATGGTTACAGCTTTTGTATTTGCTCCCTCACGGGCGACGGTAAACCGTAAAATACCACCCTCGTCGACGGATGTATCCATAACAGAAAAATTGCCACTTGCAGGGGCGGGGGGCTCGTAACCATAAGTTTCCTCGGGCCAAATATCCAACGTCCTGAGATCAATATTAACATTCTCAACCGTTATATATTCTAAAAGATTACCAGTATAACCGCCTGGCACATATACCATCTCTCCATAATTCGTATCTCTGAATCCACCTTCCCGGTAGGCTCCCACAACTTTAATATATTCTTGCATCTGGCTAGCATTAAGATCAGATGTATCTTCTGTGCCTGCTGGTGCAATACCTATGTAAAGATCATTGCCTAGAACCTCAAAAACCAATTCATTCGCGCGCACACCCGGGCCGAATTGGATGTGATCTATACCGCCCGTATCCCTTACCGTATCGCGGCCAGAACCCCGGTCAAAGATATATTGGTCATCACCGACAGAAGCATAAATCGTGTCATTTCCACGCCCGCCATGCAGTATATTCGCATTAGTTTCATATGTCTTGGTACCATCACTTGTCCTGGCCGACCAAATCGTATCATCACCATCAAGACCCTGAAGCAAACTAAAGCCGCGTTCATCGCCATGTCCAAGCACCGTATTTGACCCATTTGATAAAGGCCCATTCCAAGCCCCGCCCGTAATGTACCACACGTCAATGGCCCCGACACCACCAATGTCAATCGCGTCCACGCCAACTAACTCACGATTAGCATCCGGACTATTAAAGGCCGTGGCTAAAAGCTGCCCATCAACTTGAACCTCAAGGTTAGCGCCAGCTCCAATAAATACATCGTCCCAAGTTAAACCTTCTTCATAGCCGACCATAATCGTATCATGACCTTGATTGCCATATTCATAAATCGTGTCAGAGCCGCCGCTGAGTTCGACAAAATATATATCATTCCCCGCGCCGCCATAAAGTGTATCGTTACCAAGCCCCCCTTCAAGGACATTATCACCCGCTCCAAAACGGATAGTATCGTTGCCATCTGTTCCGACAACATGTTCAATATCTTTAAGGAAAACCCCACCTTCGGCAGGCACCACGCCATCTTGATATCCATAAGTGCGTGCATTATCAGTAATTGACAGACCTCCCCCCACATGATTGCCAAAGTCAGCCGTATCAAATCCTTCACCGCCATCTAATGTACCCCAGCCAACGGTGGCAATGAGATAATCATCTCCCGCCAACCCTTCAATGATATTGGTAACATGATTGCCCTCCAACACATCCGCATAAGCAGATCCTGTTAGATTGAAAAATTGACCTATAAATACGTCACCACTTGCATCGCCCCCAAAGGCATGAGAATTGCCATATAAGTTTATAGAAACATCCACACCGCCTAATGAATGCTCATACGAGACCGTATCAACGCTAAAGGCATCCCTACCGACAATATAACCAAATAATGTGTCTGCTCCAGCCCCGCCTTCAAGAATATCATTACCTAAGGCACCAAATAAATGATCGTTACCTGCACCGCCGCGTAGAATATTATCTTCACTATTGCCTGTTATCGCATCATTGTAAGCAGACCCTTCAATACCCTCTATGTCATAAAGATTATTGCCATACCCATCATGGCCCATCGCATGCGGGCTATAGGGAGCGTAAGTTTGCCAATCATCATTAGCAATAGAACTTTGAGTGCCCCGTTCAGCAAGCGTGAAAATAACAGCTCTGTCAAAGCGGGTATAGGAGACCATATCGATTCCTGTATTACCAGCAATTCGGTCAAAACTATTGTCATCAAGGGCATAGAAAACATCGTCATCAGACCCTAGCTGGATGCTATCATACCCCCCGCCGCCATCATAAACCTTATCGTCTCCGCTACCCCCCGTAATCCAGTTATTATACTCATTACCGTAAATAACATCATCACCAGATTCTCCATGCGCGACATCATAGCCGCGGCTGATAATCACATCATTGCCTGCCCCGCCATAGAGGTAATCGCGTACATTACTTGCACCAGACCCTCCATCGATCCAATCATCACCAGCCCCCCCATAAATCGTATTTGATAAAGAACTGCCTCTAATGATATCATTTCCGCCATAGGCGCGCTCATCAACATCTTGCGCCCCGTTAACGCCAAGCTGCCGAAAATTGTTTCGGTGTGATGTGCCGCCCGCATAACCAACCCCGCCATCTGCGCCGACAGAGCTAAAGAAATTCGTTGAGGTGGAGAGCTTCTCTTCATAACTGAAATTAGCTATGCTATTTTTATTTTCATCAAAGTAGATTTCGAGATTACTCCCAATCCTGCGGAAGGCAATTTGGTCATAATCAAGCGGCTGATTGACAATCCCTTTTAGGCTATCCACAAAGCCTTTCGCCCCACCGTAAAAATCACTCTCAGCCGATTTATTAAGTCCAAGCTCCGCTGCGCGCTGAAGCGTAATAATCCAACCCGCCGCAAATTGTGATACCGAATTAAGCTGCCCCAAAATAGAACGTATACGCCCAGAATGCGCGTTATAAAAATCATTGCTCGGCCCCATAATGAGGCCCGTCTGGTCCAGACGCTGCACATATTGGAAATGCTCAACATTGGCGTCATAAAACGCTTTATCGGAGGCAGATAAGCTCTCATAGGGCGCCGCAATCGCAGCGTCGATGATATCTTGATTACGTTTATATACCGCATAGTCTTCTGCAATTTTTAGATCGCTAGACAGGCCCAAAATCGTCTCAGCTGTATTATTTTCAAGCACGCGTTTCATATAGAGATTACCGCCCGCGATTTTGATATCATCGATAGCATCAAGCGTGGCCAGGCTCACGGCCTCTTGGGCACTGTCTATATTTTGCTGAGATTGCCCCGGCAAATTAATCGTCAGCTGACTTCCGGTATGACCAAATGTTTGGCTTAGGCTCCCAGCGCTGATATTACGCGCATTGGGATCTCCGCCCTTAATGACATCAACAAAGCCGTTTAGAGTGGTCGTAGTTGCCTTGGCAATATCGGAGAGCAGATCAACATTTCCGCTATTTTGCGAGGTCACCCCACTCAGCATGTAAGTGCCATCCTGCAGGGAGATATTAGTCGTAGCCGAGGCCGAGGCGACTTTGGGTTTCTTCTTTTTACCAAATAAATTACCTAGAATAGCACCGGCGACAAAACCTATAAACGCTCCGACAACAGGCAAAACCGCGTTACCTAATTGTGCACCTAATGTCAGAGCTCCACCGGCAGTCGTAGCGCTAGAAGCAAATGTTCCGGCAATCAACGATCCGCCCAGAGAGCCTAGCGAACTAAGCACCTGCGCTGCCTGAGTCTGAGGATTCACAACTACGCGGCCAAGTGTAGAGCCCAAGATAGCCAACGGATTAGCTTCACCAAATCGCTCAACCAAACGCGCGGCAATCTCATCCGTGAGTTCGCCAATTGCACCTTCAACAGCGCCATTCACAACACTATCGAGAAAGGAGGGCGTGGACGGGTCATTCACCGAGGCGTTTTCGGCGGTTAGGAAGGAGCTCACCGTCCCGATAGGCGCAGTTTGTAATTGGGAGAGGATATTTGCCGCTGAAAAAGATTGCTCTAAATCTGTCCCGAAAACGTCAATAAAGTCCCCATCATTACCTGAAGCCTGAGCCTGCGCATAATCAGTTGCAACCTGCCCAAAAATGGTGGAAATGGAGCTATTAGATGTAGAACCAGCATCAGCATGGCTTTGAACAAACTCTTCGATCGATGAACCAAAGTTTGAAGCTAGATGCCCATAAAATTCTTGTCTTTGATTGCTATCCCCCGAGCCAATTTCTTCAAATAAATTGTTCAGGAATAGCCTACCTTCCTCTGTCTGCAAACCAGGAGGTTGAGGTGCAAAGTTTATCCCATCTATGGTCTCTTGCTTTATAGTTGGGAATCTACCCCAAAGACGTAACCCTCCCGGAAAGTCACTAAAAAAGCCAGCTCGCAACAAGGCACGAGTGTCAAAATAATTTCCTCGTGCAAAAAGGGCTGAAACAAATTTATCAACACCGATATCACCATTTATAACAGCATCGAATTGCCTTTCAAATTGACCAGTAACATTATCTTCCTGAAACCATCCAACAGGACCAGGAGTTTCAGTAAATAAAGCTCTTCCTTGATCAGAAAAGGGAGAGGCAAAACGATCTGGAACTCCAACCTCTACAGAATTCGCGAAATTCGTACCATAAGCTGCATCATGATCAACTAAGTATTGATAAACATCTGTTCTTACATACAATTTTCCATCCAAGCCTAGTGAAGCAGCAGCATAGATATCTGTGGGAGCAAAGTTATCAAAAAAAGTATTTCCAACGAAATTTGAATATGTAGAAGCGAACGCTTCCGCTAAACGAACCGCTCTGTTAGCATTTTCATCATAACCAAAGTTTAATGATGTGTTTCCGATATGATGCCCAACTTCATGTAGTATTGTATCCATTAAAAAACGAGGGCTTCCAAAGAGTTCCCCTTCTTCGTTTATTGATAGCGTATAAACTGTACCAATTTCTCTCAGATCTAAATGGATTGTATTGGTATTTCGATTATAAGAACTGCCAGGGTCTGTTAGACTATTATTTTCTTGAAACTTGAATGATCCTACTTGCTCTAAAGACCAAACAAAAAAATCTATTTTTAGTAGTGTATCAAGATTACTATTGACAATATTTTTAAATTCCGGGCTGGAGCCATCTGAGAATAGAATTTGGGCCCGGACAGCGGCAGCTCTAGCTGGTAAGTCGTCAGGTGAAATATATCCAGGTCTATCTCTTCTGAGGGCTAAATATCTGGATCCGGTACGATTACCAGTCATGAGGTTTCTCCAAATTCTGTTTTAAACAAATATGATAATTAGAAAAATCAGAAAGAACATTTTGGTTGATCTGCATTTCATTAAAATAAAATCTATCCAAATAAGAAATACGGTTCTTTTCTACAAGGTCAGAAATAAATGTCTCAGGAATTCCAGGGAAACCGAGTGATCGTTGTAAACATTCTGTGATTTTCATTTTCAAAGAAGGAAGTGTATTCATTTTTGATATGAAACATATAACTTTATTAACAACCTTATCTTCTGTGAACATGAAGCCCGAAACATTATTCGGCTGTGGGAATCTACCTCCAACGATACTTGTCGGAAGTCCTTTATCCATAGAATTGATATAGCTACTCTGATCGATAATACCCTGAGAAAACTTTTCTCTCGTATTAATAGGTTTGTTATTAATACCAAAATATACAATATTTTTATCCGGCATAGGCAGTGAAAAATAATATTTTCCATCATGACCCCTATCAATGACATCACCTATATTAAACAAATCGGGATTGATATCGGAACTATCTTCCGAAACACTGAAAATATATATTCCAGACTCTAAATTTCGATAATAATTCCATAGAATGTCATTTGCATCGTTAAAGCTCTTTGCTCTCGAAAAGAGTTTTAATAACCTGTTCATTTCGAATTGACGGATATCTGCCTTCCAATTTAAAGGAGCAGATATTTCTTCAAAAAGGAACTCTAAACCTGAACTGTCGATACTTTCTGAAATGAAAAGCGAAGGTTTATGAGCCCATTGGAAATTTGATTTGGTATCACATAATGGTCTTTCAGATTGGATATTTATTCTCTTTGCGACATCACCAAGCAGTTTAGTCAACTCAAACAATATGCTTGATATCTCTGGTTGAGTAATCGTGCCCTTTTTAGAAATATCATCCGTTAAAAATATGCCATTGTCATAACTGACTGATCGAAGAAATTCTGAATTCACAAAAAATGTGTCACATTCATGTTGATTTACAGTTCGATAAAAATTAATTACATCTATCGCTTTGGAAAAAGTACGATGATTATCTTCAGACTCAGAAGCCAAGCTTTTCAGTTTTTCAGTAATAGAAAATTGAGAAAGGCGAGTGATAGAATCTTCACCGCCAATAAAACATTGGTGATTCGACCTTTTTACGAAAGCTTCTTCGCTGCAAGATACCAGTACAAGCATCAAAATGCTGCCCAAAATAAAATGAAATATTCGCGATGCCTCGGATTTATTTCGGAATATTTTTACCCAAAGTAGATTACACTCCCAATATATACTTTTAGGTCTTAGCAATGATTATCACCCCAATTCCAGCACCGATTTTCACCCTCTACGGCATATGTGGTTCAAATCGCATTAAGTTATAGTTCATGCTTAAGTCGCATGATTTTCGGAGTCAATAGACAGCGTTAAAATTGCAATGAGTCTCGGCCTGTTAAAGAGGTTTAGCCTGAAATCTTATATTCTGAAATTACTGCTAAAACTGTTCTATTATTTTCCTCTAGGCCCGCGTTTGACCCGCTTATACGGTGAGACGATTTTGATCCCAAAGCCCAAATCCTGTTCCCAGATTTTGCGTTTGGGCTTGAGTGTTATATCTGGCTGCAAACGTCTACAGCGCTCAAAGGCTCCGACTTCTAAATCCCCGATTTGGCCTTTGACGAGATAGGCAGCCAGCACCGCATCGTAACGGCTGGCGGTATAGGAAAGCTCGGCCTCCAGCAATTCTTGCTGTGCGTCCAGGATATCGAGATTGGGCCGAAAGCCCGCTTCGACCTCTTTACGCACGGCGGTGACGGCGCGGCGCGCCACGTCGGCAAGGTTTTTGTTTATCGTTACAAGGTTATTATTCGTTTCATATTGCGTCCACGCTGTTGAGATGGCTTCTCGTGTGCGCTGGATGGACAGATTACGGTCATAAAAGGTTCTATTGCGCGCATAGAGGCTACGTTTTTCCGCCGCCCGGCCGCGTCCGCCGTCAAAGAGCGGGACACTCATACGCAAACGCAGGCTGGCTTCATCACGATCAAAGCCGTTAAAGACTGTATCGCGCTGCATGCTCGCTTGACCAATTAATCGCAGTTCAGGATCAAATGTTTTTTGGATGCCGCGGACATTTGACGTGGCGACATCTATAAGGGCCTGCGCCGCGCGAATGTCCGGATTAACCTGATCGGCTTTGATTATGGCGTCATTTAGCGAGTTTGGCATGATGGGTAGTCTTGGAAATTCCAGCTCGCCTGTTTGGGCCGTGCCTGTGGCTTCGATAAAATTTGCCTCTTCGCGGCGGATATCTTGCCAGGCATTCATAATCTCGGCTTGGCCGCGCTCAATCCGCGCGACGGCTTGGAGCACATCGGTTTGCGTTCCTGCGCCTAAGGCATAGCGGCGTTCGGCCTCGTTTTTGCGTGTCTCTAGTGCCTGGATATTTTTTTGCCTCACGCCTAAAACGTCAATGGCCCGAGATAAGTTTATATAAGCCTCTATGGCTGTTAGCTGTACATCGAGAATTTGGCGGATGGACCTGTATTTCTGGGCTCTGACTTCGCTTTTGGCCCCTTTTATCGCGGCGCGGGCCCGCCCGCCAAGATAAAGCGGTTGATCGAGTGTGAGCTGTCCGCTTAGAGGCCGCCCATTGTCAAGTGATGTATCATCAGGGTCAAAATCATCCGTCAGCCCCGCTTCAGCTGTGCCGTCCAGACGCGGGAAAATCGAGCTTCTGGTTTCTTTGACGCGCTGCTCCGCCTCCATGACTAACAGCCGAGCTGTCGAGACCTCTGGATGTAGGTTACAGGCGCGGTTAACGGCGTCATGTAATGTCTCAGCTGAGATTGAAGGCGCCAGGCATAAAGCCGCCATACAGGCTGTGAAGCTAAAAGGCCTTAAACGAAAAGATTGCATTTTCATGCTTAGAACGTTGATGACAGGCCGAAGGTAAACCATGTGCTTTGATCTGTGGGGTCGGAGAGTGTATCTGGGTCTGATAAATCAAAATTCGTATCTAAGAATGTGTCTGCACTGCTCGCACCGTAGCTCGCCCCAGCGTATATAGCTGCCTTGTCTGTCACATCCAGATAAAGCGTGGTTGATAATTTACCATAAGCATAGTCCAGACTTGACTGACCGCTGGCCTCAACACCGCCAACATTCGCAGAGACCTCTAGGGAGAAGGGATCAATATTTAAAATGGTTTGACTTAACGTTGCCTCCAAGGTGACAGTTTCCAGATGAATATCATAAAAGGCTGAAAGATTAGGTGCTAGGAACATATCAAAATCAAGGGACCCAAAGAGTTCAACCGTCCCAGCCTCTGCTGCGCCCACATCAAAAACACCGCCGCTTTGGGGAAAGTGATAAAGCGTTGCCCCGACTTCTCCGGCGCCGATATCACCTAGCTCCCAGCCATATCCGATATAAAAATCTATCTCATCAGCAAAGGCTTCACTCTCACCACCAATGGCAAATGATGACCATACACCAAGGGTCCAAGGACCATAATTAGCCTCTACAGCGGGCTGAATAGCTTCCCCCGCAAGCGTGACTCCTCTGAACACATATTCAGAAACATAATCTGCAGTTATTGTAATGCTCGCATCATCTGCGGTGGCAGATCCCGACTGGCTGAATAAAGCAAGACCCGATAAGAGTGCCAAATATCGATAAATCATATCATCCCCAAAATTGATTAAACAACTCAGGCGTGAATACTATCTAAAGTGTCAATAAAGCGTTTACTATAAATTTTAATAATATCATCAAATACGTCATAATAATTTTAAAAAAAAGAATTAAGTCCTTATTCGGTAGTGCGCAGTACAACCCAGCATCTCACCCTCGTTACTTTAGACTTGATGGTTCCGACGTAACGGTCCCCCAATAGAAATTGAACAAAATAAATTCAGAGTAAATTATAAGTTAGATATTTTATAGGAGTATATTTTATTATCACACCTTATGCCAGAACTCTGGCGAGGTAAGTTATTGAAATATATCAATAATTTGGGGTTTTGATAGGTTGGCACCATTTGGCACCAATGAAAAAATGCAAGAATATCAGTGACTTAAACTTTTATGATTGCCACTAATCTATTCGTCTTCAGATTCGGTTTCTTTTTCAAAATGGTGCTCAAAAGCGAGTAGAGCCATGTTAATAGCGGCCCATTTTTCAATTCCATAATCCTTACAAATTCTATCTATTCTATCAATCGCTGTGACTGGCATTCTTATACTGATTTGTGCTCGTGGATATCCTCGGGGATAGAAATGGGGGACCTCGCCGCCAATATTTGGAACGTTTTTAAACTGGTAAGTTCTCTTCTTTTTTTTCGTATTCATTTGAAACTCACAAGAGGTTTAGGTGTCTGCTCAGACCAACTTGTACATGTTCCGATAGATGTGAACGCTACGGGAATAAAGGGGTCTTCGGGGTTGAAATAGTTCAATCGTCGCCCATAAGCCATGAAATCACCTGATGGCATAAAAGATAGAACGGGTTGATTGAAATCACATGTCACGTTTGTAGGTCGGTTTTTACGATACATTTCTGTGCACCAACCTTGTGAAGCTTTAAGCGCATTGAGAGCTCCATGAAATCGATAACAGGCATCATACAAAAAGATATCACCATCCAATCTGGGGCCTTGATAATTTTCTTTTCGGCAGAAATTTGAGTTCTCGGTCATTTGCTCAGGTGTAAGTCTGGAAATCGTATATTTTTGCGGCTTGTAAGGAGTTTGTTCATAACCTCCATTTTGGGCTTTAATGCCATATGCAGCAGTCTCACGGCAGGTGAGGGTTTTGTAAGGTAAAGGCTTCGCCCATTCTGGTGGTGGGTCATTTCTAGAATATGGATTGGAGTTAGTCTCTTGAGCTTGTGAAATTGAGCTCAAGCTAACGAATGATATTACTGATGAAAGAAAAAGAATTCTGAGGCTTAACATAAATACTCCCTAATTGGTCACCGAGCGCGGCTCTGGTGACCGGGGAGTTTCAAAGCTGTACACAGACAACCGCAATGACCTTTAGGCCATCACGCAAGCGAGGCAGCCTTATGCCCTAGCTGCGCTCTGGCACTTCTCATCGGCTTTCAGTCTAGAATGAAAATCTGTCAGTCGTGATGAAGGAGGATAAAATGACGGATTATTTCGTAGGCTTGGATATATCGCAGAAGTCGACATCGATTTGCGTAACGGACCCGGACGGCAAAAAGTTGCATGAGGGCGCGTCCCTGACGCGGCCACAAGATATCTATGGTTGGCTGAGTAACCGCATTGATTTGAAGGCCTCCGATATAAGGGTGGGTCTTGAAGCGGGAACTCTAAGCGCATGGTTACATAGGGGGCTTTCCGAACGTGGCTTACATTTGACCATGCTGGAGACCTTTCAAGCGCACAGGTTCTTGGCGACCTTCAGAAACAAAACTGATAAAAATGATGCGCATGGCTTGGCACAGCTTTTACGAATGGGCGGTGAGGACTTTTTACGTGTGGTCAAAATCAGGTCTATCGGCGCACAGGAAACAAGGACGATGTTGTCCATCCGTCATCATCTTGTGACACAGAAGGTCTCTTTGGAAAATCATATAGCGGGCATTTTAAAGCCTTACGGCGTTATCGTAAGGCGCAATCATGTTAAGCCCGAGTCCTTCCGAAACCGTGTACTAATCGCTTTGAGAGAAACAGAACTTAACGGGCTAAAT
>CALLMD010000010.1 GCA_938007935.1 uncultured Hellea sp.
TTCCAAAGAGGCCGCTATACAAAAATCATCGCCGCGAGGGACCCTCTCGTAAAAATATTTTCACCCCTTTTGGTTTCCTTCGGGAGGCCATCCCTCGCGGACGTCCTATTTATAAGCGTCCATATCCAATTTGCTGCCACCAGATGGGCAGCTAGCGATAGTGCATGCCTAAATCACTTACCCCAACCAACTTAAAGAAAGAAAACATATGTCACGTGCAAATCCTGAAGCCCCATCCGTCCAAGACGAACTCGCCGCAACAAAGCTCGCGATAGAAAAGGCGCGGCTGGCCAAGCTTGAAGGCGAAAAGCCCCAAAGCGAGCCGCAATATACGCGCTATGAAGATATGCCCCCACCCTCGCCCGAAGAGCGCGCACGGATGGAAGCTGAAATGCTCGCCATATTTGACCGCATTAAAGCTGAAGAAGAAGCCGCGAAGAAAGCGTGGTATTTATCGATGACTCAGTACGCGCCTTAAGTCGTGCAATTAGCGAAGCGAATGCACTTGTTGATATTTTCCCCGCCTAGAGTTGATACCCCGTATCAACTCTCGAGAGGGCGGATAAAATATCAATGTCTGAAATGTCTCATGCCTGTAAAGACCATGGCGAGGCCTTGCTCGTCCGCGGCTTTGATAACCTCTTCATCACGGATAGAGCCGCCGGGTTGGATAATTGCTGTGGCGCCTGCGCTAGCGGCGGCCAGCATGCCATCGGCAAAGGGGAAGAAGGCGTCGGAGGCGCAGGCACATCCTTGTGTGCGCGGCGCGTCCCAACCCGCAGATTTTTGCGCGTCTTCGGCTTTGCGCGCGGCGATACGGGCGCTGTCGATGCGGCTCATTTGGCCGGCGCCAATACCCGCCGTTGCGCCGTCTTTGACATAGATGATGGCGTTGGATTTAACGTGTTTGGCGACTTTCCATGCCATGCGCATATCCGCCATCTCAGAATCGCTCGGTTTGCGCTTGGTCACGACTTTAAGATCGCTGTCCTCGACATATCCGTTGTCGCGGTCTTGGACGAGAATTCCGCCCGCCACATTACGCTGGGTCAGACTTGGCGATTTCACATCAGGCAAGCCGCCGGCAATCAAAAGGCGCAGGTTTTTCTTTTTGGCAAAGACGGCCACCGCGTCGGCGTCCGCAGAGGGCGCGATGACGACTTCGGTAAAGACTTTGACAATGTCTTTGGCCGTGGCTGCGTCAAGATTTCCGTTCAGCGCAACAATGCCGCCAAAGGCCGAGACAGGATCGCATGCCAGTGCGTTTTTATAGGCCGTGATAAAATCATCAGCCACCGCCACGCCGCAAGGATTGGCATGTTTGATAATCGCCACGGCGGGTTTGGCCCCTTTGGCATGTTCGCCAAATTCGGCGACCAATTCATAGGCCGCGTCCGTGTCGTTGATATTATTATAAGACAGCGCTTTGCCTTGGAGCTGCTGCGCGGTGGCCACGCCGTAGCGGTGAGAGCCATCCGTATAAAAGGCCGCGCTTTGATGCGGGTTTTCACCGTAACGCAAAGTTTGTTTCAACTTACCGCCTTGCGCGCGGTATGGCGGGGACATATCGCCCATATGATTTGCGAAGTAATTGGCGATAGAGGCATCATATGCGGCAGAGCGGGCATAGGTTTTGGCCGCAAGTTTCTGGCGCAAGGTACCGCTTGTCTGGCCGTCATTCGCGTCCATTTCAGCCAGCACGGCGTCAACATCATCGGCGTCGGTGCAGACCGCAACATGGGCGTGGTTTTTAGCCGCCGCGCGTATCATGGCCGGGCCGCCAATGTCGATATTCTCGACGCACATTTCATAAGAGCCGCCATTTGCGACCGCTTGCTCAAAGGGATAGAGATTGACGATAAGCAAATCGATAGAGAGAATACCGTGATCATGCATGGCATCTTTGTGCGACGCCAAATCGCGGTCGCCCAAAAGCCCGCCATGAACCATGGGATGGAGCGTCTTGACGCGGCCATCCATCATCTCGGGAAATTTGGTCAACTCGCTCACATCTTTAACGGGGATACCCGCCGCGGTGATGGCTTTATGCGTGCCGCCCGTGGAGACGAGTTTGACACCGCGCTCATGCAGAGCTTTGGCTTGGTCAAGCAGGCGCGATTTATCCGAGACAGAAATCAGCGCGCGCTTAACGGGGGCCAGACGGCTAGGATCAAAGGGCGGCAGGTCGGGGTTGGGCGCGGGCATTTATACGAATCCATTCACGGTGTTATTTTGGCGCGGCGTAACATGTTGAGCCCGCGCGAACAAGCCAAGTCAATGGGGCCGAGTCAAAGACTATGCTTTGCGAGATTCGAGTTTCTTAAAGGACCAACGTACACGGTTGCTTTTGGTTGTCCCGTCGCCATCGCAAAAGGCATTGCCAGAGATGACGATTTGCTGTCCCTTGACGGGCTGTGTCCCTGTGCCCAGATAGATAGAGTTTTCCAGTTTAAGCGGGCCGCCATCTGTTCTAAAGCGCCAGCCCGCCTTGCCGCCCTGAATAAGCAGCGCGCTTTGCTGGTCTTGAGACAGGCTAACCCGCACGGAAGGGTGCAAGTGAAAGCGAATATCAAAAGGGATTTCAGCGCGCGAGAGCGGCGCCGCCCCCAGAGGAACGCAAAGACTATCTTCACCGCGAATATCATCACCTTCATTGGACATGTAAAAGCGGCGCTTATGCACGAGGCCCGTTTCCGCGCGGTAGCCATCATGGGAGGCTTCTAGCCAGGTGCCCGTGACTTGTTCTTTGCGCGCGGCGTTAACAGGGCCCGCTTCGGCCTCTATCGCTTCGCCTAATATTTGCGAGACCCAGCCTTCTTTAATGAGGCGGCCAGCGTCAGTATCATTCAGCGTTAAACTGCTGTGGGCGGCGGTTGATCTCACAGGGCGGCGAAAGCGCTGGGCTTGTTCTTCGGACCAGCCGCAATTAACGACGAGCTTGCCCAGTTTTGTTGAGAGCTCAAATGCGAGAGGACCTAAATGCGCATGCGTATCAAAGGGGCGGCGGGGTGAGCTGCCCGCATCTATAATAAGAACTGTGCCCTCATGATCGATGCGCTGAAACCCGGAATGAGGGCAATAACCAAAGGCTTTTATCGGGCCGGATTTACGCAGCTTTTGCGCCGCTTTCATGACGGCTTTAATTCGCGCGGCGCTTGTTTCGCCGCCTCCATTAAATCCGGCCAAAGTGCCTTCTGCGCTGGTGAAAAAGGCTATGACTGGAGAGAGGCGATCAATGGCGCGGCTCATCGCTTTCGAGCCTTCGACGCCGCGAGATTGCAAGAGGCTGTCGAGCGTCATCAATATCTCAAGCGCGTGAAGCGCGTGTTCGGGGCTGCGAGAAATATGACCGCCATCAGGCAAAATCTGTGTTTCAATTTCATCATCAAGCCAGTCAAGGCCTTGATTAAGAAAGCGGTCTGACTTGTCTTTGAGCCGCATCCCGCCCAGAGCTAACACCGCGGCCGCTTTAAGGCGTGAAAGACCCGGGGACGTGCGCTTATATATACGGCGTAGATATTTGAGCTGGCGTAAAACCGATTGCCGCCTAAGCTGGGCCGCCTCCGAGAGGCTATCTCCAGTCAGCAAGGGAGACCATAATGTAAGCCAATGATAAAGCCGATCTGTCAGGACATCAGAGGCCCAGGCAAAAGTATTGAATTTGCCATAATTGGTAATCCATTTATCAATTAAGCCCCGCGCATGCGGGCCTGCTTTTTTATCCCCGGTTATGTTTAAATCAGGAAGCCAGCGAAAGCCATGCAGCCAGTCTGCAAAACGTTCGGAGGGCACCACAACTGTCCAAGGGTCACCCTGAGACCCGACATCAAGGCTCTGCCCCGCATAGTTAAAATGGCCTGATAGAAGCGCGCTGCCTATGTCTTTATCGCCAAATTTAAAGGCCGGGTTATTATCATGAAAAATGGTTGGCTTACCCGCTTTAAGCGTCATGGTCCGCATAGGCGCGCCGAGGTCAATGACCAGTTTGCTGTAATAATGGGTCAGGGCCGACCCTAAAACTGAGCTAAACGGAATACGCCGTGACATGTTCCGCCTCTATTCCTATGCCACGCGTGATGAGGCGGCTATAGGATGCCGCAAAGCCGCGATGTTTTCTGCATATGTGCCCGCGCCTTTAAACACAGCGCTTCCTGCCACCAAAGCTGTCGCGCCAGCATCTATGCATTGTTTAGAGGTGATAGGATTTACCCCGCCATCAACCTCAAGAATGATATCGCGGCCGCTCGCCTTTATTTTTTCCGACAAGACTTTTATTTTATCTAATTGCGAGGTGATAAAACTCTGCCCGCCAAAACCTGGATTTACGCTCATGACAAGAATTAAATCAAGCTGGTCAATTACAGGGTCAACCACATCGGCATGGGTTCCCGGATTAAGCACAAGGCCCGCCTTTGCGCCGCCAGCTTTTATGGCCTGAAGTGTTCTATGAAGATGCGGCCCTGCATCAGGATGCACGCTGACAATATCTGCGCCGGCGTCAATAAAAGCCCCGATTAAAGGATCAGCAGGCGCGATCATCAAATGCACATCAAATGGCTTTTGTGTATGCGGCTTAAGCGCTTTGACCACCATAGGCCCGATCGTTAGATTTGGGACGTAATGCCCGTCCATCACATCAATATGAATCATATCTGCGCCAGCTTCGTCAATCGCGCGAACTTCAGCCCCTAAATCGGCAAAATCAGCGGATAGAATTGACGGAGATATAAGGATTTGTTCTGACATGAATTCCCATTAACAGCGGCTTAGCCCCTAGGCAAGCGCAGACCCGATGAAGTCGAAACATTAAAAAACCCGCTGCGACATTGCCGAGCGGGTTTTTCTAAAATGTTCACAATAGCTTACTTGCGAATGGGCAGGTAATCTGTCGCGCCGAAGCTACCATCAGATCCATATCCATAAGACGGTGTTGCCGTGGCGTCACCTGTGTAAAGCTCAACAGATGAACCCGTATAGGCATTGCTATAAGAAGACGATCCGCCTTCCATACAGGTGCCGTCAGATTGCGCTGTTGTTCCGGCTGGGCAATTTGTTGGTGTTCCGCCGCTATAGCTCGTGCCGCTACCATAGCTAGATGAGCTACTGCTATAGCTAGACCCGCTACCGTAGCTAGAGCCGCTATCATAGCTAGAATATGAAGAGCCAGATGACTCCATACATGTGCCGTCAGATTGCGCTGTTGTACCAGCAGGGCAATTAGCTGGCGCTGTTGTCCCGTAGCTAGAAGAACTATAGCTTGATGAAGAATAGCTGGTCGAGGGCGCGCTGTAACTTGTTGTTGGCGCTGAATAGCCTGTTTCCATACATGTGCCATCAGATTGCGCTGTTGTCCCCGCTGGGCAATTAGCTGGCGCAGCGGCCTGATAGGATTGTGTTTGATATGACTGTGTTTGATAGCTCTGAACAGGCGCAGCATATGTTGAGGGCTGCGAGTATACTGTTTGTGGCTGAGGCGCACATGTTCCCATAGCGCGGCAATCCACATAGACAGGGCCTGGCGCTATCGGCATAGACGGCGCTGCGTAAGCTGGCTGCTGCACAACACCGCTACCATAACGTGATGAATATGCCTGAACTGGCGCAGGCGCTGCACAAGCATGTCCGCATTTGCCGCTTTCATAGTCATAAACATTGCCATAGCGAGATTGCGCATCAGCCGTCATCGCTAATCCTGCGATACCAAAGGCTGCAATAATGCTACCGCTTAAAATTTTGTTCGTGCTCATAGGAGCCTCCCATTTTGATACATCAACCTGCTCGTTTGCAAAACTTAGACCAAAACAAGGTTAACGTAGCCTTACTTTATCTGTCTTTGCGCCCTAACAGAGCGATAAAAAACCCATCCATGCCCCCTTTCTCTTCAAGAAAATAAGGAATGGACCGCAAGTACCCCCCCGAAAAAGCGATTTCAGGCAGGTCCAAGCTTGGGACAGCTAGAAGCGGAATAAGGCGAAATTCTGGCATAGACTGTAAAAACTTCGTGATTCGCGGATGGCCTTCATCAGTTTGAAGCGAACATGTGCAGTAAACCAGCTGCCCGCCGGGCCGCACTAATGTCGCTGCTTTGGCCAGTAATTTGTCCTGCAAGCGCACCAAATTGGCCACATCTTTGGGGCTTTTATTATATAAAACGTCAGGATGGCGGCGAAATGTGCCTGTGGCAGAGCATGGCGCGTCCAAGAGAACAATATCAAAATCAGCTATGTCTGGCTCAAATTCCAAGGCATCGGCGCAGTGAATTTCCGCGCTAAGATGTGTGCGCTTTAAATTCTGACTCACCCGCTTAAGACGGTGCTCGGAGCGGTCCACCATTGTCACAATCGCGCCTTTAGCGGCCAATTGCATAGATTTACCGCCGGGAGCCCCGCAAAGATCAAGCACGCGCTTGCCCTTAACATCACCCAAAATTTGAACGGGTAAGCTCGCGGCCACGTCCTGCGCCCACCACTCGCCCTCTTTAAAGCCCTCCAAAGCCGTCACGTCCCCGATTTTATCCAGCCTAACGGTCGAGGCTCCTATCGCTTGCCCGCCTAATTTTTCCGTCCAGCCGCTGACATCCGATTTCACGGTCACATCCAAAACAGGGTCACGCATAAGCTGGGCGGCAAGCTTACGCCCCGCATGGCGGCCAAATTCACGCTCCCAGCCCCCGCGTATCCAGCCCGGAATATTGGCCTTGGGCGGCAATGCCCCGGACAAAGCGGGACCTTGCTCGGCCACGCGGCGCAACACCGCATTGGCCATATTGGCAAAGCCTTTGGAACTGCCGCGCGATTTTAGCATAGCCACGGTTTCCCCCACGGCGGCATGGGGCGGCGTGCCCAGATAGAGAATTTGCGCCGCCGCAGTTTGCAAGGCGGCATAAACCAATTTGGGCGGCTTCTTTTTCACAAAAGGTTTTAAGCTCGCCTCGATTTGGCCCATACGCCGAAAGGTCGTTGCCGCAATCAATCGCACAAAGGCACGGTCGCGCCCCTCAAGGGCGCGGTAATCTGCTTGGTCCGCCAAAACCTGCTCAAGGGCGGTGCGGTTCTCAATCACCTCTTTCACGGCAAAGGCCGCTAAACGCCGCGACGTCAAAGACCCATTATCGGGTTTGGAGATTTTATCTTTGGGTGTGCCTGCCATGTCGGGGCTATTGAACCTAAGCTAAAGATTTATCAAGTGTCTGTATTTGGCTTTCATCTTGTGAGTAAACTTTTTCAAAGATTTAGATCTGAAACAGACGAGTTTTTATTGGTGTATTTTGTGAAAGATTTGAATTTGAATAAAACAAGTTTTTATGGGTAAACTTTTTCAAAGATTTAAATCTGAAATTGGCCTTTGTTCGACCATTTTCAGATTTTTTTTGAAGAAGAAAAACCGTGTGCATTTCGCTTCGCGAATTGCACTAAGGTGCAAAATCAACCATCGATAAATACCACGCCTTTTTTGCGGCTTCTTCTTCGGCTTTGATACGGTCAAATATGGCGAGCATTTCAGCTTCCATGCGTGCCCGCTCTTCGGGTGAAGGCGGCGGCATATCCTCATAGCGCGTTGACCTTATCGTCGATGCTATCGCTAAAGAGAAAACCATGAAGGGCTGGAAACTAATCCCGACTGGGATGAAATTGTCTTGAATTTTAATGACTAGAACAACCGGTGTGAGCGAGGCGGTATCTCATGAAGAATTACCAAAATATGTGAAGGATAGTTATTTCAACAGCTTATTTTGGGCGATTTTAAGTCACTCACGCAGTTTTTGTATTGGCGGCATAGGCTAAACGTAATTGTTTAAAGCTAAGTGATAAATTGAGCAACGTCCCAGCAATACCAATTGTTTCCAGTTACCAGATGAAGAAAGTTTGCACGACCATCTAGTAACTGAATTTCAGATTTCTCAGAAATTAAAGCTGTCTGCCATTTATCTTTCTCTTTGGCTTTGTTGCCAGTTAGTTTCACCAATGAGATGCGGTTCGTATTTTCTCGATATCCTCCTGCAGTAAGCACATAAGGATGAAGTACAGCTAAAGCGCTGATACCAGAAAGTTCGGAATTCCAAACTTTCTCTTCTAAATCATTCATTTGCCAAATTGGAAAGTCAGTATAAGTACAAGACCAAACTTCGTTATCAAAAACATTTAAAGCATAACAATCCGCAATTGACGGTAGAGAAGCGTGTTTTACAAGATCGCCTTCTACGTTGAATGCTGCGATTCCAGTGGAACTTGGTGGCCATTTTAAACCAGGATAATCCCAATTATCGTTCCCAAAAACTCCTTCATCAAACCATCCAACCCAAATTCTATGTTCATCGTCTATTTTGAGATGCTGAATGCCATCGCCCAATTCAATGCATTGCAATTCAACGCCGTTCATATCAAGAATACGCGTTCTTGCCTTTCCATCAGATCGACAATATGACAGCAACCAACGTCCATCTGAAAATTGGTCAATAATTGGAAATGGGTCCAGTAAATTAAACTCTGGCCCATCATCTAAATTAATGCCGTCAAAGACCCAAATTTTTGCTTGTGCATTTGCCAAATAGCCTTGGCGCTGTTGTTTGAACCCAGCAATCACATCAATATTCGTACCAAGAAGAGCTAAACGATTTTCACGTAAGACTGTGCATGATAGAAAATGCCAACCATTTGGCAGGTCAGGTAGTTGAATTGCAATCGGTTCTGGAAAATCACTCATGAATGAGTGTTAAATAATTTTTTGGATTGTTGAAAGACCGTCTTTTTGATGATTGACGCCCGCCTGTGGGGAATTTCCAGCAATAACGCGAACTCCCTTCTTCGAGCGATGAAAGCCTCATCAATAACGCCTACCCGCATCCCTCAACCTCTGCCATTATAGTTTCGAGTTCCGGTGTCCACTCAATCAAGCCCTTTGCGATTTCGCAGCGCTGCTGGCTTGATAAGCGGGGGTCGGATTTTAGGTCGGCAAGCAATGCGCCGAAATTATCAAGCCCGCTTTGTACCTTTAGGCCGCCATCATTTTCGCTATCAAAGAGCATTATCTTGGCATCTGTTCCAAAGTCTGGCCATGTGGGATCGCCCTGTGATTGGGGGACGCCTGTGCGAGCGAAATTGGCCCAGTAACGGCCCATGGCGCGGCTGAGTGTTTCGCGCGTATCCATCGTTTTTTTACTAAACATGATTTTATCAGCGTCGCCCAAAAGCTTGAAACGGTTTAGGACAAAGGGAATTTCAACGGCATGGGCCGCGCCGAGCATTTTAGCAAAATCCATCCAGAGGAATTTTCCGCCCTCATCCCAATCAAAGCGGTAGCCATAAACGTCGCTATGACCTGCCTTACTCATCAAGGCGAGCGGGCGGTCAACGGAGCGAATTTTCCATACGCGGGTGGAGTAATCAGAGGCGGCGTCATAAAAATCTTGGTCTTTGGCGACGATAAACTCTCCGAATTTTGTCTCGGTCAGGCGCTCATCAAAAAGATAGAAAAGCTTCATCTCGTCCTTATTGGTGCCGCTGATAATCGGGACATTGTGAAAGCTCTCTTTGGCGGCGAAAGCGTCGCGGAGCGGGGTTTCAGGCAATGCTACACCGTCGCGGATGATACGGGGCATATCCATAAAAGCTTCGGCGTCGGAGGTTTCCAGCTCAAAGGCGGCAAAGATTTCGGCCAAGCTTGCGCTATGAAATTTATCGGGCCCGCCGAGACGCTCTGCGACTTTAAAAGATGGATTGGGGAGCTCTCCTGTGTCTCCGCGGGCCGCCTCGATTGTGACGCTATCAAAGCTACCAGATTGTATGATGGCGCGGTGAAACAGGCCTTCGGCCAGAGGCGAGGCCAAGAGCGAGACAACATTATGCCCGCCAGCGCTTTCGCCAAATATCGTGATATTATCTGGATTACCGCCAAAGCTGGCCGCATTTTCGCGCGTCCATTTAAGCGCGGCGATTAAATCCAATATACCAAAATTCGCGCTTTTATCTTCAAACGTCTTGGCACTCTCGACGAGGGCGGGATGGGAAAACCAGCCCAGCGGGCCGAGGCGGTATTGAACCGAGATGACAATGACATTCTCATTCACCGCCAGATTTTCCCCGACATACATTTGCGAAGCGCCAGAGACATTACTGCCACCGTGAATCCAAAACATGACGGGGAGCGCTTTTTGATCCGTATTGGCAGGGGCGTAAATATCAAGGGCGAGGCAATCTTCGGAGCCTTCTAACTCGCCATTTGTAAAGCTCTCTATCGGCGTAAATGATGTTGCTATTTGCGGGCAAACGGGCGCGAAATTTAGCGCTTCTCTTACGCCCTCCCAAGCGGGGGCTGGGCGCGGGGCGCGCCATCTATTCTCGCCCGATGTATCTGCGCCGTAAGGTACGCCGCGCCAGACATGGCCGCCATTTTTGGCGGTGAAGCCTACCAAATGCCCTTGGGCCGTTGTAACGGTGGTTTCTTCGGCTTTGATCGGCACATGAATGTCAGCTTTTCCGCAGCTCGCCGCTAATAAGGTGACAGCCGTGAGACAAAAAATGCGTCCTAATTTTTTTTTCATGCCCCTGACCTATACCTTAACTTAGTTTTTTCTCTATTGCGTCCCAAGCCAGCGCCGCCGCGTCAATGCCGCTAAAGCGTTTAAGTTCCTGCACGCCTGTGGGGCTAGTGATATTGATTTCTGTCATCTTATCGCCAATCACGTCAATGCCGACCAGAATCTGGCCGCGCTCTTTAAGCATCGGGCCAATGGCGTCGCAAATCACCATATCCGTCTTGGTGAGCTCAGTCGGCACGGGGGTGCCCCCGACATGCATATTGGAACGGGTTTCACCCTTAAGCGGGACGCGGTTAATCGCCCCCACCGCAACACCGTCTATGATGATGATACGTTTATCACCTTTGGAGACATCTTTGAGGAAAGCTTGGGCGATGACAGGCTCGCGCGTGGATTCCATGAACATTTCCATGAGCGAGGAGTAATTACTATCCCCCGCTTTGACGAGAAAGACCCCCGCCCCGCCATTACCAAAAAGCGGCTTAAGGATGATGTCTTTATGCTTGGCGCGAAAATCGTCAATCGCGGCGCGGTCACGCGTTATCAGTGTCTCTGGCATCAGATGGGGATAATCCAGCGGCAGGATTTTCTCGGGGCAAGAGCGCACCCATTCCGGGTCATTGACCACCAAAGTCTCGCCCTTAAGGCGCTCGAGCATATGGGCCGCTGTGATATAGGCCATATCAAAAGGCGGGTCTTGGCGCATCCAGACCACATCAACATCGGTGGCCAAATCAATTAATTTGCGCTCTTCAAAGCTAACATGATTACCGTATTCGCGGCGCAGTTTCATCGGGCGAACGCGGGCCTGAATTCGTCCTTCATTATAGGCTAGATGCTCGGGAGCATATTCAAACAGCTCGTAACCGCGCGCGCTGGCCACCTCGGCCAAAGCAAAGGTGGTATCCGCGTCGATATCGACGCTCTCCATCGGGTCCATTTGAAAAGCTACGCGTCGTGTCATGATTATCCTTTAGCACAAAGAGGCTCCGTCCGCTTTTGCCGCATGGCCGCCGCGCTTGCAAGCCTCTTGCGTGTAAGCGCAAATCACATCTATGCTAGGGTCATAGATAGTGGAGAGCGCGATGATTGTCACAAATATTGAAACCGTCCCTGGGCGGGATATCACCCAACATTTGGGCTTAGTCCAAGGCAATACGGTACGCGCCAAACATGTCGGGCGCGATATTATGGCCGGACTTAAAAATATCGTCGGCGGCGAGCTTAAAGGCTATACGGAGCTTCTAACCGATGCCCGCCAAGAGGCCACGCGCCGCATGGTGGAAGAGGCCGAATCAAAAGGCGCTAACGCCATTATCAATGTGCGCTTTTCTACCAGTTCGATAACGTCTGGCGCGTCCGAGCTTTATGTTTACGGAACAGCGGTTGTGATTGCCTAATGGGCGGACTGCTCACATTTCTTTTTCTGCTTAGCCTTGGCATTATTTTTGGCCGCGCCAATGAGAAGAGTCATCTTAAACGCCTGAGCGCCGAAGAAGACCAGATGTCCCATATCAAAGTGCTGAGCATAAAGACCTTGCCGCCTAATTTGGCGCAAGGCGGCGCGCTCGTGCAAGGCAATGTCGTCATCGCCGTTGATTATTTCAAAGTCATCATGTCAACAATACGCATGATTTTTGGCGGACGGCTTAATAGCTATGAGACGCTTTTAGACCGCGCGAGACGCGAAGCTATTATCCGCATGCAAAAAGACGCCGAGAGTCTTGGCGCTGACGCGATTTATAATGCCCGCGTTGAATTTAGCGCTGTGGGGCAGCAGCCTCAAAAAATTGGCGGCGCAGAACTTTTCGCCTATGGCACTGCCGTAAGATTTGAGACTTAGATATGAGACTTAAATGACACCTGATTTTACTGTGCAATCTAAGGCAGATAACCTGTCACTATATGGACGGCATTGGCCAGCCCAAAACCCAAAAGCCGTGATGAACCTTATTCACGGTTTTGGCGAGCATTCGGGTCGATATGCGCATATGGCAAAGCATTTAAACGCCCATGGAATTTCCGTTATGGCTATCGATCTGCGGGGTCATGGCCGCACCGAAGGTCCGCGCGGGGTCTGCCGTCAATATTCGGATTTCACATCAGATGTGGACGCGCTGTTGGCTCACTCAAAAACACTCTATCCTGATTTACCGCACTTCCTATTTGGGCATTCTATGGGCGGGGGCCTTGTGCTTCATCATGGCTTAACCCAGAGAGATAGCACAATTGCAGGCTACCTCGTCTCGGCCCCGCTAATTAGGCCCAAAGACCCCGTCCCTGCGCCCCTGAAAGCTCTTGCCAATGTTTTGCGGCGTATTGTGCCCAATGGCGGCATGCCGAACCCGCTTTCTGGTGATAAAATCTCCACCCTGCCCTCTGAGCAAGCCGATTATGAAGCTGACGGACTTAATCATGCTAGGCTGGGCTTTGGCCTAGCCATTGCTATGCTAAGCGCAGGTGAACAGGTTGAGGCTCAGGCCGCGAGCTGGGATAAGCCGCTTCGTCTCTGGCACGCAAAAGGCGATCAACTCACCGATTTTGCGGCAAGTGAGATCTTTGCGCAGAAAGCCCAAAACTGTCAATTTACTGCCTTTGAAAATGTCGAACATGAAATGCATAATGATACGAGCCGCGAGGCTGTCTATGCTTTAATGCTCGATTTTATGGAGCCTAAAACCACATGAGCCTAAACATATGAGCCTGACAATTTATCACCTTAAAACTTGCGATACATGCCGCAAAGCTATCAAAGCCGTTCAAGCGGCAGGACATAGCCCCGCATTAGTCGATGTACGCGCGGACGGCGTGCCCTCAGATAAACTTAAAACGATTGCCAAGGCTGTCGGGTGGGAGCGTTTACTTAATACTCGCTCAACAACATGGCGCGGATTAGAGGATACCGAAAAAGCAGATATGAACGAGGCCAAAGCGCTAGCTTTAATGAACGCTCATCCGACCTTAATAAAAAGGCCCGTGATTGACACGGGCCTTGATATAACTGTCGGCTGGAGCAAAGAGGTCCAAGCCAAATTTAGCTAAGATTTATCCGCCTGAATATTCGCCCGTTACCATGCATGTCCCGCCTGGCTGAGCCGTCGTGCCTGCAGGGCAACTAACTGGCAAAGATTCAGTTACAGTAGGCGTCGTTAAAGTGGGCGCGGTAACACTAGGAGCTGAAACACTCGGCGCTGAGATTATAGCATCAGCAGTCGTTCCAGAACCATAAGATACAAGCGTGCCTGCTTTCTTCGCAGCTTTTTGCGCGGCCACGGCTTCACCATTTAATTTTGCTAAAAGCACTTTATTTTGTATCGGCGTCATCGCTGATAGCCATGTCGGATCAGGACATCCTACGCGTTCAGCCGCTGTTTTAAGCGCCACTGTCTTTTCACTGCCACCAACTGTTAGGTCAGGCACAATTTTGTCAACAACGGGCTTCACGCCGTTAAACACGATCTGGTTTGTTGTACCAGCAACCGCCGTTTCAATGAATGCGCTCCCAATGCCCACACTGGCAATACCGCCACTGGCGGCACCCGCGACAGTACCCATAATAATCGTTTTAATGATATCTGTACCAAAACCAGGAACTTCTGGCGCGGCTGCAAAGGCTAAAGCATTCATATTAAACTGCGCGCATGTTGGATTGGAAACACTCGACCTAATTCTACGTTCCGCAATATTCATGGCGTCTAAGCCTGCATCGGGATCAACTTCTGCGACTTTTGCAGGCGCAATTTTATCTGGCGAAATCCCACCAAATAGGAGATCTTCAGGCTTTGAAGACAGGGTTGAACAGGCCGATAAAGACACAATAAGGAGTGATGATACAGTTAAAGAAAGAGTTTTCATGATAACCTCAATAAAAATTAAGGCTCACCCATTATGGATTTATGGTTAACCTAAGCTGAACAATTTCCTTAGCTTAGTTAAGGCTATCTGCGGCCCTCTGAGAGCTTACGTAAATAGGACACGGGAATTTCTTTGCCTGTTTTCGGGTCGATATAATAAGGCTCGCTCTCTATAATAGAGACTGCTTCGCCTGCTGCGCCTGTTCTGAACTTACCCAGCTCTGCATCTGTTGGAAATTCTTTATTGAGCCGGTCACCCATATCTGCAATTTGGGATGGCGCTGTTGGGCCTTGTTCTACAAAAGGAATGGGGGCTGATAATGGTGCTGTTGTCACCTTTCCGCTGGGGGCTGGAATAGCGGGCGATGCCTCATATGGAGACGGAATAGCGCTGGAGAGCCCCGCTTGCGGCGCAGGCGTTAGAAAACTAGGTAAATCACGCTGCTGAACTGGCAAAGACTGAGAGGGCGCAGCTTGATAGGGCATGGCTTGCGATGGTTGTTGCACGCGCGGTGTTGTAACACTGGCGCTGCGGCTCATTTGACTAATTTTAGACTCAATACCCGCCACTGTTACATAGGAGATAACCTCACGCGCGCCCTTAGTTGAACTCGCAATTTGAGCGGCGCGTTCAAGCTCTGCCTGATTACGCGCAACACCCAATAAATAGACTTTCCCATCATGGGTTTCGACGTTTAAGTTCCGCGCTTTGACATATTTATCAGCCGTCAAGCGGGCGCGTACAGATTTTTCAAGTAGGCCATCTTTAAGATTACGCGTCCTGCTTTGGCGGTCTTTAACAAAAATCTCATTCCCAACTTGTTCAACGCGCTGGGCTGACCATGCAATACGTTCGGCTTCTATTTTTGTTTTTTGATCTGGAACATTCCCGGTCAGGACAACGATACCTTCAGCAACTTCAACATCCACGCCTTTGAGCTTAAAATCATAGGCCCGTTTCATCCGCGTTTTAATGACCCGTTCGGCGCTTACATCATTAATTGAGCGTGCCACATTACGTTCATCGCCTTTTTTGACACCTGCAGATGTCACAGCACAAGCTGAAACCGTCAGCGAGAATAAGACAAGAGGAAGTATGGTTAAGTTTTTCATAATGGGCGTAAGTTACGCCGCAATGCTAAACTAAACGTTACCAAATTCCTAAATGACAGCGCTTTAATATGCTCGAAAGGCGTCCTGAATATGGCGAAGTTTCCAGCGCCCGATCACATGAATAATATCAAATCTAAGCTCATAATTACGAGGCAGCTCCTTACGGCGTTTATTCAAAAAAAGCTCGGCCGCGTTCATAATCCGTTGTGAATTTTTAAAACTGACCGTTTCATGCAGGTTTTTGGCGCTTCCGCGTTGTTTGACCTCTGCCATGATAATGGTTTTTCGCTTGAGGGCGATGATATCAATCTCGCCCAGCTTGGTCTTAAATCTACGCTCTAAAATCCGGTAGCCTTTAAGTCGTAAAATCCAGCAGGCCAAGGTTTCGGCGCGGCGACCCGCTTGCTCATAGCTTTGGCGTTCAGATGTCGTTTTCATTTCAGCTTTAACGCCAGCTGATAAACATCGCGCTTTGCCCAGCCGCTTTGCGCGGCGATATCGCTGCTCGCGCGTTTCATACCCGCCTCTGAAATCAAGTCTTTTAATCCCGAGATAACTTCAGCCTCGCTCCACAATCCATCGCCTTGAGGCGGGCCGACAAGCAAGACGATTTCGCCCTTAGGCGGGGTTTCGCTCACGCTCTCTACAAGCTCGGCCGCAGTGCCATATCGGGCTTCTTCGTATCGCTTGGTGAGTTCCCGCGTCAGGACAATATCCCGAGGGCCCAAGACGCTTTCAATATCTTTAAGGCAGGCTTTGATACGCGGGCCTGTTTCGAAAAATATCAATGTCGCCTTTACACGTGATAACGCGTCTAGAGCTGTTTGACGCGCGCCGCTCTTGGGCGGTAAAAATCCCGCAAAGACAAAGCGGTCTGAGGGCAAACCCGATTTCACAAGGCCCGCAAGCACGGCTGACGCGCCAGGCAGAGGATAAACTTCTATTTTGGCTTCAATGGCGGCGCGCACCAATTTAAAGCCGGGGTCCGAGACAAGCGGCGTACCTGCATCAGAGACCAAGGCAAAAGTTTTTCCCGCGCTAAGCTCTTGAATTAATTTAGGCACACGTTTTGCCGCATTATGGTCATGATAGGCGCTTAGAGGCGTTTTAATGTCATAGCTTTCAAGTAATTTTCGGGTTTGGCGTGTATCTTCGGCTAAAATATGGTCCGCCATATGCAATGTTTCGAGGGCGCGCAGGGTAATATCCCGAAGATTACCGATAGGCGTGGCAATAACATAAAGCCCGTGCTCCAATTTTTGGGGCTTTAGGGGAATCGACTGCAATTCTTCGCCTCTTAGGTGTTGCGAAGGGTTTGCGTCGCTTATAGAGTCATCTGGATTCACTTCGGGTCCGCATGTTTGAAAGGGCTATTATGCCGAGAGTAAAAGGTATGGCGAAATTTAATGGCTTTGGCCATATGGGAATTTTAGTCTTAAGCGTTTCTCTGCTGGGCCTATCTGCCTGCACAACTGTGCCTTTACCCCAGCAAGGCCCCGGCCCGGTTGTACAGCGCCCCGTCCAGCCGCCTGTCATAACGCCGGACCCCGCTGGTACCAAAACGCCAGACACAGCGCCCAAAGAGGCAAACAATACACAAGACCCTAAAACACCAGCCAAAGAGCCTGAAACGCCTAAAGAAGTAGAGCTGCAACAGCCAACATTTGAAACGGGCAACTATTTTAATAATCGGGACGGGATGACCCTCCCCCATATGAAAGGGCGCGACACCAAACGTCTGGCGCTGCTTTTACCCTTCTCTGCGAAATCTTCACGCTTACGCGAAGAAGCGGCCTCTATGCTTCAAGCGGCAGAGCTCGCCGTCTTTAACCGTGACGACGCCGATGTTTTATTAATGGCGCTGGATACACGCGGGACATCCGATGGCGCGCGCAGCGCGACGCGTTCCGCCATTAAATCTGGCGCAGATGTTATTTTAGGCCCGATCCTCGCGGGCTCGGTTAAAGCCAGCTCCCGCGAAGCTCAGCGTAGCAATACGCCGCTTGTGGCCTTCTCTACAGATCAAACTGTAGCTGGAAACGGGACCTATCTATTATCCTTTCCGCCAGAAGCCGAAGTTAAACGCATTGTCGATTTCGCCGCTTCAACAGGGGCGAGCCGCTTTGCCTTTTTAGGGCCTGACAGCGCCTATGGCCGCCGCGTTAAAGGTGCTTATCAGGCTGCGATTTCGCAAAATGGCGGACAGGTCACAGCGTCTGAATCCTATCGCGGGAAAGATATTTCGGTCATGCAAGACCCTGCCAGACGCCTCGCTGATTTCCACCGCAAAGGGGAAGAAGAAGCCAAGGCCACGGACGGCCAAACGCCTATGTCCTATGAAGCTATCATGCTCCCCGAAGGCGGAACGGCGCTACGCTCGCTCGCCCCGCTCCTGCCCTATTTCGATGTTGATCCTGCCGATGTACAATTCCTAGGCACTGGACTTTGGAAAAATGATGAAACTGTGCGCGAGCCAGCTTTAAATGGCGGCATATTTGCGGGCCCTGATCAAGACGCGCAGCGTAATTTTAAAGCCAATTATGACCGCAGCTACGGGGAAGACCCGTCCCGCCTTGCCTCTCTCGCTTATGACGCAGTATCGGTGGGGGCTTATATCGCAGATGGGGATCCGCGCGGTCGCCGCGCGCGCGCTGAAGATGGTAACGGCTTTTACGGGGCGGATGGACTTGTACGGTTTAACCGCGACGGCACGCCAGATCGCGGCCTCGCTGTTTATCAAATCAAGAACGGACGTTTTGTAATCATTGACCCTGCGCCGACCCGCACAATGGGACCGAGCTAAAGAGGCCGAGTTAATTAGACTAGTAATTTTTCAGTTATTGTATTAAGGACAAGACGGCCTTTGGGCGTGGCCGCCACTCTATCGCCATTGACAAGAATAAGCTCGGCTTGGGAAAGCTCGTCCAATGCCGCGTTATCAAGGGGTTTACTGCCAATCTCTTCAAAACGGGTCAGTGATATACCATCTTCAATCCGTAGGCCCATGAGTAAATATTCTTCGGCCCATTCCGTCGGGGTGAGCGCCGTTTTTTCTTTTAGAAAATTAGCCTGATAATCATCTGGGCGCATAGAGGCCATGGTAGCGTAGCGTTTTCCATCATGCGTGAGACGGCCATGCGCGCCTGGCCCGACGCCAACATAATCACCGCCTGTCCAATAGGTCAGATTATGACGAGAACGGTGACCGACTTTGGCAAAATTTGACACTTCATAATGCTCAAACCCTTTCGCGATGAGGCGCTCTCTAACATGGTCATAAAAATCCGCGCTTTGGTCGGCCTCCACGGCTTTCATATCACCGCGCGCTTCGGCCTTCGCAAAGGCTGTGCCCTCTTCAATAGTGAGTTGATAGGCCGAGATGTGCTGCGCCCCGCTGGCAAGCGCGATATCTAAATCCGCTTGAAGCAAACTTTCTGTCTGCCCTGCCCAACCATAAATCAGATCGAGCGAGACAGAAGGGAAAATCTCTATCGCTAGCGTAAGTGCCACCTTGGCTTGGGCGCTATCATGGTCTCGGCCCAAGAGCTTAAGCGCAGGGTCATGAAAACTTTGAGCACCCAGAGACAGCCGGTTTATCCCGACCGCGTGGTAAGCTTTCCATATCTCTTTATCCACGTCATGCGGATTGGCCTCAATCGCGATTTCAACACTTTCCAAATCTGACCACAGTGAACTTATAGTCTGCAATATACGCTCTATATCATCAGCTGACATGAGAGACGGCGTCCCCCCGCCAAAATGGACAGAGCTTATTGCCCGCGCGCAAGACCATTCACGCCATGCTTTCAAGTCAGCGATAATGCGAGGGGCCAGCGATTTATCCTCGCGCTGCTTATAGACATTGAAATCGCAATAAGGGCAGATACGCGCGCAATAGGGCCAATGAATATATATCGCTAAATCATTCACCTTGTGGGAATTGGTCTTTTAAAAATTTCGCGAAAGCGTCAGCGCGGTGGCTCTTGGCGTGTTTCTCGGCGGGCTCGATTTCAGCAAAGGTGAGCTTATCCCCAATCGCCTGAAAAATCGGATCATAGCCAAAACCTTTCTCTCCGCGTGGCGGCCATACAATCTCGCCTTCAACTTTGCCTTCGTATATTTTGGCGTCCCCTTGCGGATAGGCCAGACAAAGCGCGCAGATAAAACGCGCCGTTTTGACCCCATCGCCCATACGGTCATAGACATGCCACATCGCCATATCAAAATCACGACCGCCGCCTTCGCATTTAGGTTTCTCTGCCCAGCGCGCGGCATATATGCCGGGATCGCCGCCGAGCGCGTCAACCGCCAAGCCGCTATCATCAGAGAGGGCCGGAAGCCCAGAGGCCTCAGCCGCCGCCCGCGCTTTGAGCTCGGCATTACCTGCAAATGTCGTTTCAGTTTCATCAGGTTCAGGCAAATTTAATTCCCCCGCGCTAACCGTTTCAACACCAAAGGGACGCAGTAAATCGCGGATTTCACGCACCTTGCCTTCATTATGTGAGGCGACAACAATTTTTCGAATATCAAACATAAGGACCCCTAACGTCTGTGAAGAAAGCTTGCAATCCTATTATTATTGATTATCAATAAGGCATATCGAAACGGGACGGCCATGAAAGCAGTCAATGACAATATGGGAACGCCCATTGCCAAAGGCCTAAATGTGCTTTTGGTAATTGCCATGGTGTTTATCGCCATTGCGATTATTTTCTTTTTAACCGCAGGCCTTGCCCTTAGTTTTGACAATTCATTTAAGGCTGACATCGTTTCAAAATTAGCTGAGACCAATAATTCGGGTCTGTCTAAAAATGCCTCTATAGCCTGTTTCGGCGGGGCCATTGTCGCCTCGCTCTGGTTTTATGTTTTAAATATTTTACGCAAAATTGTCGGCACGCTGCTAAGCGGCGATCCGTTCATTCCAGAAAATATTTCCCGCTTACGAAAAATTTGGATATTCATCGCGCTGTCTGAGATTATCCGCATAATTTTCGTCAATATATCAAGCGCAGGCGAAATGATTATTGATATTCGCGCGGGAACACTTTTCCTTGTTTTTGTTATTGCCGCCCTCTCGGAAGTATTCCGTCACGGCGCAGAATTGCGGCGCGATGCGGAGTTAACAATTTAATGGCTATTCGTGTAAATCTTGACCGCGTTCTCCTCGATCGCCGCATGTCGCTGACTGAGCTTGCAGAGCGCGTAGGAATTACCCTCGCCAATTTGTCGATTTTAAAAACAGGTAAAGCCCGCGCCGTACGCTTTTCAACGCTGGAAGCGTTGTGCCGCGAGCTGGATTGCCAGCCCGCAGATATCTTAGTTTACGTCCCCGATGAAAATACCAACGGCGCGGCGCAAGAAGCCGCCGAATAAAGAGCTAAGACCTAAGCCAAAGCTTTCTTTTGTAGCTTACACAGCTCGCCAATTCCTAGACCTGCCAGACGCATAAGCTCGGTCATTTCATCGGCAGTAAAAGGTGTGTCTTCGGCGCTAGCCTGAACTTCGATAACGCCGCCCGTTTCCGTAAGGACAAAATTAGCATCGGCTTGCGCGGCGCTATCTTCGACATATTCAAGATCGAGACGGCACTCCCCCTCAACAATACCGCAGCTCACCGCCGCCATATTATCTGTGACAGGATTTTCTTTCAAAAGACCCTGCGTGACCAATCCTTCACAGGCTTGATAAAGCGCGACCCATGCCCCTGTGATAGAGGCGGTGCGTGTGCCGCCATCGGCTTGCATGACGTCGCAATCAATAATGATTTGGCGCTCGCCTAATTTTTTCAAATCAATTGCGGCGCGTAATGAGCGGCCGATTAGGCGCTGGATTTCAACGGTGCGCCCGCCTTGCTTACCGCGCGCAGCTTCGCGGTTATTACGGCTATGGGTGGCGCGGGGCAGCATCCCATATTCCGCCGTGACCCAGCCCTTGCCAGAGCCTTTCATCCAGCGCGGAACATTTTCATCAACACTGGCCGTGCAAAGCACATGTGTTTCCCCAAATTTGGCCAAACATGAGCCTTCAGCGTAGCGGCTAACGCCCGCCTCTAAGGTGACATCACGTAGGCTATCAAGGTTACGATTATTGGGACGCATAAAAACTCCATTTTTGGGAGTTGCCTAACGACCCAAGACCGTCCGCGCCAGAGTTAATTGCCTTGACCCGAAGATTTATTATTCGCCATAAGTCTCTATGCGAAAATTTTTCAAACTTATCGGCTCTCTTTTTCTCTTGGGGCTTATTGGCGGGCTCATATTTCTGTTCGGGTTTTTTGTCCCGGGCATGGACGCGAAAATGAACCCCGTTACCCCGCATGACGCTTATAAAATTTCAGAGGCTGCGCAAAGCTTGCATGACGAGCTCTATATTGCAGATATGCATACGGATAGCCTGCTGTGGCGGCGTAATCCGGTTAAGCGCTGGGACCGCGGTCATGTTGATCTGCCAAGGCTGCGCGATGGGGGTGTTGAGTTTCAAATCTTTAGCGCGGTGACCAAATCCCCGCGCGGGCTAAATTTTGACGGTAATGACGCCGACGCGCCCGATGATATTACACTGCTTACCCAGGCCCAGCTTTGGCCGATGCGCACGTGGGGCTCGATTTATGAGCGCGCCGCCTATCAGGCGCAGCGCCTGCAAAAAATAGAGGCCGATAGTTCCAATAAATTAGTCATCGCGCGCAACGCCGCTGACATGAGCCAGCCCGAAGGTATTTTGACAACGCTTTTACTCACCGAAGGCTCCCACCCCCTTGAAGGCAAAATCGAAAATGTGGAGCGTCTTTTTGATGAAGGTTACCGCGCTATGGGTTTGCAGCATTTTTTCGACAATGAACTGGGCGGGTCAAAACATGGCCGCAGCCAAGCAGGGCTCAGTGATTTTGGCAAACAGGCCGTATTAGAAATGCAGCGCCTTGGCATTATTATTGATGTCGCCCATAGCTCTGATCAAACGGTGCGCGATGTCTTGGCCTTGATAGACGCGCCAATATTTATAAGCCATGGCGGCACGGTTAGCCATTGCCCGCGCACTGCCAATCGTAATCTGCCCGATGATATCCTGAAAGAAATTGCCGCGCGCGGCGGGATATTAGGTGTGGGATATTTTGACGGCGCGATTTGCGATCCCTCCCCCAAAGGTATCGCCAAAGCCATTATCGATGCCGTGGATTTAATGGGGCCAGAGGCCGTGGCGCTTGGTTCTGATTATGATGGCACGGTGGAAACCACGCTCGATACATCAGAGCTTGCGGTTATTACGCATGAATTAATGCAAGCGGCGATGGACGAGGCAACAATTCGCAAAGTTATGGGCGAAAATGCGCGGGCGTTTTTTACGGCGAACTTACCGCAGTAAAAATTTAAAGCACATCCCCGTCAACCGCGCTTTGAAGCGCGTCCAAACGGTCTTTCACCGCTTTAAGCTCTGGATATAATTTATGGGCTTCGCGGTAGGACTCCAGCGCCTCTTCGGGGCGTCCTAATTGTTCAAAGACATTGCCCATTGTCCACAGCGCATAGAAATGACGCGGCTCTAACACCAAAGCTTGCGCGGCTTCGGTCAATGTGCGGCTAAAGTCTTTTTCCTCCAGCGCCAAACGTGATGAGCGCGCCCAGCCTTCGGCATAATCAGGGCTTAGCGTTGTGACATGGTCAAACATGCGGCGGGCGAGTTTATTGTCCCCGCGTTTTTGCGCCGCTGATCCGCGCCGCAATACGAAATCTATCGAAGCCGAGCCGCTATCCAGCCATAGCGCCCAAATCTCTTCTGCAATAAGATTGGCATCTTCGGGATCGGTTTCAGCTTGAAGCCGCTCAAAAATTTCATCCAGTCGCGCCTTGCGCTCCGCCTTGGGGGAGAGCTGGGAATAGTCAGGCGCATCTATTTTAGCTTCGGGTTCTTCCGTGATGATGTCTGTTTCAATCTCAGACTTATCCTCTGGCTTATCGTCTGGCTTGATTTTGGGCGTGATAATCTCTTCGGGGGGTTTAATCTCTATTCTTTGACGATCATCTTGCGCAAAAGCGGCAAGCGGCAACGTGGCCGCGAGCAAAAGCGCAATAACAGGGCTGTACTGATAAAGTTTCATAACGCGAGATACAGTGAGGCCTCCAACCATTTCTGGCAAGAGGCCTACACACTATTCTTTACATCTCTGGTAAGAGATTAAGCTTTAAACTTAACCTTGGCGCGCCTTAAAACGCGGGTCAGTTTTGTTAATCACATAAAGACGGCCCTTGCGGCGCACGATTTGACAATCGCGGTGACGACCTTTGAGTGATTTTAAAGAGCTACGGACTTTCATGGTCTTGGCCTTTTAGATTCCAATTTGAACGCGGCGTATAAGGGGGAGGCACAGAGGCGTCAAGCGGTTTGTCTCAACTTAATAATACCGCGTTCAATAAGACTTAATCAGTTTCTTCGCTCCATTCGACATCAATCTTTACATTTTGCTTAAATGCAGTCCATTTTCCATGCGAACCTGTTTGTTTAAGCGCCGCAGATATAACGTCTTCAATGAAATCTATATCACCCATCTTGTCAAAATGTCTGAATATGATTGATTTGATAATCGAAGACTCCGTCATATTAGACTGAGCAAATGACTTTCTATCAACCTGTCGCGTTATGATTTCCTCACGAAGAGCCGTACAAGATTGGGCAACCTCTTTTATAGATCTCAAAAGATGATCTTGATAATTGACCAAAGCCTCCTTATTTTCTGGAGTTAATATCCCCATCAAATCATCTTGATTATTCGATAAAATAAGTCTTGCTATATCTTTTTCATAATCAAAATAAGACAGTAATTTATGCAATTGCTGATACCATTCACCTTTTAGCTTGGCACGTCGTCCATCATCGAAACAAAGAACAGCGCCTTCTAAGCCTTCAAGAGTCTCTACCTGTTTAAGTAATTCATCTATATTCTTTGCCGTCGTCTCAAAAGGTTGCACCAGAGGTATATCTGCTAATTGGGCACGTTTTTGAACTTGTTCCCATGGCAGGTACTCTCCTGTCGTTTTGTTTCGCATTGCAAGTAAAGTCATTTGGACACTTGGATACTCAACAACAATACGGTTATCGGGCGCACAAAATTCAAATATCGCTGTCAAATTGTCAGAGTCAGCTTGCCGTACAAAAGATTCATATTCAGTGCCCTTATACAAATTTGCGAGTCTTTGATTATAATCCCAAGACCCCCGCATGCTTGCCCAATAGACCTCTCCATCAACTTTAGAAATAAAGGGGCCAATCATAGACCCATCTAATTTCTCTAAAATGAAATGAGGAATAGACATATCTAAGGATTCAGGAAATGTTTCTTCCGTTTCCCCGACATTAAAAAACTTATGAAAAGCCCGCCGTGCTATTGTCCCATCTTTATGAAAAATAAGGCCCCGGCATTCTCGACGTAAAGCCGAAACATTAGGGTCATCCGATTTAAAGCTATCAGAATCCAATAGATAATAAGCCACCAAGTCGAAATGTTGACTGCGACGACCGACACCAAATTCTGAACGTCCTTCTATGGCTGGAAGGACATCTTTAATATTATTTATTGTTGGAAATGTATTCGCCATAATTTTCTCCTCTTTGGCGTCTAATCCAAACCTGAAAGAGGAACATAAAAAAAGCGCCTCTTTAAGGCGCTTTGATAGCTAATTGCTAAAATACACCTTTATCCCATAGCTAAAGCGGCTCGCTTAGCTTGAGCGAACACATCACTTGATAAAGGTCTGATATCAATATTCATTAACATGGCAGCGCCTTTAGGTGTTGGATTCTAATTTGTCAAATCTAATGAACTGCAGGCAAATACTTTAATAATCCACATCCGCGTCGAGGGCATTTTCGATGATGAAGTTACGGCGTGGTTCGACCACATCACCCATGAGCTTGGTAAAGAGCTCATCCGAGGTTTCGGCGGCGTCGACCCTGACCTGCAAGAGCGAGCGGGCATTGGCATCGAGCGTGGTTTCCCAGAGCTGATCCGGGTTCATTTCGCCGAGGCCCTTATAGCGCTGGATTTTAAAGCCTTTGCGTCCGCCCTCAAAAATGGTTTCGAGCAATTGCGCGGGGCCAAACATCTCGACGGGTTCAGCGTCGCCGCGGCGGAATATCGCTTTGCCTAAATATGTCTCTTTTAAATTGGGCGCGAGCTTATGCAGGCGGCGCGCATCAGAGCTATCACGGAAGGCATAGCGCAAGGTCACGCGGTCCATGACGCCGCGCACGTCACGTTCCAGCACCAAAGCGCCGTCATCATCATAACGCCCTGCCCAGCCATCTTCGCCTTCATCGGCAATGGCGTCGAGGCGCTCGATGACGGTTTTAATGACCTCTGGGTCTTGCTCAACAGCCAAGCCGCCTGCAATAGCGATTTGGGCGATGACCGCATCAGGGGCGCGGTGTTTTAAGCGGTTGATAAGGCCTTGGACTTGGAGTGCTTCATGGGCGACGCGTTTTAAATCTTCGCCGATAATCGTGCCGCCGCTATCGAGTTTAAGGCTGGCATCTTGGCTGCCCGCATCAATGAGGTAATCGTCAAGCTCGCCTTGGTCTTTGATATATTGCGTGCTCTTGCCGCGCTCGACCTTATAGAGCGGGGGCTGGGCGATATAGAGATAGCCGCGCTCGATAAGCTCTGGCATTTGACGGTAGAAAAATGTCAGCAAGAGCGTACGGATATGCGCGCCGTCCACATCGGCATCGGTCATAATTACGACTTTGTGGTAGCGGATTTTATCAATGTTAAAATCGTCGCGGCCAATGCCTGTGCCCAGCGCCGTAATCATGGTGCCGATTTCTTGGCTCCCAAGCATACGGTCAAAGCGGGCACGCTCGACATTGAGGATTTTACCCTTAAGCGGCAAGATAGCTTGGTTCTTACGGTCCCGCGCCTGCTTCGCCGAGCCCCCCGCAGAATCCCCCTCCACACTGAACAGTTCAGATAGAGTCGGGTCGCGCTCTTGGCAATCGGCAAGCTTACCCGGCAGGGACGAAATATCGAGGGCCGATTTACGCCGCGTGAGATCGCGGGCCTTACGCGCCGCTTCGCGGGCGGCGGCGGCTTCGGCGATTTTCATAATGACGAGCTTGGCTTCATTGGGGTTTTCTTCAAACCATTCACCCAAAGCTTGGTTCATCGCGGATTCGACAACGGGGCGCACCTCGGAGGAGACAAGCTTATCTTTGGTCTGGCTGGAGAATTTCGGGTCTGGGACTTTCACCGAGAGCACACAGGTCAGACCCTCGCGCGCATCATCGCCCGAGATGGTGACTTTCTCTTTTTTCGCAATGCCTGAATCGGCGGCGTATTTATTGATGGTCCGCGTGAGCGCGCCGCGAAAGCCCGCCAAATGGGTGCCGCCATCGCGCTGCGGGATGTTATTGGTGAAACAGCGCACATTTTCATGATAGCCATCATTCCACCACAAAGCCGCCTCGACGGTAATCCCGTCTTGCTCTTTCAAAACCACGATAGGTTTATCAAGCTGGCCTTCTTTATTGGCGTCCAGATGGCGCACGAAAGCCTCGATGCCGCCTTCATAATAAAGCTCGGTGACGATATCTTCTTCGGGGCGCTCATCGGTAAGGATAATCATCACGCCTGAATTGAGGAAGGCCAATTCGCGCAAACGCCGTTCTAGCGTATTGCGATCAAATTCAACCATGGTGAAGGTCTCTTCGGAGGGCAGGAAGCGCACACGCGTGCCTGTGAGGATTTTCTTTTCACCATTACGGCGGGTTTCTTCGGGCGCGTCGCCAACGTCTTTGAGCGGGGCGACAGACTCGCCGTGGCTAAATTCCATATAATGCTCTTTGCCATGCCGCCAAATCGAGAGCTGCAGCGAGACAGAGAGCGCATTAACCACAGAGACGCCCACGCCGTGAAGCCCGCCAGAAACCTTATAGGAATTTGAGTCAAATTTACCGCCCGCATGAAGCTGGGTCATAATCACTTCGGCGGCGGACATGCCTTCTTCTTCATGCATATCCACGGGGATGCCGCGGCCATTATCATAGACGCTACATGACCCATCCGTATGCAAAGTCACTTCTACACGGTCGGCATGTCCCGCGAGGCTTTCATCAATGGAATTATCGACAACTTCATAGACCATATGATGCAGACCAGAGCCATCATCCGTATCGCCAATATACATGCCGGGGCGCTTACGCACCGCGTCCAAACCTTTAAGAACCTTAATACTATCCGCGCCGTAAACCGCGTCTTCATTTTCCACTGGATTTTCTGCTGGGTCTGCCATGAGCGTGTCTTTCTCGAATCAGCTTAAAATATAGGGGAGAACCCCCGCAAATGCACGTGAAAAGGGCGGTTTTTTACGCCTGCTATATCACGGCTAAGAGACCCCAACACTGATTAATAACGCCCCCGCTATAAAGGAAAATGGCGCACAAAACTTCACCTGCCACGGCTTGAGCTTATCCGCCCACCACAGCGCATATTTATGATGCCAAGCCCGCGGAATAAGCATGAGGATAATAGCTGTGGCGGCGAGGAAGCCGCCTATAATATGGAGCAGTTCCCTATGGGCCGTATATTTTGCAAAGACATAAAGCCCCAGACCAACGAGAAGGCGCAAACCAAGCTCTGTATAATTTATCAAATTCGTGCTCGCAAATTTTCGCAACGCCCGCCGCGCGGCATTGGGCCGAATGAAAATAAACAAACTGACGCAGATGAGCCACAGACCGAAGGCCAAAACAATCAAGCGAGAGGCAAGTTCCACTAAGCCAAACTCTCTAAATCCTCGCGGGTGAGGTTTGCGGCGGCGAAATAGACGAGGTCCAAGAGCACAGCGGGGCGGCCTTGGCCGACGGTCTTGGCGATTGAATTTATATATTCGGCGTTATCAGGCGATAGGCGCACGGTTGTGCGGCGCGAGGGCGCAAAACGCAGTTCGGAAAACCACGCCGTAACGTCAGAGGCGTGAAAATCGTCGCGGATATGGGAAATGGCGCGGTCAATGACTTTAGAGCGGGCCTTGGTTTTCATCCGCCGCCCCATTTGCGCAATCAAATCCTCTGCGCCGGGTTCAATTAACATCTCTATCGCTTTTGTGCTCATGAAATCGGCATATAAGATTATGGTTTATTTTCAGTTAAGCAGCGCGCCCAATTGAAAGACGAAATCACCGTCAATTATCGGGAGTTAAGAAAACCTTACCTCGCACCGCCAAATGAAAGAATACCAGCCCACCATTCGGGCGGCACTGAATTTTGGCCAAAATCTTTAAATATGAATAAAAGCTTTATAAACCATGCGAATTGAAAGAGACTCGTCCCATCGATTCATTTTACCGCTTAAAAGGTGTAGCCCGCCCCTCATGCTTGAAATTCAAACCCTGACTGACTTTGAGCGCTGGCTCTCCGCCCAGAGCGCCCCTGCCGCTATTCAAGCGCTGGATTTGCGCGCCTATAAGGCCGAGCTCAAAGATAAAAAGTTTCACGGCTCTATATTCCTGAGTTGTAAACTCTGCCGCGCCTCTGCCCATGCCATAGTCAAAGGCGGCGGCATGATTGTGCCCAATAGTCCTAAAATGAGCTTCCCGACACATCGGGCCGCGCTTTATGCCCCCGAAGAGCTTTTTCGAGGTTATAAGGGCGGAGACGTGCAGGATTATCAAAATTCCTATGATTACCAAGTGTACCAAGACTTTATCCAACACGGCAAACTCGATACGCCGCTGGATGTCGGGCTGTTTCGTTACTTGCATGATCACTCTATCACTGACGCGCTATATGAGCTCATCAAGGGCCGCAAAGTTGTAGCGATTATGGGCGGGCATGGCATGGAGCGCCGTGACGCCTTTTACGCCAAAGTCGCCAAGCTCTCACGGCGCCTGACAAAAGCGGGGTTCCTCATGGTGAGCGGCGGCGGACCCGGCGCGATGGAGGCCACCCATTTTGGCGCTTATTTTGCGGGGCGAAGCGAAGAAGAGATGTTAGAGGCGCTTACCGCCATGAGCATCAGGCCCAAAGGCGCGAAGGCGGGTAAGGAATATGCCGATACCGATTGGCTAGAACGGGCATGGAAAATTCGGCAAGCCTATCCGCAGTCAGAGGCCGATAAAAAGAAGTTCCCAAGCATTGGCATTCCGACATGGTTTTACGGGCATGAGCCGCCCGCCCCCTTCCCGACCCATATCGCTAAATATTTTTCCAACTCTATCCGCGAAGACGGGCTGTTGATGATTGCGCGTCACGGCGTGATCTTCGCACCGGGGAGCGCAGGCACCCGCCAAGAAATATTCCAAGATGCGGCGCAAAATCATTACGGCACAGCCGGGTTTTACTCGCCCATGATTATGCTCGGCAAAGATTATTGGACGGGGCAAGATGACCATGAATATTCCTACCCCGTCTGGCCGCTGCTCGCGCAAACAGCGGCCCCGCATTATAAGGATTTACTCGCGATAACAGATGATGAAGCCGAGATTGAAGCACTAATTAAAGGCTATGACCCTGAGGCCTATCGGGTTTAAGTAATTTCTGCCATTTTTTTGATAGCACGCTTGAATGATTTTAGATTTCCGACTTTAGAAAACTCTAAAATTTCATTTACGCCGCTGGCGCTAGTAAGATGCATCATTTCATAACGGCAAACTGGAATTTCATAGTTATCTTTAAACCTTCTATCTGGCCCCCCGCTTTTATTGGGATGTTTCCATGTATATCTGATAATTTCTGAGTCGCTTGGAACTTTTTCTTCTTCAATGAAATTGGTTGTCCCTGTTTCAATATTTAATTCTTTATATGAAATAGCACCAACTTTTTTACCATCAAACATTAACATTACGTCGGGGAAAAAATATATAACTTGGGTGCCAACTCCAATAGATGGTGGGGTCACATTAGATTTTATTACTTTCGGTGAATGATAGTTAATGGGCGTCTCTTTTCTACGAATAACATTGGAAGCACCAGCATTTCGTTTCCAATCATTTAAACTTTTAACTGCACCGCTTGCCTCAATATGCCATTTTTTTTGACTTTGTATTATTTCATCAAACGCTTCAGTAAACTTTGTGTACAATTTTGAATATTCGCTTTCCAAATCATACATAATAACTGCGGTACGTTTGTATTCGTCAAAATAATTACAAACAATCCGTGCTGGTAAGATAGCAATTGTAATAATTAATGCCGCGACTGGTGTTATAAAGAGAGCCATTAATGCAAGCACTATTAATAAAATGGTGCCAATCGAAGCAAGCGGTGTTTGTTGTTGCTTTTTATTTATTTCATTCAATAAACTAGAAAATTCTTCAGGTTGCATTTCTAATACTTCACCTGAGTCAACCTCTTTCATTTCAATTATATTAGGTTCAGTTCTTTCAACTATTTTAACTCTTTGATGTTTTGGAGATTGGATCTTTTTAGAGTTGTTTTTATTGCCCACTTTTAAGGAACTTCGATAATAAACTCCATTCCTACCAGCATGAACATAATGTCCTCTTGGCCCAGTTCCAATGCGAAGGCCAGTTATTCCAACTGATAGTCCAACCCCACTTTTTGAAAAGTTGAATCTAAATGGACCTGCTTTAACTGATTTTCTTAAATAAAGAGGCATACATATCGCTCCCACCACACCAGCGAACGCTATAATATTTATAATTGTATTTCAAACAAATACCTTGCAGATTAATCGATGAAATGCCAGAAATAGTATCGAATTTAGAATGCCTTTTTCCTGCCAATTTATAATTTTAGAAATGAAATACATCAGCAATTCATGATACAAAAATATGGTAAAACGAATGAAACGGGTCTCTTACCTATTATATCTGACCCTCTTCATCGCGCTCTTCGTCTCGCCTTGGCATATTTTAAATCAGAAAGTCATGACGGCGGAGCAGGAAGAAAAGGTTTTCGGTAAAGCCGCCTTGATATTTGGAACCCGCGTTAAGGATGATAAAAATCTCACCGCTTCTTATGGAAAGACTGGAGATGGGCATCCGCTTATATGAAGGCGATAAGACCAACACGCTCATCTTATCCAATACCGAGCAAGCCGCCCTTGTGATGAAAGATTACATGATAGGTAGAGGCATTCCAGACAAAGATATTATTCTGGATATAGAGGCCGAAATCACGCGGCATTCTTGCCAAACCACCTTTGCTCAAAATAATAGCGGGTCGATATTATTTGTCTCACAAGCTTTTCACCTGCCCCGTATTTATTACGAGTGTCAAAAATCAGGGGTCGAGGGACAGCTGATACCCGCTGAGTATTCAAACGTCATTGATCGCTCCAAGACCAGCCCCTATCAAATCCTAACCATTCGGTTTCCGCGTTATGTCAGGGAAATGAGCCTCTTATGGCATGACATTATTTTCCAAAAACTTATCTTTTAAGCGCCTAACCCCTAGCTAAACCGTCCAAAGAAATCCGCGTTAATCTGGAACGCTTCATCTTCGCAAAGCCCAATGACCGTATCTATGCCTGCTTCTTGGAGCAGGGCTGCGCCGCGCCAATGTACGCGCGGGTCGGGGTCTATGACGGCGATGACGCAGCGCGCAATGCCCGCCGCGATGAGTGCGTTCGCGCAGGGCGCGGTTTGGCCGTAATGCGAGCAAGGCTCGAGCGTGACAAAAGCGGTTGCGCCTTTGGCGGCGCGGCCAGCGACTTGGAGGGCATTGGCTTCGCCGTGGGGGCGGCCGCCATCAGAAGTGACGCCTTGGCCGACAATCTCGCCGTCTTTGACAAGCACGCAGCCCACGGCAGGGTTTTCAGCCGTGCGCCCTTGTTGCCCCCGCGCCAGATCTAGCGCGAGCGACATGTAGTGGTTATCAGATGGGCTAAGCAGTTTTTGGCTTTGGGATAGCGGGTAAATCTTTGGCGCGTTTTTTATCTAAGTAAGCGGCGGATTTAATATTTAATGTGCCGTCCTCAAGCTCGATTAAAAGCGGGTTCCCCGTTGGAAATTCAAAACCAGGAATATCTTTATCCGTGACATCGAAAAGCTTTTTCATCAAGGCGCGCAGCGAATTTCCATGGGCGGAAATCACCACATTAGAGCTGGCCCGTAGGAAGGGTAGAATTTGGCTCTCAAAATAAGGCAGCACCCGCTCGCAAGTCATTTTCAGGCTTTCCCCTGTTGGGAGCTCTGTCGGGTCAATATGGGCGTATTTTGCATCTTTGCTGGGATGGTATTCGTGATCCATATCTAATTGCGGCGGCGGCGTATCAAAACTGCGGCGCCAAATATGGACTTGCTCATCTCCGTGCTTATCGCGCGTTTCCTGCTTATTGAGCCCCGTCAGCGCGCCGTAATGACGTTCGTTTAAATGCCAGTCTTTGGTCACTGGAATATGAAATTGCTCTGCCGCTTCGAGAGCCAGCCAGAGCGTTTTAATCGCGCGGCGCTGATAGCTGGTAAAACCGATATCAAATTTAATGCCTTCTTTGGCAAGGAGCTTACCCGCTTTCTTCGCTTCTTTGACGCCTTCCGCGGTGAGGCCAACATCATGAAACCCCGTAAAGCGGTTTTGTTTATTCCATTCAGATTGCCCATGCCGGACAAGAACAAGATGCGTCATATTATTTCCTTATGCTTCGCGCATTACTTAGTGAGGCGGGGCCCTAAATTCAACTGCTTCACTTTGTTCGCTATGCCTTTAACACAGTTAAGGTTAAGAGACCCTATGAAAGAGACAGATGTGAAGCAGATAAACCAAAGGCGCAAATGGCCGATTTTAAAACGTGGCCTGCGCGGGAAATGCCCTAATTGCGGGCAAGCCAAACTGTTTCGTGCCTATCTGAAACCCGTCGAGCAGTGCCCATCCTGCGGAGAGAATTGGGGGCAGGTGCGCGCCGATGACGGACCCGCTTGGGCGAGTATGCTGGTCAGCGGGCATTTATTAGCGCCGTTTTTCTATATTATAATCTTTAAAACAAGCTTGCCTGATTGGGCGGCGACATCCCTTTTAGTCGCGCTGGGCGTGGGGATATGTTTGGCGATACTCCCTGCGATGAAAGGGTTATTTATCGCTCTTATCTGGGCGACCAAAGCGCCAACCTCTTAAACTCTAAATTGGCACAAAAATTGCCTCTAAAGACACGAAATCCCCGATGTGGGACAGGATTTGGAGTAAAAAATGGCCGTATTTATCAACCGAAATGGCAATCAACGCTTTACAGGAACCGATGCCGAATATGATCAAGTCGATTATGCCGGGGCCTTGACGGATTATACATTTACTCAAAATCCAAATGGGACTGTGACTGTCGCCCATCCGACACTTGGCACAGATACGCTGACCAATATTGAAGGGTTCTGGTTTAACGGCGAGGCCGCGTGGTATTCTATGGCGGATGCGCTGCGCCTAGCAGGCGGCGAAGATGTTGACGGATTTGTTGATGCCAATGGCAACATAATTGGCAATACAGGAGATAACCGCCTGACAGGCAGCAATCAAAACGATGTTTTTTATGGTGACCGCGGTAATGACGTGATTAACGGCAATGGCGGCAATTATAATCAAGTTGAATATGATGGCGCGCTCATCGAATATACATTTACGCGCAATCCCGATGGAAGCGTCACAGCCTCTCATGCGACATGGGGCATAGACACTCTGACTGATATTGATGGCTTTTGGTTCTCTCGTGAGCAAGCTTGGTATTCAATCGATGACGCCATTCGCCTGACCGAAGGACAGCCAGCCTTCCGTCTTGACGATGACGGTGTGCTGAACGGAACGCCCGGTAATGACCGTATGATTGGAACAAATGCTGATGATTTTTATTATGGCGGCACGGGTAATGATTTTTACAATGGGAATGGCGGCTATAACCAAGTCAATTTTGACGGCGACCTCGCTGACTATACCGTCACGCAAAACGCCAATGGCTCTTTCACCTTTGATCACCCTGTGTGGGGGACAGATACGCTCAATAATATTGACGGCCTTTGGTTTAACGGCGAAGCCCAATGGTACGCCGTAGATGAAGGCCTGCTTGCGTAATCAAACGCAGATAACCACCGTATAAGCCGCTTAAGTTCTAGCTGGGACTTGACGGCTTTTGCCGTTTGGGCCATAGGGCTTTCTTCATCAAGACCGACGGAGGGACAGGCCCTTTGATGTCGGGGCAACCTTGTTTTTAACAGCTGGTGCCAAATCCTGCGGTTCAGACCGAAAGATGATTAGGCGCGACGCCATTATATCTCTTTCACCGCGATTTGGCCCTGGAACGGAGTTCGGCTATGCCGCGCGATATTGAGGTCAGATTAGGCGATAATGTCCTAGAGCGCGGCTGCGTGCTCAAAGATGACCGCGTTATGGGGCGGCTATATGGGCCTGAAAACGCGCCTGTTATTGTTGTTATGGGCGGGATTTCGGCCTCGCGCTTTATCGCCGATGGCGGCAAGCTTGGCCGCGGTTGGTGGTCAACCCTCGTCCGTGATGGCGGGCCGATTGATACGTCAAAATATCAAGTCCTTGGTATGGATTTCGCCCCCGCCGTAGAGAGCGAGAACCGCCCCGATTGCATCACAACATTTGACCAAGCGGGCCGGTTAATGGCGTTACTTGATGATCAAGGCATCACGAAAGTTGCCGCTATCATTGGCAGCTCTTATGGCGGGATGACGGCGCTGGCTTTTGCGCAGGCTTTTCCCAAAATGGTGGGCAAGCTTTGCATTATCGGCGCGGCGCATAAGCCTTATCCCATAGGCGTGGCGTGGCGTGGTATTCAACGGCGCGCAGTCAGGCTTGGGATCGAGGCAGGCCGTCCCAAGGAAGGGATGAAGCTGGCGCGGGAGCTAGCCATGACGACATATCGCACCGCCGAAGAATTTGCCGACCGTTTTGCATTAGAAGAGACCGCGACCTCGCCCTCGCAATTCGATATTTGTGATTATCTGGGCTCGCGCGGGGACGCCTTTGCCGAACTTATGGACGCGGAGCGGTTTCTCGCGCTGTCAGAATCGATTGACCTGCACCGCGTCGAACCCGAAACGATTACAACACCGACCCTGCTGATGAGCGCGATATCAGATCAGCTCGCCCCGCTTACCGATATGCGCGAGCTACGGGACCGCCTCGGCGGGCCGTCAGAGCTATTCACCTTCACCTCGCTTTTTGGACATGATGCCTTCTTAAAAGAATATGACGCCATGAGCCCAAGACTGGCAGAGTTTTGTGGGGAGTTGGTGTGAGATGAAAGACTATCTCAAATTATGGCTTTTATACTTAGTCGCAATATTTGCATTGGTTTCGATTATTTTTTTAATAATTCCTCTTCTTCACCCGATGCCGTTTGGATATTTTAATGCGGTAAAAGTATTATTATCCGAACTATCACCCGCACTATTACCGATCACTATTTTTAGCTCATTCGTTTTGACTACCGTCGTATTTTTACAAAACAATTTCGGGAAATCTAATGACCCATAAACGCACAAAAATCGTTCAAGCCGATATTGGCACGGATAAAAATTATAAAGCGGTTAGCCCGCCGCTTTATCTCTCCTCGACCTATCGCTTTGAAGGCTTTGAGAAAGAGGGGCAATATGATTATGGGCGCAGCGGTAATCCCAATCGTGACGCACTGGGCAAGGCTATTGCCGAGCTTGAAGGCGGAGCGGGCGGCGTTGTAACAGCCTCTGGCATGGCCGCAATTGATTTGGTTACAAATCTGCTGTCTTCCGATGAACTGATCGTTGCGCCCCATGATTGTTATGGCGGCACGCACCGTCTTTTGACCCACCGCCAAAACCAAGGGCGGTTTCGCACGCTTTTCATCGATCAAGCCGACCCCAAAGCCCTCGCATCAGCATTAGAGCAAAAACCGTCACTTATTTTAATAGAAACACCCTCAAATCCGCTCATGCGCTTGGTGGATATCGCCGAGATTTGCAAAGCCGCCAAAAACATCGGTGCTTTAGTCGCTGTCGATAATACCTTCCTCTCGCCCGCGCGGCAATTACCATTATCTTTAGGCGCAGATTTCGCCATTCACTCGACCACCAAATATCTGAACGGGCATAGCGATGTTGTCGGCGGCTGTATTGTCGCTAAAACGCCAGAGCATTTTGAGCAGCTTGGCTGGTGGGCCAATTGTACAGGAGTCACAGGCGCGCCATTTGATGCCTTCATGACCTTGCGCGGCATGCGTACGCTTCATGCCCGCATGGATATCGCCGAGAGTAACGCTCTTGCCCTAGCCAAGTTTCTCAAAAAACATAAAGCCGTGGACCATGTCTATTATCCGGGCCTGCGCTCTGATGCGGGCTATAAGCTGATGAAAAAACAGCAAAGCGGGCCTGGCGCTATGTTGTCCTTTGACATCAAAGGCGGGCGCGAGGCGGCCAAAACGGTTTTGGAGTCAGTTTCTCTCTTTCAACTTGCTGAGAGCCTTGGCGGGGTTGAGAGCTTGATTTGCCATCCCGCCACCATGACTCACCGCGCGATGGACGCTGACGCGCGCGCTATTGCAGGTATAAAAGAGACACTTATTCGCATTTCCGTCGGCTTAGAGGATAAGACAGACCTGATTTCGGATTTGAAAGACGCATTTGCTAAAATATAGTCGTATTGAGACATAATTTGTCTTTGAAACAAGATATATCGTCGATTTGAGGTAAATTTTTGTCTTGAGATTCTTTTTCGTTTACAATAGTGAAATTCTCAGTTTAAAGGAATGACATGAACCCGTATCGCAAAGAGCAAGACGTAAAAGTGAAAGTAGCCAGCCGCGCTGTGCCCTCTATCGCTCCTATTGTCGTGGTCCTTCTGGTGTCAGTTGTGGTGCTCCTGATTAACGGAGCCATGAGCGGGATATAGGTCAATATAACAAGCCTTAATTCACCCGCTCCGAGATGAGCGGGTTTTTTTATGTGCTAAATGAGAGAGAAACAGAATGAGCAAACGTTCTGATGCAATTGTAAAAGGCCCAAGCCGCGCCGCTGCGCGCGCCATGCTGCGCGCGACGGGCATGGATGATGAGAACTTCGAAGGCCCGATGATTGCCGTCTTTAATACATGGACCAATATGGGCCCCTGTAATATGGATCTTGATAAATTAGCCGTGCCTGTTCGCGCGGGTATTCGCGCAGCTGGCGGGACGCCTGTCGATTTCAACTCAATTGCGGTCTCCGACGGTATCACGATGGGCAGTGAAGGCATGCGCGCTTCGCTTATGTCACGTGAAGTTATATGCGACTCTATAGAACTCGCCGTCAAAGGCCATTCGCTTGACGGCGTTATAATCTTGGTCGCTTGTGATAAAACGATCCCAGCGGCGGGCATGGCGCTTGCGCGGATGAATATTCCCGGTGTTGTGCTTTATGGAGGCTCTATCATGCCCGGTAATCACAAAGGCAAAGACCTTTCCGTCCAAGACGTTTTCGAGGCTGTTGGCGCTTGCGCGGCGGGTATCATTGATGACGCAGAATTAAAAGAGATTGAAAAAGCGGCCTGTCCCGGCGCGGGAGCGTGCGGCGGGCAATTTACGGCCAACTCTATGGCCATGGCCATGACATTTTTGGGTCTCTCACCTATGGGCGCAAATGATGTCCCTGCCGTGCATGAAGATAAAAATGATAGCGCTTATAAGGCGGGGCAGCTTGTCGTTGATTGCGTCAAAGAAAACCGCCTGCCGCGCGACATCATCACCAAGAATTCCTTGATGAACGCCGCGATTGCGCTCTCCGCCACTGCCGCCTCAACCAATGCGATTTTGCATCTCTTGGCCATTGCCAGCGAAGCCGAAGTTGACGGCTTTGACATTGACGCCTTTGACGAGATTTCACGCACAACTCCTGTCATTGGCGATCTGAAGCCCGGCGGGAAATATATGGCTTTTGATCTTTACGCAGCTGGCGGCTCAGGCCTCATCGGTAAACGTTTGATTGATGATGGCCGCATTGATGATAGCCCCACAGTCACAGGCCGCTCGCTCTTTAACGAGATTTTGAACGCGAGCGAAACTGAGGGCCAAGATGTCGTGCGCGAATTTTCTGACCCCGTAAAATCACGCGGCGGCTACGGCATACTTTATGGCGATCTCGCCCCCGAAGGCTGCGTGGTTAAACTCGCGGGTCACGGCGCGCTTTTCTTTGAAGGCATTGCCCGCGTCTTTGAGTCCGAAGAAGAGTGTTTCGAAGTTGTTCAAAATAACGGCATCAATAAAGGTGACGTCATTATCATTCGCGGCGAAGGCCCTTGCGGCGGGCCCGGCATGCGCGAAATGCTCGGCGTGACGGCCGCCCTCGTCGGGCAAGACTTAGCCGATCATGTGGCGCTTATCACAGATGGCCGCTTCTCTGGCGCAAGCTACGGCTTCGTCATTGGTCATGTTGCTCCCGAATCCGCCCATGGCGGCCCGATTGCTTTCGTTAAAGACGGCGATAAAGTTACTATCGACGTGGAAGCCCGCACGATTAATGTCGATGCTGACCTGAAAGCGAGAGCCAAAGGTTGGACCCCGCCAAAACCAAAATATCCAAACGGCGCTTATGCCAAATATGCAAAATTAGTCGGCAGTGCCTCCAAAGGCGCTGTTACCTCATTCCCATTTGAATCAAACTAAGGACCTCTCAAATGTCATCTCTCGATATCTATTACGACAAAGATTGTGATCTCTCGATCATCAAGAAAAAGAAAGTCGCCGTTTTAGGCTATGGCTCCCAAGGCCGCGCCCATGCGCTTAACCTGAAAGATAGCGGCGTTGACGTTGTTGTCGGCCTGCGTCCTGACAGCTCAACCAATAAGAAGGTCAAAGCGGACGGCCTTGAATCCAAAGCCACAGCCGACGCCGTTAAAGGCGCAGATGTTGTTATGGTGCTTACGCCAGATGAGCTGCAAGCTAAAATCTACCGCGAAGATATTGAGCCTAATATTAAAGACGGTGCAGCCCTCGCCTTTGGTCATGGTTTTGCCATTCATTACGGCCAAGTGGCCCCGCGCCGCGATCTTGACGTTATCATGGTTGCGCCCAAAGCGCCGGGTCACACCGTTCGCAATGAATTTGTCAATGGACGTGGCATTCCTGATTTAATCGCCATCGCGCAAGACGCCAATAGCGGCTTTGCTTTGGAGCTTGCCAAATCCTACGCCTGCGCCATTGGCGGCGGACGCACGGCGATTATTCACACGACCTTTAAAGACGAAACCGAAACTGACCTGTTCGGGGAACAGGCGGTTCTCTGCGGCGGTATTGTCGAGCTGATTAAAATGGGCTTCGAAACCTTGACCGAAGCGGGCTACCCGCCAGAGCTGGCCTATTTCGAATGCCTGCATGAGACCAAGCTTATTGTTGACCTTATCTATGAAGGCGGCATTGCCAATATGAATTATTCTATTTCGAATAACGCCGAATATGGCGAATACGTCACAGGCGAAGCGGTCGTCAATGATAGCTCCCGCGAAGCTATGCGCACCGCGCTAAAAAATATTCAAAATGGGGATTATGCAAAATCCTTCATCCAAGAAGGTGCGCTCGGCTATCCCAGCATGACAGCTCGCCGCCGCAATATGGAAGCACATCAAATCGAGCAAATCGGCGGACAACTTCGCGAGATGATGCCTTGGATTGCGGCCAATAAAATTGTCGATAAGGAAAAGAATTAACAAATTATGTCATCCTCGGCCCTGTGCCGAGGACCTTTAATGCAATTTAAACATTTGATTAAAGGTCCTAGGGACAAGCCCTAGAATGACGAAACATAAAAAAGAAAAATTATGACCACAGCCACACAATTTGAGAAGCAAGCAACAGAAAAAATTGCTGACCGTCCGTCTAAATCGGGCTCGCAATTATTGCTGGAATCGCTTGTGGAACAAGGTGTGGAAACCATCTTTGGTTATCCGGGCGGGGCGATTATGCCGGTCTATGATGTGCTGCCCTCTATACCGCAGCTCCGTCATATTCTTTGCCGTCATGAGCAAGGCTGCGGTATGGCGGCGATTGGCTATGCACGGGCGACAGGTAAAACGGGCACAGCTTTCGCCACCTCTGGCCCCGGCGCAACCAACCTGATTACCGCCATTGCCGATGCCTATCTCGACTCTGTGCCAGTTGTTTTTGTTACGGGCCAAGTACCGTCAAATTTGATGGGTACAGATGCGTTTCAAGAAGTTGATATTTTCGGCATGACGCTGCCTGTGGTTAAGCACAGCTATATTGTGCGTGACCCCGCTGACATTCCCGGCATGGTGGCCGAGGCCTATTTCATTGCCGCCGAAGGGCGTCCCGGCCCTGTCTTGATTGACCTGCCCAAAGATGTCGCCAATGCGATGACAACGCAGCGTCATAAATGGCGGCCCTACCCGAAGCAAAAGCCAGAGATGGGCCAGTCAGATTATTTCTCCAAAGCCGAAGATTTAATGAAGGCCGCGAAAAAGCCGCTCTTTTATATTGGCGGCGGCATTGCCCAAGGCGACGGCGTGGAGGAGCTTCGCGATCTCGTTGAGCGCACAGATATTCCCGTGGTGTCAACGCTAAAAGGGCTTGGCTCTTTGCCCTCAGACCATCCGCAATTTTTAGGCATGCTGGGTATGCATGGCCTTAAGGCGGCCAATTACGCCGTACAAGAATGTGACCTCCTCATTGTGGCGGGCGCGCGCTTTGATGACCGCGCGACAGGCAAGCTCGACACTTTTGCGCCCCACGCCAAAGTAATCCATATGGATATTGATATTGCGGAGATTAATAAGCTGCGCAGTGTGGATGTTTATCTAGACGGCAGCCTGAAGAAAAACTTGGCCGCGCTTAATCCGAGACGCGTGGACTGTGATGAATGGCGCAAGCTATGCTATGATCGCCGCACCGAGCATGTCTGGGATTATGAGACAGCCCAAGCCACAGCCGCCCCCGGTGTTTACGCGCCTAAGCTTTTACATGATCTCTCGCGCCGCGCGGATGATAGCGCAATATTCACCTGTGACGTCGGACAGCATCAAATGTGGGTGGCGCAGCATTGTTATTTCGACGATCCCAAAGATCACATTACCAGTGGCGGCCTCGGCACAATGGGCTTTGGCCTGCCCGCAGGTCTAGGCGCAAAACTGGGCGCACCAGAACGCACCGTGATTACAGTATCGGGCGATGGTTCTATCATGATGAACATCCAAGAACTGGCGACCTTGTTCCGCTACGACATTCCGCTCAAAATTGTCCTTTTGGATAACTCTGCCCTTGGCATGGTGCGCCAATGGCAGGAAGTCTTTTTTGACAAGAATTATTCCGAGACAAATTTGGACGATAATCCAGATTTTGCCCTACTTGCTAAAGCGTTTCAAATCGACGCCTTTACCGTCAACACAGCCGATGAAGTCGACGCCGGCATTGACCGCCTCCTCGCAGCAGACGGCCCTATCCTCATGCACGTCAAAATCGACCCGAATGAAAATGTCTGGCCATTAGTTCCGCCCGGGCGGAGCAATGCGGATATGATGGAGCGGTAATATGTCAAATATCCTACGAACGGTTTTAATAACTTTGGGAATTCTAATTCCTTTCTTAACTATCATCTCATTAGCACTCAATTATTCAACGTTAATTCAATCAATGTCAGCACTAAATGATGTTGGTGGTGAAGTGGCGGCGCAAGCCAAGCTAAGGCATCATCCTGCTTTTTTGGGATTATTGTCCAGTGCACTTAACCAATTTGCGATAGCAGCTATTTGTTTGGCGGCAGCACATAGCATCAAACCTTTCGGAGGTTCTCATGGCTGAACTTCAACGCGATAAAACTTTCGAGCCTTCGGGCGAATTCCCAATCGCAGACATGATGGAGCGGTAGGTGGTATTCTTGCGCGTCATATTTGGAGCATTTGCTTTCATATCCCTTTGTCTAATTCTCTTTGTTTTTGGCGTTTTCAAAAGCGGAATGGCTGAGACGGCCGATGCCTTGAAAGCCTTGCTATTGCCTGGGGCATTCCTTGTAATTTGTAGTGTAATAGCGGGTGTTGCAACTCTTAAGTCTAGTAGGGTTTTATCATATATAACCATTGCGTTAATGGCTATCGTGGCAGGCTTTGCGGCTTGGGTCCCACTGGCCGTCGGCATGCATTATCACCCAGATACAAATTACACGGGCTGGATCATCGCCTTTTTTGGTCCAATTTTTTTAGTCGCCATTGGGCTGTCCATTTTTATTCACACACATTTCAAGCGCGGTAACATATCATGACTGAACTTCAACGCGATAAAACTTTCGAGCCTTCGGGCGTTCAGGGGAAACTGAAAATTGTTCTCCATGATGTGAGCGGGACGCTGATTAGGGCGCTCGGCACGATCGAGCGCCGTGGATATGACTACCGTGATGTGCATTGTACGCAGCGTGTGGATGGCGATTTCGACCTCCTTGTCCATATTGAGGACACAGGCGGGCCGAGCAATCTGGATACACTCTGCAAGCAATTAGAGCGTTTATATAATGTGGTCAGCGCCGAGAAGGTCGGCCGCCGCAGACATGCAGAGCGCGCTTAGCACATCGAAGACCAAAATAAGATTTTCGAGAATTTAAAATGAGTAAAACAAACCAAGTCAGAATTTTTGACACCACATTAAGAGACGGCGAACAAGCGCCCGGTTTTTCTATGACATCGGGCCAAAAGCTCGCTATGGCCGAAGCTTTGGAAGGCCTTGGCGTTGACGTAATTGAGGCAGGATTTGCTGCCGCCTCCCCCGGTGATTTTGACGCCATTAAAACAATAGCGCAGACCATCAAGGACAGCACGGTCTGTTCGCTGGCCCGTTGTATGGAAAGCGATATTCGCGCGTCTGGCGAAGCGATTAAGCCCGCTAAATCAGGGCGCATTCATACATTCATCGCGACCTCGCCGCTTCACCGCGAGTTCAAGCTTAAAATGTCCAAGGATGAAATCGTCGCCCGCGCGATAGCCGGCATCGAGACCTGCCTTGAATATACTGATGATGTTGAATTTTCTGCCGAAGACGCCATCCGCACCGAACGCGATTACCTCAAACGCGTTGTCGAAGCGGCGATTAAAGCGGGCGCAACAACAATTAATATTCCCGACACGGTTGGCTATACCACACCCGAGGAAATTCAGGACCTCTTTCATTTCTTAACCACTGAAATCGAAGGCTCAGATAAGGCTATCTTCTCCGCCCATTGTCATGATGATTTGGGCCTCGCCGTGGCAAATTCCTTGGCGGCAGTGCGCGGCGGAGCGCGTCAAGTCGAATGCGCGCTGAACGGTATTGGCGAGCGCGCAGGTAATTGCGCGACCGAAGAAGTCATTATGGCGATTAATACGCGCAAAGATTTCTATGGCTTATCGACCCGAATTAAAACCGAAGGCCTTTACGGCGCGTCGAAATTGCTCGCGACCATTACGGGCAATCCCGTGCCGCGTAACAAAGCCATTGTCGGTAAAAATGCCTTTGCCCATGAGAGCGGTATTCACCAGCACGGCGTTTTGGCCAACCGCGAAACCTATGAAATTATGAAACCCGAAGATGTCGGCGTCTCGACGGATAATCTTGTTTTGGGCAAACATTCTGGCCGCGCCGCGCTTAAAAACCGCGCGTCAAAACTCGGCTTTGAATTATCGGATAATCAGCTGCAATCTGTTTTTGTCTCTTTCAAAGAACTCGCCGATGCCAAAAAGGAAGTCTTTGACGCCGACCTCGAAGCCTTGATTTTGGGCGAAGCTGTGGGCACGCAAGGCCCTTGGGCGATTGACAGCCTTTATGTCTCGGCGGGCTCTGATGATAACCGCAGCCCCCAAGCGACTGTGAAATTAATCCATGAGAGTGGCGAAACGAAGCAAGCCATCTCAGAGGCCGCTGGCCCTGTTAATGCCGTCTTCCTCGCCATTTCCGATATTACGGGTCATCCGCTTCACCTTGAGAGTTTTACCGTGCAATCTGTTTCGGAAGGCAAAGACGCCATGGCCGAAGCGGCTGTTCGCGTCTCGACTGAATTTGAGAATTATCACGGCCGCGGGGCCAGCACGGATACAGTGCTAGCAGGTGCCAAAGCCTATTTGGACGTGATTAATAGAATTGAACGCAGGGCCGTACGCCAACAAGCAATTGCGGCGCAGCACTAATATGGGAAAGACTCAGCAATATAGTCATACCGACGCGCACCCTTGGTGTGCCCGGTACCCATTCCTGAGAGGTTCAAATGAGAATGATGGGCCATTTTTATGGCAAGTTATCAGGTATGGATTCCGGGCCTCACTGCGTTCGGCGGCGAAATGACTTGGGAGGAAAATTAGTGACTGCTAAAACACTTTTTGACAAAGTCTGGGAGCGTCATGTTGTTGTCCCTGAAACGAAGACTAATCCAGCCACGCTTTATATTGACCTGCACCTTATCCATGAGGTGACATCCCCGCAGGCCTTTACCGTGCTGCGGGAGCGCGGCCTTAAAGTGCGCCGACCCGACCGCACACTGGCGACGATTGATCACTCGACGCCCACCAAGATTAATCTCGATGGCTCGCGTCCCTATGTGACCGCGCAAGCCAAGACACAGGTTGAAACCCTGCTCGCCAATACCGAAGAGTACGGTATCGAGACCCATGGCTGGGACTCTGATAATCGCGGCATTGTCCATGTTATGGGGCCAGAACTAGGCGCGACGCAACCCGGCATGACCATTGTGTGCGGCGATAGCCATACCAGCACGCACGGGGCTTTTGGCGCGATTGCTTTTGGCATAGGCACGACTCAGGTCGGGCATGTTCTGGCCAATCAATGTATCCTCATGCCAAAACCCAAAACCATGGCGATTAACGTCAATGGGCAGCTTGCCGAGGGCGTAACGCCCAAGGATGTTATCCTCGCCATCATCGCCGAAATCGGCATTGGCGGGGGCACTGGCTACGCGCTGGAATATCGCGGTAATGTCTTTGAGCAGATGTCAATGGATGGCCGCATGACGGTCTGTAATATGTCCATCGAGGCGGGCGCGCGTTGCGGCATGATTGCGCCAGATGAAACCACATTTAGCTATTTGAAAGACCGCAAATTCACGCCTGAGGATTACGATGCGGCCTGCGCCGATTGGGCGAGCCTCGCCACAGATGAAGGCGCGGTTTTTGACAAGGAAGTCCATATCAAAGCCGAAGACATCAAGCCTATGGTGACCTATGGCACGCACCCCGGCATGGGCATAGCGGTTGACGCGGTTATTCCCGCAGCCGCGGACGCGACTGATGAAAGCGCCTTGGACTATATGCAACTCAAAGCAGGCGCGAAAATCGCGGGCACCCCCGTCAATAAAGTCTTTATCGGCTCCTGTACCAATTCCCGTATGGAAGATTTGCGCGCAGCGGCCGCTATTTTTCGGGGCCGTAAAGTCGCCAGCAATGTCACGGCGATTGTCGTTCCCGGAAGTGTTCTCGTTAAAGCCCGCGCCGAAGATGAAGGTCTCGATAAAATATTTACGGATGCTGGAGCAGAATGGCGCGAGGCGGGATGTTCTATGTGTCTGGGCATGAACGGGGATATTGGCGCGCCGGGGGACCTTGTCGTCTCGACCTCGAACCGTAATTTCATGGGCCGCCAAGGGCCGGGCGTGCGCACGGTACTCGCCTCCCCTGAAACGGCCGCCGCCAGCGCGGTGAACGGCGTCATCACAGACCCGCGCAATATGGAGACAGCCGCATGAGTTTTCAGCCCCTAAAAACGGTCACCTCTCGCACTTTGGTCTTACCCCTAACCAATATTGATACTGACCAAATCATGCCCGCAAAATTTTTGTCCATGACAACCAAGGCAGGGCTGGGTGAACATGTCTTTGCCAATTTACGTTATGACGCCAATGGCAATCCCACCAATCATGAGCTTAATAGTGAGGCGGGCAAAGCCTGCGAAATTCTTGTCGCGGGTCATAATTTTGGCTGTGGTTCATCGCGTGAACATGCGCCATGGGGTCTCACTGATTATGGCTTTCGTGTTGTGATTAGTTCTGAGATTGCGGATATCTTTCGCAATAACTCACTTAAGAACGGCTTGCTCCCTATTGTGATAGAAAAGAGCGCGCATCAATGGCTCCTCGATCACCCCGGCGAGGAGGTCACAATTGACCTAGACACGCAGCAAGTGCGCCTGCCTAAAAATGGCGGGACTTATAATTTCGAAATCGACGCCTTTTCACGCCACTGCCTGATGGAGGGCGTGGACGAGATGGGCTATTTACAAAATCAAGATGATGCCATTGCGGCATATGAAAAGGCGCGCGGTTAAATGAGTAATATCAACTTCACATATCTGCCCGGTGACGGCATCGGCCCCGAAGTCGGCGAAGCGGCCATGACCGTTTTAAACGCTATGGCGGGCGCTTATGGGCATACGCTTGAACCTGAATTTGGCCTTATTGGCGGGGCGGCAATTGACGCAGTTGGCACGCCCCTTCCTGATGAGACATATGCCTCTTGTGAAAAAACAGGCGCAATATTACTGGGCGCTGTGGGCGGGCCGAAATGGGATCACCTGAAAGGCGCAGAGCGTCCAGAGCTTGGATCGCTTTTGCCGCTGCGTAAGAACCTTAACCTTTATGCCAATATACGCCCGTGTAAGCCCTACCCCGCTTTGATTGATCACGCCCCGCTGAAACGTGAACGTCTTGAGGGCACAGATTTCGTCGTCATGCGCGAGCTGACAGGCGGAATTTATTTCGGCAAAAAGGGCCGCGATAATTTAGGCGCTTATGATGAGTGCCGCTATAGCGAAGCCGAGGTTGAACGCATTGCCATCAAAGCGTTTGACCTTGCTATGCAGCGCCGCAAAAAAGTCACCTCAGTCGATAAATCAAATGTGCTGGAAACATCACGGTTATGGCGCGAGACCGTCATCAAAGTCGCGGCGCGCTATCCCGAAGTTGAGCTAGAACACCTGCTCGTCGATGCTATGACCATGCATATGCTCACACGCGCGCAAGACTTTGATGTCGTGCTGACTGAGAATATGTTTGGCGATATCCTCACCGATGAAGCCTCTGTGCTTGCGGGCTCTATGGGCGTTATCCCTTCGGCCTCACTCTCGGATGGTAATGTTGGCATGTATGAACCCATTCACGGCTCCGCCCCTGATATTGCGGGTCAAGGCAAAGCTAATCCGCTTGCGATGATCTTATCTGCAGCTTGGATGGCGCGCTTATCATTCGGGATGGACGCTGAAGCAAGCGCCATAGAAGCCGCCGTTGAAGCCGCGCTGGACGCGGGAAAGACAACGGGCGATCTTGGCGGCTCCCTGTCTACCCAAGAGGTTGGGCAATGGATTGCCGAAAACTTGGACGCTCATGCCCAAAGTTAATCTAAATGAGCTTAAAGCCCGTATTGAAGCCGCGGATGTATATGCGCTCGCCAAGCGTACGCCGTGCCAGCTTGCGCCAAAACTGAGCGCGGAACATGGCCGGAATATCTGGCTTAAACGCGAAGACCTTCAAGATGTCTTTAGCTTTAAAATTCGCGGCGCGGCTAACCGCATTGCCGGGCTCAGTGACGCTGAAAAAGCTAAAGGCGTTTGCGCGGCCAGCGCGGGAAACCACGCGCAAGGCATGGCAGCAGCGGCGGCCTATTACAAAACCAATGCCGTGATTTTCATGCCTGTCACAACGCCGTTGATTAAAGTCGAAGCCGTACAAGCGCGCGGGGCAGAAACGCGTCTTGTCGGGGATAATTATGACGCCGCCTGCGACGCCGCCATTGACTACGCCAATGATAGCGGCGCGGTCTTCATCCATCCCTTTGACGAGCTCGACGTGATTGCAGGCCAAGGCACAGTTGGAAAAGAAATATTAGAGCAAATGCCGCGTATGCCAGAGGCAATTTATGTTTGCGTGGGCGGCGGCGGATTAGTCTCCGGGATTGGCGCTTGGGTCAAAGCCGTATCGCCAGAGACAAAAATTATCGCCGTCGAGCCCGAAGGCGCGGCAACGCTAAAAACATCACTGGCCGCGGGTAAACCAACCCCCTTAAATAAAGTTGACGGCTTCGCCGATGGCGTCGCGGTTAAGCTTATCGGGACGAATACTTTGGAGATTTCAAAATCCGTTGTTGATGAATGTATCACCGTGTCTAATGACGAAATTTGCGCGGCGGTAAAAGACGTCTTTGAAGCCACGCGCACGGTTGTTGAACCTGCGGGCGCGGTTGGCCTGGCCGGGCTTATTAAACAAGCGCGTATGGGGCTTGCCCCAAAGGGGGATTGCGCGGTCACCATTTCTGGCGCCAATGTCAATTTTGACCGCATTGGTCACATCGTCGAACGGGCCGAACTTGGCGCAGGCGAAGAAATGCTCTTTGCGGCAACTATTCCTGAAAAACCCGGCGCGTTTCTAAACTTCATCAAAGCGCTCGGCAATCGCCCCGTCACAGAATTTAATTACCGCTATGCTGAAACTAAAAATGCACATGTGCTTGTCGGGATAAAAATTAAATCCTTGGACGAGCGCGAAGATGTCATCACGGCGATGGCCGCCCATGGTATTTCTGTGGCTGACCTTTCCGAAGACCGCCTCGCCAAACGTCACCTACGGCACATGGTAGGCGGTAGGGCCAGTAAAGATATTGATGAAGTGATTTACCGATTTGAATTTCCCGAACGCCCCGGCGCTTTGACGGAGTTTCTCATCAACCTCGATGCCAGGTGGAACATCTCTCTTTTCCATTACCGCAATCATGGCCATTCAATGGGACATGTTCTTTGCGGGTTTCAGATTCCTAAAAATGATCGCCGCGACCTCGAAGCCAGCCTTGCCAAAACAGGTTATCCGATGAGCGCGGAGACTGAAAATGTCGCGTACGAATATTTCCTAAAAGCTTAGGCTGTTTAGCCCGTTAGGTGGTCCTTAACGATTGCGCCGGCTTTGCCCATATCAAGACGTCCTGCATATTCGCCTTTTAGGCGGCCCATAATTTTACCCATATCCTTAAGGCATGTTGCGCCTGTATCTTCGACAATGACCGCGATTGCCACTTTCATTTCATCCTCAGATAGCGCTTTGGGCATAAATTCGCGTACAATTTCAATCTCGCTGCGCTCACGCTCAGCAAGTTCAGGTCGGCCATTTTCTTCATAGGTTTTGGCGCTCTCTTCACGCTGTTTCACCATTTTCGCAAGGAGTGAAAGAATTTCTGGCTCGTCAATACCATCGCAGCGATCTTCGGACCTTGCGGCAATATCACGATCTTTTATCGCAGCGCTGACAAGGCGCAATGTCGAGACACGCAAGGAATCCTTGCTTCTCATAGCATCCTTAGTCGAGTCTGAAATCGATTCGCGTAAGGTCGTTTGGGCTTCAGCCATATGTTTGTCCCTTCAAATTGATCACACCTTTATGGGCTTGATCAGGTACAAAAAGCAGCCCCACGCGCTGTTTTGCAGGATTATTCCGAGGATTGTATAGGAATAAAGGGCTGAATGCCAAGCCCGAGAAATATTAAACCTTGAATCCTGTGCCGCCCTGACTAAAACACCCGCACAGTAACTGCACCTGCGCCTAAAAAGGGCAAAACGGGGATTTATGAGCGACGAAAACAAAAAGCAAGTCTTTAATCAAACCGCCACAGGCGCCCTCATCCTCGCAAATGGCGAGGTTTTTTATGGGCAGGGCTGCGGCGCAATTGGGGAGGCTGTGGGCGAAGTCTGCTTTAATACAGCGATGACAGGTTATCAGGAAATCCTGACAGACCCCTCTTATACCGACCAGATTATCTGCTTTACCTTCCCGCATATTGGCAATACGGGCACGACCCCTGAAGACGAGGAAGCGGCCACAGCCCAAGCCCAAAACGCGGCGCGCGGGGCCATCTTTAAAGCCCCTATAACGCCGGCCTCAAATTGGCGTTCACAATCTGAGCTTTGCGACTGGCTTAAGCAGCGCGGCATAATCGGCTTATCAGGTGTGGATACGCGCGCCTTGACGTCATTCATCCGCGATAACGGCATGCCTAACGGCGTTATCGCCCACGCCCCTGATGGAAAATTTGATATCAAGGCCTTGGCAGCCAAAGCTAGCGGCTGGAACGGACTTGTCGGCGCAGACCTTGCGCTTGGCGTCTCAACACAAGAAAATTTTGACTGGCGAGAAGCGCGCTGGGTCTGGCCAAAAGGCTATGAGAATAAAGAGGGCGTGAAATCTGTTGTCCTCATCGATTATGGCGTCAAACGTAATATTATGCGCAACCTTGTCTCCTCGGGTATGAAAGTGACCGTCGTGCCAGCAAAAACCCCCGCCAAGGATATATTGGCGCTTAAGCCTGATGGCGTCGTTCTTTCTAATGGCCCCGGCGATCCCGCTGCAACAGGCAAATATGCCATTCCGATTATTCAAGAGATTATCGCCGCCGATAAACCTATTCTAGGCATCTGCCTGGGGCATCAAATGCTGGCCCTCGCGCTTGGCGCAAAAACCATGAAAATGGAACAAGGCCATCACGGGGCCAACCATCCCGTCAAAGACTACACGACAAATAAAGTCGAAATCGTGTCGATGAATCACGGTTTTGCCGTTGATCAAGACAGTCTGCCCGAAAACGTTATTGAGACCCATGTCAGCCTCTTTGATGGCTCCAATTGCGGTATTCAGCTTAAAGGCAAACCTGTTTTCTCTGTGCAGCATCACCCAGAGGCCAGCCCCGGCCCGCAAGATAGTTTTTACCTCTTTGAGAGATTTGCAAACGCGCTTTAGGCTACTTTAGTGTTCTGACGTAGCCAAGCATCGAGATTTTTGAAGGTCACCGTTTTTTCATCAAACAGGCCATAAATAAATTTTATCATGGCTTGGCTATCTGCTGTAACGTCAATACCATTGACTTTTAAGAACGTCAGCATCACGTCGGCGGCCACACGTTTATTGCCATCGACAAAAGGATGGTTCATCATAAAGCTTTCCCAAAGCGCAGAAGCTTCTTCTAATATGTCCTGATAATATCCAGTACGGGGTCTATATACGGCCATTTCTACGAGTCCCATATCCCGAACACCAGACGCACCGCCAAAGATTCGAATTTGAATTTCGTGAAATACTAAGACATCTTCAACACTCGGATACCATCTTTTCATTTAGCAAGTTCAACGAAAAGATCATGATAACGCTCAAGCACTTCATCATGCGCCGCCTTTACATCAGGACGCATCACATAGCCCTGCTTTTCTTTGAGCATCATCTCAACCGCTTCTTCTAAAACGGATTGAATTTGCCGGCCTTCGGATTTTGCATATTCACGCAGGCGGCGCAGTAAATCTGCATCCATTTGGGTCGCAAATTTTTGACGCTCGGATTTAAAAGCTGAACTCGTTTCTTTTACGCTTTTAGCTCTCGATGCTTTCTTTTGTGAGTATTCATGATTTTGCATGGCGCAATCCTTTCGAATTACACCCTTCAATCAACATCTTGTTTTGTCAAGATGTATCATGATAAAGCTAGTCTAATCGCACAGCCCCGCTGGCAATCAAGCTCTCTGCCCCTGCTAAAATCGCTTCTTTGGCGGGGCGGGGCATGACCTGCGTCATCGTGGTAACATAGGCTGCATCTGCCTCATGAAAGGTTCCAAGGTCCGGCAAGAGCACTTTTGCAGAATCGTCAAACAAAGCCAAAAGACGGAAAACAAAATTTGGCATTTCACTTTTGGGCAAGCCTTTTAGCTCTGGATATTTTACGCGCAATATATCGGCAACTTCTTTCAGCCAAAGCGTTTGACCTGTGGCGAGAAGACGCCTCCCGCCCGCTTCTTTTGAGGTCATAGCCGCAACATGAATAGCGGCGCAGTCGCGCACATCAATGAACGGCGTAGCAATTTTTGGCGCGCGCGGAATACGGCCAATCATAATCGCTTTTAAAAGGCCTAATGACGCGCCTGCATTTCCATAAGTATCGGGCCCAAAAACAACACCGGGACACACTGTCGTTAATTTATCCTTCAAGCCCTGTGCATTGACATAGGCCCAAGCCGATTTCTCGGCTCGCGTTTTTGAAATCGGATAAGATGTCATGAGACGCCATTCGGGATCAGACCAATCATTTTCGGTCAGCATCATCTTCGCGCCTTTACCGCGTTGTCCCATCATGGCGGCGATGGATGATGTTAAGACAATACGCTCTGCGCCCGCTGAAAAGCCATGTTCCAAAACACGCTGCGCGCCGGCTCTCGCCTCTGGCACCAAAGCTTCACGCTCCTTTGGCGCGTCATGGGGAAGCGGGGAGGCAATATGCTGAATATAGCGGCAATCTTTGACAGCCTCTGCCCAACCTGCATCCGCGCTTAAATTAGCTTCAACAAGTTCAAGTTTAGAGACATCACTGCCTGCCACTTCAAGGGCGTCAACAATTTTCTGTCCCTTCGCCTTATTACGAACGCTCCCACGAACATGATAACCTTTTGCGAGCAGACGTTCTGCGACATGTGATCCAATAAAACCGGATAGGCCGGTGACCAACACACGGTCTGTCATGTTTAGCGAATCTTATCGGGGCAGGATTGATTATAGACATCAATCATGGCTGGCATCATCCGCTCAAAATCGGCCACGCGTGTTGCAGGCGCGGGGTGAGTGGAGCCAAATTCTGGCGGCGTTGGTCCGCCTGCTGCGCCCATGCGCTCCCATAGCTTTGGCGCTTCGCGGGGATCATAACACGCACGGGCCACAAGAAGCAGCCCTATTTCATCAGCTTCGGATTCATGTTTACGTGAAAAAGGTAGCGCAAAGCCATATTGGCTAATCCCGCCAAAAATACCCATGACGGCCTTTTGCGCGCCAAAATCCATACCGCCAGCACCCATAGACACGCCCGCCCCGACAATGCGCTGCATATTTTGCTGTGCCATACGCTCTGCCCCGTGATGGGCAAGGGCATGGGCAACTTCATGACCCATAATGACGGCAAGCCCATCTTCATTTTCTGCGATCGGAATAAGGCCCGTATAAACAGCCGTGTACCCCCCCGGCAGCGCAAAGGCATTGGCCTGCTCGGATTCGATGACATTAAACGCCCAATCAAAACCTGGGTCTTCATCAGAAGCCGCCCGCGCAATACGCGCGCCAATTTCGCGTACAGCGTCAACCACAGGGCCACTTTGCACCAAATTCTCACGGTTATCGGATAAGATTTGCTGATAGCTTTGCAGACCGAGCTGCATTTCAGCTGCGGGTTTCATCGTACGTAGTTGCTTACGTCCTGTATAAGGGACCGTCTTCTGGTTCGCAAAATAGTAAATACCTGCGCCAATGGCAAAAAGCAGCATAAGCTGCCAGCGAAATCCGCCGCGACGCCTTCGCATGCCGCCCGTACGCCTATTTTGTGTGCGATAAACCATGATTCACCCTATAAAAACTTTATTCACTTATAACATAGTTTTTGCGCGTTTGAATACTTGTATCAACACCGCGCTTTCATTAAAGGGAGACAATTTGGCTTTTCAGGCCAGATTCGCATCCGTTTTGTGTTAATCAAAGGCCCGAATTTATGCCAAAAAGAACTGATATCCAGTCAATCCTTATCATTGGGGCTGGACCGATTGTTATTGGCCAGGCTTGCGAATTTGATTATTCAGGCGTCCAAGCCTGTAAAGCCCTCAAAGATGAGGGATATAGGGTCATTCTCGTAAACTCCAATCCCGCGACAATCATGACCGACCCCGGCATGGCGGATGCGACCTATGTTGAGCCCATCACACCTGAATTAGTTGAAAAAATTATTGCGATTGAAAAACCTGACGCTCTACTCCCGACGATGGGCGGACAGACCGCGCTCAACACGGCCCTTGCGCTTGAGGAAATGGGCGTACTGAAAAAATATGGCGTCGAGATGATTGGTGCCAAGGCCGACGTTATCGACAAAGCCGAAAGCCGCGACCGCTTTGCTAAGGCCATGACGAAAATCGGCCTCGAAAATCCCCGCGCCACAATTATTACAGCGCCCATGGGTGAAGACGGCGAACCTAACATAGCAGAGGGCGTTGCCGAGGCTGTCCGCAAACTTCCCGAAACAGGGCTGCCTGCCATTATCCGCCCCGCCTTTACAATGGGCGGCACAGGCGGCGGCGTGGCTTATAACCTAGAAGAATTTGAAGAGATTGTCCGCTCGGGCCTCTCCGCATCGCCGACCAATGAAGTCCTCGTTGATGAGAGCCTTTTAGGATGGAAAGAATATGAGATGGAAGTTGTCCGCGACAAAGCGGATAATTGTATCATCATTTGCGCCATTGAAAATATTGACCCGATGGGCGTGCATACGGGCGATTCTATTACGGTCGCCCCTGCCTTGACCCTGACAGATAAAGAATATCAGATTATGCGCGATGCTTCGATTGCGGTGCTGCGTGAAATCGGCGTCGAAACGGGCGGCTCTAATGTGCAATTTGGGCTCAATCCCAAAGATGGCCGCATGGTTGTGATTGAAATGAACCCGCGTGTTTCCCGTTCATCCGCTTTGGCATCAAAAGCCACAGGGTTTCCCATTGCGAAAGTCGCGGCCAAGCTAGCGGTTGGTTATACACTTGATGAACTCGACAACGATATTACCGGCGCAACACCTGCCGCCTTCGAGCCGACCATTGATTATGTCGTGACCAAGATACCGCGTTTTGCCTTTGAAAAATTCCCAGGCGCAGAACCCGTCTTAACCACGGCGATGCGCTCTGTGGGTGAAGCGATGGCTATCGGCCGCACATTTTCAGAGTCCTTGCAAAAAGCCCTGCGGTCTCTGGAAACTGACCTAACGGGCCTTAATGAAATTGTACTTGATCCGAACGGTAAGATGAGTGCGGATGAGCTTAAAAACGCGATGAAAGCGCGGCTCTCAATCCTTGCCCCAGACCGCCTCTTGGTTATCGCGCAAGCGTTTCGCCAAGGCTTCACCCTTGAGAAGATTTTTCAATATACGCAAATCGACCCTTGGTTTTTGCGCCAAATTCAAGACCTCGTAAAAGCAGAACAGTGGCTAAAATCAAACGGTCTGCCTAAGACCGAGCAAGAGTGGCGTTCCATTAAATCCGAAGGCTTTGCCGATGCGCGCATCGCAGAGCTGACAGGCAAAACTGAGCAAGCCGTGCGCAAAGCCCGCCGCGCCAAAGACGTCCGCCCCGTTTATAAGCGCGTCGACACCTGTGCGGCCGAATTCCAAGCCAAAACACCTTATATGTATTCGACATATGAAGTCCCAAGCTTTGGCGGCAAAGTCGATGATGAAGCCCGCGTCTCAAGCCGTGATAAAGTCATCATTCTCGGCGGCGGTCCAAACCGTATCGGCCAAGGGATTGAATTTGATTATTGCTGCTGTCACGCCGCATATGCGCTGGATGATATTGATATCGAATCCATCATGGTGAATTGTAATCCGGAAACCGTCTCAACTGATTATGACACCTCGGACCGTCTTTATTTTGAACCTTTGACCGAAGAAGATGTGCTTGAACTCATCATGACTGAGCAACAAGCTGGCTCGCTGAAAGGCGTAATCGTCCAATTTGGCGGGCAAACACCGCTTAAACTCGCCGAAGCCTTGGAAGCGAACGGCATACCCCTTTTAGGGACAAAGCGCGACGCGCTAGACCGCGCGGAAGACCGCGAACGGTTTAAAGCCCTTGTTGAAAAACTAGATCTCAAGCAACCCAATAACGCGATTGCTAAAAACGCCAAAGAAGCCATTGAGGCCTCTAAAACCGTTGGTTATCCGCTCGTTCTGCGCCCTTCTAATGTGCTTGGCGGACGCGGCATGGAAATTGTTGATAATGACGCCGAGCTTAAGCGCTATATTACAGAAGCTGTCCGCGTCTCGGGTAAGTCCCCGCTCCTAATTGATCAATATTTGCGTGACGCCATTGAAGTGGATGTTGACGTTATTTGTGACGGCGAAGACGTTTATGTTGCGGGCATTATGGAACATATTGAAGAAGCCGGGGTTCACTCTGGCGACTCGGCCTGTTCTCTTCCGCCTTACACATTATCGGATGAAATCGTGGAGGAACTTGGCAGACAAGCCAAAGTTCTCGCCTTAGAGCTCGGTGTTGTTGGGCTTATGAACACGCAATTCGCGGTCAAAGATGATGTTGTCTATCTGATTGAAGTTAATCCGCGCGCCTCACGTACGGTGCCTTTTGTCGCCAAAGCAATTGGCCAGCCCATTGCTAATATCGCCGCCAAAGTTATGGCGGGTAAAAAACTCTCTGAATTTGACCTCTCTGTGAAGCCGCAAAAACATATTGCGGTGAAAGAAGCGGTCTTTCCATTTGCCCGCTTCCCTGGCGTGGATACGGTGCTTGGCCCTGAAATGCGCTCAACGGGTGAAGTTATGGGATTGGCTGAAACCTTCGGTATGGCCTTTGCCAAAAGCCAGCTAGGCGGTGGTGTCAATCTCCCCTCTTCAGGAAAAGTTTTCATCTCAGTGCGCGAGCAGCATAAGCCTCTAATGGCAGAGCTTGCCGCCGACCTCATAAAGCTGGGCTTTAAAATTGTCGCGACAGGCGGAACAACAAAATATTTACGCGAGCAAGGTATAGAAGTTGAATATGTCAAGAAAGTTCATGAGGGTCGCCCCCATATTGTGGACGCGATGAAAAATGGTGATATCCAGCTCGTCTTTAATACAACAAGCGGGAAACAATCTCTGCAAGATAGTTTCTCATTACGCCGAACAGCTTTGACCCAAAAGATACCTTACTTCACGACCGCCGCCGCAGCGCGCGCCTGCGTTCAAGCGATAAAAGAGCTCGCAACTGATGATTATCAGGTCGAAAGTTTGCAAGCAATTGCAAGGGGTTAACCCTATTTCATCTGAATCTGGGGCTTGACTCTAGCGAGAAAAGTTTGCAACGTAATGATGTCCTGACTTATTTATCGTCTCCTTTCGTAAAATGGGAAATTGGACATTTATAAGCGGCAGGGTGGCACCCCTGCCGTTTTTTATTGCGCCGTCATCCCGTAAACTTAAGCCATAAAAAAACCCTCCGTAAAACGCAGGGTCAAAGCTTAGATATTAAAAACGGTTTTACGAAAATTCGTTTTTATAAAGCCGCGTCAGGGCCTCATTATCGACATCAAAAACAAAATCTTCAAGTAAGGCTTTTGTACATTGCTTTTCCATATGCCTAATGGAAAGCGGAACAGGTCCAGGCGACGTGCAAGAGCTCTCGGCTTTACGCGCCAAGGCGTTATAAACGCGCTCAACACCATAATCTGTCGCCAGATCGCGTTGGTCGATTGTCGTTTTAATAATCTCTGCATTTAGGGGGTCCGCAAAGGCTGGGCTTGTGATTGCAAAGCTGCCGCCAATCACCAATGCGGCTGTCGTTGTTTTAATGAGCTGTCTCATTAGGGTCTCCTTTATTATTGCAAATTACGTTATACAATTTGCTTTAGTGAAACCCGTCATCGACAAAATGGCACTCCGCCGAAGACGGGGATAAAGAGAATACCAGTTCGAAGGGGATATTTCTCTTTATTGTTTTTCGATAAACTATTTGAAGGGAAATGTCTAGAGATTATTATCGAAAAACAATAAATTTGATGTAATGATGTCGTAGGACTCCATTGAACTTTATATGTTTGCGAAAAATTTACCCTCATCGATACACAAATACAGATAAAGATAGTTAAGACCTTTTCCCTTGATTCCATGGAAAAAGAGCTTATCTGTGCGCGGCCTAAGAATTTTGGATAAAGAAAATGCAAAAATACCCGATGACAGTTGGCGGACATGCCGCCCTTGAAGCTGAATTGAAACATTTGAAATCTGTGGAGCGTCCAGAGATTATCAATGCGATTTCTGTTGCGCGTGAACATGGCGATTTATCGGAAAATGCCGAGTACCATGCCGCCAAGGAAAAACAGGGGTTTATTGAAGGCCGCGTTCAAGAACTTGAATCAAAACTCTCTCTCGCCCAAGTCATTGATACCTCAAAGATGTCTGGCGATACGGTGAAATTTGGCGCCATTGTCAAAATCGTCAATGAAGATACGGATGAAGAAAGCACTTACCAAATTGTTGGCGAAGATGAAGCCAGCGTTAAAGATGGTAAGGTCTCAATCACCTCGCCTATTGCGCGGGCTATGATTTCCAAAGAAGTCGGCGATGTTTTCGAAGTCATCGCGCCGGGCGGGTCTAAAGGCTATGAGATTTTGGAAGTCAGCTACAAATAATGACCGCCGAGCCGGTTAGCTGCCTGGTCATAACCGATGGGCGGCGCGGTATTGAAAATCAGGCCTTAGGTCTCGCCGAAGCCGTCGCGCGGCTACGGCCTACAAATATTACCCCGCTAATCATTGATGCTGGCGCGGCCTTTAAGGCCGCCAGCCCAAGTCTGCAATTTGCGCTTAAATCAAAACTCTCTGATTACGGCATTAAAGACGCCCCGCCTGATATGGCTATAGGTTGCGGGCGGCAGGCCATCGCGCCTTTATTTGCGCTTAAAAAAGCGGCCCCCACATGTTTTACAGCCTATATCCAAGACCCGCGTCTTGACCCTGCCCGCTTTGACCTTGTGATTGCGCCGACACATGACGCCCTTACAGGGGCCAATGTCGAGACCATGATTGGCTCGCCCAACCGTATCATAAAAGCCGAGATTGCAGGCAAGACGATAAATTTTGCAGATCAGCTCGACGTGCTGCCCATGCCGCGCGCGGCTTTTTTAATTGGCGGACATTCTAAAACGCATAAGCTGACACAAAAAACCCATGCCAATCATCTGGCCACAGCCAAGACCGTTATTGAAAAAGGCCATAGCTTGCTCATTACCCTGTCACGCCGCACGCCAGACTTTGCGCGGCAGAGCTGGCGGGAGTTAGCAGATACACATAAACATATATGGCTTTATGATGGGGATGGCCCTAACCCCTATAACGCCTTTTTAGGCGGCGCTGAAATTCTCTTCGTGACCGAGGATAGTACGAATATGCTGACTGAGGCGGCAAGTACGGGCAAGAGCGTTTTCAGGCTCCCCATGGAAGGCAATCCGGGCAAGTTTCAAACCCTCTATGACGCGCTGGGCGCGCGCTGTAACATTCAGCGCTTTAATGGAAAGTTCGATATTACGGCCTATGAGCCCTTAAATGAAACAGCGCGCATTGCGGAGCGTTTCTGGGCCCATTATGATGCGCGTTTTGCGGTGATGAATTAGCCTCCACAAAGCTATTGCTCTCACGTCCCTTACTTCTTATCTTAATGTAAGGACTCAGGTAATATGCAGATTAAACGTCATTTCACTGCGGAAGGGCAAAGCCCTTATTCCGCCATACCCTTCGCCACGGTGCGAAGCGAAGTGCGTGATATATCGGGCGAGGCGATTACCGACGCCGTAGAATTTGAGGCCCCGGAGAGCTGGTCACAAGTGGCTTGTGATATTCTGGCGCAAAAATATTTCCGCCGCGCAGGCGTACCATCGCTCCTTAAGCCCGTTGACGAAGACACAATCCCTGACTGGCTACGCCGTCAGGTACCCGATGACAGCAAACCCAAGCGCGGCAAGAAGCTGTTTAAACGAAGCGGAGAAAATGATGCACGGCAGGTCTTTGACCGGCTTGCAGGCTGCTGGACCTATTGGGGCTGGAAAGGCGGATATTTTAACGCCGAAAAAGATGCGCGGAACTTTTATGACGAGCTACGCTTTATGCTCGCCTCTCAGATTGCGGCGCCCAATTCCCCGCAATGGTTTAATACGGGCCTGCACTGGGCCTACGGTATAGATGGCCCGGCCCAAGGGCATAGCTATGTTGATTACGCGACGGGAGAGGTGAAACCTTCGACTGGCGCATATGAGCATCCACAGCCCCATGCCTGTTTTATCCAATCCGCCAATGATGACCTTGTTGGAAAAGGCGGCATTATGGATTTATGGACGCGTGAAGCGCGGCTGTTCAAATATGGCTCAGGCACAGGGTCTAATTTCTCTGGCTTACGCGGGGCGGGTGAACCGCTTTCGGGCGGCGGGGCATCATCAGGCCTGATGAGTTTTTTAAAAGTCGGGGACGCGTCAGCTGGCGCGATTAAATCTGGCGGCACCACACGCCGCGCCGCGAAAATGGTTATCGTTGATATTGATCACCCTGATGTGGAAGATTTCATTGACTGGAAAACCTCCGAAGAAATGAAGGTCGCCGCTTTGGTGGCAGGCTCTAAAGTTTTAAAACGCCGTCTTAACGCTATTATCAAAGCCTGCATTAATTGCTCTGGGACAGAAGAAGAATGTTTCGACGTGGCGGAAAATGCCGCCCTTAAACGCGAAATTAAAGCCGCGCGCCGTGACGGCGTGCCAGATGGGGCTATACAGCGAACGCTGCATCTGGCGCGCCAAGGTATAGACACAATCAACGTGCCAGAACTAGACGCGGATTGGGATAGCGAAGCCTACCGCACGGTCTCGGGTCAAAACGCCAATAACACGGTGCGCATTACCGATGCCTTTTTAGAGGCCGTCAAAAATGACGAGACATGGGACCTTATTCGCCGCACGGACGGGGCGGTGGCTAAGAATATTCGCGCAAGAGAGCTTTGGCATAAAATTGCCAAATCAGCTTGGTCTTCTGCCGATCCGGGTGTGCAATATCACGACACGATTAATGCCTGGAATACATGTTCGCAGTCAGGCCCAATCACGGCCTCTAACCCGTGCAGCGAATATATGTTCTTGGATGATACGGCCTGTAACCTAGCCTCTTTGAACCTGATTAAATTTCGCACGCAAGATAATCAATTTGATCTTAAGGCGTTTGAACATGCCTCGCGGCTCTGGACGATAGTGCTCGAAATATCTGTGCTTATGGCGCAATTCCCCTCCGAGGCGATTGCCAAGCGCTCTTATGAGTTTAGAACGCTTGGCCTTGGTTATGCTAATCTGGGCGGGCTCTTAATGTCCTGCGGCATTGCCTATGATAGCGTAGAGGGCCGCGCGGCGGCGGGCGCAATCACGGCGGTGCTGACCGGCACAGCCTATCTGACTTCGGCTGAGATGGCTAAAACCATGGGCGCGTTCCCGCGATATGAAGAGAACTCGACGCCGATGATGCGCGTTATTCAAAATCACAGACGCGCCGCAGAAGGCCGCGTCGCCAATGAAGGCCTGTCCTATCAGCCCACGCCGCTGAACCGCTCTGACTGCCCTTTTGATAAACTATGTAAGCGCGCTGTGACCCTTTGGACCAAGACACAAAAGCTGGGCGCGGAAACAGGCTTTAGAAACGCGCAGGTCAGCGTCATCGCGCCAACAGGCACCATCGGGCTTTTGATGGATTGCGATACAACAGGCATTGAACCTGATTTCGCCTTGGTCAAATTTAAGAAACTTGCCGGCGGCGGGCATTTTAAAATTATCAACCGCTCTGTCCCGCGCGCGCTAAGCGCCCTTGGCTATTCCGAGAAGCAAACACAAGACATCATAACCTACGCCCTAGGTCATGGCACCCTTAAAGGCGCGAAAGGGATTAATCACGCAAAGCTGAGAGAAAAAGGCTTTAGTGATTATGAGCTAGGCTTAGTCGAGGCGGCCCTACCTGATGCTTTTGATATACGCTTTGTCTTCTCGCGCTGGACTTTAGGGGATGATTTTTGCCGCTCTGCGCTTGGGCTCTCGGAGGAGCAATTAAATACGCATGGCTCTGATATTCTGCCGCTATTAGGCTTTGACGCAGAGGCTATTGAAGCCGCCAATGTGCACTGCTCTGGCGCGATGACGCTTGAGGGCGCGCCCCATCTGATGGCTGAGCATCTTCCCGTCTTTGATTGCGCCACGCCTTGCGGGCGCGTGGGCACACGGTCGCTAAGTGCGGAATCCCATATTTTAATGATGGCCGCGGCCCAGCCCTTTATCTCTGGCGCGATTTCAAAGACGGTAAATATGCCCGCCGCAGCAACCATTGATGAATGCGCCGATATTTACCTACAAGCCCATAATTTGGGCCTTAAGGCGATTGCGCTATACCGAGATGGCTCCAAGCTTTCGCAACCGCTTAATTCTGCGGTCTTCTCTGACCTTGAGCTCGATGAACTTGATGAAGCGATAGAGCGTCCAAGCGCCGCCAAAGCCGCGATTGGGGCAGAACGCATTGTTGAAAAAATCATCGAGAAGGTCGTGGTCAAACCGATTGAGCGCGAGCGCCTGCCTGATCGGCGTACGGGTTATATTCAAAAGTCCTCCGTTGGCGGACATAAGGTCTATCTGCATACGGGCGAATTTTCCGATGGAAGCCTTGGCGAGATTTTCATTGATATGCATAAAGAAGGCGCGGCCTTTAGAAGCTTGATGAATAATTTTGCCATCGCGATTTCAATCGGGCTTCAATATGGCGTCCCGCTAGAAGAATTTGTCGAAGCCTATGTCTTTACCCGCTTTGAACCTTCGGGCCATGTCACGGGCAATGACCGCATTAAATTCGCAAACTCGATCCTCGATTATATCTTCCGCGAGCTTGGTATTTCCTATCTTGGCTGGGACGATCTCGCCCATGTTGATCCCAATTCAGCGGCGGGCGATCAGCTAGGTCTCGGCGCGGCTGAAAGACATGCGGGCCGCGGGGAAGAAGATGAGCAATTAATGCTGCCCGGCTATTCCAAAGGCTTTAACCGCGAAAATTCTGGTGATGATAACATCGTCCCCTTTAGCATGCCCAAGGCGGATAATGACGACCCTTTAGCGCTAGAACTCGACGCAGAAACGCTTGATGTCGATATCACAGAAATCCAGAAATCCGGAACATCGGGGTCGGTGACAAGCACGCCATCTGCGGCGCAAACAGCGCGCTTCCAAGGCTATACAGGCGACCCCTGCCCCGAATGCGGCCATTTCACCTTAATCCGAAATGGCACCTGCCAGAAATGCGATAGCTGCGGCACGACAACGGGCTGTTCTTAGTACCGGTTCTAGCTACTAGAACGCTCTAAGAATAACGCTCACGTAGGGTCTATTTTAATAACTGTGGGATGAAGAATATTACACCTATGTAAAATGTGGTCATGCAAATCATCAACATCTTTCCAATTTGCCCCCATTTAACGGCTACATATAAACTTAAATCACTGGTAAGGTGAGTCGGAAGTAATGTGGTTAAGTATTCATAAGCACGTTTACTTTGCATAGCAGCAGCAAAAGTTTGTCCATTTAATTTTGTTATAGAATTCTCTTCAGCATGCTTCTTGAGTGCTTTTTTATTTTCTCTTCGAAATACGGTAATTAAGGTTGTTGATAGAGTTCCCATTATCCAGAATAACGTGAAGAAAAATGCATAGACCGTACTCAGCAAGCTATAGTTTTTAATATTCACGCAAAAAACCATAATGGAACTGAGCTCCACATAAAGAACGTAACTTTAAAAAAAGGTGGTAACCTCTTAATGGCATCTCCCGTTTGCTTTAAAAGTTCCATACAAAAGTATCTATCATATTTTTGCGACGTGTCATCTGAGAGACACTTAGTGTATGAGAAAAAAATTAACTTCTACGTCGACGGCGGCGGCGTTTGCCCGTTCCGCCGTAACGCAGAACGCCTAACACCTCAGCGGGGTTAGGCCAGTTTTTCGTCTTGGATTTAAACTCCCATTTGGCTTTCTCAAACTGCATCACATTGGCAATACGCGCATCGAGAAAGGCGCGGGCTTTCGTCTTTTCAGGGTCACTCTCACCAAGCCAAACCGCCATAGTCGCGGTGATAACGCCAGAGAGTATTGTCCGCTTTGAATAGTAATTGGCGTCCGTACTCGTATCACCAATAGCGCGCCAGATAATGTCGGCGCTATTCCAGATGTGTTTAGGCCCATGGCCCATTGCATCAGGCAAACTCAGGCGGGCCGCTGCGCGCCGCGCCGCCTCTTCATGGGGCCCAATCGCGTATAGACGCGCGAGAACGCCTGCCGTGACTTTATCTCTGATTTTCATTCCAGAGTGATCAAGGGCCGCCATATCATTCGCGGCGGCGCGGTTCATCTCTTCGGACCAAAAAGCGATGACCTCTAGCGGGCCTTCGGGGAAATAAAGGTCGGCTGCGCCTTTGGGTAAATCCGTATTGCCCACGGCTTCCTTAAGGCTTTTAGCCGTCCAGCCATCAAAGGCCGCGATGGGTAGCATGGCCTTTAAAATCGCAAGGCGCGCAGTATAAGACGGGTCAGTCATAGCGCCTTATAGCGCGACAATCCTAATTTGTCTTGCGGCGTAATATCTTACGCTTAAACCAATCCGTAACGCCCTTCACGCCAGCCCCTGAGAGGACGCCGAAACGGAATATGCGTTCCGCCAGAATAATAACGCCAATTGATAAAATCCCTAAGAATAGAGCTGATAAGCAAAGCTCCCAAAGCGGCGGGTCCGAGGGCAAACGCACAATGGCCGCAAATGGCGCAGATAAAGGAAACCAACTTGCAAATGTCAGAATGGGACTATCTGGCGAATTCATGCCCAAAGGCACAACCATGATGCAGGCAGTGAGAACAAGCATAATCGGCGTTGTTAGCGTTTGTGCGTCCTGCATCGACTCTGCCACAGAACCAAGCGCGATGAAGAAAGCCCCATAAAAAATATAACCCAAGATAAGGAAGATGATGAAAAAGACGATCATCTTAAGCGTGAAGGTATTTTTCAATCCTTCCGCGATTTCAGGATCGCCAAAGAGAATAAAGCCGATAACCGCGCCAATACCGATAATAATATAGGGCAGCATCGCCGTGATGGTGAGCGCGGCCACGCCGAGCAACTTTCCAAAAATTATCTCTGTAAAGCGCGTTGAGGCCAACATCATTTCCAGCAGCTTATTCATCTTTTCCTCAAGCATTGAGGTCAAGAGCATATAGGCGCCCGAAAAGACGGTGAGCCATAACATTCCAGATAAAATTGCGGCGGCTATAAAGGGCACGCGGTCAGTCATCGTGACCTTTTGGGAGCCGCCCTCTTTCACATTGGTTTTTGTCGGGTCAAAAGTATTAATTGTCACCGCGCCTTTTCGCGCCGCGTCCAGCCCCTCGCGAGATAGATTTCCGCCCGCGAGATACCCATCCATAGCAAGGCTTCGGAAATAGCCTTTAGCTAATCTTTCCGCTTCGGGATTATTAAAATTCGGAGACCAATAATCAGCCTTAATACCCTCATCTTCATAGATATGAATAACGCCATTTAATTTAACCTCTTCGCCCTGATATGTCGCCATTTTATCCTCGCGCATATAGGCTTTAAGCTCATCAAGATCATTGGAGGGAGGCTCGATAAATATCATATTCGAGTCAGGAATTTTTAATCTCTCCCCAGCGCCCGGAATTTTGGCCTCTAAATAATCTTGACCCGCCTGCGCCCCTTTTTCCGCCACAAGCATTTCAAACTCTTTCGCTTGCGTCTCGGGCAGTAGTGTTTTCCCAAGCGTTGACATCACCTCTTCGGCAATTTCGCGTTTATTATCCGCATCAAGCTGAATAATCGCAGCCTTATGAAGGCCTGTCTCATCCAAGACCGTTTCATAGCGCGTAGGCGAGACCTTAAAATCCCATGAGGATGCAAAAAATCCTAAAATGCCAAATATAAAGGGCATGAAGAATGAAAGCCAAAACCCCCATGTTTTGACATAGCCAAGATAATCTCGCCGCGCGATAAGGTAAGTTCTTCGCATATTTATAGCTGGCAGTCTCATGCCCTGACCTCCATATTCGCTATCTCCATCTCAGCGCGCATATCCTCGCCCACCATCGCAACAAAAGCTTCATGCAAGGTTGGTGGTTTCGGCTCAAATCGCGTGAGGTTGATTTTCTCAAAAACGCAGCGCTCGAGAACTTCTTGGCTATTGGCTTTGTCTTTTAATATCAGATTTAGCGCGCCATCTTCGCGGGGTATTATAGACGTGGCAAAGGGTGACATAAGCTCGGTTAGACGGTCGTCATCAGACCCAATCACCATGCGGCGCGGCGCTTTGGAAAGGGCGTCATCCGTTGAGCCATCAAAAACCTTTCGTCCGCCCGCCATCAAAATAATCCGGTCGCACAGGCGCTCGGCATGTTCCATCACATGGGTGGAGAAAATAATTGTGCGGCCACGCTCAGCAATCTCGCGCACCATGGCCTCAAGCACTTGTTGATTAACGGGATCCAGACCTGAAAAGGGCTCATCTAAAATATAAAATTCGGGATCATGGGCAATCGCGGCCAAGAGCTGAACCTTTTGCGCCATGCCTTTGGACATATCTTTATTTTTTTTACGCTTGGCTTCAGAGAGGCCATATTTATCCAGCATCTCATCCGCGATTTTAAAGGCCTCTTTGCCCTTCATGCCGTTAAGCCGCGCCATATGCGCAATGCTTTCCCGCGCCGTTTGTTTTTTATAAAGCCCGCGCTCTTCGGGCAAAAACCCGATGCGGCCAAAGCTGCTCTCTGCCCCGGGCGCGCCGCCAAATAATTTAATTTCGCCGCTATCGGGTTTGATAAGCCCCAGCGCCATACGTAATGTTGTAGTTTTCCCCGCCCCGTTCGGGCCAAGAAACCCAATAATCTCGCCGGGCTGGACCGTGAAACTGACATCTTCAACGGCAACTTTGCCTGCAAAAGCTTTGGACACGTTATGGATAGATAGAGGAGAGGCAATAGTCATACTTTTCCATCTGCCTTATTGTTTATCGATAATCAATAGATTTCGCTATTTGATGATGATTATTTGGTAAATAGAGCATTTAATGCGCCTCGACTTGGGCCCCTCTATTCCGCTATGTATCGCCCCATCTAAATAGAGGACGATATGACAGAATTATTACGCGGAAAAATCTACGACAATATTATGCAGACCATGGGCAATACGCCGCTTGTGCGCTTTCCGCGTATCACCGAAGGATTGCCAGCTGATCTGTGCTATAAGCTTGAATTTTTCAACCCTATCGCCTCCGTCAAAGACCGTATCGCGATCGCCATGATTGAAAGCCTTGAAGCGTCAGGCGAGCTAAAACCGGGCGGGACAATTGTTGAGCCAACTTCGGGCAATACGGGGATTGGCGTTGCCTTTGCCGCCGCGGCCAAGAGCTATAAAGCCATCCTCGTCATGCCCGAGCAAATGTCGATTGAACGCCGTAAAATGATGAAGCTTTTGGGCGCTGAATTAGTTCTCACCGAAGCTTCTGGCGGCATACCCGCTGCCCAAGCCAAGGCCGATGAGATTTGCAAGGCCACACCCGGCGCTGTTCAAGCCGGTCAATTCGTAAATCCCGCAAACCCTGCTATTCACTATAAAACTACCGGTCCTGAAATCTGGAATGATTGCAACGGCGAAGTTGACGCCTTTATAGCAGGAGTTGGCACGGGCGGAACGCTCACAGGCGCGGGACGTTTCCTCAAAGAGAAAAATCCGAATTGCCAAATCATCGCTGTTGAGCCTGTTGGCTCACCCATGATTTCTAAAGGCGAAAAAGGGCCACATAAAATTCAAGGGATTGGCGCAGGGTTTTTGCCTGATGTTCTAGATACTGACCTCATTGATGATGTCGTGACGATAGAAAGCGAAGCCGCCTTTGGAACCGCGAAACATGTTGCCGCCGAAGACGGGGTACCTATCGGGATTAGCTCTGGCGCGGCTGTCGCGGCGAGCCTGATTGTCGGCGCGCGGCCTAATATGCGCGGTAAACGCATTGTCACAATTATTCCAAGCTTTGCGGAGCGCTATCTCTCCACGCCGCTTTTTGATTAGTTGGAATTAGGGACCTAATTTCAACATGACCCCCGACTCCATCAAACGTTATGCCCGTCACCTTGTGCTCAAGGAAATTGGCGGCCCGGGGCAACAGGCTTTGCTTGCCTCTCGCGTGGCCATAGTTGGTGCGGGCGGGCTAGGCGGGCCTGTCGGCCTCTACCTTGCCGCGGCGGGGGTTGGGCATATCACCATCATTGATGATGATAAGGTCGAGCTTTCAAACCTACAAAGGCAAGTCCAATTCACCGCCACTGATATTGGCATGGAAAAAGCCATTGTGACGGCCGATACGCTCAAAGATTTAGATCCAGATATTAACGCAAAAGCGAATGTAACGCGGCTTAATGCTGATAACGCAGAAACCTTGCTCGCGGGGCATGATCTTATCATTGACGGGGTGGATGATTTTACCTCGCGCTTTGCCATTAACGGCGCAGCGCTGGCTTTAAAAACGCCGCTTATCTCTGGCGCGCTTGGCCGCTTTCAAGGACAAGTCAGCGCGCACCGCTCAAATGGCACAGGGCCGTGCTATCAGTGCCTCGTCCCAGATATACCGCCTGACGCGCAGACCTGCTCTGAGGTCGGCGTTGTTGGCGCATTGGCGGGTATCATTGGCTCAGTTATGGCCTTAGAAGCCGTGAAACTTATTACAGGTGCTGGCGCGCCGCTTTGCGGGAAATTATGGCTTTATGACGGGCTCAAAGCTGAGGCGCGAACCGTTGCCCTGCCTAAAGACCCAGATTGCCCTGCCTGTAAAGATCTTTAAGCTATGCCTGATTATAAACGGCGGCGATTATAGGTGACTTTAATGCCCGAACCGCGCCGACCGCCATATCCGCGCCTACCATATCCGCGCGTGCGATAAGCGCGTCTGCCGCCAAATGCACCAATAGGCGCATAATATCTGCGGCCATAACGCGAACGACTACGTGGTTGCTGCGCTTCATCTAGCTGACTTTCAAGACCATCTATTCGTTCGGCTTGCGCGGCCAATCTCTCATTTTGAAGCGCCAGTCTTTGTGCGTTAATCTGGTCCGCCTCGCGATTATCTTGAACAACGACCGGAACGTAAGGCGCCGCCATAGGCGTGCCGCGGTAAACTTTAACCCCGTTTTCACAAGCGGGTACGATACTGCTATTGGCCCAGTTTGGACATGACGCCATAGCCGTCATCGGAAAGCAAAGACTAAGAGCAAAAATTGAAAGTGAGAGCTTACGCATAATTATCTCCATTTGGAGCATTATGACAGAATGGGCAGATATTTCCATGCCCTGCCCGCATCAGGCGAGTTTTAATGTCAGTTTTCTGGCCGCCATCTCTTTGTAATCCGCCTCACACATCGCTAATATCTCTTTATATTCGACGGCGATAATCGGGGCAGTTTCAGGCGGCGCGCCAAACCCCGTGGAGTTTTCGACGGAGTGATACCAATAAGGCGCCCATGCCCCATCCTCTATGCGGGGGCCCGCCTCCCAGCGCAGCATCGCCGCATCAAAGGGAATATCAATCGCATGGCAAAGCTCACGCAACATTGTTTTGGGGTGCCTTAAAATATCCCTGCTATCAATGACGGGCGGGCGGCCTAATCGATCCCATAATTTACGCTGGGAGGCAAAGCCCAAATCCCCGATCTCAAAATTTTCGCGCCCTTTAACATAGGAGGCAATCACGCGCGCAGGTTCACGGATAAGAAAAAAATGTTTGGCATCGCGCGTCCAATCCATCGGGAAGCCGTCAATCATATGGTGGGGCATATGTTTTTGAAAACTATAGGGCGTGGCGGTGGGGGCCTGACAGATTTGCGCGGCCTTTTCTGGGTCATTTTCATGACGCGCAAGCGTTTCCTCCCGTCCGGGATGCGCGACTCCCGTGGCTTTTAGGTAAGGCGCAAAAAACGGCTCATCTATCACAGAGCAATCCGCGCGCGCGCCAAAACTGCGCATCATCGCCGTCGAGAGATTACGCGGCCCCGACCACATGGCTATAATCATGGGGCTATTATCATGGGGCGATTATCATCAAGAAGTATCCGCGTGAATATGCTCAAGATAAAGCCCTTGCAGCCGCTTCACCATCGCGCCGCGTTTGCCGCTGCCAATTGTGCGGCCATCAATTTGCCCCACAGGGGCAAGACCCGCAAAGGTACCCGTGGTAAAAGCTTCATCCGCGCTATAGCATTTCATCAGGCTAAAGTTCTTTTCAAAAACGGGAATGTCATTGGCTTTACAAAGATCGATAATTTTACCCCGCGTAATACCGCCCAGACAATAATCCCCGCTCGATGTCCAGACCTCGCCTTTGCGCACGATAAAGAAATGCGTCGAGTTACAGGTCGCGACAAAGCCTTGCGGGTCAAGCATCAACCCTTCATCGGCCCCTGCCTCAATCGCCTGCACGCAGGCGGTAACGCAATTAATTTTAGAATGTGAGTTAAGCCCCGGGTCTTGAACATCAGAACGGCCACGGCGCACAGAGACCGTATAAAGCGAAAGCGGTTTCTCAGCCGTTTTAGGGTCGGCTTTTTTAAATTCAGGCGCAATGACGATAGTGGCTTTGGAAATCACAACGCGCGGGTCCTGATAAGGCGTAGAGCGCAGCCCCCGTGTGACCATGAGACGGATATGGACATCCTCACGCATGTCATTCGCAGAAAGCGTTTCATAGAGGCGCGCACTCATCTCATCTTGGCTTATCCCAATATCAAATCCTAAGGCCGCCGCCCCTTCCCAAAGCCGGTCAAGATGATCCTCCAAAAAAGCGATTTTGCCTTGGTGCACCCGAAGGCCCTCCCACACACCATCGCCCAGCATAAAACCAGAATCAAAAACATTCACCACCGCCTTATCGCGCGGGACAAGGCTGCCATTAACATTAAAAAGCACAGAGGCATTGCGCGGATCAGGAATATAAGCATGAGAACCGTAAGACATGGTTATGTCTATCACTCTGCCCGGGTTTATCAAGCGGAGCGGTGGATGTTATTTTCTTGATTGAGAGGCTTATTTGGGTGAGTTAAAACTGCTTGATATTTCCAGTTTTTCAGAGGCATAAGCTATAATCCGCTTATTTCCTCTAGGGCAGAAAATCGTCTTTCTTCGTCCTTAGTGACTTCACGAAGAGTTCTTTGTGATAATGCAATTAAGATATTTTTCATCGATTCATGGGCGACATCGGAGTACGTTATTTCTTGCGATTGTAGTTGATTTGAATAAACCAATATAAACTTTAAAAACTTTATTGGGTTTACTAAGTCACTAATATCCTCCCAGCCCGTCATAAACCCCTTGTCGTGAAGTTTTCGTTCTAATCGTTTATCACATGCCCCCTTGCAGACTACATGGATACTTTGATATGTATCTAAAGATACCCTTGGCCTCGCAAATACCACGATAGCTTGATAAGGATTTCCCACACCATCTTTCAAAACATCTTTGTCGCAAACTTCGCAGTTAAGAGAAATATATTTGTCAAAAAATAATTGTATAGGTTTCAATTCAGCATAACTCTGAGGAAAATATCTAAAGGCTAGTTTCGACATACTGTCATTGATAAAATAGCGCTCAATTAATTTTCCGTCGAGAATATCGAAATTAGCCAATGTGCCCCCAGATTTCAACGCTTCAAGTCTAGTCACTAACGGGGTACTGGCCATAGTTGAATAAAACCCCATAAACCCGTCGGCGTTATGTTGCTCCACGCGTTCGATAATATCAGTCTCATCTTTGACGCCTACGGCTCGATCGCTTCTTGCATAATTTTTACAACTCACTAGCCAAGTAAATTTACGACTACTCATAACCCCAGTTTGCTGTTCCGAAACAATTAAGTCTTTTCCTCCGTCAGGTCCCCGGCTTGGTCCAATCTCTACAACCAGACCCTTTTCGGCTAAAAAGTCCCTCGCAAATAATTCCCAGTCATCGCCAGTCTCAACTTCTTTAAAGTCAATCAATTTAGGCTTTTTCTTTTTGGCAACTGCTTTAGCCATAAATTTCTTTCATAAATGCAAATTTGATTATCTACTGAAATTCAGAATATAAAATTATTTCTGTCCAATGAGATGCAGGTTAACAATCATAACCTAACAAAAATGCTAGCACTAAGACAAGCGGCCTATTTTGCCCCCCAACCATTTTTACAGATAGCCATTGCCCCTCACTCGAACATCAGGCAAAAGCTCGCCCATGAATTGGCTCTCCAAACTCACGCCGCCGGGCGTCAAAGATATCTTCTCCAAAAAGGACACGCCAGATAATCTCTGGATGAAATGTCCCAAATCTGGCGAGATGGTCTTTTCGGCGGATCTGGCTGGCCTTCAGCATGTCACGCCTGCGGGGCATCACCTGCGTATCGGGCCAGAAATGCGCATGGATTATACTTTTGATGATGCCGCCTATACCGAAGTTGACATCCCCGAGGTGGCTAAAGACCCGCTTAAATTCAAAGATGATCAAAAATATACAGACCGTCTCAAGAAGGCCCGCGCCAAAACGGGTGACCGCGACGCCATGAGTATTGGCGTGGGTAAAATTCACGGTATTGACGCCGTTGTCCTTGTGCAAAACTTTGCCTTTATGGGCGGCTCTCTCGGCATGGCGGCGGGTGAAGGCTTCATTCAAGCGGCGGAATATGCAGTTGGCAAAAAAATGCCGCTTATCGTCTTTACCGCGGCGGGCGGGGCGCGCATGCAAGAAGGCGCACTGTCATTAATGCAAATGCCGCGTACCACAATTGCCGTCCAAGAGCTTCGCGAAGCGGGGCTGCCTTATATTGTTGTGCTCTGCGATCCCACCACAGGCGGCGTGACGGCCAGCTATGCGATGCTGGGCGATATTCATTTGGCGGAACCTGGCGCGCTTATCTGTTTTGCAGGCCCGCGCGTCATTGAAGAAACAATCCGCGAAAAACTCCCCGAAGGTTTCCAGCGCGCCGAATTCCTCGAAGAAAAAGGCATGATTGACCGCGTTGTGCCCCGCACCGAAATGCGCCAAACACTGGCGCAAATCCTCGCTGTTCTTATGAAGACAAAATCGAAATTTAAAGCTGAGCCTAAGCTTGAAGATGCCTAAATCCGCGCCGCGCGAGACGGTAGAACAGGCCCTCGCCACGCTCACCGCCCTGCATCCCAAAAAGATCGACCTTGGGCTCGACCGTATTTTGCGTGTTCTGGCAAAACTCGGAAATCCACAGCAATTACTTCCCCCTACCGTGCATGTTGCGGGGACGAATGGGAAAGGCTCGACAGTGGCCTACCTTCGGGCCTTTGCAGAAGCGGCGGGCCTTAAAGCCCATGTCTATACTTCGCCGCATTTGGTCCATTTTCGCGAGCGCATTGTTGTGGGCTCGGAGGAAATTTCAAATGAGGCTTTAGTCGATGTCCTTGCCCGCGTCCGAGAAGCCAATGGCGGCGCGCCGCTTTCCTTTTTCGAAGCCACAACAGCCGCGATGTTTTTAGCCTTTTCCGAAAACCCCGCCGATATTGCTCTTATCGAGGTCGGCCTTGGCGGTCGCTTTGACGCGACTAATGTCATAACGCCAGCCTGTTGCGGGATAACCCCAATTGATTATGACCATGCCGAATTTTTGGGGCGGGATATTTCTGGTGTCGCCCGCGAAAAAGCCGGCATTATGAAAGCCCATGCCCCCGTTATCATCGGGCCGCAAATGGATATTGTCCGCGCTGTCTTAGACGCTGAGGCCAATAAAACGCGGGCAAGCGCCAAATTCTGGGGCGAAGATTTCCGCGCCTATCGCCAACATGGCCGCCTTGTTTATGAAGATGACGGGGAGTTGCTTGATCTCCCGCTCCCTGCCCTTATTGGCGAGCATCAAATTATGAATGCTGGCACAGCCATCGCCATCGCGCGGCAAATGCAAATCCCAGAAAAAGCGATAGAGAAAGGCCTCGGCACCGTGTCTTGGCCGGCCCGCATGCAAAATCTAACCTCGGGCGCGCTTGCCGATATGGTCGCAGAGAGCGGCGGCGAGCTATGGCTGGACGGCGGACATAATCCCCATGCCGCGCGCGCCGTGGCCAATGTCATGGCGGATTTGGAATCTAAAACACAACGGCCCTTAATCCTGATTACAGGCATCCTCGCCAATAAAGATATTGGCGGGTTCTTAGACGCCTATGAAGGTCTTGCCAGCGCGGTTATCGGCGTGACGATTCCAGGCCATACGGCCCTTGCGCCTGAGACCTTGATCGAAATTGCCGAAAAACGCGGCCTTATTGGGCAAGTCGCAGGTAATATTACCGATGCTGTCCAGCGCGCCATCAATACGGGCGAAGCGCTGTCGCGCGAAACAACAGATGAAAAAATAACGCCGCCGCGCATCCTGATTTGCGGCTCGCTCTATCTCGCGGGTGAAGTCCTTAAATTAAACGCATAAAAAAGGCGGCTCTAAGGCCGCCTAATGACATATCTTAAAAGACTTAAGCCGCCCCGCCATCCGTGTGCTCATTCACCCATTCGGCAAGTTTGGTCTTGGTCATGGCGCCGACTTTTGTGGCGACGACTTGCCCGCCTTTAAAAATCATCAGGGTAGGAATACCGCGCACATGAAACTTGCTCGGTGTTTCAGGATCGTCGTCAATATTGACCTTGGCGATTTTAATTTTGTCGCCCATTTCTTCGGAGATTTCTTCAAGCGCGGGGCCAATTTGCTTACACGGGCCGCACCACTCGGCCCAGAAGTCAACAAGGACAGGTGTTTCAGACTCGATAACATCGGCTTTAAAACTTGAATCAGATACTTTGACTGTTGCCATGATAGGCCTCCGGGTAACGTAATAATCTAAAGCCTAGGTAGGAAGCGAAGCAATCTGCGTCAAGGCCGCATCAAGGCGTTTATCATCTAAGACCATTAAGGACGGCCCATCTGTCCATAAAAGCGCAGACACAATTTTGTGAGACGGGTAAAGTTCCCGCGCAAGTTCACGATAAGCCGCCATTTGCCCCCAATAAATATCTGCCACCCCGTCCTGCGTTTTGGGCGGCGGGCGGTTTGATTTATAATCAACAATATAAACATGTGTGTCCGTCACGCTGAGACGGTCAATTTGAGCGTTAAGATAGATATCGGGCGGCAGTGTTTTGGCAGAGCCTGCTAGAGATATTTCAGCGCGGCTCCCCGGCGCAAAGATAGCGGCAAAATCAGGATTATCTAAAACGGCAAAAACCTCATCTAAGGTTTCCTCAGACTGCACGTCGGTGAGATTATATCCCGCTAAAATATTTTGGGCCAGTGATTTTCGTTTTTCAGGGGCAGCGTCTGGCAAAATTTCTAAGAGCTTATGGATAAGATTACCGCGCGCAAAACGATACTCACTATCGCCCTGCAAAGGAGAGCGTACGGGCATATCTTGGTTGGGCGGCGGGGCCAATAAATGAGACGGCGTCACTCGGCGCTTAGCTAGGCCTTCAAGAGGCGCGAGCGCAGATATCCATGGCGGCATATCAGTCTTTGTCTGATGTTTAACATTCGCAGTAGATGACGTTGTACTTGCGCCTGTCCCAAAATATTGCCCATCGCCAAATGGCGTTTCGATATCTTGGCTCGGCAATCCGTCAAATGCAGCCTGCGCATATTTATACCAAGAGCCATCGGCAACCTTCCCTGTCCCTTGTCCTGTTTTATAACCACAAATAATGAGACGCGACTCGGCGCGGGTCATAGCCACATAAAAAAGGCGCAAATTTTCTTGTAGCCGTTTCGCCCTCATTGCCTCTTTACACAGCGTCAGTTTTTCTGGTGTTTTGGCCGCGCTTGGCGGGAGCGCAAACCCTTGGCCCACCTTAATCATTGCCTCGCTCATTTTAGGTTTCTGGGTCGTATCAGGCAAAAAGACGATTGGCGCTTCAAGCCCTTTAGAGCCGTGCACTGTCATCACGCGCACTTCACCTGTGCCCCCATCCATATCGCGTTTAAGCTCTTGTTCATCCTGCGCAAAGCTTTGGACAAAGTGTTGCAGTGAAGGCGAGCTTTGACGTTGGTGGGCCAGCGCGCGCGAGAGAAAAGCTTCCATTGCGTCTTTGGCTTCGAGCCCGAGTCGTTCAAAGACGTGGCGCTTTAGGCTAACACCCTTATCATCAGACATATCTAAAACCCGCGTAAAAAATTCATACGGCGCATAACGAGACGCATATGCAATTATGTCTTTTAATTGCTCGGCCAGCTGCGGCTTTTTTTCTTGGAGGGCTTGCCACAAATTCTTTTTGTCGCGGCGGGCCGCAATCTCGAAAAGGGCGTCATCATTAAAACCAAAAAGCGGGCTTTTTAAAACCTCGGCCAAAGATAGGCTATCAGAGGGCAGAAGCGTGAACCGCGCCAAAGACAATAAGTCTTTAACTGCAATCGCCTCTTTGAGTTTCAACCGGTCAGCCCCCGCAACCGCAACACCTGCTTTTTTTAAATTACGGATAACAGCATCGAAAAACCCAGAACGTTGCCGGACAAGAATGAGAATATCGCCCGCCTGAACGGGACGCGTTGCTTTTATTTCTCGGTCATAGATAGGCTCGCCATCCTTAATCCAATCTCTGATTTGTATCGCAATGGCATGGGCGAGCTGTTCCCGCGCATCCGCTTTACTTAGGCTATCAACAGGGCTTGTATCCCATGGCTCTTTATCGGCCTCAACTTCGGGCCTATCCACAGCAGGCCAGATATCAACGCGGCCATGGTCCGTGCGGTGCGCCGTATGGCGAATAAGGTCAGATGCAGGTGCATAAGACTCGGCATCAAACATGTGCTGAATAACTTGATTTTCAACAAATATCTGATCGACAAATTGAAGGATTTCAGGGGCCGAGCGAAATGACATACGCATGCGGACAGTTTTACTCTCATCCTCCCCGCTATGGTTTCGGATTTCATCCAGGAAGCGTTCTGGTTCGGCCCCTTGGAAAGAATAGATAGATTGTTTTTCATCCCCGACGGCAAATAGAGTCCGCGGATATTTTGAATTTCTGTCGGGGTTATCCTGCGCAAAGGGCGCGGACAGGCTATTGATAATTTGCCATTGCGCGGGTGACGTGTCTTGCGCTTCGTCCAATAAGATATGTTCTATTCCGCCATCGAGTTTATAATTTATCCAATCCGAGACTTCGCGTCTAAGCAGGAGATTACGCACCAATATAATTTGATCACTAAAATCAAGTCCGCGCCGGATATGCTTGGCGGCTTTAAAGCGCTTTGAATACTCACGCGCGAGTATCAAAAAGGCCTCTGTCAAAATAAGACATTCAGTGGCCTTAATTTTCTCAACCAAGCGTAAAACGCGTTCGCGCTCGCTATCATAACCGTCTGTAGGTTCATTAGAGAAAAAGAGCTGCGCAAACTCGCCCGATTGTTTTGTGACGATTGTCTTAAGAGGGCCGTCTTGTTTGGCTGTAAGAAAGGCTAAACAATATTGATCAAAGGCTTTCACAGGGTCATCAATTGAAAAGGCCTTTATCATCTTTTCAGCCCGCGACACATCTCCCGATGAGGTGCTCCCTAACATTTCATTCGCGGCATCTATGATTTGACTCTTGGGTGCGCTCTCCCAGCCATAGGCTTTTATCTCGTCAATGGGTTGGTAGGGCAGTTCAACGCCCAAATATTTAGCGAGCGGGATTATGCCTCCTGCCTTATCCCATTGACGGATTTTCTCTCCGCTCATCGCCATCCATTTAAACAGGGTATCCAGCGTTTGCTCGGCTTTGGCTGATGTTAATAAGCGCAGAGCTTGATTAAGCGGCCCTTCCGGTTTCTCAGCCGCTATCTTATAAAGCTCGATCTGAACGTGATCACGTAAAGGCTTCATCTCAGCTTCATCAAGCGGTTCAAACCCCGGCAAGATACCCGCCTCAATTGGGAAACGGGCCAAGATGCGTTCACAAAATGCATGAATGGTTTGCACTTTCAGACCTTCGGGGGTTTCCAAAGCTTTGGCGAATAATTGCCGCGCTGTTTTCAAAGACACGCCATGATCTTTTGCCCCCATCAATTCAGTTAGGGCTTGGTTTAATTTCTCATCGTCCCAAATCGACCAATCCCCCAAGGTCTTGAAAAGACGGCTCTGCATTTCAGAGGCCGCGGCTTTGGTATAAGTCAGACAGAGGATTTTTTCAGGTGGCACGCCTTGAAGCAAAATACGCGAAACGCGATCAACCAAGACCCGTGTTTTACCTGACCCCGCATTCGCCGAGGCCAAACGCGACGCCGACGGGTTCGCGGCTTGATGCTGGGCCCTAACGGCAGCTTTATATTCTGGACTATCAGTCATCAGCTATCGGCGCCTCCGCGCCAAGGCGCATCCATTCATCCCGTCTCGCTAGATGATCATAATCGCCATAATCATGCGTAAATTGCGCGCGCGGCTGTGAGGCATAGCCCGTATCCGCCTCCGCGTAATGCGCGATGAGCTTGGATATAATTTCAAATCCATAATCGGCATATCCAGAGCCAGTACGGGTCAGTTTTCCTTTCACGCTGACATGAGCGCGTTTGTGCTCTATTTCATTTTCGCCCGCGCCTTTAAGATGGATATAATTCAGCTCCTCAGTCTCGCCCGACCCTTGCTTATCAAAAGCGCCCTCACGCAACATGAGCGCCGAGAGAGGGAGTTGCGGGTCAAACCCAACCTCTAATATAGCCGCGCTTGGCGGCAGGCCAGTTTTATAATCCGTCACAGCAAAACCAAGCGGACCTTTTTCTATGAGGTCGGCTTGACCTGTAAGTAGGAAGCGTTGCTCTTTAAGGAATAGCTTTCCATGCGTTTCAATCCCGCGAACCGCCCAGCCCCGCAACCGGCGATCTTTCATCCATGGAATAATTTTGGCCGCAATTTTCTCTAGCCGCGCTGTTTCTTTGGCAATGTCATAATCTGGATAGTTCTTAGCTCTCATACCGTCTTTGAATTTTTCAACGAGTATGTGTTTTGCATCTTTGGGCAATGATGTAGAATACGCGCTAGTAAAGTCTTCAAGGCCTTTATGAAGCGCATTGCCATAATCTCGCACATCCAAAGCACGGTCTAAATCATCTAGCGGTCTTAGCCCTAAAATATGGCGGGCATAAATTGAGTAAGGGTCGCGTATCCAGGTTTTGATTTGCGTAATTGAGAGCTTACGCTCATTCGGCCAGCGCTCATCAGGATGCGGTTTGGGTGAAGGGCGTGATATTTGATTGTCCTTAACTTCATCAGGAGAGACAAAATCCATCGCCCGCGCCCAATCTAAATATTTATTTGCCGCCAATAATGCCTCATCTGCGCCGCCCTCTAACGCGCCTTTCATCAATGTCTGCAAACGCCAGAGCCAGCGCGAGGCCACTTTCGGTCCATCATCTGAGCGTTTCGAGCGGGTGAGGATAACATCGGGATTGGCTGCGAGTTCCGCAAAATCATGGGCGGATAAGCCAAAGCGGCGTTCAGGTAGTGAGAGGCCTAAGCTCTGCCGCATACCGCGCGAGAGGAACGGCTCGATAGACGGGGCGGCGGGCCAAATCCCTTCATTAAGGCCTCCGAGAATAACGCGGTCAGCCGTAAGCATACGCGCTTCGAGCGGGCCTAAAATAGATAGTCTGGGATGCGTGCCGTAACGCGGGCGCACAACCTTGCCCCGCATGAGATTCCCAAATAGCCGCGCAAAACTTTCACAATTCATCACGGGTAGCTGCGCGCCATGTTTTATTAAATCTTCGATTAAGCTTGCCGCTTTTTCGCCCGCATCATTAACCCAGAGACGCGCCGCGCCGCTGCGCTCATCTTGTTCCGCGAGGCTCTGCGCAACCTGCGCGAGGGCCTTGGCCCACATATCAGCCGTCGCCTCTTTCAAATCCGTCAGAGGCGCAAAATCTTTTGTGAGTTTTTCATGATAAGGAAAACTCTCCAAAACGGGCTTATGCCGCGCGCCGCGCAGGTCCTGCTCAAAAGCAAGCCACTCTCTTTTAATATCGCTGCCGCCCATAAGCGGATGTTTGCATAAGACCGCTAACTCAACCTCATTTTCAGGGTTTATATGACGCGCGAGTATTGCAGCAAGGAAAGCACCTAAAGAGGTTTCCTCCAATGGCTCCCCTTGGGAATAATCGACTTCAATATTCCAGCGCCGCAGCCTCGCTTTGACGCGCCGCGCAAGCGCAGGGTCAGGCGTAACAAGCGCCGCTGTTTGCTCTTTGAACTCCAAGGTTTCGCGCATGATGAGCGCAATGCTGAGCGCTTCCTCTTCATCATTATCCGCCTCTAATAAGGACAAGCCTTTAAGCGCATTTTTAAATATGTCTTCGCCGTCCTTAGCCGAACCCTTTCGCAGGGTCTCAATACGGCTCGGCCAATCTCCTGTCGCCTCGATGGGGACGAGCGCTTCAGAAATCACGCGGCGGCGCGCATCCATATCACTGGCTTTGCCGTGTGAGATATAAGCCCAGTCAGGGACATCACCGCGTTCAATCCCGATGACCTTGATAAGGTTTTTGAGCGAGTTTTGTGGGTGTTGCGGCCCGACATCATTCCAGGCTTCATCGGGTACGGCCGTATTTAGGCCCGGCAAAATAATCATGCCCTCTTTCATATGGGCAACACATTTCATCAGCCGCGCGGATGCGCCGAGCGTACCGGTTGAGCCTGCAATAATGACAGGGTAATCAGGCGGGTCGGCCGTCCAAATTTCTGTTAGCGCATCGAGTAAAGCGACCCTGCGCTCAAAGGGCTGCATAAGGTCTATTTCGGAAAGGCGCTTGGGCCAATAATCCTGTACGATTTTATAAAGCGTAATCGCATTTTGAAAATGCTCGGCCGCAAATTCGCGTATCTCCTCCAGTTCTGAAATACGGGATAAATCCGCCTGCTCCATATCCGCGTCATCGAGTATCGCGATAAGCGGGTCAGCCAAAGCCAGTGCGCCTGCGGCATCCAATGGCAAGTCTGATATGTTTTTATGAAAACGGAAAATAAGCTTCGCCATTTCAAAACGGCGCTGCATCGGATCTATCGCGGGCTTCACTAGCCCCGCCAGTTCCCCCGGTTCAAAGGGAGGTTCTTCGGGATTAATATCGGCAAGCGGGCGCATACGCGGTAAAAGACTGACACCGTTTTCACCGACAAAGGCATTCCCTAAAGCGCGAACGGCGCGGCGCGTGGGGAGTAAAATAAGGGCGTCTTGTAACCTATCCCCATAAATATCGCGCAGGCCCTCTGCCAGTGATGGCAGAAAAGCGGTGCCCGAGGGCATATTAAAGACGCGCGGCTTAGGCATGGCTCTGTTCTAATATTCGCGCCTGTCTGAGGACAGCTTCTGCGGCTTTCACCGCAAGCGGGTCGCCCACATGCATCCAATAGCCCGGGAGTTCTGCGCCGAAAATTTTGCGCCGCTTAAGCGTTTCATCCCAAATTTTATTGCGAGAAAATGGCTCTATTTTAAAAGGCTTTGCTAGAGACGGTTTAAAAATCTGAACGCCGGCATAGACATGGTCAGCGCTTTCGCCCGCTCGCCGCGTAATATGGCCATCACCTTGAATATCGAAATCACCCTTACCCGCATAGCCGAGTGACCAATCGGCGCGCGCGCAGAGTAAAAGCTCATCCATTTTTTGAGGCCGCCACTCAGATATTAAATGCTCAAGCACAGCTTCAAAGGGAAGCCATATCGCGTCGATGTTACAAATCAAAATCGGCGCCGTTCCCAAAAGCGGCAGCGCCTTAACCACGCCGCCCCCTGTTTCGAGCAGCGCATCACGCTCGTCAGAAATAATAATCTCAGGCCCCGTTTGACGCGCCTTTAAATGCGTTTCTAGATGATCGGCATGAGCATGCACATTGACCACAGCGCGCCTCACCCCAATCGCGCCGAGCCTATCAAGCATATGGTCTATAAGCGGCCGTCCCGCGACCTCAACCATCGCTTTAGAGCGATCATTCGTGAGTGGCCGCATGCGCGTACCATGTCCCGCCGCCATCACCATAGCTGTCTTGATCACGTACCTAACTCCGGTACCCACTCTTCTAGCCAATTTTCTAAATCGAGAAGTTCAGACATACATCCTAAATTTTGTCTTAGGTTTTCTTCAACACGTGGTATGAGAGCACGATACTGTAACTTGCCATCTCTTTCCGCTAATCTAACAAAAATACCAAGTATCTTAGTATTTCTCTGCGCAGCCATCGTATAATATGCCAATGTAAAATTTTTGTCGGCAGGTATTCCAGCTTTTTCACAAAACCTTGCCATCATATCCCACTTCAAAGTTTCACTTACATCTCGTCGGGCATCATCCAGCAAGCTAGCCAAATCATAAGCAGGATGTGCAAAAAGCCCATCTTGAAAATCAATCAACCCTACACGCGAAACAGCTTGGCGTTCAGGAAGCCAAAATATATTTTCGGCATGGAAATCACGTAAAGCTAAGCCTGGGGCATGAGCATTAAAAGACTTAAAAGCTTCCATCCAAAGTTTATGCCACTCTTTCCGCCCATCACCTTTAATATCGTGGCCAAAATCTTTAGCATACCAATCAAGGAATAAATCTACTTCAGCAAGCATAGCCGCTTCATCGTAATCACGGACTTGCCATTCATGACCCTGAAAACTCATGTGTTTCGGAAAACTAGACCTATAAATTGCCGCTAGAGTATCGACCGCTGCTTCATACAACTTTCGTTCAACAAAGGGGTTTCTTTCAATGACCCGTGCATAAAGGTCATCCCCCAAATCTTCTAGAAGCATAAACCCCTTATCTATATCCACTGCGATAATTTTAGGAGTTGAAAAACCGCGTTTGCTTAGTTCATTAGCTATACACGCAAAGGCTTCGGGGTTATTCCCTGCTATGCGGGCAAGCGCATTATAGCCCAAGGCCTTACGCTCATCTATGCTCGCCCCTTCCGGCTCACTTGGTGTCTCTACCCCTTTAGGCGCGTCCATCAACACCGCTTTTTGGCCGTCCATACTCAAACGCTCATAACGGCGCGATGAGGCATCTCCCGGCACGGGGTCGCGCGTCGCCGCGCCCCATTTTGCGGCCTTGAGAAAACTTTGAATATCCGCTTCACGTGATGTCAAAACGCGCTCCAAATCCCGTTAATGTCGCAAGGCGGCCTTCGCCCTCAAATTGGATATCAATATCAAGCACATCTTTGGGTAAAAGCGGGGCAATCTTATCAGGCCATTCAACCACACATACCGCCTCTTCAAAGGCCTCTATTAAGCCAAGCTCATAGCCGTCTTCAGGCCGCGCAAGGCGGTACATATCACAATGCCAGAGCTCAAAATTTGGGAGTTCATAAGTTTGCACCAAGGTGTAAGTTGGGGACGGCACATCAATGTCCCCGAGGATAGATTGCAACATGCCGCGCACCAATGTGGTCTTGCCTGCGCCAAGGTCGCCTCGGAGAGTCACCGTCATGCCCGGTGACAAAGACTTAATCACTTGCGCCCCAAGGGCAAGCGTCTCCTGTTCATTGGCGAGTTTTATAAGCTGCATGCGGCATTGATACGCGCTTGCAAAATCATCGCAAGCCCTTACATAAGTTTTGAATTAATTACAGGGACAATCTCATGCCAAAAATCACATTTGTCGACGCTGAAGGCACATCGCGCGACGTGGAAACAAAAAACGGAACCTCAGTTATGGAAGCCGCCGTTCAAAATATGATTCCCGGTATTGACGCGGATTGCGGCGGCGCCTGCGCCTGCGCGACCTGTCACGTCTATGTTGCCGCCGAATGGATGTCTAAGCTTAAAGCCAAAGACGATATGGAAGATAGCATGCTCGATTTCGCCGAAGAGGTTCAAGACAACTCACGGCTATCATGCCAGCTTTTAATGAGCGATGAGCTAGACGGTATTACGGTGACAACACCTGCTGCTCAGTAATAGCTACCCAACATTGGCGAATAATTCGGGATGGGCCGCATCTGTGGCGGCTTCTTTGGGTAAGTAAACCGTGACATGGGTTCCCTCGCCTTCCTCGGATTCGAGCTCGACCCAGCCGCCATGGCGCTGAACAAAACGCTGCACGAGCGCAAGACCAAGGCCAGCTCCGCCGCGGCTACTTTCAAAAGATGAAAAGACCTGTGGTTGGCGCTCGCTCGGAATGCCAACGCCATCATCTTTGACCCATATTGTGACGCCGCCGCCATCGGCTTTTTTACCGCCAATCTCAATAATGCCGCCGGGCTTGGTAAAGCGAAGCGCATTTGAGAGCAGATTATAGACAACCTGTTTTAACCGCGTTTCATCGGCGCGTATAACGCCCACATTTTTATCGCATTTCAGCTTTAGGGCAATTTTTGTATCTTCAGCCTTGGTCGCAACATAATCGAGTGAATTTTCAAGCATATTATAGACATTCACATCCCCTAATTCGAGATCAAGCACATTGGCTTCAATCGCGGCAATATCCAAAATATCATCAATGGTTTTGGCAAGATCTTCAGAGGCGCTTTGTATCGCAAAAATATACTCGCTTTGCTTATCTGTCATTTCGCCAGCGCCGCCCGATTGCAAGAAATCTGAATAGCCTGAAATTGTCGTGAGCGGTGTACGTAATTGATAGCTCACATGGCCAACGAATTCTGACTTCATCCGGTCGGCTTCTTCCAATGCCTCCGCCCGTTCAATCAAGGCGGCTTCGGCTTTACGCGCAGTGGTAACATCATTAAAGGCAATCAAAGTCGCCCCGTCAGGCAGCGGCCGTGAGAGCCATGTTAATTTCCGGTTATCCGTGCGCTCAATTTCACCGTCAACATGACGGCGAATTTCAGGGTTAGGGTCAGTCGCCCGCGCCTTTAAATCATCCCAAAATGCAGTCTCACGATAAAGCGGGAGACTCTGCTCGATTAATTCCGAAAAGCGCGGATTATCTTTCATATTCTCTTCGGGAATATTCCAGAGCTTGGCAAAGGCCGCATTGGAAATTTTAAGGCGGCCATCTGTGCCAAATACAGCAATACCTTCGCTAAGCTTATCAAGCGTTGCTTTTTGGACATTGATAAGCGTACCGAGCTGACTCTTCAGCGTCATAGAATCCGTCATATCCGAGAACAGGAGCGAGATACCACCATGCGGGTCACGCATACGCACAAGCCGAAGGGTGCGCCCATCGGGGAGCGCCCAAAGCTCATCCGGATTTTCTTCTGGCCATTCTGTATAAAGCGCTAATTCTTCACGCTTCCACGCCGCGTAATCTGACTTCGCTGGCAGTAAATCCCGCTCACGCATATGGTCCAGCCAATCACTATGGGCTGGACGATCACGAAACCATCCCTCATCAATCTGGAACAAAGCGGCAAAGGCGTTATTATGAAAGCTCATGCGCTTATCAGCGCCGAAAATAACAATCGCCTCATCCATTGCATTAAGCATTTCATCATGCGCCCTGATATGGCGCGTCAAGGTTTGGCGTAGACTTTCGGCCTCAGTCGCGTCCATCGCGATACCCGCCGCGCCGCCTGAAACTGGGAATAGATTAACATAGGTCGATTTATTCTGGCCGCTTAAAACGATATTGCGCATATCCTCAACACGCTCTTGTCGCGTCAAAGTTTTTTGCGCTTGCTCTGCGGCCATGTCATCCAAATATATTTGTTTGTCCAAAACATCGCGCACATTTTTTGCCCCGACCGCATCAACATAGGCATTATTGACCCAGTTAATTCGCCCTGCACTTGTCATACGCCAGAGCGGAAACGGCGCTCGGCTCATCATTTCGATAAAGGCGATTGGGTCAACTTCGGCTGTGATACGGTTATTTTCAAAACGGGAAATCGCTGTGCGCTCATCCTCTCCGCGAATTGAGGCATCTTCGAGCCACAGAACGACCTGACGCCCCGCCACGCGGCCATCAGCTTCGATGACATTGCCTTCGGGCAAAATAATCGAAATGGAGAACGGCGCGCCTGCATTACGTAATTTAGTTGTCAGCGCGCGCAGCGTATCCGTTTCATCAGCTTCACTAATTGTATTTAAATCAGCCAAACCATTTAAAATACGCATCGCCGTATCTTTGGATTTACCTGGATCCGCAAAACGCATCATGGAGGCGAGCGCCGCAGGCGAGCCGTAAACTTTCGGCTTACCCCAATCAGAACTTGGGTCAGGTACAGTTTCTTCCCAAACAATAATCAGCCCCGGATAAGATCCAAAAATAGAATCCATATGTCCGATTTGCTGATCGAGTTCAGCGCATTTTTTCTTCCATTTTTGCGGGGCTTCATTACCCTTTGACGCCAAGCGAAATGCATAGACAGACGAAAGCACGGCGAGCAAAACAGCGCCTGCGGTAACGACTAGATTTATGTCCATAGTCTCAAACGGCACAAAATCCCCAAAACGGCCAAACTGCCCTGAGACTGGCTTACCCTTTTGACTGAGTCGTGAAAAGCAGAGAATTTATTCTCTGTCGTTTTATATCAGAAATTTACGCTAGGCGGCCATTGTCTCGATGAGGCTCGCAAGGTCGGTTGTGATTTTCTCAACCTGAGCCGCATCATCTCCTTCGGCCATGACACGTATTAAAGGTTCTGTTCCCGACGCCCTGACCAGAACACGGCCAGAATTGCCAAACATAGACTGCGCATCTTTAATAGCCGATTGAAGCTCATCACGCTCCATAGGCGACACACCTGAATATCTGACATTTTTTAAAAGCTGCGGGACAGGGTCAAAGAGCTTTAACACCTCGCTTGCTGGTCTGCCGCGGCGCTTAATTTCCGCCAAAACCTGAAGCGCGGCAATCGTACCATCACCCGTCGGAGAAAAATCCGTCATTAAAAGATGCCCTGATTGTTCGCCGCCAACATTATAACCATCTTTGCGCATACGCGCTGCAACATGGCGGTCACCCACTGGCGTACGAATAAAGGTTAAATCCTGACCTTCTATAAAGCGCTCTAATCCGAGGTTGGACATAACTGTGGCAACAATACCTGGTTTTGAGAGTAAGCTATTTTCTTTCCAGCCACTACCGATTAGAGCCAATAGCTGATCACCGTCAATGACTTGACCTTTTTCATCACACATAATGAGGCGGTCCGCATCACCGTCCAGAGCAATGCCCAGATCAGCCCCCGTTTCCAAAACTTTCTGTGTCATGGTCTGCGTATGGGTTGAGCCGCATTCAGCATTAATATTCATCCCATTTGGCGAAACGCCAATGGGTATAACTTCATCTGCGCCTAATTCCCAAAGCGTATCAGGCGCGGTTTTATAAGCCGCGCCATTTGCGCAATCGATAACAATTTTAAGGCCATCGAGCCTCATACGTTTTGGAAAGCTGGATTTTACGATCTCGATGTAACGCGCCTGAAAATCTTCATAGCGGCGAACCCTGCCCAAATCCTCGGAAGGCGCAAGACCTTCTTTCCACTTCTGGTCCATATAGCTTTCAATTTCAAATTCGGCATCATCGGATAGCTTTTGCCCATTTGGCGCAAAAAGCTTAATGCCATTATCTGAAAACTTATTATGCGAGGCCGTTATCATAACGCCCAAATCCGCACGAAGACGACGCGTCATCATCGCCACACCTGATGTCGGAAGCGGGCCGCATAATTTTACATCCATCCCCACAGAGGTAAAACCTGCAACAAGAGCGGGCTCAATCATATATCCAGAGAGGCGCGTATCTTTGCCAATAACAACGCTATGACGGCGATTATCAGCATTTCGAAAATACTTACCGGCCGCCATGCCAAAGCGCATAACGTTATCCGGTGTCATTTTCCCGACATTCGCTCGACCCCGAATTCCGTCAGTCCCAAAAAATTGTTTTTTTCTACTCATTATTTCCCTCAAGTGCCCAAGGTGCGCCCGCACCCTTAACCTCAGCAGAAAATTAAAGGAAAAGTCTAAATAAATCAATTACAAGAGACAGTCTTGAGCAGCGAGCTTAGAGCTTATCTTTTCGTTCGTCCTCTTTTAAAGCCTCAACGATTTTTTTCACGTCTTGCGCCGCGTCTAATTTAGCCACAAGAATTGCGCCATCTTTAACGATAACCGCCAGACCATCTATGCCAACTGTTGTGACAAGCGGACCATCACTTTCAACAAGACTATTGCTGGTATTATGGGCAATGATATCACCGGAAAATGCATTGCCGTTTTCACCTTGTTTTAAAGCATGAAGTGAGGTGAAAGAGCCAATATCATTCCAGCCAATATCACAAGGCACTACGGCGGCTTTATCGGTCGGCTCCATGACGGCATAGTCGATGGACTCGGACGGACAAGCCGCAAAGGCATCTGGGTCTAAATTATATTGCCCAGCCTCTAAGGCTGCCTTTTCATACGCTATTTTGGACTTAGAGACGATCTCGGGATGAAACGTTGTCATTTCCGATAATAACGCCTGCGGAGAAAAAAGAAATATCCCTGCATTCCAGTGATATCCGCCAGCATCCAGGTAAGTTTGTGCTGTAGCCGCATCTGGCTTTTCTTTAAAAGCCGCAACATCAAAGGCACCAGGCGCTATACCTTCACCTTGCTGAATATAGCCATAGCCTGTTTCTGGGCCTGTTGGCGCAATTCCAAAGGTCACTAATCGTTGTGAATTCGCCGCAGGTATAGCCGCAGCGACAGAGCGCCGAAACGCCTCAGGTTTCGTAACGTGATGGTCCGCCGGCGCGAGCAAGATAAGCGCTTCAGGATCAGAAATTTGCGCGTGCAGCGCCGCAACAACCGCACAAGGCGCTGTATTACGCCCCATAGGTTCTACAATAATCGCGCCTATATTTTGCCCTATGGCCTGCATTTGCGCTCGAATGGGCTCGGCATGAGCGGCATTACAAATAAAGACGGGATCATGATATAAATCGCCAGAAAAACGCCGCGCCGTTTCCTGTACCATCGTCTCATCTGTGACAAGCGGAAGCAATTGCTTGGGCATGGCTTGGCGGGATGCAGGCCATAATCGGCTTCCTGCCCCCCCAGACATAATTACGGGAATAATTTTACTGTCACGCATCATAAGTAGTATTTTATCATAATAGCTCTTTAAACGAAGTTAAGATACGCCCTTAATGTTCCTTAAGAATATGGGTTATTATCCGCCCAAAGATACAATTCCAAACCTGTAACGCAGTAAGACACGGCAGTTCCTAAGCGCGCCAACCTTAGGCGGCGCAAACGTCCAGTTTTTCACCGCCTGACGAGACGCGTTTTCAAAATACCCATCTGGTATCGAGCGCTCGACTTCAACATTTTCCGTCATACCTTGGGCGCTTACGTCCAAACGCATAATGACCCAGCCTTGACGGCCCGTATTAAAAGCACGGCGGGGATAGGCTGGAAGCTCGAAATTTCGCGCCGCTAATTTTTCACCGCCAAGGCAATCATCAGGATTGGAATAACCTTTAACCCAAGGGTCTGGCGGATATTGGCTGCGCGGTTTAAAGACATCTTTTGTCGCGCAGCCCATTAATGTGACCACCGATAGAATTATCGCAAACAGATGAAAAAAATATCTCAATCTTCTTCTCCGAAGCGGTCAGCGACTAAAGTCGTCAGGGCCTGAACGGCCTCAACCGCCTGATTACCTGTCGCGCTAATCGTTATATCTTCTCCGCAAGCCGAGCCTAGTAATAAGAGCTCCATGACCGAATCCGCAAAAACTGTTTCCGCGCAAACATCATTATGACTGCGCACTAAAACCTCGGCGTCAAATTGTGCAACGCATTCCATGAATTTATGCGAGGCCCGCGCATGTAGACCGCGCTTATTCACTAACCGAATTGTGGCTGTCTCGGCTTGGCTCAAGTTTCGCCCGCAAGGATTTTAGACGCAATAGCAATATATCTTTGGCCCGCATCTTTCGCCTTCTCAGAGGCTTGCGCGAGATCAGCCGTGCGCCGCGCTTCGGCTAGTTTAATCAGCATAGGTAAGTTCACACCGGCCAAAACTTCGACGCGGCCTTCACTAAGCATGGATATGGCCAAATTTGAGGGTGTGCCGCCAAACATATCCGTCAGCAAGATTACCCCCTTATCCGCGTCAACACGCTTAACAGCGGCGCGGATATCATCGCGGCGACGTTCCATATCATCATCTGGCCCGATACAAACTGTTTCCATATTGTCTTGCGGGCCCACAACATGCTCAGTCGCGCGCCGCAGCTCGGTCGCCAATTGGCCATGCGTAACAATGACAAGTCCGATCATGGACATAACCCTTTAAACAGCCAGCTTTTGCCGGAAGGTCAGTTAATCAAGAATTGGATTGAATGAAAAGCCTTTTATGCGGCTTTTTTAATCTCTTTTGCTTTACGCTTGCGTTTAGACTTTTGCGGACCGCCAAAGGTCTGACGCGGCACCTCAATGATAAAGCGCGCGCCTGCAATATCTTCATTGGCCGCGCCTCGCCTGTTTTCTGCCCAGATACGGCCTTTATGCGCCGTGATAATCTGACGGCAAATCGCAAGACCTAAGCCAGAGTGAGATCCAAAACGCGCGCCTTTGGGGCGCTGCGTATAAAATCTATCAAAAACGGTATCAAGATTATCCGCCGGAATGCCGGGGCCATCATCATCAACCGTGATGACGACAAGCTCTTTTTCGCCTGTGTTTTTAAGCTCAACATTTAATCGCACCTCGCCGTCCACGTCAGAGAAGGTCAAGGCATTATCAATTAAGTTTCTCAGCACCTGCGCAAAGGGCGTTTCAAAGGCGCGAATAAAGACCGGCGCCTCTGGATTAAGGGTGGTGATATTGCGCACGATGGCGCTATCGCCAGAGCGTGTTTGTTCGTAAAATTCAGTGATATTGTCTAGGATTTCACTAATATCCAAAGTCTGTGCCGTATCGCGCGCCAGATTGGCATCAACTTTAGACGCCTTAGAAATATCCGTAATCAATCGGTCCATACGTGACACATCTTGCTGAATAATATTGATAAGCTTTTCGCGTTGTGCATCGGTCTTGGCCACACGCAAGGTATCGGAGGCTGAACGAAGAGATGTCAGCGGGTTCTTAATCTCATGGGCCACATCCGCGGCAAAATTCGCAATATCGTCAATACGGCTATAAAGACCTTGCGTCATATCCCGCATGACGGATGAAAGATCGCCAATTTCATCACGGCGTTTTGACAAATCAGGAATAGAATCGCGCTTATCACTGGACTGTGTCACAATTTCGGCGGCGCGGGCCAGCTTACGCATAGGCCGCGTCACAAACAATGTCAGCGCTAGAGATGAGAGCAACGTTGCCAAAAAGGCCAGACCAATGATGGGGGCTAAGGCTTTTCGCTCGGCATTTATAATGGCCTCCACATCTCGGCTTTCAACGGTCACGACGCCCAGCACTTGTTGTACGCGTTTCACAGGCAAGCTAACCGTAACAATCAAAGTATCATCTTCGGTATAGCGCTGACCGAGCATTTCCCCGCCTTCTAGGGCGGTGCGTATATCACTTTTTAAATCACGTCTTAAACTCACACGGCGCTTTTGCCGCCAGGGCAGATTATGCAAAACATCGCCAATCCAGTTTTCTACCTTTTCGCGCCACAGCTCTTGACGTTTTGGCGTAAGAATGTCCGTGATGATTGGATCGAGCGAGGTCACCGTAATGGCTTGGTCCATGATTTCAGTGTCAGCGAGCTCTAGTCCTTGGCGGTCATGAAGGCGAACGCGCCAGTTCTCAGGCACATTAATCCCGCGCAGAACCTGCATAGCATTATCAACATCAAGTACAGCGGCGGAGCCATAGCCCGTGGCATCTTCACCCATAACAGTCGTTATAGTTGAGGCAAGTGAGCGCAAATTTTCAAGCTTGGTGTCAATGACTCCCTCTTGAAAACGGTTCATGGCCAGCGCGCCCACAATCAGGATCAAAAGCCCAATCATATTGGAGAGAAAAATATTACGAGTGAGCCGCGAGGTCAGCAAAGACCGGCGCGGCCCTTGGCGCCGATTTTTGATTTTTACGCGTCCAGAATGAGCGGCGGAGTCGTCCCTTACGGGCCTATCAGGCACGTTAGCCTTAGACTTCTCTATATTTATATCCGACCCCATAGAGTGTCTCTATACCATCGAAGCTCTTATCCGTCTTGCGGAACTTTTTCCGTAATCGCTTAATATGGCTATCAATCGTACGGTCATCGACATAAATTTGATCATCATAAGCCGCGTCCATTAATTGATCGCGTGATTTCACATAGCCGGGGCGTTTGGCTAGGCTTTCCAAAATCAAAAATTCAGTCACGGTCAGGCGCACAGGATTACCATCCCAGGAACAGGCATGACGGTTCGGGTCCAAGACAAGCTTGCCGCGGCGAATGACTTTATCATCGCCTTCTTGCGGTACAGGCATCTCAATCGAGGTGAGCGAGGCGCGGCGCAGTACGGCTTTAATGCGCTCATTTAAAAGACGCTGCGAGAAAGGCTTGGTGATATAATCATCCGCGCCCATATTAAGGCCAATCGCTTCGTCAAATTCATCATCTTTGGAGGTGAGAAAAATAACAGGCAGGTTCGAGCTTTGGCGCAGACGCCGCAAGAGTTCCAACCCGTCCATACGCGGCATCTTGATATCAAAGACAGCTAAATCTGGCGGGCTTGATTTTAACGCCTCAAGCGCGCTAACCCCGTCATGAAATTTTCTGACCTCATAGCCCTCGCCTTCGAGAAACATAGAGACGGATGTGAGAATATTCTCATCATCATCGACCAAATAGATCTTTGCCATAGATTTTGCTCCAGCCCGGCGCGGTGAATATGCCTTGTCTTTTACTAAACTCATTGTTTGCATGACCTCAACCCTTTCTAACACTTTGATTGGTCTGTCTTAGGACCGCAATGTGGCAAGGCTTTGACCGAAAACTGCCTTATTTTGGACAAAAGGGTTATTGTGTTCGGCGCGCTAATGCTTACATAACGCCTGTAAGCTCAATAAAAGAGCCGCGGAGAGACATATGAATATGAGTTTTCTACAAACGATTTCGCATCACCTGATTGCGCCTGTTCTGGGTTTTCTGATCTTGATTATCTTTGTGGAGGTCATCTTTAGCTGGCTGATAGCGTTTAATATTGTCAATTTGCGCAACCCCTTCATGTCGCAAATTTACACAATTGTGCGCACGATCTCCAAGCCTATATTAGAGCCTTTCCGCAAAATCATCCCAGCGGTCGGCGGGCTTGACCTCTCCCCCATCGCCGCGCTTTTATTGCTCAGCTGGGGCCAATCCCTGTTTAGCTTTGGCGGCCCGATATTCCGTATGCTGGGATAGCCCCAAAAGAATCTCAAAAAATTATCAGGACTCCTCTTGAAGAGTCCGTGCAAGGGGCCTACATGGCCTCTGCTAGCACTCGCCTCTTGTGAGTGCTAAAGCTTATCATCAACCTCTAACATAAGAGAGAACTATGAAATTTCGTCCTCTACATGACCGCGTTGTCGTCCAGCGCGTCAAAGAAGATACTAAATCCGCTGGCGGGATTATCATCCCTGATACAGCCACAGAAAAGCCCTCCGAAGGCAAAGTCGTTGCCGTAGGCCCAGGTGTGCGTCAAGACGATGGCAATTACGCTGAACTCGATGTCAAAAAAGGCGACCGCGTCTTATTCGGCAAATGGGGCGGGACCGAGGTGAAAATCGACGGTAAAGACCTCCTTATCATGAAAGAGTCGGATATTATGGGAGTTATTGGCTAAGCCAATAACTCACAGAATTTCGACAACCGGGCGGAAGGAAAAGCGTTTCGCAAAGCGACAACGCGACCTGAGCACCGGCCAAAACAAAAAACTAAACACTTAATTCTCTATAGGAGATTTCATTATGGCGGCTAAAGACGTCAAATTCGGTTCCGATGCACGGGCCAAAATGTTGGAAGGCGTAGATATCCTCGCCAATGCAGTTAAAGTTACGCTAGGGCCAAAGGGCCGTAACGTTGTTATCGAAAAATCTTTCGGCGCGCCGCGCACTACCAAAGACGGTGTGTCAGTGGCCAAAGAAATCGAGCTTGAAGACAAGTATCAAAACCTGGGCGCGATGATGCTTCGCGAAGTCGCGTCAAAAACAAATGACAAAGCCGGTGACGGAACAACAACAGCGACCGTTCTCGCCCAAGCGATTGTCCGTGAAGGCCTAAAGCGCGTCTCTGCGGGGATGAACCCGATGGACCTTAAGCGCGGCATTGAAAAGTCAGCCAAGGAAATCGCGGAAGACCTTTTGAAAAAAGCGAACAAAATCACAAAGTCCTCTGAAATCGCGCAGGTCGGCACGATCTCAGCTAACGGCGAAGCCTCTATCGGTAAAATGATTGCCGAAGCCATGGGCAAAGTCGGCAATGAAGGCGTCATCACAGTTGAAGAAGGAAAAACAGCCGAAACTGAACTTGAAGTCGTTGAAGGCATGCAGTTTGACCGTGGTTACCTCTCGCCTTACTTCATCACAGATGCAGAAAAAATGAAGGTCGCATTAGATGACCCTTATATCCTGCTTAACGAAGGCAAGCTGACATCATTACAGCCTATGCTGCCAATCCTTGAAGCTGTTGTCCAAACAGGTAAGCCGCTTCTCATTATCGCGGAAGACATTGAAGGCGAAGCGCTTGCGACACTTGTTGTCAATAAACTGCGCGGCGGCCTTAAAATCGCAGCGGTAAAAGCGCCAGGATTTGGTGATCGCCGTAAAGCGATGCTCCAAGACATTGCTATCCTGACCAACGGAACAGTGATTTCAGAAGACCTCGGCATCAAGCTTGAAAATGTGAGCCTCAAAGATCTCGGCACAGCCAAGCATGTTCACATCACGAAGGACGACACAGTCATCGTGGACGGCCAAGGTAAGAAGAAAGACATCAAAGCCCGCGTCGAGCAAATTCGTCAGCAGGCCGAAGCGACATCTTCTGACTATGACCGTGAAAAGCTTCAAGAGCGCCTCGCTAAACTCGCTGGCGGCGTTGCCGTTATCAAAGTTGGCGGCTCAACTGAAATCGAAGTGAAAGAGCGTAAAGACCGTGTTGATGACGCGCTTAACGCGACACGCGCAGCCGTTGAAGAAGGCATCGTCCCCGGCGGCGGAACTGCGCTTCTTCGCGCCTCACGCTTCATTGACGTCAAAGGCGCCAATGATGATGAGCAAGCAGGTATCGAAATCGTCAAAGCGGCGCTTCAATACCCTGTGCGCCAAATCGCAGATAATGCCGGCGTCGAAGGCGCTGTTGTTGTCGGCAACATCATCGCGGAAAACAAAGCCAATTACGGCTATGACGCGCAAAATGGCAAATATGGCGATATGGTCAAAAAAGGCATTATCGACCCTGTTAAAGTCGTCCGCACAGCCCTTCTCGACGCCGCCTCCGTTGCAGGTCTTATCCTGACAACAGAAGCCGCCATCGTCGAAGCGCCAAAGAAAGACGCCCCAGCCATGCCTGACATGGGCGGCATGGGAGGAATGGGCGGAATGGGAGGTATGATGTAGGCTTCGCCTACATCAACCTCACATTCCGTGAAGCATTTTTGACGAGACCCGTCACGCCACTGGTTCAAGTGGCGGGGGTCGGCAAAAATTCCATAACTCAAGATAGAACGGCTTCCCTCGGGAGGCCGTTTTTTTGTTGACATTTTGCAATTTAAAAATGCAAGTAGATTATGGAAAAGTTAGATGCCGCTCACACACAAAAAACAACTAGGGCCCTTGAAGACCCCATAAGGTTTATAACAAAAATTGCAATTCTATTACTTTTATTTGCAGTCCTTTTTTCAATAGTTCTACTCATTCTGGAAACAAACTTTTTTCGAAGCAAGGTCACCTACGATTTACCCAAAATCGGAGCGTGGGGTGATACAATAGGTGGAATACTAAACCCTCTATTTTCATTTCTAGCATTAATGGGTTTACTTTGGACAATTCGACTTCAAAGCAAAGAACTTGGACTTTCACGAAATGAATTAGAGCTGACAAGAACCGAGTTAGAGGGGAGCAGAAAAGCCACAGAAGAGATGGTTGCAGCTGCTGAACAACAAAACATTGAAAACGCATTTTTTCAGTTATTCAACTTATTTCAAGAAAACCTTCAAACAATAAAAACAAGTTCAACATTTCCGAGTGAAAATTTAGAATTCGCGGGAGCAACGGCGTTTGAAAAATTTGCACAGGAAATTCAAAGTTCTATTTCTATGTGGGCCTCAGAGATTCCTGAAGAAGAGCTTCATATTGGCGATCCCGACCAACAACGTCCAAATGGATGGAAAGAAATACTCAAATTACATTCTGACTCTGCGAGTGCTAAGAAAGAACTCTTATTACGTGCTTATTCATATACATATAATACCCATCAAGCCCACTTAGGTCGTTACTTTAGGCTTTTGTATAACCTCTTAAGATTTCTAAATGAAAAAGAGAAAAAAATCCCAAAAGAAATGTATGAAACTTACTTCAAAATAGTAAGAGCCTCACTTTCAAATTACGAACTTTTTCTTATAATGGTAAATTGTCTTACCAAAGTAGGGCAGCCTATGAGAAAATATGTTTCTCAATTTGAACTGTTCGACAATTTGCCTGAAAATATTTTCAGTATCTCAGTAAAAAATTCTTATCATAATTATACAGATAATCTTGATATCACCGAACTCTGGTTAGAATTTGATAGTAAATCGTTTGGTAGTAACCCTCACTTTCATAAACTTAAATAACCCGATACTTCCCGCGCGCCATAAACTCCAAAACGCCTGCATCCCTCAGCACTTGCAACTGTTGTCGTATCTTGGGCTTTACGTGATTATTTTCTGGATGAAGCTCGCTTAAATAGTTCTCGAATTTATAGACATCACCCAGTGTAAATTCCGACTGCCCGATATGTTCGACGCAGTTGAGCACATCAAGAACCCATCCCTTTTGTGTCAGGTTTTTGCCGCGCAGAAAGGCGGTCTTGGCCCATTTATCCAACACCACGTCTTTGGGCCGCGCAATACGATTTTCAACAAGAGTGATACGCCCAGCCCTTGGTACTTTATCAATCAAGATATTACAGCCCACCCAACCAGCGCGCCGCGCCGTTTTAGCCAAGGGTTTACGGCGCTCGATTAAATCTGTGACAAAGAACTGTTTGGGAATGACGGATAAATCCTGCACCATTTTATCGCCAGCCGTATAACGCAAAAGCATCAAGCTTGGCACGCTATCACTTTGCAGTCGGCTCATCATGGTGGCATAGGCACCATCCGTAATTTTCTTACCAAATTTTCCTTTGGTGGATTTAAGCTCAAAATCTTCCTCACAAAGGCCGCAATAAAAATCCGCGACGGGTTTATTATTGGTATAATCTGTGAGAGGCTGTTCCCCGCAAGACGGGCAATACATTTGGCGTAAGACCCACCCTTCCGTCCAGACCCGCGCTTTTTGCGACCCGCTCGAAAAACTCGCCGCATCTTCACGCATTTCATAATCGAAATCACCTGCCATAGAATTAGCAGTAATAAAGAATGACGTGAGGGCAACACCAAACTTAAAATCCTAACCCCTCACCCACCCCTTCGGGGCACCCTCTCCCCATGGGAGAGGGACGAAATAATATCCCCTTCTCCCATAGGGAGAAGGTGGCGCGAAGCGTCGGATGAGGGGTTCATAATTTTAATTAGAGACCGCTCTTGACAAAACACAACTAAAGATCGCAATTTGAAATTCTATGCGAAGTTACTGTTGATGGCGGCGTGGGCCACAAACCCACGCTTTACATTACTCCAAGGCGACTGCCTCGACGTTTTGGAGAAGATCACAGATCTAAGCATCGACATGATTTTCGCAGACCCACCCTACAATCTCTCAAATGACGGCTTCACCTGTAAGGGCGGGCGGATGGTGTCGGTCAATAAGGGGGATTGGGATAGGAGCGCGGGGCCAGAGGCGGATTTTGAATTTCACCGCACATGGATTGCCGCCTGTCACCGCAAGCTTCGTCCCGGCGGCACGATTTGGATAAGCGGCACCTATCATTCGATTTATCAATGCGGCTTTGCCCTGCAAATGGGGGGCTGGCATCTGCTTAATGATGTTTCTTGGTTCAAACCCAATGCCTCGCCGAACCTGTCCTGCCGTATGTTTACCGCAAGTCATGAAAGCCTGATTTGGGCGCGGACGTCTAAGAAGGACAAACATATTTATAATTACACGGATATGAAACATGGCGATTGGCATGAGCGCGACCCGATTAAAAAAGCGGATAAGCAAATGCGCTCTGTCTGGTCGATACCGCTGACCAAAAAATCAGAAAAGCGCCACGGCAAACATCCGACACAAAAACCCGAAGCGCTTTTAGAGCGCGTCATTCTGGCCTCGACAAATACAGGCGATATTATCCTAGACCCATTTTGCGGAAGCGGCACAACAGGGGCCGTTGCCGTGCGTCACGGACGCCGCTTTATCGGTATTGATATGGACGCAGGCTTCTTAAACGATATCGCCCGCCCGCGGATTGAAGATGAAATCGCGGCCCATCAAGAGGCCGATAAATTACCCGCGCAGACACTACCATCCCTCACCCTTGCTTCATTCGCCCCATGACATGGGACCTTTCAGATGCTCATTATCTGCAGATCGATATTCATAGCAATCACGCCGCTGGGATTGGCACGTGGCTTGAGAAAATAGCCGAGCTTGCGCCCCAATATGAAGGTGCGTGGAATGTGCTTATCGCGGATTTATTTAAAATCCGATTCTGATGACAGGGAAGCTCCGTCTTCTTTTCATGCGTCTCAACAACATCTTTCATCTTGAAACGCGCGGCCCTTTCCCCCACATATCTAACGCTATGAGTTTACCTCTTCCCCATATGTCTCTTACGGATTTGGATAGCCGTGCACGCGATATTTTTCGTGATATTGTCGAGAGCTATCTTGAGACGGGCGTGCCTGTGGGTTCTCGCACGCTGGCGCTCTCTGGCGGGCGGGCTTTATCCCCCGCCACCATTCGCAATACGATGGCAGATCTGACTCGTTATGGCTTGCTCGATAGTCCACATGTCAGCGCGGGGCGTATTCCAACACAGGCCGGGCTTCGCCTCTTTGTGGACGGGCTTTTGGAAATTGGCGATTTATCGAATAAAGAACGGCGCTCATTAGAGGCACGGCTTGCCGCCTCCGGCGCGGCGCCTGAACAAATGCTGGAACAGGCCTCGGGTATGCTTGCGGGCCTTGCAGGCGGGGCGGGTCTGGTACTAACGCCCAGCACCCCTGCTAAGACGGCTGGGCCGCTTAAACATGTTGAATTTGTCAATTTGGATGAGTTTCAAGCCCTTGTTGTTCTGGTCTATGAGGATGGCCATGTTGAAAACCGTATCATGCCGCGCCCTGAAGGGCTGCTCCCAGCCTCCCTTGAGCGGGCAGGCAATTTCCTCTCCGCGCGGCTAAAAGGCCGCCGCCTTGATGAGGCCCGCGCCGAGATATTAGCCGAGATTACAGCGGGCCAAGCCCAGATAGATAAGGCCGCCGAAAGCCTGATAAAGCAGGGTCTGGCATCATGGAGTGGCTCTGGGTCAGGCAAAGGAGACGCAACGCCTGAAAAAAACACAGATACACGGTCATTAATTGTGCGCGGACGGGCACAATTACTTGACAATCTTGAAGCGCAGACCGATTTGGAGCGCATCCGTATGTTGTTTGAAGATTTGGAGCGCAAGGAAGAGTTAATCAGTCTTTTGGACCGCGCCGAGACAGCCGACGGGGTGAAGATTTTTATTGGCACAGAGAACCCTTTATTCTCTTTGTCAGGCTCAAGTGTTGTCATCGCGCCTTATCGTGATGCTACACAAAATATTATCGGGGCGGTCGGCGTGATTGGTCCCACACGTATTAATTATGCGCGGGTTATCCCAATGGTGGATTATACCGCGCAACTCATAGGCCGCTGGTTAGGCGACAAGACATAGAGGTTTATATGGCTGGTAAAAAGAAAACAGACATCGAGATTCCAGAAATGGAGTTAGATGCAGATGGCTTACCATCAGATGCAGAGCTCGACGCGCTTCAAAAGGCCATTGATATGGAAATGGATGGCATCAACCAGCGCGATGACGAAGAGAGCGCAGAAGGAAATGACGCGGAAACTGCAACATCGCCAGAAAAGCGCGTTGAAGAATTAGAGCTTGAGCTTGCCAACCTTAAGGACCAAGCCCTGCGCGCGATGGCGGATGCCGAGAATGTTAAAAAACGCGCCGAGCGTGAAGTCGCGGCGGCCAAGACTTATGGTATTGAGCGCTTTGCCGTTGATATGCTTGCGGTGCATGACAATCTCTCCCGCGCCTTGATGACACTGGACGGGAAAGCCAAAGAGGATTTGGGTGATAACGCCAAGAACCTTTTGGCGGGGATTGAGCTCACCGAGAAAGATTTAATCTTGACCCTGTCGCGTCACGGCGTTCGCGCTGTGCCGGGCACAGGCTCTAAATTTGATCCTAATGTCCATCAGGCCGTGGCCCAAATTCCGTCGGATGAAGAAAAGGGCAATGTGGCCACCGTCATGCAAACGGGCTTTACGCTGGGTGATCGTACGCTGCGCGCCGCCATGGTCGCGGTGAGTACGGGGCCGGCTAAATCCTAGATATGGTGACACTCCGAACGGCATGGCCGTTCGGCACTTCGCTATTTTCGGTCCACTGGACCGAAAATTAGAAACGCTCCGTGCCAGAACTCCCCGAAGTCGAAACTGTCAAGCGCGGGCTTACGCCCGTTATGGAAGGTTTCGTCTTTGATAGGGTACAGCTTAATCGCCCAGACTTACGCTTTCCGTTTGGGGAAAGTTTTGTAGAGCGCGTTCAAGGACAGACTCTCACATCGCTGACGCGGCGCGCCAAATTCCTGAAAGCTGAGCTGTCTTCGGGCGAGCGTCTCTTTATGCATTTGGGCATGTCTGGGCGCTTTACGATTGACCATGATGTTCAAGGTCAATTTGCCCATGCCCATAATACCAATCCCAAACATGATCATGTTGTCTTTGAGATGAGTAGCGGGGCGCGCGTGACCTTTAATGATCCGCGCCGTTTCGGCTTTATGGAACTCGTCGCGGCTAATGAACCTTATCGCCTTGATGACCTTGGGCCTGAACCTATGGGTAACGGTTTTAACGCACCAGATTTACGGACGCGCCTAAAGGGCAAGAAAAGCAAAATCAAAGCGGCGCTACTTGATCAGCGCGTTGTGGCAGGACTTGGCAATATATATGTCTGTGAAGCGCTTTACCGCGCAGGCATTTCGCCAAAGCGCGCCGCGGGACGGCTGACGATTGCAGAGACTGAGAGCCTGACAGGCCATATCAAAGACACAATTAGCGCCGCGATTGAAGCGGGCGGGTCCTCTCTTAAAGACTTTGCCAATACAGATGGCGATTTGGGTTATTTTCAGCATAGCTTTGCGGTATATGGCCGTGAGGGTGAGCCCTGTAATAATTGCGGGGCCGAAATTAAGCGTATTGTCCAAAGCGGACGCAGTAGTTTTTATTGCGGCAAATGCCAAAAATAGAGATGGATTAAAGATCAATCCTAAGTCAAATATCAGCGCTAAGATATCTTATGATGTCTCGCGCTATATTAATCAGTCTTTATGATTTACTTTTTTTAGGCTTACGCTTTAGCTTCACGCCGCCGGGTTTTCCCTTTGTCGCCTTGCGCCTTTTTGGCGGCCCATCGCCGCCCGCCATGCCTTTTGGCGGCTTCTTACTTGCACCCTTTCCTACCTTCGCCGCCGCGCGCGCAAGTTTCTTTTTGTGAGGTTTCTTTACTTTGGGTTTATCGGCATAAGACGGATCATCCGTCCAGACTGTGGCCTCTTGATAGGTTTCGGCCTTGTCCTCGGCCGCCGCAGCCGCTCTGGCTTTGGCTTTCTTATTCATTTTAGGGGGACGGTCCTCATAAGATTTAACTTTTTGACGCGGCTCATAAGGTTTCGAGCTACGCCCCCGAGACTCACCACGGTCACGCCCGCGTCTCTTATGTCCTCTGTCTCGGCCACCACCGCCTTGAACATGGCCACCCTTAAAATCTGGCTGACCGTCAACCCGTCGGGCCGTAATCGCTTTTTCGATTTTTCCCTCGGGGCCAATGGCTGTCAAGAAACGCTCAAGGCCCGAAGGGTCAACTTCAACGAAGGTTGCTGTCTCGGTAATCTTGATGGAACCGATTTCGCTTTTTTTCAAATCGCCCGATTTGCAGAGCATCGGCAATATCCAGCGCGGTTCCGCCTTTTGTTTACGCCCGAGATTCAAGGTAAACCACACACCACCGTCAAAATCATTACGCGGTTTGCTCTCTCGCTGTCCGCCGCGTTCATAGCCGCTATCACCGGAAACCAGTTCTTCAGGCGCAGAGCGGCCAGCCCGATACAGACGAATAAAGGCCGCTGCAATTTGGCCAGGTTCAAATTTTTCGAGCATGCGCTCAGTTATAATGCGTTCATCATCTGTAACGGGTTCACTCAGCACAAGGCCCTCAAGCATGCGTTCATTATCTTTAGCAATGACATCCTCAGCAGAAGGCGGATTCACCCAATTCGCCGTAATCTTTGCGCCTTTTAATAAGCGCTCCGCACGGCGCGTCCCTTGATGAGGTACGATGAGAATACTCACGCCTTTACGGCCAGCGCGGCCTGTTCGGCCAGAACGGTGCAAAAGCGCTTCTGTGTTTTTAGGTATAGAGGCATGCACGACAAGCTCTAAGTCAGGAAGGTCAAGGCCCCGAGCCGCGACATCCGTCGCAATGCAGACTTTGGCGCGGCCATCACGTAAGGCTTGCAGCGCCGCGCTACGTTGATTTTGATTAAGCTCGCCCGAAAGCGCGACAACTGAAAAGCCGCGATTATTAAAGCGCTGTACCATGCGGTTAACTTCATCACGGCGGTCACAAAAAACGATGGCGTTCTTAGCATCATAATAGCGCAAGACATTGATAATCGCATTTTCACGGTCATCTTTGGAGACGCGCAAAGCACGATATTCAATATCCAGATGCTGTTTGGCTTCGGCCGCTGTATTAACGCGTACTGCATCACGTTGAAATTTTTTAGCTAGAGAGGCAATCGTCTTGGGTACCGTAGCCGAGAACATAAGGGTACGTCTTTCAGATGGCGCGGCGCCCAAAATGACCTCTATTTCCTCGCGAAAGCCCATTTTAAGCATTTCATCGGCTTCATCGAGCACCACGGCCTGAAGCCCGCTCATATCAAGAGAGCCGCGCTTAATGTGATCGCAAAGCCGCCCAGGCGTCCCTACCACAATATGCGCACCGCGTCCTAAGGCGCGGCGTTCATCACGCATATCCATGCCGCCCACACAAGAGGCGACCTGCCCGCCTGCCTTGGCATATAACCAATCCAGCTCCCGCTTGACCTGCATCGCAAGTTCGCGGGTCGGGGCGATGACAACGGCCATAGGCATATCTGCGCGAGGCAACCGCTCGGCATCGCCTAGTAGCGTCGAAGCCAGTGCTAAACCAAACGCCACTGTCTTGCCTGACCCCGTTTGGGCAGAGACTAACATATCTACGCCGTCTAGCTCTGGAGCTAAGACGGCATCCTGGACAGGCGTAAGGCTTTTATACCCTTTCGCCGCCAAAGCCTGCGCGAGCGCGAGATGCGCTTTTGAAATATCACTCATGTCCGTACTTTATATATAAGGCGGTAAAACACCTGCCCGCACAAGAGGGTGGGCTGTCAATTGCGCGCTCCATAGGCCTTCAAAACACAGCTGTATACCGTCAATACACATAATAAGCGAGTTGAATAAGTTTAGTTTCTCGTGTTGCAGAGGCAGTTTTAGCCGTGTAAACGCCGTCGATAATGAATGACGGAGGCCATTATGGGCTATGACATGATTGAGCTGACCAAAGATGGTAGCGTTGCGACGATAAAGCTAGATCGTCCAAAAGCGTTAAATGCCCTTTGCGCGCCTATGATGGCTGAAGTTGCTGACGCACTTTCAGCTTTGGAAAAAGACGATGCAATTGGCTGTGTTATCCTGACGGGGTCTGAGAAAGCTTTTGCGGCAGGCGCGGATATTAAAGAGATGTCAAACCTTGAATATCTTGAAATTTACAAAACTGACCTATTTCACAATCACGAATCTGTTGCTCGCTTCCGTAAACCCATCATCGCCGCCGTCGCAGGCTACGCACTTGGCGGTGGCTGCGAACTCGCAATGATGTGTGATTTCATTATAGCAGCAGAAAATACTAAATTCGGTCAGCCAGAAATAAATTTAGGCGTTATGCCAGGCATTGGCGGGACGCAACGTCTTATTCGGGCCGTTGGAAAATCTAAAGCTATGGATATGTGTCTCACGGGGCGCATGATGGATGCACAAGAGGCCTTAGCCGCCAATCTCGTCTCCCGTGTAGTGCCTGTTGATGAGCTTATGGAGACAGTAAAAGAGGCCGCAGACAAAATTGCGGCTCAAAGTCAACCTATTGCTATGATGACCAAGGAAACAATAAACGCCTCTTTTGAGATGACATTGTCTCAAGGCGTCCAATTTGAACGCCGCTTATTTCAAAGCATGTTTACCACCGCAGACCAAAAAGAAGGCATGGCGGCCTTCTCAGAGAAACGGAAACCCCATTTTAAGAATAAATAGCCTAAAAAAGGGCGGTTGACGTGCACAGACTGGGTAGCTATAGGCGGCCCTTGAAATTCAAGTCTGTGCAAATGCACAGCAAAAACTGAGGAAAATATGGCAAACACTTCATCTGCCAAGAAGAACGTTCGTAAAATGGCCCGTAAAACGGTTGTGAACAAAGCGCGCCGGACAATGGTACGCTCAAATCTCCGCAAAGTCGAAGATGCAATCACGGCTGGCGATAAGGCTGCAGCAACTGAAGCGCTTAAAGCCGCTGAGCCAGCGATGATGCGCGCTGTATCTAAGGGTGTTTATCATAAAAATACGGCATCGCGTAAGATTTCAAGACTTAGCAAACGCGTTAAGGCGATTGCATAACCACTCAAAGCCCCTCAGGCTTATTTATAGACGATTAACCGGAGCAAGAGCTTCGGTTTTTTTATGTCAATTTTTATGTTCTCCTTTTCATCACTATGTAAAAAGGGCCCGAAAACCCCAGTAACTTTGGGTTTTCCACAGGTCAAAAAAAATATGTTAATAAAATCTAAATTTTTTTTTCGAGCTAGTTCTTTGCGATTCCTCACTTTTTTTCTGTCAACTGAAAATGATGTCGATATTGCTATTTTTCTTGGTTGACGCAGACGAAAAGAGTCGGTTTATAGAAGGTGTAAAAGACAGGTGTGACGGAGCGCAGTTCACACAGTTTTGGTAGGGGAAACCTGCTTATTTGAAATCTTCAGATAAGCAGTATCCATAAATTTTTATTATTTTTCAAGGGCTTACCTTTAAGCCCCTTGGATAAATTTGGAGTCACGTCACGTGAGCATTGGTGATAATATTGTCTCAGACTCCAACACCTCAGCGCCTGACCTCTATACAGGTGAGCCGCCTCTACAAAGCGCTCATAATACTTGGGGAAAGGTTCGAAATGACCTCGCATATGCGCTTGGGGCAAATGTTCACAGATCATGGACTGGACGCCTAAGGGTCTCTTCTGCGACTGACCGTATTGTTACACTCAGCGCGCCAACACGTTTCATAGCCTCTAAAATTGAAACACAATATGCAGACACTGTTCGCAGACTGTGGAAAAAGCACGACATGGTCGCTCCGCCGCGTGATGTTATGTTCTCTGCCGCTGCTGGCGCTCCAGTCACCGCGCCAAAGCCGGTAGCCAAAAAGCACTCTCCCTCACTCCCTGCAGCTTCAATCTCAACCTCTGAGAAAGACTTAAAGAGCGGCGAAAGTCCGCGGGATCGTTTTACCTTTGATAACTTTGTCGTTGGCGCCTCAAATGAACTTGCCTTCGCCGTCGCGCGCCAAATTGCAAGCTGCCGTGCTGCGCAATATAATCCGATAGTCCTTCATGGCAATAATGGCATGGGTAAAACGCATTTACTTTATGCTATTGAGCAAACTGTTAAGCAAACAGACCCGACTCACCGCGTAAAATTAATAAGTTCAGAAGAATTTGTCAGTGCATTTGTAAGTTCAGTCCGCGGATCGGGACGCGAAGCCATAGATGCATTCAAATCATCTCTTCGTGATGTCGATCTTCTTATAATCGATGACGCGCATTTCATTGCAGATAAGCCTGGTTCTCAAGAAGAGTTACTTCACACGCTTGTATCGCTAGTTGACCAAGGGAAGCAAATCCTGATCGCCGCAGATCGCCACCCAGACAAGATAGACAAAGCCTCTGAACGCTTAAAGTCTTACCTGTGTTCAGGTCTCGTCTGTAAAATTGGCGCGGCAGATTATGAATTGCGCCTGCGTATCCTCGACCGTCTTATTGCGCGTCGCCGTGCAAATGGTAACGCAACCCTCGCCATTCCACAAAATGCTCGCGATCATTTAGCGGCCCGTATGAATGCTACCCCGCGTGACCTCGAAGGCGCTTTCAACCAAATCGTTGCACAAAGTGAGTTTCTTGGAACGCCCATTACATTAGAAACTGTACAGGAAACGCTCTCTGACTCTCGCTATACAGCGGGCCAGCGCCTGACAGTGGACCGTATTCAGCGCGCCGTTTGTGAGGAATTTCGGGTTACGCTCACGGATATGACGTCAAAACGCCGTGCCCGAGCCATAGCCAGACCGCGCCAAGTTGCGATGTATTTGTCTAAAAAGATGACAAAACGGTCCCTGCCCGATATTGGCCGCCGCTTCGGTGGACGTGATCACACAACCGTCATGCATGCCGTAAAACGCATAGAATCATTGCGTCTTGAAGATGGTAATTTCAATGCACAAATCGATTCTGTCGAGGCTGCGCTTAAACGTTAAGAACTCCTCAACTTATCCACTTGGCAAATTCGCCTTTTAGGCTATGTTGGTCCCTTATTGAGGCTCTTCTACGCGAAGAGCCTTTTCCAACACTAAAGACCTAGGCTGGATAATGAGATTAACAATAGAACGCGCCGCGCTACTCAAAGCGCTAGGACATGTCCAAAATGTTGTGGAACGCCGCAATACCATTCCAATTCTATCAAATGTACTCATGAGTGCAGATGACGGTAAAGTCTCATTGGTTGCAACCGATTTAGATATTGAAATTTCCGAAGATACAGCGGCAGAGGTTAGCGCGCCCGGGCAAATTACTGCGCCCGCCCATACACTTTATGACATTGCCCGAAAACTACCTGATGGCGCGCAAGTTTCACTACAAATCAATGCCGAAGACCGCCTGGATGTCGATGCAGGACGTTCGCATTTCACGCTTCCATTATTACCTTCTGGCGATTTTCCAAAAATGACAGCCGATGGCTTTACGCATAATTTTACAATGAAGGCAGATGCTCTTCGACGCTTAATTGATAAAACGCGCTTTGCGATTTCGACTGAAGAAACGCGCTATTACCTTAATGGTATCTATGTTCACGCTCATGATGGGCTTCTGCGCGCTGTCGCAACGGATGGGCACAGATTAGCCCTTGCTGAAATGGAATTACCCGAAGGCGCAGAAGGCCTACCCGGGGTTATTATCCCGCGCAAAACAGTGGCTGAAATTCGCCGTTTAATCGACGGCGGTGATGGCGATGTTGCCTTGTCGGTCTCTGAAGCCAAAATTCGCTTTAACTATGGCTCTGCTGTACTCACATCAAAACTTATTGACGGCACTTTTCCAGATTATGAGCGCGTAATCCCTAAAGGAAATGAAAAAGAGCTGACAATTGACAATAAAGTCTTTGCGGATGCGGTTGACCGGGTTGCAACGATTTCTGCAGAGAAATCACGGAGCATCAAAGTTACACTCGGCCAAGACAATCTCGCTTTAACCGTGAATAATCCCGAGAGCGGAAACGCACATGAAGAATTGATGGTGGATTATAGCGCCGATCCATTAGAAATTGGCTTTAATGCCAAATATCTTTTAGATGTCGCCGCACAGATAGAAGGCCGGGACGCGACATTTTATTTGGATAGCCCCGCCTCACCGGCTTTGGTGAAAGACTCTGAAGATTCCGCCGCATTATTTGTCTTGATGCCATTACGCGTCTAATGTATTTATACGGAAAGGCGGCGAGATGGTTTACATATCTAGCCTTCGCCTGACCGATTTTCGTTCCTATTCTAGCCTCGACCTCTCATTCTCAAATAAACCTATTGTCCTCTACGGCGCGAATGGCGCTGGGAAAACAAACCTCATGGAAGCCGTATCATTTCTCTCCCCAGGCCGCGGGTTACGCCGCGCCCGTATGGAAGACCTTGCCCGTAGAGAGGGATCAAAGACCGCTGCGGCCTGGGGAGTCAATGCCCGTATTTCTAGAGGCGAAGATGATATCCGTATTTCAGTCGGCCAAGTTCCTGAGCAGCCAAAGCGACGCGTCGTAAGGTTGGACGGTAAAAATACAACTGGCGCGCAACTAGGAGAACAGCTCACCTTAATGTGGCTCACACCCGCCCAAGACCGCTTATTCACAGGACCTGCCTCAGACCGTAGAAAATTCCTGGACCGTTTTTCGCTGATCCATTCCCCGTCTCACGGCATGTCTAGCCTGCGCTATGAAAAGGCGCGCGCAGAACGCAACCGCCTGCTATCAGATAATGTGAGTGATAAAGGATGGTTTAAGGCCCTAGAAAATGATATGGCTGTCTATGGCGCTAAAGTCGCGCAAGCACGCGCTCTCACAGTATCTCGCCTCATTGAAGAAATTGATCGCCGTACCGCTGATAAAACCAATGATATTTTTCCAAAATCCGTCATTTCCCTAGAGGGTGAGGCAGAAGAAAGATTTCAAAACGGTTTAGATTATTTTGATGTCGAGGACTTTATACGAGAAGATTTAGCCAAAAACCGCTCAATCGATCAACGCGCTGGACGGACTTTACGCGGTGTTCACCGCTCCGACTTACATGTACGCCATGCAGCTAAAAATATGCCTGCCGCTGATTGTTCGACAGGAGAACAAAAAGCCTTGCTTATTGGCTTAACTTTGGCCCATGCACGGGCGCAATCTATGCTAAAACCCATTCTGTTGCTCGACGAAGTCGCCGCCCATCTCGATATTGATCGCCGCGCCGCCTTGATAGAAGAGCTTATTTCGCTAGGAACGCAACTCTTCATGACAGGAACCGACGCATCTCTCTTTGAGGCGTTTCATGGCCGCGCAGATTGTTTCAAAGTCAAAGATGGCACTGTTATGGCAACCAAGTTAAAATAGCTTAGCCTAGAATATAAAGTGCCCCGTTATCCGAAGATAACGAGGCGACGATACCGAAACGGGGCGCAATGTCCGGTACCGATAATATGAGGGTCCCCACACCCCTAATCTGAGCCATAGATTTATGGTCTGCAAGATGAACCTAAGTTGAACGAAAACCAAACGAAGCTATGGTAGGCTAAACCACGCGCAATAAGCTGGGTAAATCTCCACTTTGACCAGACGCCTCAGTCATAAAGAAAGATTTAGCCAAATCACTTTGGTTTATGGCCGCTAAGCCAAGCCGTCTTGCATGGCGCAGCGGCATAATGTTGTTGGAAAATAATCCATTAAGAATATCCGTACTCATACCCAGCATTTGATTATCAAAGTTCCTCCAGGCCTCATATTCTCCCAAGTCTGCGCCGCCTATATCAAGGCCAACAGACCGTGCAGCAGCGATAACATCAGCTAACGCCGCGGCATCGCGAAGCCCCATATTAAGACCCTGACCGGCAATAGGATGAATAGCATGGGCCGCATCACCTATAAGCGCCAAGCGCGTATCTGTATAACGTTCCGCCATTTGTAGACTTAAAGGATAGGTTAGGCGCGGCGCAGTTAAGGTGATATCGCCCAAGAAATTACCAATCCTGCGGCGAAGTTCAGCTATGAAGGCGGTTTCATCAATAGCAAGCGCGGCGTCAATCGCAGCCGCCTTATCAGACCACACAATACTCATCCTGTTTTGTGTTAAGGGTAAAAGCGCCAGGGGGCCGCCCGGGAAAAATATTTGATGAGCAACACCGTCATGCGGCAATGCATGACTAAAGGTCGTCACAAGCGCTTTTTGTGCATATTGGCGGCTGGAAACTTCAATCCCCGCTGATATGCGTTGGCTTGAATGTCTACCATCGGCGGCGACTAACAAAGACGCTTTTAATATCTTTCCATCTGCAAGTTCAACCTGAGCAGCCGCACTTGAACGCTTTACTGATAACACCTCAACAGGAGCAATAAGAGTAATTTTCTTATGCCCATTCACAGAGTTTAAAAGAGCGCGGCGTAAGACATCATTTTCAACCATATAACCAGATGGTTTTCCAAAATCTTGGCTATCAAAATGTAAAGTGAGCGGTGAGACATCCCCTACGCCGCCATCAGCAATCAGCATATCCGTAATAGGTTGAAGCTCAGTTTTAATCGTCTCAGCGACGCCTAAAACCTTCAGCATCCTTAGACTCGTTGCTGCAATAGCTGACGCACGGTTATCAGTCTTTGAGTTTGCGGGATGAACAACGTCAATCAAGGCAATAGATGCGCCTTTATGGCAGCAGGCTAAAGCGGCTGTAAGACCAACAAGGCCTGCGCCAACAATGATAACATCATAATCCATTTTCACTGAGATAACTTAGAAGCTCATCTCCTATTTGGCTATGAGACGTTTTTACTGATTTTTCCAAGTTTTTAAGACCGTCTTAACGCCATCTTTACATCCGCTCTTCACATTCTCTTAACGAATAAAGAGTTGAGGACAGACATGCCGCCCAGCGCTACAGCAACCGAATATGATGCCGGATATGCCCATGCCCTAATGGAGGACTTAAACATGTCCGCAAGCGGCGCGCTAAAACGGGCTCTCCTGTCGCTCTTACTATGCGCGATAGGGATTGTGATATTGATCTCTGTAATGTCTTATAGCCCCTTTGATACTACTGGAGATACGGCAGGAATTGGTCAAATTCAGAACCTATTTGGAAAACCGGGCGCAAATCTCTCAAACTTTCTGCTTCAAATTTTAGGATGGGGTAGCCTATTAGCCGGGGGCCTTACGCTTTTTGCAGGTATACGCGGAATTTTCCGACCGAATCCCAAAGATACAAGATTAGACCTATTTCGGCGCTTTCTGCTTTGGTCAGGTGTTGTTATTTTTGGTACAGCGACATTTTCTGCCTTCCCTATCCCGCAAAGCTGGCCTTTGGCGAGTGGCCTTGGCGGATGGATTGGGGATGGTATCTATCTAAATGCTAAAGGTCTATTTGATCACTTCAACTTCCCAATCTCTGGCGTTGTTGTCGCTCTCCTTACCTTTATAGCAGGCGGGTTTTGTCTCGGGCGGTTCCTGCGTATTGTTGCTAAAGATTTGTTAGATATATGGGACGCAGCCGGGCTTGTCTGGGCGTATATCCGTATCGGTATTGATAAAATGGCTATCTTCTTTGCCAATTTATTCCGCCGCCTGTTCCGACGTAATTATGTTGAACCTCTGGGCGCAACAGATTCGATTGATAATTTAACGCGCGGCATTCCTGATACCCCGCAAACCACCCCTATACCTCGTATTATTAAACCTCCAAAAGCTGCGCCAGCCCCTGTGACAACAGCCGCTCCCAAAACTGTCAAAAAACGTAAAACTCGCGCTAAGAAACCTGAATTTAATTTCCCAGATGGATCTGACTTCGTACTACCTGGTATCGATCTTCTAAAAACGCCACCTCCCCGCTCTGCGATTACGGATGAGGGCGCACTTCACCGCGCGTCGACGACCTTACACAAAGTCATGGGTGATTATGGCATTGAAGGTGAAATGGGCGCAGTGAGCCCTGGCCCTGTTGTCACCTTGTTTGAATTTGAACCTGCTCCGGGTGTAAAATCACAACGCGTTATAAATCTCTCAGACGATATTGCGCGTAATATGAGCGCACAATCTGCACGTATCGCCGTTGTTCCCGGGCGCAATGCCATGGGTGTTGAATTGCCTAATCGACGCCGCGAAACTGTTTGGCTCTATGACATGCTAAATTCAGATACCTTTACCCGGTCAGAAGCCGCGCTCCCCTTGATACTGGGTGAAGATATTGGCGGCGTACCCTTTGTAACTGATCTCGCTAAGATGCCTCACTTATTGATCGCAGGTACAACAGGGTCTGGTAAATCCGTCGGCGTCAACGCCATGATCTTGAGCTTAATGTACAAGCTTACACCTGAACAATGTAAGTTCATCATGATAGACCCGAAAATGCTTGAGCTTTCGGTATATGACGGCGCGCCGCATTTACTTGCCCCTGTTGTTACCGAGCCAAAAAAAGCTGTGGTTGCGCTTAAATGGACTGTGAGGGAAATGGAAGACCGTTATCGTAAAATGGCAAAACTTGGCGTTCGAAACATGGCGGGCTTTAACGAAAAAGTGGCTGAATTTAAAGAGCGCGGCGAGACGCTTTCACGCACAGTCATGACAGGTTACCATAAAGAAACGGGTGAGCCTGAATATGAAACGGAAGAACTCGTTTATGAACCCATGCCCTTTATTGTCGTAATTATCGACGAAATGGCCGATCTTATGATGGTGGCCAAAAAGGATATTGAAGGCTCGGTTCAGCGCCTTGCTCAAATGGCGCGGGCCGCAGGTATTCATATGATTATGGCCACGCAGCGACCATCAGTTGATGTTATCACAGGCACGATTAAAGCTAACTTCCCAACCCGTATCTCTTTCCGTGTAGGATCTAAAATCGATAGCCGAACTATTTTGGGTGAACAGGGCGCAGAGCAGCTCTTGGGCAATGGCGATATGCTCTTTATGGGCACAGGCCGCCCTCGCCGTTTCCACGGTCCCTTTGTGTCTGATGCAGAAGTCGAGAAAATCGCTTCCTTTGTCAAAGCGCAAGGCGCGCCAAGCTATCTCGAGGATATTACAACAGAACGCGAAGAAGGCCCAAGTGATGCCAAACTTGCCGGCGGGGGGAGTGAAGGAAATTCCCTTTTCGATCAAGCTGTTGCAATTGTGTCGCGCGACCGCAAAGCCTCAACAAGTTATATCCAGCGCAAATTATCAATCGGGTATAACCGCGCGGCAGACTTAATTGAACGCATGGAAGATGAAGGCATGATTGGTCCAAGCGGATCAGGTGGCAAACGCGAAATCTTCCTCCCGGAAGAGGATGAATTTAGATAATTTAACCTAAGAGTCCATTTCGTGACTAAGGCAAAGTCGTTGGCAACTTAGACAATCCCTTCTCGCTCATCTTAGAAATGACGTCGATTAAATCATCTGCGGACTGACCGCCCTTATATATATCGCCATTTATAAAAAATGCGGGCACCCCTTGAACCTTCGCCGCAGTGGCCCGCTCTCCATTGACGTGAATATGAGATAATCTTTCCAGGTCTTGGAAACAGGCTTGAATCGCTACCTCATCCTCTAATCCAGCGAGTTTACCAACCTTGTCATACTCTTCGCGCACCTTGCCAAGTTCAGCTTGTTTAAACATCATTAGCTGATTTTCCATCTGATATTGCACAACCTCAAAATAATCCTCAGACGGGGCGCATTCTGCCATCATAAAGCCGACCATTGACATTTGCTGAGGCGCAGTCGGAAGCTCTCGAAAAACAAATCGTATTTTACCGCTATCTATCAAATCTTTTTTCACAGTGGGCCATTGATTTGTGAACCAATCCGAACAATGCGAACAGGTTACAGAGGCATATACAATCATGGTAATGGGCGCTTTATCATCCCCAAGCACATGATCATCTGGGGCCTCAGTTAAAGCAAAGGGAACATTATCCACGGTTAGCTCGGGCCCTGTCCGCGCGCGCTGGGCATGATCATGACCACTATGGTCTTCTGTATCATGGTGCTCGGTGCCCTCTTCTTCGGACTTTGCAGCATCACCTTCTGATAATGGTGCGGCTTCAGTTGCCTCACTCTCATCCAATGACCGCTTCTCCAAAACAGCAGCATCATCACTGTCTTGAGCCCAAACCGTAGCAGGCACAATTACAGTCGTTAGGCAGCTCGCCGCTAGCAGTGTTAAAATTGTTTTAGTCAGTTTCATCACTTAGCACTCCGCGCCCGAGTTTCGTTAGGGCTTGTTTTAAACTACCTTCAGGTAACTTTGAAAGCCCGTCTTGCAGTTGGTTTTCTTGGCGAGGGGACAAGCCTCTTTTGAGGCCAGATGGCGTCTCATTTGTTTTCAATTTGTTTTGTATAAGACGTAATTTTTTGACATGACCCGCCCCTAAATGGGTATTTAAACGCTCTATGATTGGGCCGCTCGCGGCCATTATCAAAGTTGCCGCCGCGCCAGGAGCTGAGATTACAAGTGTCCGCCCCTCACGCCCGCCTGTAAATTTAACAGGCGTTGATATTTTCGCCCAGCGCGCGCCAACAATATCAGGCCAGTGTTTCTGTAACATAGCCGCAGATGACCCCCCTCCATATTTTTTAGATAAAGGACGCACAATTTTAGCGACAGCCATACCCGCCGTGGGCGCAGGCCGATATTGTGGTTTTGCCCGTTGACCTTCTAGCCATTGATTAATCGCTTGCTTATCTTTTCGCGACCGGCTCACTCATACTCCCTAATTTGAGTCAAATCTTGATGGCGGATTGAAACTCTTAGGTAAAGGACGAAATATTACCCTTCAGGAATAGTCACATTAAATATAGTCCCGGCCGCACCTGTACTTTCTAATATCAAATCACCATTTTGATCTTGGGCGAGCTCTTTGGAAATCGTCAAGCCAAGACCTGTATTGCCATGACCTGTGGAACCCGCAAAGGCCTTGAAGAGATTATCCTTAGCCTTGTCGGGCATGCCAGGACCCGTATCTATGACTCGGATCGTTATGCCTTCACCTGCAGCTATCGCTTCAACTGTCAAGTCACGCTGGGCGTTATCTTCACGAATACCTGCCATGGCCTGAGCGGCATTACGGAAAAGGTTTTGAAAAATTCGGTAGGTATGGTCCGGGTCCGCCGTAACCGTAATATCAGTAGCGACCTTGTTGATAAAATTAATTTTGCGCGGACCTGCGCCAAAATTTCCCAAAGTATCTCCAGCCACTTCGCCGAGTAAGAGCGAGATTCTTACAGGTTCAACTTCGGGCTCTTCGCCGCCACTTTGACTGTAATTAAGCACCTCCCCCGTAAGTTTAACGCCGCGATCAATAGCACGGGTCAAACGGCTTCCCATTTTAGAAACTCGCTCATCCTGGTCAGACGCTATACGGTCAGACACCAATGATGCTGACGTTAGAACATTTCTCAAATCATGATTTATTTTCGCCATCGCCAACCCCAACGTGGCAAGGCGTTCACGCTGTTTAAAACTGGCACGCACACCTTGTTTCATATCATGAAATTCACGCTCAAGCTGTCCAATTTCATCTTTGCGGCTTGTGGGAGGGAGGTTGGATTGGCGCTTCTCCGGATCCTTTCTAAAATCAGAGAGACCTTTCGCCAGTTTTTCAATCGGCCGCACAATAAGAGCCAACATGGCTAAATAAATCAAAAGTCCTGTTATCAGTGCAATGAGGAGTGAAAGCCAGAAAATGTTTTTAAAATGACCCCGCATTGCCTTACGCAATTTGGCTTCAGGTATGACAAGTTCTAGGGCATCCTGACCCGCTACGGGCGAGGGATAAAGAATTCGTAGGCAATTATTATCCTTAGCAAAGAAAGAACGGAAAGCATGGCGGTATAACGGTAAACGTTTTTCCTCCCGCATATCAATTAGGGTCAATCGGCCTTTTTCAGGAGGTTGTCCAAGCATAAATTCGCTCATACCGTTACGTTTTGCTGACATCATTGTCACATCAGTATCACGCATGAATTGCTGCGTTAGAATTTCGCTAGCCTCATAGTCTGGAACACCCGTGAGCGCCTGCGCTAGTAAGCCCGCCTGCTGAGCACGCTCTGTAAGCCAATTCTGGCGAAAAGTCACAGCCGACGGAATAAAAATAACAAGCTCTGCAAGCATGACAAAACCAATTGTCATCAGCAGCAATTTGCCTGACAAACGCCGTGAAATAAATCCGTCAATCATAATTTATGATTAACGTGTGTTTCTAAATTTTCCTAGACAATTCATTCCTAATGGAATTTCGTCAAAAAGCCCGCAAGTTTCCGTGTACGTTCACTAAAGAGCGTTTCAGTATACCATGAGCTTGCGGCGCGCTTCACCGCTTCACTTCGAGTTGGATAGGGTGAAATAATTTGCGCAAGGCCAGAAATCTTGATGTTATTCGTCATAGCCACAGATAAGAGGTGGATGATTTCACCTGCACCGTCACCAACAATTGAGCCGCCCAAAATTTTGCCTTTTGTTGTTGCAACAATTTTGACTCCGCCGTGGTTTTCTCGCTCCGCAATCGCGCGGTCATTTTCTTCAAAGTCCCACGTAACGCAGCGCACATTATGGCCCGCTTCCTTCGCTTGAGCTTCAGTCATGCCAATACTTGCAAGTTCTGGCTCAGCATAAATCGCAGCAGGCATGCGCACCGTATTCGCCTTGCCAAGGCGGTCTCCCATAAAGGGTGGGGAGAAATAAAAATTGCGAATTAATTGACCCGCATGGAAACCCGCTGCGTGGGTCAAGCCGCCCATACCTTTTGCAACATCGCCTGCCGCATAGACCCGCTTATTGGTCGTCCGCAGGCTATTCGTTACGTCAATCCCGCGGCGGTCAAATGTGATACCGGCTTTTTCTAAGTCAAGCCCGCCAATACTTGGCGCGCGGCCAGCAGCAACCAAAAGATGTGAACCCGTTAGTATAGTTCCGTCTTCAAGATCAATCGCCACACCAGTCTTAGTCTTACGGATCTTCTTCGTTTTTACAGGGGCATGAAATGTAATACCTTCGGCCTCTAAAGCTTCAACAAGAACTTTTGCATGTTCTGGCTCAGAGCGCCCCAAAGGCGGCGCAATATCAACGATCTCAACCTTGGTGCCAAGACGGGCGAAAGCTTGTCCCAACTCTATACCAATGGGCCCAGCGCCTATAACTAAAAGATGCTTGGGTTGAGTATCAATTGTAAAGATATTTTCATTTGTCAGATAAGGCGTTTCGCTAAGACCCGGAATAGGCGGTGCTGAGGCGCGCGAACCTGTTGCGATGACAAATCGTTTGGCTTTGACTTCGGTTGTTTCGGACTCAACCGTATTCTCATCTTTAAACTTTGCAAACTCACGGATAACCGTACAACCCAAGCCTTCGAAACGTTCTTGGCTATCGACGGGCGCAATGTGATCAATAATGCCTTTAATATGAGCTTTGACGGTTTCAAAATTCACAGTAGGTTTCGTTGGTTTTACACCAAAGGCTTCACCGCTGCTAAAGGCGTGGGCGTGCTTGCCCGCCGCAATTAACGCTTTGGACGGAACGCAACCTGAATTTAAACAATCTCCGCCCATATCTTCGGCTTCGAATAAGACGACGGAGCGGCCAAGCTGCGCCGCGCCAGAGGCAACAGAAAGTCCCGCTGACCCTGCGCCAATAATACAAATATCTACGTCATATGATGTTTTTGACATTGGAATTCTCTCTTTTTTGTTTCGGTCAGACGCTTAAGCGGCCGTCTTTTTAAAAAACTTTTTGTAGATTGTTGGGATCATCGCAACCGCTGCAAGGGCAAAGAAGGCAGGCGCAAAATTCTTAGCCGCTTCACCTACTAAAGCCCCGACATCTGCATTTTGACCTGCAGAAAGTAATGTCTCACGTAGACCGCTACCAATAAGTGAATAAGCTACAGTACCTGGTATGATACCAAATAGCGTTGAGATGAAATAGTCGCGAAATTTCGCCCCCAGAATAGCCGGCGCAATATTAGCGACAGCAAAGGGAACAACTGGAATAAGGCGCAAGGTGAAAAGATATGACAAAGCATTCTCATTAAACCCTTTTTCCATTTTGCCAATGAAAGGCCCCGCAATACTTTTTAAAGTCTCGCTAATTGATGTTTTAGCAGCCATAAAGAGTATGCAGGCTCCAATGGTTGCGCCTGTTATTGTCGCTGGTGCGCCAACAGCCACGCCAAATAAGAAACCACCACCAATGGTTAAAGCGCTTGCTGGGACCATAAAGGCAGTGGCCGCAATATAGATGCCAATGAATGCCAATAATACGAGCAAAAAGTTCTCTTTGACAAGGTTATCCAAATAAACCGCATTTTGACCTAACGCCTCTGGCGTGAGTTGCGTATGCCAACCTTGGGACATGGCAAAAGCCAGACCTGCTCCAATTATATAGAGCGGCCATAACTTAACCAAAATTGGTCTTTGTTTTGCAGTATCTTGGTTGGTCATAGGGCTTACTGTTATAGTTTTCGTATTCATCGTCTTATCTCTCTAACATCATTATTATTCGTTAAGTGACCAGTCATAGCCGTAGTCAACAACCTGCGCGCCGTTATCAATAGCTTGCGCAAGTTCAGGGCGCGCATGCTGACGGATATGCTTGAGCAAACCAGATTTTCCGCCAAAATCCTCCTTGAACCATTTAAAGATGGAGGACACTTTCAGTCCTTTTGAAGTAATCTGAACACCGCGCGGAGAATTAATATAATCTTCTGCCGCTTTCACCTTAACTCTATCAATAGTGCGTCCGTCCCAAGCTGAATTTAGCAAATTTGGACACCCGACACTCGCGCAATTGACCATATAATGGATATATGGTGATGGGAATTGTTTGCGAAGAATTTCATGTTCAACATCATTTAGGCTTGAAGCTACGCCATTAATCGTCAGCAAATTCTTTTTCCAAGGGCCTGATGAAAGAGGTCCGAGCTTACGAATGGATTTTACGGGATAATTATCAACAACAACTTGAACCGTGACCGCATTATAGAGATTTGCGTAATAGGCAATGGCATCATTGCGAGGCAGAGTGCTAGGGTTAACACGCTCTAGGGTCTTAATGTAATTATCAAGAGCGGCTTTATCCGAAGAATTAGCCTTCAACTTACCATATGCAAAATGTGTCAAACCTTGATCATCTGGTGGGCTGACATATTTTTGCAAAATATTTGTGAACTCTGCATGTGCCGAGGTTTTTTCTACCATCGGTTTTTTGGCAGTAGGCGCTGGCGAACCAGATCCATAGTTGCTTTGAGCTTGCAATATAACAGGGTTATCACCTTCGCCCGCAGCAAAGCCAGTCTGCGGCTGAGCAGAGGGGGGAACGGCCGCTGGACGATTAATGCGAGACGAAAGTGATATTACTGTCGAGGACGCAACAGTATGGGGAGTTATAGGTGTTTGGGCTGATGTCTGTATGACAGCAGCGGATTGGGTTTTTTGGCCTGACAAACGCTTGTGCAGAGCACAATCAGAATCTCCAGCAAATGCTGGCGTGGTTATTAAAGTCAGCGTGGCTGATAGCATAAGTAAGCGGCGCGGCATAAGGCTCTCCATTAAGTTCCGTCATTCTATAGCTAGAAAAATTTCTAAAAGCTTCACACGCTATTTCACGTTTCTGTGCAAGTTAGTGAGCGATAAGGTGAGATAGCGTGAAGTTAATCTAAGATGGTGGGCTTTATCTTAAGGGAATTCATCATACACTATGCTTGACTTAGGCTGTTCTCACCCTTAATGGACGGCTCTTATGATTTCTGCGGGTGTTTTCCGCCTATATATATAAAGAGTTTACGATGAAACGTACTTTTCAGCCTTCAAATCTTGTTCGCGCCCGCCGTCACGGATTCCGTGCCCGCATGGCAACTAAAAATGGCCGCGCTGTCCTTGCGCGCCGCCGTGCAAAAGGCCGTAAAGTTCTGTCTGCATAAGGCAGTACCCTCGGCGTGAATAGCGCTTATATCTTATGAATAAGCTTGGAAAACTTGGATTGCTGAAAAAGCGCTCCGAGTTTTTGTTTGTCCGGGACGGGCGCTATCAAGCCCAAAGAGGTGTGGTCATCCAAGCCCGCAAAAATCCCGAGCACAATGTTATTCGTGTTGGTTTCACGGCAACAAAAAAAATTGGCAATGCTGTCATACGTAACCGCGCGAAACGCCGCCTCAGGTCTGTTTGTCTCGAACTTCTGCCCCAATTAGGGGAAAGAGGCACAGATTACGTCTTTATCGCACGTGACAAAACGGTGACGCGGCCTTATCAGGCTTTGCGTGAAGACACGCAAAAGGCCTTGAAAAACCTCATGCAAGCCCCGAAATAACATCTAACAAAAATAGAACGGCTGACAGTATAATGGACGATCAGAAAAACTTTTTTATGGCAATGTTCTTGTCGGGCCTCGTCCTGCTGGGATATTGGTTCTTTTTTGGCAAGCCGATGGCAGAGCAAGCTCGCGCAAAGGCCGCGCTCGAAGCAGAACGCGCCCCTGTAATACAGGCCGAAGCCGCGCCTAAACCTATTGAATCTCGTGAAGTACTCGTCTCACGCGGTGACCGTATCCAAATTGATACACCAAGTTTCACCGGCTCTTTTTTGACGACAGGCTCGCGTTTTGATGACATTGCTCTCAAGGAATATGATAAGACCTTAGACCCTTCCGAAGGTTTAGTGCATCTGCTTAGTCCAGAAGGCGCAGAAACGTCTGCCTATATCATGGATAACTGGACAGGCGTTGACGGCGGCACAGGCGCAGATACACCGTGGCGGCTTATTTCAGGTAATACGCTCACCTCTAATACACCTGTCATTTTAGGGTATGAGGCTAATGGCTTATCTTTTGAACGTATCATTTCTGTTGATGATAAATTTTTGATTACTCTCTCAGATAAGATAACAAATACATCAACAGGTGAAAAAACAATCAGCCGTAAAGGCGTAACGCGTCAGCATACGCTTCCGCAAGGGCTTACCAATTTCTTTATCTTGCAGGAAGGTCCGATTTCAATCGTAGATAACAAATATCACGACATGAAATATAAAGGCCTCGCCAAATCGGGTAGCTACCGAGAAAGCGGTGAAAGCGGCTGGGTTGGTCTTACGGATAAATATTGGCTTCTTGGGTCAATCGCGCCGCAAGGCAAATCTATGACAGCCGACTACACCTATCGCACCATCAATGATCAAGAGGTTTATGAAGTTTCATATGCCCTCAGCCCCACAACATTAACGGCTGGCGCTTCTATCGAGTCCGTCGGACATATATTTGTTGGCGCAAAGGAACGCACGCTTTTAAAGTCTTATGAAACCGATCTTGGTATCGCTCAAATGGAGCGCGCCATTGATTGGGGTTTTGTCGGTATTATCGTCAAGCCTATCAGCTGGGCCTTATCAAAGCTGGGTAGCCTGCTTGGAAATTATGGGCTTGGTATTCTAGCATTAACGCTCATAATCAAAATTATTCTCTTCCCGCTCTTTAACAAACAATATGAGAGCCAGGCGAAAATGAAAAAGGTCCAACCGAAGCTGAAAAAAATTCAAGCGCTGTACAAAGATGACCGTATGAAATTACAGCAAGAGATGATGGGATTGTATAGAAAAGAAGGCGTCAATCCAGCTGCGGGCTGTCTGCCAATTATACCAACAATCTTTGTTTTCTTCGCGCTCTATAAGTCGGTCTTTATTAACATTGATTTGCGTCATCAGCCTTTCTTTGGCTGGATCAAAGATCTATCAGCTAAAGACCCGCTTTCTATCCTGAACGGCTTTGGCCTGATGCCATGGGACGCCGTACCCCTACCCTTCCTAACATTCTTCGCCATTGGCCCCTTAGCGCTCATGTACGGTATCTCAATGGCCCTTATGTACACGCTTACACCGCAAAATGCCGGCGGGGGAGAACAAGCTGAGATGATGGCTAAAATGATGAAGTTCATGCCTTGGATATTTATGTTTATCCTTGCGCCATTTGCGACAGGTCTTTTGGTTTACTGGGTTTGGAATAATGTTCTGTCTTTTGGGCAGCAATATTACATCACACGTAAGTTCAAAGTTGATACACCGGTTGATGTGTTCTTCCGCAAAATCACAGGTAAAGAGAAAGCAGTTACCCCAGAATAATGTCTGATGTTTCTAAATCCCAAATAGAAGCAGGCCGACTGCTATTTGCGCGGGATGTGACTTTCATGCTTAGCGCCGTAAGTCTTGAGACACTACCTCCTGCCCGTCTACCTGAAATTTGCTTTGCAGGCCGGTCAAATGTCGGCAAATCCAGTCTGATTAATGCGCTCACAAACCGCAAAGGTCTTGCGCGGGCCTCCAATACCCCCGGACGCACGCGAGAGCTTAATTATTTCAATGTTGATGAACGTCTCTTTGTGGTTGACTTGCCTGGCTATGGCTATGCCAAAGCGTCTAAAACAGATATCGCCCGGTGGACCGAACTCACCCGTCAATTCCTATTCGGACGCGCCTCATTGCGCCGTGTTTTTCTCTTGATCGATAGTCGCCATGGCCTCAAAGATTCAGATAGAGAACTGATGGCAATGCTTGACGAAACCGCTGTGACTTATCAACTTATTCTTACTAAAATTGACAAGCTCAAAAAAGGTGAGTTGGATAAGGTTATAGAAAAAACCGAAAAACAGATCGCTAAACGTCCTGCGGCTTTCCCGAAGATTATAAATACGTCATCTGAGACACATATTGGTCTTGATTTGCTACGGGCTGAAATTGCGACCTTGGCGCGCCCATAATAATTCTTATAACAAAGCAAATCACAGTTTAAGGATAAGCCATGCATAAGCGGCGGAAAAATGAGACCGGCTGGACGAGTGCACAAACACTCTCCGAAGCGCTGCCATTTATTCAGCGTTATACGGGCAGTACCATTGTAATTAAATTTGGTGGCAACGCCATGGGTGATGAAGTTCTTACCCAAAAGTTTGCGCATGATGTTGTGTTGCTGAAACAATTTGGTTTACGTCCAGTTATTGTCCATGGCGGGGGGCCGCAAATCGGCTCAATGCTGGAAAAGCTTGATATTAAATCTGAATTTGTTGACGGATTGCGTGTCTCGGATATGGAGACTGTGGGCATCGCGGAAATGGTTCTGTCAGGCGCGATTAATAAATCTATCGTTCAAGCTATCAACCAAGCTGGGGGCAGAGCTGTTGGCCTTTCCGGCAAAGATGCCAATCTTATCACAGCCAATGCCAAAGACGCTAAATTGGGCTTTACGGGCACACCTATTGCTACCGACATCTCAGTCATTGATGTTTTAACCGCGGCAGATCCCGGATTTATCCCCGTCATATCCCCCATAAGCGGCGGCGCTGCGGGCGAATCATTTAATGTCAATGCTGACACCGCCGCAGGCGTTCTTGCAGGCGCCTTAGGTGCTTCACGCCTAATGCTTTTAACTGATATTGAAGGCGTTATGGATAAGGATAAAAATTTACTGACAAACCTATCCGTAGAGGACGCTTTAGGCCTCATCAAAGACGGTACAGCCAAAGGCGGGATGATACCCAAACTCACGACTGCAACTGATGCAGTAAAATCTGGCGTTGAAGCCGTTGTAATTTTAGACGGGCGCCGCGCACATGGCTTGCTTGTTGAGCTTTTCACAGATCAGGGCGCTGGAACGCTTATCCGATGAAACGCGCAATTTTCAAACGCAATTCCAAATATTCGCCGCAACAGCTATTATTAGGAACTTTTCTCGCTGTTGGAACGGCCTTACCCGCAAGTGGTCAAGCCCCGCCTGATTTACGTTTAGATACAGAGCCGAAAACCTCAGAATCAGAATGGGAAGTTTGTAATGAAACATCCTTTATTGTGCGACTCGCTAATGCAGTCATTCGCACGGGCAATATGACGCCAAAAGGCTGGGATAGGTTAAAACCCGGGCAATGTATAAAGCTTGACGCTATATCGGGGTCCCCACGCTATATATTTGCCGAGAGTAGCCCTATTCATCAAGGGGGCATACGTGAGTGGGCAGGAAAGACTCCGATTTGCGTCTCTGAAAATGATTTCACAGCAGATGCGACCAAAAGCTGCCAATTACAAAACTTAAAAACGCGAAATTATTTAGCCGTAAATCCAGCTGATCAACGTACAACCCTAATTGAACCTGATAATTTCGGTACGAAGGCCGACATTGCTGGTGTTCAGCGACTTTTGCGGGATAATGGATTTAAAATCACCCGAATAGATGGACTCACTGGCAGGAGGACTAACCGTTATATTCGTGACTTTAAAAAGAAAGCGGAGCTTCCCACAAATCTATCTAGAAGTGAACTTATTGATGCATTAGCCGTTGCAGCTGAAAAGCGACAAGATAAGGTGGGGTTTGAAATTTGCAATAATTCTAGCGCCACAATTTGGACGGCAATGGCAATACGCGAAAACGGGGCTTGGAAATCACGCGGATGGTGGACAGTTGCACGAACACAGTGCGTACGGCCTTTCACGACATCTCTCAAAGGCACCGATGCTCATTTTTTTGCTCTGCAAGAAAATGTAATAGAAACAGAAGAAGGTAAGGTCTTCGGACCAGATAAAAGACTACGCTCTGTCGCGACAACTCCTGCGCAATTTTGTATTGCCGAAGCGAAGTTCTCAGCTTTAGGGCGCGAATATTGTGCAGAAGCAGGCTACGCTGTGGCAAATTTTCGGCCCCTTCCCACAGATATAGATGGCAACAAAACAACCCTTTCTGATCAAGATTTCGCCGCGCCAAGCGCTGTTGGTCTCAGATAATCATTAAGTAAATGCCATCCCTCACCCCTTCACTCGGTCATATACGAAACTGGATTTTTGACCTCGACAATACGCTTTACCGCGCAGACGTTGAGTTTTTTTCTCAAATCGACCGTAAAATGACGAATTTTATTAGCCGCTATCTTGCCCTTCAGCCCAGTGAAGCCCGCATGGTACAAAAAGAATATCTGGCTGAATATGGGACCTCACTATCAGGCTTAATGGCCGTTCATGGTATGGATCCGGCAGAATTTCTTGATTACGTCCATGATGTTGACCTTCAAATGCTTAAGCCAGACCCAGAACTTCGAAGCCTCATCCAATCTCTGCCTGGTCGGAAATTTATATTTACAAATGGTTCTAAAGGCCATGCCCGTAATGTGGCCTCTCATTTGAACCTGTTTGATTTATTTGACGGCAGTTTTGGAATTGAAGATGGCGATTACGTCCCTAAACCTAAACGCAGTCCCTATATAAAGTTTTGTGATATTTTCGATATTGATCCCGAAACAGCTATTTTTTTTGAAGATGGACTTAGAAATCTAGAAGTTCCCAAACATATGGGCATGATGACAGTTTTAGTGACATCAGAAGCTGATTGGTCGCATGAACCAGAAATTACGCGGCCTGCGGGCCACTCAACGCAGGCCAGCTATGTCGATTTTATGACGAATGATTTAACCGATTGGTTATCAAAACACAGCTAATCGCGAGTGTTAGTTATTAAACATGCTTAACGAATAGAAAACGCGGTTTTAATAAAATTCTAAGGCTCATTGTGTAACAAGATGGTTCACTGAGATATGGGTTAAACCATATCAAGGGTGAGGTCAGGTCTGTAACAGGTTTGACGATTGGCTGTGAGCAATATAGTTGGGCGGTATGACTAATACCCCTGAAAATGCTGCTCCCGGTAAAGTTTTAAGTCCCGCTGCAAAGCGGGCTTTAAGCGAAGCTGCGGCGCGCCGAAAGGCAAAAGGCGCTGAAGTGGATCGTCCTTCTGAGAAAGCCGGACCCCATGGTGCGGAACCCACACGTTTTGGCGATTGGGAGCGCGGCGGGATAGCTTACGATTTCTAAGCTTTCTACCCTTTCGCATCATAACTTATAAATCCGGTCGATTGACGGCCATTTTAACGTTGGGAGACGCGAGCGATGCGTATCAAAGTTTCAGTATTGGCCGCACTGAGTGGTTTAAGTTTAGCAGTCATCTCTACGCCAGCACTTGCGGGCGGATGCGGCTTTGGTCCGGGGGCAAATTGTGACATGGGTGTTAAGGTTATGAACACCACAGCACCCGTTTTTGGCCCTATGACTGTCTCAAATGATAATCCGATGGGTCACCTACGCACGATTAATTTCCAGCGCTCACCGCATACATCTATAACACGCATTCACGGCATGGCTCCGTCAGCTTCTCTTGCCGACGCGCCTTCAGGCTTTACAAATGGATGCCATCCGACATCCACGCAATATTGCCGTGCAAATGCAGGAACGCCTGTAGCGGTTGAGATGCAACAACCTATTATGAGTGCTCCGATTATATCTGCTCCAGTCATATCGGCGCCCATTATTTCAGCGCCTGTAATCTCAGCCCCTGCTCCAGTAATGCGCACATGGACAGGTCAAGGCTATGACCCTGCGAAGTTCCAGTCGCGGCAATATGGTGAAAACACATTCACTCCTGGTATTGCCCATATCCCGACATCGATTGTTGACCGTAGCCCCGTCAATGCACAGGCAGTGCTCAATTCAGGCCGCACCGTACCTCAACCTATCGTGAGTGCGTCAAACTACAATTTCACAAGTGCCTCATCGGTAACATTACCTGATACCATGGCGCCAATGGCCTCTTATTCTTCACATAATTATTCTGGAAACTCGACGCCTGTCGCTGTTGGAAATAATACTTATGCGTCTAATGTTGCGCCTGATGGGACATATTGGGAAAAAACGTCTGGCGTAACCGTCATGGGAAGTACTGTCGCAACACAGGTCATATGTAAGCGTCAATTACCGCGTCAGGTGGTCAATCCTGTGGTAAACGTACCTGTCCCTGTTCCAACGCGTGTTGTGAACCCTGTAATCGGCGTTCCCGTTGCTGTACCAACACCTGTTGCTGTTCCCTCTGCTCCAGTTTGCCGACCAGCGCCACAGATCCGAGCGCCGCATGCGGCTCATTATGGGCATAACCAAGGTCGTTATGGCGCGGTGCAAGGATCTCGTTGGGTTTATTAATCTAAATAGATGAAAGAAAATACCTCGTGGGGGGAAGAAAAACGGTGTCGTTGGGGTGAATGGCACCGTTTTTTTATTTATTGCCCCGCATTACTCATTAAAAAGATTCACCTATATGGGGAATCTTTTTGCTTTGGCACGCGTCTTGCTGTGATGTGAGGCAAATGTATCATTTCGAAAGGTCGGACATGTCCCGTATTTTCACTACCGTAGCCGCAATTGCTGCAACAACACTTATGTCCAGCGCCGCTTTTGCGGGCTGCAACTCTGCCACTTACTGTTCGGGTGGATCGACACTAGCTCCCTTAAGTAGCTGGTCAGGCAACTCTACTATGGGCTCTTCCTATACGATGCCATCTTACACATCTTCTTCTTATTCATCTGGCTCGAGCTACGGCTCATCAATGACCTATGGGTCTAGCTATACAGGTAATTCATATGGCGGCGTTATGTCAGATGCAGAAGCCAATAGTACATATGGCACAGGATCTATCTCATCTGCCTATGCAGGCGGTGACGTCGAACTTTATGGCTTTTCTGGTTCAACAACATCCGTTTCTGGCCTTGGATATGGCGAAAGTTTGCAATCAACCAATTGCCCGGTGAATGTTTACAATCCAAGCGGAGCGCGTGTTTTAGGGTGCTATAATGTCGTCAAGCAGGTGCCACAAACAAATTATGTTCGCGTGGTGCGCCCAGTCGTTTATGTTCGGTATCCTGTACCGACACCGGTAGCTGTTCCCTATTATGTAAACAATTTTGGTGGATGTGGGTCTAACACACATTTCTCACGCTATGGTAGCTTTGGCCTAGCTGGCTACGGCCCACGCTGCGGTTAAACTTAAGCTAATAAAGACACAAGGCCTCTCGCATTGCGGGGGGCTTTTTTTATGCGCGCATATTTTCGAGAACGGCCATAGCCGCTAAGCGTGGGTCAGACGCAGCTGTTATAGGGCGACCCACAACAATATGGGACGCCCCAAAGCGCAGGGCATTGCCAGGTGTCGCAACACGTTTTTGATCGCCCTTATCTCCCCCCGGCATTCTTACACCGGGCGTTACAACTAAAAAACCATCAGGGACTTGGGTCCTAATTTTTGCGGCTTCCAGCGGGCTTGACACAACACCGTCAATACCCGCATCCAGCGCCTGCGTAACGCGGCGCATAACAAGCTCTTCTGCGCTCAAATAATATCCAATATCATCCAAGGCTTGCTGATCGAGTGAAGTGAGAACCGTTACCCCCAAAACTTTAAGCCCGCTCTTACCGCGCCCCCCCGCGGCTGCGGCCATAACATCTGGCCGCGCGTGAACCGTTAAAAGATCAGCACCCAAAGTCGCAATCGAACGCGTTGCTTTCTCGACTGTCGCGTCAATATCGTGAAGCTTGAAATCATAGAAAACGTTTTTGCCTTGTGACTTCAATCGCTGACCAAATTCAGCGCCGCCAAGCGGCAATAATTGCAGGCCAATTTTGTAACTGACAACTGCGTCGCCAAGTCGGTCGACCATTTGCTGCGCGTCTTCTATACTTGGTAAATCCAGAGCAACATATAAGCGGGGATCAGCGTTCATTTTATTATCCTTTGCGTACCCGGTGGGAGTTACTCGCCATAAGGTTTTGCGCGACGCGGCTTGGCAAAGCTCTGTTCAACAAAGCCAGAAACTTGTTAACGCCGCCCGGGATAAAGACCGCACGGTTTCGCTCACAAGCTTCGACCGCAAGTTCAGCGCATTCATCAGCTTCCATAAACATAAAGGCTGGCATTTTATTCACCGCCTCTCGGGTCCCATTAACATCATGAAATTCTGTAAAAACGAACCCTGGGCAAAGCGCGCTGACATGAACACCCGTACCGTTCATTTCCATATTCAAACTTTCAGAGAATTTTATCAAAAAGCTTTTCACAGCGGCATATAATGTATGCCCCTTCGATCCCGGTAAATGCCCTGCCAGTGAGGCAACATTGATAACACGGCCAAACCCCTTATCTACCATTGCCGGCACGAGTTTTCGCGCAAGTTCACAAGGCGCGGTAAGCATAAGCTGTATGAAATTCGCGTGGTCTTCCCACTCACTCGCAAGATAGCCGCCCGGATGACCATAGCCAGCATTATTGACAAGCCCATCTATATGCAGATTTTTTGCCTCTATGCGTTCCAAAAGCTGATCTGTTGCGCCTTTTTCAAATAAATCTATCGGGAAAATATGGCTTGTTGTTCCAAATTCTTTTTTAAGCTCGGTTGCTAAAGCAATCATGGGTTCTTCGCGGCGCGCGCAAAGAGCCAGGTCCCAGCCTCTCGCGGCATATTCTCTGGCTATGGCCGCACCAATTCCTGCCGATGCTCCCGTGATCAAGCAGACAGATTTTGCCATTCTAAAACTCTCAAATTATTAACATGCACGCTTTCGAGATTCTGATATCAAAGCCATGATACAAAGTCTAACGGTGAAATATGAGACGCTCTTTTTTAATTCAACTTTTAACAGCTTTTCTATTATCAGCCTGCGCAACAACGGGAGCGGAGCCAGAACGTTTTGCCGGAATGGATTGCAAGACACTTTCTGATCTTAGCAAAAGTTACTCTAACTCATTATCTAATATAGATCTCTTTAATGATGGTGATGTAAACGAGTTAGAGCGAAGCGGCAAAAGTCAAAGAATCATTGGCCAATCTCGCTCAGACCTGCGGCCTTATGAAAAAGCTCGAGAAAAGGATATAAATTCAATTCGTGCCGCATCGCGCCTTAAAGGATGTTAGGGTGGATGAAACCTTGATCAGACTAGGTATCTTCATCGGAGCTCTTTTGCTCTTCTCTGGCCTCGAGGCTGTATTTCCGAAAAAGGCGCGAACACAACTTAGGCAAAGCCGATGGATGACACATATCGGTCTTACAATCATTAATACGGTCGCTGTGCGCCTTTTAGGTCCGATAGTCGCTCTAGCCGTAGCAGGATGGGCAGCGCTCAATAATATCGGCCTATTTAACCTGACAGACTGGCCTGATTGGTTTGAGATTGCACTCAGCTTTATCCTGCTCGATTTCGCTATTTATTTACAACATATCGCAACTCATAAAATTCCTATTCTATGGCGCATTCACAAAGTCCATCACTCAGACCTTGATCTTGATGCAAGCTCAGCTCTGAGGTTTCATCCCATAGAGATCATGCTCTCCATGATTTATAAATGCGGTTTGGCACTCTTAATTGGACCCGCCATTATAGCCGTTCTAATATTTGAAATCTGCCTCAACGCCTCTGCAATTTTCAATCATGCTAATCTCGCTTTACCGCATTGGTGTGACAGGTTTCTAAGGCTATTTATCGTCACGCCAGATATGCACCGTGTGCATCATTCTATCATTCCCAATGAGACAGATCGAAATTTTGGATTTAATTTTTCAATCTGGGACAGAGTTTTTCGCACCTATTGTGCCCAACCCAAAGCAGGCCACGATAAAATGACAATCGGATTATCAGAACACCAAACATCTGAGCCAACAGGCCTTATCTGGAGTCTTAAGCTTCCATTTGCAAAAACAGGCAAATAATTTAATCTTAGCGCATAAAGGAATTCATATGCCGCTTATCATCATACTCATTATTCTTATTATGCTTGGAATTTGGGCCGTTGTTATTTTCAACCAATTAGTCGGCATGCGCCAAATGGTCGAAAATGGGTGGAGTGATATAGAAGTCCAGCTCAAACGCCGGGCCGATTTAATTCCGCTACTCGTGTCAACAGTAAAGGGCTATGCGAGCCACGAAAGAAAGCTATTCATTGATGTGACCGAAAAACGCAACCAAGCCCTCGCAGCCGGTAATAATCCGAAATCACGCGGCGTTGCCGAAGCGGCTCTGAAACCGCCAATTGGACGGCTTTTAGCTGTGGCAGAAGACTACCCTGACCTCAAAGCTAGTCAAAACTTTCTCGATTTACAAAATGAGCTATCAGACACTGAGGATAAAATTGAAATGGCGCGGCGGTTCTATAACGGCGCCGTGCGCACATTAAATGTGAAAGTACAGTCTGTGCCATCAAACCTTATCGCTGGGCCTCTCGGGTTTCGTCAGCAGCAATTTTTTGAAATTGACGAAGCGGATGCGCTTACGCCTAATGTTGAGTTTAAATCGTGATTAGAGCTCTCCTTACTCTTTTTTTATGCGTCTTAATTACCGGGGTAAACTTCGCCCAGGCCTCCGCCGAAGAAAAAATCACCACATATGATGTGACGATTGATGTCCAGCAAGATGCCGATTTTATCGTCACTGAAAAAATTAGTGTCATATCCGAAGGGCGTAATATTCGCCGCGGAATTTTTCGCGATTTGCCGCGTTTCAAATTGGATGAAGGTGCCAAAATTCCATACCAATATAAAATTCTCTCCGTTACACGAAACGGGAAAAGAGAACCTTTTGTTAAAAATAATAATGATAACGCGAAACAGATCCGCATAGGCGACCCAGAATATTACTTACCGCGCGGTGCCCATGACTACGTCATTACTTATGAAGTTAAAAATGAAGTGCGCTATTTTGAAAATTTTGACGAAGTTTATTGGAATGCCATCGGCACTTATTGGAAATTTCCAATGGACAGGGCCACAGCAAAAATCAGCTTTCCCCAATCCATCGCGCCGCTAGAGTTAAATTGTTACACAGGGCGTCGCGGATCAACTGAATCGCGATGTAAAATGTCTCGCGACGGACAAGATTTTTATATTGAGGCACTCTCCTCGCTTAAGGCCAGAGAAGGTATGTCAGTCTCAATTAAATTTGACAAAGGCATTATCGACCCTCCTAGCACTGAAGATAAAACCATGTTGTGGTGGTTTAAAAACGGGGCGATTGCCCTGCTCGGATTTTCACTAATTGGATTATTTGGATATTATTATAAAGCCTGGAACCGCGTTGGACGTGATCCTCAAAAGGAGCCCGTCTTTGCGCGATACGCACCGCCAGAGGGTTATTCTCCCGCCGCCGTGCATCAAATTTATCATCGTGGGCTTAAAGGAAATAAGGCATTAATTGCTAGCTTGATACATATGTCGGTCAATAAACATATTGAAATGGATTCCTCAAAATCAGAGACGGATATTCGATATCTCGGACAAAGCCAAGGCGGGGCTCTGTCTCCCGAACAAGACTCACTTATGCGCAATCTCTTTTCCAGACAATCTGCTATCCATCTTGGGAAAAGCCCTAATCTCGCTTTTACCTCTGCCTATACAGCCTTTAAACGGATTATCTCAAAAAAATATGGGCATGACTATTTTCGCTGGAATGCAGGGTCTTCAATTATAGGCATAATTTTAAGTCTTGTAAGTATAGGCGCAGCTTTCACCCAATTTTATGGCAATAATTCCGAATATTTTTTCATTGCCCTGGCCGCGCTAGCCGCGCTTAATCTTCTCTTTGTTTTTATTATGCCTGCCCCCACCCAGAAGGGGCAAAAAATCAGAACTGAGATAGAAGGGTTTAAACTTTATCTTGAAACAGCGGAAAAAGAACGGCTAAATGCGCGCAAGGATGTTTTAACGGGCCGCGAACCACCCATGACCAAGGAACGCTACGAGGCCTTTTTGCCCTATGCCATTGCTTTAGATGTTGAGAAACCTTGGACCAAATATTTTGAACGTATTCTGCCAGAGGTCGCAAAATCATATAGCCCAAGTTGGGGTCATGTTCGCGGCGGTAATTACGGCTCGATTGGCGGCATTAACCGAGCACTTGAATCAAATCTGAACTCAGGTGTTTCGCGCGCCATGCCACAAAGCTCCGGCACATCTGGCGGAAGCGGCGGTGGTGGCGGTTTCTCTGGCGGAGGCGGAGGAGGCGGAGGCGGCGGAGGCTGGTAGCCACCGCACGCTATTTTAACATCCGTATTTCGGTTTGAGGTAATGGCATTCTGATATTGTGCTTCTTTAGAATACGCCAAATTGCAAAATTAAGGTCCGAAGTGAATTTATTCGGTCCATCATCTATGCCTGAGCACCAAAATTCTATGGCAAAATTAATTCCCGCAGAACCAAACTCTCTTAATTCCAGATCTGGCTCTTCAGGTTCTTGCAAGACGCTTGGATGACGTGAAATTTCAGGGATGACGATATCTTCGAGTAAGTCAATATCCGTATCATAAGGTACGGTAAAATAGACCTCATATCTTTGACGTGGATCTTTATGCGTCCAGTTCTCATACGAATTTTCAATAAAGGTCGTATTGGGAACCATGATGTCTTTACCATCTGTCGTCTCAACAGTTGTTGAGCGCATATTAATCGCCTCAACAAATCCTTCCCGCCCATCTTCGAGCGAAACGAAATCGCCAACACGGACTGAACGGTCAAATAGAATAATCATGCCCGAGACAAAGTTAGCCGCGACAGGTTGTAGGCCAAGACCAATTCCCAATGACATAGCCGAGAAAATCATCACTAGACCCGACATAGGCACTTTTGCGGCGCCCATAACCAAAATGAAGACAAGACCAAAGAGCAAAATTTGGAAAATTTTTGAAACAACTTCGACAGTGCTACTGTCTAAAGATTCCTGCGATCTAATCGCAGTTTGGCCTTTATTATTAAGAATACCGCCTAGCTTAAAGAATATGGTGCCAAATATAGCAAGCTGTACAACAGTCATGAGCGTAATAGGCGTATCACCCATCCGCATTAATTCTGCGCCTTTAAGAAACCCGGTCAGGTCATCAAAATATCCAAACACACCTAACACAGCTAGTGGGATTACAATCCACGTCGCCAGCTTTCTAACCAGTTCATTCGGAATGAATGTCTTTATCGCTTTATAAAGAAGGAAAACGACCGCGAGTCCTTGCGCAAGTTTGACCAACCAATCTTGCCCCGCAACAGGAACTGCCTTTAATATAATCGCAAACAAAGCCAGAAGAATAACCAGCATAGCCGCTCTTAAAAACTCCCGCGAGCGGTAAACATAATCACGAACAACTTTGAGCTTCGTGTCTTCCGCGGGCACCTGATTGAATAAGAATATTTTCTTGCGCAATGAGCCCGCTATTATTGGGGAGAGCAAAAAGGCGGCCACAATAGCTCCGACTTGCGCCAAAAATGAAATACTGGTCAGCCAGCCAATGATTTTATCAAGAATGGATTTACCGAGTGCTTTTACCTCCTCGATAGAAGTCGGCATTATGCTTTTTTTCTTGGAACTATCTACAGGTTCTGTTTTTTCTATTTCCTGTCTTTCTTTCTGAGCCGCAACCGCCTCAGCGATAGCCCTATCAGCCTTTTCACGAGCTTCCATGGCTTCAATTAATGCAGGATCATCAAGATCAATCGTGGGTGTTTTCGTTTCAACATCTGAGGATGTTTCAATCGGCGAGTTTGTTTTGGCTTGTTGCAGGGCTTCAGTTTCGCTCGCCTCGACTTTAGCCGTCTCGGTCTGAGCTGTCTGCGCATAGGCCGAGTCATTGCCAATATTGGAGCAGGCAAAACACAGTGAAAGCACAATGCAGATTAAGGCTCGAACTGTCTCTCTCATATAAACCCCCGATAATGCGACACTGTTACGCTAAAAATCTATCTTTTGTAAATCATTTTAGGATATACCCGCGCGGTAATTTGGAGTGCTCAATGTCTAAACCTAAAAAAGTTGTCCTTGCCTATTCTGGTGGATTAGATACGTCAATCATCTTAAAGTGGTTACAAGAAGAGAAGGGCTGCGAGGTCGTCACCTTTACAGCCGACCTTGGACAAGGCGAAGAGCTGGAACCCGCGCGCAGAAAAGCAGAGGCTTGCGGCGTCAAAGAAATCTTTATCGATGACTTACGCGAAGAATTTGTACGCGACTTTGTTTTCCCCATGTTTCGCGCAAATGCCCTTTATGAAGGGCTCTACCTCTTGGGTACATCAATTGCCCGCCCCTTGATATCTAAGCGGCAAATTGAAATCGCCCATATGGTCGGCGCAGATGCGGTCTGTCATGGCGCCACGGGTAAGGGCAATGATCAGGTTCGTTTTGAGCTTGGCTATTACGCGCTTGACCCTGACATCAAAGTTATCGCCCCTTGGCGGGAATGGGATTTAAATTCACGCACCAAACTCATCGAATATGCTGAAAAGCATAATATCGAGATTGCGAAAGATAAGCGCGGCGAGGCGCCCTTCTCTGTTGATGCAAATCTACTGCACACATCTTCAGAAGGCAAAGCCCTGGAAGATCCAAATGTTGAAGCCCCGGATTTTGTATATCAACGTACCGTAAGCCCTGAAGAGGCCCCAGATAAAGCCACCTATATTGAAGTTGGTTTTGAACAAGGCGACGCCGTGTCTATTGACGGGGACGCTATGTCGCCTGCAACGCTCCTCACTAAACTTAACGAGCTTGGCGGGGCAAATGGTATTGGCCGTTTAGATCTCTTAGAAAACCGCTTTGTCGGGATGAAATCTCGCGGCATTTATGAAACGCCGGGCGGGACAATCCTGTTAATGGCGCACCGTGGTATTGAACAAATCACGATGGATAAGGGCGCGATGCACCTCAAAGACGAGCTTATGCCCAAATATGCTGAACTTGTATATAATGGCTATTGGTATTCACCCGAGCGCGAAATGATTCAAGCCGCGGTCGATAAGAGCCAGGAATTGGTTACGGGAACTGTGCGCCTTAAACTCTACAAAGGTAATGTCGATATAGTTGGCCGTCAGTCACCTTACTCGCTTTACTCTCAAGAGCATGTCACCTTTGAAGAAGATGATGTTTATGATCAGGCAGATGCAGGCGGGTTCATCAAAATCAACGCCCTACGCTTGCGTCTTTTAAAAGCACGCGACCGTAAGGCCGGACGCAACACCTAGAAATAATAGGATTAAGGCTGACGACCTTGACCCTTATTTGGGCTTTCCATCAGCATCTCATCCGTGAGCGCCATTTGCGAAGCATCAGTTGATCCTTCAATAGTGGCATTGAATTCAGCCTGATTAACAGCGACATTCGCACGTTGTGGTTCATTGCCTGAAAATAGCATAATACTTAACAACGTTCCAAGCGCGCCGACCATCAATCCTCCCAAAAATACGGTAAGCCTAGAGGCACGGCTTTCATTCTTAGTTGACATCATATCCATAGCCCCGTCCATTTGGGGCGTCATTTGTGTCGCAGCGGCCTTGAGCTTCTTACGTTTAAAGCGGCTCTTTTTCGCCTTTGGTTCCTGAACCTCATGCCCCATAGGGTGACCTTGCATGTCATAAGCAGGCATTTGCGGCGCCTGCCCATAGGCGGGCTGCATTTGCGGTCTAAATTGCTGTTGAACAGGCGCTTGGGCCTGCTGGTAAGGCTGCCCATGATGCTGGGGCGGTTGATATTGCGCTGGCTGTTGCGGCGCAGATTGTGGCTGGGGCGCATATTGCTGAGGCGCGCTCTGTTGCGGCACATAAGGCTGCGGCTGTCCTGGGACCGGGACTGGGGCTGCGACCTGTTGCGGGGCGACAGGCGCTGGAATTGGCGCGTGGGGCAATTGACCTTGCCCCATCTGTTGACGAAATGCGTTTGGATCAAATTCTTCGGCCACGGTTAACTCCTTATTTTAAAAGCAGAATTAGACGCAAATTTCTAAGAAGCACTTAATGCCATGTTAACCAAGTTTTCAGTATTGCGGGTAATTGTCCGCAAAAGCAGAAAAAGAATATCTGTGCTGCATAACTTAAAAATTAGAAATTTTTTTCCTGTATAAAATCGATAACGGCGCAATAAAGTCCTGATATGGAGACTATAATGAGCAAGTCATCTGCGAATGAATTAAATTTTCGAGCAAGTGTCGATTTGATGTTTAATCGTGCGGCGAGTTTCATGGATATATCGCCCAAGTTAATCGAAAAAATCCGCGTCTGTAATGCCACCTATATTGTCCGCTTTGGCGTAAAACTTCGCGGCGATATACATACATTTACGGGATATCGGTCTGTTCATTCTGAACATTTAGAGCCCGTTAAAGGCGGCATTCGTTATTCTCCTCATGTTAATCAGGATGAAGTCGAAGCCTTAGCGGCGCTGATGACCTATAAAACAGCTCTGGTCCATGTCCCCTTTGGCGGCTCAAAAGGCGGGCTTTGTCTAAGCCCAAAAGACTGGAATGAAGAAGAGCTGGAGCGCATTACTCGCCGCTTCACTTTTGAACTATCCCGGCGCGATCTCATTCACCCATCTCTTAATGTGCCCGCGCCCGATATGGGAACGGGTGAGCGCGAAATGGCGTGGATGATGGATGAATATCGCCGGCTCCATAATACCGACATTAACAACATTGCCTGTGTAACTGGCAAACCTGTTCATCTGGGCGGTATATATGGCCGCGTAGAAGCCACAGGCCGCGGCGTGCAATATGCCTTACGTGAATTTTTTCGTCATGAAGACGATAAGAAAAAAGCGGGATTGAAAGGCGATCTAGACGGCAAAACAGTTGTCGTTCAAGGCCTTGGTAATGTTGGATATCACACAGCCAAATTTATCTCAGAAGAAGATGGGGCCAAGATAATTACGGTCATCGAACGCGACGGCGTTGTCCGAAACAAGAAAGGCATAGATATTGAAGCCTTGAAACAACATATGCTTTCAGGTGAACCCCTCTCTGCTTTTTCTGGCGGCGAGTTCAGCGAGTCTGATCCTGCGGCCATTTGTGACCCCTGTGATATTCTTATCCCCGCCGCGCTTGAAGGCGTCATCCATATGGATAATGCCCATTCCATCAAAACCAAATTGATCATCGAGGCCGCTAATGGCCCCGTGACCGCGAAAGCCGATAAGATTTTGCGCGATAAAGGCGTTTTCATAATTCCGGATATGTATGCCAATGCGGGCGGCGTGACCGTCTCTTATTTTGAGTGGGTGAAAAATATCGGTCATATCCGTTTTGGTAGATTACAGCGCCGCAACGAGGAAGCCAAAAACCGCTCCCTTATTCAAGCCCTCGAAGAGCAAGGAAATCTCAATTTCACCAAGAACTTTAAAGAGGACTTTATCGAAGGTGCTCTTGAGATTGATCTTGTTAGGGCCGGACTGGATGACACAATGCGCGCGGGTTACAAGGCCATAAAATTAACGCTGGAAGAAAATCCACAGCTCGAAGATATGCGTACTGCCGCCTTCTATAAAGCCATCTCGGACATTGCCCTGCATTATCAAAGTATCGGTCTGTAATTTAGCCTTCGAAAAATCAAACGAATCTGTTCTGCAAGCAGAGTCAGGTTAAAAAGACCGCGACAGTGTTCATCCATGTCAACAAACTAATCGTCGACGCTCCAGCCTTCAGGTGTTTGGTGAGCATCAATAATGGGCCCGTCTGCATCACTGCTATTAGGACCATTATTCGCGCGGTTAAGATCCATACCCTGAAACTGAGTTTCCATATCTTTGCGCGCAGCTTCAAATTGGGCTTTGGGGCCAAAGGGCTTTCCGAATAATTTGGCACGGGCCCAAAAGAAAGCAAAGACAACGAGCCCAAACACTATGAGTCCAGCGATCACAAAAAACGCAAAGGCTGCGGAAAAGGCAAGCATGAAAAATCCGCCAATGGCGGCGGCTGCCATAAAGAGGCCTCGCAGAATATTGGTTACAACATTTCCGCTGCCCGCTATACGATACGTATTACTCATAGGCTTAATGTCGGGGGAAGAAGGCTAAAGGTCAAGACCCTGCGGATGATTTTTCCGTAATGTCGTGATTTGCGCATAAGCGCGGTTTACCATCGCCATTTTATGGTTCGCCATGCCAACAAGTTCTTTGGGTAGCCCTCGGGCTATCAGGCGGTCAGGGTGGTTAGCCGCCGCCATACGCCGATAGGCGCGCTTTAAATCGGCATCGGATATATCTTCATCGACGCCTAATATCAGGTAAGGGTCATCACTGGCCCGTCCTATATGAGCGATTTTAATGCGGCGAAACTCCCGATCTGAAAACCCAAATATTTGGCTGACGCGGTGTAAAAAGTTTAATTCCGCATCTGTGACAATTCCGTCTGCTAAAGCAATGTGGAAAAGGCCGTCCATCACGTCTTCTAAGGCGGCAGGTTGGGCCCTAAATTTTCGTCCAATGATACGGGCATAACGTTCATAGCCGAGGGTTGTTTGACGCGCGAGGTCAAAGAACCTTGCAATTGTTGCTTCATTTTCAGGCGCTGCTTGAAAAACCTGCCGAAAAGCGGCGACATCTTCATGCCGAACTTGGCCATCTGCTTTGGCCATTTTTGCACCCAGGGCGACAAGTGCTGCGACTAATCCAGCTTGATCCAATTGCCCGGCCTCACCATTATTATCTGGCAATTGCGGCGGCCCAAATAGCCGCGCGCCAGCGGAAAAGACTCGTTGCCAAATATTCATGAGCGCGGTGTGCCCCAGACTCCAGTTGGCTTCAACAAAAGATTGCGATTTGAATTTGTCAAAAATGACAAAAATTAGAGTCAAAACCGACAAGGCATAGCACTCAAAATTGATTATAGGCTGAGGTAAGTAAATTAGGGGTGCATGTCCTAAGGTACTTTCAATCTGCTTTCTGGAGGAAGCGGATTGAAAAAGACCGACTTCTACGGGGCGCGTGAAGTCGGTCTTTTAATTCAAGTTACATCTAAATTTAGTTATGACCTTGTTGCTTGGGCGGCATTTAATCCTAATACACGGCTCACAACCAAGGCCAGTTCTGCGCGGTTAAGCGTATAGAGATGGAAGTGTTTAACCCCGCGGTCTAAAAGTTCTGCCGAAAGCTCTGAGGCTAGAGATGCCGTTAAAAGCCGGCGCGTATCTGGGTCATCTTCAAGTCCAGAAAAAAGAGACGCATACCAATCCGGGACTTTGACCCCGCACATTTTTGACATGCGTTGTAAGCCTTTGAAATTGGGTTGTAACATCATGCCGGGTACGATGGGAATATCAATCCCTGCATCCAAGACACGGTCTAAAAACGCCATATAAGTATCAGGTTCGAAGAAAAACTGGGTGATGGCACGTGTAGCGCCCGCATCGACTTTGCGCTTTAGATTATCAATCTCAGCGGTCCATGACCCGCTCTCTGGATGCCGCTCTGGATAGGCGCTGACCGAAACTTCAAAATCGGCTACTGATTTCAAGCCCGCGACAAGATCAGACCCGTAAGCATAACCATTTGGAGACGGCGTGTAGCGTTTATCAATCCCGCTTGTCGGGTCGCCGCGAAGGGCAACAATATGGCGAACGCCATTGTCCCAATAGTCTTGGGCGATAGCATCCATTTCAGTTTTATCAGATTCTACGCAGGTTAAATGAGCCGCAGGTTTAAGACTTGTTTCATTGGCCATGCGGACAACGGTTCGGTGCGTGCGCTTGCGCGTTGAGCCGCCAGCCCCATAGGTGACTGAAACAAAGTCGGGGTTCATCGGTTCGAGTTTCTGAATAGACTCCCATAGAGTCTTTTCCATTTTCTCATTTTTAGGCGGGAAAAATTCGTAACTGACATGAACCTTATTTTTATTATCGCCTGATTTCGCAACAGGCCCTAATTTTCTTTGAGCAGACATTATTTTAAGCTTTCTGTTTGCGTGCTGTGGTTTGCGCTGCGCCTTGCCAAATTTTGACATTTGGACGTGAGGATTGGGTTTTTATGATTTCCACGCGCATCAAGGCGAGGCCTGCATTTAAGAGCCAGTTTTCAATATCAGCATCCTCAAAACCAAGACGACGATGTGCATATTCAGCCCTGAAATCTTCTTGGTCATGGGCTTCGAAATCTGCGATTAACATGATACCTTCAGGAGATAAAAGCCGCGCTGCTTCTATGATAGCGGATTGAGGGTCGTCTAAATAATGTAGAACTTGATGCAGCGTTACGAGATCAGCAAGACCACTTTCCAGCGGCGTTGCATTTAAATCACCTTGGCGTACTCGGATGTGATTATAATTATTTTCGGCGAGTTTATGGCGCGCGACTTTGAGCATATGCACATTATTATCAATGCCAGAGCCGCGCATAACACGGCCTGCAAAAACCTCAAGCATACGGCCTGTGCCAGTGCCAAGATCAACCATATTCTCAAATGGACCTTTACCTGCCATTTTACGCAGCATGTTTTCAATATTGGCTTTGGGTATATATTCATCACCCAAAGTTCCGCTATCATTTGCGACATTGGCAAAAAAAGCCTCCGCGGCGATAGAGCGTTCAGCGCGAACATCTTCGAGACGGCGAAGATCAGCTTCTAAAATAGGGTCATGGTGTGGAAGCGTTTCTAGGGTGGTTGCGACTAAGGCTGAAATTGCAGCATTGCCACGCCGAATACGCGAAAAAACCCAGCTTCCTTCCTTGAGACGTTCAATAATGCCAGCTGTTTCCAAAGATTTTATGTATTGGGTCACCCGCGGTTGGGACAGGTTTAGGATTTGAACTAATTCACTGACGGTCAATTCACCTCGTGATAATAGCGCTAAAATGCGCAGTCTTTCGGGGTGGCCGAGTGTTTTCAAGGCTAGGGCATGCTGTTCCATAGCGGTAATATAACTAAACCGGATGCAAAAGTATATAAAAAAATCTTTATATCTTTATATCTAAAATAGGCTGTGAAATTATCTCGCAAATTTTGATAGGAGCCGAATATAGGCTGCCTGATAGCCATTGCTATTTTCTGTCACCTGCCAACTATTAAGCGGCCAGCCATCATTAAAGTCAGTATATGATTTCGCGGCGGGTTGTCCAGATGGGGGACTCATTTTTGGAATTCGGCATAGACGGTCTCCTTGCGGCCCGCAGCTGGAATTACAGCATTCATCGCGTTCATAATAGGGGTTGGGGCCGCCGACTAAAAACCCCGGAGCAGGGCGTTTATCGCCTGTGAACCAGCTATGATAGAGTTTACGGACCGGGTTTTCGGCTCCATATCTTTCCATTGAAGAGAGATAGCTTTTGCCCAGCGGGTTTACGCCGTGCAAATAATGCAAGTAATGACTCGCGGCATTATTATATTGTTTTTCTGATGCGCCGCCAATTTTGTTAATCACGGCCTGGGTGAATATAGACCCTTTCTTCGCTTTGGTCTTATTACTGCCCCACGTATATTCCTGTATATGCGCGCCATAAGCATCCCGTCGGTCCATGACGGCTTTCAGTCCATTATCCGCCTGTGTCACATGACCTTTAAAGTCCCTCATGATTTTGTTTCGAAAGCCTGAGACCAAGCGAGGCTGCCGTGCTAAATAGGTCAAGGTAAAGGTAAGGTCCGCGTCAAACGCATTGGTGTAATAAGGATCGATAGGTTTTAGCCGTCCATATAATTGTTCAGCCGCGCGCGCATATTTGGCTTCGCCAGTGAGCGCAAAAAGATAGCTTGCCGCCAATAGCCGTTTTTGCTGTCGGACTTTACTGTCCACCTCTTGCTGTCCAGCGGCCAGCCCCGTTGAGCCTTGTGCGTCATCATTATTTTTGAATAGAACATCGGGATTTTTCTCGGCCCAAGCCCAAGCTCGCACCGCGCGCTGTCTATATATATTCGCCTGTTGGCGAGAGGCTGCGTTTTGGCCATAAATTTTTGCGGCCAAAGCAAAGGCCCCCGCTGAGGTGAGGGTGGCGGATGTGTTAGGCGGGCCGTAATGACTTGGCCCTTTTGCGGCTGAAGGCGGCGACGCCGTATCCAAGCCTAGCACAGAGAGCATAGACCCATCACGGTTTTGCATGCGGGATAGCCAGTTCAGCCCCCATTTCACCTCGTCGAGAATATCTGGTACGCCGTTACCGCTTTCGGGAATGCCAAAATCATCCGTCCAGACAGCCGGATTTTCCGCGTAAGCATGTAACAATATCAGGACATAATCTGCTGTCCAGTTGGTATATTTATTATAATCCCCCGCGTCATACCATCCGCCCCGTAAATCTCTGGCGGTTGCGCGGTCGCCCTTACGGTTAAAAAGCGTAGCTTGGCTATCTTGTCCGCGGCCAAGATGGCTCGCACGATCGGTAAAACCAACTGGCGCATATGGCGCGCGTTTCTCAAACCCTGCGCGCTGTAGATAAAAGGTTTTAAAGGCGGCCTTTAAAACGGGGGTATAAACCGTATTGCTGATTTCAAATTCAAAACTATCTGTTCGCCGTTCCAAATCGCGCACAACATATCGCCCGGGGCGAGAGACCGACGTAAAATCAAACCACCAGACCTTATCGCCCGAAACGCTATCAACTTGGCCGTTCTTCCAAGGACGGGGCGCGCCTTCAAAAACGGTCTTACCTGAACGTGTATCAATTACAGCATAACGTGATCCGGGGCGAAAACTTTCGCGCGCATCATATCCTTGTTGTGGGTCACGAATGATGGCTCGCTTTTCAAGCTCGGGCAGATAGCCAAATTGATCCACCACAATTTTAGGCGGACTCGGCTGGGCAAGGCTTGCGGTGCATGCCGCTAGAATAAAGCAAAGTGAAATGAGCATTCGCATAATCATGCTATGATATATGCAACTGTCCTGCCAGAAGGTTAAATCTACTGTTATTTTTAAGGACGCCTTTATCGCTCAAATTTCACGAATTTCAGCTTTTTGGGCATATCGGCATCTGGACCAAGGCGGCGTTTTTTATCTTCGATATAATCTGCGAAATTGCCTTCAAACCATTCAACATGGCTATCACCTTCATAGGCCAGAATATGCGTCGCCACGCGGTCTAGGAAGAAGCGATCATGGGAAATGACGACGGCGCAGCCCGGAAATTTCTCAAGCGCGACTTCAAGAGAGGCCAATGTCTCGCGGTCCAAATCATTGGTTGGTTCATCGAGCAATAAAAGGTTGGCGGGCCGTGTTAGCATTTTGGCCAGATTCACACGGTTGCGTTCACCGCCTGAAAGCTGCCCGACATTTTTCTGCTGGTCAGTGCCCTTAAAATTAAAGGCCCCAACATAAGCCCGGCTCGGCACTTCCCTTTTACCAAGCTGAATAATATCTAGCTTATCTGAAATCGCTTCCCAGACATTAAGGCTATTATCAAGCGCGTCACGGTTTTGGTCCACATAACCAAGTTCAACAGTTTCGCCGACTTTAAACGTGCCTTCATCGGGCTTTTCGTCTCCTGTTATCATTTTAAATAGCGTCGTTTTACCCGCTCCGTTAGGGCCAATCACGCCGACAATGCCCCCGCGCGGGAGCTTAAAAGACAGGTCTTTAATCAAAAGCTTATCGCCAAAGCCTTTGGAGACATTATTGGCTTCGACCACAATATTGCCTAAGCGCTCACCCATAGGGATACGAATCTCAGCATGGGAGACGACTTCATTGGCCGCTTCGTCACGTAGTTTTTCATAAGCGCTGATACGGGCTTTGGATTTCGCCTGACGGGCTTTGGGATTAGAGCGGATCCATTCAAGCTCGCGTTTTAACGCTTTGGTTTTGGAATCGCCTTCGCGGCCTTCTTGGTCCATGCGTTTGCCTTTGGCCTCAAGCCAAGATGAATAATTGCCCTCATGCGGATAGGCTTTGCCGCGGTCAATTTCGAGCGTCCAATTTGTGATATTATCAAGGAAGTAGCGATCATGGGTAATGAGAATAATTGCGCCTTTATAATTGATAAGATAATTCTCAAGCCAATTCACGGTTTCCGCGTCCAAATGGTTGGTCGGCTCATCCATCAATAAAAGATCAGGCTTAGACAGCAGGAGCTGACACAGCGCGACGCGGCGCGCTTCCCCGCCTGAGAGATTATCAACGGGGCTATCTTTGGGCGGACAGCGCAGGGCCTGCATCGCCATTTCGATTTTACTATCAATATCCCACGCATCACGGCCATCAACCTTGTCCTGAAGCACGGTCATTTCTTCCATCAGCTCGTCAGTATACTCCTCCGCCATTTTTGTCGCGACCGCATTATAGGCATCAAATATCTCTTTATCCTCACAGCCGCGAATGACATTGCCCCACACATCTTTGCTATTATCTAGCTTAGGCTCTTGCGGCAGATAGCCAACCTTTACACCCTCAGCGGCCCAATGCTCGCCTGTGACTTCATTGTCCAGACCCGCCATGACTTTCATCAGGGTCGATTTACCCGCGCCGTTGACCCCGATAAGGCCAATTTTAGCATCAGGATAGAATGATAGATGCACATTATCGAGAATGGTCTTATTGCCGAATTTCTTCGTCAGACCTTGCATATGGTAACAGAATTGACGGGCCACGGGGCACTCCTGAGTTTGAAGAGAATTTCAAGAGCGCGATATGAGGGCGCATGGCCAAAATTGCAAGCCTGTTTAGATGTGATGACTCAATTAAAAAGACTATTCCAGACGCATTAGGTACTAACAGGTACTAATCCAAATCAACGATAATGATTATCTCTAAGAGAATTTATAATTACATTCTCTTATATCGAAAGCTATCGACTTAAGCTAATTGATGCCGCCCACGAAATTGGTCATGAATTAAGACTTAAAGGACATTTTCTTGGCGATCTTGAATATACATAGTCTTGATTCTGGTTGGCATTATGACCTAGCAAAACAGCGTACAATTGGAAATTTACGATGGTATCGAGCAGGGACAGTTGCAATTCCGAGTGGGCGGCATTTTAATCCCACAGGACATACATATAATACGGATGCTACGGTGGCATCTCGAATAGTCGTAATCAACGCTCATAAAGTTTATCTTCATCGTTTTACTTCCTGACCTAAGGATTTAAGATTAAGTAAATACAACTTTATAGATAGCGAGTTGGTTAAGCATTGACCCCATGAAATCTATTGCTAAGCCCGCTTTATGCGGGCTTCTGATTTTTTACTCCTCATGTTGTGCTGTCTGTGCTGGGCAGGAAATTTCGTCGTTAGTGCCTGGGCGCTAGGGACAAACCCCGTCCCCCCTTTCATGCTTGCCTTCATACGCAGTCTCATTGTCTTGATATGCATGTCGCCATTTATATGGATGAGGCCGCCGAAATATTGGGGGCGATTATTGGCTGTCTGCGCCTGTGTCGGGCCCATTCATTTGGGATTTCTCTATACAGGATTGCAAACCGCCTCGGCCTCGGGCAGTTCTATTGTGGCTCAAATGCTCATTCCCTTCGCAACGATATTATCCGTCATATTCCTGCGCGAGAAAATTGGATGGATCAGAGGTCTGGGTATTATTGGGGCCTTTATCGGTACACTTATTATGATTTACGAGCCTGGCGCGCTCTCCTTTGATATAGGTTTAGTCTATATTGTCATAGCTTATTTCTCTCTTGCTGTTGGGTCGATACTCATGAAAACAGTCGGGGATGTGGATTGGCGGCAATATGTGGTCTGGGTCGCCCTCATGGTGTTTGTATCCATGGGACTGGCAACAGCCATGTTTGAGACCAATCAGACGGAGGTCTGGGCAAGCTCGAAATGGCCTTTACTCATCGCGGCAAGTTATGCTGCGCTGGCCGTTAGCATTGTTGCCCATGGGCAATATTTTAAATTAATCAAAAAATATGACGTTTCCCTTATCGTCCCGTTGACACTCATCATGCCGCTCTTTGCTTCTATTTTAGGCGTCGTCTTCTTGAAAGAAACTATCTATATGCGCTATTATATAGGAGCGGCGCTAATATTGCCTTGCGTATATGTTATCGCAAAACGCGGAAAACCTTCGCCGTAGACGGAGCAGTAAATGGCTAAAGCAAAGAATAAAACTGTGCCAGCAGGTCTGAAAGTCAAAGATTATCTTGCGCAAATTACACCCGCTGAGCGGCAAGCTGATTGCCAAAAAATACATGATATGATGAAGGAATTGACAGGATGGGAGCCTAAAATTTGGGGCGCGAAACTCTCAAGCGGGATTGTCGGATTTGGTGAGTATCACTATAAATATGATAGCGGAAGAGAGGGCGATGCCCTGCGCCTTGGGTTTAGCTCTCGCGCTCAGAATATTTCAATTTATATCATGCCCGGATATCAAGATTTTGAGGATGAGCTCTCCCGTCTTGGTAAACATAAGATAGGCAAAGCCTGCCTCTATATTAAACGTCTTTCAGATGTGGATGAAGATGTTTTAATCGAGATCATGCAAAAAGGCTTAAATCTTTTAGCTGAAAAATATCCGCTTTGACTATCACGCGCCTCGACAGTCCGAATTTTGATGCACGTACCTTGCCCGTCTCTTTGCTCATTTTGCATTATACGGGCATGGAGAGCGGCGCGCTAGCCATAGAGCGTCTATGTGACCCCGCCGCCAAAGTCAGCGCCCATTACGTTATCGAAGAAGACGGGCAAATTTTCCAGCTCGTCGATGAAGACAAACGGGCTTGGCATGCGGGTGTGTCAGAATGGCAAGGCGAACGTAATATCAACTCAGCCTCTATTGGCATAGAACTTGTTAATGGCGGCCATGATTTTCCAAATCCAGATGGGAGCCTGCCGCCCTTTCCTGACGTGCAAATCAACGCCCTCATCCCCCTCTGCAAAGACATTTTTAGCCGGCATGGGCCCCTCACCGTGCTTGGGCATAGTGATATTGCTCCGGCCCGCAAAATTGACCCTGGTGAGCATTTTCCGTGGTCAGGGCTCGCCGCTGCAGGCATTGGGTTTTGGCCGGACATAACAGTAGAAGACCGCCGTATATTATTTGAGCTCGGCTCTCGCGATAGAGGGGTCGCAATTTTGCAGCGCGGTCTGGCCCATATCGGATATGGCGCGCGCGTCACAGGGGTGATGGATGATGAGACCAGCTTGATTATACAGGCGTTACAACGCCGTTATCGTCCTGCCCAGATTGACGGAAATGTTGATATTGAAACGATGGACATCGTTAAAGCCCTAAGCGAAAATATCGCCGCGGGCGGCTTGGTTTAATATTTTGTCCATCACGGGTTCATCTGATTTCATGTAGTTGCAAATTATGATGACGATAAAAACACCTATCACCTCTGTTCTTGGCGTGGCTTTCAGTCTTTTATTGCTTGGCGGATGCGGGGGGAGTTCGGCCTCCGCGCCAGCAGCAGTCACCCCGCCCACCGTTGTTCAACCAACGCCAACAACGCCTGTCACGCAGCGTTATGTTGATAAAATTTTTGATAATGTAGATCGCACATCAAATGTCGTCTTTGGATCTGGCGCGCGCATCGGCAGTCCGCAAATCCTTGAAATGGATATTTATACGCCGCGCGGCGATACTGAAACCAATAGGCCTGTCATTATTCTCGCCTTTGGCGGCGGCTTTGTCTCAGGCTTCAAAAGAGACCCCCTTATCACCACACTCGCCATAGATTTTGCCCAGCGCGGCTATGTCACGGCCTCCATTGATTACCGCCTATTTGAACCAACACCCACAACCGAAGACGGCGCAAATATCGGCATTATTCAAGCCATGCATGACATGAAGGCCGCCATAAGATTTTTCCGAGAAGATGCGGGCGGGGCCGATACTTACGGAACACGCGGCGATGCAATATTTGTCGGCGGGGTATCGGCGGGCGCCATTATGGCGTCTTTCTCTGGGGCGCTTGATATGGATGACCCATTGACTGATCCCGTAAGAGATTTTTTAGCTGCCAATAACGGAACTGACGGGAATAGCAGCGCTAACACACACATCAGCTCAGATGTTCAAGGCGTCTTTAGCCTCTCTGGCGCGGTGTCTGATTTTCAGTGGGTTGATAGTAACACAGCGCCTATTTACGCCGCACATGAGGAGTTTGATACGGTTGTCCCCTGCAAATTCAGTCTGAATAATGATGGATTCCCTCTAGCGGGAGGCTGCGACATGGTGCCTCTTGCCCGTGCTGCGGGCGTACCAGCAGAGCTTTATCTTGTCACTGGCTCCGATAGGCATATTGGATATTCACTCTCTCAATATAGCGAAATTCTCAAAGGCGCGTCAGCCTTTCTCGCCGCGCAAATTCCAGAATAGCTATTTAATTTTAACCCGAAAACTAACGTCAAAAGTTGGGGGCGGAGATCCTGAGCCCATTATGCCCTTAGGGTTTACACAAATATGCGTCACATTCGGATCATAGCCGAGGACGGGCGTATAGTTGCAGTCGGTAAAATTTGCAGGTGTGGCGACAAGATCTGAATATGCGACATCTGTGTTATAAGTAAAAGTTAGACCGGAGCCGCTATCTTGAAAAGACACCGGGTCTGTTTCAGGGCCAGCATCATCAATATCTCCATTATAAAAAATGGTCTCATCTGGAATTTTATCGATAAGTATCATGGTGTTATTATCGACATTCCCCGTCCCCTCATTGGTCACTGTGATTGTGTAAATCGCGTCATTGCCAGGAAGCGCGTAAAGCCCCGTTGCGCCCGGATCAAAAACGCTCACCGATTTTTCGGCTTTAAGATCAGGTAAGTCTGGACATTCCGTAATCGTAAGACGGTGAATACGAGGTTCACTTCCCGCGCTATATCTCAGACCCCAAAAGCTTGCGCCGCTATTTGACGTCGTTCGTGACCCAATAGCAAAATCATTTCCCGAGGCAGAGGCGATATTTGCAAGTGCCGCGGCCGGGAGGGTAAAATTTAATATCGAACCAACATCAGCACTGGTTAACCCGCCTTGAGTTCCGTAAATAGTTCCGGACCCCAAATCGACGTGTATTGCGGCCCCGCTACCGCTGCCATTTTGAGTATCCAGCAATGGCACATTAGCCGCCGGGACATCATAAAGCGTTGCCGTGTGAGGCACGCCGTCCCCATAGTAATTTTCTAGTTCTAATTCGAGAACCGCGTTACTTATGCATGAGATACCTGCAGGAATAGTAAACCGAAAATAGCTGTGATAATTCTGACTTAAAAATCCTGTATAGCTATTATTGTTTCCAGGGTTATGTGTTCCAGCTGTATTATACCATCCGCGGTCATTGGCATTAATAACGATTTGTGCGCTGGCTTGGTTGACCGAGAAAAAGGCCGCAAAAAGAAACCCTAAAACCCAAACTTTGCCCAAACCCATCTGTAAGAAATACCTCACACGCCGCTCTAAATTTCGTCTTCTAAACAGGCAAGTTCAGCGATCCTACGCCATTTTTCGTCGGGAATATTCAGTGACTGAGGCGCATCAATATCTATCTCTTCGCCGTAAGCTTTGGGTTCATATTTATTCTTTTTTTTAGGTAAAACTCCAATCGTTTCAGCCAAGCCTATAGGAGAGCATTGCACGGTAATTTCAGGATATGGTTTTACCTTTGTTTTTTTGGCCTTTGACTTACTAACTTCACGCAAGGCCTCTAATTCGCCGTTCAATTTAATAATCCGTCGGTCACCCGCTGCATAAGTCATTCTGGAAACAGATTGCTTAAGCTCTTCTTCCTGACTCTGTGCCTCGACCTTAATAGATAAGCTAAGTACTATAGTTAAACTTAGAAGATATGTTTTCACGCCGCACTCCTTGATACACTCAGTAAGTGTTGTTTTCAGGAATCAGTATTATAAGCTACTAATGGTTGTGAAAACCCTAACGTTTAGCGAATTCTCTCTGCATAGAGTAAATATTCGTGATTTCCCGATCCGCCTTTAATAGGCGAATCGCAAACGCCTTTAATATTCCAGCCCTGCTGTAAGACCCAGTCAGAAACGTCGTCCAAAGCCTTTTTCGCCAGCGCTTCTGACTTCACAAGACCACCTCGCCCAATACCGGTTTTACCCACTTCAAATTGAGGTTTAACGAGGGTCACAAGCTGCGCATTTGGCGCGGCAAGGGAAAGCGGCACCTCCAGCACTTTCATCGCAGAAATAAAACTGGCATCGCAAACAATTAGTTCTGGAGGCTGAGAAAAATCATGCGGTTCTAAGCTTCGCGCATCCCGCGATTCCATTGAAATTATCTCAGGCATAGTTTGAAGTTTGGGGTGAAGCTGACTATGCCCCACATCCACGGCGTAAACTTTCAAGACGCCATGAGATATAAGAACGTCGGAAAATCCTCCTGTCGAAGCCCCGACATCTAAGCAAATTTTTCCTGCTGGATTTATATTAAATTCTGTCAAAGCATGGGCCAGTTTAACGCCGCCGCGCGAGACCCAAGGATGCGCTTGGCCTGCCTTGATAACAGCGCCGTCTAAGATTTTATCTGATGGTTTTTTAAGAACCTTCCCATCAACTTGAACAAAGCCCGCTTTTATTGCGGCCTGTGCGCGTGCGCGCGATTCATAAAATCCATGAGCGACTAGATAAAGGTCGGCTCTCAAAATTACGCGCGGAAGGCTTGCTCTGACAATTCTTGGCCGAGCGCCTTAAAAACCGTTTCAACGATACTATCAGCATCTAGGCCAGCTTGCTTATACATATTTGCAGGCGTGTCTTGATCAATAAAGGTATCTGGCAAAGTCATCGTCCGGATTTTCAAACCCCGGTCCAAACGGCCCATATCGGAAAGTGCATGTAAAACAAAAGCGCCAAAACCGCCAACAGAGCCTTCTTCGATTGTTATGAGAACTTGGTGATTATCAGCCAATTGCTTCACAAGATCATGATCTAGCGGCTTGGCAAAACGCGCATCAGCAACAGAAGCTGAAAGCCCAAGCGCTTCCAGCTGCTTCGCGGCCATCATAGCTTCGCCCAGACGTGTCCCATAAGACAGAAGCGCGACTTGCGAGCCTTCGCGAAGAATACGGCCTTTACCAATATCAAGGATTTCAGGGTTTTCTGGTATTTCAATCCCTGTTGCCTCACCGCGCGCATAGCGAAAGCCCATAGGACCTTCATCATAGGCGACTGAGGTCGCGACCATACGCGCGAGGTCGGCTTCGTCTGCGGCCGCCATCAAGACCATATTGGGCAGACAGCCCATAAAGGCGATGTCAAAAGCCCCAGCATGGGTCGGGCCATCCGCGCCAACAAGACCCGCCCTATCCATTGCAAAACGAACCGGCAGATTTTGAATACAAACATCATGCACAACTTGATCATAGCCGCGCTGTAAAAAGGTCGAATAAATCGCAGCAAAGGGCTTAAACCCATCAGCCGCAAGACCAGCCGCAAATGTCACAGCATGTTGCTCAGCTATACCCACATCGAACATACGGTCAGGGAAAGCTTCGCCGAAAATTTTCATACCCGTTCCGCCTGGCATGGCTGCGGTTATGCCGACAATCTTATCATCCGCCTGCGCTTGTTTAACAAGCTGCTGACCAAAGACTGAGGTATAGCTGGGCGCGTTTGGAATGGATTTGCTTTGCTCACCCGTCACCACGTTAAACTTGGAAACACCGTGATATTTGTCAGCTGAATTTTCTGCGGGCGCGTAGCCTTTGCCTTTTTGCGTTACAACATGAAGCAGTACAGGACCGTTCTTCATGTTTTTCACATTTTCCAACACAGGAATAAGCGCGTCCAAATCATGCCCATCAACAGGGCCAACATAATAAAAGCCGAGCTCTTCAAACCAAGTTCCGCCCATGAACATACCGCGTGTATATTCTTCAGCTCGCTTAGCTGTATTTTTAATGGGGCGCGGGGCGTCCTTGACGACAGATTTTGCCGCGCCACGAAGCACTTGATAACCGCCCGAGCTCACAGTGCGGGCCAAGAGATGACTCATTGCGCCAACAGGCGGCGCAATCGACATATCATTATCATTAAGGATCACAATCTGACGCGAATCCGTTGCCCCAGCATTGTTCATCGCTTCATAGGCCATACCGGCTGTAATTGATCCATCACCAATAACAGAAATAACATGACCATCTTTACCCGCAAGATCTCGTGCTGTCGCAAACCCCATACCCGCAGATATAGAGGTTGAGCTATGGGCCGCGCCAAATGGGTCATATTCTGACTCTGCCCGCTTGGTAAAACCTGAAAGCCCCCCGCCCTTACGGATCGTACGCATCCGGTCACGGCGGCCCGTCAAAACCTTATGCGGATAGCATTGATGCCCGACATCCCAGATGAGCTTATCTTCGGGTGTATTAAAAACATGATGAATGGCAACGGTCAGCTCCACAACGCCGAGCCCAGCCCCTAAATGACCGCCTGTTACAGAAACCGCGTCAATAACTTCTGTGCGAACCTCATCCGCAAGCTGTTTAATTTGCTCACGAGAAAAGCCGCGTATATCCGCCGGGATATTGACTGTGTCTAACAAGGGCGTGCTTACCATGCGGTTTGTTCTCTTTTTCTATGCCCTCAAGGGCCGAAGCTAATACAGGCTCTAATGAGACCGGTGTAACACAAAATCAACTGTATCACAGAGAGTTTGTGCATGTTTTCCAAATGGCTCAAGGTGACCTTTTGCCCTATCGCCCAATTGCGCGGCCTTCTCTCTTGCTGCTTCAAGGCCCAAGATGGACACAAATGTGGCTTTCCCAAGGTTTTCATCCTTACCGACAGCTTTCCCAACGAGCTGGGCGTCACCTTCAACGTCTAAAATGTCATCCTTTATTTGAAAGGCGAGCCCCATATCGCGCGCATATTTTTCTAAGCTATGATGCTGATCTTCTGTTGCCCCAGCTAGGGTTGCGCCTGCGCTGACCGCATATTCAATAAGCGCGCCCGTCTTTAAGGCTTGGAGCTGCTTAATTAAGGCTTCGTCTCTATCCGTTTCTGAGACAGATATATCTATGACCTGTCCCCCAATCATGCCGTGAACACCGCCCGCTTTGGCAAGGCCCGCAATAAGCGCCAAACGGAGATTGGCATCCTTATGCACGGCGTCCATCGCTAAAATTTCAAACGCATGTGTAAGTAAACCATCGCCCGCTAAGACCGCCATGGCCTCATCATAAGCCTTGTGAACTGTGGGTTTTCCGCGCCGCAAATCATCATCATCCATGCAGGGTAAATCATCATGCACAAGCGAATAGACATGCAAGCATTCAAGCGCGGCAGCAGCGATATAAGTGCCTTCATTTTCATGGCCTAACATCCGCGCCGTCTCTATCATCAAGAACGGGCGCAAACGTTTACCCCCGCCAAGAGCGGCATAACGCATGGCTTCCATTATTGTCATTTGATGCCCAGAAGGCTTTGGCAAATGGATGGATAACACGGTTTCCATTTGCTTAGCCACATCGGCAAGACGAGACTGAAAATCCATGCTAGGTTTATTCAGCGTCAAAGGCTTGGGTCCCCGCATTGCCTTTACTATCGAGAACGATTTTTTCGACCTTGAGCTGGGCATCTTTGAGCTTACCTTCGCAATGTGCTTTCAGCCTCGCGCCGCGTTGATATATTGTGATGCTCTCTTCAAGCGGCGCATCACCGCGTTCTAATTTATCAACTATACTTTCAAGTTCACGCAAAGCGTCTTCGAAGTTCATATCCTTAATTGCGGCCTCAGCCATATTTATCTCCGTTACTTACTTTGCTCTGTAATTAGATGGCCGTTCAAAACGGCGGTGGCTCCAATGCAGGTCTCCATTTTGGGACTTACATTTCCAGCCACGCTTCATCAATGATCCTTTAAGCATCCTGTTAAACCATCCATGGCCAGAAACATAAATGATTTTTCCATCTTTTGCATGCCCAGCCAAAACATCACACATGGCATTAGCGCGGGCGCGGGCTTCGCCGTGGGACTCCATACCGTCAGGCCAGCCCCAATACCACACGATACGTGACCATGTACCCCAACTTTTAGGCCTAATTTTCAAGGGCCCTAAATGCGGTGACGGAAGCGCGGCCTCAATTAGTTCATCATAAATAAAATCAGGCTTGCGGCCCGCAGCAAGTTCAGCGGATTCAACGGCGCGGCGAAGCGAGCTGGAAATCACGACATCTGCTTTATTGACCCAATTCTGCAACCGTTTTGGAATTTTCTGCTCCGCCTGTAATCCGCCCTTATCATATTCTTTCCACCACTCGCGATATTCTCGCCAGTTCAGTTTCACCTTACGCGAGAGCGCAGGCTTGCCATGACGGGCGATTATGATGGTATCTATGCTCATGCAGCCGCGCTTTTGCCCTCAAATGATAAGCCCTGTCTATAGCCTTTCTTCTATAGCCTTTCTTTTCAATTTTGAGGCCCTATATTTTATTTATGAGAGATTTTCCTTTTGAACGCAGCCAAACCTTGCATCCTGCAGGAACTGTTTTAAGCATAACCGTTTACGGGGTCATAAAACATTACGGTATTGCTACAGGCTATGGAACAGTTATTCACGCTTCGCGCCGTTTTGGCCGTGTGGCCGAAACAGATTTCAACACCTTTTGCGACGGAAGGCGCGCAGCAATCATCCCTTATGCCGCGCCAATCACAGGCAGTGAAATCGTGGCACGCGCCCGCTCCAAATGCGGACAGCGCTATAATGTGCTCGTCAATAACTGCGAGCACTTTATGACATGGGTCATCGAAGGCAAAGGCCGCAGCGCGCAGCTTGGTCCCGCTGATGCGAGGCGGCTCTCTAAAGATTAGAGCCTTAACATAATTCGGCGCTTTGGCGGGCAACGTAAGCCTTCTTCTTTGGCGCAGCGTTTAAAGGAAAACATCATAAATTCCGCGCGGCCGATTAAATGGGTGAACGGGACAAAGCCTGGCCCTAATGTTGCGCGGCTATCTGTAGAATTATCACGGTTATCGCCCATGAAGAATACGGTCTGAGGTGGGATTATAAATGTCTCGGTATCATCTAAATTACCTGCATCTGTCTGCTCGTAAATTTCGTGGCTTTCTTTTTCGCCGGGCCATTGCTCTCGGTAAACATCAACGCCGATTTTGCGGCCACGATGTTCGCGGTAAAGGTAATTATCAATCGGCTCACGTTCAATAATAACATCATTAATATAAAGGCGGCCACGATGCACCTTGACCTTATCACCCGGCAGGCCAGCCACACGCTTAATCATAACTAAATCATTTTTCGGATTTCTAAAAACAGCAACATCACCGCGCTCTGGGACCTTAGAGAAAATCTTCCCCTCTTTTAGAAAAGGCAGTTTATGCAGCCCAAATGGCGCAGAATGGCGCGAAAACCCATAAGCATATTTAGATACATAAAGATGATCTCCGACCTCTAAGGTCGGGAGCATAGACTCGGAGGGTATTTTATAATGCCCCCAAATAAAGGTCAGAAAAACAAGCATAACACTGGCGAGGCCTGTAAAAAATTTGACCTCAGACCAGATACGTTGCCCAAGGCTGGGCTTTTCTGTTTCGTCTTTATCTGCTTTGTTTTTCGTCATAAGGGGCCAATGCCGCGATATGCAATCTTTATCAAGCCTTTCATTCTGTAAATTTGGACAGTATTGAATACCCAATGAAACATTTAATTGTAACTCTTTGCTTATTTATAGCGGCCTGCGCAACGCCGCCGGTAAAAGTCGCGAGCAAAGCGCCTACAGGCAATTATAAACTCGACCCCACACATGCGAGCGTGACATGGTCTCTCTCTCATGCCGGGCTTTCAAATTATACGGCGCGCTTTAATGATATTTCAGGCGTGCTTAATTTTGATTCAAACGCGCCAGAAAATAGCGCGGTCAACATCCGCATAGACCCAAATTCCGTGAGCACGGGCCTGAGTAAATTCGATGAAGAGTTGGCGAGTAGTAGTAAGTATTTTGATGCTGGCGCCTATCCCGATATTCGCTTTGCTTCGACAGCAATCAATATAACGGGTGAAAGCTCAGGCCAAATCACAGGAGACCTTACATTAAAAGGCGTGACCAAACCTGTGACCCTTGACGTTATTTTCAATGGGGCTGGGAAATCATTTGGAAATCCGGGTGAAACTTTAGGCTTTTCAGCGACAGGTAAATTTAAGCGCTCGGATTTTAATATGAGTCACCTCGTCGCATTCGGTATAGGTGATGAGGTCACGCTGCGCATTGAAACAGAATTTAACGAAGCCAATTAATGCCAGCCCACTCTAATACGCAATCAATCGCAGAAACACTGGAGGCTTTAGCCCTTGGCGGATTAGCTATCCTGCCCACTGAAACGGTTTATGGCTTGGCGGCACCCGCAGATAATAAAGCCTCAATTGACCGCATTTATACATTAAAGGGGCGTGAATTTGACAAACCCTTGGCTCTTTGTGTTGAAAATATCAAGATGGCGGAATCTTATGGATTTATGCGCGGTCTGGCCGCTGAGCTTGCCCAAGAATTTTGGCCCGGCCCGCTTTCCTTGATTGTAAAAGCTAAAGGCTCCAAACTCGATGATAGGCTTTATGGAAGAAATAATAACGGACGAAAAACAATATCGCTCAGATGCCCAGAGGCTGATTGGCTAAAATCTTTAGGCGGCATGCCGCTTGCGTTAACAAGCGCCAACCCTTCTGGCCAAGACGCGCCCACAAATGTAGAGCAAGCAAGCGCCTATATTGGTGATGGCGTGGACGCTATTCTTTCTGGCCCGCCTTGCGCCGTGGGGGTCTCGTCAACCATTTTTGCCATTGATGGACGTGAGGCAACAATTTTGCGGCAAGGCAGCTTAACGCCCGAAGATTTTATGGCCTTCAACATCCAAGGACAAGATTGGTGAGCGCTTCAATAGGTAAATTAACGCGCGCGCTACCCGCGCAGAGCTGGACACAAGACACAGATATTATCGCGCCGCAGCTCACAGAGTGGCGAGATAAATATCAGGGCCACACCCCCTTAATGCTAACCCCGCGCTCAACCACAGAAGTCTCAAAAGCCGTCAAAATTTGCGCCGCGCATAATATAAAAATTGTGCCACAAGGCGGAAATACGGGATTGGTCGGCGGCCAAACCCCTATGGGTGAGGTTTTATTATCAACGCGTAAGCTCACCAAAATTCGAGATGTAAATACGGTCAATAACGCCATGATTGTTGAAGCAGGCGCGAGCCTGCAATCCATTCATGATGCCGCAGATAAAGCCGGCCGCAAATTTCCGCTTTTTCTGGCTTCTCAAGGCTCCTGTACAATAGGGGGAAACCTCTCGACCAATGCGGGCGGTAATCATGTTTTAAAATATGGTACCACCAAAGATCTGGTTTTTGGCGTCGAAGCTATTTTGCCCAATGGCGATATTTATAACGGGCTTACCAGCTTGCGTAAGGATAATACCGGTTATGATCTCTCGCGCTTATTTCTTGGCGCAGAAGGGACATTAGGCATCATTACCGCAGCGAGCCTCAAACTTTACCCGAAAGCCGGGCATATCCAGCGCGTCATTATCGGCGTTGAAACTCCAGCAAAGGCAATGGAGCTTTTGGACCATTGCCGCTCTGGAGACGCCCTTAGCATGTTTGAGGTTATTCCGCGGATTGGCCTGAGCGCAGTCGTGGAGAATATTGCGGGTCAACGCGACCCTTTTAGTGCGTTACACCCTTGGTATGTGCTCATTGACTGGGATGTTGAAAGCGAAAGTCAGGGCCTCACTTTGGCGGAGAAAAAGCTTAGCACAGCTTTCGAACGAGAACTCATCCGCGATGCGGTGATTGCGCAAAATGAAACGCAAGCCGCGCAAATATTATCACTACGCGAGAATATGTCAGCTGGGCAGAAATTCCTAGGCGGCTCCATCAAATTTGATATCACTGTCCCGCTTCAAACCATTCCTGATTTTTTCAAGCGTGCTGATAAAAAAATGCAGAGGCTTATCCCCGAATGTCGCCCCGTCGGGTTTGGGCATTTTGGCGATGGCAATATCCACTATAATATCGCGCAACCTCTTGGGATGGACAAAGAAATATTCCTTGAACGCTGGCAAGAAGTCTCAGAATCCGTCTTTGATATTGTGGGTGAATTTGGCGGCTCGATCTCAGCTGAACATGGGATTGGCATCATGAAAAAAAGTGATCTCGCCCGCCGCGCAGACCCTGTTAAACTTAGCCTTATGAAATCCATTAAAGCGGCGCTTGATCCGCAAAATATTATGAACCCGCGCGTTATGCTTTAACCCTTAAATTATTCAGAAAATTTATCAGACATCTGGCGCTTGACGCCTTTACGCGCCTCCCCTATATCGCGCTACCGAGCGGGGGACCGTTTAAAGCAATCCCGTGATCAAAGGCTAAGGAGCCAAACATGAAAAAAGACACACACCCAGATTATCACATGATAACTGTTCAGATGGTTGACGGGTCAACTTACCAGACACGTTCAACTTATGGCAAAGAAGGCGACACACTCGTTCTTGATATTGACAGCAAAACGCATCCAGCTTGGACTGGCGGAGATGCGAAACTTATGGACCGCGGCGGACGCGTGTCACGCTTCAAAGACAAATTTGCTGGCTTTGGCGTTTAATATAAGTTTTTACGAGAACAAATATTCGAAATACAAAAGGCCCTTTAAAGGGCCTTTTTTTATTGGAAAGTAGCCCGCCCGCTAGCCGTTAACGACTCGGCCAAATGCTGCCTCTAATCGGCTAATCTGATCTGCCACAGTATTTCCTGATTGCGCCGCAATCGAGCCATATAAAGATCGGTCCAAGCGCGCTATACGTTCATAAAGTTGCTCAGACCGCGCTAAAAGATCAAGCAGCCGTGCTGGAAGCGCATATGAGTCTTTGGCAAGCGCCGAAAAACTTAAAGTCTCATCAGATTTCACTTCCGGAACCAAGCGATATTTTTCCTGACGCGCTTCAGATGACTGCATCTCGCCTTCTTTTAGGGCCCGCTGTACAAGTAGCCAGCTTGCGACCTGCATTAAACGTGTTGTGAGCCGCATAGATTGGCTAGCATAAGTTAAAGCATCATTTCTCGAAAGTTTCTTACTGTCTTGACGCCCTGGCCCATCAAGATAGGCGGCCGTCTCTTCGACCATATCCATACCTTCACGAAATGTTTTTCCAAAAAGCTCGGAGCGTGTAAATTCCAATAGCCGTTCTTCGGCTTGCGGTGTCAAAGTGTCTAGTCTCTTAGCGGTTTCGGCGTCTGTATTATATGTTGCGCTCATTATGTCTTTCCCGGTTTAAGATGACCCACCATCACCCGTGTTGTACAATTGCTGTTAATGTTTGCAAGCCTTACGCCAGCCTCTTATTGATTTTAGCAATCTTACTTTTTGGGTGAAAATAGTTGATCTGCGGCTGATAAATCACGCTTTTTCTTCTCTAATTCTACCTCTATGCGGCCAATCTCACCATGAAGTCGCTCAATACGCGATTCAAGCTCAGCCACGGAGATACCATATAAATCACCACCGAGTTCGAATTTTGTTTCGCTTTGGCGCACATCATCACTCATTATCACTCTCCTTCGGCACATTAAGATGCTTGCAAATTTGAATTATCCGCCCTATATCACAGACATCGCGTTGGAAACGAGTGTTTTCAACCGAAAATAACCCCGCCGAGCGGGGTTTTTTTAATGGTATAACTGCAAAGAATGCAGGGGCTATGAGAGAGGCCGATATGACACAGATTTTAATGCCGAAAGCTACGGCTGTATGGCTCATCGATAATACTGGCATGACATTTAAACAAATTAGCCAATTTTGTTCGCTTCATATTCTCGAAGTTGAAGGTATCGCTGATGGCGACGTTGCAGCGGGTATTCGCGGCGCGGACCCGATTGCAAATGGACAAGTCAGCCGTGAAGAAATCGAAAAAGCTGAAAAAGATCCCAATTACGCTATGAAGCCCAATGTTTTTGATAGCGATAAACTTGCGCCTAAAAAGGGCAAGAAGAAGGGACCACGTTATACCCCGCTTTCAAGACGTCAAGATCGGCCCGACGCGATTGCTTGGATTGTCCGCAATCACCCCGAGGTCTCAGACGCTCAAATCTCAAAATTAATCGGAACAACGAAACCGACTATCAACGCCATTAGAGAACGCACCCATTGGAAAATTAGCACAATTAACCCAACTGACCCTGTGTCACTGGGCCTTTGCTCACAAATCGACTTAGATGCCCTCGTGAAAAAAGCGGCAGATAAGAAGGCGAAAGAAGACGCAAAGAAGGAAAAGGAAACAGGGGAGAGCTTAAAGCCTGTTGAAGATACGACGCCTGTGCAAGCCTCTGAAGAAGAGGCGGCGAAAACTGAACATACGCTGGAAAGCCTGTTTAAACCGTCTGAGCCCAATAATTAGTCTTAGGCATTTTAAGTCAGAATCTCTTTAGGCGGCATGGTGTAATTTAGCGCCAGCCGCCCACCATCAACATAGATACATTGTCCTGTAATATAGCTTGAATCTTCTGAGGTAAGGAATGAGGCAACCCCTGCTATTTCATCAGGGAGTGCAACCCGTCCCATAGGTGTTCGCGCATGAATTTCATCAAGCTTATCGCCCGAGACACCTGCGAGCATGTCGGTTTTGACTGAGCCTGGGCCAATGGCATTCACCCGTATTCCATAAGGTGCTAACTCTATGGCCATCGCCTTCGTCATCTGCAACAGCCCGCCTTTAGATACCGTATAGGCCATGTAATCAGGTATAGCGACGGTATCATTAATCGAAGACATATTAATGATAACATAGGGACGATCGGTCAGGTGAGAGCGGTCATCACGGTTTTCAATCTCATTGACCATATGTGTCGCTACCGCTTTGGCGACTAAAAAAGCGCCTCTCAAATTGACGGCGAGAACACGATCAAAATCAGCGATACTCAAATCAAGCGCGCCTCCCTTTAAGGCGATACCTGCATTATTAATCAAGCCATCAATTCTGCCAAAAGCAGCCAAACTATTCGCGATAAGATTATGGACTTGTAATTTGTCTGAGACATCACATTCCACGCTAATTGCGCGGTCAGCCTCAACACTGATATCCGCAAGCGCGTGCTCGCATGCGCCGCCATCCATATCAGAAAGGATGACGCGATGTCCGTCCTTAAGCAAACGCCGAGCACAAGCAAAGCCAATACCTCTCGCGGCACCTGTGACTATAAATACGCGTTCTGACATAAACTTTATTCCATTTTACAATAAAGATTATGTCACAAGGATATGGAGGAGTAAAACACTCCTCACAATTGACCGCTTAACTCACTGCCGAAAGCTGATTAATTTCTTCTTTTAAGAGTAGTTTTTGTTTTTTTAGGTTTGATATTCGCAAATGATCGGGGAGAGGATTTCGCATTTCTTGTTCAATACGCGTATCTAAGTCTGAGTGTTTAACTGTCAATGTCTTCAAACGAGCCGATTTTGCCATTCGCATCTCCAAAATTAAGAACAGCCCACCTATAACACAAATTTTAACACAAGTCATTACTCACCTTGCGGGCAGTAACGGGCTAACATATTATATAGTTTATGTGCGATGAATATCAGGATGAAGAATTTAATGAGGCAGAGCTCATTTCAGCCCTGACACGTTTAAAATCAGAGCACCGCCAGATTGATAATGAGATAAAGGCGATTACAGAAACTGGCGTCGCGGATATGCTAAAAGTTGGCCGCATGAAAAAAATTAAACTTGCCCTTAAAGATCAAATTGTTTTCATCGAGAACCAGTTGACCCCAGATATTATCGCCTAATTTAGGCGAAATTCTCGTCTCTATTCGTCCGTTTAGCAATATACATCGCCCGGTCTGCCCGCGCTAAAATTTGTTCGGGAGTATCGTCCGACTCGCAAGGCGCAACACCCCAAGCAGCCGTAATATTTATGTCCCCTGTTGGCATTTCAACTTTTTGCTCGGATATACGGCAGGCTAAGGTCGAAGCCTTGGCATGAGCTGTCCGTGGATCAGTTTTAAAAAGCAATATCCCAAACTCATCCCCGCCAAGGCGAGCTACCATATCACAATCTCTAACGCCGCTTAGCAAAACTTCTCCCGTTTTACGCAGAAATTCATCGCCTATGCCATGACCAAATCTGTCATTGATAGACTTGAACTCATTTAAGTCAAAAAAGATGATTGATGATAACATGTCATAGCGCGCCATGACTGTTTGCGCACGCGCAAGCTCGCGCATAAAGGCGCGGCGATTATAAACAGGCATGAGCGGGTCCGTATCCGCAGCACGCTCTAATTCTAAGACCCGCAAGCGCAAGCGCGTGATTTCAGATGATAAAGCTTCGTTTTCAGTCACAAGGTCAGAATCAAGCGCAAATGAACGGTCTAGTGTTCGGCTAGCACTAGCTTGTAATAATGTAGAAACGCGAGACGCAGCCATGTATTTACCCAAACGGTTATTCTGTGCCCCGCTATAGCCTGAACGGCGTTAAGGAAGCTGCAATCATCGCGGTTAAAGAAGGGTGAATTTTCATAAAAATAGTTATTTTTTCAACAAAATTACAGTTTGACGCAAAGATTAAAGACGATATTGTGTTTCGCTTTCTAGTGGATGTTACGGAAAGTCATCATGACAGTATCTATCGCGATAATTATGGGTTCGACCTCAGATTGGCCGACCATGAAGCATGCAGCGGATATATTGGATGAGCTAAAGATTGACTATGATAGTCAAGTCATCTCCGCACATAGAACCCCTGACCGTCTTTATGACTTTGCCAAATCAGCCAGCGAGAAGGGGTATAAAGTGATTATTGCCGGCGCAGGCGGCGCGGCGCATCTGCCAGGTATGACCGCCTCCATGACCGAGCTGCCTGTATTAGGTGTCCCCATTGAGAGCAAAGCTTTATCAGGCATGGATAGTCTTCTTTCGATTGCTCAAATGCCCGGCGGTGTTCCTGTAGGAACTTTGGCCATTGGTAAGTCAGGGGCAAAAAACGCGGCCCTTCTAGCCGCCTCCATTCTTGCCTTATCTGATGATAAAATTGCAAAAGCTGTAAAAGATTGGCGCGAGGCGCAAACAGCCTCTGTCTCAATTGACCCGGCAAGTTAAATGACACTCACAGAGCAAACTATGCTCCCCCCTGGAAGTACAATAGGTATATTAGGCGGCGGACAATTAGGCCGTATGCTTAGCCTCGCAGCCTCTCGGCTCGGATTCCAATGTCATATATTTGACCCAAAATGGGCTGGACCTGCCTCAAAAGTATCGCGTTTCGAAACAAATGCAGAATATTCCGATATAGAAGCCGTGCTAAATTTTGCAAAAAACTGCGATGTTGTGACATATGAATTTGAGAATGTACCAAACTTAACAGCCAAAACGGCTGGTAGCGTCGCACCACTTTATCCAGGTGCCCGTGCTCTGGATGTGGCGCAAGACCGCCTGACCGAAAAAACATTCATACAAAACGAAGCGAAAGTTCCCGTGGCGCGTTTTGAACCTGTAAACTCAGTTCATGATCTTCGACGAGCGACAAAAAAATTGGGTTTGCCCGCCGTCTTAAAGACGCGCCGATTAGGCTATGACGGCAAAGGTCAGTACATTATAAAAACTGAAGGCGACATTGAACCTGCTTGGGACGCCATGCAAAATGCGCCTGCTATTTTAGAGCAGTTCATTGCGTTTAAGCGTGAGATATCTGTTATTGCGGCACGCGGTGTCACGGGCGAAACTGCCGCCTACCCCTTAATTGAAAACGTGCATAAAAATCATATTCTCCATACCAGTACATGCCCCGCGCAGGGCGATGATGGCCGCGCCCAAGGTCTCGCCATTCAGATTATGAGCGCCCTCAACTATATAGGCGTTATGGCAACTGAGTTTTTTGAGCTCGGGGATGGCAGCCTCATTGTAAACGAGATAGCCCCTCGCGTACATAATTCAGGTCACTGGACACAAGACGCGGGCTGCATTGATCAATTTGAGCTTCATATCCGCGCCATCACAGGCTGGCCGCTAGGAAGCACCCAGCCCAAACATAAAATGGAAATGACCAATCTCATTGGGGATGACGTTAAAAACTGGGAAACTTTGGCGGCGGAAACTCATTGTTTTGTGCATTTATACGGCAAGAATGACATAAAACATGGCCGAAAAATGGGCCATATCAACCGTATTATGCGTTAAATAACCACTTCTTTAGCTTATATTATAACTGTTATTTTCATGTTTATTACAAGGATTTTAATCGCAAGGTGTTGTTAAAATCTGTATATTGTGCGGGATGAAGAGAAAGCTCGGATTAAAAATAGCGATATCATCGCTGCTCATGACGGCATTATCTGTGCCGGCACAAGCCCAGATTCGCGTGGATGCTCGTATTCATTCCTCTTCAGGCTCTTGCTCGCAATGCGATCTCTCAAATAAGCGCATGAACGGCGTTAAACTTAAGAATGCCAATTTTTCTGGATCAAGCTTTAATAATTCCAACCTCTCAGGCGGGAATTTTGACGGCTCTAACCTAACTGGCACACATTTTAGAAAAGCCCTTATGTACCGCATTGAAGGCAATAATGTGAATTTGAACGGGGCTAACCTGGCCGATGCCACGCTGACCGAAGCCAATCTGGGCAAATCCATTTTCATTGGTACAGACTTTAAACGTGCAGACTTAACCCGCGGAAAATTTGAAGGTGGGGACTTCCGTCAGACCTCTTTTGAGCGGGCCATTGCGACAGATGCAAATTTTGAAAATACAAATTTCGCTGATGCAAATCTCGATCACATCAATTTACACAAAGCCAATTTAAAAGGCGCAAAATTTAATAATGTGACCTTTGGCAATGCGATATTATTGGACGCCAATCTTGATGGCTCAAATCTATCCGATGCGAGCATGACGCAAGTTCAAGGCTTAAAACAAGCTCAGCTCGACACGGCTTGCGGCAATGCCAATACCCGCCTGCCCTTTGGTCTCTCTGTCCCCTATTGCGAAGGTACGCTGACCGCACAAGCCGAACATGGCCATGATGATATGGACCCCGAGCTAGCCAAAGCCGCGAAGCGCTTAGACAGGGCAATTACGGATGTTGAAATTATCCTCAAAGCCACGCCCAAAGATAACCGGCCCCTCAGGCGCAAACTTCAAAGCATTCACTCAGATCTTGTGAGTTCTAAGCGCGCGATTGAGCATTAATTAAGCCTTCGGGTCAACGGGGACCAGTTTCAAGTTCAGCTCTTTTAATTGCTTATTATCGACTTCTGCTGGCGCGTTCATCATCAAATCTTGCGCTTGGCCGTTCATCGGGAATAAAATCACATCGCGAATTGTATTCGTACCCGCAAGAAGCATAACAATACGGTCAACACCCGGCGCAATACCGCCATGAGGCGGGGCGCCAAATTTAAAGGCATTTATCATGCCTGCGAATTTATCTTCAACGACTTCTGGGCCATAACCCGCAATCTCAAAGGCCTTATACATGATATCAGCTTTGTGATTTCTAATCGCGCCGGACGATAGCTCGACGCCGTTGCAGACAATGTCATATTGATAGGCGAGAATATCGAGAATCTCTTCATTGGTCTTTGCATTTTCTAAAACGTCCATACCGCCCTGCGGCATAGAAAATGGGTTATGCGAGAAATCGATTTTCTCATTATCTTCATCCCATTCATACATCGGGTAATCAACAACCCAACAAAATTTAAAGACGCCATCAGGAATCATGTCCAAATCAGCGGCAACTTTGTTGCGCGCCGCGCCTGCAAGCTTATAGGCAGGACCTTTTTTACCTGCTGAGAAAAAGACACCATCGCCCGCTTCAAGACCCATTTTCTCAAGCAGCGCTTTAAGATGCGCAGCTTCAAAATTCTTAAGCACGGGGTCTTGGCTATCGACACCCCCGCCATCAGCCTCTTTCAGACGTGCATAGCCGAGCCCGGGCATCTGCATTTCTTTTTTGGCCCATTTATCCATATTATCGAAAAACTTACGCGATTGAGACGCCGCCGCACCCTTCGCTGGAATCGCAATCACCTTGCCCCCGCTGCCGGTGATCTTGGCGAAAATACCAAAGCCCGTTTTAGACTCATCTGTGAAAAATTCGGACACATCCGTAAGTTCAAAAGGAATACGCAGATCAGGTTTGTCTGACCCGTATTTCTCCATAGATTCTTTATAAGGAATACGTGGGAAAGGTGTTTGAACTTCGCGGCCATCGGCAAACTCTTCAAACACACCCGCCATAACAGGTTCAATCGCTTGGAAGACATCTTCTTGCGTCACGAAGCTCATCTCAACATCAAGCTGATAAAACTCACCCGGCGAGCGGTCAGCACGCGCATCTTCATCACGAAAGCACGGCGCAATTTGAAAATAACGATCAAAGCCCGCCACCATAATCAGCTGCTTAAACTGCTGCGGGGCTTGTGGCAGAGCGTAAAATTTACCTGGATTTAAACGAGACGGCACGAGAAAGTCCCGCGCACCTTCGGGTGAGCTTGCCGTTAAAATCGGTGTTTGAAATTCTGTAAAACCGCTATCAATCATACGGCGGCGCAACGAGTTAATCACCTGACCGCGCATGATAATATTCTTATGGAGCGTTTCACGACGTAAATCGAGATAACGATGCTTTAGGCGGATATCTTCAGGATAGTCTTGCTCACCAAAAACAGGAAGCGGTAGTGACGCAGCGGCGCTCTCAATAATCATTTCATCGGCGCGGAGTTCAACTTCTCCCGTACCGATTTCAGCATTCACAGCCTCAGCATCACGCGCCAAAAGCTCTCCTGTAACGGTAATTACAGACTCAGATGGGCAGCGCTTCGCAGCCTCATAAAACTCAGCCACAGGATAAACAACGACTTGGCTAATTCCGTAATGATCACGCAGGTCGATAAAGAGCGCATTAGCATGCTCGCGCTTGCGATGAACCCACCCCGATAGGCGAACCGTTTCGCCAACATTTTCTTTGCGTAATTCACCACAAGTATGGCTGCGATAAGCGTGCATGAGAATCTCCATCATTTCCGCGTTCCGGAGAAACCGTCCGGCGCAGGTTTAACACGTAAATATGTGAGGCGGGATTAGCTGAACAATACGTGAAGTCAAGCCTGCCAGAAAAATTGATCCATTCCGACTGCTTTATTGTCGGTCTCTATCGCCCCTGATAATATCACACTTAATTGATGCGGCAGCGATCATAAAAGATGTCATAGATATTTTATAACTACGAAAGATTATTATGACTGCCCAATCTCAAGCGCCAGAATTACGCGTGCCTTACTGGATTGATAAAGACGGGAACGAACTCAAGTCCTTATCCTTGGCGGATCTGGGCAATAGCTTCAAAGTTATATTTTGTTTCAAAGCCTCATGCCCAGGATGTCATGCCCGTGGATTTCCAACTATGCAGAAAATAGTTAGTCAATTAAGTGATAGCAATATGGGTTTTGCCGTCATTCATACTGCTTTTGACGATGATCCTCAAAATTCCCAAGACCGCATCCGCGAAATGCAGGTGAAATATGATTTGAAAATTCCTTTCGGACATGATCCAAAAGTTGGATCACAACATCCAACGTTCATGCAAGATTATAAAACGCGTGGAACACCGTTTTTCGTTGTCATTAATCCTAATGATGAAATTGTCTTTGGCGATTTTAACATCGATGCAGATAAAGTGATTAACGCTTTATCCCAATAGTAAAACCTAACCATTTTTCTTTTTATTAAACATGGCCAGCGCGCCTATCACCATAGCTTCAGTTCCAAGTTTAATCGAGGGTTCGGGCTCTACTTTAAAAAATGGAGAATGATGAGACGGCGCTGTTTCCAATTCGTCTGCTGGCGTGCCTCCAACAGCAAAGTAAACACCCTTCACACCTGTTTCAGGCGCAACGAAATAAGCAAAATCTTCCGCGCCCATTCCTTGTCTTGGCTGCTCGATTAAGACGTCCTCACCCAAACTCTCTGCCCATATAGATTTGAGATAGCGCGCCATCTTAGCATCATTTTTGGTTGGGGGCGTGCTTTGCGATAAACGTTTCACCGTTGGGAGTTTATCTTTTGGAACCCCAAGCGAGATAGCAACGCCTTCCGCCACGCGGTCAATCGCGTCAAGCAAAGTCGCGCGTACCTTTGGATCATCTGATCTTACCGTCAGCTGTAAATCGACGCGGTTGCCAATAATATTATGCTTCGTGCCGCCATGTATTGAGCCGACAGTAATGACGCCTGGCTGCAACGGCGCGATTGAGCGGGAGACAATACTTTGTAGGCTGACAACAATTTGAGATGCCACAAGAACAGGGTCAATACCTTTATGCGGGGAGGCGCCATGCGCCCCAACCCCGTGCACCGTAATATCAACGGAGTCTGAACTTGAATAAGCTAAATCCTCTGAAACCACGATTTTGCCTGTCGGCGTTTGTGCAGACACATGAAGAGCAAGGGCATAATCAGGCTTTGGAAATTTTGTATAAAGCCCGTCTTCCATCATAGCGCGCGCGCCAGAAATAATTTCTTCGGCGGGTTGTCCGACCAAAACAAGTGTACCCGACCATTGGTCTTTGCGCGCCGCCATTTGGCGGGCTGTTCCAACAAGAGAGGTCATATGAACATCATGGCCACAAGCATGCATGACAAAATTTTCTTTATCATCAATACCAACCTGCTTGGCCGTTGAGGCATAAGGCAAACCAGATGCCTCTTGAACTGGCAAGCCGTCCATATCCGCCCGCACCAAAACAGTTGGCCCAGCCCCATTTTTCAGAACAGCAACAATCCCCGTTTGCCCAACGCCTGTCGTGACGTCATACCCTAATGCTTTAATCTCTGCAGCTAAACGTTTAGCCGTTTCGGTTTCACGAAAGGAAAGTTCAGGATTTTTGTGAAAATGCGTAAATAGGGATTTCAAATTTTTATCGTAATCGGCGGCAATATCGGCCTTAAGCGTTGGGTCAATATCATGGGCCGAGGCCAGATCGTAATTCAATGCGCTTGTCAGTAATAATCCCGTAAGAGCAATTCGTTTATACATATTCCATCCTTAAGCTGAGCATAGCTTAAACAAATCATACGAAAATATAAGGGGCTTCGCTTAGGAGGCGAATTAATCAACCAAACGGAAGAACTCTGCCCGTTGATCCGCTTTATGAAATTTACCAGAAAGCGCCGAGCTAATCATGCGGTGCGGTGTTCTAATCCCGCGCATGGTCATGCATAGATGCTCCCCCTTGGCCATAACAGCCACATCTTCGGTTCCCAAAGCTTTTTTAAGCTCATTAGCAATATCAGAGACAAGCTGTTCTTGTAGAGTTAATTTATGCGCATGTTTGTGCGCGATACGCGCGAATTTTGAGAGCCCTAAAACTTTGTCATCCGCAATATAGGCCACAGACACATCACACCAAAAGGGGAGCATATGATGCTCACACATTGACCAGACCTTCATACCCGTTACAGCCACCATCTGATTATGCGTTACTGACGAGAATGTTGTATCAAGCTTGCCTGGCTCATACTCGATAAATTCACGCCAGAAATTGGCGATACGCCGCGGCGTTTCTTTTAGGCCCTCACGGGTTGGGTCTTCACCCAAAGCTTCTAACAGCTCAGAAACAAGTGATTTTACGCGGGCATGGTCTATTTTTTTTGTCATGATTGCTCTTTAATTATTTAGACGTCCCAATTTATACGCAAGGACCTTAAATAGCGATTGAATTTTCAAGATATAGCAGCGCGAATTTTTTCGACCCGTTTCCGATTTACGCCGCGATCTGAATAGCCGACACGGGAGGCTGAACGGATATGCCAAATATTATCTTTATCGTGACGAATTTCGACATCATCTACGAATTTAAACAGCTTGGACATATAGGTCGCAGAGAGGTAACTCTCTGTTTCCGATGTTATTGTGCCGCCTGTTGAGATTATGGCTTTTTTAATCGCCGAAAGAGAGCCATTTAGCGGGGCAACCTTTTTCTCTGGCTGCACATCAATTTCAGACGAGACACAATTAGGCGCAGATCCGGGTTCAGCAAGATGCCCATTTACTATCCCCTTAGCTTTTCCCTTTTGCGACTTAAGCCCCAAGAGAAAGAACAGCACAAAAATTGCCAGCACCGCAAAAATAAAAAACTTCATGGATTACTCACCAAATATAACATCGGACATGTAATCATCATACCATGTGGGTCCCGTCAAGCTCTGGAAAAAGCCATTATGCCCGCCATAATCGTGAATGATGAGCTGGGCATTATCATTTAACGTCAGAGTTTTAATATCATCGACAGGGATAATGCCGTCATCTTTTGACGTAATCAGACTTATTGGAACGGGGCAATATTCCAAATCATGTGGGTCAACGCGGTAGGCTTTAAAATAAGTCTCCATATCCGGGTAATCTGAATAGACAGGGATAAGTTTGCTAGTAATGGCGAGCACGCGTTTCTCTGACATGATATGGCTGAAATCATAAGTTTGCGGATAAAGTTTTTCTTTCTTACGCAGGGATGCCGTCCATTTTTCGAGAAAATAGCGGCGATAGAGCCAGGTCTTATCTATGAGCGGCGCGGCGCCCCAGGGATCAACAACGGGGCTAATCGCAAAAATATGTTTCAGGTTCTTGATTGTAAGATCTCTTAAGGAGCGCGCAATTCGCAGCGAAAAGTTCCCGCCTAGAGAAAAACCGACAATATGCACGGGCGCGCCATCTGCAAGCTCGGCGGCTTGTTTCACCGCGTCAAAAACCTCGTTAAAAAGGGTCGAGAAAAATAAGCCTTCATTAAGATCATGACTATCACCGTGATCGCGATAATTCAGCCGAAATATCGACCCGCCTTGGGCGTACATGCGCCGCCCGCAGGCCACGACATAAGTGCTATCTTGGCTGCCTTCCCATCCATGAAGTAAAATCACCAAAGCTTTATTTTCTGGGTTATGAGAATAACTGCCTTTAAGCCTGACGCCGTCTTCACAGTCCAGAATATGATCTCTCGCCGCCTCCAGCATCGGGTTCTTCCCGCGCTTACGAAATTTAAAGCTGGCCAAAGCCGTTTGAACAAGTGACGGACGCAGCCAGAAGGGCGGCTCGAAAGGTACAAATTTAGGCAGTCTGGCCACGGGCACAGCTTCAGCCACAGCTAGAGGGGGCGATATATCTTCTTGCGAAGTCATATGCTTTCGTGGCTTGCCAAAGTTAGAAAATCAATCCTAAAAATAAACATGATGCAGTCACGCCTAGCGAAAATTCTCGCACCTTTAATTTTGCTCTCTGGCTGTGCGACCTTAGAATTCGGTACCGCCTATTCTTTGACGACTCTCTCGCCTACAGAAATTGACCCGCGTACAGGACGTATTGCCATTTTATGGCCCGAAGCATTTACGCATTACCGCCCACCTTTTACAGAGTTTACAGCCCTAAAAGATGACGCCGTCCAAATTGAAGGCGAGTTTAAATTCATCACAGACCCAGATAGCGCAAATTTCGTCCCGCGTGACCCGAAACTCCCGGGAGAGCTTATCGTCTATGCCGTGGATGAGTCCCAATTTCCTCTCGCCTATAAAGCGCAAAATGTACTTCGCGATCAAAAGGAAACAGATAAATTTTTCGGCGGCCCCGATTGGGAGGTCAACACCCATACAGATTTCAGCTTTACCGTGGAGCGCGCGGCTTATCAGGATTATTGCGAGGGCAAAAACGACCTCGACATTTCAATTTGGGTCAAGGTCAATGCAGCCAAACCCTTTCAACGCCTGGTCGACGATAAAGGCATAGATAAATTTCTATCAGGTCAACTCAAAGGCGACTGCAAAAAACCAGACACCAATTTGATTACGCCGTAAGTTGCCACTATTTTAGTTTAAAATCGCAGACCATTCTCTATTTGACATCTTCCCGTCTGCCGCCTATAGGCCCGCCAATCCGCGCAGTTTATTCCTGCGCTCTGACCTGTGCGACATTCCTTTGGAAACGATGCAGGCGGGGTCCTCTGGTCGACGTTATCGTTCATCAGAGCTTTTGACGTTGTGCGGATATGAAAAATGAAATCGCAAGATTTCGCAATTGGAAGGTCGATAATGTTTGAAGCCCTAGGCGACAAACTCTCTGGTGTCTTTGACAACCTCACGGGGCGCGGCGCGCTATCCGAAAAGGATGTCAGCACAGCCATGCGCGAAATTCGCGTCGCCTTGCTTGAGGCCGATGTCGCCCTACCAGTTGTTAAAGATTTCATTACGCACATTAAAGCCGAAGCCGTTGGCGAAAAAGTCATCAAATCGGTTAAGCCTGGCCAGCAAATTGTCAAAATCGTCCATGACGGCCTTGTTGATATGCTCGGCGGTACACTCTCCGAAGATGAAGACGAGATTGAAAAAGCCGCCGTCAGTTCACAGCTCAACCTTTCGGGTCGCCCGCCTGTGGCTATCTTGATGGCAGGTCTTCAGGGCTCTGGTAAAACGACCTCAACAGGTAAAATTGGTAAATTCCTTAAAGAACAAGGTAAGCGCAAAGTCTTACTTGCTTCGCTTGATACGAACCGCCCTGCCGCGATGGAACAGCTTGGAATACTAGCCGAGCAAACAGGTACGGGTTTCTTGCCCATAGTCAAAGGGCAATCCGCATTAGAAATTGCCAAGCGGGCTATGGATGAAGGGGCGAAGGGCGGCTATGATGTTGTCTTCCTCGATACTGCAGGCCGGACGACCATCAATGATGAATTGATGGATGAAGTTGCCGCCATTGCCGAAGAAACAAAACCGATTGAAACGCTACTCGTTGCTGATGCCCTAACGGGTCAAGACGCTGTTGAGACAGCAAAAAGATTTCATGCGCGCCTTCCGCTGACAGGGCTTGTGCTCACGCGGATTGACGGCGATGGCCGCGGCGGCGCGGCGCTCTCTATGCGCGCTGTCACAGGTTTGCCAATTAAATTCCTCGGCACGGGCGAAAAGCTAGACGGGCTCGAAGCCTTTGACGCCCAGCGCCTTGCGGGCCGTATCCTTGGCCAAGGCGATATTGTCTCCCTTGTCGAAAAAGCCTCTCAGGTCATTGACGAGAAAGAAGCCGAACGCGTTGCCAAGAAAATGGAAAAGGGAACCTTCGATTTAGAAGACCTTGGAAAACAGCTTGGCCAAATGGAAAAAATGGGCGGTATGGGCGGCCTGATGAAATTAATGCCCGGCATGGGTAAAATGAAAAAGCAGCTTGATGCAGCTGGCGGTATTGATGATCGCCTGCTCAAGCAGCAACAAGCCATTATCCTCTCTATGACGCCGCAAGAGCGTAAGAAGCCTGAACTTCTTAAAGCCTCACGTAAAAAACGCATTGCGGCTGGCTCTGGTATGTCCGTGCAAGAGGTCAATAAGCTTTTGAAAATGCACCGCCAGATGTCTGACATGATGAAAAAAATGGGCAAGGGCGGCATGGCCAATATGATGGCGCAAATGGGCGGGATGCCCGGCATGCCAAAAATGCCGGGCGGTATGGGCGGCGGTAAAGGCGGTATGCCTAATCCTGCGGACCTTGATCCGGCTATGCTTGAAGAACTTAAGAAACAAATGGGAAATCTGCCCAAAGGCCTTGGCAAAGGCGGCTTGCCCGGCATTGGCGGCTTACCGGGTCTGGGCGGCGGAAAACCAAAACTCCCCGGTATTGGGGGTCTCCCCTTTGGGAAAAAGAAATAACTAAACGAATTGCTTGATTAAAAGGAAAAACTCATGGCACTTAAAATTAGACTGGCCCGTCACGGCGCCAAAAAACGTCCTTTCTACCGGATTGTTATTGCAGATTCGCGCGCTCCGCGTGATGGTCGCTTCATCGAAATCGTGGGCCGTTATAACCCTATGCTCCCAAAAGATAGCGCAGACCGCGTCACACTTGATCTTGATAAATGTAAAGAATGGCTCGGAAAGGGCGCGCGCCCTACAGACCGCGTCGCCCGTTTTTTAGGGGCCGCCGGTATCTGGGAATGGAAGGCTGGCAATAATCCGAAAAAAGGTGAACCTGGCGCAAAAGCCAAGCAACTCGTTATAGATCGCGTTGCCAAAGAAGAAGCGCGCAAAGAGCGTGAGGAACAAGCCAAGGAAGCAGCAAAAGAAGCTAAAAAGGCCGCTGATGAAGCGGAAAAAGCGGCTAAGGAAGCTGAAAAAGAAGCGGCTAAAGCCGAAGCTGAGGCGCCTGCAGAAGCGCCAAGTGAAGAGGCGCCCGCTGCGGAAGCTCCAGCAACTGAAGACGCTGCGCCAGCCGCAGAAGAAGCGCCTGAAGAAACACCTAGCGAAGAATAATCTTTCGAAAATTTTGAAGAAACCGGAGCTTAGTCTTCGGTTTTTTTATGCCTGAAGATTAGACTAACCGCGGCCCGTCTCTAGTCCTAGAAGATTAACCAAATGCACGAGCAACATAAAGCCCGTTGCGATCGCGCCAAGACTGATAATGATCCAAGGCACCATGCGGGTCTTGAGCTCTTCATGTTTTTTAAAATGCAGCCGAAAGCCTAAAATGCCTATAAAAACACAGGCTGCTAGTCCAAGGCTTGTGAAGAATAAATCATCCGAAGGCGTCATAATTATGATCTGCGTTTACGTTACCAAGTTTCGTCGCGCGGCGTCTAACACCATGTAAGGTTTTGTGCCAGAGGAAAGGCCGCGTTCCAAGCTCCCAAAGCGCGTGAACTGTCGGCAGGAATAACGCTAACCAGTATAGAGGCATCCATAAAATAGAGACTATCAATTTAGGTTTTCTAGCGCGCCTAGCTCCAATAAGCCCAATAAAAATTCCGAAACAATAGCAGAAGAATAGGCTAAACAAAAATGGAAGCGGAATATATAAAGCTGCCCCATCCATCAATTGGCGTCCAAGTATAAAGATAATGAATAACAAGATAGGGAGATGAAAAAAACCATTGAGAAGGGTAAGCCCAATTGTGAATTGCAAAATAAAAAACCGTTTAAGCCCATCAATGCCCCCGGGCGCAAAAGGCGCGCTCATATGCACAAGCCAAGTTTGCATATAACCCTTCATCCAGCGCACACGTTGATAATGCCAGCTCCGCCAATCACTCACAGCCTCCTCATCTGTTGGAAAATCAACATAGCCGAAGCTACATCCTTTTGCGGCAAGACGAAAACTTAGATCGGCATCTTCCGTCACATTATAACTATCCCATCCCCCAACCTCATCTAACGCAGAGCGCCTGATATGCGGACTTATGTCGCAAAAGCACCAAACCGAGGTGCTAGCACATGAGTTCATTATTAAAGACACCGCCAGAATACCCTTCTCTATTACAGCTTACTGAGCTTGGCTTTACCTATGAGGAATGTCTCAATTACATTCGTCTCATTAATAATGAGGCTCCAAATCCTGATTTAATATGGAGGCAAGTTAGAAAAGACGCGGCTGGCGGGGGCGGTTGTGGTTAAGTTGTTATACCTATTGGTGCTGATATTAACGCATTTCTCCACCACGCTGCACCAAGATAGTATTCTTGAGAGTCATTTGGCTCATACTATAGAACGGTCTTGGGGAGGTATTGTTGTTGCCGAAGCTGATTTGATGGTTCTCGAACGTAATAAAGCACCTGTCAGCCTGCCAGTAATAAACAACCACGAGCAAGAATTGGGGGACACCGACTTTGATGTGCATTTCACTACAGTCCTGACTGGTTTCATGTATGAAGCCCGTTACCATATCCTCAGTAATTCTTTTGCTTGCGCTCGGGCCAATCGAGATTTTACTTCCGAAGCCTCGAAAACCCATTTTTGGGTCAAGATTACTTATAATTTCATCAATCACATTCCATTCACTGATTATTGCTTGACAAACGATGTCATGAGCGGGGAATTTCCCAAAGTTAGTGGCCTTCAAGCTAATTTTGACCTCCCTACATTCGTCTGGCAATCCAACGTTAAGGGTTACGATTTTCTTGACTTTAAGGTCTTCAATTCCAATCCAAGGTCTTTGTTCAGCCTTGGCAATATCAAGCTGCTCGCTAGTAAGTTTAGTGGTTTTATTGGCGGCAGCGGTGGCGATTTTCGTATCGTCAAGGCTTTCTTTTGCAAGGGCGGCAGTGTTCTCGGCCTCACTGAGAACGTCTGCAGCGAGGCCTGCCGCCTTGAAGGCTTGAATCAAAGTTATTCCAACGAGCAAAAGGCCAAAACCAGTAAAAAAAGCCGTAACCCAAGAGGCTCTTTTCATGCTGATTTGAGCTTTATGGTCGAGCATTTGCTGCTTGCGCTCATATTCGTATTGGCCGCTCCGTTTGCATTGCTCGGGGGCTATGGGCTTTCCGTCATGACTAGGGGGGCACACAAGAAGGAAGTTCTCTGGGGCGGTTTTTGCTTGTTCCTCCCAGTGGTCATTATGACGTTGCTGTGTTGGCCCTTGTACGTAGGCTAGATTTACGAAGTAGATAATTAGGATAACTATCCCTGCAATTACACCAAGAGCTACAGCTGTTTTATTCATCCAAACAGGCTACAATCTTAAATCTGAGACTCCAATAGCTTCTAGGCAATAAATAAGAAACGAGGCGCTAAATTTGCCACGCGCAAGCTTGTTTCTGATATTCACCTCTTTTTCATGGACGCCAATAGCGTCTAATTTTTCGACTAATTCCTTGTAAGTCACGCCCGCGCGTTTGAGTTCTGCCTTTAACAGGTTAGCCGCTTTGGCTTCATAATGGTCTTTTTCTGGCATTATAAATTAGTGCCGATAATGATACCAATAGCTATGCTAGTAAACGCTATAAACAAAGGGGAGTATTTAGCATCCCGCGCGGATATTCTGGCTGTTTCGGCCATCAAATCATCAATCATTCCGCTAATATCAGTCATAATATGTCCTTTATAGTCATAAAAGCACTATAAACGATACATTTGCCCTTGTAAAGGTTACATATAAGTACTATATACGTTACATAAGTAACGGAGTTAGTGCAATGCAACATTTTCTTTTAAGCGCGAAGGGCAGAAACCTAAGCCTAAAGAAAATCTATAAGATGGGCGAACAAGCCGCCTATGACCTCTTTCGGACTATCCGCTGGAACGAGACGAACGGCGAAGCTGTGTGTCCACAGTGCGGATGCACGGAAAGCTATGACATCACCACGCGCCGCAAATTCAAATGCAAGGGGTGTCACCATCAATATAGCGTCACGTCTGGCACAATCTTTCACAGCCGCAAGCTAGACTTTGTTGACCTGTTAGCGGGTATCTGCCTTTTCGTGACAGGCTCTAAGGGTATGAGTTCCGTCCAGTTCTCACGGACTATGGACGTTCAATATAAAACCGCTTGGGTATGGTGTCACAAGATGCGCGAGTGTCTTGCCGATGAAACAGATAACGAAACGCTAGAAGGCGAAGTCGAGATTGACGGTTGTTATGTTGGTGGCGTTGTTCGCAAGGCTAACTTCAAAGACGCCCGTAAAGACCGCCGTAAGATGGGCAACCGCTCACCTAACCGCCGTGTTGTTATCGCCCTGCGTGAGCGTGGCGGACGCACATTGCCATTCGTGCGCCGCATGGAAAAAGACGGTGTTGAATTGTTCCGTGGTATCGTTGCAGAAGGCTCTACAGTTGTCGCAGATGAAGCTACGCACTGGGACACGCTAGAGTGGGAATACAAGTCTAAGCGTATCAATCACAGCGAGGCATATAGTTTTGGTGGCGGCGCTCATACCAACTGGGTCGAAAGCTACTTCGCTAGACTTCGCAAAATGGTTACAGGTCAGCATCACTGGGTGTCACCTAAATATCTTTATCAGTACGCAGAACACGCGGCATGGTTAGAAGACCACAGAAAAGAAGGGTTGCTAGAGCTATCACAGCGCATCGTTCGCGCCGCTTTAGTCGCACCCAAATCAAGAAAATTCAAAGGCTATTGGCAGCGTTCAGCTTAGACGACACAATGTCGCACCTCTTCATTATGGACAAATCCCTATCCTTGACTCATGATTCAGCCACAGATGACACGGTGAATCTCCATGCCGTAGGACGCCTTTTTAGGCGGTTCGTTATGGGAGTGAGGTGGAGTCCTCCCTCTGTATTAAGGGTGCCTTTGGGTGCCCTTTATACTTTGGGCCATTGAGACTTTCTTTTGATTATATTTTTTTCCTTTACTCGAAAAAGAGTTGATACATAAAATTCTGGCTCAGAGGTGCATCGCTTAACACTTACCTGAATCCAATGCTCGATCGATTTTGCAAAATAAAAAAATGAGATAACTTTATTTTTGCTTCTGATATCCTTGTAAGCTGAACCATGAAATATGGCATCTTCTATTTCTGGAAATACCTCAAACGGGAGTTCATGTTTTTCCACTGCTTTTTTAACTACATCATGATGTATTATGACCGCCCTATATCCATTACTAAGAGCTAAAGCGTGACGCGGCTTTATCCTGCACACGACAATTTCTTGGCCGTGGTTCTTTTCGTAGAATAATTTCCAGTCATTACGCTTCACTAGTTTATAATGCGCGTAAATTAGGGTTAGGATAGCGGTAATTTAGTAATATCCGCCTTAAAGTTGGGTATACTGAGAGTATAACTTACGAATCTAACCAGCTCTAGGCCGTAAAACCCACTGAATATTGCGGCTCTCATCCTGCTTACCGATAACAACGCCCTTTTCACGCTGTACCCGCAAGCATTTGGATATGCGACGCGTTAAATCACTCACGGCACGCCTATCCCGTATATCATCACCAGATGTAGCAAGTACGTTCTGTGCTAGCTCACGGCTCTTAAGCGGGCGTTCTGCGTGGCGTAGCTCTAACATAAGCGCGTCCAGTAGCTCACCTTGTCCGAATATGACGTTGCGGCGTTGTCTGGGCATTATGGCGTCTAGTTCGCCTTCATAACCAATTACGCGCAAGGTTTTATCTAGCGCCTTTATATCGTTTTTAATTTCAGCAAGGCGTTCTGTTATGCTTTCAGCTTCTCTAAATAACTCGCCACGGTGTTTTAACAGCCCGTTATGGGTTTCTGTGAAGTCTTTTATTCTGCATCGGATAGCCATATCGACTTATAGACCACAAACACTCCCTTGTGTTGGTGCGTTTGCTACATAAGTCCGCTGATATGGTTACTCGTACCGCCCAGCGGAAAAGGAAGCTTTACAGACACTAAGAAAGGAATCCAAACATGGAAAAGCGCGCTATATTCGAGAGAGAATTGCCGCGTGAGCCAATTGTCGTCAAAATTCATATAATCGAGCGGCGCTTGTATCGCGCCAAGATTTGCTTCACTTAAAAATGCTTGAAGAGCGCCTTTTATCTGACCAGGATGCGGAATATCTTCAGCATCATATATTGTCACAAATTCTCCCTTCGCGTCTAGCATGGCATAATTTAAGGCGCGGGGTTTTGTTTGAGGCTTACCTTTGGGGACAACAACTAATTTAAATGGCGGACGAAGAAACTTCTCGACCATAGAAATCGTAAAAGGGTCGATCTCTTCGCAGATCATGATGATTTCTAAACGGTCAACCGGATAATCCATTTTGCTTAAGCCCAACATAAGTTCTTCAACCATATGGGCTTCTTGAAAAATGGGCACCAGAACCGTGTAGATTGGCCAGAGCTCAGGCAAGCTTTGATCTACGGGCTTTGGCTTAGAAACGAAAGACGCGACAAAGCGTAAAGCGGCTTGAAGCGTAAATATAAATGTCAAGAAAATGGACACCGCCAATACGGAACGATAGGCAGAAAACCATATTGCCAGCGTTGTGAGTGTAACGAGTAATAATAAGAATATACCTAAACGGCGTTTAGATATGGGGCCATTTGCATAACCAATTTGCGTCTTACCCCGAAAGCCCAACATGCCAACTCCCCCACTCGCGAAAATGGCAGAGAAAAATATTAAACGCAATTATATTTTGTAAGGTCTATGCCTACTATCAACGCTGTAGGCAGCTTAAAGCCCATTGCGCCGCCTCTTTTACAACAGGGTTATTTGAGCTTAAATGCGGTTTTACGGAAACTGCTAAAGCAGGCTGCGAACTATTCCCAATCGCGTAAAGAACATTGCGAATAAATTGGTCACGGCCAATCCTCTTTATAGGCGAGCCCGAAAATTTGAGTCTAAATTCTGAGTCTTTTAGACTGGCTAATTCAGCAAGATCGGGCGCATTTAACTCTGACTTGGCGCGTAATTTAATCTCAGCGCTCGCCTTTGCAAATTTGTTCCATGGACAAACAGCCAGACAATCATCACACCCATAAATACGGTTCCCCATTTTCTCGCGCAGCTCAATATCAACAGGTCCCGAATGCTCTATCGTCAGATAAGAAATGCAGCGCCGCGCATCTAATTTATAGGGCGTAGGAAAAGCCTGGGTCGGGCAAACATCAAGACAGTCCCGACACGATCCGCAATGATTTATTTCTGGCGAAGTTGGTTTTAAAATTGCGGCGCTTAGAATAACACCCAGAAACAACCAAGACCCATAATCCCGGCTAACAAGATTTGTATGTTTACCTTGCCAGCCTAACCCCGCTGCCATTGCCAAAGGTTTTTCCATGAGGGGCGCTGTATCGACAAACACTTTTACATCTTCACCCGTGTCGCGCGCGATAAGGCCAGCAACTTCCTTAAGCCGTCCTTTTATCACATCATGATAATCTTTATGTCTGGCATAAACGGAGATCGTCGCCTTTTCAGGCTTTGAAAGAGTCGCCATCGGATCAGTTTCCGGGCCATAATTCATTCCAAGAACAATAGCCGTTTTTGCCTCTGGCCAAAGGCTTTGCGGATGAGAGCGGCGCGCTTCTGTCTCCTCTAGCCAGTTCATCGTCCCATGATGACCCGCCGCAATAAATTCACCTAAGCCCTGCTTTGCCTCACCCCTAAACGCCTCAAGGTCCACCACATAGGGCGATGTAAAGCCAAGACTTTCGCAGCGTTTAAGGCAATCTTTCGATAAGGTTTTCATAAATATCGAGCTGCCATATATCAGATGATATGTCTAGAAATCCAAATCTCGGTAATGGCGGGCCGCGCGAAGCCCTGGCACGCTATCATTTAAAAGAGGCTGTACGGATGGCCTAGATTTTATGGTTTGATACCAGCGCTTTATGTCTGGCCAATCCCGCCACCTAATTTCGCCCAGAAAATCTAGGCACGAGATATGCGCCGCCCCGGCAACATCAGCGAGGGTGAAACTGCTCCCCGCTAGCCAGTCCCTTTGCTCCAATAGCCATGTTATGTAATTGAGGTGAAATTGAAGATGTTCACGGCCTTCTCGTAATGTTGGCGGGTCTGCTGGGCCGCTACCGGTTAGGCTTTTTTCGATTTTTTCAAACAAAATATAGGCATTCACTTCCGCGGAAAATTTCTTATCAAACCAGTCAGCAATACGGCGGGCTTCAGCGCGTTCAACGCGGTCTTCCGGCAAAAGAGGCCGGCGCGGCGAGCCATCATTTGCATATTCACAAATCGCGCGCGCGCCTGAAATATAGACTTTACGGCCCGGCACAACATCCATCAAAGTTGGCGGCATAGCTTCTGCCGTCATTTCTAAAAATGCAGTGTCCAAATTCCAAGGGTCCACAGGCGTGAGCTTAACTTTCAGCTTTTTCTCAGCCAAAGCAATTCGGGCTTGCCGGGACGCAGGGTCCAAAGAATAATGATAAAGCGTGCGCATTACGTAGAGTTTAAACTGATTTGGGTAACGAAGCCTTAACCGTAAAATTAAATCAGTGAAATTTTAAGACAGACTAATCATGCCTATGAAAATGTTCATTGCCATGCACATCGCCGCAAGCAGAAGGATGGGGGTAAATCAAAATATCTGCGGCCTGGAAAGCACCCATAAGACGCTTCTCAGCCGCTAAAATGATATCATGCGAATCTGTCAAGCTCACATGGTCATCCAGATCAAGGCGCATTTGAATGTGAATATGGGGCCCAGATGCCCGCGTTCGTAAATCATGCACAGCTTTGACTTGCGGGTCTTGCAAAGCTAACCGCGTAATCAAGGCCCGCTCTTCGGGATTAAGTTCCATATCCATTAATTGCGCCCAAGCCAATCTAGCGACTTTAAAGGCTGTCAATAATAGCCATAGCGCCATAAGCGCGCCGACTAAAGCATCGGCCCAAATAAAGGGCGTGAATGTCGAGAGCCCCAAACCGATAATTACAAATATATTTGCTAGCAGGTCTGCAAAATAATGGGCGCGATCACCGCGCACCGCCAAAGACCCCGTCGCGCGCACGGCCCAGCTTTGCGCAATTAACAGCCAAATCGTCACCGCAATGAATAAAACCATCATCGCGATGGCAAAACCGCCCTGGGTTAAAGCAACAGGCTCAGCGATACGCTCTAACACTTCCTCGATAAGGTGAAAGGCCCCTAGTACAATCAGGCAGACTTGAAAGATAGCCGAGAAGCTTTCGACCTTACCCCGGCCAAAGCGGTAATTCTGATCTGGCGGCAGGGCGGCATATCTGACAGCGAAAAAACTCGATAGAGCCCCCGACAGATCCAGAATAGAATGAATAAGCGAAGATAATATCCCGACAGAATGACTGGATTGCCAAACAAGAAATTTTCCTACTGCGAGAAATATACCAACGAGCACCGCAATTAATGTGATTCGGCGCGTAATTTTAGACGAGCCTTCGACAGGCAATCGTCCCGGTCGCCCTCGCCTATCGGGCATATCCGCATCTTTGATATCTGTCTCTAATTCAGCGCTCATAGCGCTGTGTTGTTATAGCATCACACTTGATAGGGCGAGTCCTTTTCGCCCCTAAATCAATTCAGGATTTAGAATGAGCTACTCAGCAACATCGACGGTTTCTGACGTCTCTGCTTTACGGGCGGGTGCCTTGCGGCGGCGCTTAGGCTTAGCCCCATTATCATCATGTTCTGAAACAGCATCAGCGGCTATATCATTATCCGCTTTTGGCTCTGATGCATCATCAGCAGAAGGTTTTTTAGCTTCGTTATCAGCAGAGTCAGATTTCGTATCATCAGACTTAACATCATCAGAATTAGGCGTCTCATTCTTATCGCGCTGATTACGCCGTGAATTATGTTTACGGGGCTTGCGCTCATCTGTTTCAGATTCGTTTTCGTCTGTTTCGCCGCGGGCTGCTCTCGCGGCCTCGCGTTCTTCTTGCGCCGCGCGTTTCGCCGCTTCTTGCACATTCATAATACGCAGATAATGCTCTGCATGCTGACGTAGGTTTTCAGCCTTTACGCGGTTTCCAGAAGATTGCGCATCACGTGCCAATGCCGTATATTTTTCATAAATCGTTGACGCTGTGCCGCGCACTTTCACATCTGGACCATTACTATCCATTGCCCGGTTATGGTTATTATGATTGTTATTACGGTTATTATTACGGTTCCGACCGCGTTGGCGTTTCATGATAATGACGTCCTTAAATTCCCGAAGATCGCATTTTGCGTCTCATTATTTTTGGGCTTTGTGAGGTCCGGTTAACGCACCGCAATTCCTCTCACATCTCTATTTAACAAAGCAAAAGTGAAAGGCAAAGGCTTTTTATCGAAAAAGTTATATTTAATTTAGGTGGACCCAAAACGGATTTACCCTGCCACCTGACTCGGATTTTAAAAAAATCCGTTAAAAGCGTTTTCCTTGATTGATTTTCTCTTTCAGAGAAATTCAACTAGGACAGTCCGCGAGAGCGGCATCCCGATGGAATACCAAATAAAAAAAGTGTTTTACGAGAGGCAACTCTCGCGGCGATGATTTTTGTGTAGCGGTCTCTTCGACTTTCCCGCAGTTACACCCGTACACGACCTCAACTTCCAAGTCGCTAAATGCAGCGGTCAGACTCCTCTACAAAGACCCGGCACCTCTGCGGTCGTAACTCCGCAGCGCTCAGTCTCACCGTCCAACTGCCAACAAACCTACGCGATTGCTTGTCCTCGTGAAATTTCTTGAAAAGAAAATTCATATAACAGCCGAAACTTACATCATCGAGGATAGTTTCCCGACAATGAACAAAATATAGACTGGTTCCTGTCAGTGAGGATTAATCTCTACATTTTTCCGCTAAGGTTTTGAAATAAATGAATATTGAAATTTTATAATTGTGGATTGATTTTAGATTGCTTAATTCAGGGGCTTACTTTGAGCGAGTTTAGGACGCTCGATTAATGTGTGCTATGCCATCCGCTTGGGTGCTAATCATCAATACGATCAAACGGTACGAGACCAAATTTCTTTAACTGATCGCCTAATGCATCTGCATAGCGATGTGCAGCCTATTTTCTTCAATTAAAAATGTCAGTCTACGTCCCGCTAGATTCTTTTCGATCTTTCTGAATTTTCCAATGGTTTGCTGGGCTAATCTGTCTGTATGCCATGATTGCGGAATAACCATTTCATTGTTCTGTCCATGTCCTTGCTTGCTCGTACCGATGTTTCGACTACGCCGTGTTGGATTTCGCATCTCAAAACCACCTTTCCGACAGTTAAATTTGACTGAACCGTCTTTCTATTCTGAATGAAGGTTTAAAGCTAGCAGGCAACAAGTAATGATAATGTTCTCTCATGAGGGACTTCATGAGATGCCCGCTCTTGGGACGAAGCTGAAATTCGTGAGCGGCTTACTTTGGACGATGTAAGCCTCTCGCCTCATACAAAGTTATCTTGCCCTAATCATTCTGTTATGACCCGCGAGGTCTTTATGTGTGCTCACGCCGGAAAACCCTACCGCTGTAAGAAGCGCCGAGACAGTTTCCGTTTGGTCAAAGCCGATTTCGAATATGATCTCTCCGCCGGGTTTAAGGAAGTCCTTCGCCTTTGATATAATTTCTCGATAAGCTTTTAAGCCATCTTCACCGCCGCTAAGGGCGATAGGGGGATCAAAATTTTTGACCTCTGGCGCGAGGGCCGTCATCGCCTCTTGGGTGATATAGGGCGGGTTGGATATGATTATATCATAGCTGTCTTTGACGGGCGCAAACCATTCACCGCGCATGAACTCTATGCGGTTTGTGAGCTTATACGTTTTGGCGTTTTCGCGCGCCACATCCAAGGCGGCCTCTGACACATCAATGGCTGTCCCGCGCCCATTAAGGGCCTCGGCCAAAACCGAGATTATAATCGCGCCAGAGCCCGTACCGAGGTCCAGCATATTTGCGGTCGGCTTTGTCTTGAAAATATCGAGCGCCGCCTTAACCAGCATTTCTGTTTCGGGGCGCGGGGATAAAACGTCCTGTGTAACCTTAAAACGGCGGCCATAAAATTCTCTATAGCCTAAAATATTATCAACAGGTTCGCCCTTTATACGGCGCGCCGCCAAGCCCTGAATAAGTTCGGCAACGTCAGGAGGCAGGGCGTCCCCCGCAGAGGCAATGAGTTCCGCACGGGTCAAGCCCGCCCCATGCATTAATAGCAAGCGCGCATCTATATCTGCGCTGTCTATGCCAGCGGCGCGAAACTGCGCCGTCAAAAAGTGTTTGGCGTCATTTATTGTCTGTAAGGGTAAAGCGTTAGAGGACGTCACAAGCTAACCAATTCACATAAATCTTCCGCGCGCCGTACGAGCCGCTTTAAATCCGAAGGCGATGACAGGCTATGATCGCCATTTTTCACCAAGGTATAATCAACGTCTTGGCTGGCTATCACCTCCATAATTCTTTGAGAATATGTCCAGGGCACAACGTCATCTTTTGCGCCTTGTAATATTCTCACGGGCCCTTCAAAATCTATCGGCGCGTCTAATATCTGATTTTTGCGGCCATCCTCGATAAGGGCGCGGCTATATTCATAAGGCTCGTCATAATCAGAGGGCACGTAAAGTATGCCGTCATTTTCAATGGCGGCGCGCTGCTCATCCGTCCAATTGGCCCACATAAGTTTTTCAGTAAAATCTGGCGCAGGCGCAATCAAAAGCAAAGCATTGACGCGCTTAGGCTTTTTAAGCGCAGCTAATAATGAGGCCCAGCCGCCCATAGAGGAGCCGATTAAAATGACCGGGCCGTCGCTAAGTGCGTCCATAACGCAAACAACATCATCGGCCCACTGGCTAATTGTACCGTCTGTGAACGCCCCATCGCTTTGTCCATGACCAAAATAGTCAAACCGAATATAGCTCCGGTTTTGATGAACGGCCCAATCATGAAGATGGGTGGCCTTCCCGCCTTCCATATCTGATTTAAGACCTCCGCACCATATAAGGGTCGGGCCTTTGCCGCCTGATTTTTTATAAGCAATTTTATTGCCTGATTTTGTTGATAAAAACTTGAGCTCAACGTCACTGTGCATGCTAAAGACCTTTTATGGAAATCTGTTTCACATGAATGTGCTCCAAGTCGTACCGGAACTCAATGCCGGAGGTGTAGAAGCGACAACTTTAGAAATGGCGCAAGTCTTAATCGAAAGCGGACACGGCGCGCATGTCATTAGCGCAGGCGGGCGCATGGAAGGTGAGCTTATCGCGATGGGCGGGGTTCTGCATAAGACCGATATTGGGTCTAAAAATATATTCACTGTCCCGCCGCGCGTCAGGTTGCTGCGCGCCATCATCCAAAAATATAATATTGATATCGTTCATGCGCGATCACGCGCCCCTGCTTGGCCCGCTTATTATGCGGCTAAGACTGAAAAGGTTCCGTTTCTAACAACCTATCACGGGATCTATAATGGGGCCTCTGGCCTTAAACGTTATTATAATTCCGTTATGGCGAGAGGCACCCATATCATCGCCAATTCAAATTATACGAAAGCCCATATCATCAAGACCCATGGAACACCTCCTGATGCCATAACCGTAGTCCCGCGCGGGGTACAGATGGACCGTTTCGACCCCTCCCATATTTCCAGTACGGATATCACCGCGCAGCGTCATCGTTGGAATGTGTCTTTAGATGATATTCTTATCCTTTTACCGGGACGCCTGACACGCTGGAAAGGTCAGCTCGTAGCGATTGAAGCCTTATCGCACCTGCCTGAAAATTACACATTGGTCTTACTGGGCGACGCGCAGGGACGCGAGGCCTATGTCAAAGAGCTTGAGGAGAAGGCGGGCGCTTTGGGGCTCACAAAACGCATAAGGATGCCCGGCCACTCAAGAGATGTCCCCACCGCTTTGATGGCGGCCGATATTGTCGTCTCGGCCTCAACCGACCCCGAAGCCTTTGGCCGCGTCGCCGCAGAAGCCCAAGCTATGGGCAAGCCTGTTGTCGCCACAGCGCATGGCGGCGCTTTAGAGACAGTCTTGGACGGCAAAACAGGCTATCTAGTCCCGCCTTCTGATGCGAGAGCGATGGCCAAGGCCATTGAGCGCGCCGTAAAAAATACCAATTTTGACGCAAAAGCCGCGCGAGAGCGGATTGCCGCCCAGTTTTCTACCCAAAATCTGCAACGAAAAACGCTTGCAGTTTACAATGACCTCTTGAAATAACGCGCAAGCTTCGCCATATTCTTGTCGCTATAACAAATCAGGAGACATTAGCATCGCTAGAAGACCACTTGCTGCCCAACCAGCTAAAAAGCCCAAAGGGCCGCGTATTAACCGGGACATCACAAATCCCGAAGTTCTCTTGATTACAGAAACAGGCGAAAAAAAAGGCGTTGTCAGCTTAGACGAAGCTTTGGCGGCTGCGCGCTCGGCTGGGCTTGACCTCGTCGAAGTGGCCCCGGGCGAAACACCCGTCTGCAAAGTCTTGGATTACGGAAAGCTGCGCTTTGAAAATCAAAAGAAGAAAGCGGCGAACCGTAAAAACCAGCGCACCACCACGCTTAAAGAAATCAAAATGCGGCCCAATATTGACGTGCATGATTACGGCGTGAAAACTAAAGCCATGCAAAAATTCTTTGACCGCGGCGATAAGGTCAAAGTGACAATCCGCTTTAGAGGCCGTGAAATGGCGCATATGGATCGCGGCATGGATTTGCTCGCGCGGGTGAAAGAAGACTTTGAAGAGATTGCCAAAGTCGAATTTGAACCCAAAACTGAAGGCCGCATGATGACAATGGTTCTTGCGCCCAAGTAAAAGCATTAGCTGCGTGACAGACCTCACCCCGCAGTCAAACCAAGCCGCATCTATTGCGGCTTATTTTTTGCCTAAAATTGGGGACCGCCGTCGATGGTGGCATTGGATGATTGGATTTGTCGCCATTTGCGGTCTAAGTTTTATCAGCATCGCCGGGCTTATGCTGGGTAGCCGCCGCATCTTTCCGACAAATGAGATGACAATTTATCTGGATTTACTTCTGGCCTTCATCCCGATTTTTATCAGCGTACCTTTGATTTATAAATTTTGGCACAAGCGCTCGATAACGGCCCTTATGACTTCCACTCAAAAATTTCGCTGGGATTACATGCTCCGCGCAGGGTTTGTGTTGGTTGCTTTTTTTGCTGTGGCTTCTCTCATCGAAGCTCTCATTTTCCCTCAAGAATATGCCGAAATGAAGGTTCAAACCGATTTACGAAAATATATCCCGCTCCTCCTCATCACCTTGATATTTGTGCCGTTTCAAGCGGCAAGCGAAGAATTTTTGTGCCGAGGCTATTTAAACCAAGCCTTGATAAAATATCTTCGCTCGCCGTGGATAGTTTTCTTTTTAACCTCGGCAGGTTTTGCCGCGCTTCATGCCGCTAACCCCGAAGCCCACGGACAAATGTGGCCTTATCTGGCTAGTATTTTCACCTTTGGCATGGCCATGTGCGTCTTGCTCTATTTTGAGGGCGGCATTGAAAGCGCCATTGGCGCGCATATCGCCAATAATATATTCGTCTTTGGATTTTTAGGATATGAAGATCCAGAGTTACCTAATACGGCTTGGATGACTTTAGGCGCGCCTAAAATTAGCTGGAGCGATTTTGGCTTAGACCTCGTGATGATTGCTATTGTCACTAGCCTTATCCTATGGGCGAATAAACGCTTTGGAAAAACTTAAGCCTGACGCTTGAGTAAAAAGGCACCTAGGCCCGCCCATATAATTTCAATACCAATTTCATGATAGGTCTGCATGGGCCCAGCCCCGTCGAGGAGGAGCCCTAAAAAGCGCCCCGCCATGAAGCTGAGCGTTACAAATATAATCGCCAGAGTTAGCGGTTTTTGATCCGCCGCTTTGCTCGCATAAAGCAAACTCATCAAGCCGAGCGAGGCCATAACCACTGATATCGCCCGCATTTGGTGCAGGCCTAGCAAGCTCAGTTCCCAGCCCATAATGGCTGCCATTTTCAAGGGTAAAAAAGCGCCAAAGAGTCCGAAAAGAACATAAAAAATACCGTTTAAGTAATTATATATTTTCATCACATATCTCTTTGGTCTGTTAAGTTATTAGCTCTCAATCGAAAATTTCAAACCAGCATTAGCCTCTAGCCGCTTTATCAAAGCTTCGCCCATGGCCGGCGCTGGCGTATAGACGCCGCCCGGCGTGGCCGCACGGTCAATATCACGGGCCAGACAGAGCGCAGATTCTGCAATCATCTTTGAGGTTGAGCCATAGCCTGGATCTTTATCCCCGCTTACGCTTGCAATGATGCGGTGACCATCAGGCGCGTCGCCGACATACATCACATCATAAAAACCTGTTTCGCGCTCTTCTTTACTGGGGCCTTCACCCGGCTTTGGCGGATTAGTGGCCATAGATTTATCATTGGCAACGTGATTAGCCGCAGCCTCCCCTTGCTCGCCCGGCCCTGTGAGCACCATTTCATCATAGGTAAAATCCGTCCCATATAAATGGCCCAAAAGTGCGTTAGAGCGGTGCACATTTTTCGTATTAATAGAAGCCATAATAAAGGGTGCTGACCAGCTATCCAGATCAGCTTCAAAAATCGGCTTATGACCTGAAGGTTGAGGCGGGCCTTCAAATTCAGGCGTTAGGGAAAACGGATCTTTAAGCCAATCCAGTACTTCAGGCTGCTGTCCCGCCCGCTTCATGGTTTCAAAGAAACTGGCCGCAGTCCCGCCAGAAAATGTACCCTTCATCTTGCGCACACGGCCGCGCACAGCCGGGCAGGCCCCGCCATGATTGGCCAAAGCATGTTTTTGCATGAAATAGACGCCTAAATCAAAAGGGATGGAATCAAAGCCGCAAGAATGGACAATGCGCGCGCCGCTACCTTTGGCGGCCGCGTCATATTTTTCAATCGTGTCATGCATCCAGGCCGGTTCACCCGATAGATCAACATAATCTGTTCCAGCCTCCACACAGGCGCCAATAACAGGGTCGCCATAAAGCTGATAAGGCCCGACCGTTGTACAGACCGCTTTTGTACGCGCGGCCATATCCGCTAAGCTCGCGGGGTCATTGGAATTGGCAACAATCAAAGGAATATCCGCCGAAATACCCATCTCTTTGCGCACAGCTTCCAGCTTGTCTTGCGAGCGGCCTGCCATGGCCCATTTAACATCAGAACCTTTATATTGCCCGTCCAAATATTCCGCGACAAGGCGGCCCGTAAAGCCAGTGGCTCCGTATACTACAACGTCAAATTCGCGGGACATAATTTCTCCATCTATGCACTTAATTGCATATGGTGGCATATCACCTCACGATAGGCAATGAAGCTTGGGTGATTAATTATGCGTCTCTAATTATTCCCAGTTAATTATTCTCAGTGGCGATCTTGGCCTGCCACAAGGCAAGAATAGGCGAACCCAATTCAAGCGCTGTCCCAATAATATTGGGCAAAGGCGGCATGCCAACGCTCATAGCCGAGTAAAGCCGGGCCAGTCCGCCCAAAAAAATGGCTAAAATAATTAGCCGCACAAGCATCGTATGCTTTTCAATATTGGGTATCATCCACCACAACAGAAAAGCCAAAACCAGATAAAAAGCTGATAAATACCGGTATTGATTATCAATAGCGGGGGTCACAGCCTCAGCCGCAATCCATTGCGCTGCTCCAAATAAAACACCCGTGACGCCAAAATAAAGAGGAATTAGGCTCAATATTATAAGCACAATTTGTAATCCACGTTTCATAGTTCTCTCCTAATTCATCTCTTTAATTTTAAGGCGGGCTAAATCAGGGGCAGTCAAGCTAGAGACATACATATAGCCATCTTCTGCTATGATGGCGCCCGTCGCATTTGGGTAATCCCCTGATGGGTCTTGCCATGTTTTTATAACATTACCCTCGGCGTCTATTTGGACAATCAACCCATAGCTCACGGATTGAGGCCGCAGAGATGCCGGCAGACGCATGGCCGCTTTACGCGCTTTGGGGTTATTTGAATTATCATCGAGCCATTGTGAACGCTGACTTATAATGCCGAGTAAAAATGTTTCTCGGCCATCGGCAAGCTTTGGACCGCGGTTAATATTATCAGGAAAGCCCGGTAAATTATCCATAATCACACGGCTTGATCCATCTGGGGATATTTTATGCATTTGATACGTCCCCGTCTCATTCATCAATATATCGCCCGCCTCTGTCATGGCCACGCCGTTAGAAAAGACAAAGCCGTCTTTAACAATACGTGTTTGCTTCGTGGCAGGATCATAAGCGAGTAAACGGCCCGTGCCTCTATGCTCCATTATCTCCAATAAGCTCGCGGATAGGGTTGTCCCGATCGCCTGCGCGCCAAATTTTGTTGAGGCGTCGGAAAAATAGATCACGCCGTCTTTGGCAATATCCAAATCATCGGCATAGGCGATAGGGCTGCCGTCCACTTCATCCGTCAAAACGCTAACGTTCCCATCAGGGGCGACAGATAAAAGGCCCTTAAAGGCATCGGCGATAATAAGGTTACCCGCCCCGTCCACCTCGAGACCCAAAGCTGAACCCTGAGTATCCGCATATTCACGGTGGGTATTGGCGATAGGGTCGATTTCTAAAATCTTGCCCTCTTGCGAAGTCACATAAAGTTTGCCTTGATGCATCACAACATCTTCGGGGCCGTGAATATCTCCGATAGAGAGGCGCTCCAAATTGGCGAGATCGGTATTAGGCGCAAAATCCCCGACATAGCCCTTATTCTTGGGCGCGTCCCACGCAGCGGGATCAATCGCAACGGGCCAGAATGATAAATAGGCCATGAGCAATAAAGCTAATCCCAATAGCCACATTATAAGTTTTATCAAAAGCTTCACGCCAATCCCCTATCACTTACCCCTTTTAGGGCTATGTCATTATAGAGAGAGTTAAGCGTAGTTTCGCGCGCCAAACAAGGCCGAACCGACTCGCACATGGGTCGCGCCCAATTCAATAGCGGTTTCGAAATCTTCGCTCATGCCCATAGAAATTGTTTCAAATCCATGCTTATCGGCCATGTTCTTTAAAAACCAAAAATGGGCAGAAGCCGCCTCACCTTGCGGCGGAATGCACATCAATCCTTTGGGGGTGAGGTCATATTCAGATTTTAGACGGGCAAGGAACACATCTAAGTCTTGTGGCAAGACGCCAGATTTTTGAACTTCTTCGCCCGTATTTACCTGTATCAAAACTTCTGGCATGCGCCCGACTTTATCAGCCGCTTTCAAGAGAGCCTTGGCTAATTTTTCACGGTCCACTGTTTCAATCACGTCAAAGAGCCTGACGGCATCTTCGGCCTTATTGGTTTGAAGCGGACCAATGAGGTGCAAATCAATATCGCCGCGTTGAGTTGCAAAAGTTTCGCCCCAGCGGGTTTGGGCCTCTTGAACACGGTTTTCGCCAAATATACGCTGCCCCGCTACGAGCATTTCTTTGATACGCTCATCGGGCTGCACTTTCGACACAGCAATGAGGTTCGGGACGTCATTACGGCCTGCGCGCTTGGCAGCGGCGTGCATTCGCTCTAGGATAGAATCCCGCTTCTTCGCTATGGACATATTTTCTGTCATGCCAGTTTCCATCACCGACGCTTACCCTGACTGGAAATATAATGGAAGTGATGTCATGGCCCGCGTCGCAACAAAATTATTTATAGCGCGGAAAAAGCCGTGCCGCTTATCGCCTTTCGTTTTTATGACTGATCCGGCCCGTGTCCCCGATGTTATCAAGGCGGCCCAATCCCTGCCGAAAGGGAGCGCTATTATTTATCGTCATTTTGGTAAGGCAGATAAATATGAAGAGGCCGCCGCCTTACGCCAAATCAGCTTTGCTAAATCACAACAGCTGTTAATTGGGGACGATCCCGAGCTCGCCATTGCTGTCGGGGCTGACGGGGTACATTTTCGCCGTGATGCCCATTTATCCGCGCCTACCCTTTGGCGGCAAAGATGCCCTGACTGGATAATTTCAATGGCGGGCCTAAAAACAGGTGGCTATCACGCAGATCTAAACGTTCTCGACGCGCTTTTTATTTCCAGCATATTTGAAAGCCAAAGCCCCAGCGCGGGCGCGCCTATTGGCACCGCAGCGCTTAAGTCAAAGATTAAATCTCTGCCCGTGAGTGTATTTGCCTTGGGCGGAATAAATAAAAAAACGGCGCCCAGCCTTATTGGAACGGGCGCCGCAGGATTAGCGGGTATTAATGGCGTGCTTAAAAGGTAAAGCCGCCCTCAACAAATAAAGCTGTTGCCTTTTCTTTCTCGCGGCCAACGACACCGCCTGTGGCAAGAGGCACGGTGCGTTCAATATATTGAACGCCTGTTCCGAGGGTGAAACGGTCAAATTCATAGCTGACACCGACAACCGCCTGGTCGGAGGTAAGGTCAATATTGTCATCTTTGGCATGGCCATAACTTGCCATCACGCCAAACTTGGAAGGCTTCCAGGTAATGCCGGCATCCCAAGCCGTATAATCACCATCGGCGAGACCATTATTACTTTGCAGATATGAGCCGCCAACGGTCCAATCAGAGAGCTTAATCTCGATACCCGCATTATATACAGATAGATCATCAAAAGCCGCAATCCCGCTCTCTTCAGATGCGCGGGCATAAGTCCCTGTCGCTTCAACTTCTAACCCATTACCAAATTTGCGGTCCAAAGATAAACCAACTTCCATAACATCTTTCAGGTCAGGTGATAATGCGCCGCTGCCATCCGCGCCGTTACGGCGGACACAATAGTCAACACCGCAAGCCCTTGCATTCGGGGCGTAACTTGCCCCGAGCTGAACGCCAACGCCAATTTGATCTCCCAATAAACGCGGAGATGTATAGGTGATTTTTTCAGAAAATCCTGAGGCGTCATTCACAGTTTTAACGCTATCAAGACCCGTATAATCAACAGGTGAGTTAGATCCATTTACGGCCAATAAAGTCGGCGCGCCGAGGGAGAATAAATACGCAGCTCCGTCATCTCGGCCTAAGGTTATGTCACCATAAGAGGAGCGTAAAAAGAGGTAAGCCCCTTCAACCGCATATTCAAATTCTTTCGCGTTATCAGGCCCAAAACTATAAAATTGAGAGGTATGACCTCGCAGCGCAGTAGGTGTACCATTTATTATAACCGAAGTGCAGCCCGCAATTGAAGGATTGCAATCCCCTGCGAGACCTCCAAAACCACGCCGATATTTGTCATATTGGGCCCGGGCTTCCAGATTAATGCCATATTCTAGGCCGCCACTCGTTATCGTACTGACTTCAAAATCGACACGTCCGTCTCCAATAAAATCGGCGTTCCAATCATCATTTGATGTACCATCGCGGTGGGTTGCGGCCCCGCCTAAGCGCAAGGCACCAGACAATGCCGTCTTCCAATTTTTTAATCCTAATCGGTCAGACCAACTACCTTTTCTATAAGGTGTTTGCATCTGAGCAGAACGAGGCACAGGATTGCCATATTGCTGAGGGTTATGACCTCTATATTGGTCATTATATTGGCCGCCATATTGAGAAGCAGGCTGTTGATTATAATTTTGGTTATTAGGCCCGGCAGGCGCTTGTGACCGACCAGGATAATAGGCCCCGCTTGATGTCGATCCACCAGCAAGGCTCGAATTCGAATAGTCCTGAGGTGCAGGCCTATTATAAGTCCCAGGCTGTGGCGCGTAATCATAATCTTGCGCTTGCGAAAAATCGGGCTGCTGTTGAACCGTAGGCGCAGTATAATTATAGCCCCCAGAATTTAACGGACCGCTATACGATGAAGGCGCAGTTTGCGGTGGTGATGTCCGTACCGCTGGATATTGAGACGTTGAAACAACCGGATCCGCAACTTCCCAAGCCTTTTTCTTTGCTTTATTTGCAAAAGGTGAATTGCTCGTTTGAGCGGTGGCAACTGTCATAGCGCCCAAACCTAATATAACCAAAGGCACTATATAGGTTTTGCCATTAAGAATGGTAGACATTACAAACTCCGCTCTGCGCCCAGATTGTCGCGCGCGTTAACCTTTGTAATCGCCCGCGCTTCCTAAAAAATGGTTAACAAATCTTTTAAATCGCGGTTTTACGGGGGTTTTTAGGGGTTTAGAGAGTTATTATTTCCGCATAGAAAGGCTAGCCCGCCGCGTTTTTAGTGCTATAACCCCACAACTGATTTGAAGTAGATTATGCACGAAGTGCAATATTGGAGTCCCCTATGCCGTCTATCCGCATTCCAGCCCTGTTCGCCTCGACTTTTATGGCCGCAACCTTGTTGACTGGCTGTAGCTCAATCGGCTTCGGCAAAAATAAAGCCAGATCGAATGCCGAAAAAATCACGGCTGCTCAAGCCCCGAATATGGGCGTTAACTCCTATCTCTGGCGCGCAAGCCTTGAAACGCTCAATTTTATGCCCTTGGCCCAAGTTGATCCCTTTGGCGGTGTTATCGTCACGGACTGGTATGCCTCAGCCGAAGCGCCGACAGAACGCTTCAAAGCCAATGTTTATATCCTCGATACAAATTTGCGCGCCGACGCGCTTAAAGCCTCAATCTTTAAGCAAACCCAGTCAGGCGGCGGCTGGCAAGACGCGGCCGTTGACGCTGATACATCACGCCAGATTGAAAATGCAATCCTGACCCGCGCGCGTCAACTTTATATCGCGACAGTCGATAACCAGTAAGACGATTGCATCATATTGGGGACTAGCCTCTCAATACCCTTCTGCTATAGAGCGGCTTTGATTTTTAGTTAAGGCCGCTTTTTTCATGTCCGAACGTTACAACGCCGCTGATGTCGAGCCTCGCTGGCAAAAGGTCTGGAAAGAGGCCGATATTTACCGCGCCGATGATAAGAGCGATAAGCCAAAATTCTACGCACTTGAAATGTTCCCCTACCCTTCTGGCCGTATTCATATGGGGCATGTGCGTAATTACGCGATGGGAGATGTCGTGGCGCGTTATAAAAAAGCGCAAGGCTTTGAAGTTCTTCATCCCATGGGCTGGGATAGTTTTGGTATGCCCGCAGAGAACGCGGCCATAGATATTGGTGGTCATCCCAAAGATTGGACCTATGGCAATATCGAAGCGATGAAAGAGCCGCTAAGCCGCCTTGGTTTTGCGCTGGATTGGTCACGCGAATTTGCGACATCGGACGAAGCCTATTACAAACAACAGCAATATATTTTCCTCAAATTTTGGGAAAATGATCTCGTTTACCGCAAGACCGCCAAAGTCAATTGGGACCCCGTTGACAATACGGTTCTGGCCAATGAGCAGGTCATTGACGGCAAAGGTTGGCGCTCAGGCGCGGTGGTTGAACAGCGCGATATGGATCAGTGGTTTTTCAAAATCACAAAATATGCCGAAGAGCTTTTAGAAGGCCTCGACACGCTCGAGCGCTGGCCCGAAAAAGTCAAAACCATGCAAGCCAATTGGATTGGGAGGTCCGAAGGTTTGCAGATGAAGTTTGAGTTTGATGGAATTTCTCATACGAAGGCGGTTGAAATACTAAATAACGCACAAACCTCTGATGATAAAAACGTTATTGAAGCAATTCAAACTACAGCAGCTAACAAGGCTGCAGTACCAGAAAATCAAAAAGCTGTACAAATCTTCACCACCCGACCAGATACATTATTCGGCGCGAGTTTCATTGCATTATCACCAGATCACCCATTAACTCTATCCCTCTCCAAGAGCGATTCTAAAGTTGAAAACTTTCGTATAAATTGTGCAAAAATCGGCACAACTGAAGAGGCTATCGCAACGGCTGATAAGCTTGGCTTTGATACAGGCCTCAAAGTTAAGCATCCTTTCACGGGTGAAACACTCCCCGTCTGGATAGCCAACTTCGTCCTCATGGGTTACGGCACAGGCGCTATCTTTGGCTGTCCAGCCCATGACCAACGCGACCTTGATTTTGCGCGTAAATATGGTTTGGATGTGACTCCTGTTGTCCTACCTGACGGCGAAGACGCAAGCACATATAAAATCGGCAACGAAGCCTATACCAGTGAAGGCACATTATTTAATTCTGATTTTTTAAACGGCCTTAATAAGGATGAAGGCATATCCGCTGCTATCGCCAAAATCGAAGAGATGGGTCTTGGTAAGGGCGTGACCAATTACCGTCTGCGCGATTGGGGTGTGTCTCGCCAGCGTTATTGGGGCTGCCCTATTCCTGTTATTCATTGCGGTGATTGTGGTGTCGTGTCCGTGCCCGAAGCAGACCTACCTGTGGCCCTGCCCTATGATATTAATTTTGATAAGCCCGGTAATCCGCTAGACCGTCACCCGACCTTTAAAGATGTTGAATGCCCGAAATGCGGTAGCCCCGCGCGCCGCGAAACAGATACGCTGGACACTTTCGCGGATAGTTCTTGGTATTTCGCGCGATTTGCTGGCGGTAATACAGATGACAGACCTTTTGATAAAAAGATTGCCTCTGACTGGCTCCCCGTTGATCAATATGTTGGCGGGATAGAACATGCGGTTCTACATTTGCTTTACTCGCGCTTCTTTACGCGTGGCCTCAGAGATTGTGGATTGCTTGACCTACCCAGCGGTGAACCTTTCGCGGGGCTCTTTACGCAAGGTATGGTCACACATGCAACATTTATGAATATTCATGGAGACTATGTATTGCCTGATGGTGTTGTCGAATACGAAAAAGGCGCCACAGGAATTTCTTACCTTTCAGATTATGGGGCTGGTTTAATTCATGCTCAAATCGAAGGGCTAGCCGATAATAAATTTAGATCAAATTATTTAAAGCAAGTAAACCAAACTGGGAAATACCTTTGTGAAATTGAAAGTCTAATTCGACCGATTGGCGAAAAAGACCCAAGAAAATATACACCAGTTTTACAAGGCGATGTCATCAAGATGTCCAAATCCAAGAAAAATGTTGTTGACCCCAATGACATCATCGAAGGTTACGGGGCGGATGTCGCGCGCTGGTTTGTGCTCTCTGATAGTCCGCCCGAACGCGATGTTGAATGGACCGAAGCTGGGGTGATTGGCGCGTGGCGTTTTGCCAATAAAGTTTGGGCCCTTGTTTCCGAAACGCCAAAACTGAACCCGATGTCGGTTGCAAGCCGCGCCAGCGGCGATGCGCTTGAGCTACGCCGTTTTGCCCATAAGGCCATGGCCAAAATCACATCTGGAATTGAAAGCTTTCGCTTTAATACTTCAGTTGCGCAAATTTACGAGCTGACCAACGCGCTCAAGAAATACAAAGCCAATGATGAGGCTAAGGCCGAAGCGCTCGGCATGCTGATCCGCGCCATTGCGCCATTCATGCCGCATCTTTCCGAGGAATGTTGGGCGCATTTAGGTGGGGAGGACCTGTGCTATCACGCGCCTTGGCCCGTCATAGATGAGAGCTTACTTGTCGAAGACACAGTCACCCTGCCCCTGCAAGTTAACGGCAAGCGCCGCGGTGAAATGACGGTGCCTGTCGATATTTCCAAAGAAGAAGCTGAGAAACTCGCCCTTGCTGACCCCGCAGTCATACGCACAATTGATGGCTTAACTGTAAGGAAAGTCATTGTTGTCCCGGGGCGGATTATCAATATAGTAGCCTCATGATCAAAAAATTTCTCATAGGCCTTATCGTCCTACCTCTTTTCACCGCCTGCGGGTTTACACCCATGCATGCCCCGTCAACTGGCTCTAGCGGTATTAGCTTTGGAGATGTCAGTATTAAAATTAAGGATGGGGTCGATCAAGGTGATAAAGAAGCTGGCTATTATGTTATGCAGCGCCTCAGAGACCGTATTGGCGTAAATACAGGAAAGCATGTTTTAACCCTAAACCCAACACTTAGCCGTGCAGGGTTTGGTGTAAACTCGATTGATGTCGCCTCGCGTTATGATTCCATAGTTACTATAAATTACACCCTTAGTGACGCTAAAAACGGCGATGTTCTTACAAACGGTTCCGTGAAAGCTATATCTACATTTGGCGCACCTGAAGACCCTTATGGCCTTATTGCCGCTGACAAAAACGCTTTGCAACAAACCACCAAAGAAGCGGCTGATCGTCTTTTGATAAAGCTAGCCAGCTATTACGCTAATCCAGACAAATGAAGTTAACGGGCACGCGGGCCACGCGTTTTATATCTGCCCCGCAAGTTGACATTATTGGCGTTCTTTTATTTGGGCCTGATCGCGGCCTTGCCAAAGAACGGGCTAATCAACTCGCCAAAACATATTGCGCCAATCCCGATGACGCCTTTGCGGCAACGGTATTAACTGCAGATGATCTCACCTCTGACCCCGCCAAACTCGCTGATGAAATGTCAGCCCTATCCATGTTTGGCGATGCCCGCCTTGTCCGCGTAAGACTGGATCATGAACGTAGCGGGGCTGCTATTAGCAAAATTATCAAATCCTTTGATACAGACCCGTCCAAGGCTGAAGCCAAATTAATCATTGAGGCCGGTGATTTAAGCCCCCGCTCAGCCGTGCGCAAAGCCTTTGAAGCGGCAGGAAATTTTGCGTCCATTGGATGTTATGCAGCTAGCGCGAATGACCTGGCTAATCTGGTGCGGACATCGCTAAATGAATTTTCTATTTCTATCGACAATGACGCGCTAGAATTATGGACGCCTTTTTTGGGCGGAGATCATGCTTTGGCCCGCGGCGAAATCGAGAAAATGGCGCTTTATAAAGGTTATGGAAGCGAGGCCGGAGCTAAGGTCTCACTCGCGGATGTTCGGGTGCTCGCAGCGGGCGGTCAAAACGTATCCATTGATGATATCATAATGAGCGCCATGGATGGCCGCCTAGAAGATTGTGACGCCCATTTTAAACGCGCCGTTGCGGGTAAAATCAATGCTGCCGTGATTTTGCGCAGTCTTCAACGCCATCTTGGCCGGTTGATTGAAGCTAATGCCAATATGGCCAGCGGCGACACAGCCGAAAGCGCGATTAAAGCTTTAAGACCACCTGTCTTTCGTATGCAAGAACGCGCCTTTTTAAGCCAGCTCAGACTTTGGCCCGGAAGCATGCTTAGCCGTGCTTTATCGCAAAGTCTTGAAGCAGAGCGGCAACTTAAAACGGCTTCAGCACCTGGTAATGCCATTACAGGCAGGCTTTTACTGGCGCTTGCAGGTTATGCGAAAAAAAGACGGCGCGCCTAGAGACCTTGTTCAACAAGGAACCTATCAAAAGTTTCAAAAAACTGATCGCGGTAAACATCGCGTTCTAAAAACAATTCATGCATAGCCCCAGGAACGACCGAGAAACTCCCACCGGCATTACGGGCAAATGTCTCGTTGGATTTCGGGTCAACTATAGGGTCCGCGCCCGCGGCAACAATCAAGCAAGGAATATTGAGCTCAGAGGCATTACGGTTCACATAGGCCATGGATTTTAAAGACGCCACAATCCAGCCATAGGTCGGCGGCCCGAGGCGCAAGCGCGGCGTCGTTTGAAAATAGGCGGCCCAGTGACGATAACGGTCTTTATCTGAGGTTAGCTTATTTATGTTAAAAGGTACAGGCAGCCCGCTGCGCTGTCTTTGAAAAGGAAGGTTCCTTTTTCGCAGGCCCATGGCTGAAAATAACTGGATCGTCCATTTCATAATATGGGTATCAAGATCGAATAGGCCTAACATCGGGGCCGAACAAATCACAGCAGATGGACTCATCGCGCCGCTTAGGACCGATTGTAGCGCAATAGTTCCGCCCATGGAGTGCCCCATGACAATATGGGGTTTAGGCAATAGTGGGCCCAGTGTTTCAGCCGCAAAGGCCAAATCATCGGCATAGGTTTGAAAATCATCAATATAGCTTTTCAGCTTATCGTCCAAAACCCTATCCGAGAGCCCTTGCCCCCGTGGGTCAAGAACCAAGACATTAAACCCCCGATCGACAAAATCAGTGATTGTTTCCAAATATTTTTCAATGAATTCAGTCCGGCCCGGAGAGAATATAATGGACCCACGCGGATGATCCGTATTTGCAGTTGCGTGCATGACGCGCAAACGTACACCTTCATTATTGATGTAATAAAGACGCATACGCGGTTCTAGGCTTTCGGGTATTGGCCGACCGCCGGGCTGAATTATTTCAGCTTCTTCAAATTCTGGAAATGCACCAACCATTTAATAATGGGGGCCAACGCCCCCAATGTTCAACCCTCTCAGGTCTTACATATTAGAGAAAATGCTCTGGAGACCCATCGCGACAGACATATCGCCAGCGACTTTAAGCTTACCAGACATAAACGCCATCATCGGATCCAGATTGCCTTCTGCTAAAGCGATAAAATCGTCTTTAGACACAGAGATTGTGCAATCTGCATCATTGTCTTCTGTTGTTGCTTCCGTTCCAGATGCAAAGACACATCCATCATCGCCAAAATCAAATTTTACAGATTTATCTGTTCCGCCAGCTTTTACCAAAGCTTCTGTCATTTTTGCTGCGATATCTGCATTTTCCATAATCGTATCCTTTTACATATGAAATTACTGCAAACTATATGGGACGTAACTTAAGAAAGTGCTAGATTTTTTTTCATCTCTAGAGCGGCTTTCTAAATTTAAGCGTCGCGCGGTCAGATTCGCCAATATTCTTATAAAGCTGCGCATCAAACCCTTTTGCCGCCTCTGTGCCTTCTTTTGGCAACCGTGAGCGCGGCGGCAACGTCCAAACGCCCATCGGATGATCGGCTGTATCTCTGGGGTTTGCATTAATCTCGCTACTGGCCACAAATTCAAAACCCGCGCGTTTAGCGAGATCTTTCATATAAGATTCTTGGACATATCCAGATGAGCCCTTTGGGTCCTGAACCGCAGATTCGGGCAAGCGGTGTTCAACAATGCCTAATATGCCCCCGGGCTTCAAAGCGGCAAAAAACTCACTAAAGGCTTGATCCGCATAACCTCCACCCATCCAGTTATGGACATTGCGAAATGAAAGTAAAATATCGACGGATTCAGCAGGTAAAATGGGGCCTGAATCTTTCAAAAACGCGCCATATTCAATTTCACCATAAACAGCACTATCCGAATATTTTTCTTTATATCCCGCAATACGCTTGTCCAGCCTTTCACTCACGCCTTCAGGATAAAGAACAGCGACATATTTTCCGTCATTATCTTTTAGATATGGCGCCGTGACATTGGTGTACCATCCCGGCCAAACCTCAGCGACAGTTTTACCCGGTCCCACCTCGAAGAATTCTAATGTTTCCTTAGGGTGACGATATTGATCTCGCGCCGTTTCTTCTGACCGTCTCTCATGGGCAATAACATCTGATAGCGTAGTTGCCATAACCACCGCTTTTTCAACATCAGACTCAGACACCTTACCCGATGTTTCTGATGTTTGGGTACCTCCTGAACATGCCGTCATGACAAGGGCAGAAACAGATAAAGTAGAAACCAATAAAGATTTAATCATCATGCAAATTCTCTTTCAAAATTATTATGCTGCAAAGTCTTTAACCCAATAACCGCCTAATTCAAATGCAGTTTTAACTCTTGAAACCAAAAATCCATTTCCTACCTCTTCCTATGGGACGCCAATAATGGGTCCTAAAATTGAAAGGCTGCTCATAATGAGAGCCTAAAATTACATTGCTAAAAGGATGTAACACAATGAGAACTTATGATTTTACCCCCCTTTACCGCTCATTTGTCGGATTTGACCGCATGGCCAATTTAATCGATTCTGCCACCCAACATGCCAGCACAGGAAGTAGTTACCCGCCCTATAATGTCGTGCAACTCTCTGAAAATGCTTACCGTATTGAACTCGCAGTCGCTGGATTTTCGCAAGCTGACATCGAAATTGAAAGCTATGAAAACGTCTTAACGGTTTCTGGACACAGAAATAAGGCCGATAATGATGAGGCCGAATATCTTCACCGCGGAATTGCCGAACGCGGGTTTGAGCGCCGTTTTCAATTAGCTGACCACGTTATCGTTGAAAATGCTGATCTTCAGAACGGACTTTTGGTCATTTCACTAAAACGTGAACTCCCTGAAGCCCTAAAACCTAGGAAAATTGAGATAAATGAACCAAATTTAATTCAATCAAAACCTAGTCGTAAGGCAAAAGCTGCCTAAATAGACTCTACGCGAGGCATTAAATCCACCCTCCTCCCCTGAGGTTTTGGATTAAATTTTTTGCCGCGTATAGAAGCGGCGCCATGAGAACGTTCCTCCCCCTCCCTGTTCACATGGCGCCGTCTTACTATGTTAAAGACCCAGCTCTTTGCATAAATCTGATCCCGATAATTTTGGCGACATGCCGTCCAAAAAAGCCTGATTTATAAGATTCAAAATCTTCTGATTATAAGGCGCGCTTTGACCTGTTTGTTGTGCCAATTTAACGACCTCGCCCTGTAGATAATCAACCTCGCTGCTTCGGCCCATTTCAAGGTCGTCCAACATGGACGAGCGCGCGCTGGCATCAATTTTCACAATCTTGTTCATTATCATCCCATAAATAAAATTCGGAAGACGCAATATTTTTATCATTTTATCAGCTGAAGCTTTGCCAAAATCAGCTGGTTCAATATTAGCCTGTCTTACAACTGCCAGTCCTTCTGAAATAATGGCGGCCAAAGCTTTGCGGTAATCGCGCTGCATTAAGCCATCCCTAAGCGTGCCGCCCGTTAATGTATTTAACGCATTGTTCAAATTCACTAAAAGCTTCCCCCATTGAACGGGTAAAATATCATCATAAATATCCAGCCCCTGTCCTGACTTCGAAAATGCGGCCACAAGCTCTGCTAATTTTTCATCTCCATTTTCAACGCTTAAATTTCCCTCAGTCCCACAATGAAACCTTCCGGGACCAGTACCAGTTACATTAAAAGGCACGACGGCTCCTAAAATTTTATGTTTTGGCATATTTTCTTTCAGGGCGGTTTTGTTGCTCACCCCATTTTGAAAACTAATTATGAGCGCCTGAGCTTTTGCGTTTTTCCCAATGGTTTGGGCCGCAAGCGGTGTGTCCTGAGATTTTACGGTCACAAGAATGATATCGGCTTCAGAGATAGATTTTGGGTCTAAAGAAAATTCAAAATCATTAGGTTTGAAATTTAAAGCTGTACGTTCAAAATGGGTAAGCGTAAGACCATTTTCTAAAATTTCTTGTTGGAATCTTTTACGGCCCAAAAAGGTGACATCACACCCCCCATGAACAAGTTGCCCGCCAAGATAGCTCCCAATTGATCCCGCGCCAAAAATAGCAACTTTCAGAGAATTATTATTTCTTACATATTGAGTCACAATTTTTCTTAGACTGTATAAATATGATTGTCTCCTATTCAGAGCTTGGTTTTTACTTTTAATGCATCTTCGTTTTGAAAATTTTTTAAATCAATCCATGGAATAAGGGCCAATTTCAAATTTTTATTCTTTCACAACATTCACCTCCAAACATATATGAATGCCATGCATATAGCCCCCTATCTTGACTCCGTCTTATCTGCGTCCATAATTATGCCTCGCTCGGATGAGGTATAATTATGGCTTTGGATATTTCGCGCTCTATCGAGGCTTGCGCCGCTCATTACGGCGATGAGGCGGAAGCGATGCGCGATTACCTAATTGACGGCCAAGCCCGCGCGCTTGCTCTGCCTAATCGCGGGCCGATAAGATTTGGCGAAGATAAGAAGCTGCATCCCGATATTATGGCGTCTTATCTTAAGCATGGGTTTTACGTCTTTGAGAACGTGATCACCGCAGAAGAGCTATCCGATATCAAGGATGATTTGAAAGCCATGCGCGCCAATTTCCCTGTGCATATGGGGGCCGAATTGGATAAGGACGGCAATCCCGCCCTTGGCGTGGGGCACGCCGCGCCGAATTTAGAATGGGCAAGACCGCTCAGCGATCCTTTGGGCGCGACCCAGATATCCAATGGCCGTCATCCCGTAAAATTATTTGAACCCCGCGCCGCCGATGACGCCCCGCCCGCCGTGCCGCTTGTTGTGCTTGGGTCTTTGCAATTCTCGCCCGCTTGCCTGCGCACCTATGCCCATCCGCAGCTTTTAAAAATCGCCGAGAGCATTAACGGCGAAGATTTCGCGCCCTTTAACGAAACGCTTTTTATCAAAGATGCGGGCCTTGGCGCGGCTGTGTCTTGGCACCAAGATGGCGATACCCATTATAATGAAAACTTTGATGAGACGGTGCACGGCTTTAATTTCATGGCGCAGGTTTATGGCAGCACCGCCGTTAACGGCGTGTGGGCCGTGCCGGGCTCGCATAAGCTTGGCCGCGTCGATATTGTTAAATGGGTGGAGGAGGCCGGGAGTGAGCGCCTGCCCGATGCTGTACCGATGATTACCAATCCCGGTGATGTGGTGATATCCAATCGCCAGCTTGTCCATGGCTCCTTTGCAAATACGGGCTTTGAGCCGCGCGTGACCGTGAATTTTGGTTTTCATCGCCGCAGCTCTGTTCTTAATGTCAAAGGGGCGGGGATTCACAGCGAAGCGGTTGTCTATGATGAAGCCTATTTGACCGAGCGCGCCCGCGTCATCGGTCTTGGGATTAATGCCCGCGCCCAGCGCTTTCCCCATGAGACGCCTTATCACTATCAACCCCTTGCAGGCCGCGAGGAAAACTATATTTGGTCGCCTGAGGTTCAGGCCTCTTTGAAAGATTATAATCTGAAAGATGTGAGTATTTAAAACATGACTTTTAAAGTTTTCACGGCCGTCTCTTTGGCGGCTATTTTTGCTTTATCCGCTTGTGGCAGCGAGGCCCCAACACAAACAGAAACCAAAACGCCGACAGAGAAAGCGCAAAGCGCGGCGGAAAAGGACTATCCGATTTTGCTGCAAAAGATTGGCGAAGGTGTCTGGGTGCATACCTCGACCTATCAATTTCCGGGCGGCAATATTGTGCCCTCTAACGGGCTAGTCGTCGAAGATGGCGAGGGTTTGATTTTAATCGATACGGCGTGGGGCGAAATGGCAACGCAAGCTCTCCTTGATAAGCTCAAAACCGAGACGGGCAAAGAGGTCACCAAGCTTGTCATTACCCATCATCATAATGACCGTCTTGCAGGGGTGGATTTACTCGAGCGTAAAGGGGTAAGCGTCTTTACCCATCCTGATACGCCGAGCCGCTCTGCCGCCAAGAGCACGGCTATTCCGGATACTTCTGTCGCCGCGCTAAAAGACGCGGGATCGCGGACGAAATCGGGGCCGATTGAAATTGGCTATCCGGGGCCGGGCCACGCCGAAGAGAATTTGGTGGTTTATGTGCCCGCGGCGAAGATTTTATTTGGCGGCTGTTTCATTCGCGGTAAAGGGCAAAAGGGCCTTGGCAATATTGCCGATGCCAATTTGAAAACTTGGCCAAAGAGCCTGAACTGGACGAAGCAGACTTATGGCGGCGCGACGCTCGTTGTGCCGGGACATGGGCAAGGCGCGGATATGAGCCTCATTGATCATACTTTGGGATTGCTGGCCAAAAAGATAAACGCCGATGCCAAAGCCGAGGCCGAAGCTGAATAAAAGAAGAACTAAGTCAGTTTGGAGAGCTTAAGCGCCGCGAGGTCGTCAACATCGGTGAGCGTGCGTAATTCGCTCACGCGGCCAAATTTAGCCCGCATATCAGACAAAGTTTGGGCATGTGACCAGCGTATATTATCAAAGGTCTTTGCGGGTAGCGGCGCTCTCGCCCCCATCAGCCAAAAGCCGCCATCAGAAGCTGGGCCAAAAACAGTGGGGCTGGATTTAAGCACTTGGAAGGCCTGCGCAATATCATTGCGAGTGACTTGCGGGCAATCTGTACCAATCACGGCAGTAGGTCCATGTCCGTCAAATACCTGCGCCAGACGCGGAGAAAGTGACCCAGAGACTTGTGGAATTTGAGGCAGGCCTTCCCATGCAGGCACAGTTCCCATGGCGGCGGGCGGCGTGACAGCCAGCACCGTGTCCCAGCGCGGGTCTTGGACATTTCGGATGATGGTGCTCATCATGCGGATATATATGCGCTTGGCATGGACCACGCCAATATCTGCCGCGAGCCGTGTTTTAGCTCGCCCCATAATTGGCGCTTTGGCCATAATGAAAAGTGTGGGTCTCATGAATTATATCGCTTTGCTAAGGTCTCTATATCTTCGCCCCGGCGGTAAGCTTTGAGCAAAGCCAGGTTTTCCCAGCCCTTCGTCCAAATGCCTTTCTCGGCGTAGCGGGAAACATCCACGCGCATATGCCCCTTAAGCGGGCGGAGTTTATCACGGCCTATGGTCTTGGAGATTTTATCAATCAATGCCACATCTTCAAACAAGGCTTGCGGCGGGTAGCCGCCAATCTCCTCATAAACTTTACGGGAAATCAGCAAGCCTTGATCGCCATAAGGTAGACCCCACCACTGACAGCGCATTGCAACGCCAAAATCCATAATGCGCGGCCAGAGGCCTTTCGCATCAGCGCGGTAGCGAAAATAACCGGCGCTATTGGGATGGCGGGTCATATGAGCCTCAACAGATTGCCGCCAATTTTCAGGGAGCGCATTATCAGCGTGGAGAAATAAGAGCCAGTCTGCCTCCCCTGCCCAATTTGCCCCAAGGGCGAGCTGTTGCCCGCGTCCCTTTGCGCCCATGGCGATAATCGCGCCATGCTTGACCGCGCTCGCAATTGTCTCATCTGTTGATCCACAATCAGAGACAACAATACGCTCAACCTGCCCCGTAACTTGGCTGAGCACACGCTCAAGGGAGCGGCTTGCATTATATGTCGGTATGATGACGCAAAGCATGAGGCTTTAGAGCGCGCTCTTGAGTTTGAGGCAATAAAAAACCCAGTCAAAAGACCGGGTTCTTAAAAACAATTTTGTGAGATTTAATTTGTCTCGTCATTCATTTCGACAACGACAGGCTCACTCACAGCCTCAGTTACAGCGTCTGTTAGTTCGACAGGCTCAGCCACAACAGGTTTTGGCGGCGCAGGGACCAATGTAATTTTACAGAAAACGCCATTATTCAAAACATCGCCAGAACAGCTATTCACACCCAATTGCTGGCCATCATAAGCTTCGTTATCACGATATTCTTCGGGACGAATTTGAACGAGACACACAGTTGCGCCTTGAACGTTAAAGATTTCTCCGCCTTCATATTCGCAATCAGCAGCGGATGAAACTTGTGCAAATGCCGGTGCGGCAAATGCGGCGAGAGTTAATGCAGCAGCGCTAGCCGCTAAACGTATATTTGCCATGGTTACTCCAAAAATTTGACTAAGGCCTTTTATCAGAACCTTTTTTGCCTAAAAAGCCCTAATAACACAAAAAATGCAGGATTCGGGCCAGATTTCATTATGCCAAAAAGCACACCCGATTTTTTCTTTGAGCGCCAATGTTGCGGCCCTGTTTGCGGCGTCGATGAAGCCGGGCGAGGTCCGTTGGCTGGGCCCGTCGTGGCCGCAGCGGTCATTTTGGCGCCGGAGAAAACACCGGAAGGTCTAAATGACAGTAAAATATTGTCTAAAATTAGACGTGAACTGTTACTGAATGAAATTATAAAAAACGCAGATATTGGTATCGGAATCGCTGAACCCGAAGAAATTGACCGTGCCAATATTTTGGGCGCGAGTCTGATTGCGATGCGGCGCGCTGTTTTAGCCCTGCCCTGCCTGCCCGATAAGGCTTTGATTGATGGTAATAAATTACCAGATCTACCCTGTGAGGCCGAGTTCATTATCAAAGGCGATTCCCGAAGCCTCTCCATTGCGGCCGCCTCTATCGTGGCCAAAGTTACCCGTGACAAGCTGATGGAGGACGCAGATATACGCTATCCTGGATATTACTTTGCCCAGCATAAAGGCTACGCAACCGAATTACACCGCAACCAAATAGATAAGCTTGGCCCCTGCCCTATTCATCGCCGTAGCTTTGCGCCCATTAAACTGCTCTACTCTTAGAATGGCAGTTTCTTTAAAATATATTTGGGTGATATGCGCGGCCTCGTTGATTTTCGGATGTCAGTCCAAACCAGAGTCTACCGTCACTGTCGCCGTCGCTACAAATTTTTATACCGCCGCCTTAGAGCTAGAAAAACAATTTGAGACCCAATCCGCGGTAGATATATCCATCGCCTCTGGTTCAACGGGTCAGCTTTATGCACAGATTAAAAACGGCGCGCCGCATGACATTTTTTTAGCCGCAGATCAAACACGACCAAAAAAATTAATCGAAGACGGGTTTGCACAAGACCGCTTTACATATGCCTTGGGGCAGCTCGTGCTATGGGGCGCAACGCAAGAAACGCCAAATTTGGCCATGCTTACTAAGAGTGATTACCGCCATCTGGCTATCGCAAATCCTAAGCTCGCCCCTTATGGTTTGGCCGCCCAAGACGTTATATCCGATTTAAATCTTTCGGATAAAATCGTGATGGGCGAAAATATTGGACAGACATTTAGCCTGATTGAAACAGGGAATGCTGAATTTGGCTTCATATCACTTTCACAAATCATCACTAAAGATAATCAAATTTCGGGAGGGCATTGGATCATCCCTGATGAGCTTTACACCCCAATTACCCAAGACGCTGTTCTCTTAAAACGCGGCTTTGATAACCCCGCCGCCAAAGCCTTTTATGAATTTTTGAAATCTGAGACAGCACGCGACATTATCAAAGAGGCAGGATATAAACTTCCCGATGGGACCTAACCTCACAGATTTTGGGCCGCTTTGGCTGAGTATAAAATTGGCGCTTATTGTGACGCTAATATTGCTCGCCCTTGGCACGCCCTTGGCTTGGTGGCTGTCACAAACACGGTCCCGTCTTAAGCCTGTTATCGAAGCAATGACAGCGCTTCCGCTAGTGCTGCCGCCTACAGTTCTTGGGTTTTATTTTTTAATCCTGTTCAATCCACAATCTTTTCTCGGAAAATCATGGATTAAGATCACCGGCGAGACGCTCTCATTTTCATTTTCAGGGCTCGTCATTGCCTCAGTCATTTACTCGCTACCCTTTATGGTTCAGCCCCTACAAACAGCTTTTGAAAGCATTAAGCGCGAGACATTAGACGCAGCCTCTATTTTACGCGCAGGCCCTATAGATCGATTTATGAGCGTCGTGGCGCCTTTATCACTTCGCGGTTTTGTAACCGCTTGCGTGCTAAGCTTTGCGCATACGCTTGGTGAATTTGGCATTGTTTTAATGGTGGGCGGGAATATCCCAGGTCAAACTAAACTCGTCTCGATTGCGATTTACGAACATGTTGAAACCTTACAATATGCTCAAGCCCATAAGTTATCTTTGACACTTATCTGTTTCGCTTTTGCGGCTCTGCTCTGTGTTTATATTTTCAATCGTCGTCATCCGGTTAAAATCGGATGACCCAGATAGAGCTCAAAATACATGTTCAAAAAGCCCATGATGGGTTTAAGCTGGACGTAAATGAAACCCTCTCTCTCAAAGGTATTACGGCCGTATTCGGCCCCAGCGGAGCCGGAAAATCAAGCTTGCTTAAACTTATCGCAGGACTGGATATTCCTGATAACGGGCATATATCATTTGGCGATGAAATTTGGTATGACGATAAAATTAATATTCCAGCTCAAAAACGCGAGGCAGGATATTTATTTCAATCTGGCGCGTTATTTTCTCATTTATCTGTCCGCGACAATCTCCGCTTCGCGGATAAACGCAGCAAGCACATCCAAAATGGCGTGCCCCTAAACGGCGTTATAAAGGCGTTAGACTTAGCCCCGCTTCTAGCCCGAAAACCTGCTACGCTCTCGGGCGGCGAAACACAGCGGGCCGCTTTGGGACGCCTTCTATTAAGCCGGCCAAAACTTTTACTTTTGGATGAACCCATGACAGGCTTGGACCGCGCTAAAAAACGCGAACTCTTACCCCTTATTAAATCTCTTCCTGCGCAGTTTAACTTGCCCTGCCTTTCTGTGAGCCATGATGTGGATGAGGTCACAGCCCTTGCTGATCACATTTTGATTTTAAAAGATGGCCGCGCCAAAGCCCATGGCCCCGCCATAGAGATTTTAAACCAGATTGATAGGCTACCGCTCTCAGATTTAAACATCGATCCCGGCAGTGTTTTTGATGCTAAGGTCAGTAAGATCGTAAATGATATGATGGAGCTTACAATTGGTAAAGCAAAGCTTTCCCTACCTCATCAAAACAATTTACGTATCGGGGAATATATCCGGCTGAGGATTCGCTCACAAGACGTCTCGCTTGCAACGACGCAGCCCAAAAATATCAGTATTCAGAATTGCTTAGCAGGTCATATCACGCAAATCACTACCACTTCTGATACACCATTTTATGATGTCACAATCAGCCTCGGCGATGATAAAATCTTGAAATCACGCGTAACGAGACAGGCCATAGAGAGTTTAAATTTGAGCAAAGGACAAGCCATCTTTGCACTTATCAAAACGGCAAGCCTTGAACGTTAGGACTTATCAGACATTACATCTTTGAGCAAAGCGGCAAAACCTTCACCATGAGTCCAGTAAGGCGTAATTTGAATGAGAGTCATAAACACGCCTTGATCAATCAAAAATTTGGGCGGCGCGGTTCCAAAACGCAGATCATGATATTGAAGCCAGAAAGTAAAATGCTGTGCAAGACGCCCGGCCAAGGCGGCTTTCTCGCCTTCATCAAAAGAGAGATGACCCTGATCTTCAAGCGCGGATAAAAGCGAAAATCCTGTTTGTTCTTTCAGGGCTAAAATGCGTGAAAATTTGTGTCTAAGAGTAGGAATGCGCGCAATAAGCTCAGATTGATTTTTATAGAAGAACCTAAAATCAAATATCTCTTCAAAGATGATATATAGATAAACCCAATTATCTTCCATCTTAAGGGGCTGACGAACTGGCGAGGACAGGACTTGACGGATTTCCTCTTCAAAATCAGCAAAGAGCGCGATGATGATTTCATCTTTGCCTTTATAATGATAATAAAGATTGCCCGGACTAATACCTAAGACTGAGGCAATATCGACGGCGCTTACCGCGCTCTCCCCTTCATTATTGAAAAGGCCCAAAGCGGTTTTTAAGATTTTCTCTTTGGTTTTTGACCGAGCCGCCACGTCTATTTTTTAGACGTGGTTTTCTTAGTAGCTGTCTTTTTGACAGGTTTTTTCTTAACTGGGGTTTTCTTTGTGGCCGCTTTTTTAGCAGCAGTTTTCTTTGTGCGGACTGTGGTGGTCCGCTTGGTTGAAGCTTTTTTTGCAGGTTTTTTAGCAGGTTTCTTTGGTTCTAGAAACTGAATAATTTTATCCAGTTTTGCTTCAATGGCGGATAATCTTTCTTCAAATTCATTACCTGTATCACCGCGAGAGAGACGCGAGCGCATCGCTTGAATACGCTCATCAAGATCGAAGTTGGGCACAGGGGCTTTATCCATCATGGACTTACCTTTGACTTCGACCACTTTTTCAATGACTTCACCTTTTTTGACAAGCTCATCAAAAATTTCGCTACCCTTACCCGTGACATCTTTTAAGGCTTCTTGCGCTTCTGAAAAGGCACGGCCATAAGCCCCGACACCTGCGAGCCAAATCCGGCGCGCCGTTTCCGTATTGCTACGCTTTTTATCATCAGAATTTTTATTACTAGGCATTGGTCAATTTCCAATCATCTTTGTGGTTAAACGCCGCCGCGACAGACGGTAACATCACAGGTTCGACATGCGGCAGAGGAACTTCAGGTTCGCCAAAAAAGTCTCTTATAATTTTTATGGTTTCATCTCGGCGCGTCAGCAAAAATAAATGACCCGCCCCTTCCAAAATTTTCAACTGCGAGCGCTTGAGCATTAAATTTAAAAGCCGCCCATTCACGACCGGAACGATATGGTCATTATCTCCCATAATAACGAGAGACTTTGCTTTTATACGGCGAATAAAAGGCAGTGTTGAATAACCTGCCATCGCGCCTAATTGATAGAGATAACCTTTCATTGAAGGCGGTACCATATTGATCGAAAACTCGGTAACGCCTTCATCCGCCGCGTCGCCATAAAGCGTCTCAAAATTCTTCGCGAGAAAGTCGCGGTCAATGTAACGCTTAGGAGATAGCATTTTAGACAAAGCTTTTGGGTTTCCAGGAACCATCGTTACGCCAGTTGTCGTCGCGCAGAGCACAAGACGCTTTGTCATACGCGCATTTTGCCACGCAAATTGTTGCGCGGGCCCGCCGCCCCAAGAGACGCCCAGAACATCAACCTGAGCATAGCCATTCTCATTTAAAATTTGCTTAGCGGCTTTGGCTACCCACCATGGCCGATAAGGTATTGTCGGGTCTGGCGACCCGCCCACACCTGGCATATCGAACGTAATGATATCCCGGCCCGTAAATGTATCGGCAAAGGCTTGCGCGATTTCGAGATTGGCCCCAATTCCGTTGAAGAATAACAAAGGCGTTCTTTTGCCATAGCCTTTATCCACGCCGCTCCAAATTGCTGTACGCAATTTTTGGTTTCCCACTTTCGTAAAGAAAATACGGGGCAAATTCGGCGAATGTTTCGTCATATTCGTCTTTCTAGCAACGGCATACTCTCTAAGTGGGGGCTAAACCTTGAATTTAAAGGTTAGAATAAAACCTATTACATTAGGTAAATACATATTCCCCTGGAGCCTGAGAGATTGGCGGGTGCGCTTTATTGCCGAGTTTTTTAGGTGAATTTTTCATCTCACCAGAACGCTCGCTAAGCCATTCATTCCAGCGCAGCCACCAAGACTCGTTGAAACTCTCAGCGCCTTCTAGCCAGCGGTCAGCCCGCGCTGGGAAATCTTTATTCGTAAAGTATTTTGCCTTTGGGTTGCCCGGTGGGTTTAGCAAGGATTGCAAGTGACCAGAATTTGAGAGGATGAATTCAACATCCCCGCCCATTAAGCGAACATTGCGATAACAGGCTTTCCAAGGCGTGATGTGATCGGTAACACCCGCCACCATAAACCCGTCTTGCGTGACCGCAGACATATCAACAATATGATCCATAAAGACCACATTTTTATCCGGGCGGAAACGCCTATCTTGGAAAATATCGAGATAATCTGAATGTAATTGGGCGGGCAAGTTTGTGCTGTCATTATTCCAAAACAAAACGTCATAAGGCGGCGGATCTTCGCCTAGAAGATAATTATTAACAACGTAATTCCAGATTAAATCATTAGGGCGCATCCAAGCAAAAGAGCGCCCGAGTTCTTCGCCGGATAAAATGCCTTTTTTACGGCTGTGCTTGCGTGCCTGCTCAATCGCAGCATCGGTTACAAATAACCCGACTTCGCTATCTGATTTCTTGCCATCCAAGACGCTCACCATCAGGGTATAGGAATTAACGCTAGCATCACCGCGCGCCGCAAGTTCAGACAATAAAAGCGCCAAGGTAATTCCGCCTGAACAAGCTCCTGTAACATTGATACGAGGGCTTCGGGATATTTTTTTAACGGCTTGCACCGCTTCAATTAATGCGCCGACATAGTTTTCAAGTCCCCAATGGGCATGTTGCCGCGTTGGGTTTCGCCAAGAGACCGCAAAAACTTGATATCCACATTTCGTCAAAAACCCGACGATGGATTTATTCGGGGCCAAATCATTGGCATAGAATTTATTAATTTGCGGCGGGATAACCATCAACGGGATTTTATAGACTTGATCCGTTTGTGGTTGATATTGAATGAGCTCTAACATCTCATTTTTAAAAACTACCGCGCCTTTGGATGTTGCTAAGTTCTCGCCAACCTTAAATGGACGGCTATCTACCTGACTAGGCAAGCCTCCATTATTGCGAAGATCATCATAGGCATTTTTCATGCCCTTAGCGAGAGACAGGCCGCCTGTTTCAAATAGACGTTTCATTGCGGCTGGATTTCCCAGCAGAGTATTTGTCGGGGCTAAAGCATCAGTAATGAGGTCACTAACAAATTTGGCGCGCACTTGGTCTGCGGGATGCATACGCGAGTCAGCAATCCAGCCATCAAGTTCCTTGCGCATAGCAAGCCAGCTTTGCATACCGCGTTTATATAAAGGGTTTTTAGACCACGTCTCGTCTTGGAAGCGGCGATCGCGCTTATCTGGAGCAAGCTCAGAAGAGCCTTTGACAATGTCCAGCATTTCAGAGGCATAGTTTTTTAAATGCTTAGCGAATGGTTTGGGCTGCTTGGCCGCATAACCCGCCATAAGTCCCAGAGATTTAACGACTTCGGATTTTCTAAACCCGACCAATGAATTAATCGCAGTCGTTGTTTCTGCCGCCTGCTTACCAACTTTTTCTGGTTTTAATGCCATTGCGTATCCCCTCTATATTTTCTCGAATAGTAACCATCCAAGCCAGTCAAACGCAAGGCTTTCCAAATCTATAAGATGTCGGCGGCACATGGTATTGCATGTGCCGCCTATTGATCTAAAATAAATGTGGGGTCATTCAGATCAAATCAAGTGACTAAGCAGCTTTGACAGCTGGGGCGGATTTAACCGTTTTCTCAGTTTTGATTTTCACTTTTTTAGCCGAAGCTTTTTTCTTAGCCATAGCTGCAATTTTTTTGTTCAGCTTCGCAACTTCGGCTTCAAGTTCTTCAACACGGTCATTTGATGCCGTAGGCAATACGCCGCGTACCTTTGATGTCGTTGTTGAAAATGTCTCAGTGACTTTATCTTGAGCGCCTTTGGCGAAGACCGTCGCTTTACCTTCAATTTCTTCGCCTTTTACAACAAGTGTGTCGAATAAGCCGTCAGTTGCACCGCGAACTTGGCTGACACGGAATTTTGCGCGGTCAAATGCAGCGCCGTAAAGTCCAATATAAGCTAATGTGCCTTTACGAAGTAAAGCTGTGGCTTTGAGTGTTTTTGTTTCAACTTTTTGAGTTGTTTTTGCTTTTGCCATGAGAGGCCTCCTAATGGCGGGGTACCCGCTGATTGTTTCGATGAAACCTATTTAGGAGATAAAATTAGAAAGCGCGTCCTAATTTAAATTAAGGCGATTTTGCAAACTTAATGACGGGCGGGCGGATACTTTTCAGAACGCCTTGCGCTTCAAAAACATTGGGATCGCTCTTATTTCCGCTATTCATCAGTATGATCTCTATTGTTTCTGTGACCTTGCTACCTTCGACGGCGCGAACAACGTCATGCACGCCAACGTCAATATGCGTATTGCTGTGCGTTCGTCCTCGATGTCCAGTCCCAATCCCAACACCAACATTGCTGCCAATAAGGGCATTTGGACCATTATCCGATGTGCCGCCATTGATAATCTTAAAATGACTATAACCTTCTATGTCCGCGATTTGCGCCGCGCGAAGGAGCGCAAAATCACGGGATTCATAAGCATCACGGCTCGTATAGCTTATACGAAAACGATCTTGCTGTAGCTTTGTATTACGGTACCCAAAATCAGAGCCATAGGCAGGTCCAAACCCTTTAGGCGCGCTTGAACACGCGGCCAGACCCCCTAGTAGACCGGTAAATAATACTGAAGAAATAATAAGTTTTTTCATGACAGCTCCATTTAAGCTCTTATATAGTCGAAATTCGGGGGATTATAAAATGAACATTACATTAGAAAAGCACAAGACTTGTTCTTTTTGCTATCAAAGGCTAAAATATCTGAACGGAGGCCGCTCAGATGTTTAGTTATGATGATATACTCACACCTCTGGCCTTAACGGTTATCATTGATCACAAAGTCCGCGAACCTGAAATGCAGGCCTTTAGCACCCAAGCCCATGGCCTTCTCGAATTGTTTGAAATGGAGCCTATAACAAATGAGGCTCTACTGGATTGGTATGCGTCCCATGAAGACCAGATACGCGCGTCCTTAACTGGGAAGCGTAAAAATACCATCATCTTACGCGCTTTAACCCGCTTCAAAGAAGACTGGCAAGTCGAAGCCCTCTATGAGGCAATGCTTGCCATTTCCATTAGTGATAAAGAATATCATAAAGACGAATCTGACCTGATTAGATCAGCAGCCTCAATATGGGGGTTCTCACGCCCGCCTTTCAAGGTGATACGCGAATAAAGCTGATTAAGCGCTGGCTTCCATGGCTTCGCGTTTACGGCTTTCTTTCTTACGCTCATGCTCAAGTAAAAAGCGCTTGCGAATGCGGATGGATTCAGGCGTTACTTCAACAAGCTCATCATCATTGATAAATTCAAGCGCATATTCGAGTGTGACAGGAATAGGCGTTGTCAAAACAACCGCTTCATCGGTTCCTGATGCGCGCACATTGGTGAGTTGTTTGCCCTTGAGCGGATTAACCACCAAATCATTGTTGCGTGAGTTGATGCCAATAATCATGCCTTCATAAATTTCTTCGGCATGTCCAATAAACATTTTACCGCGCTCTTGCAGGTTCCAAAGGGCAAAGCCTGCGGCTTTACCCGTTTCCTTGGAGATTAAGACGCCTTTTTGGCGGCGGCCAATGCCAGCCTTTGTACGCGGAGCGTAGCGATCAAAATTATGATATAAAAGACCTGTACCTGAAGTGAGTGTCAAAAATTCAGATCGAAATCCGATAATCCCGCGCGTAGGAATATCATAATCCAGACGCACGCGCCCCTTTCCATCCGGCACCATATCTTTGAGTTGACCTTTGCGCTCGCCGAGTTTCTCCATAATGGAACCTTGATGGTCGGCTTCAACGTCAACGGTCAGAGTTTCATAGGGTTCGCACAATTCACCATCAATCTCTTTATTGATGACCTGAGGCCGCGAAATCGCAACTTCATAGCCCTCGCGGCGCATATTCTCGATCAAGATTGAAAGGTGTAATTCACCGCGGCCTGAAACACGGAATTTATCGGCTTCTTCAAGCTGTTCAACGCGCAAAGCCACATTGTGAATAAGCTCTTTTTGAAGGCGGTCATTAATATTACGCGAGGTCACATATTTGCCTTCGCGCCCCGCAAAGGGGGAGTCATTGACTTGGAAGGTCATTGAAATCGTTGGCTCATCTACAGAGAGCGGCGGCAAAAGCTCGACATTTTCAGGATCGCAAATCATGTCTGAGATGCCAAGCTTATCAATGCCGGTAAAACAGCATATATCTCCAGCCGAGACACTATCCGTCTCAACCCGCTCCAGCCCCATGAAACCATAGAGCAGCAAGACCTTAGCTTTACGCGTTGTCCCATCTGGTTTGGCCACAATAACCTGTTGGTTTTTCTTGATAACACCGCGAACGACGCGGCCAATGCCAATAACGCCTGTATAGCTATTATAATCCAGCGCCGAGACTTGAAGCTGCAATGCCCCGTCAGGGTCCACATCTGGCACTGGTGCATGTTTGACAATCGCGTTAAATAAGGGCGTCATATCGGTGCCGATATCTTCAGCCGTATCTGAAGCCCATCCATTAAGAGCGGATGCATAGACAACAGGAAAATCTAATTGCTCATCTGTTGCGCCTAGACGGTCAAAAAGATCGAAGGTCTGGTCAACAACCCAATCCGGGCGGGCGCCGACGCGGTCGATTTTATTGACAACGACAATGGGTTTTAGCCCTTGGGCCAATGCTTTCTTGGTCACGAAGGTGGTTTGCGGCATCGGGCCTTCAACAGCGTCAACCAAGAGAACAACCGAGTCGACCATAGACAATACGCGTTCGACTTCGCCGCCAAAATCCGCATGGCCCGGTGTATCAACGATATTAATCCGCCAGTCTGTCTTTTCGTCATCAGTCCAACGAATAGCCGTGTTTTTGGCCAAGATTGTAATACCGCGTTCTTTTTCAATATCGTTACTATCCATAACGCGCTCTTCGCGTGCACCGCGTTCATCCAAGGTTCCGGATTGACGCAGCAGCTTATCCACCAAAGTGGTCTTGCCATGGTCAACGTGAGCGACAATCGCAACGTTACGCAATGTTTGAATCGAATTTGTCATGGGTCTTAGGCCTGCCTTACTCTCGCGCGAGGCCATAAGGCAAAGGCTGTAAATGTCCAGCTTTGTTTTCAGCTGAAAAAAACTCAGAAATTAAAAGGCATAAAAAAAGCCCCGAAAACGGGGCTTGTCTTATACTAGTGACCACAATGTCTGTGGTGGCGATGTCTGTTTCTATTGCGGTAACGCGGACGGGAATAGTAACTATCTCCGTAATAGCCTCTACGGCCACCATAATATCCACCAGAACCAATATTGATGCTTAGCGATGTACGCGGGCGAGAATAATAGCTTCCCCCATAATATGGCTGAGAATAGCTCGTCGTATAATAAGGCCGCGATGTTGTATAATATGGCTGGCTATAAGACGTTGTATAGCTATGTGTCGGGTAGCTATTATAATAACTCCCGCCAGTGTTATAATACCCGCTATAGCCGCCGCTATATCCGTTATTATAATATCCATTGCCAGCATAAGTGCGGCTACCGCTTCCTGCGATAGAGGCACCCGCAACGCCGCCAAGAACAGCACCTAGGACTGAACCTTCAGTCCGCGCGCCATTGCCCGCGACTTGGGAGCCTATAACACCGCCGAGAACTGCGCCAATAGCGCCGCCAACCAATTGTTGATCACCATTACTTCCGCCGTGATAATAACCGTTCGCTGAAGCAATCGGTGCTGCTGCAAGCGATATGATAGCCGCTGCGACAAATCCAAGTTTAAATTTCATGTACATACTCCCAAATATTTAGCATCTAGAACTGACAATACCGAGTTTAAGATGAACCTATCATGCATCAAAAATGGTCAAAATGCAAAAACTAGACTCAGTTGTCATTTCACCGTCGCAAAATGAGACAAAAAAAGCGGTTCCCTAAAGAACCGCCTCCCCCAATCGTCCTTGCCGTCCTTTATAAGACGGCAAGTTTTTTACTCATTAATGACGGCAATCAGATGCGTGATGGCCTTTCATCTCGTTACCGAGACTGTCATAACGCTTACCACCATCTCCGTAGCAATATTCGCCACCTGCAGACGGCGTAACAACTGTTTCAGGAACTGAATAACCAGTTGAATATCCGCTAGAATATCCAGATGAATAACCGCCTGTTGCAGCCTCTAAACATGTTCCATCAGCTTGCTGAGTTGTGCCAGCTGGGCAATCCGCCATATCAGTAGACGAACCATAAGCTGTAGACCCGCTATAAGTTGACGTTGAACCGTAAGACATTGACGATCCCTGCTCATATGTGTCTGGAAGCGTAACACTTCCATAAGCCGCAGTTGAGCCATGATCCATGCCGTGTCCCATACCATGTGTATGTGTATGCGTTACAGCAGGTGCTGGGCGGTCAACATATTTGATGACTTCTTTTTCAACAATCTGTGTGACCGGAACTTCTTTAATCACTTCCACAGGAACTTCTTTGATAACCTCATATGGGCGATCAACATATTCCACGACAGGACGATCAACTTCTTTGATTACTTCCTTGATGACTTCATATGGACGATCGACATATTCAACCACTGGACGGTCAACATGCTTGACAACTTCCTTGATGACTTCAACAGGGCGGTCAACATACTGAACGCGGTCAACATGTTTGATGACTTCTTTCACTACAGGGCGATCAACATATTGAACGACAGGACGGTCAACATGCTTAACGACTTCTTTAACCACAGGACGATCAACATACTGAACAACAGGACGGTCAACGTGCTTGATCACTTCTTTGACCACAGGGCGGTCAATATATTTAGGTACTTCACGAACAACTGTGCGCGTTTGAATTTGCGGCGGTGAGGCCACAACGACAGTGCGCTGCTGCACAGGGCGTGTTGAACGCACAGGATAAGTATTCGTTACAAAACGACCACTTTGAACAACATGTGTTCCGCCTGGTCCCATAGCAGGACCAAATCCGACAGGACCCGCTGGGCCGAAGCCAGGGCCAAATCCTGGACCAAAGCCGCCTACAGGAACTGGAGCGAGCGGAACACCACCCGGACCAAAGCCAGCAGGGGCAAAGCCGCCGCGAGCTGTGCCATAACGAGACGCGCCGCGATTAGACAGCGCGTAACCTGCAACGCCGCCAAGGACAGCGCCGAGAGCCGTACCTTCTTGACGTTGGCCTGAACCCGCTAGGTTTGAGCCAATCGCGCCGCCAAGGCCTGCGCCGATACCTGCGCCAACAAGATTTCGGCCATTAAAGCCAGGATTAAATGATCCTGCATAAGGATTACCGTAATAATTACTACGGCTATTTCCGTAAGCTGCGCCCGCAAGGCCGCCGATAGCTGCGCCAATAGCTGTACCTTCATCACGAACACCTGAACCCGCAAGATTAGATCCGATTGCACCGCCAATACCTGCGCCAATTGCGCCGCTTAGAAGTGTACCATTATCAAGGCCACCAAAAACTTGGGCTTGAGCTGTAGTTGGCGCGATTGCCATGGCTGCAATGGCAGCTGTTGTCATAAGAAATTTCATTTTTGGCTCCTCAAAATGCCGAAAAAATATTGTCGACCACCCCACACAGTGGTGTGCTTGCCTATTGCTATGCAAGCTTCACGCCGATTAACTATTTATTAACACATAAAAATAGGTGTTACAAAAGCGCTCGCCTGTTAAGCGAGTAGTTTTAGCAGTAAATCTTGAAGATTTAGCAGTTAAACTTGGTTAAATTTTTATCTATGAAAATCTAATAATTAAAAAAGGCCCGAAAAATTCGGACCTTCATTTTAGAGTTTTATCGTCACTTAGTGGGAACTATAGCATGCATTCCCGTTATGGTAATGACGATTAGACCTGCGCAGTTCACGTTTGATTCGCTTCTTCCTGCTTTTAAGCTCTGCAAGCTTATGGCCAATCTCATCAAGGCGGCGATCAACATATGGATCATACCTATAGCTACGACGGTTTTTTAGCTCATAGCGCTCTTGACGCAAACGATCTATTTTACGGTCAATCCTGTCCAGACGGCTATATCCGCCATCATTATACCCATAACCGCGTGAATGACCAAAATCTCTATTGCCGTAGCCACGGTTTTGATATCCAGTCGTGTGGTGTACCGTTTGAACGCGCGGGCTTGTGTAAACCGTGCGGTTTGAACGGCCAGAATAGCCTGAATTATAAACACGAGGCGCCCGGTCATAGGTCACAATTCTACCGCTTTCAGTCCTGCATTTACGCTTATCATCACCGATAGCAGCGCCTAGTCCTGCGCCAATAACCGCGCCTAAGGCAGATCCTTCCGAACGCGCGCCGCGGCTCGCAACTTGAGAGCCTAATACGCCGCCTGCAACTGCGCCAATAAGGCCGCCAACAAGTTGGTTCTCAGTATCGGCGCGTTTACAATCTTCATAACGGTAATTTCCGTTACTATAATTACCCGCATGTGCGATAGCTGGGGCTGTTAGTGTGACCGCAGCCAGTGTGACTGCAGCGAGAGTTTTTTTAGCATTTGCCATGATAATCTCCTGTCTTGGCGTGCGGTGGGGAGAATGCCCGACCGATAAAACAGGTTTATATCCTCGCCTCTGAACTCACTCTGAGACTAAGCTTCATATTCGGTTCATGAACATTAAGGTGCTTATTTAGACACGCCATGACGTTTGAAGAAGGCCCCGATCTCGTCCAATGCCTGATGAGCCTCTTGAACGTAATCATCAAAAATTTGCCAAACATGGGGCAGATTGGTCCAACTTTGAAATATGACTGGAGAACCTTGCGCCTCTGCCTTGGCGGCATAGCGCGCACCGTCATCAAATAGCATTTCTGTTGCGCTTGCATGTACCAGGGTTGGCGCAAGACCAGACAGCTCATCATATATAGGCGAGATCAATGGATCTGCGGGATTAAAGCCATAGGCTTTCTTTAGGCCCCACAATAGAAGAGTGCGCGGCGCTTTTAGCACGGGCTTTAAGAGCGGCGTTAAAATCAAATCCTTATCCAGATTTTTTTTCATTGAAGGACTTGAAAGCGTTGCGTCGGTTACGGGCGAAATCGCCATAACAGCATCCGGCTTTCGCGTCGCCGTATCACGCGCCCAGTGGCTGACCATTAATGCGAGGTTCCCACCAGCGGAATCTCCAGCAACGCCAATCGCCTCGGCCTTTGCCTCGCCGTCAGGGCCATTCTCCAATATCCAGCTATAGGCGGCGCGGCTATCATCAATGGAGGCTTGCCTATGATTTTCGGGCATAAGTCTGTAATTAGGAGCAAAGACGGCGCAGCCTGTTTGCTTGGCGATGTTATAGGTAATAGGACGGTGGCTTATGGCGCTGCCCACCGTAAAGGCCCCGCCGTGTAAATAAAGAATACGTTTATTGGGGTCTGTCCCCTCCAGCAATGTCCAATCCCCATCGATCTCAACGCCGTCATGAGTAAAACGATCTGTGCGAAATTCGCAGTCATAGTCCCGCGCCAAGCCCGCCGCATCAAAGCGCTCACGCTTACTCGACCAGCCTGCACTGGCATTGGCTGCTTGTCCGTGCATGCCAAAATTCTCATTCAAATAAGCGTTTAAGCGCTCTATCCCATCAGGATTTTGAGGCACGTCGAAGGTAATCGGTAGGTTGCGGTCATATTGGCTGAGATTTTCGCCGCCAAGCACGCGGTGTGTATAAAGTAAAAAACAGATTAGCAGCGCCGCTAAAATTATGATCGCGATATACATGTATAGCCTTTTTCAAATGCAAATTAGCTATGATGTATTCTTACATAAAATAAAAGGCGCATTTATAAATAGCCATTTATCAAGAGAAAGATCGTTATTTCACTCTGGCGCGGGCTCTGGCTAAAATTGCAGGATCGACATTCGCCTCAAGCCTTTTTCTAAGCTCAGCTTTATCTTTATCATAATCATCAACGCTGCTTTGGCCTGATTTTAATAGCCAATAATAAGCCTCTTCAAAGTTTTGCGCCACGCCTTCTCCTTTGGCCAAAGTAAAGGCATATAAAAACTGGCCTTCCCCGTCACCGCCTCGCGCTGATTTTTCAAACCACTTAGCGGCCTCTGTTTCAGAGCGCGCTGCGCCTACGCCTTGATAGACCAATAAACCATAATCAGCTTGCGCCGCGGCGTGACCGCCTTCTGCGGCTTGCTTTAGCAGCGCCGCTGATTTTGTCGAATTTGGCCGAATGTCAAAATTTTCTGCATACATGACGCCGGCAATATAAGCGGCTTCAACATGCCCTGCTTGCGCGGCTTGCTCATAATATCTTAGCGCCTTTTTGGGGTCTTTTTCGAAATAGCTATCGCCCAAGCGCTTCGTCGCGTCTTTGTCAAAGCTCTGAGAGGCTTTTTTCAAATATTTCTCCGATTGTTCTGCATCACTGCGGGTTCCTTGCCCTGTGCGGTAAAGGTCAGCCAAAGCCCGCATCGCGTCGGTGCGGCCCATATCAGACGCCCGCGTCAAATATGAGATCGCATCAGTTTGCGTTAAGCCTGCTTCGTTTTTAATCGCCATTTCACCCAAAGCCACAAGAGCATCAGGATGGTTCTTTTGAGCGGCCATATTGTACCAAGCCCGGGCATGTTCTTTATTCACATATCCCGCTTCGCCCTTGCGTAATATATAACCTGCCATGACAGCCGCATCTGCGCTCCCTTGATGGGCGGCGCTACTGGCATAAGCTAAGGCTGTTTTTTTATCACCGGCTTCAAAGCGTTTCAGCGCGTCTTCAAAGGTAATGGCATTGACCGCAACATCATTGGGCGCGGCAGAGGCAGGTATGGCCGTCAGCGGCGCTAAGACGCCGATTGATAAGACTGACAGAGCTGTGAGAATTGCGAGACGGCTGACGCTGGCCCTTCTGGATAGTCCCAAACGCCCGAAGATACGGCGATGAAATCCGCCCCCTGCTCGATTACTTGCGAGGCGTTTTGAAGGGTTATCCCGCCAATCGCGACGGATGGTATTTCGACGGCTTCTTGCCACCATGCTAAAATCTCCACGTCTGCGCGAAATTTTGCTTGCTTTGTTTGCGTTTCAAAAAACGCGCCAAAGGCCACATAATCCGCGCCGGCTGAGGCCGCTTTAAAGGCCAACTCCTTAGAATTATGACATGTGACGCCAATAATTGCATCCCCGCCAAGCAGTTCTCTGGATGAAAAATAGTCCATGTCGCTTTGCCCGATATGAACACCATCTGCGCCAACCTCCTTGGCTAATTCCGGGTTATCATTAAGCAAAACCAATGTGCCATGCTCATGACATATCGGTTTTATAGCTTTGGATGCCTGAATGATGGCTGAATTATTCATTGGGCCGCCATTCATGTCTTTGAGACGAATTTGAAGACATGCCACAGGCGCCGCCGAGAGGGCGGCATGCAAGGTTTCACAATAAGCGCCCAAATCGGCAATCTGCGGCGGCGTGATTAGATAAAGCTGACAGGCTTGCGGCTCTTCAGCTTTGTAGCTCTCATCTGACTTGGGTTTAGATGCCTTTTTCTTCTTCGCGCTCATAGCAAGCGGGCTCCGTTGGGCACATCACTATCAGGACTAAAAAGAGCGACATGCCCGTCAGCATTGTGAAAACCCAATGTCAAAACCTCAGACATAAAGGGGCCGATTTGGCGCTTTGGAAAATTCACCACAGCCGCAACTTGCTTGCCAACCAAAGAGGCAGGGTCATAAAGCGCAGTTATCTGCGCTGATGATTTTTTCACGCCGATCTCAGGGCCGAAATCTATTTTTAATTTATAGGCAGGTTTTCTGGCCTCGGGAAACGCTTGGGCCTCTAAAATCGTGCCCGTTCGAATATCGACCTTCAGGAAAGTCTCAAAATCTGTTTCGCATTCTGGCGCTGGTATTTTACTCATAGCGCGCTTATGACAATCACCATGTTTTGCGTCCAGTTGAAAAAGAGTTCATGCCAATGATAATTCGCCGCGCAACCCCCTCAGACCATGACGATATATGGGCCCTTGTTGAGCCTGTCTTTCGCGCGGGCGAAACCTATCCTGTTGCGCGTGATATCTCCCCCGAAGATGGACTGGCCTATTGGCTTGCCCCGGAAAAAACGCTTTTTGTAGCTGAGGACAACAGCAAACTAGTCGGTCTTTATTATATCAAACCAAATACGGGCGGCGGCGGCGGCCATATTTGTAATTGCGGGTATATCACCTCGGTCTCGGAGCGCGGAAAAGGTATCGCTAAAAAGCTCTGCGCGCACTCCGTGGTCATTGCCAAAGAAAGCGGCTATCGCGGCATGCAATATAATTTGGTCATTTCAACAAATTTCGCGGCGGTCAATCTTTGGAAAAAAATGGGATTTAAAATCGTCGGAACGCTGCCCGGTGTCTTCAACCACCCCGACAAAGGCGACGTCGATGCCTTTGTAATGTTTCAAGCGCTTTAATGACCATCGCAGATTTCAAGACTAACGTGAGGTGAACTATGGTTAACAACCTCTTAAGACTTATGGTTAACAGTCTCTTACATTGATTCGCCTAATATTGATGGCGACCAATTGAAGAGACTAACATGAGACCAGAGCCAAAATTCTCTTTGAGCGCCATATTAATTTCGGTGGCGTGTCTGTCTCTGACAGCTTGTGGCTCTCATATGTCAAACGCTGCGGCCTGCACTACCGCCACTTATGTTCAATCTTGCGACTATACCGGTCAGTCCAATATAAAAGCCACGCGCTATGGCGGCGAGCTAGGTCAATATTATCAACAAAGCTATAATTACCAGCAGGCCTATATGCCAGCGCCTTATATTGCCGCTTATCCCGCTCTTCGCCCTGTGCCCCCCATGCCTCAAGCTGTAGTCAATTATGCGCCCGCGCCAGCCCCAGTGCAACAATCTGAACCAGCCCCCATGATCGAAACTACGCCTGTTTACGAACCGGCCCCTATGACCGAGAGCGCCCCGCCTTTAACAAGCTGGACCCCTGAATCTTGGAATGATCCTTGGACAGAGGAGCCTGAGTGCCCCGAAGGGACGATTCAAGGCTATGGCGGCAGAGGCTGTGTGCAGGTCGCTATTCCGCGTAAATAGTCATTATCTTACGTTTTTGAATTTTATAATCACGTCCTGAATAGGCCGCTAGAGGCTCTGCCCGCTAAATCAAGCCTAACCCCCTAAATTGGCACATATTTTGCTTTGATTAGCTCAAATAGTTTCAATTTAGGATAATATTCAAATGACAGTTTTTTTATACGCAGCGGGAAACCATACTTATCAGGGAACATCTGGAGGATATGATCAAGTCGATTATGATGCCTCATTAGCCGAATTTTCGATTTTCACCAATGCAGATGGGAGCGTGACTGTAAGCCATCCCACATTAGGAACCGACACGCTTTTTAATATTGATGGGATTTGGTCGGATGCTGACCAATCTTGGTATTCAATCGATGATGCTATTGCACTAACAAGCAATGCAGCCGTCACAGAACCAATAGATAATACGTCAGGGCCTATTCTTTATAGCCTTGGCGACGATACGCATACGGGTTCAGCCCACGAATATAGTCAGGTTGATTATGACGGCCACTTGTCTGACTTTTCTATCTCTCGGAACAATGATGGCAGCGTTACTGTTTCTCATCCTGTATTTGGAACAGATACACTCATCCATATTGATGGCTTATGGATTGACGGCGACCAGTCATGGTACTCTATTGATGATGCCATTGCTTGGACTCCTGATGTTTCCCAACCAACACATCCAACGCCAACAACCCCAGACCCTGTTGATCCTGAACCAACAAACCCCGTTGATCCAGTAGAACCCGTTAACCCAGACCCATCAAATTCCGATTTCATAATTGATGAATGGGGGGTCTTACGCGGTTCCAATGCAAATGACGTCCTTAATGACACTGGCGCAATTAATTCGCTTTATGGTGGCCGCGGCAATGACACATTAAACGGTACAGCAAATGCATATAGTCAGGCTGAATATGATGGCGCAGCATCAGAATATAGCTTCACGCAAAACGCCAATGGCACTGTAACTGTAACTCATGCCGAATGGGGTACGGATACACTATCCAATATTGACGGTTTTTGGTTTCAAGGTGAACAAGCTTGGTACGCTATGGAAGATCTCATTGATGGCAATGCAGTCACGCCAGTAGACCCAGGTAATCCAGTTGACCCCATTGATCCGGTTGACCCTGTTGACCCGGTAGACCCTGTTGACCCGGTAGACCCCGTCGGGCCAAATACTGGTGTTTTGATTGATGGCGTGATTACAGGGTCCAATGATGTGAATGATGTCCTAATTGGCGACGCTGCAGATAATGTCTTTTTTGCAGGTCGCGGCACAGATATTATTCGCGGTGAAGCGGGCAATGATACCTTAAATGTTGATGGCGATATTTTTGAGTGGACATATTCTGCCAATGCCGATGGATCCGTTACCATGACCCATCCGACATGGGGCGAAAATACGTTGATTGGCATTGAGCAGATCACATCACAACGTTCTGGTGAGACTTTCTCTATTGACGCCGCCATTGCCTCAACAAATGGTTTGCCACGTTTCCGTTTGGATAATGATAATGTCATCAACGGAACAAATGGTGATGATAACATTCAAGGCGGCGCTGATGTTCAAGGCTTTTACGGCGGTACAGGCAATGATGTTTACTTCGGTACAGATGGGTTTGAGCAAGTCAATTATGATGGCGCGCGGTCTGAATATAACATCTTCCAGAACGGTGACGGGTCTATCACAGTCGATCATCCGATTTGGGGAACAGATATCCTTAACGACATTGACGCCTTGATCTTTACAGGTGTTGAGCCCGGTGTTGGCGGCGCGCAATCTGCGCCGTTTGAATTCATCTCTACGGACGATTTATTCGCATAAAATAAGCTGCACCCAAATTTTAAACCTTTGAAATTTGGGTGCAGCCGCTAAAATAAATGTGATATTTATTTCATAGCCAAAATGATACGTAACGATTACGTTGCTAACATGATGAAAAACATGTCTCTATCTTTAATTGCCGCAGCGCTCTCAATGGCAAGCTGCTCTCAGGCACAAGAGACGACAAATCTAACTCAGTCAGCTTCTGTTTCTGCCGCTGAAAACATCGCAGGGAATTGGCAAGTGATTGAAGCTGAAAGTCATATCAAATTTACAGCCGAGCAAGAAGGCAATCCCTTTACAGGACAGTTTAATAAATTTGATGCAGTGATTAATTTTGATGCGGAAAATATTGATCAAGCCTTTGTCACCGCAAATATTGATATCTCTTCCATGGACGCTGGCGATAAAGACCGGAACGGCGCGCTACCCGGTAAAGAATGGTTTTTCGTTAAAAAATTTCCCGAAGCTATTTTCCAATCCTCGAATTTTTCTAAAACGGGTGAGAATAGCTACGCGGCAGCAGGCACCTTATCAATGAAGGGCGTTAGTCAACCGCTCACCCTGCCCTTCACATTAGATATAGATAACGGCACGGCGGATATGCGCGGAGAGGTTACGCTCGATAGAACTCTATGGGATCTGGGTAGCGGCGCTTGGTCAACCGATGAATGGGTCAGTACATCTGTGCGCGTTGATGTTAAAATTAAAGCAAAAGCAAAATAATTTTCACTGAACTTAACTCGCGGCTTCGCGCATCATTTCCAGCTCCAGCCATTCTTCTTCGCAGGCTTCGAGCTTGGACGTGATTGTTTGAAAATCCGCTAAGGCTTTATTGAAACCATCTGGGTCGCGTTTAAAGAAATCACTATCAGCCATTTTTTGCTCAAGCGCGGCTTTCTTGGCCTCCAATGTTTCCATTTCTTGTGGGAGTTGTTCGAGACGAAATTTATGTTTGTAAGAGAGCTTGGCCTTAGATGCGGGAACGCTGGATTTAGCCGTCTCTTTGGCCGCTTTCGCCGCCTCTTTTTGGGCCGCTTTACGCGCTTGCACGCCGCGCCCGCGTTGATCCACCATATCGGAATAGCCGCCCGCATAGACTTGCCATTTACCCTTGCCTTCAAAGCCAATCGTGCGCGTGACGGTACGGTCTAAAAAATCACGGTCATGGGAGACCACAACAACCGTGCCTTTATAATCCGCGACCAGTTCTTGCAGTAAATCAAGCGTTTCCAAATCCAGATCATTTGTCGGTTCATCCAAAATCAAAAGATTAGACGGCAGGCGCAGGCCGCGCGCGAGTTGCAGCCGACCGCGCTCGCCCCCTGATAAGGCATGGATTGGCGTACGCGCTTGTTCGGGCAGAAAAAGAAAGTCTTTCATATAGCGAACAACGTGAACGGAGTTATCCCCGACCATCACCTTATCACCGCCATTATCTGTCATAGCCTCGGAGAGCGTCCAGTCAGGATTTAAGCTCTCACGTTTCTGATCGACGATAAGCGGCTGCAGGTTCACGCCCAACTCTATCTTGCCGCTATCGGCCTGATGCTCACCCATAAGCAGTTTGAGTAAAGTGGTCTTACCCGACCCGTTCGGCCCGACAATGCCGAGCCTCTCACCGCGCGAAATTTTAATTGAAAAGTCATCCACGATAGGGCGGCCATCGAAACTTTTGCTGACATTTTCCAAAATGGCGACACGCTTGCCCGAGGCTTGACCCTCTGTGACAGTAATCGCCGCCGCGCCAACAACCTGCTTTTGCTCGCGGACTTGTTTGCGCAGATTTGCAAGTTCTTTGACGCGGCGCACATTACGCTTGCGGCGGCCAGAGACCCCATGAACAATCCAGTGCTGCTCGCGGTGAATTTTGCGGTCAAGCTTATGCCGGTCGAGCTCTTCTTGCTCTAAATACGCATCGCGCCAATCTTCGAAATGGGCAAAGCCTTTATCAAGGCTGCGCGTCTCGCCCCGGTCCATCCAGATTGTGCGCCGCGATAGATTTTCCAGAAACCGCCGATCATGGGAAATCAGCAAAATAGAGGAAGACAAACCCGATAGCTCCCCTTCGAGCCATTCAATGGCGGGCAAGTCCAAATGATTAGTTGGCTCATCCAGCATTAAAATATCGGGCTCAGGCGCGAGAGTACGCGCGAGCGCAGCGCGGCGCATCTCGCCCCCTGACATTACGCTTGGGTCTTCCTCGCCCGTTAATCCCAGCGCGTCCAAGAGGTAAGGAATACGCGCCCCATCATCCGCGCCAATAAGCCCGTCTTCGATATAATCCCTAGCGGTTTGAAAAGCGGAAAGATCAGGTTCCTGGGGTAAGTAACGTATCGTCGTGCCGGGCTGTAAAAAGCGCTCCCCGCTATCAGCCTCGACAAGGCCCGCAGCGATTTTAAGCAAAGTCGATTTACCCGAACCATTACGCCCAACCAAACAAATACGATCCCGCGCCATAACAGACAAATCCGCGCCCTCAAGCAAAGGCGTCGTTCCAAATGTCAGGCCAATATTGGCAAGGGTTAAAAGCGGCGGGGCCATAAATTTCTATGCGTAAATGTTAAGCGCCGTCTCTATGCGGGACTGGAGGGGAGTTCAAGCAGGGTTTTACTATAGTGAAGTTTAACTCTGCGGCATCAGTTAATTCGCCACCCTATCAGGTTAGCTTTGGAGCAAAGGGGACAGGGCGGCCGACTTCCGCAAATCAAATAAAGCGGATGTTCGAAGCTAAATCTTGGCCAATCTACCTAAAGCGTCTTCTTTTACTTCGCTAATGTTTTTTGAGGAGTCATAGTAGACAGTAATATTATAGTCTTCAAAACTATAGCTACGTATATTTAAGTCCGCATTTCGATTTGGTTTCGACCACCCTTTATCAATATTTGTGTAAAGCTCTTCAGTATCATTCACAGATTCAATGAATTTCTTAAGTAATTGTGGATCGAAATTATTATCGATAAAATCCCTAGATGCCTAAATTATGAATACTGGAAAGTCTTCCTCATCTCTAAACCGGAAGAATTGGTCCGTCAGACCATTACCGTTATGCGCACTTGGCACTCTTGATGAAACGAATTGAAATTTAATATTGTCAAATCTTAAGTCTGTTTCAGTATTACTCATATACTTCTCCTACGAGCCTTTTTATGGTCGAAAACCTTCAACCCATTTAGCAATTAGGTTGTAACAAAAAAAATACAAGAAGCTGTCTGTTTTCCGAAGCGAATAATCTCTGAATGTCTTAAAACCGCAGTCCAAAATAAGACAATGGGCTGAGGTTCGCTAGGGATAAAGCTCCGTTTACAAGTCACACACCCCATGCGACATCTGATAAATTGCTCTCTTTGGCGTTCACCCCTATAGCGGGGCGGTGATTGCTGAGTTTGGACATTTTCTTTTGATATTGGCGCTGCTGACTGCGGCGGCGCAAAGCTTTGTCCCGCTCTTTGGCGCGGCAAAGAACGCCCCCCGCGCCATGGCCTTTGCGGACCGCGCGGCGAGCGTTCAATTTATTTTAATTGCGCTCTCCTTTGCGGCGCTCACCGCCGTGTTTATTCGCTCTGATTTTAGCGTATTGCTGGCCGCGACCCATTCTCATTCGATGAAGCCCTTTCTGTATAAAATTTCGGGTGTGTGGGGCAATCATGAAGGCTCTATCCTGCTCTGGACGCTGATGCTCGCCCTTTACGGCGCGCTTATTCCGCGCTTTGGTAAGCACCTGCCCAAGACCCTGAAAGCGCGCGCTATTGCCGTGCAGGGCTTGCTGGGCTTTGGCTTTCTCACCTTTATCCTCTTTACCTCTAATCCCTTTGAGCGGCTTAATCCTGTGCCCCCAGACGGATTGGGCTTGAACCCGCTCCTCCAAGACCCGGGCCTGGCTCTACATCCGCCCTTTTTATATATGGGCTATGTCGGCTTTTCCGTCGCCTTTGCTTTTTCCGTCGCCGCCTTGATGGAGGGCAAGGTTGACGCGACATGGGCGCGCTGGCTGCGGCCTTGGGTGCTTGTGGCGTGGAGCTTTCTGACCATCGGCATTACCATGGGCTCGGTCTGGGCTTATTACGAGCTGGGCTGGGGCGGCTGGTGGATGTGGGACCCCGTTGAGAATGTCAGTTTCATGCCGTGGCTTGTCGGCACGGCCTTGCTCCATTCTATCATGGTGCTAGGCACGCGCCATCAGCTCGCCACATGGACGGTCTTGCTCGGGATTAGCGCCTTCTCCATGAGCCTTATCGGCACCTTTGTTGTGCGCTCTGGCGTGCTGGTCTCGGTCCATGCCTTTGCCGTGGACCCAGCGCGCGGCGTTGTTATCCTTGCGCTGCTCATGGCCTATACAGGCGGCGCGCTGGCGCTTTATGCCAAGCGGGCGAAGACGCTCAAAGGCCCGGGCGGCTTTGATATCCTCTCACGCCAAGGCGGGCTTGTGCTCAATAATTTGCTTTTAATTACCGCCACGGCCACAGTCTTTCTGGGCACATTTTACCCGCTCTTTATGGACGCCATGACGGGGGATAAAATCACAGTTGCCAAGCCTTACTTTGATTTGACCTTCGCCCCGATTATGCTGCTCTTGATCTTATTTATGGGCGCAGCCCCGCTGTTGAAATGGAGCGGGGATAGCTGGGCGGCCCTTAAAAAGCTTGGCCTTATCAGCGCCGCGCTTTTCGTTGTTATCGTCATCGGCACCACCCTTATCGGCAAATCATTCTTAGGCGGCATAGGCCTTTTCTTCGCCGCTTACCTCGCCGCCGCTACGCTCTTGGCCCTAAGCAAACGCACACAGGGATTTAAAAACTGGAAGCAGCCCGCCGCGACTTACGGCTTTGTCCTCGCCCATCTTGGTATGGCGATTTTCACAGCGGGCGCGGTTATCATGTCAACATGGGCCAAGGAAGACTTAAGGCGGCTTAAGGTTGGCGAAAGCATGCAAAACGCAGGCTATGAATTTACCCTCGATAAGGTCACCACAGGCATTCACGAAAATTACCAATATTTGGAGGCCAAAATCGATGTGTCCAAAGACGGCCGCGCAGTTAAAACCCTCACCACGCAACAGCGCTATTATCCCGTGCGCGAAATGATTACGACCGAGGCGGGCTTTCACTTCACAGCGGGGCCAACCGTCTTTGCCGCCATTAGCGAAGGCGACGTCAATCGCGGCTGGAAAATACGCGCCAATTACCACCCCTTTGTGACATGGATTTGGTTTGGCGCTTTCCTGATGGCGCTAGCGGGATTTATCTCTCTCTTTGACAGTAGGCTCCGCGCCCCCGCCGCAACAAAAGAGACGCTATCATGATGCGCGCTCTCGCCCCGCTGGCGATATTCCTGCTTATCGGGTTGACTTTTGCTATTGGCCTGACCAAAGACCCGCGCGCGCTAGGCTCAGAGCTTATCGACAAACCCATCCCCGAATTCGCCCTGACCGATCTATTTGATGAAACCAAAGTCCTGACACAGGAGGACATCAAAGGCCAAGTCTCTTTGGTCAATGTGTTTGGCTCTTGGTGTGTGGCCTGCACGGTCGAGCACCCTGTCTTGATGACATTAGCGCAACGCAAGCAGGTCAATATTATCGGCATTGATTGGCGCGATGAGCGGGCCAAAGGCCAAGCCTGGCTGGCCAAACATGGTAACCCCTATAACACCGTCATCTTTGATGATGAGAGCCTGCTCGCCATTAAGCTCGGCATTACAGGCGCGCCTGAAACTTTCGTCACAGACAGGCATGGCAAAATTCGCTATAAACATGTCGGCGTGATTACGCCCGAAATTTGGACAAAAACCCTGCGCCCCATTGTACGGCAATTGGAGGCAGAATGAGATATGTCACCATATGCCTTAGCCTTGTGCTGTCTTTGTGTTTCTGCGTAGCGACAGCACAAACCACAGAGCCGCTTTTGGACGCACAGGCCCGCGAGATTGGGCAATCCCTGCGCTGTGTGGTCTGTCAAAATCAAAGCATCAACGAATCCGATGCCCCTTTGGCCGAAGACATGCGCAAGCTCATTCAGAAGCAATTAGAGGCCGGCAAATCCAAGACCGAAATTATCGATTATATGCAGGAAAATTACGGCGACTATGTGCTGTTAAAACCACCCATGCAGGGCAATACGATTATCCTGTGGTTCGGGCCGTGTCTCTTGCTGCTCGCGCTCCTGCTTTGGTTTTTCCGCACGGCAAAAAAGAACGATGTGAAAAGACGTGATAAAGAGACGCAGCCATGATTTGGATATTCCTCATTGCAGCAGCCCTCATCACGGGACTTTTCCTCGTGACACCTTTTTTGACAAAAGGCGACACGCCCCCCGCGCGCGGAAAAATCTCCCTCGCCTTGCTGGGCTTCACCTTGGCGGGCCTCGCCATATATGCCGTGATTGGACGGCCAGAGCTGACCGCCCCTAACGCCCTGAAAGCCTATGAGCCGCCCGCCTCCCCCGCGCCGGGCCCCAGCGCAGCGGATATCAAAGCCGCGCAAGAGATGAGCCCAGAAGACCGCGCCGCCATGATAAACGCCATGGTCGAAGGCCTTGCGCAAAAACTCCAAGACAATCCAGACAACCCCCAAGGCTGGGCCAGATTGCTACGCGCCCGAACCGTTTTAGGCCAAGAGGCCCAACGCGCCAAAGATATCGAGACCGTAAAAGCGCTCTATGCCGATAGGCCTGATGTGATGGCACAGATATTGCGGGGGGGGAGTAGGTTGAAAAGTGAATGACTTTATCAACATTGAGCAATGCTACACTACATTCCCATAATTTGATTCATAATAGCTTGCACTCGGATGTCTTCCTGTACCATTTAGGTCATATCCTCCACTACCAAAACGCGCATGTTGATGTAAGTTTACGTTGAAGCTTCTAAGTCCACCCATATGGTCATTAAATGTAATTTCACCCTCAAACCTAATATGTTTAAAAACCTGTTCAACAGTGCAAACTTCATTAAACCTTGTGTCACTAACATCTGCCAAATGTTCCTCAAGGCTCTGCCAGTTTGAAAAAGGCACATCGATTACGTTGTAAGCTCTCGTAGAGACAGCTATCTTTTCACTTTTAACATTTTCAAGGATGGGGTCTCCATTATGAAATACCCCTTGGTCATCAGATGCCTTAAATTGCGTATAAATACCTGAGAACTGAACATTTTTTGCAGGACTAGTGCCCAGATTCCTGACTGCAATCTCCAAACTACCAGAATTATAACTTCCTCGAACTACTTTAGCGGCAACTACATCCAAAAATGGCAAAGATGCGCTTATTGCAATTTCATTTTGTCGACGAAGTTCTGTACCAGCATCAAGAGTTTGATATATGGTCCAAAAAAGTAAAATTACGCCCAAAACACCAATTCGGAAAGCAAGTTGAGACATATCTGCAGTTTTCCACTGCGCCGCCAAATCACTCCTAGATGCTCTCCATTCTTCTATTTCTTTTTCAGATTGTTTTTTCGTTGTTTTGTATATGGGATGTATTTCTAGTGGTGGCATAAATGCTTCACTGGTAATTTTTTGACTACTATAAGCCTCGCTTGGATTGTAATGATTCGAACTCACGGGATATAACCAAGCAACGACAACCCAGAAAACCGCTGCTACAGACAGTAAAATGAACCCACTTTTTATCCAATTAAATTTTACCATACTTTAGCAACTACAACTTTAATTCAGAGACTCCAATATATGGATTAAATAAAACCGGCAAATATTCTCAATCCTCGCTCTAACCCTCAAATTCTCCTGTCTTTTCAACGCCGTCCAAGAGATTAATCCTCACTAACAGGAACGGGTCTATATTTTGTCTATTGTCGGGAAACCATCCCCGATAATGCAAAGTTTTCATTCATACGGGACAGGTAAGAGATCGTTACTTACTGTTGAATGGGACGATGAGACTGAGCAGCTTGGGTGTATTTGCTGCGTTCATTTGCGAGATGCAAGTGAGCTCGCAAAACACATTACGACCAAGCCTGTGCCGGGTCTTTGTGGCTGGGGCCTGACCGCTGCACTTAGCAACTTTCAAATTGGGTTGTGTACGGGTGTAACTGCGGGAGCAAGAAAGAGGCCGCCACTAAACAATCATCGCCGCAGGGTCAGTGCTCTGTAAAACATTTTAGAAAAAACTTGGTATCCATCAGGGTACCGGCCCTGCGGACTGTCCTCGTTGAATTTTTCCGAAGGAAAAAATCAACTGAGATGAACGCTTTTCGCGGATTTTTTTAAAATCCGATTCCCTCCGCACCACAGAACCGTCTTGTTTTCTAGGCCTCTGGTTTATCCAAGAGGCTATCGAGGCGTTCGGCCAGATCATCTGTATCGACATCACCTAATTTCGCAGAAGAACTGGGCGGCGGGGTATCAGCTTTGACGTCTGCTTTAGCTGTGGTTGTCTCGGCCCCTTTCATCGCCAGCGGTTTGCGCCGCGCGGCGCCGCGTTCATAGCGCGGGTGGATAAGCTCGCCTTTTTCGCCAAAGGAGAAAATGAGGCGCCGCCAATCTTGGTCCATATAATCAAAAGACTCGCCTTCGGGATCAAGGTCTGACCAATCCGCCTCGGCGGGAGCGGTCGCCGCGCGTTCCATCCAGATACGGGCATCTTGGTGATTATTGAGCATGGTTTCCGCTTGGGCCGCCAGCGTACAGAGCCGCGCACTTGGCGTGCCATCGGTTACCATAGGCGATAGCGCAGACCATCCGGTTAGCGCGTCGCCCGCGGCCAAGGCCTCTTCGACTTGGAGAAGGATTGTTTCGCGGTGTGTCGGGTTGGCCTTATAGAGGGCGCGCAGGCGTTTGGCTTTGACCTTGGGCGTCTCAGTGGCAAAGAGATCGCGATAGGCCAGCGCGAGCGCGGGATGGGGGGCTTTGCCCCAGGCTTTCTCGATTAATTGCGCGGCCTTTTTCGTGCCGCCCTTCTGGGCCAGTAATTTCGCGGCCAATCCCGCAGCGGGGGCAAATTCTGGCGCGTCCTGCGCGGCGCTTACGGCCATATCGACAGCGGCGTCACTTTGACCTGCTCCGCTGAGGCGGTCAGCTTCGGCGGTTTGCAGCACAGCGCGGCGGCGGCGGGCGATATCGCGGTCAATATGTTTGCGCTTCTCACCGCGCTCGAGCGTCTCTATCGCGGCGGCCCATTGATGGTCGGAGATTTGCGCTTGGAACAGCGTATCAAAGGCCCAAGCGGCGTTTTTATTCTCGGCATAGGCGCGGCTGGCATGATCCCGCGCCCCGCTAAGATCGCCGCGCGCGAGGAGTTGTTGCGCGAGGCCGCGCTGCCCCGTGGCCAATGTGCGTTCGGAGTCCAGCATGGCGGTATATTGCGAAATCGCTTCTTCGCTATCCCCGCAGGCTTCGGCGGCTTGGGCGCTGACCATGCGGCCTAAATCGGGGCTGGCGATAAGAGCGCGGGCCTTTTGCGATTTCTTGCGCGCTTTGGATTTATCGCCTTCTGCGCCCGCAATCAGCGCCTCTTCCAAGGCCTCCAAAGCTTGGTTGCGGCGGCGCAGGCCAACGCCTGATTTCACGCGCCGTGGCAAACGCCATAGCCAACCCAGAAAGGACCAAATGCCGATAAGGGCCATAACAAAAAATGTGAAAAACCCGATGGCCCATTGCCACGGAATGCGGCGGGTTTCAAACTTTAGGAAGCCGCTCTCTGCCGTAGAGCCAAGGACTAGCTCTGGCTGGTTACCTATATAAAGCAGCAGGGCCGCGAGCGCGGCGAGAAAAACCAAAAGGGCGATTACATATTTTGTCATCTCTTGTCCTTAAAGGCTTCGCGCCACGTTTTTGCGGCCGTCTGGGCGGCTTCGGGTAGTGTATCAAATTTCGTTACAGCCGCTGCGATGTCGCCAGCGTCTAAATCCTTTTCAATAAGCTCGACCACATAGCGCGGGTTATCTTCAGATTGAACGGTAATGTGTTTATTTAATGTCCGCTTGATCCAGCCAGACTCATCCGCCTCGGTCAGCGCGTCTAAGATGGCAGCCTTAGGGAATTCTGGAAGATTGGCAGCGGTGAGAGGAATAGGCAGGCCGGTACTGGCCGATAAAATGCTGCGCGGCGCAGCGCTATTTTCCAGCTGGGTCTCCTCAGCCATGAGGTCAGATTTAAGCTCCATAAGCAGGGCTTTGCGGTCGGCTTCGTTAATAGTTTGCGTGGCCGCTTTCTGCGTTTCTAATTTTTCAAGACGCGCCAAAATATCGGAGAGATCAAGCGCATCTGAGCCTTCACTTTGCAGAGCCTCGAGGCGCGTGAGCAGTTCTTCATCAATAGCTTGGGTTTGAGGCTCGATGGCTTCGAGGGAATCTAGGCGAGATTCAATGCCCGATAAATCAACCTTTGGCGTGGCTACGGGTTTTTGCGCAGGGCTTTTTTTCAAGTCCTGCTCTAAATCCGCAATTTTGGACTTAAGTGTTTTGTTCTCGGACAGCGCTGTTTCTATTTGGCTTTTAAGCGGAGAGAGATTAGGCGCTGCAGGGGATGTTATTTTTGAAAGAAACGCCCCGCCACCTGCGCCAAGACCCGCCGCAATAAGCGTGGCGAGGCCAAGCGTTTTAAAGCCAACTGTGCTGCGCTCCTTCGTAGGCATGACATCAGCTTGGGCAGAGAGGTCTTCTACCGCCTCTATCTCGTCATCAATCTCTGTTTCGTCGCTCATGCTGTCTCTTACACCCTGCCTGCAGGTCCTAGCAAGGCTAGCATCGCAGTCTCGGTCGGCGCTTTGGCAATGCGGCGTGACTGGCAATTTATATCGCCCAGAGCCGCATCGGTCGCGCCGCTAATGGATAAAAGCGTGATGCCCGCCAAATTAGGCTTAAAGCTCGCTAGGGTATGAGCGGCTAAGGGTGAATAAAGCGCGATATAGCTGAGCTGAGAGAGGTCAATATTGGGCAAGTTCGAGATAGGAGCAGACTGGTAATATAAATCACGGCGGGCCTTATAAGCTGCGGCTTTTAAATCTTGGGTGATTGTCCCGCGGACATGTTTTCCCGCGCAGTGCACAAAGGAAGACCCTTTGGCGAAATTAGATTTAATAAGCGCCGTAACATCGTCCGAGGTGCCACCTGCCGAGCTAACCTGCGAAAATCCAGCTTTGGCCGCTTGCGCCGCTGTTTCATCGCCGACGGTGACGACCCGCCAATCCCGGCGCTTGGTAAATTCACAAAACCAGGCCAATCCATTTTGAGAGGTGAATATTAAAACATCATCCGATTGAGGCTGTGGCGGCATGGTGGGCGCGGGCATGACTTTCAAAAGCGGCGCAACCGCGCAAGCCAGTCCAAGCTGCGCGAAATTTGCTGCGCTTCTATGCGCGCCGGGCAAAGTACGGGTAATCCATATACGGTCTTGGCTCATAATGGTTCGTCCCAAATTATGCGATCGCCAATCTCTTCGCGCGTTTTCTGCCCGAGACGAAATCCTAGCGAATGGGCGGCCTCTATGGTGGGCGCGTCCAATGTCTCGCTTTGCTCAAAACGAAGCGAGCCATCCTTGGCAATTACCTCGCCTCGAAACTCAAGCTTGCCGTTTTTAATCTCTGCGAGTGCGGCAATGGGCGTTCGGCAAGAGCCGTCAAGCGCCTGTAGAAAGGCGCGCTCTGCTGTGATGGCTAACTCTGCCTCAGGATGGTTTAATCCTTCAATGGCCTTAGCCGTCTGCGTATCAATCTTTCTTATCTCTATCCCAATCGCCCCTTGTGCGGGTGCTGGCAACATGACCTTTGGAGAAACAGCCTCTGTGATGACTTCGGAAAGTCCTAGGCGGCTCAGGCCCGCATAGGCTAGAAATGTAGCGTCAAATTCCCCAGCAATGACTTTTTCAAGCCGCGTACCGACATTGCCGCGCAAAAGTTTGAACTTAATATCAGGCCGCAAGGCCGAAAGCTGGGCGCGGCGGCGAATAGACGCCGTGCCAATGACTGCGCCTTTTCTAAGATCTGCTATCCCAGCGCAGGTCGTGGAGATAAAGGCATCACGCGGGTCCGCGCGTTTTAACACCGCGCCAATTTTAAGCGGCGCTTGATTAACGGTCGGCACATCTTTCATTGAATGAACCGCCATATCTATGCGGCCATCTATCAAGGCGTCTTCTAGTTCTTTGGTGAAAAGTCCCTTCCCGCCAAACTCTTTAAGATCGCCTCTAATTTTATCGCCAGAGGTTTTAAAAATAACTATTTCAGCTGCGCATGGCAAAAGGCTTTGCACCAAGCGCGCCTGATATAGCGCAAGCGGTGAGCCCCGCGTGCCAATTTTAAGCGGTAAGTCCATTAGCGGTTACCATTGATTGTTATAAAGCGAAGGCTTATGTGCATGTCGATGGCTTTAACCGCTTTGAAATCTCCTGTCCAAAATAAAGCGTCTTTAATTTTGGAACCCCTTATTTTAGGGATAGAGTCTAGCTGTGACGAAACAGCAGCCTCTGTCCTTAAAAGATATAAGGATGGGTCGGTTGAGATATTATCGTCCATTATTGCTAGCCAAGATAAAGAACATGCCCCCTTTGGCGGCGTCGTGCCTGAAATTGCGGCCCGCGCCCATATGCAAAAGCTCGATCACATCATTGACCGCGCGATGAGGCAGGCCAAAGCGGATTATAAAGATTTGTCAGCGATTTCAGCAACCGCAGGCCCGGGCCTCATTGGCGGCGTTATCGCGGGGTTGTTGAGCGCCAAAGGCTTGGCGATGTCATTGGATATTCCCTTAATAGCCGTCAACCATTTAGAAGGCCATGCCCTCTCCCCGCGCCTGGCTGGAGCCTGTGAATTTCCTTATTTGCTTCTATTGATTTCGGGCGGCCATACCCAGCTTTTGTCTGTGAAAGGCCTGGGTGATTATCAGCGCCTTGGCAGCACCGTAGATGACGCAGCGGGAGAAGCTTTCGATAAAACGGCTAAAGTGATGGGACTAGGCTTTCCGGGCGGGCCTAATGTAGAACGCACAGCCAAAAAGGGAGATCCCAATGCGATATCCCTGCCCCGTCCCTTTAAAGGCAAAGACCATGCGGATTTTTCCTTTGCGGGATTAAAAACCGCCGTTGCGCGGGCCTATGATGCCAGTGACGCGACTCCCAAGGCCAAGGCCGATATTTGCGCCTCTTTTCAGCAAGCTGTTTGTGACGTTCTCACTGAGCGTACAACCAAGGCTATGCAGATGTATCGGCGCGAAGTTGGAAATGGACCTCAGCGCTTTGTTGTTGCGGGCGGCGTTGCGGCAAATTCTCAAATCAGAGCCGCATTAGACGCCCTTTGCGATGAAAATAACTTCTCACTGCTCGCGCCGCCTCTAAAATTTTGCACGGATAACGCGGCCATGATTGCCCTTGCGGGAGCTGAACATTATGTACGGGGTAACTTTGATAATTATGATGTTAAAGCCCGTCCGCGCTGGCCTTTGGACAGCGTGTCTGCCAAGAATAATCCTGCCAGCGGTTTTGGCAAAAGAGGCCCTAAATCATGAGCGAATATCAAAATATAGGCGTGATAGGCGGCGGGGCCTGGGGCACAGCCTTAGCACAAACACTCGCAGTAGCTGGCCGTGACGTTACCCTTTGGGCATTTGAGCAAGATTGCGTCGACGCCATTAATGGCGCGCGTGAAAACACGCTTTATTTACCAGGGGTCAAGCTCGGCCAACGGATCAAAGCAACAACGCATATATCTCAATTATCTGAGTTAGATGCTGTCCTTTCCGTTGCCCCCGCGCAGCATACGCGCAAAATCCTTGAAAGCTTTGCGGTTCATATGCGCCCATCTATACCCATCGCGCTGTGCTCAAAGGGCATTGAGATTTCTACCCGCAAATTTATGTCCGATGTTTTGGCCGAAGTTGCGCCCAAAGCTATTCCGGCTGTGCTCTCAGGCCCCAGCTTTGCAATTGATGTGGCCAAAGGATTGCCAACCGCCGTGACCTTGGCCTGTAAAGATGAAACTGTCGGGAAAGCCCTTATAAAAGCCATCGCGGCCCCAACCTTTCGGCCTTACCTTGCCAATGACGTTTTAGGCGCAGAGATTGGCGGCGCTGTGAAAAACGTTCTTGCCATTGCTTGCGGCCTTGTTCTAGGAAAAGAGCTCGGACGCTCGGCCCATGCCGCAATTATTGCGCGCGGCTTTGCGGAAATGACGCGGCTTGGCACCGCCCTTGGCTGTCAACCTGAAACCCTGACAGGGCTTTGCGGGCTCGGTGACCTGGTCTTGACTTGCTCTTCAGAACAATCCCGCAATATGTCATGTGGGTTAGCCCTAGGCCAAGGCCAATCCCTTAAGGATATTATGGCGTCTCGTAATTCGGTGACAGAAGGCGTCGCCACTGCGCCAGCCTTAAAAGAGATCGCCCAAAGCCTGAACGTTGACATGCCAATTTGCAGCGCTATGGCAAATATCCTGTCAGGGGATCTTGATGTCGATAGTGCCATCATGCAGCTCCTCTCGCGCCAACATAAAAATGAGACTTAAATGGAATTCTTTATTTACGCCGAAGATAAGCCCGATTGCCTTCATATCCGCCAAGGGGCGAGAGAAGACCATCTCGCGTGGTTAAAAGCGCCAAGCGATGTAAAATTGCTCGCGGCAGGGCCTTGGCTAGATGATGAAGGCGTCATGCGCGGCAGCCTCTTAATTGTCGAAGCAGAAAATAAAAAGACGGTCACAGACTGGCTCGCGCGCGATCCCTATAAAGCAGCCGGACTTACCGCCGCAGTTACCGTCAAAGCCTATAAATGGGTTATTGGACGTCCCGTCGATAAGGCATGATTGACTAAGCCGCGTGGAAAGACAAACGAACCGCTGGCTTTATCCTCTACTGCTGACTGTTACGCTCAATGCTATTGGCTATGGTATGATTGGGCCGGTCATGCCCGATCTTTTAGTCGAGATTACGGGAGATACAGCTGTTGAGTCCGCAGGATATGCAGGTCAGCTTTTATTCATTTTTGCCCTGTTCCAATTTTTATGCATGCCCTTTTTTGGATATATGTCTGACCGCATAGGCCGGCGTCCTGTAATCATAATCGCGATTACGGCCATTATTTTAGACTATATCTTGATGGCCACAACGCAGTCTATTTCTGGGCTCTATCTTGGGCGCGCGATTGCTGGCGCTTTTGGCGCAGCGAGTGTTACCTCTCGCGCATATATCTCAGATCTATATAAGGGAGACGACCGCGCAAAATATTTTGGCTATATCGGGGTCTGCCTTGCAACGGGAATGATGATGGGACCAGTCTTAGGCGGCGCCGCGGCAGAAATATCAACACGAGCGCCCTTTATCATTTCGGCCCTTCTGTCTGTATTAAACCTTATATTGGCAATTCTGTTTTTAAAAGAAAGCCATCAAGACCGCAGGGAAGCTCAACCCTTTTCTTGGGGCAAAAGCAACCCCTTTGCCTTCTTTCAAAAATTGCTGCGCAAAAGCGCATTCCGTCCTTACCTCATCGTATTTACACTAATTATTTTTGCGCACACATCCTATATTACAGTCTTTTCCTTTGTGACCATGGAGAAATTTGGCTGGAGTCCGCTAGACTTTGGACTGTGCCTAATGGCCTTTGGGATTGCGGGCTTAGTCGGACAAGGATTTTTAATTGAGCGCGCTGTCAAAAAGCTGGGCCTGGATAACTCAATCTTTTACGGTGTTGTTTTTTATCTAATCGGGTTTTTCTTAATTGGTTTCGCAAACCATCCCATATGGGTTTACATAGCTGTCCCTGTCGCAGCTATTGCCGGCATATTTGGAGCCACAGTTGTTACAAAAATTACGAAATTAGTTTCGGATAGCAATCAAGGTGAAATCCAGGGAATTATTGGATCAGCGAGCGGTCTTATGTTGATGATTGGCCCCATTATGATGGCAGAGATATTCACCTTTACATCTCTCGCAGATTGGCCAATTTCTAAGTCTATTAAAAACGGATCGCCATTTATATTGGGCGGCGTTTTATCACTTATTTGCTTGGTAATACTTTTTATCGTCAGGCGGCCTTCTGAAGAGCTCCCTGATGTTCAATAGGTGCCTTAATCGGCAGAATAACTTCCACCGCGGTTCCAATGTCTAAGTCCGTGTGGAAACGCAATTGACCGCCTAGGCGCTGAACTTCAATATTCGTAACACTCAGCCCGATGCCAAGCCCATCATAGCTACGTGTGATGCCGCTATCTTTTTGTTTAAATGGCATTAAGAGTTCATCAAAATTTTCACCCTTCATACCAATACCTGTATCTTGGATTTTGATAGAGAAATAATTGTCATCTTCGGCACGGGCGAAGGTCACATATATCTCACCATTAGATGTAAATTTAACCGCATTTGAGAGCAAATTAATCAAAATTTTCTCAATGACATTTTTGTCCGTATGGACAGAGAGCGGGAAGCCTTTTGTTGCTTTGGCAGAAAACGCTAATCCCTTTCGGCGGGCTTCATCGCCAAACTCTTTAAGAATGGGTTTTGCAATCGTTACGAGGTTTAAATCCTCGGTATATTCTGGCGGTCTGTCATCCGCCTTAGACACAACGAGGATATTATCTAGCATCTGCAATAGCGTATTGCCGCCAGCTACGATTAAAGCAAGTAAGCCGCGATCTTCTTGATATTCAGACTTTGCCTGTAAGAGCTCTGCTACAGGAATAATTGAATTAAGCGGTGTTCGCACTTCATGGCTCATCATTGCAAGGAAATCTGATTTCGCCCGTTCGGAGGCCAACGCTTTGTCTCTAGAGGCTGCGAGTTTTACATTCATCGCCTTCTGGTGTCTGACCCCATATATTAAAAGACCCACCAAAATGGCCGCTAAGCCTAATAAAACCAGAGAAATCCGGTTAATATTTTTCTCACGGTCAATAATCGTATCTTTAAGCGCGCTTTCACGCGCCGCATTTTCGAGCTTCTGAGTCGCTACGCGTTGTGAAACGGAAATCCGGTCAGCCGCTTTTTTCCGGTCTTGAAATTGAGCGGCACTTATTCTCTCTATGGATCTATCGGAATACTCATTTTTTAAATTTAGAGCTAATTTATAATCCCCTCGCATTTCAGCGATTAGAGATTTGACGTTCATTAAAGACAATTCAAATAACTCACTGTTAGGAAGATCTTCATTTGGTAGTGCATCTAGTTTTTTCATAATAGCTTCGGATTCAAGAATTCGACCTGAATAAGCGTAGCTTTGAGCCAACTCATTATAGATATAAGGTTGAAGCCAGTTTCCCTGCGCGAGGCTCTCTATTTTTTCTAGATGTGGTAGAGCGTCACTATAGAGCTTTGCCCGGTTTTTAAATTTAGCAATCGACAAATTATATAACATCACCTTATCGTCAGGTTGGCCTTTCAGATAAGGTTCCATCACACCCATAATCTCTATGGCATCTAAATGTTGATTATCTTTCGAAAAAAGAACCGCGAGATTATTGACGATACTAAACCCATCTAGTGATCGGCCTGAATTAACCGACAGGTCTTTTAAGGTCCGCATAGCCGCAATCGTTTGATCTGTACTTCTATCATAGATATATGCTGTTTGGAGCATATCATAAACATCATACATCATTGATGATGTTTCACCTGTTACAGCTTGCCGGTTCACAATTTCAAGGGATTTGCCTGTAAACTCTAAAACCTTCAATACGTCTCTCTTTGCTAGATGTAAATTTGCAAGCAAGAGATTTGATAAGTAAGCTCTACGCCAATTTTTTGAAAGCGACTCATCTAAAATAAATTGATAGCCTTTCAAAGCAAACAAATCACCTTCTGAACGGCTTATAAGCTTTGCATAATGTTCAAAAAGGTCATAATTATCTAAAGCTTCTTTTTTATCCAAGTTTTGTAGAAAACCGTATAAGCTTTCAGACCGCCCCTGGGTGATTATATCCATGACTATATCATTGACATTATTCGACAATACAGGCTCGCGTCTTTGCGTCTCCATTGTAACTTGCATAATATCTTGCGCTAAGGATACGGCTTGATCCTTTGTCGCTGCATGCGTCAAACTACCCCCAAACCAGCAGGAGATGAACAGGATAACAACCATCCATTTTTTAAGTCTGTGGGTCGACCGCATCATTTATCACTCTTAAATTACCCACACATCCGTCATATAATAAGGTAGAGTTGATTTTTGATTAAAAAAAACGGCCCCTGAAGGAGCCGTTAAATGCGTGACTTCTATAAACAATCTAACCAATTTTATAAACTAAAAGTCTACGATTGGTTGCTTACGAATGCTCATACAAAGTCTCCTTAGTTAAGGAAATAGTAAACTGGCAAATATCCTTAAGAGAGTCAAAAGATTTATCACTAATTTTTTATTAACGGATTTAGCTAACCTGAGCGAAGCATATTCTAAAATAGTCATGATTTATCAATTAAAGCTTTAAGCCGCTTGATTTTAGCCGCTATAAATGTTTGACCTCACATTTAGTAACTGGGCCAAATTACATGATATATCTTACAGCTAAACGTGGGATCGATATTTTCGTCTCAGCCGTTTTGCTTCTTTTGTTATCACCTTTACTCATAATCATCGGTATTTGTATTATTTTGACCTCATCTGGCCCTGCTATATTTTGGTCTGAGCGGGTTGGCGTGAATAAGCGCCTATTTTCTATGCCTAAATTTAGAACTATGGCAGTTGGCGTAAAACTTGTCTCTCCGGAAGCTGCAGATCCGGACGACATAATGCCCACCCGCCTTGGTAAATTTTTACGCAAATCAAGCCTTGATGAATTACCCCAACTCTGGAGCGTGCTCACAGGAGATATGAGCTTAATCGGCCCCAGGCCCATGCTTGAATATGACAATGTCCGAGAGGAGAGGTACAAACGCCCTGAAATATTTAATGTTAGACCAGGAATAACTGGCCTTGCACAAGTGAGCGGAAGAAACTTTATCTCTCCCAAGAATAAAAGCCGGTATGACGCCTTTTATGTAAATAATATGTCCTTTGGATTAGATTTTAAAATCATTCTCATGACATTTGGGGCAGTCTTAAAAACCAACCTCGTAAAATAATTAACTCGTTTTCCGTTGCGTCTCGATGATGAAAGGTCCCTCTTTACTCAAGCGTACCGCTGTTAAAGGACCGCCTTCATAAGTGCCTGTATCAACCGCTATACGGTTTGGACGAATATCTGCTTTCTCAACAATCGTATGACCATGAACAATAATAAAAGGGTGAGGCTTTTCATAAGCCATAAATTCTTTGCGAATCCAACGCATATCGCGCGTCGATTGTTTTTCAATCGCAACACGCGGCTTTATCCCTGCATGTACACAGAGATAAGGACCAAATTGGAACGTCTCGTCAAAACTTTCCATAAAATCAATATGGTTTTGTGGAACGGCTTCCTGAATTCTAAATAAGAGGTTTTCTGGACGTGTTAGTATTTCGCCGAGATTTTTTACCCCGTAACTGCGCACACATTCCCGGCCGCCAAATTCAAACCATGACGTTAGCGCGCCTTCAGAACCTGAGAGGACTTTAAGAAAAACCTCTTCATGATTCCCCATCAAGAAAACAGGCGTGGCATAATCAGGATCGAATGTCCTTAAGTGCTCAACCACCTCATATGACTTGGGGCCGCGATCCATCAAATCGCCTAAAAAGACAATATATTTGGGTGATTCTTCTAATGATTTTGCATCACGCTCTATAAGTTCCAAAAGTTCACAAAGTTCATCATAACACCCGTGAATATCGCCAATGACATAGGCATAACCTTCAACGGTTTTATCCGCTACCATATCTGGTTTATTCTTCGCGCTACCTTTTTTAAAGAGACCGAACATTTATTTTGGAGATTCCTAACTCGATTTTTCGTCCCCTTAGACTGAAACATTATCAAAGCATAGCTATTGCTACAGTTATTAGAAAAAAATTACTTGGGACACCTGATAAGTGCCTGAAGTCATTGTAACTTACCGTAACCATAGTTGGAGTGTAGGTGCGTAGTTTCTGAGATAACCGACCATAAAGAAATTAGGCCTTCATATGGAATTTGTTGATTTAAAATCCCAGCAAGCGCGGATGCAACCCCATCTAAACGACGCCATAACCCGTGTTCTAGAACATGGTCGATATGTTATGGGGCCTGAAGTTCAAACTTTAGAGACCGCTTTAGCCAAGTTCACCAATGCTAAATACGCCTTGGCATGCGCCAATGGAACTGATGCTTTGACCCTATCCTTAATGGCCTTTGGGGTTGGGCCGGGCGACGCTGTCTATTGCCCTTCATTTACCTATTCAGCGACAGCGGAAAGCATCGCAATTTTGGGCGCAACACCCATCTTTGTTGATATTGACCGTGAAACTTATAATATGTGCGCTGGCAGTCTGGACCGCACTATCCAGTCCACCTTAAAAGAAGGTGTCCTAAAACCTCAAGCCGTCATTATCGTAGACCTCTTTGGACAAATAGCCAATTATCCATTGCTTGCGCCAATTGCACGCAAATATGATCTCCATATCATATCTGACGCCGCACAAGCTTTTGGCGCGACACTCAATGGAAAACATGCCGCCCATTGGGTCGATGTGATGACAACAAGTTTCTTTCCCGCGAAACCCTTAGGGTGTTACGGAGATGGCGGTGCGGTATTCACAAATGATGAAAATCTGAAAGCAACCATAGACTCACTTCGTATTCATGGCCGTGGAATCGATAAATATGATAATATTCACATCGGGCTAAATTCAAGGCTAGACACTTTGCAAGCCGCTATTCTTTTAGAAAAACTCAATATTTTTCCAGATGAGCTTCGTGTCCGAAATGAAATTGCCAAAAAATATATCGATGGGTTAGCCTCAAATACGATCAAGACGCCCTACTTAATCTCTGGTGCATATTCCACATGGGCGCAGTTTACTATCGAAGTTAAAGCGCCAGATGCATTAGCCAAAGGGCTTCTAAAAGAAGGTATCCCAAGCGCCCGTTATTATCCGCGGCCAACACATCGTCAGACGGCCTATAAAGCCTACCCTTGTGACCCGAATGGGGTACCGAATACGGATGCTGCGAGCAAAAAAGTCATTAGTCTTCCCATGCATGCCTATTTGGACGATGACACTCAAATGAAGATTATTCGGCATATCAAAGATATTTCTTAAGCAGAAAAATATTCAGCCGATTATCCCCTGATAAAAAACTGACTTTTAGAATTGTGATTCACCGTAGAAAACGTTACAGGCCCCGTCATTACGACGTAGAAAGACATCTATAGCATAGTTTAGCCATAAAGGCGTACGGGGAAAAATGTTTGCAAATTTTTTTAATCTTGTTGACGGTCTAGACCGACGCAGCAAATGGATTATCATGGTGCTGACTGATGTCATCATCATTTTGTTTGCGCTCTACAGCGCCTATGCCCTTCGATATGGTGAGCTCTTTCCTGCAAGCCAATTAAAACGCGCTTGGCCTATTTTTCCCGCTATGGTCATAGCTGGCATTGGTTACACATGGATGCTCAGCATCCCAAAAATCAAACTTCAATCTTTTGATATGCAAGCGATACAACGTATTGCCCTGTGTAGCCTTTTATTAGCTTTAACGGCGATGAGCCTGAGTTTCTTACTGCAAATTTCTGCACCGCGCTCAGTGCCTGTTATTTTTAGTATTTTATTTTTCACTGGGGCATTATTTTCGCGTATCAACGGATTAATATTACTCCGCCAACTTTATCAAGTTGGAAATAAGCGCACGCCTGTTGCCATTTACGGCGCAGGGGAAGCCGGAATTCAGCTGGTCTCTGCTCTACAACAATCAAAAGACGTCAAACCCGTTGCCTTTATTGACGACAATAAATTACAACAAAAATTGATTATTTTTGGCCTCTCCGTATTTGGTCCCGAAAAAATAGAAAAACTCATAAAAGACAAAAATATCGAAAGGATACTAATTGCAATACCTTCACTTTCTTCTGATGAAAAAAAGGCTATTGCGCGCCATTTAGAGCACTTGCCTTGTGCCATTCAAATCATGCCATCACATATTGATTTAATGCATGGTAATAACATTCTAGATAGCTTTGTAGAGATTAAACCAGAAGAGCTTCTTGGCCGTGACAAATTTAACGTAGACCTACCCAATATTGACGCCCCCTATAAATCAAAATCAATCTTAATCTCAGGCGCTGGGGGTTCGATAGGACTTGAGCTTTGCCGTCAGGTTATGGCTCATAACCCCTCTAGACTGATAATCTTTGAGCAATCGGAACTCGCGCTTTACTTAGCAGAAAAGGAACTGCGTCTCCTTGCCCAAAAAAACGATATCGAGCTTGTTTCAATATTAGGGTCTGTCTGTGATAAAAAGACGGTTGCTCATGTTTTCAAGACTTATGAGGTAGAAGTCGTATTCCACGCCGCGGCTTATAAACATGTTCCCTTAGTCGAAGCTAATGAAATTGCCGGACTCAAGAATAATGTTATTGGAACCCATATAATCGCAAATCAAGCTTTGAACTCAAAGATTGAAACCTTCGTCCTGATTTCTACAGATAAAGCCGTGAGGCCCACAAATATTATGGGAGCCACAAAACGTCTCGCTGAACTTGTCATTCAAGATTGCGATAGACGCAGTAAAAAGACTAAGTTCTCAATGGTAAGGTTTGGCAATGTTTTAGGGTCTTCTGGATCGGTTATCCCGCTCTTTAAAGACCAAATTGCTAAAGGCGGTCCAGTGACGCTCACTCATGATGATGTCACGAGGTATTTTATGGCAATATCAGAAGCCGCTTATCTTGTTGTGGTTGCTGGTAGTTTCGCCCAAGGCGGTGAAGTGTTCGTTCTCGATATGGGCGAACCCGTAAAAATAAAAGATCTCGCACGGCGGCTAATCGAAAAAAGTGGTTTAACTGTAAAAGATGATGATAATCCCGAAGGCGATATTGAAATCTTAACTACAGGCTTAAGGCCAGGTGAAAAACTATACGAAGAGCTTTTGATTGATGCCGAAACATTAGCAACACCTCACCCAAAAATTATGCGGGCCAAAGAAAGTCGTTTGACCTCGGAGCAAATGAAAAACATTATTGCAGAAATCACTCTCGCGACCTCACAAAACAATCAAGCTATGGCGCGAAAAATAATAAATAAATGGGTTGATGGTTACCATATACCCAAATCATAAATACCCAGAACTAGTTTCTGTCCGTTCCCATATTTTTATTTGATATAATGACTCCACACAAAGCAAAAACAGCTAAAGTCATGACTGAATTAGTCCGAAGTGGAAAATCAAAAATACTATAAATCAGAACAGTTACAATTGCGACCGACATAAATTTTGAACTCTTGTCAATAGATCCGCTTGTAAGGAAAAGTGCAGACATATTTTTAGCTAGCCATAGTAATAGAAACCCTATTCCAATAATACCAAAGACGCCAAATTCCGCGATTATTTCAATATACTCATTATGTGAATGTGGCACCCTAAATCGCCCAACGTCTTCAACGAGACGATATACATCTAAAAAGGATCCGGGACCACTTCCCAATGGAAAGAAATTCTTAGCCATTTTAGACGTATTATCGAACATTATCTGGCGCGTTGATGTATCTATAGATGCAAACCTACTCGTTATTTGTGTCTGAACATCGTTCCAAATAAACATGTCGAACAGCACTGCAGAAACAAGCGATACAAAGAGTCCTATTAAGTAAATATTCTTTCGTTTACCTTTAGAGGACCAAATAAAGAGCGTTGCCGTCAAAATGGGGATAATCAATAAATATCCACCTAAAGAACCACTCAAGCCAATACCTAGAAAGGCAGCAAGAGCGCAAATTATGCAAAATGTAAGAGTCCCTTTATTTTGACCATAATTCTGAATCCGATCATAGTTAGCCAGACAGGCAAGAAGTGGGATACTCATCAAAAGAAATACGCCGTAATGATTTGCATTTGAGAAAAACCCAACAGCCGAGCGCTCATTTGTAAAATCATAAAAATGTAACTCAGACCCAAGACTAGCGACTTGCATCATTCCCAAAATAACTGAAATAAATACAAATACGCCTAAGCTCCACAATGCTATTCTAAACTCACGGGCTGTCACAACAGTTCCCATCAATAAAATAACTGCAAGAGGTGGCAAAAAATCAAATAAAGAAAAGAGTGTTTTTTCAGGCGTGAGAGAAATAGGAAGCCATGGGAGTTCCATACCCAAAGTTTGAAAACCCTGTGCAACAAACTCCCTCCCATTAAATTGGCTCCAAATACCAGGAGGTAATGGGATCAGATATATTAGGTGTAGTGCAAAAAACGAACCCCAAATTATCAATAATGTCCTTAATTTTCCAATCCGGTTATCTTTTTTAACAGCGCTTAAACAGCCGCCAATCACAAAAAGTGATATTAAGTAAAGAGGAAATTTTGGAGCCACAATATCCTGACTTGTTCCGCCAAGAATAAAGCAAAGAATAAGAAACAAACTGAGTCTGAAAGAAGATACAAAATTGAGAAAAGCAGAAAAACGTTTAAACTTTGAGCTGGAAAAATACATGGTCGTTTTTCTATTGGGCTAAAGTGATATCAACAGAATTGGTTCGACTCCAAATCCGCTGACTATATTGGCCTGGCTTGGCAACTAATCTTATACTTTGAGCACCACAATTTTGATAAGGAACTTGAAAGACAGCCTGACCTCCAGAATTCTCCTTAGCAGCATCATCAAGATTTACACCTGAAATTACTATGTCGCTCGGTATGCAGGTCAAGACCCAAAAAAACATACCTTGACGTTGACGATAAGACCAATTGGCATCAATTTCCAGATTGTAAACTTGCCCAGGGTTCAATTTTAATAATTGTTCTGTCAAAACACTGACAGCATTGCCTCCGTAAGAGGCATAAAGGCCTCCGCCTTGATCTAATTCTGAGAAGTATTTTGGCTTATTAATATCACTCCAATTAAACGGTGCAAGTTCATCTCGCTTCTCAAATTTGGGGTTAAAAACGGTGAATTGTTGAGTCTGGATGGAATCTTTATGTAAAATCTTCCAGTATTCAAAAGCAGAATCAATTTTTTGCATACGCTGTAAAGCTTTGAGGTAAGAAGTATGTAGATCCCGATCATTTTTTGCATCACTTGAGTCCTGCGTGAAAATTTCAAGTGAATGACGAATGTCTAAATAGTTTTGCTCAGTCATCAGGCCAATGCGGTTCGTTAAATATTTTTTTCCCCAAACTGGTTTATTGAATAGATATCGATCTATTACGCCTTGAGCTTCCTTATCCTCGCTCAGAAATAACAGGGTATTATGATAATCATCTATTTGGTCTTTTCTTCCGTTAAGTCGGAGTAATACATCTAAGTTCTGCATCGCGGCAGTATAATTTTTCTGTGATACTTCAATATTTACCAAAGCGCGTAACGCACGTCGGTCTCTACGATTGCGTTCAAGTGTTTTTTCAAACAATCTCCGACTTTCAGACGTCTCATCAAGAAATAAATTAGCTATACCGGTTTGTACGAAGGGGCGATAAGATAAAGGTGCACGTTGTAAGCCTTTCAATGCATTGACTTGAACTTCAAGCGCATCCTGCCTTGTCATTTTTGATCTGAGTAATCTCTCGTTACTATTAAGTAGAACTTTTGAGTAATTTGGGAACCACCGTTGGGCATCATTCATATCATGGCCAATAGCCATACGTCCTAGACAGACGGTTGATATAATAAACATACCCAAAAAAATGGGAAGCCAAATTATAAAAATTTTAAAAGCCGAACTCATCTTTTTGACATGATGTCCATATAATCTTTAACAATTGAATTGGAGCTTTTCTTCTGACTGGCCGAAGAGTAATTCGTTGCAGCATCGCCATAACTATACTGATAATAATTGTAATACCCTTTAGATTGTTGTGTATACTTTGTAATAACAATACCGAGCACCTTAATTCCGCTAACCAATAGTCTATCAATCGTCGCTTTTACCGCAGGTGTACGTGTTGACGCGCCTTCAACAACTAAGAGAGAGGCATCGCAATTTGATGCCAAAATTGGCGCATCAGCCAAGCCCATAACTGGGGGCGAATCTACGATAACATAAGAATATTTATCTCTGACATGATCCAGAATTTCCCCAAGACGATAGGTCGATAAAATTTCAGAAGGATTTGGAACATTGGCACCGCTTGGTAATAAATATAAATTATCGTGAGCTGTTAGCAAAATGTTATCATCGATATTCTCTCTGGAGGTTAACAATCCAGATAAGCCAATACTCTGTTGAACCCCATGTTTAAATGTCGGCAAGCGCATATCTGCATCAATGAGTAAAACCTTGTCTCCTAATCCCGCATACCTTAAAGCCAATCCTAAAGAGGAAACAGATTTTCCTTCACCACTGCGCGTGCTAGTAATATGGATAACACGCGGGCCACCATCGGGGCCTGAGAATTGCAAATTCGTTCGTAGGGAAGCATAAGCCTCAGCCACAGCGCTTGAAGGATTACTCAAGACCTCAGTAATACGTCGCAATCCTTTTGCGTCCTCTGTATCTCGATTAAGGCTCTTACCTGTCTTTAAAATATTTTTAGCAACTGGTATGACCCCCATAACAACGCCGCCAAGCTTGTTCTTGACATCATCTGGAGACTTAATTCTGTCATCAATATATTCGAGGGCGAAGACTAAAACAGTTCCAAGTAACGACCCGAGAAATCCAGCGATTAAAAGTGATAATAGAACACGTGGTTTAAATGGAATTTGCGGCGTTTCTGCCGCGTCAACTAATGAAATCAAATTAGACCCAATGTCATCCGCGATACTAACCTCTTTTAAACGCTGAAGTAATGCGTCATACTGGGAACGGTTCGTTTCCACTTCCCGTTTGAGTATATTATATTCAACGCTTTTATCTCGAATATCTCCAAATGAGTTTTTAAGAGCTAAAAATCTATTTTGTAAATTCTGCTCACTTCCTAGGGCAACATCATACTCAGCCTTAAGCGCTGAAAGCCCTTGACCTTGAAGAAAATCGGTTTCTGCTTCAATTTGTTCCGCAATATAATCAATGCGTGATTGCAATTCTACCATCACTGGAAATTCTGGGACATAAATCGCGCTCTTTTCAATGTATTCAGCTGTTAAATCTGTATGTGTTCTCCTCAAATCCGCCAAAACACGCCCTTCCGAAGCAGAAACTGGGCTATCTTGATTTTTTGCAATATTATACTTTTGCTCCAGTTCAATGCGTTTTGTTCGGGCGTTTAATAATTCACTATTCAGCGCAACAAGAGATTCTGATGCGAGAAATCCTGGAGAAACATTTCCTTGAGTATCTTGTACAGTTACCAAATCATTAGTAGCCGCATATTCCACCAATTCACGCTCTGACTTTTCAAGTATCTCTTTTGTACTTCTGAGACGATCTTCGATAAAATCTCGCGCGTAAGATGTCGCATTATATTTTCTTTCGAGATTATAAGTAACAAAAGACTCTGTTACTGCATTTGCAATATCACGTGCTTTTCTAGGGTTAGTATGTTCAAAGCTAACCTTGATTAGGCGACTTCTGCCTACAGCGACAACGTTTAACTTCGTTGCGAAAGCACTTATAGCCATGTTTCGTTTTTCAACGCGGGTACCCTCTATAGTCGTAAATTCTGGATCGGCCGTTAAGTTAAACTGATCGATAATATCCCCAGCCAAAGTGTCACTACGAAGAAGTTCAATTTGAGTGTTAAAAAATTCACTATCAACGACGAAATTTTCAACTTCAGAATCTTGATTGAAAATCTGACGTTCCTGCTGTTTAACTTCAATTATACTCGATGCCATGTAGACAGGGGTTGCTTGCGATACCACATAAAAAGTGACAAGTAGTGATACCAAAGTTATCAATGCTATGACCCACCACCAACGGCTCAAAACACGGAATAAGTCCCAAATATTAAACCCTGCAAAGTTAGAATCCGCTGGACCTGTATAGCCAACACTCTGCGGAGCATTACCCGTACGATATTCACCGTCCATTTCTTGAATTCTCATAATCGTACCTATAAATACCCCGTAAACAGCTAACTACACCTTTCAAACAAATATTACCAATATGAAAATACAGAAAATGGAAGAATTTTACTGTTCCACGCACTAGTATTATGGCTATGGTTTTGTTACTGAATTTGCCACTTAGACTAAAACTATTATTTAGCCGCGGGCTACAGGTGATTTAGAATGATTTTTTTTACAAAAACTCCGTTTACTTTACAAAAATCACGATTTGTCAAAGGCTTGGTTCCGGCCATTCAGCTTTTAGCATTTAGCTCAGTTTTACTAGCAGGTTGCAGTTCAACTGGATTATCATCAAAGACGCCTGAAATACCTGCGTCACAAACCTTTAATGCTTTGCAATATGACACACAAAACGCTGCTAGTGCTTTCACATCTAAGCTAGAAGACGATGTTTTTAGACAGGGTGATACAGTTACGGTAACCGTGAATGGGTTTGAAGAATTTTCCGGAATTTATAGTATAGACAAATCAGGAGAAATTTTCTTAGGCCACATCGGCAAATTGAAAGCAGCGGGGTTAACCATTCCAGAACTCCAGACTAAAATACATCAAAATTATAGTTCTTGCTGCCTTGTAAAGCCAAATGTATCTATTGAGAGAGAAAAGCAGGCATTTGGGAAAATCGTCGTTGATGGCGCAGTTAACAAGGCGGGCGTCTTCGATGTTGAAAATGTTATTAAATTATCGGAAGCCGTCGCATTAGCTGGTGGAATTTCCGAAACAGCAAATCCAGAGATGACAATATTATCAAGAGAGATAAATGGAGAGAGAAGAATTGCCTCTGTCAACTTGACTGAAATTCAACAATTTGGCGGTAACGACCCCCTTATATATCCAACTGATGTTGTATATGTGCAGGATAGCAAGGGCAGATTACTCTATAAGGACTTCGTCAAAACTTTACCCCTCATAAGCGCCGTAATTCTAGCGACCACAAGGTAATTTTTAAATTAGCTTACGCGCAATCGGTATTTCGCTTCTAAAATTGATGATGATTATCCGCAAAGATTGTCATATCACAACATATCTTATCTTTAAACTTGGCTGAAATATTTGAAAAAACTAAGCCCTAATTTGTGGGCGGCGACTAGGCATTCGATAATTAATTCCGATAATAGGCCATATTATTAAGATAAATAACAAGGTTTCACTTAAGAGTTGAAAACAAAAAGCGCCAAATGATGAATTTAAGAATAGTACTATTTTAGCCAACACCATCACAGAATAGACCTTTACAACAAATGTGGCTTTATTCTCGAATAACCGTCGCTCAAAAAACAAAAACAGATAAATTAGGCCTCCAAAGAAGAAAGCGCCGCCAATTACACCAAAAGATAATAAAGCTTCTAGATAACCGCCGGGAGTCACACCCGTTTCAAAATGAATATTATAAGCTTCACGGCTTAGAATTTTACCTAAATCTTTATAAAACAGAACATCATTATTAAAGAACGGTTCGAATAAAAATGAAATTGATACAGGGCCCACCCAATTTACTTCTGTAGACCAAAGATAGCCAACCCCAAGTTTAGTAAAATCTAGGAAAAAGCGACTCTCTAGAACCTTTAAAATTCCTCCGCCCGCGGCTTCTAAGAGATTTGAATATTCTTTATTTGTCCGCAAAACTGTAATTATCAAAAGAAGTATAACCATTGCAACCGCAATGGTCATTATCCGTCTAAAATTCAGCTTCCTAAGCAAAATTTGAAAATAAATAATCTCAAGAACGAAAACGAAAAGTAAAGCTCGATGAGAAATAAATGTCATCGTTAAAACAAAAATCAGGGCTGGAATAATAAAGCATAACCAAGCAAAAATACCCCTTGTCTGAACGGCCCTCACATAGGCTAACGCAATTATAATATGGTTGAACATTGAAAGTCGGAGGATCATGTATAATGAAATACTATCAGAGAAACTTCGTTTTCCTGATAAGTCTAAGTCATCTAAATAGACGACATCAGCAGTTAGCTGACTAATCATATAAAGGCTAACGCCAGACAATATTAAAGCAATAATACTGATGAATATGGGTATTCTAGGGATAGACAAATTAATAGAATTATATTTACCTCCCTTGAACAAAAAGGAGGTGATTAAAATAACGACGAAAGCACACAAAAGTAGCATGGCGCCTGCGAATATTACTGTTTCAGAATTAAAGTCGGAAAAGAAACTTATATAGGCTTTTCTATTAAGATTTGGATTGGCCTGTGTACTCAATACATATGGAAGCCTGACAAAAAGCTCGAATATAAAAAGTAAGAAGAGAAATATTAAAATCGGGGATCTAACTTGACTTATTCTATTCATCTTAATCTCAAACTGGTTACGAACAAGCACAAACTCACTACAAAGAAGACAAGAGATGCGATCAAATAATGATTATACATAATCTGAATATTATGTGCGAACATGAATATAGTTGATAACACAGCAACCAGCAAACATACAAGTTTCACAATAGTCGCCCCCCTCATGTGGGACTGCCCCTTGACTGAATAAACAATTAGGTTGCCCAAACGTTCTAATATGAGTGCCAAAATTAAAATTATGGCCGGGCTTCGTGACATGCCCGCAGCATCCGGAAATATTAAAGGTACATAATTCCATAAACAGCCCAAGAGAGTAGCATAAAGCAATGCAGGAATTACAAAGAGTGTCGCGGATAAAACAATCATTTTTGTTCTATTATCATCGCTATTACCCCGAAATATTTGCAGGGCATTCCCCCGAAAAATCATGGCAAAAAGCATAGATATAGGCGGTAAGATGAGTGTAATATATATACCCGATTGAACGATTAGACTCTTTTGATCGGCAAATGAAAATATATATCGATCCCATTGAAAAAATAGGCTCGAAATAATTATAAAAGCAAACATTAGCATTGGATTAAAACTATCGCGCGCCTTCTTTAATGCAGAAATATTTAAAGACTTCTTCTTTAGACATGCATAACTCACCCAGACAAGCCCTAGTAAGCTACACGCATTTATAAAAAACAGCCGCGATGGCTCTAGATCTTCTTTTAATAAATACACTAATGCAACTCTAACAAAGGCCGGAGTGAGAGGAATAAGAATTACCAATGCACGCTGGATATTGAATTGAGCCTCAGCCAGCATCACGCTGGCTCGAACTGTTATTGGCACGGATAACGCATAGAATAATGTTGAAATGAAAGGACCGTCACCACGTAATAATAAGAAAAGTATCGAAAATGTTATAATAATTATTATATCTACTCTTAGAGAATTTCCACTTTCCCCCGTTCGGTAATTTCTCAAAATATTGAGCTGCGCTAATGCTGTTATCATGGGAAAAAACAGCGACTGAAATAAAAAAAATTCAGATTGTAGGTCTAAACCATTGCTATTCACAATCAGAACAATAACGAGAAAAGATGCTAAAAAATTTGATCCTACAAATATGCCTGAAATCAGCATTCGGGATAACATGATTATCGGTACCCAAACCTATCAAGAAGATCCCCCGCATCTTTCTCTATCAAAGCAATACTCTTCTCATCGAGGGTGTCAGACCATCCACCGATTTTTCCCCGACGTATAAAAAAATTACCATCCTGGGTGCCGTCTTTACGTCGTTTGGCTAATATTTTCTCAATGTTATTAGCCTCGATAACTTCCTCTAAGCGATCAATTGAGTAATCTGCCCCAACAGCTTTTAAAACGCGTCCTATACTCTCGAGAGGGTTTGTACGCATATCTTCATAACGTATTATCGGGTTATTATTTTGGGTTTGATGACGATAAAAATCTCCCCATGTAAACACCGGAGAGACAGGAGATGTCGTTAACTTTGTAATAAATGCTAATAGCTGATCTTTATTAGATTCGTCTGCAGATTTTCCTTCATATATTTCTTCCTGCATAATGCGAACACCATGCTTGTTAAAAGGATCATCTGTAAATGTTGTTAGCATGTGGTGAAAATAAGAGACAGCGACATCTCTCGGATCACGAATAACCGTTATTGTAGGCATCAAATTTAGAGATTTTCGATGGTGCTTCATAATAGCAGCCCCCATTTTTGGATAACGATTATCATCAAAGCGTCTGTCCAAAACATCCGAGAGCATACGGCACAACCAAGTTCCTCCTGATTTAGGAAATTCATTTACATGCAGGGTTGAGAAAAAGATGGGATTGATATGTTCATAGCTACGTCGCCAAATGGACCGTATGATATAGGGGTGACGTTTTAACATGGCAGAATTTTCCAGAAAATCAGGTAACTCGATGACATTATCATTCAACCATCAACGACAGATTTTATGACATCGATGACTCTGTTTTGGTCACTAACTGGCATACCGCTTCCTGATGGCAAGCACATACCCCGGTCGAAAAGGTCCTCACAGACAGAACCACCAATCATTTTGGTTTCCTTGAAGACGGGCTGCATATGCATTGGTTTCCAAAGTGGGCGAACTTCAATTTCAGCTGCATCACAAGCCTTTTGTACATCATGTCGAGTGGTCTTCATCTCTTTTGAAAATGTAAGGCAAGTGAGCCACCGCGTAGATCTGTACCCTTTGGGTTCAGGCATAAATTTTATACCGGGCGTATCAGAGAAAGCCTCAACATAACGGTCAAAATGAGCACGGCGTTTCTCAACCTTACTTTCAATCTGCTCCAACTGACCCACGCCAATGGCAGCACAAACATTACTGAGACGATAATTATATCCAATATCAATATGCTCATAATGAATGACGGGCTGACGCGCTTGAGTTGAAAGATATCTTGCTTGATCCACAATATTCTTATCATTGCTAATAAGCATCCCTCCGCCAGAGGTGGTCATCATTTTGTTTCCATTGAAAGATAAAATCGCGCAATGACTCCCACTTCCTGCGTGGCGGCCATTATAAAACGCGCCAACAGCTTCGGCGCTATCCACAACAAGTATGACCCCATACTCATCACATAATTTTGTAATGCGGTCTAAGTCACAGGACTGCCCATAAAGATCCGTTGGCAGAATAGCTTTTGGAAGCTTACCTGTCTTAGCTGCGCGCTTAAGTTCGGTTTCCAGCAGGTCTGGGTCAATCGTCCAATGCTCTGCACTTAAGTCAAAAAATACGGGTGTCGCGCCTAAATAAGTAATAGGTGAAGCCCCGCCAATAAAAGTCATCGATGTTGTCCAAACTTCATCGCCCGCACTGACACCTACAATACGCAAAGCCAAATGCAGAGCGGCCGTTCCGCTAGCTAAAGCAACTGCGTATGCAAACCCTGTATACTTGCACATATCTTCTTCGAACTTTGTTAGCATAGCCCCAGCAGGCGCAATATAATTACTATCGAAAACTTCGGTGACAAGTTCGCGTTCTCGGCCAGTTATATCGGGTGCTGAAAGAAAAATTCTACTCACGGCATTATCCTATTTAAATACTTTCATGACGGTCAGTGCCATAATTTTGAAATCTAGCAGTAATGATTGCCGATTAATATAGTCTTTGTTCAGCTTCACCTTAGCAGGAAATACAACATTTCGGTTATATTCTTCTGGATCATCAACAGATGCTAAAATTTCCTCTTCATCCTTAAACGCAACTGAAGCAGCGCCAGTGATACCTGGACGTACGCATAGAAGAACCGCATCATCAGTTTTAAGATCTTGATAGGCCTCAATTACATCTGGCCGCGGGCCGACAAAACTCATATCCCCTTTAAGAACATTTAAAATTTGAGGGAATTCATCAAGTTTCGTTTTGCGAATAATTCGGCCAAAGGCTGTAATCCTCGGATCATTATCCGTTGTTATATTTGTCGTATAACCTTCCACCTGCCGCATAGAGCAAATTTTATAAAGATTAAAAAGCTCCCCATATCTCCCAACCCTGCTTTGAATGAATAAGCCACGGCCATTAAAAATTTTTGCGAATATGACCAAGACAAGTGAAATGGGGGCAATAATCGGCAAGATCATGACGGCTAATAGGATATCAAAACTCCGCTTGGCTATACGCTTGAAGAGCGACAAGCCTGGCGTTCTTAACTCATCTTCAAGTGGAAGGCGCATAACCGTGCCTGTCTAAAATAGGAAATAAATATTCAAGGGCTTGTGGCGAGAATTTATCTATTTTTCTTTTCCATCCATAAAGTGAATTGGCATGAATATCTTTTACTGCCTTCTCAAAATTTGAGCCTATGAGTTCGCTATCATACCACTTCATAACGCCGGCCAAGACTTCGGTAGGGTTGGTGACAAAGTCTTCGTATTTTATGTGATGATATTGCTCATCAGTCATATCGGCAAAAGCCTTATCCGCTTCATTTACGCTTTCAGCCCATTGCCGTGCACAAACATCTAGAAGCGGGTGCACTCTGGCCCAATCAGCCATACCCGGAAAAATTGGGCCCCAAACCGCCTGCCTCTTTTCTTGGGACTTGGCTTGATGAATTCGGTTTTTAACAAAACGCAATCCATAAAAGGGTATATCAACTTTTGGAACATATTTGAGCTTTTTAAGCAAATATTCCATTTCAACTGATGCCGTCCAGCGTTTGGCGGCAGACAAGGCAACATCACGACCATCACGCGTAATATAGAGGAATCGGGCCTGCGGGAAAACTTCCCTAATAAAAGGCACACGCATAGAATTTGCACATGTTTTCTCAACAACCACTTTAGCGCCAGACTGTTTTTCAAAACGTTGAAATGCCCCATGGATATATTTCTTCACGTCAGGACGCGCGAGTCCAGGCCCAAAAACATCATGCGGATGATGGATATTCCCATGCCGCCAAATCAAATTTATCTCATCACAATCCCACGTCTCCCACCCAGGCAAATGCGTTAAGGTATCGCGTACAATATTCGTTCCTGAACGCCCTGCCCCGATGAGTATTAGTGGCGGTTTCATGCTTTATCCAACATAGGTGCCTGATATTGAGTGCTTTCAGATAACTCATTTAATAAAGCTAGCCACTTATCGCGAGCAGAATTTTGATGATAAATATCAATGGCTTCTGACGGACGCATATTCCCTAGTCTAGCATCATTGATTAATGTTTTGACAGACTCAAGGATTTCTTCCTCTTGACTTCCCCACTCTACTGTCGCGCCAAGTTTTCTTTGCGAGAGCATCTTAGATAAATTACTGGTTTTTTCTACCATAGCTAACATGGGTAGATTAGCCGCCATATACGTCAAAACTTTGCTGGGAAAGGCGTATTTATAAATATTTGGTGACAATGAAACAACGCCTATATGACATTTGCACAATTCCTCAAATGCAGCGGAGCTTGTCATGTGATTATAAAAGGAAACATTAGTAACTGCATTAGATTTTACGAAATCCTGCAACTCGCTTTTGGCGCGACCCTCTCCAATAATATTTAGTATAGCTTCATCATTAGAAATTTTTGAAAAAGCTTTTACTAAAGCTGTAAGATTTTGAAATCGTCCAACATTGCCTGCGAAGACGAACTTAACAGGTTCGCCTTTTATCGGCGCCTTTGCTAGGTTGGAGGTTTTTTCATCATTTAATATCAAACTGAAATTATTAATTATGGCAACATTATTGACGTTAACAGACCGCGCCTTTATAGCCTGCTTCATATCTTCGCTTAGAACAACAATCGCTGCCGCACGTTTTTGTGTCATCTTGTCAAGAATACGAAATAATTTGACGGGAAACAATTTGGATATCAATCCCGAAGCACTTGCAATTTCAGGATAGATATCTTGCATATGATAGAGGAATTTAGCGCCTCTCATTTTAGAAGCGATCATTAAGGCAAATGCTTGTAGGACAGGCGGAATAGTCGCCGTCCAAACCAAATCGCGCTTTTTACCAAACAAAACCATAAAAAATGCAGTCGAAACGAATAGCCCTGCATTCAGCATTTTTACGAAAGATCGACCACGTTCATTCAACAAACGTACGCGCCTAATTTTTACACCATGAACAGTTTCTTTCCAGGGCTGAATGGGAATGGCCGCATCTGGTTTATAGGCGGGTTGCGCCGTAATTATTTCGACATCATGCCCCGCATCAACAAACCACTTGGACATATCCCGAAGCATAGAGGCATAAGGCGGCGTATCAGGCCAGAAGTAGCGATAAACGATTGTTATCTTCATGCTTGTTAATCACGAATATCCAGGCCGTGCCATCTTGCGCTAAGCCCTGCTGTTCCCAAAATAAGGCGGACAACCCGCTGGGATGTATTTGTGATTTGATAATCAGCAGGTACATCAGCAATCACGCCGCCATCATAACTCGTTATCGCTTCTTTTACGCCAAGTGAAATTGTTCGCGCCTTTAGGCCTGTGATAATTATCGCGCCTGTATCCATGGCTTCAGGCCTCTCCAACGCATTACGAATGGTTACAGCAGGAAATCCAAGCATTGAACTTTCCTCGGAAATAGTACCTGAATCAGAAATAACGCAGCGCGCTTCCGTTTGAAGTTTATTATAATCGTGAAAGCCAAAGGGCTTAAGAAAGCGCATAGATTTTGGAATGTCTATTTTGAATTCTTCTAATTTTTTTCGAGTCCGAGGATGTGTTGAGACAATTGTTTCAATTCCGTATTCTTCAGATAGGCTTTTTATTGCAGTCACGATTTCAGCAAGATTATCTGGATTATCTACATTTTCTTCACGGTGAAACGAAGCCAGAAAATACTCATTCTTTTTCAAGGATAGTTTTGAGAGAATATCGCTTTTATCAATATCAGGCTTATAACGGTTAAGGACTTCCCGCATAGGCGAACCCGTTACATAGATACGGCGATGCGGCAAACCTTCTGATAAAAGATGACGCCTTGCATGTTCAGTATAGCAAAGGTTAAAGTCTGATATATGATCCACAAGCCGGCGGTTTAATTCCTCTGGTACATTAAAATCAAAACATCTGTTCCCTGCTTCCATGTGATAGACAGGAACTTTATTTTTACGTGCCGGCAAAGCCGCAATGCATGAATTGGTATCGCCAAGCAATAAAAGCGCTTCAGGCTTTTCTTTGCGAATGACCTTATCAACTTCGATGATAACAGTGCCAATTGTTTCAGACGCCGTTGATCCTGCCGCATTTAAAAAATAATCTGGTTTTCCAAGACCTAAATCTTCAAAAAAGACTTCATTTAATTCATAATCGTAATTCTGACCTGTGTGAACAATCACAGTCTCAGCAACCTCACGCAAAGCGTGAATTGTGCAAGCCTGACGAATCCATTCTGGGCGCGTCCCTGCAACCACCATAACTTTTAACTTGTTAAAGGTACTCATACGGCCTCGCTATATGTGTCAGTATTCTTCGGATCAAAAAAGTCATGACTCCAAAAAAGTGTCAAAAGCTCAGTGCTTCCCGTGTTTTTTATATTATGAGTGTGAAGGGGAGGCATATCGATAATACAAGGCTCATCTCCCTTAACATGATACTCCATAACTTTATCACTAAATATATTTCGAACACGAATAAGCGCTTCACCTGAGACAACAATGAAACGTTCAATTTTATCAAAATGGAAATGATCACCGCGAACTACGCCTGGAACTGTTGTCGAAAAAGATGTTTGACCTGGGTTTTCGGCTCTAACACATTCAAAGAATGATCCGCGCGCATCAGCATGGCGAACTAAAGGCATTGGGAAATGCGCCTCAAACATACGAGAGCGTAAGCTATTAAAAAGCCTCAAATCAAAAGGGTCACGAATATCTGGTAATATTGACTTGGAATAAAGGTCGTAAAAACTCTGCAACTTATCCGCCACGGTCTGCACGCTGGACTCAGCGCCCTCAACGCGTATCTCACCCTCTGACTCATTACGAATGACGTCTGCTACTAAGTCCGCTACCTGGTTGTAGTGAAGCAAAGTAACCTTTGAATCATTGTGAATTGTAAGCGGCTTTCCCTCAACAATTTGATCACAAAATGTGCCAATAAAATTATTATAATACGGCCTAGAAAGATCTCCAAAAAGATTCGGAAGAACCAAGCTAGCAAACAGATTACAATTTGATTTAGCAAACTCCTCTAGACGCTCACCAACTTTACGCTTCACCTGACCATAAATTGACTCATTGTCGATTTGAATTGTCGAAGCATAAATTATATGAGGTTTTTTTGAGATTGATTTACACGCCTCAATCATTTTTTCAGCAATCTCCAAATTTCCTGCTTCAACGTCTTCATCATTCCCGCGGTTTACACCTGCAAGATGTAAGACAATATCGGCATCCTTTACAGACTGCTCAAGTGCAACTGGATCGTTAAAGATGTCACGATTAATCGCAATAACCTCATAGCCATGATGATACTTCAAACGCGCATGACTATGCTGGCCGAGCTGGCCTGCCGCACCTGTAATCGCGATTTTTCTAGGAGTATCTGATGTTCTCATTTGATTAAACTATTGCCTAAAAGCCTAGCTTTCCACCAACGCCTTTATTTGTTTTTCCATAATTCTAATTCTGCCTGTACTTGAGGCAGAGAGAGTAGAAGGGTTTTGACACCGTTTATATCCAACCGTTCTGTATTGTGAGAATGGTAATCCTCATACGTCACAGCTTTAGTATCCCCTTCACTAAAATAGGACTTATAATTTAGGTCCCGATGATCAAGACGAATCCTGAAATAGTCACCCATATCTTCTGAATTTGAAAGTTCTTGCGAGCTTGCAAGAGTCTCATATAATTTTTCGGCATGTCGCCATCCAATAATTTCGGTGGGATGATCAGGAACATCAAATAAGGATTTAATAGCTTCAACTAAATCTAGTATTGTCGAAGCGGCGGCTTTTTTAATAAACAAATCGCCCTGATTAGCATGCTCAAATGCATATTGTACCAAGGCCACTGAATCGCGTAATGGCATGAGAAACCGAGTCATTGTTGGTTCAGTTATGGTGATCGGCTGTCCGGTTTTTATTTGCTTAATAAATAATGGGATTACAGAACCACGGGAATACATCACATTACCATAGCGTACGCAAGAAATAGTCGTTTTTGCGTCACGACCTAAATCTCTCGCCGCAGCTTGTGCAACCTTCTCCATCATAGCCTTTGAAATTCCCATCGCATTTACAGGAAAAACGGCCTTGTCGGTTGAGAGGCAGACCAAACTTTTCACAGAGTTTGATACGGCCGATCTGACCACGTTTTCAGATCCTATAATATTCGTCCTAACAGCTTCTAGTGGAAAAAACTCACAGGATGGCACCTGTTTAAGCGCTGCCGCATGGAAGACACATTCCACGCCTGCCATTGCTCTATCAACACTCTGGAGATCACGTATATCTCCGATGTAATATCTGACTCTATCGTCTCGAAGCTCATTTCGTAACGCGTCTTGTTTCTCTTCATCACGGCTTAAAATTCGAAGTTCAGGCACACCTGCTTCAAGCAGTTTACGCAGCATTGTTTTACCGAAAGACCCCGTCCCTCCAGTAATTAATACAGATTTTGTTTTTGATCCCATAACCCTATGACTTACTTATATTGCTTAAGCGTCTAAAAAGAATTTTCCGCTTGAAATATGGCCCCTTTAATTCAGCGGCCTTATAGGGATGGGGGTCAAAGATTGTCAACCGAACATACCATCATAGACTCATTCACTTTTGGAAGCCAAAAAGTAATTATCGCGTGGAAATTCTACCATTGGAAAGTTTTTCAATAAACTCTCCACTGTGAGGATAAGCAGCTAGCGCGCTTTCAAGATGAACTGTGTCTTCAGCTGTCAAAATTGACGAGATGTTCAGAGCTCTTTCGACTTGCGCTGGTTTACTCCCAAGAACCATAGGATGAAGGGTTTGGAATATTTTTGATAATGTCGATTTTTTATTCTTTTTTTGAGTAAATACAGGCGCAGAATTTTGATATGTTTCGTGAAAAGCCTCTATTCCATTTTGAGCCATCAACCAACTTGTGACGAGATATATATGATAGTCATCTATTTGTGCCGCGCTTTTCAAGTTATTATCTTTTGGGAGGTTAATATCTATGGAATCACGCCCAGTCCGGCAATATTCAATCCATATTTTCGGGGCTTGATGGCCGAGAAACGAAAAACAAAGGCAAACTTCAGATAGTAAATCATGATCACTATCTAAATAGGCCAACATGCCGATATGAGTAAGTGAATCGAATATGTCTTCGCTAAAGTAATGCTCTTCTTTGCCAAAATTAGTCGCATAAAATATCAAATGCGTGAATTCATAGAAAAGTGGGCGATTAAATTTTAGGAACCTTTCTGAGCGCTCTAGAAAACCAGAAATACGTTTATCTAAAGAGGCGCGATCATCCGTTTCATAGCTAGGAACCCTGCCTCTACGCGATAGGAGATTGATAATTTCCATGCGGCGTGTATCGGATGTATCATAGGCATAAAGATCATTTTGGAGCACGAAATCAATCAAAACCTCACCTTTGCGCCCGTGCATTCCAAGGTCTTCTAAATCTAGCGCAATTGCTAAGAAAAACCTGAAAAAGGGCGGGTAAAGTTCACAAAATTTATCAATTTTAGAATACAGCTCTTCGTATAAAGCCAAAGAGCTTGAACTCAAAGTCAGTTCTGAGTTAAGGGCAATAGAGAGAAGCTCCCCATTCTCTTTTAAAAACGATATGTTGAGGCCTTTATTGCGATTAGATGCAAAAGCCCTGACACAATCGTACGGTAAGTATTGAATGGGGAGATTCATCATCCTAGTAGTCTGTTACCCAGCGTACAGAAGGAACTTCTGCACCACCCTTACCGGTATATAAATCGCATTGCTCTAAACTGCTTAAATGTGCCTTTGAGCTTGCAACATAATCACCTTGGTAAAAATCACTTGCTTCAGCAAAAGCGAATTCCATTGGGGCTTTCATCTCAGCAGATGGAGTCATTACCTGCGTGTTTAGCGTAGCCTGGTCGGCAGACGCGCCGGTAGAGAGGCCAAGAGCAAGTGCTACGGCCGTTGTTATCATTAATGGTTTCATGTTTCTTTCCTTTCATGTGGAATCACACAAAAGCAGAAATACAACTTAAAGTAAAGATAAAATTATCAATAATCGTAAAAGTTGTCTTAATACACCATTAGCGCCGCCGATATTGCTGGTTCAAACCCCATATTTTCAATAAATGCCTGTCTCTCCGGCAATTCAAGTAAGTTAAAGTCAATTAAATTATTAGTCGTACGGTCAGTCCAATCAGCATTATTATATTTCAATGCACAGGCATGAACGATTAAATTAGAGACTTTTGAATGCTCAGAATATGCATTTAAACAATTTTTCCAACCCAGAGAACTATTCTCAGATAAGAGAGCAAATGCAGCCTCGACTTGATAGACGGAATTATCTTGATCCGACATAAGCCGTTTAACTTTACCCATCACGTCAATGGCCTTCTCCCATTCCCCAAGCATAAATCCTGAATATCTTGCAATATCTAGTAAAACGAGAGGATGAGATGTGTATGTTTTTTCTGCACGCAGCAAAGTTTCTTTAATTTGCTGAACATTGTAATCTTTTCGGACAGAATCATACATGATTTTCGCTGCTGTCGTTTCAGGACTTTGCTGCCAATTCTCTCCGATATCATTAAGAATCATTTCTGCCTGCTTAAAAGCATCTTCGCTGTCAGCAACACGGTTTCCCTGTACTTGCTCTAAATAGCTAGCCGCAAGCGCGCCCAAATTTTCAAGTGATGAACTTCCTTTTGCATGGGCCGTTTTCAAACACTCAAACGCTTCATAATAATCCTCGTCCGTATCGGAGGCAAAAGAGTCATACATTTTAACTAAACAGCTATAATCTTCCAAATGAGCATGATTATTCCAGCTTTGGCTCACAGCATCACGATGAACCACACCGCTTGGCTGCAGAAGGTCATTCGTGATTCTCGCAAGCGTATAATAAAGCTCACCATCTTTTGCTATCGCCGACGGCGCACTTCCTGATAAATCGCCTATACCCACGATCTTACCACTCGCCTGCGATGTGATTGAAAGACTACCTTGGAAGCCTTCATCGCGTTCAAAAAGAGCATAAGTCAGTTTATATCCAGGCACTTGGGAAGTGCCACAGGCCTCGACATTTCTAACACTATTGAAATGTTTAAATTGCGATGCTGCGCCCGACACAACTTGATGAACATATTGAGATAAATCAGTGTCATCTGCTGGCGCGGCTATTTCCAAATTTGGCATTACTATAGAGCAATCTTCGCCTTTGTTTTTGGTTGTTATCGCGCCAGTAAAAATGAAAATTATGGCAGCAATGCTAGCCATGAGTGCGCCGCCTAATAAGCGATTTTTACCGCGCCCCGTATTAGCGATAGTATCGACTAATTCATGAGGCTTATTTGACCGGGCTTCAGCAATTTTCAGCAAATAGCTAGATTTTGGGAGCTCTATTTTTAGCGGCTCTGATTGCTCGTTAAAACTCTCAAGATTTGCGCGAAGCCGATGCATTTCAACTCGCACAATACTGTCCTTCTTGGTATTGAAATCACCATTCCTACCAAAGACTTTTGCAGCAATATCCTTTGTAGTGATGTCAGGCCTAGTCTCATCAAAGCTGTAATCTAAAAGATATTTGAAAAGCGCAGATTGATTTTTTGACGAGCCAAGAACGCCGCTTTCAATCACAGCCTCCCATATATCGGATTTTGAAATCCCGACTTCGTTTTTATAAGTCATTAATCATCCCATGAACCCATTTTGTGGTTCAAAGATTACTTTAGACGCAGATTTTACATTCCACAAATTATTTAGCCATTCGCCAGAATATTAAAACTTTAAACGCCCAAAAGCGGGTAACTCGCCTCGATTTGGTAAAAATTAGGTCCCTTAGTTTTTTTATGACTAGAAAAAAGAAAGAACTCATCAACCAAAAACGGCTTACAATTAAAGTTTGCCCGCCGCTTTTCAAAATCAATAATCCGATTTATCGGAGCATTACGTCTTAGATAAGCTAGCGTGACATGCGGCTTGTAATTTCGGGCCTCAACATCAATGCCGGCGCGCCTCGCCGCATGCTTTGCATATTGATGTAATTTCAATAAATCAGCAGACTCGTTAACGCCCAGCCAAATTGCATGAGGTTCAGATTTTCCAAAATGCCCGGCCCCGCCAAGGGAGAGTTTAAAACTTGAAAATGGCTTTCGCGCCAGTTCCATATCCAAGACTTCCGCTAAGTCATTCCCTACCTCTCCATAATAAGCGAGCGTGATATGCAGCTTATCTGGATCAGACCACCGTGCGCCAGAGACACCTTTTTGTATCCTCTCGATTTGCGCAGTCAAATGAGGCGGAATTTTTATGGCTGTAAATAGCTTCATGGAGACTAGCCTTATGCACAAGCACAAAGATTTAGCGCCCCGCAGGGCAGCGATAAGTTTTATGTATCCGGTGCGCTTCTTTTTCCATCTCTTTTGTCCATGAGATGTCATGCGCGTCAATATTCTCGGTGAGCTGGTCCATTGTGGTTGCGCCTATAATGCTTGACGTCACAAACTCACGGCTCTCCGCAAATTTGAGCGCAAATTGCGTTGGTGTTATCCCAAGTGCCTTGGCTGTTTTATTACAGTCCAGCCAGGCTTCTTTGGAATCCCAATAAGCCCCCATAAAGCTCTCAAACAAAGCCCCACGCGAACCTTTAGGTGAGGTTCCAGCATCGTATTTGCCTGTCAAAAACCCCATCGCCAGAGGTGAGTAAGCCAAGAGGCCAACTTGTTCGCGCATAGCAATTTCCGCGAGGTCATAATCGAAACGCCGCGCAATAAGACTATAAACACATTGGTTAGAAACAATACGCGGCCAATTATTTTTCGTAGCAAGTTCCAAATACTTCATTGTGGCCCAGCCAAACTCATTGGAGACCCCGATATGGCGAATATTTCCTTTTTCAACATGACGGTTCAGGGCGCCAAGAATATCCTCAAATGGTACCATGTCATTCGCATTATAATCTTGATAGCTATGAAAGCCGAAAGGCGGGATTGCACGATCTGGCCAATGCAATTGATAGAGATCTATATAATCAGTATTTAGACGCTTAAGCGATTTTACTATGGCTTCATCAATTTGCGCGGGGGTATGACGCGTCATCTCAGCATTATCGCGGCACCACGCCATACCTGAACGGCCTGTTAACTTGGTCGCGAGCACATATTTATCACGGTTTTTCCGTGCTTTTATCCAATTGCCAATATAGCTTTCTGTCCGCCCCTGTGTTTCGGCTTTACCCGGGATCGGATACATTTCCGCTGTATCAATGAAATTAATCCCGCGGCCAATGGCATAATCGAGCTGTTCATGAGCCTCGACTTCTGTATTTTGCTGCCCCCAAGTCATCGTCCCAAGGCAAATTGACGTCACTTTAATACCTGTACGCCCGAGATTTCGAAGTTCCATTTCTTAAGTCCTTATCAATTATTTTAACCCTATGCGGGTAACCCTTGGAATTTGCCGTTAAATGGCTTATATAGAGTGCAGTGGTCCTGAAAAGGATTTTTGATTTATGGAGCGTTTTATGAACGAGAACCTTAACCGTACAATTGGCGCAAGCCAGGAAACCGATCTCGGTCTCCGTAATTTTATGCTGGGCACCTACCGATATATGGCCGCTGCCATGGCAGTAACAGCCGGTGTTGCCTATTTTGGCGGTCAAGCCATACAGGCGAACCCGCAACTTATGGGCTTATTACGTAGTCCCTTCCTCCTTTTAGGCTTCGTTATCGCCATTCCAGTGCTCTTTGGCGCCGTTGGCCGTAAATTGCCAACAATGTCCTTGGGCGGCGTTCTGACCTTCCTCTTCGGCTTTGCCGCCTTTATGGGCGTCTTTATGTCAGCCGTCTCTGTATTCGTACCCGGTATGGTCATTGCAAAAATATTCTTTATGACCGTCGCTATGTTTGGCGCGCTTAGCCTCTTTGGTTACTCGACAAATCGTAACCTAAGTACTTTCGTAAAATATGCTTTCGCAGCCTTCCTTGGCTATGTCGTCATTAGTGTCTTAGGCATGTTCTTCCCGGCTCTTCGTCCGACGGGACCCCTAGACATTATCATTAATGTCATCGCCCTAGGCGCGATTGCGATGATCACAGCTTGGGAAACACAAATGCTAAAGCGTGTATATTATGGTAGCGCTGGCAATCCAGCCATGATGAAGAAAATGTCCGCTTACGGCGCAGCATCACTTCTCTTAGCTTTTGTCAATATGTTTCAAATTCTTATGAGCCTTTTCGGCAGAGAATAGAACTTCATAAATATGAATCAGAAACCCGCCTTAATGGCGGGTTTTTTTATGCGGGCTAGCTAACGGCTAATTTTAAAGCGTTGCTTATCAAAGACCCGCAAAACACTTTTTAAATCATGTCCACGTTTCAAGATTAAACCGCCGGGAGCCACAACTGAAAACTGACCTTGCTTACTACGCAGGCCTGGCACTTTCTCAATTTTATAAAGCGGGTGCTCAGACGCCTTTCTATAAACAGAAAAAACGGCCTTATCTTTGAGGAAGTCCATGGCGTAATCTTTCCAATCGCCATTGGAGACCATCTGGCCATAAACATTCAGAATAAGAGAGAGCTCTTGTCGATTAAAGGCGACCTGAGAAGGACGACCTTTTAACTCTGTTGGGCCGCGTGAAGGTAAATTGACAATATTTGACGCCATAAAGACAAACTTAACTCTAACGCATAACCACGCAAGAAAATATTGTGGTTAACCGAAATTAAGACACCTCTCCAAAGTTTAAGGGTCTGCCTTATTTATGCCTTAATTCCGTCCCTTTTGAGACACGATATTTCAACAGATTAAAGGTGTTAATCGATGGGGCGCAGAACACGGTTTTTTTACAGCCCCCCAGCCCCCGGGTTTTGATACTCATCGTTTAACACTTCCCACGATCCCCGTGGTTGTTATTGATAGCCACGAGACGGCCCGCACTCTTCAGCCCAGTGTGGGCCTGTCTCGTTTACCACCTGCTATATGATGAAGGTTAAGGCGCGTAAGTCGCAGCCGTTGTAATTTTGGCTGATGTCGGGTCGTGAAACAAAGCCGCATAGGCCTTACCAACTTCCGTTTCAATGCCCGTATTTAAAACGGAACCGTTCCAATCAACGGGAATAACGTCGGTTACCACATTCGCAAGTTTCAATGTCCGGCCGCCATTTTCACCGCGTTTTACGTTCACAAGCTGCGTACCTGGCGTATAAGTAATTATAACGAGCTTAGCATTCTCTTCAGCTTCCGAGGTTATAACAAGCCTTCCACCAGACACCGTAATATCGGCTGCCGCTTTTGACTTAGGTAACGGCATTGTTTCAACATCTTTGCGGGTATAACGCGGGCTATGGGCAGACCCATTAAGGACGAGTTGCGGCGTGTAAATATTTGGAGTCCCCAAAGCCACGCCATATTCGCGCTGCCTTGCCGTAAATTTTGGGTCTCCAAACGTATCTTTCCAGCCCAAATAATCCCAATAGGTAACGCCATAAGTCAAAACCAATTTATTATCATCTTCGGCAAGCTTTGCGGCGAATTTATTCGCGGGCGGACAAGAGGAGCAGCCTTGTGATGTGAAAAGCTCGATCACCGATGCGGCCTGGCGCGATTCATATGTCTCAGAGGCATTCACACTCACGCTCATAAATAGCGCAGATGTTATCAGAATAAGTTTTTTCATAGCGCCTCTTAACCGAGGAAGCTTGAACACGCCATAAACGGACTCATCACAGTGCCGTGAGCCATGAAGCTACATGGACGGGGTTGCCGACTTGGCCTTCTTTTCATCAGGGTCAAGGTCCGGCTGCCCATCTGCGGAGAGTAAAACCGCAATCCACCTTGTTATCGGGAATTGCGCTAATATTATCATGATAATGACTGTCAGCGGCGCGGAGAGGAAAGCCCCGACCCCGCCCCAAAGTGCGTACCATAGAGTCAAAGACAGCACGACGACTAAGGCAGAAAGGTTCATGGAATCCCCCATCATTTTTGGCTGTATCGTATTGCCGATAATAAATTGGGCGCCGAATAATCCGCCAGCCAAAATTAAGATGGGCGTCATGGTTTCAAATTGCACAAGCCCGAAAATAAGAGGTAGAACGATTGCAGCTAGCCCCCCGACAATAGGAATGTAGTTGAGGATAAAAATGACCAAGGCCCAGAAAAGCGCATTTTCTAAACCAACGACAGCCATGATGGCATAGGAGATAACCGTTTGCATCAGGCTGATAATGGTTTGAACACCGATATATTTTTCGATTGAGTGGCGAATGCGCACAAAGACTTTTGAGGCCTGAGCGCGCTTATTAATATCAGGAAAAAGATCATCCATTTTTTTCGGAAAGCTGGATTGCGCGGCGAAAAGAAATGCCACGTAAATTGCGATTGTCGCCAAGTTAGACAGCACGCCTTGTACCGAGCCCGCAAATCCGGCGAGGCCAGAAGTAACTTTATCTTCCAATTCCAATGAGGCGATAAAACTATCAATACTTAAATCGCGCCCCAAGAGCCCCCCAACCCAATGGAAAATTTCATCAAGACGTTTCCCATATCGCGGGGCCTGATCCACAACGCTCCCTGCTGTATCGGCTATGATTAAAATTATGCCGACAATTGAGGCCACCACCGTCAATATCGCTATGGTGAGGGCAAGCCAATAAGGCAGCTTTGATGACAATCCATCAAGCCAGCGCGCAAAGGCGTCAATGATAAGCCAGATAAAGACCGCCAAAGCGAAAGGCGTTATAAGGTCGCGCATAAAATAAAGGCTCGCGGTCCCCGCAATGAATGTCAGAATTAAGAGGCATGAGCGAACTGTGTTATCCATAGCGGATTTATGGCCATAGCGTCCCTGCCCGTCAATATTGCATTCGCGCTCAAATGGCCATAACAAGACGCAACTTTTGCCGAAATTAACAGGCAGCAATGGATTGGGAAAGCGATGAGCGATTCAATTTTCGTCGGCACAGACTCTGAGGGCAATCGTCAAGAGCTCTTGTTTAAACTGGCCAACCGTCACGGTCTTGTGGCTGGGGCCACAGGTACGGGCAAAACTGTCACGCTCCAAATCCTGACGGAAGGCTTTTCCAAAGCGGGTATTCCTGTCTTTGCAGCGGATGTGAAAGGTGATCTTTCCGGTCTTAGCCAAGCGGGGTCTGAGACCCATAAGCTTCATGAAAAGCTGATAGCGCGCGCGAAGAAAATTGGCTTGATGGGTAATGATTATGCCAGCATGATTGGAGATGGCTATAATTATGAAGCCATGCCCACGATTTTTTGGGACCTTTACGGCAAACAAGGTCATCCTGTTCGCACCACCATATCAGAAATGGGCCCCGCCCTTCTGGCGCGTCTCATGGAACTTACAGAGGCCCAAGAAGGTATTTTAACTATTGCCTTTGAGATTGCAGACAATGAAGATTTGCTTCTGCTTGATTTGAAAGACTTACGCGCGCTGCTTAACCATCTCTCCGATAATAAAGACGAGATTGGACGCCGATACGGAAATGTGACAAGCCAATCCGTCGCCGCGATTATGCGTAGCTTACTCAAGCTTGAACGCGCGGGAGCCGATCAATTTTTTGGGGAACCTGCGCTCGCTCTCAAAGACATCATGCGCGTCAATGATAATGGCAAAGGTATGGTCTCTATATTGGCGGCAAGTGAGCTTATAAATTCATCTGTGCTGTATTCGACCTTTTTGCTCTGGCTCTTATCTGAGCTGTTCGAAGAACTCCCAGAAATTGGTAATCCCGACAAACCAAAAATGGTGATCTTTTTCGACGAAGCCCATTTATTATTTAATGATACGCCCAAAGCCCTTGTTGAAAAAATTCGCCAAGTGGCCAGACTTATTCGTTCCAAAGGCGTCTCATTATGGTTTGTGACGCAAAACCCGGCGGACATTCCCGATGATATTTTGGCGCAAGTCGGTAACCGTATTCAACACGCGCTAAGAGGCTACACGCCCAAAGAGCAAAAGGCGATTAAAGCCAGCGCGGAATCCTTTCGGCCCAATCCCGCCTTTGATACGGAAGACATTATTACCCAGCTTGGGGTCGGGGAAGCGCTTGTGTCATTTCTGGATGCAAAAGGCGTCCCGGGCATTGTCGGGAAAACACTTATTCGGCCCCCAAGCTCACGGCTCGGCCCCGCACTTGATCCCGAACGCGCAGCGATCATGGCTGATAGTCCGGTTAAGGGCGAGTATGAGACCGTCATAGACCGCGAAAGCGCCTATGAAATTCTGGAAAAGCGTACGGCACTTGAAGAGAAAGAAGAGATTAAGGCCAAAGAAGCTGAGGTAAAAACCAAAAAGAAAACAAGAAAACCTACGACACGAAAATCATCCCGCCGAAAGAAAACGGCGGGCGATCACATTATGTATGAAGCCAAACTTGTCGCCCGCCAAATCGCGCGGCAACATGGACGTAAAATTTTGCGCGGCATATTGGGCTCCATTGCGCGGCGCTAGGACAATCAAGATATGCTGACCCGTTTCGCGCCCTCGCCCACGGGTTATCTGCATTTAGGCCATGCCCATGCCGCGGCACAAGCTTTTGGTTTCGGGCCTTGCTTGCTGCGCATCGAAGACATCGACAAGACACGTTGCCGCCCTGAATACAGAACGGCCATTTATCAAGACCTTGACTGGCTGGGCTTTGATTGGCCAATCCCTGTGCGTATTCAGAGCCAGCATCGCGGAGCCTATCTGGACGTGATTGATAACCTTAAAGAACGCGGGCTTTTATATCGCTGTTTTAAAACGCGCGCGCAGCTTCAAGACGCGCCACCTGCGCCCTTGCCAGAAGCTGAGATTCAAACTCGTCTTGAGAATAAAGAGCCCTTTGCGTGGCGGCTTTCCATTGAAAAATGCCAAGCGCGCGTAAAAAGCACGTTGACTTACGAGGATACGGAGCAAGACAAAACCGTAGATCTTAGCCAACTCGACGATATTGTGGTCGGGCGCAAAGACATTGGCACGAGTTACCACATTGCCGTGACCCATGATGATATGATTCAAAATATCACACATGTCGTGCGCGGCGCGGATTTTATCGACCAGACCCCCTATCATGTTTTGATACAGCATCTCATGGGCTGGCCAACACCGATATACCACCACCACGCCCTGCTCCTGCGTGATGATGGCGAGAAGCTCTCTAAGCGCCACTCTGATACAACCATACGCTCGCTTCGCGAAAATAGCCTGACAGCTCGCCAAGTTTTGGATATGTCTGCGCCATGACCCTTCAATCCAACGGCGCAAATTTTTTATTCGACATCTGGTATTTCGCGGGGCTGTCTTCTGATATCCAAAAGGGTAAGATGGTGCGCCGCGAAATTGCGGGCGGGCCGATAACGCTAGGCCGAGACGAGAGCGGCACAGTCTTTGCCATGCGCGATATATGCCCCCACCGCGCCGCGCCTTTATCCAAGGGATGCATTAAATCCGGCACAGTGGAATGCCCCTATCATGGCTGGCGCTTTGATATCACGGACGGGGCCTGCCAAGAGATACCGGCTTTGACCGCTGACCAAGCCATGGAGACGGAAAAAATTAAAGTGCGGATTTTTCCTGCCAAAGAACAAGGTCAGCTCATCTGGGTTTATGTCGCAGCCGATAAACGTTTTAAGGACGCGCCCGCGATCGAGCCGCCGCATTTTCCTTTCGCTCATCGCCGCGCGATAATGGATGATAGCCTAACCTTAAATTGCCATGTCGATCACGCGGTGATTGGCCTGATGGATCCTGCCCATGGCCCCTTTGTTCACCGTCAATGGTGGTGGCGCTCTGAGCGCTCTATCCATGACAAAGCCAAAGCGTTTGAGCCACGAGCGCGCGGTTTTGCCATGGCTGCCCATACGCCGTCTTCTAATAGCTTCGCCTATAAGCTGCTGGGCGGTAAGCCCATCACGGAAATCACCTTTCAACTTCCGGGCATTCGCACTGAAGAGATTAAAGTCGGGAAAAAGACGCTGCTCTCTTTTACCGCTGTCACGCCAATTGATGAAAACCGCACACAAATTCGCCAGATATTTTTCACCGATATAGGGTTGATTAAACTGCTCTCTCCTGTCCTTGGCATCGCGGCGCGAAAGTTTCTGCGCCAAGACGCCGATATGGTGGACCTACAGCAAATGGGCTTGAAATATAACCCAACGCTTTTGCTCATAGATGACGCCGACACCCAAGCCAAATGGTATCACGCCATCAAAAAAGAATGGGCCAAGAGCCGCAAGGAGAAGCGGGCTTTCAAAAACCCCGTTAAGCCTAAAACCCTAAAATGGCGGAGTTAGATTACACTTGCAATATGTGCATATGTGTGCACATATACATGTATGAGAAATGATAATACCCAAAATTCGCTCGCACATGACGCTATGGCCGAGGCAGCGATTGCCGTTCTGGACACTAAATTTTTAAAAGCGCTGACCGATCCCGCGCGTATCCAGATTGTTAAAAAACTTATTCTCTTGGGCGCTTGTGATGTGTCTACAATTGCCAAAGGCCTCTCGCAAGACCGCTCGGTCATTTCGCGCCACCTTGCAACGCTTGAGCGCGCAGGCATTACCTCTTCGCGTAAAATGGGCCGCCGCGTCATGTATGACATTGACGGGCCTTATATTGTCAAGAAAGTCACCCTTATTCTGGACGCGCTTCAGCCTATGGCCGCGCTATGCCAACCCTTTCAAAGCCTGAATAATATAAATGCAGGAGACGCCGCATGACCAGCTTTACCGGAACGGCCGATAATGGCTCACAAGTCATTTATACGGATAAAAAGCGCCATCTTTATTGGATGATACTCATATCCCCTGCCGTCTCTTTGTTTTCTATCTGGCTTTATTTCGCGCTTGGGAATAATCCGATTGTCACGCTTATCCCCGCCGTCTTTTTCTACCTCTTCACCCCGCTCATGGACGTCATCATGGGGGAAGACCCGCATAACCCGCCCGAAGAAGTTGTAAACGCCATGGCGGCGGATAATTATTACCGCTTTATCACCCATACCATGGTCTATATCGCGATTGGATTGTTCCTCGCCTTTACCCTCTTTGTTGGCACACAAGACCTGACCTGGTGGGCCATCGCCGCACTTATATTGGGCGTAGGCAGTAATAGCGGCGGCGTTATGGTGATGACCCATGAGCTAGGCCACAAAGCCAATAAGCTTGACCGCCTCTCGGCCAAAATCGGCAATATGATTATGGGCTATGGTCATTTTAATATCGAGCATAATAAAGGCCACCATACATGGGTGGCCACACCCGAAGACCCGGCCAGCTCACGTATGGGCGAGACCTTCTACGCCTTTATGGTGCGCGAATTATCGGGCACATTTAAGCGCGGAACATCCTATGAAAAAGCCCGCCTTGAAAAACAAGGCCGCAGCTTTTGGTCCGTCCATAATGACGTGCTTCAAGTCTATGCAGTCACGCTCATCATGGCTGGGATTTTCGTATGGGCCTTTGGACCCGCCATTTTAATCTTTCTTATCCCGCATCATTTCTTGGCATGGCTGGCGCTTACCCAAGCCAATTATGTTGAACATTATGGTTTAATGCGCGGGAAAAACGCGGCGGGTAAATATGAGCGCTGCCAACCAAAGCATAGCTGGAATACAAACCATACCTATTCCAATATGCTATCCTTTCACCTCCAGCGCCACTCTGATCACCATGCCTATCCGCAGCGCCCCTATCAGGTCCTGCGCGACTATAAAGATGTCCCAACCCTGCCCACAGGATATGGCGGCTGCTTTGCCATCGCCTTCTTCCCCCCGCTCTGGTTTAAAATGATGGATAAGCGCGTCATAGGCTGGGCGGATGGCGATCTGAGTAAAATCAACATAGACCCGAAAAAGAAAGCCAAGCTCTACCGCAAATGGGCTTAGACGGACGTAAGATGAGAGGCTTAATCGCCTAGAATAAGCCGCTGAACTCAGAGGCTTACATCGCCCGAAAATATGCTGCTCGCGAGAGCTCAAGTTGTCGCCAAAACAAGTGACTTGTCCTTTTTATTCGATGATAATTTTAGCTATTGTCAGCAAAATATAAGCAAATTACAGTAACGATGGGAAACAAGGAACCAAAATATGATAATCTTGGCTTATGTGCTCCCAATCCTAATTTTGTTTATTTGGCAAAAGCGTCCTTTATTGTCTTTCATTCTGGCCGCTTTTGTTTTGTTGATAGGTTTGTTGGCCATAAACTACTTCGAAGCGCTAGAAATTTTAAAAATTTTCGAAGTTGACTCTCGCCCATTACACTTAAACAGAGAAGGTTTTGCAGGGCTTACTATTGGGATGTCTTTTAGGTCATTTATAATAGGCTTGCCGGTCTTACTTGTAATCCATTTTGTTATATGGAAATTTTACAAAAAAGCGGACTCAGACCAAGTTGTCTAAAGCGAACTTAATTAAAAAACTAAGTTTAATGCCACATAGCCAAGGCTTAAAATCGCCCAAAATAAGACACTGACTGCTCGGCTAAAGAACAGAACCGCTTTACGTTTCAGACCTCCCTAAAATGTCATGTTTTCGTCCCATCGTCCCACTTGACTCTACAAGCCCTATCCCCACATTAGCTCCAAAGGATTCAGGCCCATTTCGAGCCGATTTTAAGGATAATATCTCATGAGTGAAGCAACGCTTGACGTAATCAAAGATGGGTCTGACGCGGAGTTTATGGCCGATGTGATAGAGGCTAGTAACGAAACGCCTGTGGTTGTGGATTTCTGGGCGCCGTGGTGCGGCCCGTGTAAGCAGCTTATGCCAGCTCTAGAGCGCGCCGTTTTAGGGGCCAAAGGCGCGGTTAAAATGGTCAAAATCAATATTGACGAAAACCCCGGCGTAGCAGGACAGCTTGGCGTGCGCTCTATACCCGCTGTCTTTGCTTTTAAAGACGGCAAACCCGTTGACGGATTTCAAGGGGGGCAACCCGAATCTGAGCTGACTAAATTTATTGGCCGCCTTAGCGGGGCTTCTGATCCTATCGCAGAAGCGGCTGAGCTTGTCGCGCGGGCTAAAGATAGCCTGGCCGCAGGCGATCCCGGCGGGGCGGCGCAAGATTACGCGCAGGCTTTGACGCTTGATGATAAAAACCCCGAAGCCATGGCCGGCCTTGCCCGTGTCTATATTGAGAGCGGCAATGAAGCAGGCGCGGCGGATTTAATCGCCAGCGCCGATAGCTCGATCGCCGATCATCCTGAAATCGCGGCGGTGAAATCCCAGCTAACGATTATTGCCCAGCCCGCCCCGGCGCCAGATGAAACCGCAGAGCTTAAAGCGGCCGTTGACGCCAAACCTGATGATTTAGACGCGCGCCTAGAGCTTGCTAAAGCATTGGCAGCCTCTGGACGTAACGGCGAAGCGGTTGAGCATTTGCTCTATTCGATAGCCAAGAACCGCTCTCATAAGGGCGAAGCCGCGCGGCTATTCCTATTGACCATATTCGAGGCCGAAGGGCCAACATCAGAGGTTTCTATCGAGGGACGCCGGCAACTCTCTTCCATCCTTTTTGCGTAAAGGCGCGTAAGCAATTATATGAGCGCACATTATAAATCATTAACCCGGAGAACAAATCCCGCGCAAGTGGCTATCTTTCCCTTAAGCGGGACGGTATTGCTTCCGGCTTGTGATCTGCCGCTTAATATTTTTGAGCCGCGCTATCTAAATATGATTGACGATGCGCTTAAGGGTGAGCGCCTGATTGGCATGGTGCAAAAGAAATCCAAGACAAGTGATGAGGTCGCAGAGATTGGCGGTCTGGGCCGCATTACGCAATTTGCGGAACTTGATGACGGGCGTTACATGGTTGTCCTTAAGGGCCTGAAACGCTTTCGCATTATAGACGAGCCGAAAGTCACGACGCCTTATCGTCAAGCCCAGATTAGCTTTGAGGACTTTGAAGCCGATGCCGATATTCATAATGCGCGGCAAACATCTGAAGCTCTATCCGATACGGGCCGCAGTGACCGCGCCACGCTGACCGTCGCCATGAAGGCGCTGGCAAAAACGCTGAGCGTTCAAATTGATTGGGATAGCCTTGCCGAAATTCCGCTGCCTATTTTAATTAATCAAGCCGCCATGATAAGCCCGTTTGAGGCCGAGGACAAACAATCCCTCATTGAGGCCCTAACAACAGATGAGCGGCGGCGGCTTTTAATTGGCTTGATGCATCTTTATGCCAGTAAAAATATGGGACAAGCTGGCAATCAAGCCCGCCAGTAAGAGACAGCGAAGATGGCAGATAAAAATAAAACACAGGACACGGTTATAGATCCCAAAATGCTGAGCATTCTGGTCTGCCCGAAAACCCGCGCGCCGCTCACCTATAATTCCGAGACACATGAGCTGATTAGTAAAAAAGCAAAGCTGGCCTATCCCATCCGCGAAGGCGTGCCAATTATGCTCATCGAAGAAGCGCGGCAATTAGATTAAATATCGGCTCTTTGCGGCTTTTCTTTCCTTGCGCATTGGGCTAGGTCACGCCCTCAATCATCAGCTAAGACCTAAGCGAGACGACAATGTTTGAAGCCCTTCAGCCCCGCCCCAATGACGCTATCATGGAATTAATGCAGAAATGCAAAGCCGATGAGCGGGAGCATAAAATTGATTTAGGTGTCGGGGTCTATAAGGACGCAAGCGGACAAACCGTGATTTTAAAATCGGTCAAACTGGCCGAGGAAATGTGGGGCCGCGAAGAAACCACCAAAACCTATGTCGGCACAACGGGCAATCAGGATTACTGCGCCGATATGCTGGCCTTGATGCTGGGCGCGGACCATCCGGCGATTTCTGAAGGGCGCATTGGCGCGTCGCAAACGGCCGGCGGCTCTGGCGCGCTGCGCCTCGGTGCGGAGCTGCTAAAGGTGGTTGCGCCAGAGGCCACAGTTTGGGCCTCGACCCCAACATGGGCCAACCATATACCGCTTATCAGCGAAGCTGGCCTGCGCATGGGAAGCTACCCCTATTATAACCGCGAGACACTCGGCGTCGATTTTGAGGACATGCTGGATTATCTGGATAAAAATGCCAAGCGCGGCGATATTGTTCTGCTTCATGGCTGTTGCCATAATCCGACAGGCGCAGATCTCTCGCCCGAAGAGTGGGACCGTCTCGCGCCCTTTATGCTTGAGCGCGGCTTGTTCCCTTATATTGACCTCGCCTATTTTGGTCTTGGCCGCGGTATGGCAGAGGATACTTATGGTCTGCGCAAGATGATAGAGGTTCATCCCGAGGTTCTGCTCGCGGCAAGCTGTTCTAAAAACTTTGCCCTTTACCGCGAACGCACAGGCCTGATAGCCGCGATTACGAAAAGTGCTGAAAAAGCGCAAATTGCGCAAAGCCAATTTGGCGCGATACAGCGCAAACTCATTTCTATGCCCCCTGATCACGGCGCGGCCATCGTCACCCGTATTTTGCGCGATGAAAATCTGCGCGGCATATGGGAATCAGAACTTGATGACATGCGCGAGCGTATGCGCGGGCTCAGACAGCTTCTCTCCGAAGCCCTAGACGTTCAGGGCGGCGAAGCTATGTCACGCGCGGTCAAAGATCAAAACGGCATGTTCTCAACCCTCCCGCTCTCACCTGCACAAGCCGAGCGGCTACGTAGCGAGCACGCCATTTATATGATGAATTCAGGCCGCATGAATATTGCCGGCGCAAATGCCAGTAATATTCCGCGTTTAGCCGAAGCCATTTTGGATGTGCTCTAAGCCGCTAAAATTTATAGCCTAAGTAATATCAAAATCTTCGGGGCGGTAACCGGGGTCAGGATATTGAGGGTTCATCGCTTCTAGCGTGTCTTTGACAATCGTGCTGATAATCGCGCCGCGCGTGCTACGCGAATCCGATGGGATAATATGCCAAGGTGCATGCGTCGTGCTGGTACGCTGTACCATGGTTTCATAGGCGTTCATAAAATCAGGCCAAAGCGCGCGGTCATCAAGATCGCCCGGATTAAACTTCCAACGCTTGCGCGGCACATCAAGCCGCTCCTGAAGGCGCACGCCTTGTGTCTCTTTGGAAATATGGAGCATAAATTTCAAAATTGTCGTCCCGTTTTCCGTCAGATGTTTCTCAAAATTATTAATCTGCTCATAGCGCTGCTCGACTTTATCAGCAGGCGCAAAACCGCGGACTTTCACAACCAAAACATCTTCATAGTGACTGCGGTTAAAGACGGTAATCTGCCCCTCGCGCGGACAGACATTGTGAATGCGCCAAAGATAATCATGGGCCAGCTCAATTTTGCTCGGCGCTTTAAAGCTCGCCACATTCACGTTTAGCGGCGGTGTGCGGTGAAACATCGCCGCCGTCGTCCCGTCTTTCCCGCTTGTATCCATGCCTTGCAAAACAATGAGAACCGAGCGATTGGCTTCGCCATAAAGACGATGCGCCAATGGCGCAATCGCGCGCGCGCTCTCCCTAATAACCGCTTTTGCTGCTTTCTTATTTTCAAAAATATCAACACGGGTCGGACACGCCGAGAGGTCAAATTTCGGGCTTAGGTCAGCTTTAAACTGGGCAGCATAATCAATCGTCATAAAGGCAGGCTCTCTTATTTTATTTAGGCTTTGTAACCCGAAAAGTACTGCCACCCAAGCCAGAATGTATACTCGTTGAAGATAAACTAATACGTTGTCTTTCTTATGAATGCTTTTTAAAGAAGCTCAACGAAGGGCAGATTGAATGACCAAAAAATCACTTAGCTTTTCAAAGTTAGAAACGTCTTTGAAAAAATGTAGGGATGGATACCAAGCAATTATTCCTACTGAATGGCGTCAAGGTAGAACAGCTTATGGCGGCCTTACAGCTGGGCTAGCATTCGCTTCTGTAAAAGCCCAGTTTCCAGATGCGCCACCATTGCGTAGCGCAAATATTAATTTCATCGGTCCAGTTACAGAAAACCCTATATTTAAAAACACAATATTTCGGCGCGGAAAAAATGTAACCTCGATAGAGAGCAAAGCTTTGATAGGCAATCAAGTTGTTGCCCATATTATTTTTATCTTAGCGGAGAGCAGAAAATCCGAGCTGAATGTTGATTATCCCATTCAATCTGAAATAGCCCCTGAAAACTGTGAGGACTTTAATCCAATTGAATCCACGCCTTTTATTCCGCCTTTTATCCGTAATTTTGATGTTAAATTCATCACGGGGCATCGACCTTTTTCAAACGCCCCTGATGGCCATATACGAACATGGTCACGGCATAAAGACAACGATTCAAGAACAGGGATGGCTAGTCTTCTGACAATATCAGATGTTCTCCCTCCAGCAGCCATGCCTTTGATGAAACAAATGGGGCCCGTAAGTTCTATCAATTTCATGCTTAATTTTACGCAGGATAACCCGCAAACGGATGATGGGTGGTGGGATATAGAAACAAAACTCACCTCAGCAAAAAATGGATATTCAAGTCAGATTATGCGTATATGTAATCGGCAAGGAATTTTAGTTGCTGAGGGCGTACAATGCGTTGCTATTTTTACTTAACTTTTGGGCGTTATCCTTAACAACATACCATTGTCAGGATCATCCGTTAAAACCAAAATAGCGCCTTTTTTATCGACGCGAACATCACGCACCCGCACATCAAGATCTGCTAAAAGAACCTCTTCATTATTAGACCCGTCTAACTCTACTCGCCGTAGATCACGTGAGGCTAACCCGCCAATAAGCGCATCTCCGTCCCAGTCTTTAAAAAGGTCTCCGCGGTAAATGGCCAAACCGCTTGGCGCAATTGATGGCACCCAAATATGTTTGGGGTCGATCATATTTTCGTAAGTTTTATATGGCGATATTCTTGCGCCATTATAATCTAAACCATGTGTCGCAATAGGCCAGCCATAATTATTGCCAGGCATAATAACATTCAGCTCATCCCCTCCGCGGGGGCCATGCTCGTGCTGCCAAATAACATCTGTTTTCTCATCATATCCGATGCCTTGTACATTACGATGACCCATTGAATATATTTGCGGTTTTGCGCCCTCTTCGCCCAAATAGGGATTATCTGTAGGAATAAACGCAGCGTGTCATCACCTTCTTGATAATGTTGGAACCCAGGTACCTTTGAGCAAAAGGGTTTCAATGAGCATCTATGATTTAAGTCACCTTGGAACGCTCTATTACAACCATCCTCGTCTCAGGCGAGCTATATAAAGTTTTGAAATTTGGCAGGCTTCCAATTTTCATGGCGGCAGGCGGCATTGCTATTTTTGTAATGCTCATGCTCATGCTCATGAAACAAGCATTTTTTGATATACATATAATTGCAGGCGGCGTGATAGTTTTGGAATTTTCTTACAATGCCTTATGGGTGTCTTGGGCGGATTTATATTCGCTGTTTTATCAACGCCCAAACCCGCCAAGAAAAAAGTTTAGGTATTCATACTGTCAAAAAAGTCTGAATTGGTTTTACTATCTTTTAGTTTCGAGAGTAAAAACTCTATCGCGTCCATAGTTCCCATTGGATTTAAAATACGTCTTAAAACATAAGTTTTTTGAAGCTCACTCGGAGACAGTAGAAGCTCTTCCTTACGAGTCCCTGATTTCGTTATATCGATCGCCGGGAAAATACGTTTATCGGCAACTTTACGGTCAAGAACAATTTCTGAGTTACCTGTCCCTTTAAATTCTTCGAAAATAACTTCATCCATACGCGAGCCTGTTTCAATCAAAGCTGTTGCAATAATTGTAAGCGAGCCACCTTCTTCAATATTACGCGCTGCGCCAAAAAATCTTTTTGGACGTTGTAGTGCATTCGCATCCACGCCGCCTGTCAATACCTTACCTGAACTTGGCACAACTGTATTATAAGCCCGGCCAAGACGCGTGATTGAATCGAGCAAAATAACAACATCTTTGCCATGCTCAGTCAGGCGTTTAGCTTTTTGAATAACCATCTCTGCAACTTGGACGTGGCGCGTTGCTGGTTCATCAAAAGTTGATGAAACAACTTCACCTTTTACGGAGCGTTGCATATCCGTTACTTCTTCTGGTCTCTCATCAATTAAAAGAACCAACACATAACATTCAGGATGATTTCTCTCGATAGAATGTGCAATATTTTGAAGAAGAACCGTTTTACCTGTTCTTGGCGGCGCAACAATCAAAGCACGCTGGCCTTTACCAATCGGAGACACAATATCAATGATACGGCCTGAAATATCTTTTAGCGTTGGATCCTCAATTTCCATTTGAAATCTTTGATCCGGATAAAGCGGAGTCAAGCTGTCAAAATGAGCTTTATTGCGCGCTTGTTCAGGCGTTCCAAAATTCATGGAAACAACATTTGTCAAAGCAAAATAACGCTCATTATCACGCGGGCTTCTGATTTCTCCAGAAACTGTATCGCCTGTTCTTAAACCTAATTTGCGAATTTGATTTGTACTTACGTAAATATCATCTGGACCAGGTAGATAATTAGCTTCCGGCGCTCTTAAAAATCCAAACCCATCTTGTAAAACTTCAAGAACACCACCGCCATTAATTTGAATATCGTCTTCAGCCAGATCTTTCATAACCCGAACAAAAATATCTTGTTTGCGCATAGAGCCAGCATTTTCAACGCCAACTTCCTCAGCAAATTGTATGAGTTCAGCAGGTTTTAAAGATTTTAAATCTTGAAGACTAAGGGACGTCATTCCGTCTAAATCTAATTTTATTGTTTCAGTCATGGTCATCCAAAATGTAAGGGAGAAATCTCTTCAGAGCGCGCGCTAATAAATGATAGAGTCAGTAATCAGGACAATTACATAAATTGGCATTTAATAGGCGAAAATACGTCCGTCAAGAGGGTTAAAACGGTTTTACGATAACCATAATAACGATAATTATCGTAAAAATAGCTGGTATTTCATTTATACGCCGGAAAAATTTTTCTGACTTTGGACGTTCACCTGCAGCAAATAATTTACGCTGTTTTGATAAAAATCCGTGATATCCCATTAATAAAAAGACCAATACTAACTTAATAGGTAACCAAAAACTGGTTGTTAAATTACTGACATTATACCCGATCAATATAAGCCCAAATATAAAGGCAGCTATCATCGCTGGGTTCATAATTATTCGCATGAGTTTTTGCTCTGCTTCTATCATTTTAGTTTCGAGCTCGCCGCCTTGATTTGCTTGACTATGATATACAAATAAACGCGGCAGATATAAAAGACCGGCCATCCAATATATGACAGCTATTAAATGAAAAGCTTTCGCCCAGCTATATAAATCAAACATAATTCCCTACGCCTGTTCTGATATGGTTTATCACAGCATGGACATTTTCAATTTTTACATCTGGTGTTACCCCGTGACCTAAGTTAAAAATATGAGGTCCTCTCGCCGTATTAATAACATTTTGAACAGCTTGCTCTAAAACACTACCACCTATCCTTAAAGCTAAAGGATCCAAATTTCCTTGATATGGCATATTAGACGGTAATTGATCTCTTATTTTATCCATAGGTGTATCAGTTCCAATTGCTAAAGCTGTTACATTTGTAGCTTTTGCATATTCAACCGCATTTAATCCCGCACCGCGCGGAAATCCTATTATCGGCTTATTAATCCCAGCTTCTCTAACAATAGAAACTATCTTCTGCGTTGGCTTAATAACCAATCGTTGAAATAAATCAGGCGCTAATCCTTCTGCCCAACTTTCAAATATTTTTAAAACATCCGCGCCTGATTTTGCTTGATGAATTAAATACTCAGCGCTTGAAATAACTAAAGCTTCTAATAGATCATCCATTGCCTTAGGGTTTTCATATGCAAAACGTTTAGCAATTTCTTTAGTTGGTGATCCCCTGCCTTCAATCATATATGTTGCAACTGTCCAGGGACCCCCACAAAAACCGATAAGAGCTTTATCTTTGGATAAATTTTTGCGAACTTTTGAAACAGTTTCATAAACCGATGAAACCCTATTTGCTGCTCCCTCAATCGTAAGTTTTGATATATCTTCAACACTTAAAGGATCTAAAACAGGACCAATACCTTTTACAAATTTTACGTCTCGGCCTAATCCAATTGGAATTAAAAGAATATCAGCAAATAAGATTGCTGCGTCCATATCATAACGCGTTACGGGTTGAAGGGTGACCTTAGCAGCTTTTTCAGGTGTAAAACAAAAATCAATAAAGTTTTTTGCTGTATCTCTAACTTCCATATATTCTGGTAAATGTCGTCCAGCTTGGCGCATCATCCATATAGGTGGAATATTTTGTTCTTTACCTGATAAGACGTTTAATATTTTGGATGTCAAAATTTATATACCGATTTATACTCTAGGGTCTCTTTTTTCTTATATATTATATATAAGAAGAGATAGTATTAGAAAGCTGTAAATGTTGATTGTTTTAATAGTTTTTTATTTAAGGTTAATTTTTAAATTATTACTGTGCATAAAAATATAGCTAATAGTTTAACAATAAAATTTGTATAGATGTATAATATTCTAACCCATTGTTTTTATTTTAGTTTATAAATATTTTTTTGTGGGTAAAATTGTTGAGTAAAATTATCCTCATTTCTACTGTATATAAGTTCTTAATCTTATAGGTTTGTATTTTGATGTTAATAAATTGGAAGTTTTCCTTCTATTTAATGAATGAAAAATATACGGCGCTTCTATGTGGACAAATTCTGAAAAACATCCAAAATAGTTCGGTGTAATGGATATGTAATGGCTGAACGAAATAAAAATATTGCTATTTATTTTCATGTACATCTTGTGTCAGATTCTACGGGTGAAACATTAGTTGCTATGATGAAAGCCTCAACGGCTCAGTTTCGAAATGCAACAGCCTTAGAACATTTACATACTTTAGTTAGAAGTGAACGTCAGATGGAATCTATTCTAACTGAAATAGAACATAAACCTGGCATTGTTTTATATACTTTAGTGAATCCGGACCGGCGAAAATTACTAGAACGACGATGCACGCATTTAAATATTCCAGCGATTTCTATTCTTGATCCAACGCTTTCAATGTTAGGCCGTTACCTTGGCTCGGCGATGATTAGTGAGGTAGGCGCTCAAAGAACGCTGGATGCAGAATATTATAACCGTATTGAAGCTTTAGATTTTGCGATGGCTCATGATGATGGACAAAATGTGCCAGGGCTGAAAAATGCAGATATAATTTTACTTGGGATAAGCCGGACATCAAAAACACCAACATGTATTTATTTAGCAAATCGTGGTTTTAAAGCCGGGAACATACCTTTAGTGCCAAATGCGCCTTTGCCTAAAATATTGGATGGGTTTCATAAACCTTATATTGTCGGGTTAACGGCCTCTCCAGATAGAATTGTTCAGATAAGAGAGCAGCGTTTAATGGGTTTAAAACAAACTGAGCAAACTGATTATATAGATGTTGACCGTGTAAGAGAGGAAATGCGTGAAGCAAAACGCATGTTTTTAAAAAAAGGATATAAGGTGATTGATGTAACACGTAAATCTATTGAGGAAACCTCTGCTCAAATTATAAACGCCTATCAATCTCGTGATATATCATGAGCAAGCCTTCGGTAATTCTTGCATCTGGTAGCGCGATTAGACGAAAAATAATGTCTGATGCAGGGATTGAGTTTGAAGTTATAACACGGCCTATAGATGAAGATGCGATCAAGTCATCTATGTTATCTGAAAATGCAAATTTAAAAGATATTGCTGACGCGCTAGCAGAAGCAAAATCTATTCGAGTTAGCCGCCAAGCTCCAGGATTAGTAATAGGCGCTGATCAAATAATGGTTATGGATAATACTTTATATGATAAACCAAAAGATATGGTCGAAGCTCGAAACCGACTTTTAGATATGCGCGGTAAAACACATTTTTTAATTGGAGCGGTGGTAATTAGTGAAAATGGCAGTCCTGTCTGGCGTCATCTTGCAAAAACGAAATTAACAATGCGCGATTTTTCAGATAGCTTTTTGGATGAATATTTAGAAAAAGAGGGTGATCAGATTTTGCAATCCGTTGGGGCTTATCGCTTTGAGGGTAGAGGTGCTCAACTTTTTTCTAAAGTTGAAGGGGATTTCTTTTCCATTCTTGGTTTGTCTCTTTTACCTGTTATGGATTATCTTCGTTTAAGAGGAATGTTGCTAACATGAGCCAAGTCGTAAAATTAGCTGGAGTATGTGGGTGGCCAATACATCACTCATTATCACCAGTTTTACATAATTTTTGGCTCCGTGATCTTGGCCTGTCCGGGGCTTATGTTCATTTTGCTGTTCGGCCTGATGAGGCAGTTAGAGCTTTTCAGAGTTTGAAAAAGACGTCGATATCTGGCGTTAATGTGACGCTTCCTTTAAAATCTTTAGCGTTTCAAGCCGCTGATGAGCATAGTTCAGATGCGCTCAAATTGGGTGTTGCAAATTGCCTTTATAAAAAAGATGGATTTTTGATTGCGCATAATACGGATATGGAAGGGTTTGCGGCGCCGTTGCTAAATGCAATGGGAGCGCAAGAATTAGCGAATAGTTCGGCGCTAGTCATTGGAACAGGGGGTGCGTCAAAGGCTGTAATTGGCGCGCTGCTTTCATTGAATGTACCAGAAATAAGAATTTGCGGTAGAAATGATTTAGCCGCCGAAAATTTAGCCAGTTCCGTAAATTTGCCGAGTATATATAATGTCCCTTGGTCTCAGCGTAACTTTGCTGTTCAATATGCAAGCTTGGTTGTTAATGCGAGTGCTGGCGGTATGCGAGGCAAGTCACAATTGGATCTAGATTTATCTGGGATCAGCTCTGATAGTTTTGTTTATGATCTCATTTATATACCGAGACAAACACGTTTGTTACGAAATGCAAAAAAGATGGGATGTAGAACTTTAGGGGGCCTAGAAATGTTAATCGGTCAGGCACGCCCATCATTTAAATATTTTTATGGTCAAGCGCCGCGCCGTGATTGTGATCCGACAGGCGCCCTGTTAAATTATTTACGGACCCAATAATGTTGCTCATTGGCTTAACAGGCTCAATAGCTATGGGTAAATCCACAACTGCTCAAATGTTCAGAGAGGCTGGATGTCCCGTTTTTGATGCTGATGCGGCTGTCCATAGCCTTTATGATAAAGGCGGAAAAGCTGTGCCGATTATTCGGTCGGTCTTTCCAGATGCCGTAAAGGACGGTGTGGTTGACCGAGCAATCTTAGGACAGCATATGCGCGCTGACGCCTTACAATTAAAAGTTCTTGAAAGCTTCATTCACCCCTTAGTTGGAGAAATGAGAGCTGATTTTTTTAAACGGCATAAAGATAAAGATATTGTTGTTTTAGATATTCCTCTATTATTTGAAACAGGCGCTGATAAATTTGTCCAGCATATTGTTGTTGTTACGGCGCCAGCTGAAATTCAAAGAGAACGCGTTTTACAAAGACCGGGTATGACAGCTGAGTTGTTTGAATCCTTACTGGCGCGGCAAACGCCAGATGCTGAGAAAAGAAAACGGGCTGATACACTTATTTTTACCGATAAGGGTCTGGATAATGCGAGAGAACAGGTGCAGGATTTACTCACTAAATTAAGAGGCTAGTGGCTTATTATGAGCGGTAATCGCAAAATTGTTTTTGATACAGAAACGACAGGTTTTGATGCCCGCGGAGAAGACCGGATAACAGAGCTCGGCTGCGTTGAAATTATTGATTTGCTGCCCACGGGCAGAAATTACCATGCTTATATAAATCCACGGCGTTCCGTTCCAGAAAAAGTCACTGAAATCACGGGCCTCACCCAAGAATTTTTAATTGATAATGGCGTATTTTTTGAAGAGGCCGCTCAAGACTTTTTGGACTTTATTGGTGACAGTCCTTTAATTGCCCATAATTCAGATTTTGATCGAGGGTTTATAAATGCAGAACTCGATCGTGCTGGTTTCGCAGAATTGCCGCGAAGCCGATTTATAGATACGCTGCAAATTGCACGTGAAAAGTTTCCAGGCTCTCCAGCTTCGCTAGATGCTTTATGTAAACGCTATGGCATCTCTCTAGCATCGCGAAATAAACATGGGGCAATTATTGATGCTGAACTTACGGCAGAAGTTTATCTACAGCTTAATGGCGGTAGAGCCAGAAGCTTGGGGTTGGATGATGTGAGCGCTAAAGATGGGGAGTCAATCTTAATCCCAGTTGCGCAGCCAAGGCCTTATAAATTGGAGCCTTTATCTACAGTTGAGGAAAGAGAGGCGCACCAAAACTTTATTGTGACATTGGGTGATGATACAATTTGGCAAAAATATTGGCGTAAGGCCGAGCGCACAGACTCAAGGGGTTAGACAAGCTTGGTAGGCTTTTCTATTTTTGCGGGTTAACCCCGTTATGGGTCGATGGTTTAAAGCATAATCTGTTACAAGAATATCAGCAGCATTCGCTTTGTGTGCGTCCCAGTCAAATCCGACCTTTCCAATTATTGGAATGTTTTTTTCAGTTAGTTTATTGACAAGAGCTTTATCAGTAATTCCGGCTCCGACCCATGCAGCGGCTCGACTTTCTGCATAGCCAAAGGCATCGCGCGATTTTTGGGTCGAAATGGACACCATCATATCTGGCGCAAGCTTTGACAGTTTTTTGGCCTGCCCTGCATTATATGAAATGAGGATAACATGAGCCGCCATCTCATGCTGTCTAATCTGATCAATTACATATTCATAATTTGCACTGCTTTTGAAATCAATTTCCAGATAGGTTTTTCCTCTAGCCACAGAAAGGTAATCTGTAAGTTTTGGGATTTTATGTGCAGTATATCGGTTTTGTGTATCTTTAAGAAGATATGTTTGAGCGACTGGCCACGTGGTAGCTGCAACGACTCCTTTGCCTGTAGAGCCCTCTTCCCATACGCCATCATGATAGAGAATATGTGTGCCATCTTTTAGGCGCGCGACATCTATTTCTGACATGAGATAACCTTTGCTCAGGAGGTAGTTTAAGCCTTCGATAGAATTTTCCCCATATGGCGTTCCCCGTGCTGTGCCGCGGTGAGCAGATATGAGTGCTGTTTCTTGCGGCAAACACGTTATTTGCTTTGCAAGGGGCGGTAGTCCCCCTACTAATTCCAGCGGCTGAACCCCGCAGGCGCTAAGGATCATTGTTAGGCTATATATTAAGCGTCGCATGACTGGGTCTTATCAGTGCTTTGCATAAACAGAAAGGAAGGATAAAAGCTGCATCCATGAGCTCTCATATAAATGATACGATTTTTTCTCTTAGTTCTGCGCCGGGACGTGCGGGTGTCTCGGTTTTTCGTGTTAGTGGCTCACGGTCAGGGGATATACTCGCGGCGATTATAAAGACGCGGCTCCCACGTCCAAGAAAGGCATCTCTTAAGCGCCTATTTGATCGAGATATATTGATTGATGAAGCCTTAGTTTTGTGGATGCCGGGGCCCAAGAGTTTTACAGGTGAGGATTGCGTTGAATTTCAGGTTCATGGCAGCCCCGCCATTATTGAAGCGATGGCTAAGGCGTTGTTGTCTGTTGGCGCGCGTCAAGCAGAGCCAGGCGAATTTACTCGGCGAGCCTTTGAAAATAATAAAATGGATTTGACCGAGGCCGAAGGGCTTGCAGATTTGATTGAAGCGGAAACAGAAGGTCAACGCAAGCAAGCTTTGCGTCAAATGCAAGGCGGCTTGAAAGACATATATATAGAGTGGCGGGAAAAACTTTTAGACGCATTGGCCCAGATTGAGGGTGAGATTGACTTTCCTGATGAAGAGGATGTCCCTGATATGCTTTCCCATAGAGCTTATCCTTTTTTAACACAAACGATAGTGTCAATGGAGACAGTCTTAAAGGATGTTGATAGAGGAGAGCGGGTTCGTACAGGGTTAGATATTGCGATAATTGGAGCGCCAAATGCCGGAAAGTCTAGTCTTTTGAATATCTTAGCTGGGAGAGAAGCAGCCATTACTTCACCTCAAGCCGGAACAACACGTGATATTGTTGAAATTCAAATGAGTCTAGGTGGGTTACCCGTTAGGCTCTCAGATACAGCCGGATTGCGCGATACAGATGAAACCATTGAGGCAGAAGGCGTGAGGCGTGCTAAGGCCCGAGCCACTGAAAGTGATATCCGTATATTTGTACAAGACTGCTCGAATGAAATATGGGATATGGAGTCGCTTCAGATGCTTACAGATGCAGACTTTGTTGTGCTAAATAAAGTTGATCTTGGAAAGAAAAATAAGCCCCCCGCCCTTCCAGCAGATTATTTCGAAGTTAGTGCTTTAACAGGTCAAAATTTAGATCGTTTTCGTGATGCATTAGAAGCCCGTGTTATTGAACAATTTAGTCCTAGTCAGGATGCTGGCCTAACCCGGGCCAGACATAGAGATTGTGTGCAGCGCGCTGCCGAATCTATGCGGTCAGCTCTTAAGGCGCTTGGTATTGCGCCTGAGCTTGCAGGTGATGATATTCGTTCTGCTTTGCACGCACTTAAAGAGCTTTCAGGTGAGATAGACATAGAATCTGTTTTTGATCGAATTTTCTCTAGGTTTTGCGTTGGAAAATAATGTTTCACGTGAAACATTTACGGCTATGTCTTCACTTAAACTGCTCTATCGACATAAGTTTCTGGTGGCGTTATAGGCCCTCCAAGACCTAGAAGGGTTAGATGTAAAAGTTGAAAATTTGTTTCATGTGAAACATTTGGAGCAAGATATGCCAAGTAAATGGGATGTTATCGTTATTGGCGGGGGGCATGCGGGCTGTGATGCTGCTGCTGCCTCGGCCCGCCTTGGTGCAAAAACACTATTATTGACGCATAAGCTCGAATCTATTGGCGAAATGTCCTGCAATCCAGCGATTGGCGGCCTTGGTAAAGGGCACTTAGTTCGCGAAATTGACGCTATGGATGGTGTTATGGCCAGCGTTACGGATGTATCCGGCATCCAGTTCAGACTCTTAAATCGTTCAAAGGGCCCTGCAGTAAGGGGCCCGAGGACACAATCTGACCGGTGGCTTTACAAGCAGGCAATGCAGAAAATTTTGGGTGATTATCCAAATTTGACATTAAGGGCCGCTTCAGTTGAAGATTTAGTCGCCAAAAATGGGCGCGTTATTGGCGTAGAGGCTTTGGACGGTCAAATATATAAATCTGAGCGCGTTGTTTTAACTACAGGAACTTTCCTTAGAGGTGAAATACATATCGGGCATGAAAGAACGCCCGCTGGCCGTTTTGGTGATGAGCCTTCCATTGGGCTCGCAGACCGCCTTTACGGTTTGGGTTTTGATATGGCGCGTCTTAAGACAGGAACCCCTGCCCGCATTATTAAATCATCAATTGAGTGGGAGGCATTAGAGCAGCAAGCCGCTGATGATAATCCTGTTCCATTTTCATTCATGACCAATGAAATCAATGTGCCTCAAGTAACCTGTGCAATTACGCATACAAATGAGGATACCCACCGTGTTATTAGTGAAAACATAAAGAAATCAGCACTTTACGGTGGCGGTATCTCAGGAAAAGGTCCGCGGTACTGCCCCTCGGTCGAAGATAAAGTCGTCCGTTTTGCTGATAGAAATAGGCACCAAATTTTTCTTGAGCCTGAAGGATTAGAGGGAAATCCTGATGGAGATACAGTTTATCCTAATGGTATTTCAACATCATTACCTATTGATGTGCAGGACGCGTTTATGCGTACAATTCGCGGTCTCGAAAATGTCCATGTGAAACGTTATGGCTACGCTATTGAATATGATTACGTTGATCCAAGGGAGCTTAGAGTCACGCTTGAGACGCGCCGACTGCCGGGGCTGTATCTTGCGGGCCAAATTAATGGGACAACCGGTTATGAGGAGGCGGCCGCGCAAGGTATGATTGCTGGTTTCAATGCGGCACTGGCAGCGAGCGGATCCAAACCTTTTGTTCTTGATCGTAGCCAAGCTTATATAGGCGTGATGATTGATGATTTGATTACGAAGGGCGTTACTGAACCTTATCGTATGTTTACATCTCGCGCTGAGTACCGTTTATTACTGCGCTCGGATAATGCCGATCAGCGTTTAACAGGACTTGCTGAAGGGATTGGCGCGGTAAGTTCACAGAGATCAAAAGCTTTCGCAGAAAAGATGCAGACTTTAAAAATGGCTAAAGAGATGGGGGTTTCGCTCACTAAAACGCCAAATGAGCTTAAAAAACAAGGATTTACAATCAATCAAGATGGCATTAAGCGTTCTGTGCTGGATCTTTTAGCCTATCCTGATATTGGGGTAAATGACTTGATGCCGATTTGGCCTGAGCTCGCCAAATTGCCCGCATATGCTCATGAATATCTTGAAACAGAAGCGTTATATGCAGGTTATATAGAACGCCAAGCCAAGGATGTCGCCGCTTTTCGCCGGGATGAAGGCCTGCGTATTCCAGATGAGCTGGATTATAAGGGCATAGGGGGTCTTTCGAATGAAGTGCGCAGTAAGTTGGAGTCGGTACGGCCCGCAACATTAGGGCAGGCTGCGCGTATAGAAGGCGTGACTCCCGGAGCCTTAACGGCAGTCTTGGCTTATCTGCGGAAAGCGAGCTAGTGGCCTATAGGACAGAAGATTTTGCAAGAGAGACGAATGTTTCACGTGAAACATTAGCAGAATATCAGGCCTGGCACGGGCTTTTGCTTAAATGGAACAAGAAAATCAATCTCGTTTCGCCCACGGCTTTGGATGATTTTTGGAGGCGTCACGCTTTAGACAGCTGGCAATTAACGCCTCATATGGCTGATAAACCTCGTAATTACATAGATTTGGGCTCTGGGGCGGGCTTTCCAGGCATTAGCTTAGCCATTGCTGCTAAAGCTCAAAACCCTCAAAGCCATGTCTTATTGGTGGAATCCGCTGGTAAAAAGGCAAGTTATCTGAGAACAGTCATCAGAGATCTGCATTTACCAGCAAGCGTAACGTCCCAAAGAGCGGAAGAAATAAGCCCAAAAACCTATGATATGGTGAGCGCCCGCGCTTTTGCGCCATTAGACAGATTATTGAATTATGCACAGCCTTTCTGGGGCGAGGGGACCATTGGCCTGTTTTTAAAGGGTGGAAATATCCAAGATGAATTGACTGAGGCTGATAAATCATGGACATACAGCGCAGAACTTATCCCGAGCCTGTCTGATTCCACGGGATGTATACTTAAAGTCACGGGGCTTTCCCCCAAATAATCGGAGTTTATATGGCGAAGACCCCTAGAATTATCGCCGTCGTAAACCAAAAGGGGGGTGTTGGTAAAACAACCACAACAATCAACCTTGCGGCCGCGCTGACGCTGCAAGGCAAAAAGATCTTACTTATAGATATGGATCCGCAGGGTAATGCCGCGACAGGATTAGGTATTCCAAGAGCGTCACGCGAAATAACGATATATGATGTATTGGTTGATGGTGTGGACCTTGCCGAGGCAATACTAGAAACGAGTGTGCCTGGTTTAAAACTTATTCCGTCTCATGTTGAATTGGCAGGTGCTGAACTTGAAATTGGAGATAGGACTGGTCGTACAACAATATTACGTGATGCCATAAAAAATGACCCAAATAAATTTGATTATGTTTTAATTGATTGCCCGCCTTCATTGAATTTATTGACGGTTAATGCTTTGTCAGCGTCACGCTCGGTTCTGGTTCCGCTTCAATGCGAATTTTTTGCTCTTGAAGGATTGAGTCAGCTCTTACAGACAATTGAGATGGCGAAAGGCAGGATTAATCCTGACCTTGTGATTGATGGGGTTATGCTCACAATGTATGATCCGCGCAACCGTCTCTCTGCGCAAGTGGCGGCTGATGTTCGCAAGCATTTAGGGCGCGCGGTTTTCAAAACAATTATTCCGCGCAATGTACGTATTGCAGAAGCACCGTCTTTTGGAAAACCCGTATTAATGTATGACCCATCTTGCGCGGGTTCAAAGGCTTATAAGGCTCTCGCTGTTGAAATGCTCTCGCGGCATTCGCGGTCCAAATAATATAAATTTAATCAATTATTACAATAGGTTAGACTAATGGCTAAGAAAACAAAGAAGAAATCAAGTGAACGGGGTCTTGGCCGAGGACTGTCGGCGCTGATGTCGGATGTTAGCGCAATTAATGAGCCTGTTAAAACACCGAAACCAAAGGCAAAGCCTGTTGTTAAAAAACCAGCAGCTAAAGAGGATAAAGCACCTGTTAGTCCACGCGGCGTAACATCTATTGCAATTCATCAGTTAGAGAGAAACCCTGATCAGCCGCGAAAATATTTCGATAAAGAGAAGCTAGCGGAACTTACCCAATCCATAAAAGATAAAGGTGTATTGCAGCCTATCCTCGTTCGGCCACTATCAAGCCGGAGCTCTAAAAGTGAAGCGCATTATCAAATCGTAGCCGGTGAACGTCGCTGGCAAGCGGCGTTAAAAGCAAAACTTGATTCAATGCCTGTTCTTATTCGTGAACTCTCTGATCAGGATGTACTCGAAATTGGCGTTGTCGAAAATGTCCAACGCGCAGACTTAAATCCAATTGAAGAGGCTTTGGCTTATAAAGCGCTTTCAGATCAATTTAAACGCACCCAAGATGATATTGCTCTAGCTGTTGGTAAGTCCCGACCGCATGTAACGAATATGCTTCGTTTACTTACGCTTCCCAAGAGGGCACAAAGTTATCTCGCAAAGGGTAAAATTACAGCGGGCCATGCGCGGGCCATAATTGCTGCGCCTGACCCAACTGAGCTTGCCGATGCAATTGCTGAAAAAGGTTTGTCAGTACGCGAAGCGGAAGATTGGGTTCGCCGTATCAAAGCCGCTAATGGTCAAACAAAAAAAGTACCTAGTCAAAAAGATGCTGATACACGGAAAGTAGAAACTGAATTATCTGATATGCTGGGTCTAAAAACTGATCTTCGGCATAAAGGTCCTGGAGGCGAGCTTCGCATTAAATATAAAACGTCTTCGCAGCTCGAAGCTCTTATTAAACAGTTGAAATCCTAGGTGGCAAATTTAGGACACAGTCCTCTTATTCCGGCAGCGACCATTATGCTCTTACGGGATGAGAATGAACGCCTCGAAGTGCTGATGCTTCGCCGTAACAGACGGCTAAAGTCCTTCGGCGGGGCCTGGGTTTTTCCGGGCGGACGAGTCGATAGTATCGATGCCCCTGATGGTGATGAACTTGCGCGAGCAAAGGCTGCGGCTATTAGAGAAACACATGAAGAAACTGGCCTTGATATTTCCAGTGCTGTTATGGAAACGCTATCGTGCTGGATACCGCCTATTCAAGAAAAGCGGCGATTTTCGACCTGGTTTTTTATTGTTGAGGCGCCTGACGCGGTTGTTGAAATTGATAATGGTGAAATACATGATTATCGCTGGGTGTGCCCAAAAGAATTTATCATGCAAATACCATCTGCAGATATTAGTCTTATGCCGCCAACTTATGTGTCGCTACATACGCTCGCACAACATAGGACAGTGAAATCCGTCATGGAAACGACAAAGGCGAGACCATCAGAAATGTTTGAGACCCGCTTTCAAAAATCAGATGCTGGCTTTGTTACCTATTGGGCAGGAGATGCGGCTTATGAGAGCGGAAATTTAGACATATCTGGACCCAGACGGCGCCTAGTATGCGGCCCTGAAAAGTGGGAATATCAGACTCATAATTAGATACATCTTGCAGTGAAAACCTCAAGATTATTTCTGTCTTTTCTTTTTTAACCAAATCAGCTTAATAATTCTTATGAATTTGATTGGAGAAAGCCTGTGGCGGACTTATTTACAATAGAAGCACTCTTTACTTTACTTATGCTTATTTTGCTTCAGGCCGTGCTTGGCTTTGATAATCTTTTATACATTGCGATTGAAAGTAATAAAGTTGGCGACCCTAAAGATGCTAAAAAAGTACGTCAGTGGGGCATTGCTATAGCGGTGGTTTTCCGAATCTTACTTCTCTTTATTATCGTCAGTTTATTTGGATATTTAGCAGAACCTCTTTTTAATGTTCACCTTAAAGACTTCATTGAAGGTGAATTTACCATGCAAGCCCTTGTGACTTTGCTTGGTGGTGGGTTCATTATCTATACAGCAGTTAAAGAGATTCACCATTTGCTCTCGGTCGATCATATTGAGCATTCAGAAGGGTCTGGCCGCCGTTCCGTCGCAAAAGCAATTGCTTTAATTGTTTTGATGAACCTCGTTTTTTCAGTTGATTCCATTTTATCTGCGATGGCGATTGCGTCAGAAAAAGCAGCAGATGGAACCGTACAATATAACGTACCGCTCATGGTCATTGCGATTGTTATTTCAGGACTTGCAATGATTTTTATGGCGGATGCGGTTACAGAATTTTTGAAAAAGAACCGGATGTATGAAGTTCTTGGACTATTTATTCTCTTCCTCGTTGGTGTTTTACTTGTCACGGAAGGCGCGCATCTTGCACATCTTAAGTTATTTACCTTCCCAATTGATGCGATGAGTAAATCAAGTTTTTATCTTGTTGTGGGTGTGTTGGTGGTTACGGATATTTTATCCAATCGTTATCAGAAACGTCTTTGGGCTCAGAAGGAAGCGGAAATTCGAGGCACGTCTGAAACGGCTGGCCTAGAGGCTGTTGATGCCTTCAAAAACAGAAAGAAATCTAAACATTAGTGCGAGTATAAAATATGGTTAACGCTTTATGCGTTAACTATTCATTAACGGTTCACAGCAAAGGCTCTAACGCTTCTCACCTTGAGGTGATGAACATGGATATATTAATTATTTTCCTCGTCGCGATACCAGGATGGTTTTTATATAAGTCAGGTATCTCTAAAGACGATAAGGGAGCATAAATTTTATTTAAGCTCATAAAAATTTAAGCCTTAGAATTTATACATGGATTTCATAATTTTCGCTGTAGGAAGTCCGACATGTCACAAGCTAACACTCGCAAACCAAAACCCGCGCTCTCCCCAAATACTATTGAATTTGAAACTCAGGCTCTCGTGAAGCCGACCGGGTTTCGGGAATATGATGCGCGCTGGTATTTTGGCCTAGCTGGAGATGAAAAAGCCTCCGAGCTAAACCTTTATGGTGTTCAAGCTTTGGGCGAAGGGCTCGGTACATTGATGTATGAGCGCGGGGTTGATCCGAAAATTGCTGTTGGGCACGATTTCCGCCATTACTCACTGGGCATAAAACAAGCGCTTATGCTTGGTCTTGTTAACGCTGGCATTGAAGTTCTTGATATTGGTCTTGCTTTATCACCGACCGCATATTTTGCACAATTTCACTTAGACTGTGCAGGCGTTGCTATGGTTACAGCTAGTCATAATTCAAATGGCTGGACAGGTGTGAAGATGGGTATTGAACCGCCCCTAACATTTGGCCCAGATGAAATGAGCCGTCTTAAGGAAATCGTTTTAGGCGCACAAGGCAAAGTTCGGGCAGGGGGGTCATATCGTTATGTTGAAGGCGTCCGTCAGGCGTTTATTGATGACCTTGTTAAAGACGTAAAACTTGAAAATAAAATAAAAGTTGTGGCGGCTTGCGGCAATGGAACAGCTGGCGCATTTGCCGAAGAGGTTCTAACGCGTATTGGCGCCGAAGTCGTGGCGGTTGAATGTGAACTTGATTACTCCTTCCCAAATTATAACCCAAACCCTGAAGATATGAAAATGTTGCATGCGATGCGTGATAGCTGCCTCGAACATAAAGCAGATATAGCCCTTGGCTTTGACGGGGATGGAGACCGTTGCGGCGTCGTGGATAATGAAGGCGAAGAGATATTTGCTGATAAGGTCGGGGTTATGTTGGCACGCGATTTATCCGCGATTTATCCTAACGCTCAATTTGTGGCTGATGTAAAATCGACAGGCTTGTTCACGACAGATCCCGTTTTGATTAAAAATGGTGCAAAGACGGATTATTATAAAACGGGCCATTCTTATATTAAACGCCGTTCTAAAGAGTTAAATGCCTTAGTCGGTTTCGAAAAGTCGGGTCACTATTTTTTCAATAAACCAATAGGACGTGGTTATGATTGCGGCCTGACATCGGCTATTGCCATACTACAGATGCTCGACCGTAACCCTGATAAATCCATGGCAGACTTACGGCGTGATTTACCAAAAACATGGGGCAGTCCTACCATGTCGCCCTATTGTGCTGATGAAGAAAAATATGACGTTATTGATAAAATCGTCAAAGAAGCTCAGGATGATGCCAAAGCAGGAAAAACAATTTTAGGTCAAAAAGTTGTTGATGTGAATACCGTCAATGGCGTGAGAATGACATTGGAGGATGGAACCTGGGGTCTTATGCGCGCAAGCTCAAACACACCAAATCTTGTTGTTGTTGTTGAAAGTCCTGCATCTGAGGAAAATATGATCGGTATGTTCCGTGAAATTGAAAAACGTCTCGCGAAATATGATGAAATTGGTGAGTTTGATCAGAAGATATAAATAAGCCTCTTGCGGTTTTATTCCGCATCCCCCATCTGGCAGCCATGAATGTGCTAGATAATAAGAACGATGATGTCGTCACAGTTTTTCAGCTCGATGGACAACCTGTTCGTGGACGCGCTGTTCAATTAGGTGATGCTCTGAATAAGGCTATCGGGCCAAGATACCCTGAGCCTGTTGCGCGTATGCTTGGTGAGGCGATGATGTTATGCGCGATTGTCGCGCGTTCACTGAAATTTGAAGGGCGATTGCTCATTCAATGTCATGGCACAAATGATGGCGCGATAAGTCTTTTGCTAGCAGATTGCACGACGGATGGCGCTATACGGGGTTATGCGCGGTGGGATGAGGACAGCCTGAAACAAATCACACTTGATAGCCGCAATCCCGGAGCCGAGACATTACTGGGCGGAGGAACATTTTCTATGACAATTGATCAAGGCGCGGATATGGATAAGTATCAAGGCCTTGCCGCGATTGAAGGCGCGCGCTTATCAGATTGCGCAGAGCATTATTTTAGTCAATCGGAACAAATCCCCACGCAAATTCGGCTCGCCTGCGGGCAAATACAAGAACCTGGGAAAGAACCAGTTTGGCGGGGAGGGGGCATCATGATTCAAAAAATCGCAGATGATGACCTTCGAGGAGATACAGAAGATGCTTGGGTCACAGCACAGTCTTTATTTAGCACTGTCTCTGACACAGAGTTACTTGATCCGGAATTGACACAAGACAGACTCTTATACCGTTTGTTTCATGAATATGGTGTCCGTGTTGTTGATAGAGCTATTATTGAGGCCAAGTGTACGTGCTCAAGGAAGCGTCTCGAAATGACGCTTAAATCTTTTGAAGCTAAGGCCTTGGAAGAGATGGCGGAGAGCGGCGAAATTAAAGCGAATTGTGAATTTTGCAATACGGATTATATTTTTAAATTGACCGAGCTTTAAGCGCGCCAAAAGGCTGGCGTTAAAACAACTAAGGCCGTTACGATTTCAAGGCGTCCAACAATCATAGCCAGAAGTAAGACCCATTTTGCATTATTGGGTAAGGCTTCATAAGTCCCTGCTGGGCCAATTATATCGCCCAGACCTGGACCTACATTTGCAACGGCGCTGCCAGCCCCAGACCAAGCTGTGATAGGATCTAAGCCTAGAATTGAAAGTGTAATCGCGACGGCGGCAAAAGTCATAAAGAAGAGAAAGAAATATCCCATAACCGAATATACGACGGCTTCCGGTAGGGGTTTTCCGCCATAACGTAACGGGACCACTGTATTTTGGCGCGGCATTTTAAATAGATATCCACGTAGCGCTTCAAACGCGACTTGGTAACGAAATATTTTTATAGAACAAGCTGTAGAGCCAGCGCAGCCCCCTATAAACATAAAAGCAAAAAAGGCCGTCATGGCAAAAGGCCCCCAAGCATTATAATCCGCTGTGGCATAACCTGTGCCTGTCACAATAGAGACGACATTAAAGGCGGAAAGCCTGAGCGCTCTTGAATTCGTGAGTTCTGAGTTCAGCCATAAATAAACAGTAATCAAAGCAATTAAGGCCGTCATAACAATAATGAAAGCGCGGACTTGCGAGTCTTTAAAGGGCGCGCGCCAATCACCGCGGGTTACAAGTAAGAGGTAAATCCCAAAGGGCATCCCCCCTGCCATCATAAAGGCTATGCAAACAAGGTCTGCCCCATTATCCATGAAACCGCCCATTGAGGCATCGGAGGTCGAGTATCCCCCTGTTGCTAATGTGGTCATCGCATGAGCGACGGCGTCAAAGCCGTTCATGCCAGTCGCGACATACCCAATTGCGCAAAAGACTGTTAAGGCAACATAGATACCACCAATTCCGGCAGCAAGTGAGGCGGCTCTTGGAAGAATTTTTTCGCCCATATCTGAGGATTCAAGACGGAAGAGCTGCATACCGCCAACTTTGAGCATGGGTAGTACGGCCATAGCCGTCACAATAATACCGACCCCGCCTATCCATTGCAGAATTGCGCGCCACAGCAAAACGCCTTTGGGTAGATTATCCAGTCCTGTTAATATGGTGGACCCTGTCGTTGTAATGCCTGATGTGGCCTCAAAAAGCGCGTCCGTTACGCTAAGTTCCATAGGATCAAGCATAAAAGGGAAGGCGGCAAAGAATGATAGTGATACCCAGCTTAAGACAGTTAATAGAAAAGCGCCCCGCGCGCGCAAATCGGGTTTAGGCGTATAAGTCGCCATGGCTAAAGCTGAGCCCAAGAGGGTTGTCAGAATTCCTGAAATCCCGAATGCGCGCCATGACCGGTCCCCATAGGCCAAGTCCACGCCCATGGGCGCGAACATCGACACACCCAGAGCGGCAACCATCAAGCCGATGACAAAAAAGACAGGACGTAAATCCAGCATATTCCCGCCATATAACAGACAAGCTATTTGTCAAACAGATGCTTGCGGAACTTGGGTATTTTGGGCCATATGCAAATGACCACTTAATAACTAAAGAGCAGCTAATGAGTCTAAAACCCTTTCTGATAATGATGGCAAGCTTTGCGATAATATCTGGATGCGGAGATAAGTCCTCACTTGGCAATTCTGACGGCCCGTTATCTGATTTGGAGACTGCGGCGCAACAGGCCCAGACACCAGAAGCTAAAAAAACTTATCTGACGAATAAGCCAGGCCCAGGCAAGTTAACGCCCGAGGCTTTACATGCTGATCCGTCAATTCATGGCCCGAGGCTTAAAGGAGCTCAGATTTCACCTGAAGGAACTATGGCGACTGTTTTGCAGGGCCGTAAAGATAATGCGAGACAGCAAGATCTCTGGGCCTATGACCTTGAAAGCGGAGAAGGACGTTTGTTGGTCAGCTCGACTGACATTTTAGGCGCGCCTGAAGAACTATCTTTAGAAGAAAAAAACAGACGGGAACGTAAGCGCGAATATGGAAGCGGTATTGTCTCCTATAAATGGGTGGGGGATGACCTGCTTCTTTTCCCACTTGGCGGAGACATCTATTTATATGATTTAAAAACCAATAAGCCAAAGCAAGTTACGGCGACGAAAGGATTTGAAACGGACCCCAAAGTATTCGGAAAAGGGCGCTATGTCAGCTATATCCGTGAGAATAACTTATATGTCAAAGACCTAGACTCTGGACTAGAGAGGCAACTTTCGGATGGTGCAACTGAATTAATACGAAATGGTATTGCTAGTTTTGTTGTTCAAGAAGAGCTGGACCGTTTTACGGGTTATTGGCCAAGTCCTGATGCAGGACGGATAGCCTATACACAAACGGATGAGAGTGATGTCGCAACCCGTAACCGTATTGAATATACAGGCAATGGCGTAAAAAATATTACGCAGCGCTATCCTTTTGCGGGAACTCCAAATGCGACTGTGAAGCTCGGCATAGTTTCCCGGCGCGGTGGTAAAACAAGGTGGGTGGATATAGGCTCAGAAAAAGATATTTATTTAACGCGAGTCTTTTGGAGTGCTGATAGTAGGGCGCTTTACGCAGGTATTCTATCACGGGATCAAAAATCTCATAGATTGCTCAAAATAAATCCGAATACGGGCGTCTCAGAAATTTTGTTCGAAGAAACGTCTGAGACGTGGATAAATGTTGAGCTCAGCATAAAACCATTGAAAGATAGAAATTTACCTGCGGGCAACCTTCTCTTGTCAAGTGAACGCAATGGTCAATGGCAACTCTTTAATGTCCAAACAAGCGGCGACATGGCAGGTACTTTTACGGCAGTCACCCCTGCCGATATCCTAATGACTAAACTGAACTGTGTGAATGAAAAGACAGGTGACATTTATTTTACGGGCTGGAAAGAAACACCTGTTGAGCGCCATCTTTATCGAATTAATATCGATGGAAGCGAGCTTATTCAAATTTCGACTAATTCAGGTATTCATAGTGCTAACTTTAGTAAGAGTTGTGAGCGTTATATTGGCGGGTTTAACAATGTTCAGACGCCGCCACAAAGCCGCGCCTTTCAAAGTGATGGAACACCGCTGTCATGGCTGAATGAAAATAAAATTGGTGCGTCTCATCCTTATGCCCCTTTTCAGCCCGCCCATATAATTCCTGAATTTGGAACGCTTCAAACTGCAGATGGAACGGATCTTCATTATGAAGTGTTCAAACCGCTGGATTTAAAAGCGGGTGAGAAACGCCCAAGTGTGACTTTGGTTTATGGCGGCCCACATGTTCAACGGGTTAGGAACACATGGAACCGGAAAAGCTTTGCAAGAATGCTGGCCCATCATGGGTTTGTTGTTTTCCAGATGGATAATCGAGGCTCTGGTTATCGCGGCAAACAATTTGAAGAAGTGATCTATCGTAAGATGGGACAGCCTGAAGTCGCAGATCAACAACTGGGCGCGGCATGGCTAAAATCACAACCCTTTATCGATCCTGATAAAATGGGCGTTTATGGGTGGTCTTATGGGGGCTATATGACAGCGCATATGCTCGCGCAAACGGATGATTACAAAGCCGGCGTTGTCGGCGCGCCTGTCACGGAGTGGCAGCTTTATGATACGGCTTATACGGAACGCTATTTGGGCAGCCCGGACCCTGACAGTCTTAATTATACGCAAGGCGCTTATGAAAAGAGCAATGTCTTTCCGTATTTAGATGGATTAACAGAACCCTTCCTTCTTATTCATGGCATGTCTGATGATAATGTTGTGTTTCATAACGCGACAAAATTAATGGACGCAATGCAAAACCGCGGCGCACATAACATGTCAGTTATGACTTATCCGAGAGAGAAGCACGGATTTCGCAGCAGTGAAAACCGTGTTCATCGGGATAGACAAATTTTGGAGTTCTTCTTAAAAGAACTCGGGGCAGACTAATTAATCGGCCTCAGGTGTGACCATAGCAAAGGAATTAAGTTTATTGCCATCAGGGTCACGAAAATAGCCGCAATAAAAGCCTGTATCGCCGCGCGGACCAGCAGCGCCTTCATCTTGAGCGCCTAAAGCAATTGCCTTGTCATAAATTTTATGGACGGTTTCTTTATTTGGGCAGGCTAAGGCAATCATTGTTCCATTTCCGGATGTTGCGGCTTTACCGTCATGGGGTTGGCAGACACCAAACATGGGCTGATCCATTGATGGGCCATAGCCCACAAATGTATCACTTGCCCAAAGTTCCTTAATGCCGATTTCGCCAAACAATGAATCATAAAACTCTTTGGCCCGCTTTAAATCATTAGTTCCAACTGTGGTGTAAGCAATCATATAGTTCTCCGAACGGTTACTTTTGTTTGCGTATAGCTTCGTTTATCTGACCTCTCAAGAGCGCTGTCTCAACCGATGTTGGGCCATAGGCTAAAGAATTTTCTATATCTACTTTTGCTTCTGATAATCGCCCTTGTTGCAAACGGGCATCAGCACGGTAGCGTAAGGCATCAGCATGTTGTGGGTCAAAGCCAAGCACCGAGGTTAAATCCATTTCTGCATATTCATAATATCCTGACATGGCATAGGCGCGGGCGCGGGCAATGCGAAGATCAAGATGATCCACTTTTAGGGCAAGGCCATCCGTTGCCGATTTGTAAGCGCGGTCCGGTTTATTGGCGACGAGCCAAAAGTTAGCAGCCTCACTGTAAAAATCTGCACGCATTGAAGGGGTGCCGCCATCTGAAGCTTTCGCCAAATTATCTAGCCTATTGGCGGCTTCATCTTCATGGCCAAGGGCATAAAGTGCCATAGCAACACAATGTTTGGCCCGGCGTCCACCGCCATCATCTTGCCAGATCATGGCTTCTTCAAAGGCTAATTCATTATCTATGGCAATTCGTTCCAAGCAGCTTTTGTGTTTTGCATCAAAGCTGGCTGTTAAGTCTGCCGCAAAAGCAGGCGCTGCAAATGATATTGCAATCAAGGGTAAAACCCCTAGGAGTAAGCAGCGTAAATTCATGTGAGGTAAATAGCGAAAGGAATGTCAGGCAGCAATGGCACAGCGCATTAAATCACAGCAAGAAAAAAGCGTCCAAAAAACGGTCGTTTTACTTGGAGCGGGATATTCCGCGCGAGCGCTTATTCCGCATTTTAATGCACAAGGCTATCGCGTAGCGGCAACAACGAGGACGGAAGCCAAAGCCAAATCTTTACGCAATATGGGTATTGAAGCCATTATATATAGCGGAACTGTTTCTAGCAGGCTTGCCGAATTTTTAGGCCGAGCTGATATCATCTTATCCTCTATTCCGCCTAATGCTGAAGGTGATCCGTTTTTAAATGGACTTAAGATGCCATTATCAAAAATTGCAAAAAGGGCCGCATGGGTAGGATATTTATCCGCAACAAGTGTTTATGGCGACCGGAAAGGGCAATGGGCATATGAAGATGAACTTTTGAAGCCTTTAACCCAGCGCGGCAAAAATAGAATGCGCGCAGAATTACAATGGCTTGAGACGGAGTTGCCAGTTCATGTCTTTCGTCTTGCAGGAATTTATGGCCCAAACCGATCAAGTTTTTCGCGCTTACGTCAAGGCCAAGCAAGAGCCGTTATTAAGCCGGGTCATATCGTCAACCGCATTCATGTGGAGGACATTTCTAGTGCTGTTTTAAAGTCCATTAAAAATCCGAACCCGGTCAGAATTTATAACTTAGCGGATGGTTATCCAGCGCGGCCTCAAGACGTTATTAACTTCGCAGCAGACCTTATCGATATAACCCGCCCGCCTGTGCTTGACCATAATGACGCAAATATATCAGATATGGCTCGTAGCTTTTATGTTGAAACAAAGCGTATCAATTCTGACCGCGCAAAGACGGAGCTTGGTTGGATGCCTAAATATGAAAACTACCGTCAGGGCTTAATGGCAACGTTGAAAGCCGAAAAAGGTGAAAGTCAAACTGTTTGGTTAAGCGGATGGCTTGAGGCTTCAGAGGCTGATGTAGATGGTATTAAACGCGCCTTACCCGCCCATTTACGTCTCTCAGAGCAAGAGGAAGATTGCGTTTTTTTTCGTGTCTGGCAGGATGCGACTAACGCCTTAAAATTCAACGTCATGGAAAGTTTTAAATCGCCCATGGCTTATCACAGACATCAAGCAAGAATGAAGAATAGCGAATGGGCGATGGTTAGCCGTAATGCCAAACGGCATTACGATATTATTGGACTATAAATTGAGTTCAGCCTTGGCTTCGCTTTCAGGCTTATAACCTTTTGAGCGCATACAATTTTCAAAATTAGGATCTATACGGTATCCAGTTCGGGTCATTTGGAAATAATGTCCTGCGCGTTGCTGACAAGATACCCAATCATTCATATTAGACCCTCCGCCAACTTTCACAAATGAAATGTCTGGTTGGTTTTGAACTTTATTTATTGGTTGTGTCCGCATTTGTGCCTGCCTAACAATCGGGCGCGCTTGTCTTACACTTTGTCTTGGTGTTTTTGACGTCGAGAAGCTTCGATGTTGATATGCCTTTGCCGGGTAATTACGCGAGGCTGTCTGTTTGACACGGCTATAATTTTGAGGCTGTGGTATAGGGAGTCTGGCTAGCTTAGGAACAATAAGCTGAGCACCTTTATGTGATGTTCCATCCTGGGCAAACGCTGTTTTAACTTGATGCTGCGCTGAATAAGCGTTTGAGGAATAGGATTTTTGATCAAAGACATAATCTTGTCTCGGCGCTGACCTAAGAAGGCCTGTAACGGGCTTCATTACAAAATTTGTCGCAGATTTTGTGAAGCCCCATAAATTATCCCCAACTAAACTTATTTGAGCACACCCTGTCAATGAAACTGCCAACCCGGTAATTACGGCGATTTTTACGATAAATTGGGTCATTTCCCCTCCAAACACGTCTATAAGGCTTAAAAAGCAAGAGCTGTGCCATTGATGTCTTTGCGTTATATTTGAGCTTGGATAAAGCGCCGCTTACTGGCATTAATAGCGGAGATAGGAAAGACTGAATGCCCAAAACACCTTCACGTTTGTCAAAAGTTGCTGATGCTGCCAAAATTTATGGGGCAAGAAGTTTTGATAATTATGCACAAATTAGATCTGTGGCGGAACAAATTTGTGATGGGTTATGCCAATGGCTTGATAGTGAAAAGCAATGTGTCTTTTTGGTCCCGCCACAAGGTCCGTTTACTGCGCAAAATTATCGATCAGCGGCTTTTTCCGTAACAGGTAAAGGATTTTTACCCTTAGAGCCTATCAGCTTCGGCCTTGCGATTAATATTTCTGGCGAAGGGGATTTCATGCGGCTTGTTCTGACATGCCGTAAGGAGGGTGATAAGATGTTTGTCCATATAGATGAAGGCCGTGAGGCTGAACTGTTTTTGCCTTTAAATGAGACAGACCTCACAAGGTTTTATGAGAATGTTTATGAGCATTTAATGAATTGGTTTGAAGGCCGCGTTGATCAATATGATAACGGCAGCTACGGTAATAATGATATCGGCTTTGATATTATGCGCGTAGATGATTAGTTATTCAGTGAAGTTTTAATTAGGGTTTAAATATGGCTGCTGCTGCAGATGCTGCTCATCATGTTGTGAATATGCTTCCTTTCAAGATCGCCTTGATCGGCGTTCTTGGAATAGGGGCACAATGGCTTGCATGGAAAATGCAACGTCCTGCGATTGTGTTAATGGCCATTGCGGGATTAATTTTTGGCCCGCTTATTGGCTGGCTTTTAGGTATGTCACTTCCTGCGCCTATCCAGAGCTTGCTTGAATCATTCAGGCTCGATCCGATAAATGATTTTGGAGATCTTTACCGTCCTATGATTGGACTGGCTGTTGCGATTATTCTTTTCGAAGGCGGCATGACTCTGAGTCTAAAAGATTTGGGCGATGCGCGCCACGCGGTCATTCGAATGGTTGTTTTGGCCGCTCCAATAGCTTGGCTGCTCGGCACCTTTGCGTCACATTACATCGTGGGATTGCCTTGGGATATTTCTGCAATGGTTGGCGGCTTATTTGTTGTTACCGGCCCGACCGTGATTATGCCGTTATTGCGCCAAGCGCATCTTAAATCCCGTCCAGCTAATGTGCTTAAATGGGAAGGGATTGTGAATGATCCGCTTGGCGCGCTTTTTGCGGTTGGTGGATATGAGTTTATTCGTTTTTCACAAACCGAAGCGTCTATGTATCTTGTTTTTGGCAAACTCGCATTTGCGGCAATATTTGGAACAATTGTAGGTATTATCTCAGGTTATGGTTTAGCGTGGGCGTTCCGCCGTGGACATATTCCCGAATACCTTAAAGCCCCAGTTGTTATGGCTTGGGTGCTTGCGATTTACGTGTTGGCTAATACTATGGCAGATGAAACTGGGCTCTTGGCTGTAACAGCTTTGGGTATGACTATGGCCAATACGAAATTCGCGGCCATGGTTGAGATGCGCCGTTTTAAAGAAACCATCGCAATTATATTGGTCTCAGGCGTTTTTGTCATTTTGACGGCGACCCTAACGCCTGATGTTCTTAAAGCCTTCTTGACGGAATGGCGCGTCGGGGCCTTTGTCTTGGCGATGATGTTGGTTGTACGGCCTGTTGCGGTGATGCTCTCAACGCTTTGGTCTGGTTTGCATTGGAAAGAAGCTATCTTAATCAGCTTTATCGCGCCGCGCGGCGTGGTAGCTGTGGCGGTTGCGGGTCTATTCGCCGCTGAGCTTACAGCTATTGGGCGCCCAGAAGGCGCGCTATTTGTGCCGCTTGCTTTTGCGCTTGTCTTTGCAACAGTTTTATTTGCGGGTTTCTTCATTGGTCCCATTTCAAAGGCATTAGGACTTGCTGCGGGCGGCGGTGATGGGGTTATGATTGTTGGAGCCAATCCATGGTCGCTCGGCTTGGCCAAAGCGCTTAAAGAAATGGACATCAAAGTTTTAGTGGCCGATACGAATTGGCGGCGATTACGCGGCGCGCGCCTTGAGGGACATAAAACCTTTTACGGAGAGGTTCTGTCCGAAAATGCGGATTTCAGACTCGATCATTCAGCCTTTAATCATCTCATCGCCGCAACGCCCAATGATGCTTATAATGCTTTGGTTTGTGTTGAGTTCGCGCCAGAGCTTGGTCGTCACCGTGTTTTCCAAGTGACCTCACATGAGAATGATGAGGATGATGCGGATACAATTGCCTTTACCTCACGAGGCCGGACGTTGACGTCACGCGGCCGAAGCTTTGATGCGCTCACACGTGATTGGTGGGGAGGTTGGCGTTTCCGTTCAACTACCTTGTCTGAGGAATATACGCTTGATGATCTTTATCGTGACCGCGGTGATGATCTGGATCTTGTCTTGGCAAAAACTGCCAACGGTTTGGACTTTATTCAGCCGGGTAAAGAATCGCGTGCGGCTGGCTCAACGGTTTTAAGCTTCTGTCCTGTCAAAGATAAAGATAATCGCGGGGCAGGCGCAAAAGAACCAGGCCTTGCGGGTCCAACGGCGCCACTTCCTTCTTAAGCTGGACTGCCTTTAATGACAGCAATTTAACGCTGAGTTCACGGCTGCTTAATCTTCTCTTGGCATAGGGTTAATTCCGATTAACCCTATGATGTGACCAAGAGCTTTGAAAACAACGCTAGGTAAATATAAAAGGCCGTTTAAACGAACGGTATCAGCCTTGACGGCTATTGGGTATGGCGCGGGTATGCTCACCCTTTGCGCGGTTGCTGTGGCCTCCAAAGATATGCCATCTGCTGAAACACTGTGGAAACCAAATCGGCCTGCCAGCATTCAAATCGTGGATCGTTATGGGCGTGATATTTTGGTCCGCGGGGCGTCATTTGCGCCGCGTGTAAAGCTTGCGGATTTACCGCCCCATGTTCCTGCGGCTATCACAGCCATAGAAGACCGCCGCTTTAAAACTCATGTCGGCCTTGATCCCAAAGCGCTTACGCGGGCCATGGTTAAAAATGTCAAAGCAGGCCGCTATGTCGAAGGCGGCTCAACCTTGACTCAACAGCTTTCTAAAAATGTGTTTCTAACGCCTGAGAAAACGCTCAAACGCAAGGCGCAAGAGATGATGCTCTCTGTATGGTTAGAGCAAGCTTTCACAAAAGATGAAATCTTAGAGATGTATCTCTCTCGGGTCTATTTCGGAAGCGGGGCTTGGGGGCTTGAGGCTGCTAGTCAGCGCTACCTTGGTAAGCCTGCTGCAGATATGACAATAGCTGAAGCCGCCATGATGGCCGGGCTGCTTAAAGCCCCGTCACGTTATAGTCCCATTTCTTCACCTGAGGCTTCCGCCAAAAGGACAGCGATTGTTTTGGATGTAATGGCAAAACAAAACTTGATTAATAAATATACGCATTATCGCTCTTTAACTGACCCGATAAATATTCGCCGTCCACAATCAGATAATAGCGCGCAATATTTTGTCGATTGGATTTGGCCTGAGCTAGAACGGGTGGTGGGTACGCCGTCCCAAGATATGGTGGTGCAAACGACGCTGGACTTTGACGCGCAGTTAAAAGCAAGCCAAGCGGTTAATTCACGTCTTGACCCAATCCGCAATGCAACCCAAGCCGCATTAGTATCTCTTGATGGGACTGGCGGCGTTATGGCGATGATTGGCGGTAATGGCTATTCCGAAAGTCAGTTCAACCGCGCGGTACAAGCCGAGCGGCAACCTGGATCTGCATTTAAACCTTTTGTCTATTTAGCTGCGTTTCGCGCGGGCCTGACCCCGTGGGATCGCCGCGAAGATAAAGCGATTGAAATAGGTGACTGGGCACCGGAAAATTTTTCCGAGGAATTTAAAGGCAAGATGACGCTTGAGGATGCCTTTGGAAAATCAATCAATACGGTTGCCGTAAGTTTAGGAGAAGAAATTGGGCGCAGCGCAATCGTTAAAACAGCTGCCGATTTTGGCCTGAAGGACCTAAAACCGCTTAGAAGTTTATCACTTGGCGCTCAGGTTACGACACCACTAAAATTAACAGCCAGCTATTTGCCGTTTTCAAATTATGGCAAGATGGCAACGCCTTATGGCATTTTGTCGGTCTCAACAGCTAATGGGACGCCGCTTTATGATTATCCAGTTCAGAACAATCCGAAAGTTATTAGCTCTGAAAATCTAGGTTATATGAACCGCCTTATGAGACGAACTGTCACTCAAGGCACAGGCCGCCGCGCACAGGTTCCAGGCCGTGATATTGCGGGAAAAACCGGGACGACTAATGATTTTCGTGATGCTTGGTTTGTTGGATATGCGCCTGATATCGTCACGGGCGTTTGGGTGGGCGCTGATGATTACACGCCTATGGACAAAGTGACTGGCGGCTCAATTCCGGCCATTATATGGCAGGATTATATGGAAGCCGCGTTTAAGGACATGCCTAAAACAGCGCTCCCGAAATCGAGCGAGCCTGTGTGGCGTAAGCAAGAAAAAATCCTTGATACGCTTTTAAATAATATTGAGGATGCGCTGCCCTAATGGTTAGTCTCTTAATAACTCATTGACGCCTGTTTTTGACCGCGTTTGAGCATCCACTGTTTTTACGATAACGGCGCAATTAAGATTATGCGACCCGTCTTTGGCGGGAAGTGAACCTGGAACGACAACCGAATATGCTGGCACTTCGCCGTAGCTGATCTCACCAGTGGCACGGTTGAATATCTTAGTGGACTGCGAAAGATAGACGCCCATGGCAAGCACAGCACCTTCGCGCACAATCACGCCTTCAACGATTTCCGAGCGGGCCCCGATAAAGCAATTATCTTCTATAATAGTGGGGTTGGCTTGTAAGGGCTCTAAGACCCCGCCAATCCCTACGCCGCCAGAGAGGTGGCAATTCTTGCCGATTTGGGCGCAAGAGCCAACCGTCGTCCAAGTATCTACCATTGTGCCTTCATCGACATAGGCGCCAATATTGACATAGCTGGGCATGAGGACGACATTTGGCGCAATAAAACTACCCCGCCGCGCGGCACAATTTGGCACCGCGCGAAAGCCTGCTTTTTGAAATTCGGCTTCGCCCCACCCCTCAAATTTTGACGGCACTTTATCCCACCAATTTCCGCCATTGGATGATCCGCTCATCAGCCCATTGGCGTGAAGGCGAAAACCTAACAGCACGGCCTTTTTAAGCCATTGGTGTACAACCCAGTCATTATTACCGCTCTTTTCAGCAACCCGCATTTGGCCTCCATCAAGGGCCAAGATGGCGGCCTCAACTGCGTCGCGATAGTCGCCTTTTGTTTCTGGCGTTAATTTAGCGCGGTTTTCCCATGCGGCCTCGACAGTTTTTTCAAGTCCAGGGATATCAAGAGTAGTCATTTTAAAGTCCTTAGAAAAGTCGCGGCAACATAGGCATAAGGTTCGCAGGGTCAATGAAGAAATGATGGAATTTATTTATGATCTCGTTTCAGTTTCTCTAGCATAATATGCAAGGCTTCAAGAAATTTTGATCTATCTTTATGTGTAAATGGCGGCGGGCCACCAAGATTAGGCATATCAGCCCCCGCCCGTAGATCGGCCATTATCGCACGAGTTGCAATTGCCCCGCCAATTGAATCCATCGTAAAGGGCTTTCCATTCGACGCCAAAACATGTGCGCCATTTTTTAGGCAGCGTTCAGCAAGCAAAATGTCTGACGTGATAACAATGGATTTAGCGTCTGCACTTTCAGCAATATAATCATCTGCAGCATCAAAATTATCTGAGACAGCAATGAAGTTTATCAGCGGTTCTCGGGGAACCCGCAAAAAAGAGTTACTGACGACAGTGACTGGTACATTATGGCGTCTTGCGACTTTATAGCTTTCCTCACGAACGGGGCAGGCATCAGCGTCAATATAAATATGCATATCTGCTTATGGCGGATTTAGGCCTCTGTGGGAACTGCGGTAATCTGACTTCCATTCGCCAGCATGCGGTAAAGGCTCGTTACCCCATCATGATCAGTATAGCAGCCTTGTAAGTGCCGCCGTCCCGTATCGCCATCAAAGGCTGTGCGGCCATGGAGCAAACGGTAATTATCCATCATTAAGAGTGTACCCTTTTTAAAGGGGAAAGTAATACGAAATTCAGGATCATTAGAAAGTTCATTTAGACGCTTACGCGCGGCATAAAACATATCTAGCGTCTCCTTTTCCATGGCAGGCACATAATCAAGACGGGAACTATGACGAATACGTTTTACAATCCCGCGATGATCGCGCTCGACCATGGGCGCATGCGTTTCCAAAATAGCGGCGGGGCCATGATATCGAAACCGCACATTTATCGTTTCGAGAAGAGCGGCTTTTTCGGGGGATTCTAGCGCTAACCGTTCGGTGATTGCGATGCCGTCTACAAGTGTCGAAAGACCACCTGATACTTCATTGGCAAGACAGTGCAAAAATTGAATCCCTGGGACAGGCTCACGGTAAGGATTATCTGTATGAGAGGGTAGAGGCAGATCAGTATAGGCTGTATCCGTTGCGTTGGCTTTTTTTTCGACATTAAAGATTTTTCCCCAATGCGTATCACGCACATAACCAAAACGCCCTGCAAGTTTAATGAGGACATCACGCTCGGTTGGTGTGCCTTCTATGATGCAAAAGCCGTAACGTAAAAACCCTTCTAACATCTGTTTGAGTTTTGCTGAATCGTCCAGATCACTCCATTTCGCCTTAGGACGTGAGTTTAAAGCTGTTGTCCAGCTCTCGGGTATAGGCGGAGCTTCGGGGTCATCAATGACGCCAATTTCTTTTAAAACCTCTGGCACAGGAAGTTCAAATTGGGTTCCATCGCTAAATTCTAAGATCGCGACATTATCATTTTGTGAGGCGATATCTGTAATGGTTAAGTCCGCAGGAAACTCTGCAGGTTCGTATAAGCGTTGATTGCTTAAGGGACTATATATGTTTTCGCCGCGAACGCGCTCACGTATCCAAAGCGGATGTAAAACAATATTACGTCCTTTATCAGACAGTGCGAGGCCGCCAGTTTCGGGGTCTATATGCAACGGATTTACCATAAGCACCTGCCAGTAGAACGTCTTATATTACAACGCCGCTGTTTCAGATAATCATAATTATCCTGACCTTACACTATAAAGTTCGATTATTAGAAGATATGAATTTGAATATAGCAGAATTAATATAACTTGTTTTAACAGTTAGAAAGCGATCAGCTAATATTTGGTTCAGTAAAATAGAGTTTTACACAAGTTGACCTTCACAAAGTCGAGTTTTTCGCCCATAGGCCATTCACAAATTTTATTGATGGATATCAAAATACCTTATGTCTGAATTTTCCAAAATCCTCATAGCTAATCGAGGCGAAATCGCGATTAGAATCATGCGCGCTGCCAATGAGCTTGGCAAAAAAACTGTCGCTGTATATGCCGAGGAAGATAAGCTTGGTCTGCACCGCTATAAAGCCGATGAAGCTTACCGTATTGGCGCTGGTATGGGGCCCGTTGAAGCCTATCTTTCGATTGAAGAAATTATTCGCGTCGCCAAAGAAAGCGGCGCAGATGCGGTTCACCCTGGCTATGGGCTTCTTTCGGAAAATCCTGATTTTGTAGATGCGTGCCATGAAGCAGGCATTGCTTTTATTGGCCCAAGCGCAGCCAGCATGCGTTTATTGGGTGATAAAGCTTCCGCGCGCGATGTCGCCGTGAAGGCGGGTGTGCCAGTTATTCCCGCGACAGATGTTTTGGATGAAGATTGGCCAGCAATTAAAAAACAAGCCTCTGAAATTGGCTACCCGCTTATGCTTAAAGCCAGCTGGGGCGGGGGCGGCCGCGGCATGCGGCCAATATTTTCGGAGGATGAGCTCGAATCCAAAGCTCTTGAAGGACGGCGAGAAGCTGAAGCCGCTTTTGGGAATGGCGAGGGTTTCCTTGAAAAAATGATTGTCCGGGCCCGTCATGTTGAAGTGCAAATCCTTGGGGACAAAGCTGGAAATATTTATCACCTTTGGGAAAGAGATTGCTCCGTTCAGCGCCGTAATCAAAAAGTTGTTGAGCGCGCTCCAGCGCCTTACCTAACTGAAAAACAGCGCGCTGAAGTTTGTAGCTTAGCTGTCAAACTGACCAAACACGTCGGATATGAATGTGCTTGCACAGTCGAATTTTTGATGGATATGGAAACCGATGCTTTTTACTTTATCGAGGTCAATCCGAGAGTACAAGTTGAGCATACTGTTACTGAGGAAGTCACGGGCATCGATATTGTTCGCTCGCAAATTCTTTTGGCTGAAGGCAAGTCTTTGGCTGAAGCTACAGGGGCAAAGTCACAAGATAATGTAATTTTAAACGGACATGCTTTGCAATGCCGCGTTACAACTGAAGACCCAACAAATAATTTCATTCCTGATTATGGGCGTATCACGGCTTACCGTTCGGCTAATGGCATGGGTATCCGTCTTGACGGGGGCACAGCTTATGCTGGCGCAGTTATTACGCGCTATTATGATAGTCTTTTGGTCAAGGTTACGGCATGGGCCCCAACGCCCGAGATGGCAATTGCGCGTATGGATAGATCCTTGCGTGAGTTTCGAATTCGCGGCGTAAACACCAATATCCCTTTTGTTGAAAACCTGCTCAAGCATTCCGAATTTTTGAATAATAATTATACGACAAAATTTATTGATAATACGCCAGAGTTGTTTGAATTTCCGCGCCGGAAAAATAGAGCGAATAAATTACTTACCTATATTGGCGATATTACAGTCAATGGACATACTCAAACCAAAGGCGCGCCCCGCCCCGTGTCTAAGTTGACGAACATACCGCCAGCTTTAAGAACTGAAACGCCGCCCAAGGGTCTAAAAAATCTGCTAGACGATAAGGGGGCTCAGGCAGTGGCAGATTATCTTTTGGCGCAAAAGCGTGTCATGATTACCGACACCACCATGCGGGACGGGCATCAATCTTTACTCGCAACACGAATGCGCTCTATCGATATGACGACGGTCGCAAAAGCTTATTCTCATAACCTACCCGAATTATTTTCTATGGAATGTTGGGGCGGCGCGACTTTTGATGTGGCTTATCGTTTCTTGCAAGAAAACCCATGGAATCGCTTGCGCGACCTTCGCGCTCGCATGCCTAATCTTTTGACGCAAATGTTGCTGCGGGCATCTAACGCCGTTGGCTATACGAATTACCCTGATAATGTCGTACAAAGTTTTATTCACAACGCAGCTAAAAACGGCGTTGATGTGTTCCGTGTTTTTGACAGCTTAAATTGGACGGTCAATATGCGCTTGGCCATTGAGACTGTATTAGAAACTGGCAAAATTTGCGAAGGGACGATTTGTTATACAGGCGATATTTTAAATCCAGACCGGTCCAAATATAATCTAGATTATTATTTGAAAATGGGCCGCGAGCTCAAAGAGATGGGCGTTCATATTTTGGGGCTTAAGGACATGGCGGGCCTTTTAAAGCCTGCTGCAGCCCGGATATTAGTTAAAGCTTTGAAAGAAGAAACCGGATTGCCCATACATTTTCACACGCATGATACTAGCGGGATTGCTGCAGCAACTGTGCTTGCGGCTTGTGAAGCGGGCGCGGACGCCGTTGACGCGGCCATGGATGCGTTTTCGGGAAGTACCTCCCAACCTTGTCTTGGGTCTATAGTTGAAGCCTTGCGCCATACGGAGCGTGATACGGGATTGGATATTACGGCTATTCGTAATATTTCAAGCTATTGGCAGCAAGTACGAAAATCATATAGCGCCTTTGAAATTGGCGTGAGCCCGCCTGCGTCTGAAGTCTATTTGCATGAAATGCCAGGCGGACAATATACAAACTTACGCGCGCAAGCGGGTAGCCTTGGCTTAGGTGATCGTTGGTTAGAAGTCGCCCAGTGTTATGCTGATGCAAATTTGATGTTTGGCGATATTGTCAAAGTCACGCCGTCCTCCAAGGTTGTTGGTGATATGGCCCTGATGATGGTGACACAAAATTTGACCCGCGAAGACGTTGAAGATCCTGAGCGCGATATTTCTTTTCCAGCTTCAGTCGTTGATATGATGCGTGGTCAAATTGGGCAGCCTGCGGGCGGATGGCCGCCTGCATTACAGGCTAAAGTTCTCAAGGATGAGAAGCCCTATACGGTGCGTCCTGGCGAAATGCTGCCAGATGTCGATATGGATGAGGCCCGAAAAACACTGACGAAAGAATTGAAGGGATTTGCAGTCTCCGATGAGGATCTGTCGGCTTATCTCATTTATCCAAAAGTTTTTCTCGATTATATGGGCCGACGCCGGATTTATGGTCCCGTACGGGCTTTACCAACGCCAGTCTTTTTTTGGGGTATGGAAACGGGCGAGGAAATTTCTGTTGAAATTGACCCCGGAAAAATTCTTGAGATTAGGCTGGTTGATATTGGTAAGGTCGGAGAAGATGGCAATGTAAAAGTCTTCTTTGAACTTAATGGGCAACCACGAACTATTATTGTGCCTGACCGAGCTGTCCAAAACCTTGTCGCTAAGCGCCGTAAGAAAGAGGCCGGAAATAAAAATCAAGTCGGCGCGCCAATGCCGGGTTCTATTTCAACTATAGCTATTGCTAAAGGAGATAAAGTCTCGGTTGGGGATGTTCTCTTAAGCATTGAAGCTATGAAAATGCAAACGGCCATCCATGCGGAAGCAAACGGTGTTATTAAGGCCGTGCATGTCGATGTTGGCGCCCAAGTTGAAGCCAAAGATCTATTAGCCGAAATTGAATAGTTTTGTAATTCTTATTCTAAATTCTTTCCCTAGGTGATTTGGTACCAAACTTGCGCCAAAAGATTTTGAATCATATTGACCTTTGTCTTAATGAACTAAAGTATAATCAATATGCAGCGAAAACAAAATTTCACGGTCAGTGTTGCCCCAATGATGGATTGGACGGACCGGCATTGCCGTTGGTTTCATCGCCGGTTATCGAAACGGGCTTTGCTTTATACTGAGATGGTAACAGCCAATGCGGTTGTTCATGGGGACCGAGATTATCTAATTGGGTTTAACCCAGAGGAACATCCAGTCGCTCTACAAATAGGAGGGAGTGAAGCGGATAAGCTTGCGCTGGCCTCTAAAATTGGTGAAGATTTTGGATATGATGAGATTAATATAAATATTGGCTGCCCGTCTGACCGTGTGCAATCTGGACGTTTTGGGGCCTGCTTGATGGCCGAACCTGATCTCGTGGCTGCGTGTTTTTCAGCTATGGCTGAGGCTGTGACTATTCCTGTGACTGTGAAATGCCGCCTTGGAATTGATGATCAAAACCTAGACGAAACTTTGCCAGAATTTATTGAAAAAGTCTCTGCGGCGGGATGCACCCATTTTATCATTCATGCGCGTAAAGCTTGGCTTAAAGGTCTTTCCCCAAAAGAAAATAGGGACGTGCCGCCATTGGATTATGCGTTAGTTCATAAAATAAAAGCGCAATACCCTAATCTAGAAATTGTTCTTAATGGCGGTTTGAAGACGCTTGAAGAAGCCCGCGCTGCCTCAAGCGGGCTGAACGGTGTTATGTTTGGGCGGGCCGCTTATCAGGACCCATGGATTTTAACGGATGTTGATGAAGTCTTTTACGCAGGAGACGTAAGCTCGCTTACGCGTGAAGAGATTGTGCAGGATGTTATTTTATATGCTGAATCCATGCAGGACACGGACCGCTCAACCAAGGCAATCATTCGCCACATTATGGGTCTTTATATGGGTCAGCCTGGCGCAAGGCTATGGCGGCGAACATTAAGTGAAAACCTGGCGGCGCAAATGCGCCCATCTGATGTCATTCGAAGTGGGTTAGACGCTTTGCAAAAATTTAGAGCCGCTGCGTGATTGAGCTCTCACCTGATGTGATAAAGCTAGCATTGGTTTTATTAGCCACGGGCTGCGCCGCAGGATTTAGTGCGGGTTTATTTGGTATTGGCGGCGGGTCCGTCATGGTGCCTGCGCTTTATTTTGTTTTTGATGCTTTGGGTTATCCGGCCTCAACAATTATGCATACGGCTGTCGCCACATCCTCCGCTGTTATTATTATCAGTTCGATAAGATCAGTGGCGAGTCATCACAAACATGGGGCGGTGGATTGGGATATTTTATGGCCCGCAAAAATATATAAAAGCTGGGGCCTTTGGATTGGCGTTGGCGCGTTACTGGCATCGGCTATATTTGCTAAATTTATCACAGGTCCGCAGCTGACGCTGATTTTTGGTATCATTATGTCAGTGATTTCCCTGCAATTTATATTTGGCCGTCCAGATTGGAGGTGGCGAGAAACACTTCCTGGCGGCGCCTCTATCCCGATCGGAGGAATGTCGGTCGGTTCGCTTTCAGCCATAATGGGTATAGGGGGGGGGGCGTTTTCTGTCACTTTAATGGTTATTTGCGGAAAAACAATTCACCGCGCGATTGGTACGGCGTCAGGCGTTGGTATGTTTATCTCCATTCCTGCCACGCTTGGCTTTATATTAAGCGGGTGGGGAGTGACTAGCCGCCCGCCTTTATCACTAGGTTATGTTAATATACTAGGCTTCGTTTTGGTTGCCTTGACCTCGATATTATTCATACCCCTCGGAGCCCGCTTGGCGCATAATACGGATCAGAGAAAACTTAAAATTATTTTCGGTGTGTTTCTCGCGCTGGTCTCTATTAATATGATCCGTAAGACGATTTTATAGCTCTTAAAGCCTTAAAAGCAGCGCATTAGGTGTGGCTTCAACTTTTTGCAATTGTCCTAAATAGGTCATGCCAAGAAGGGAGGTCCCAAGCCCTTCTGGCACGACCAATGCCCGGACATTGCGAAGCGTAATCGCGCCCACAGAAATCGATTTTAATTCAACATAGGCCGCCATATTTCTCCCGCCAGCTGTGGCGATAGGGACATTATAGTTAAGATCTCTAGTCCGAATGCCCGCTTTCTTGGCATCATTTAATGTCAGCGCCACAGAGGATGCTCCCGTATCGACAAGGAATCTGACATGGCCGCTATTAACGCGGGCATCTGTCCAAAATTGCCCGTCATTGCGCGACTTGGGTATAGACACAACACTGCCGCGATGACCTTTAGCCACGGGTTTCTCGGCGACAACGGGCGCAGCCTCGACAGGCGCAGCCGGTAGCGTTATGCCTGCAGCGGCATAGAGCTTTTCTTTATTGGCAAATGCAAGGGCTAAAGCTGTTCCCATTGCGCCAATGATTATAACATCACGTAAAACTGTGTTTCCCATTAGAGCAAAATACCATAGGATGGTTGTTAAGACTTTAATGCCTGATAATTATTTTTTCAGGACAAGAGACAAACCGATATAGATTAGGACAAGTCCATATATGACCGGACGCCCATTTGACGACATTCGCGATTTGGTTGCCAGCATGCCTGCGCCAGACCCTGCGACTATAAAATCTGTGCAAGCCATCACAGCCATTGATAATGACGTCTTGCGCCCTTTGGGGAACGCGGCAAAACATTTAGACTGGCTCGCGGGCTGGCAAGGGCGCATCCCATCCATTGACCGCCCGCTTATTGCGGTTTTTGCGGGAACGCACGGCGTTGCCAAGCAAGTTTTTGAGACGGATATAACCGCTGATGCGGCAAGCCGTGTGAAACGTTTAACCGAAGGCTCTGCGGCGGTGCGAGGTGTTGCGAGCTCGCTTCAATCCGCGTTTAAAGTCTATGAACTAGGCATTGAATATCCCTCGGCTGATTTTACGCAAGAACCGTCTTTAAGCGAAAAAGACTGCGCGGCCGCCATTGCCTTTGGCATGGAAGTCGTTGCCGAAGGGGCAGATATTATCGCGCTTGGCAATGCGGGCTTTGGCGCGGCGACCGCGGCAGCGGGTATCACCCGCGGTCTTTATGGCGGGGCGGCTGAATATTGGGCAGGCGGCACGGGCGAAACAGCAAAGGCGCGTATTGCGGCGGTTAAAACAGGGGCTGGTCTTCATTCCGCGCTTTTAAATGACCCGCTTGAAGTTCTGCGCTGTTTTGGCGGACGGGATATTGCCGGCATGGTGGGGGCGATATTGGCGGCGCGTCATCAATCTATTCCTGTTATTTTAGATGGTTATGTTGTCTGCTCTGCGGCGGCTGTTTTGCACAAGCTAAACCCAGATTCGATTTCCCATTGCATGGCGGGCCATGTCTCAACAGAACCGGCCCATCAGGCGCTTCTAGACCGTATTGACCTGAAACCCTTATTAGACCTCGGCATTGGCATTGGCGATGGTACCGGAGCAGGTTTTGCCTTGGGGACATTGCGCGCCGCGGCGCAAGCGCTTGGAACGCTTAAGAGCGCATAATTTTGTATTTCATATAAATTTAGAATTTTATTCCCATTGCAGCCCGATAGAAGGCCTTATGTCCATATTTTCTCATCCTGATTTTGACGATCACGAAGGCGTTTATAGTTTCTCTGACCCGGTCTCTGGCTTGCGCTGTTATATTGCTGTCCATAACACAAATCGCGGCCCCGCCAGCGGCGGCACACGGTTCTGGCAATATACAGATGACGCCGCTGCTTTAACCGATGTGCTGCGATTATCACGGGCCATGAGCTATAAGAATGCCATGGCGGAAATTCCCCTTGGCGGGGGTAAAGGGGTTATCATAAAGCCCGAGGGCAGCTTTGATCGGGCGGCTTTGTTTTCGGCCTATGGCCGCGCAATAGAAAAGGTGGGCGGGCAATATATTACGGCCGAAGATGTGGGCGTGTCGCCAGATGATATGCGCGTCATTAAAACCCAAACTGATTTTGTGGCGGGTCTGGATGAAGGCGAGGCGGCATCGGGCGATCCGTCCCCGCATACGGCGGATGGAATTTATCGCGGCCTTGGCGTGGCGGTTCAGCATAAGCTGGGCGTTGAAGGTTTTGGCGGTCTGATTGTCGCCATTCAAGGGCTGGGTCATGTGGGTTATAATCTCGCGCAGCGCCTCTATAAATCCGGCGCGCGCCTCATTGTCGCCGATATTAATCCTGAAGTGACAGCGCGCGCGGCCACAGAGCTTAATGCGAGCATTGTCAGCGTTGATGACATATATGCGCAAGACGCCGATATTTTTGCGCCTTGCGCTTTGGGCGGCGCAATTAACGCGGAAACGATTGATGATATAAAGGCCTATATTGTGGGCGGGGCGGCGAATAACCAATTAAGAACCCCAGATATGGGAGAGGCGCTACGCACCCGCGATATTCTCTATTGCCCCGATTATGTGCTTAATGCAGGCGGCATCATCAATGTCGCAGCAGAAGTATCGGGCACATATGACTATAGCTGGGTGGACGCAAAGCTCGAAAATATAAAAACAACATTACAAGATATTTTCACCCGTTCTGATAGCTCCAACAGACCGACAAATGAGGTCGCCAATGACATAGCGCGCGAACGTCTGCGTTCTTAAATCGATATGGACATATTAAAATACTAGACACATTTACCCTGTCCCCAGACTCGGATTTTTTGAAAAATCCGTAAAAGCGTTCTCCTCGGTTGATTTTTCCTTCAGAAAAATTCAACGAGGACAGCCCGCAGAGTCAGATACCCTGATGGATACCAAATTTTTCTAAAATGTTTTACAAGGCACTAACCCTGCGGCGATGATTTATCTGTGGCGGCCTCTTTCTTGCTCCCGCAGTTACACCCGTACACAACCCAATTTGAAAGTTG